>JBBRLN010000004.1:0-232362 GCA_038231315.1 Caulobacterales bacterium
GGATGACCTCGTCTTCAGCCCCCAGCTTTATCGACAGCGCAACCTGGTCGAGCGGTTCTTCAACAAGCTCAAGCACTTTCGCCGGATCGCCACGCGCTACGACAAACTCGCCGAAAACTACCTCGCCGCAGTCAAGCTAGCGTGCATCAGGCTATGGCTCCGCGCTTATGAGTCCACGACCTAACTCACCGGCCCGAGCCCACGAAAGGAAGTTCGCAACCGTGAACGTGGTCCGTTGAAGCGCGATCACACGAAACATCTCGATCTCCTGACCCGCCACCGTAACTGCGCTTAGTGAAACAGTACCTGAGATCCACGGGTGGTGTTGCAAGCACGCTCGATGCCTTCATCGCCGTTTCCCCTACCTAGTCAACCTCCTTCAGCTGGCACCTCCGCAGTTCCACACTTCGGCCTGATACGACTCCACGTTGTCTGCCGCGCCCACAGGTCGGCCGCTGACCGTGTCGACGCCTGGGGCACGACACCATCACCTTACGCCGTGTCGAACCGCGCCGACCACGTCCCGTTCGCCACACGGCGCAGCGCGTCGGGAAAGGAGCAGTTGCAGAACGCCGCCTCCTCTGCACCCAATCCGCCTCAGGGAGAAGACACACTGCGCGCTTCGTGAAGCTCTCTTGGAGAGATGGGATGTCATCATTGGATCATACCAGATGATCGATTGAGGAAATGATCCGCCGTCAATACGCATATGTCATAGCGATAAACGGCCGTGAGCTGGTCGGCCGCACCAGTGTGGGCTCCTTCTGTTCCCAACATATCAAAGAGGGCCGACACAAATTTGCTCTCGAGCGATTTGCTCTGGTCGCGATGGTCTCGGCGAAAGAAGAGGCCGGAGGCCTGAATCGCAGCGCGAGCGGCGCCATCTCGCTCGGCACCTCCAAGCCTTTCAAAGTAAATCACATCGAAAACTGAAGCGAGAAAACCTCGCGCATCCGCGTTCGCTGATTCCCAATGACCCTCATCAAGTCCACGCTCCAGCTGATCAAGTCTGCGCAACGATTCATCCGCACTCCGATTTTCTAAAGCCGATCGGAGACCCGAGCGGACTTGTTCAATCTCAACAGGCGCGGTGGGCGCCAATATGCCGCTACGGACAAACCAGCCGTCGACCGCGAGACTTCTTAGGAACGCGTCATCAACGGGTCGCGGTGCGGATGCCGCAGTAAACCAGGGGTGCGGCGTTGGCTCGGCGGGCAGCAGCGCTGCTGCTTCTCGCACAAGTCGATTTAGTAGCAGGTCACCTTCGGGATCCAGTCTCGGAGGCATCTGCCTGCACGCTTTCGAAAGAAGATTTTTTAGTTTTGGTGTCGACTGTTCGCTTGGGTTCGTTCCGTCAAGTATGGGTCCGCAACCTACTTCTTCGATGATCGATTTCACGGACGCGTTGGTGCAGTGATCGACGATCACGTCGAGCGCGCGATGAAGCGTTGTCCATCGAAATCGCTGGTTCGACAAAATTGGTCCCCCCTATGGTGCGTACTACTATCATCGGCGGCGCTCGTTCGCTTCCTCTTTGGAAGGTTCCAATTGAGCGTCTTCACACGCATCTAACCCTGCCCGCCTCGCCAACCCCACACTCCAACCCCGCCCGATCCCACTTCCCCCCGTCCGCCGCCGCCGCATAGGTCGCCTGCAGGAAGCCCATCACCGCCGCGTCAGGATCGGCCGCCGCCCGCGCCGCGGCCCAGGGCAGCACATACTCCCCCAACGCCGCGTCGAACCGCGCGCCGGCCACGTCCAGCTTGGCCTCCCGGAACCCCGGCGGTTCGGGATAGGCGTAGCTGTAGAACACCGCCTCCTCGCAACCCGGACCGCCGGGCCAGAAGCCGGCGCTGCTGACTTCGTGGGAGTAGGCTTCGCGGGCGACGGCGTCGGGGAGGTGGGGCATGCCGCCGGGGTGGGGCGGGGCGCGGCGGCCGGAAAAGCGGGTCACGGCAAGGTCGAAACTGCCCCAGAAAAAGTGGACCGGGCTGGCCTTGCCGAGGAAGGACGTGCGGAAGGTCTTCAAAAGGCGGTCGGCGGTGAGCAGGACGCGGTGGAAATTGCGCGCGATGTCGGGGTCGCAGGCGCGGGGCGCGGTGTCGTCACGGAACGGGATCGCCTCGGGCATCTCGTTCGGCGCGCCGTCGATGGTCACCGGAACGCCGAGGTCGCGCAGGGTGTGGAGAAAGCGGTCGTTGAACGCCGCGACGGTCAGCCCGGGAAGCTCGAACGCGGCGACGTCCGCCTCGGTCCTCAGGCGCAGCACGCTCTCGACGAGGTCGAACTCGATGTCGAACGCGCCGTCGCCGTGCGGGATCAGCCCGGTGGTCAGTCCACGCGGCGAGACATAGAGCGGCACGCTCCACGAATGGTTCAGCCACGGCGTCTGGGCGAGGCGCGCCTTGCCGACGATCTGGGTGAAGAGGTGCAGGGTATGGAGCGTGTCGGCGCTCGCGGCGTAGTCGAGCGCGGGACAGGTCGAGTGGGTCATCGCTGCTCTCCGGGCGGCGGGGCGTGCCGTGGGATATAGCCCCGAAACGCGGATTTCGATCCGGTTGTGATGGCCGCTCTTGAAATCGGTCGAAATATATTGCAATATGATATAATTTCGTCGACCCGTTGGGGCGGCGAGGGAGAGGGTTTGAACCACCAAGGACACCAAGGACGCCAAGGAGATTTCAAGGCGTGGCGATCGCGCGTGTGCTGCGAGTGTCCGCGCTCGGGCCACCTGTTTCGACGACGACTTCGTCGTCCAAAAAACTTCTTTTCCGCAAACTTTCGGGAAACGTCGCTCGACGAAGGAAATCTCCTCACCCTTGGCGAACTCGGTGTCCTTGGTGGTTCAAATCCTTTCTCGCGACGGCATTTCCACCCCCGAAAATGTCCGTTTCAGATGCCAAAAGATGCCACGGCCAAAAACCCCCACATCACTCATTAACTAACAAATACAAACAACTAAAGCCAACTCCTCAGCCCCGCTCGACCGGACTTTCCCCTCCGTCACGGTTGCCATCGTCGCGCCCGCGCTCTTAGGTGACGCCAAAGCCGAGGAAACGATTATGGCGCTGACCAAGGGCGACGACTATCCGATACATCAGACCCCCGAGCCGATCGCCTATTCGGGGACCGACCGGAATTTCTACGACCGCTATTTCTTCAACGGTTACGGCATGGAGGGGGAGGCCTTCTTCGCCGCGGCGTTCGGGGTTTATCCGCACCTCAACATCGCCGACGCCGCCTTCTGCGTGGTCCGTGACGGGGTGCAGATCAATCTCCACGCCAGCCGCTGGCTGGAGATGGAGCGGATGGATCTGGCTGTCGGGCCGATCCGGATCGAGATCCTGGAGCCGCTGAAACGGCTGAAGCTGGTGGTGAATTCGCCCGAGCACGGCGTCGCCGCGGAGATCGTCTTCGACGGCCGCGCGGCGCCGATCGAGGAGCCGAGATTCATCCGCCGCCACGGCCCCCGCGCCTTCATGGACTACACCCGTCTCACCCAGAACGGCCGCTACAGCGGCTGGTTCGAGGTCGACGGCAAGCGCCAGAGCGTGGACGGTTTCTTCGGCACCCGCGACCGTTCCTGGGGCGTGCGGCCGGTGGGCGCGCGGGATGCCCAGGAGATCGTGCCGCCGGTCGCGCCGCAGTTCTTCTGGATCTGGTCGCCGACCAATTTCGAACAGGGCAGTTTCTTCTTCCACACCAATGACGAGGCTTCCGGCGCGCCGTGGAACCGCCGCGCGGTCTGGGCGGTGGACGGCTCCAACGCCGAAGCGATGGACGAGATCGACGACTGTTCGGTTTCGATCGACTGGAAGCCCGGTACCCGCCACGCCAGACGCGCGGTGGTCAGTCTGGGGGAGGGGCGCGAGGCGATCTACGAGCCCGACTATGAGTTCTTCATGCTGGGCCTCGGCTACGGTCATCCCAAGTGGGGACACGGTCTGGCGCACGGCCGGCTGGCGGTGGAGCGGGAGGATTTCAGGCTCTCGGATGTCGATGTCCATCTGCCCCAGCACCTCCACGTCCAGGCCTTGAGCAAGGTCACCTATCGCGGCGCGGACGGTTACGAGGCGGTGGGCCGGGGCGTGCTGGAGCAACTGGCCATGGGTCCCCACGCGCCGTCCGGCTTCACGCAGTTGCTCGACTTCGCCAAATGAAGATCCGCCCATGACGCTGGCCGACCAGCTCGCGGCCTATCTGACCCGGACCAGCGGCGTTGCGACAGTTGTCGAGGGGCTCTCCCGCATCTCCGGCGGCGCGAGCCGGGAAACCTATCGTTTCGAGGCGGTGACCGAGGGCGCGCGCGCCCCCCTGATCCTGCGCCGCGATCCGCCCGGCAGCCTGATCGAGACCGATCGACGCCTGGAATTCCTCGCCATCCGCTCCTTCGCCGGGAAGGGCGTCGCGGCGCCCGAGGCGCTCGTGCTGGAAGAGGCCGGGGCCGAGCTTGAGCGGCCGTTCTTCATCATGGCCCAGGTCCCCGGCGGCGTGGCCGGCAGCCCCTTCGCCGCCGATCCCTTCGGCGACCATGCCGAGGTCATGGGCGAGCAGTTCTTTGGCCATCTGGGCCGCATCGCCGGCGAGGCGGTCGAGGGCCTGCCGATCCTGGACGTCGCCGCGCGGCCAAGCCCGGAGGACTGCTGGCGCGTCGCGCTGGACTATTGGGCGGGCGTCATCGAGGCCGACGAGCAGCACCCCCAGCCCATTGTCCGCGCCGCCATCCGCCGCCTGAGACGCAAGCCGCCCCCGCCGCCGGCCAAGCTCGCCGTGGTCCATGGCGACTACCGGATGGGCAACTTCCTCCACGACGGCGCGGGCAGGCTGATCGCGGTGCTGGACTGGGAGATGGCGCACCTCGGCGATCCGCTGGAAGACCTCGGCTGGGCGATCAATCCGCTGTGGTCGCGCGAGGACGACAGCCGCGTTTCGGGCATGGTCCCGCTCGCGCGGGGGCTTGAGATTTGGCAGGCGGCGAGCGGCCTGACGGTCGATCCCGAGGCGCTGAAATGGTGGTCGCTGTTCGCTTCGGTCAAGGGCCAGGCGATCTGGACCTCTTCGGCCAAGGCGTGGAAGGACGGCGGCATGCTCGAGCCGATCCTCGCCTTTTCCGGCTGGTACACCGCGCGGCGCCACGACGAGATCCTCGCCCGGCAGCTGCTGGAGTGGCCGCTATGACCCCGGCCCTTCCCGATGTGATCACCGGGGTGATGCTCAGCCTCACCGCGCCCACGCCCCCGGAGTCCTCCGGTGAGTTCGCGGCCGGCAAGATCGGCATGATCGCCATGTTGCTCGCCCTCGGCGCTCAGGAGGCGGAAAAGGGTCTCGCCGTCCGAGTGTGGGAAAACACCGCCATGCGCGAGCGGCTTGGAGAGGGCTTCAAGGGTCCGCCCGACTTCCGCCTGTCCAGGCTCGACGCGGTCAACGCCGAGCTGCGCCGCCGCGTGATTCTGGCGCACGAAGCGGCCGAGGCCCGGGGCGACGTCGAGGCCGACCGGGCCTTTCTCGAACTCTACAAAGGGATGGCCGACGCCCGGCGGTTGGAGCTTCCCGGCGGCTGATTTTGACTTCGGAGCGCGGGCGTCCCGTCCGCGATTTCCGATCGTGCACGTTCAAGAGCGGGCGCGGCGCCCGCTCTCAAAAGGAAATCATATGCGCGCGCTACAACTCGTCGGCGATCTCGGACTGGAAAACCTCCAGGTCGTCGAGCTTCCCGAGCCCAGGCCCGGCCCAGGCGAGGTCCTCGTCCGGATCCGCGCGGTGTCGCTGAATTATCGCGACCTCCTGATGATCAACGGCGTCTACGGCGGCGCGACGCCGCTGCCGCTGACACCCTTCTCCGATGGCTGCGGCGTCGTCGAGGCGGTGGGGGAGGGGGTCACGCGCGTGGCGCCCGGCGACCGCGTCTCGACGCTGTTTTTCCAGAACTGGATCTCCGGCAAGCCGACCATGGTGGGCCTGACCTCCGCCCTCGGCATGCCGATCCCCGGCGCCGGACGGGAGCTGGCGGTCTTCAGCCAGCACGGGGTCTCCAAGGTTCCGGCCTTCCTCGACGACCATCAGGTCGCGACCCTGGCCTGCGCCGCGCTCACCGCCTGGCGGGCGCTGTTCGAGGACGCCCGGCTCGAACCTGGCGACACGGTCCTGCTGCAGGGCACCGGCGGCGTCTCGATCTTCGGCCTGCAGTTCGCCAAGGCGGCCGGCTACCGCACGATCATCACGTCGTCGTCCAACGAGAAGCTGGAGCGCGCCAAGGCCCTCGGCGCCGACCACGTCATCAACTATCGCGAGACGCCGGACTGGGCGAAGCCGGCGCGGGCCCTCACCGGCGGCAAGGGCGTTGATTTCATCATGGAGGTCGGCGGCGGCGGAACCCTCACCCAGAGCCTGAAGGCCATCACGCTCGGCGGCCACATCGCCATCATCGGCGTCCTTGGCGGCGCGGCGGAGCCGTTGCAGATGGGCTCGATGATCGGCACGGCGGCGAAGCTGGTCGGGGTCTCCGTCGGCTCCCGCGTCATGTTCGAGGCGATGTGCCGGGCGATCGAACTCCACCGCATCGCGCCGGTGGTGGATAAGGTCTATCCCTTCACCGAAGCCCGCGCGGCGCTGGAGGCGATGCGCGGCGGCGAGCATTTCGGCAAGATCGTGCTGGAGTTCTAAGCAGTCTCCCAATCCTCGAAGGCGAGGCCGGGCACGCGCTCGAACTCGCTGATGTTGTGCGTGACCAGCGTCAGGTTTCGGGCCAGTGCCTGGCCGGCGATCAGGACATCGTACGGACCGATGGGCCGACCCGAGCGCGCGAGAAGAGCCCGGATGCGCGCCGCGTGACGCGCATCCTCGCGGTCGAATACGAGAACAGAGAATCTTAGACCGTCCACTTGCCGGACGTTGTGCTCCGCCCTCTGGCCACGAAAGGCGCCGTAAAGAAGCTCGTGCTCGACAAGGGTTGGAAGGCCGAAGTCGGAGGGATGATGCCGCCGGAACCGGGCATTCACAGCCTCATGGCCGCGAAGCATCGCGATCACGACATTGGCGTCCAACAGGAATTTCACTCGAAGAAGTCGAGCGCCGGACGATCTTGTTGCGGAGTCTCTTCCTCGACCGCCGAAGCGAAGTCGTCATCCACGGAGCCGGTGAGTTTCGTGAGCCAGTCCCAATCGTCGACCACCGGTTCGAGAATGATGGCGTCTCCCTGACGCCGGACATTGACGGTCTCGGCGCCGATCCGAAACGCCTTGGGAAGCCGCACCGCCTGGGAACGGCCGGACCAGAAGACTTTTGCTATTCCCATCACAGCCCCATGCTATATCTCCAATGGTACTACCACACCGCTCGATCGGCAACGTCGCAGGATAGTGGATGCCCCACGACCATCACCCGGACCATGACCACGGCCAGGAGCCGCCCTCCGACATGGCGCTGCGGGTCAAGGCGCTGGAGACGGTGCTGACGGAGAAGGGGCTGATCGATCCGGCGGCCCTCGACGCCATCGTCGACACGTACGAGCACAGGGTTGGGCCGCGCAACGGCGCTCGGGTCGTCGCCAGGGCCTGGAGCGATCCGGCCTATCGCGCGCGGCTGATGGACGACGCCACCGCCGTCATCGCCGAACTGGATATCTCCGGTCGCCAGGGCGAGCATATGATCGCGGTGGAGAACACCGACACGGTCCACAACCTCGTCGTCTGCACCCTGTGCTCCTGCTACCCGTGGGCGGTGCTCGGCCTGCCGCCGACGTGGTACAAATCCAATGCCTACCGTTCCCGCGCGGTGATCGATCCCCGCGGCGTGCTGGCGGAGTTCGGCGTGACCCTGGGATCCGATGTCGAGGTGCGGGTTTGGGACTCCACCGCCGAGGTGCGCTACCTCGTCGTGCCGCGCCGCCCTGCCGGGACCGACCAGCTCTCCGAAGACGCCCTGGCCGACCTCGTCACCCGCGACGCCATGATCGGGACCGCGCTGATATGAACGGCGTCCACGATATGGGCGGGATGCATGGCCTGGGTCCCGTGGCGCCGGACCCGGATGAGCCGCTGTTTCACGCCCCGTGGGAGAGCCGGGTCCTGGCCATGACCCTCGCCATGGGCGCCTGGGGACGCTGGAACATCGACGTCAGCCGCCACGCCCGCGAGTCGATTCAGGGCGATCGCTATCTGGCGCAAACCTATTACGAGCGGTGGTTCGAAGGGCTCGCCAAGCTGATCGACGCCAGCGGCCTGACGGCCCTGGAGGCGGCGACCGCGCCGCTGACCGCCGAGGGCGTCGTACCCGCGATGCGACGGCGGCATCCCTACAGCCGCCCGGCTTCCGCGCCCGCCGTCTTCGCCATCGGCGACAAGGTGCGCGCCAGGACGCTGAACCCCATCGGCCACACCCGCCTGCCACGCTACGCCCGGGGCCGCGTCGGCGTCATCGCCCACGACCACGGCGCCCACGTCTTTCCGGACAGCAACGCCCACGGCAAAGGCGAAGACCCTCGCCGCCTCTACGGCGTCCGCTTCACCGCCCGCGAGCTGTGGGGCGAGGCGGCCTCGGAACGCGACACCGTCCACATCGACCTGTGGGAGCCCTACCTTGAACGCGCCTGAGCCCCGCGCCTTCGCCGAGCCGTGGCAGGCTCAGGCCTTCGCCCTGACGCTCAGCCTGCATGAACGCGGCGCCTTCACTTGGAGCGAATGGGCGGCGGCGCTGACGCGCGAGCGCGCCGGGGTAAGCGACGACGGCGGACGGGGGTACTACGAATGCTGGCTCGCGGCGCTGGAGTCCCTCGTGCTGAGCAAGGGCCTCGCCGCCGGTCCCGAACTCGAAATCCGCGCCGAAGACTGGCGTCACGCCTACGAGGCGACGCCGCACGGCAAGCCTGTCGAATTGGGCGTCGGGCGATGAAGCTGTTTTGGGGACTAGTCGCGGCGCTAGTCTTCGCCTCGCAAGCCCAAACCGCCCCGCCCGAGGCCAATGGCTACACCCGCTACGAACTCCTGGCGCCGGGCTCGGGCGCGTTCCGCATCGTCTACGACATCACCGCCGTCCGCCCCGGCGCGACGGTGTTCTTCAACCCGATCCGCAAGGGCAGCGTCGCGTCCGACGAGTCCGTCGCCGACCTCGCCACGGGCGCCCCGCTGAAGTTCGAGGTGGTGTCCGGCGCGGCGGCGAAGGCCGCCGGCTGGTCCGACGCGGACGCGGGAACGGACTACATCGAAGTCCACCTCGCCCGGCCCGTGCCGCCTGACGGCGGGGAGGGGCGCATCAGGATCGAGAAGACTTACGCCGACCCGAAGAGCTACCGTGTCGAGGGCGACCAGATCGTGTTCGACCGCTCGCTCGGCATCAAGAAGAACGCCGTGGTGCTGCCGGCCGGATACGGCCTGGTGTCATCCAACTACCCGGCCCAGGTCCTGCGCGAGGCGGACGGCCGGCTGAAGATCAGCTTCCTCAACACAACGCCCGCCGAGGCGCCGCTTGTCGTCCGCGCCAAACCCGTCTCGGTTTCGACCGGTCCGTCGAGCGTGCAAGCCAAGTTGGAGGACCGCGCGGTCCAGACCCGCGACATCGTGTATTTCCTGCAACCGCCGGAGACGCACAGCTTCGATCTGTACCATGACTACACCGAGACCAAGGAAGGCGTGGCCCGCTACGTCAACGTCGTGCGCACCGGCAGCGCCGCCTCCAACCCCTCCGCCCGCAACCTCGACACCGGCGAGACGATCCCGGCGCAAATCCTGAAGGGCGCGGCGACCACGGCGGCCGGCATTTCCGAGGAGGGCCTGACCGTCACGCCGGACGCCGAGGTCGTGGTCTTCCCGTTCAAGCCCCTCGCCCACGGCCGCAGCCTGCGCCTGCGCATGAGCGAGACCTACGCCGACCCCGAACGCTACAAGCTGATCGGCGACGAACTCGTCTTCGACCGCACCTTCGGCCGCCCCGCCAACGCCGTCGTCCTCCCCGCCGGCTGGTCCCTGACCAACTCGACGGCCCCGGCGACGGTGAGCACGCTGGAGGACGGGCGCACGCGGCTCGATTTCCTCAACCCGCGTACGGATGAGGTCGAGGTGCTGATCACGGCGAAGCGCAATCAGTGATCTCTCGAGGCCTTATCCGTTGGTCTGGAATGATGGTGCTTTGCTTGTCGACTGCGGATTGCGTACGCACGCCTCCGTTAGCGGCCCACCTTCCTCGAGTATTCAGCGAAGCCGACGAGATATTCAATCGCCGTGTCGTCTCGAAGTTCCCGCCGGGAACGCCGCAGTCAAGCGTGATTCAAGAACTCAGAGGAGAAGGCTTCCATCCGGCTCAGGACCGGGGAGATAGCCCGTCGACACATGTTTACGTTTTCGAATCAGGAAAATTCCCGTGCGACATCATTGCAATTGTAAGCTGGAAGGCAGAGCCCGACGGCGCTGCATCCGGAATTCGAGGAGGGTATGGCGCTACTTGTCCGTAGTTGAGGGGTCACCGAGATTTTGTCGACGTTTGGATCGAGTATTCCTCACTCGATTGGCCTTGGCGAAACGGTGAACGTTCTCAAACGATGCGACCGGATTGAGGATCTGAGTGCGGCGCGGCGGACCCGTTAGAGTTGGACGTAACGTTCGCGCGCTGGCCACCGAATGCTCGTCGAACCCGCGCGGAGCGACCGACGATAAAATTCCCAACTTTCCTGGCTCTGGCCCTTCTGTTCGCGCCCATGGCGAGCCAGGCCCTCGACGTCGGCCCCGCGGTCGGCGCCCACATCCCGACGCTCGTGGCGAAGGACCAGACCGGCGCAACGCGCGACTTCAACAGCATCTCGGGCGCGAAGGGCGTGGTGCTGGTGTTCTTCCGCTCGGCGAAATGGTGCCCGTTTTGCCAGGCCCAGCTCGTTTCGCTGAAAGACGTCGCCGCGCCGTTGGCCGCACGGGGCTATGCGCTCGCGGCGATCAGCTACGATCCGCCGAGCGTGCTCCACGACTACGCGGTCAAGCGCGAGGTGAAATACACTCTGCTCTCCGACGAAGGCTCGAAGATGATCGACGCCTGGAACCTGCGCGACCCGCAATACCCGGCCGGCAGCTTCGCCTACGGCGTCCCGCGCCCCTCAATCTTCGTGATCTCGCCGAAGGGGGTGATCAAGGCGAAGCTGGCGCTGGAAGGCTACAAGGTGCGACCGGACAACGCGGCGATCCTGGCGGCGGTGGACGGGGCGAAGTAAGGCGCAACGGGGCGGCCTGTTCCCGCGACCAGACGATGACTTCGGTGTCGTCGTTAGTGGTGCTTCCGGTGGCGGCGCCCTCTTTGGATAGGCTTCCTGCTACAAGATCCAGGTCCCCTTGGAAGCAATCTCCGCGTGCATGGCGTCGGGCGCAAGGTCGATGGGGCCCGGCCATGCGACCGCCCCTGTCTCGACCCGGACCTGCGCGAATCTCGACGGATCGGCGAGGATAGAGAAGACACCGGCGTCTGCCGACGCAATCCGCCGGCTGAGGTCCACGATACCCTCAAGCCCATCGTGGAAGCGCACCCGGAGCCGACGCCCTTCAAGAGCCTCTACAAAGGCGACGTCGTCGGGATGGTCGCAGACGATCGGTGGCGTCACGGCAAGGGGGCGATCGGCTTCGGCTGAAGTCGCTTCGTGCATAGGTCCCAATTCTCCCTCAGTTCGGATCGATGGTCCGTGGCCCATTCAGCTACGAAACGCTCCGCTCTTGCGGGAAGGCTCCCGCCGATGATCTTTAGCGTCTCAATATCAACGATCGCCTTCGACCCGGCGTATCTGACATGAAAATGCGGCGGGTTATGATCGTCGAAATACATCAGGATGATGATGCTGTAAAAGGTCGAAAGCGTCGGCAACCTCTAAACTCCCCCAGCGTGTTCATGCGCAAAGTCCCAACCTTCGTCGCAGGCGCTGAGCGCGAGTAGCAAGTAGCCAAGATTGCTGCCCTCAGATCGAGTAGTCCTCGCCGCGATCGTCCATCCGCTGGATCACCAACTCCGCCGCCTCTTCCGCCGTCATCGAGCTCGTATCCACCCTGATCTCCGGCGCCAACGGTTCCTCATACGGGCTGTCGATGCCGGTGAAGTTCGGCAGCTCTCCCCGCCGGGCCTTGGCATAGAGGCCCTTCACGTCGCGCGCCTCGGCCACCGCCAATGGCGTATCGACGAAGACTTCCATGAACTCCCCACCGGGCATCAGCGCCCGGGCCATGTCCCGCTCCGCGCGGAACGGGCTGATGAAGCTGACCAGGACGATCAGGCCGGCGTCGGTCAACAGGCGGGCGACCTCGGCGACGCGGCGGATGTTTTCCACGCGGTCGGTGTCGGTGAAGCCGAGGTCGCGGTTGAGGCCGTGGCGGATGTTGTCGCCGTCGAGCAGATAGGTGTGGCGGCCCTGGCTCTGGAGTTTCTTCTCCACCAGATTGGCGATGGTCGACTTGCCGGAGCCGGAGAGCCCGGTGAACCACAGCACGGCCGGCGTCTGGTTCTTGGCCGCGGCGCGCGTCCGCTTGTTCACGTCCACGGCCTGCCAGTGGACGTTCTGGCTCCGGCGCAGGGCGAAGCGGATCATGCCGGCGCCGACCGTGGCGTTGGTCATGCGGTCGATCAGGATGAAGCCGCCGAGGTCGTGATCGTCGTCGTAGGTCTCGAAGGCGATGGGTTGGTCCAAACTCACGTGGGCGCGGCCGATCTCATTGAGCGCCAGGTCCCGCGTGGGTTCGCGCTCCATCGTGTTGACGTCGGTCTTGGATTTCAGCTCGACCACGGTGGCGCTGACCGTGCGGGTCGCCAGCTTCATGGCGTACGCGCGGCCGGTGAGGAGAGGGGCCTCGGCCATCCAGACGATGTCGGCCTCGAAGCTGTCGGCGACGGCGGGCGCGTCGCGCGCGGCGGCGATGACGTCGCCCCGGGAACAATCGACCTCGTCGGCGAGGGTCAGGGTGATCGACTGACCGGCGACGGCTTCGGTCAGGTCGCCGTCCTTGGTCACGATCCGCGCGACGGTCGTCTCGCGGCCGGACGGCATGATTTTCACCGCGTCCCCGGGCCGGAAGGCCCCGCGCGAGATCAGGCCGCTGAAGCCGCGGAAATCGAGATTCGGGCGGTTGACCCACTGCACCGGCATGCGCGCCGGCCCTGTCCGCGCGCCGAGGATGGCGACGGTCTCCAGATGGTCGATCAGCGACTTGCCCGCATACCACGACGTCGCCGCGCTCAAGCTCGCGATGTTGTCCCCGCGCAGGCCGGAGATCGGGATCGGGACGATCTCGGTGAACCCGAGCGGCGCGGCGAAGGCGCGGTAGTCGGCGACGATGCGCTGATAAGTCGCCTGATCGTAGCCGACCAGATCGATCTTGTTCACCGCCAGCACCACCGATCTGATGCCGAGCAGCGAGACAAGGAAGCTGTGCCTTCGGGTCTGGGTCAGCACGCCCTTTCGCGCGTCGATCAGGACGACGGCGAGATCGGCGGTCGAGGCGCCGGTGACCATGTTGCGGGTGTACTGGTCGTGGCCCGGCGTGTCGGCGACGATGAACTTGCGCTTGTCGGTGGCGAAGAAGCGGTACGCGACATCGATGGTGATGCCCTGTTCCCGCTCGGCGGCGAGGCCGTCCACCAGGAGAGCGAAATCGATCTCGCCGCCCTGGGTGCCGACCCGCCTGGAGTCGGCCTCGAGCGCCGCGAGCTGGTCCTCGAAGATCTGTTTGGAGTCATAGAGCAGCCGCCCGATCAGGGTCGACTTGCCGTCGTCCACGCTGCCGCAGGTGATGAAGCGCAGCAGCGACTTGTGCTGATGCTCGACGAGATAGGCGTCGATATCGGCGGCGATCTTGGGGTCGGGAAGGTAGGCGTGATCGACAACCCCCATCAGAAGTACCCCTCCCGCTTCTTCTTCTCCATGCTCGCGGTGGCGTCGTGGTCGATCGCGCGGCCCTGGCGTTCCGACGTGGTGGTCAGCAGCATCTCCTGGATGATCGCGGGCAGGGTGTCCGCTTCGCTCTCGAAGCCCGCGCTCAAGGGGTAGCAGCCCAGGGTGCGGAAGCGGACCTTCTTCATCGTCGGCGTCTCGCCGGGCAGCAGGCGCATGCGGTCGTCGTCGACCATGATCAGGCCGCCGTTGCGATCCACCACGGGCCGCTCGGCGGCATAGTAGAGATCGACGATGGGGATGTTCTCGAGGTGGATGTATTGCCAGATATCCAGCTCGGTCCAATTCGAGATCGGGAAGACGCGGATGCTTTCGCCGGGGCCGATCCGGGTGTTGTAGAGGCTCCACAGCTCCGGTCGCTGCATCTTCGGATCCCAGCCGTGATGGGCCGACCGGAGGGAGACGATGCGCTCCTTGGCGCGGCTCTTCTCCTCGTCGCGCCTCGCGCCGCCGAAAGCGGCGTCGAAGCCGTGCTTGTCCAGCGCCTGTTTCAAGCCCTCGGTCTTCCACAGGTCGGTGTGCAGCGAGCCGTGGTCGAACGGGTTGATCCCCCGCGCCTCGGCGTCCGGATTCTTGTGCACGATGAGGTCGAAGCCGAGCTCCCGCGCCATCCGCTCGCGCATCTCGTACATCGCCTTGAACTTCCAGGTCGTATCGACATGGAGGAGCGGGAAGGGCGGCTTGGACGGGAAGAAGGCCTTGGCGGCGAGGTGGAGCATCACCGCCGAATCCTTTCCGACCGAATAGAGCATGACCGGTCGCTCGCGCTCGGCGACGACCTCGCGCAGGATGTGGAGGCTCTCGGCCTCGAGGCGCTGGAGGTGGGTGAGCATGGGTGGGACGCGAATTAAGGGTGGCGATTTCACCGCGCAAGTTCGCCGCTGCGCAAGCTTTCTGAGGCCGGATGGCGAAAACCTGTCACGCTTGATCTCGCCAGCCCCGCGATCGAAGGTCTAAGAACCCCGGGCGGCGCGATCTCGCCGCGACTGCCAAGGGCGCGCGCCATGCGGACGGACCTCTTTTCCCTGGAAGACCGCGTGGCTTTGGTGACCGGCGGCTCGCGCGGGATCGGCCGGATGATCGCCGAAGGTTTCATCCAACAGGGCGCCAAGGTCTATATTTCCTCGCGCAAGCCCGCCCAGTGCGACGCCGCCGCCGAGGAACTTTCCGTTGGCGTCGGGCGCTGCATCTCTTTGCCTCAGGACGTCTCGACCGTGGACGGCGTGCGGTCTCTCGCCGAACGCATGGCGGCGGCGGAGCCGAAACTGGACATTCTGGTGAACAACGCCGGCGCGGCCTGGGGCGCGGATTTCGACGAATTCCCGGAAAGCGGGTGGGACAAGGTTATGAACCTCAACCTCAAATCCCCGTTCTTCCTCACCCAGGCGCTTCATGGCGCGCTGAAGGCGGCGGCGTCGCCCGACCAGCCCGCCAAGGTGATCAATATCGCTTCCATCGATGGCATGCGCCTGAACGCCCAGGAGACCTATTCCTACCACGCCTCCAAATCGGGCCTGATCTATCTGACCCGGCGGATGGCGGCGCGCCTGATCAAGGATGACATCGTGGTCAGCTGCATCGCGCCCGGCGCCTTCGCCTCGGAGATGAACCGCGATGCGCGCGATCACGGCGAGGCGCTCGCGAAACGCATCCCGAGCCGACGGATCGGCCGCGACGAGGACATGGCCGCGGCGGCGATCTATCTGGCCTCGCGCGCCGGCGACTATGTGGTCGGCGCGACCATCCCGGTGGATGGCGGCGTCGCGCTTGCCGACATGGGGAGCGTCTGACGCCTTGACCGGTCTGGAAGAACCGACCCCGACGCGGGGCCGTGCGTCGGGCGCCTGGGCGCGCTTTCGCTGGCCGCTGATGATCGGCGGCCCGGTGGTGATCCTGGCGATCGTCGCCTTCTTCGTCCTGACCGGCGGCAAGTCCGAGACCACGGACGACGCCTACATCAAGATCGCCCAGGCGCCGATCAGCGCCGCCGTCGCGGGCCGGGTCATCGAGGTTGATGTCGTCGACAACCAGCGGGTGAAGGCCGGCCAACTGCTCTTCCGCCTCGATCCCGCTGACGAGACCGCAGCCGCCCGGCGCGCCCAGGCCGCCCTCTCCACCGCGCGGCTCCAAGTGGTGAGCCTTCGCGCCAACTTCGACGAGCAGAAACTCCTCCTGTCCTCGGCGCTGCAGACCGAGGCCTATGCGAAGAAGGAAGCCGATCGTCAGGTTGCCTTGGTCACCGCCGGCGTCTCCTCCCGCCAGCAAGCTTCCGAGGCGCGCCACGCGGCCGACCTCGCCAGCGCCCAGGTCGCCGTGGATCGCCAGCAGGTAAGCGCCGCCCTGGCCAATCTTGGAGGCAATCCCGACGCGCCGGAAAGCTTCCCCGCCGTTCAGCAGGCCCGGGCCGCCGAGGACGCCAGCAAGATCACCCTGTCCTACACCACGGTGGTGGCGCCCGCCGACGGGATCGTGACCCGTGTCGATCAGCTGCAGAAAGGGGCCTACGTCAATGCCGCCCAGACCCTGTTCTATCTGTTGTCCGGCGAGCCCTGGGTGGAAGCCAACTTCAAGGAGGACCAGCTGCGCAAGATGCGCGTCGGGCAGCCGGCGGGGATCGTGGTGGACGCTCTTGGCGGCAAGGGTTTCGCCGGCCACGTCCAGAGCTTCAGCCCCGGCTCGGGATCGGCATTTTCCGCCCTGCCGGCTCAGAACGCCACGGGCAACTGGGTGAAGGTCGTCCAGCGTCTCCCCGTCCACATCGCCTTCGACAAGGCCCCGCCCGAGGTCGCCGGACGCGCGGGGCTGTCGGCCAAGGTGACGGTGGACATTCGCGGCGCCAGTTCGACGCGTTAGGTCGATGGCTCCCGACGCCGACATCAAGAACCGAGTCCCGATCACCATCGCCCTGATGATGGCGACGGTGATGACCTCGCTGGACACGACGATCGCCAACGTCGCCCTGCCGCACATCCAGGGCAGCATCTCCGCCTCGCCCGATCAGATAACCTGGGTGCTGACCTCCTATCTCATCGCCACGGCGATCATGACGCCCCTCAGCGGCTGGCTCTCGATGCGTGTCGGCCGCAAGACGATGTTCGTGGTCTCGATCGCGGGCTTCACCATGGCCTCGATGCTTTGCGGCATCGCCAACAGCCTGGGCGAGATCGTCCTCTTTCGCCTGTTGCAGGGCCTCTTCGGCGCCTCGCTGATCCCGCTGTCCCAAGCGGTGGTGCTCGACCTCTATCCGCCTCGCATGGTCGGTCAGGTGATGTCGCTGTGGGGCGCGGCGACGATCTTGGGTCCGATCTTCGGCCCCGCGCTTGGGGGGTGGCTGACCGACAACCTCTCGTGGCGTTGGGTCTTCTACATCAACCTGCCGATCGGAATGCTGGCGTTCACCATACTCTTCATCTTCATGAAGGGCGGCGGCGCGGTGAGGGCGCGCGCTTTCGATTTCATCGGCTTCGGCGCGCTGACGGTCTTCGTGGGCGCCTTTCAGCTGGTGATCGACCGGGGGCCCAGCCAGGACTGGTTCTCGTCCACCGAAATCTGGACGGAGACCGTCGTCGCGATCCTGTCGTTCTGGATCTTCCTGGTCCAGACCATCACGGCCCGTGAGCCCTTCCTCAATCGCGCCCTGGCGACCGACCGAAACTTCGTGACCTGCACGATCTTCGGATTCTTCATCGGGATATTGCTGTTCTCGACCATGGCCCTGTTGCCGCCGATGATGCAGCAGCTGTTGGGATATCCCGCCCTCACGAGTGGTCTGGTCAGCATGCCCCGGGGAATCGGGTCCTTCGTCGCGATGTTCGTCGTCGGCCGGCTCATAGGCCGGATCGATACGCGCCTCCTGCTGTTCACCGGCCTGGCGTTGAGCACGGTAGCCCTGTGGCAGATGACGCGGTTCGATCTTTCGATGGACGCGACCCCGATCATCGTCTCTGGCGTCCTCCAGGGCTTTGGCATCGGCCTGATCTTCGTGCCTCTCAGCACGCTTGCCTTCGCCACCCTGGCCCCGCGCGACCGCCCGGACGGAACCGGGGTCTTCACCCTGATGCGGAGCCTGGGTTCGAGCGTGGGGATTTCAGTCATGCAGGCCTTGTGGACCTCGAACACGCAAGTGGTTCACTCCAGCCTCGCCGCGCACATCGATCCGAGCGATCCGGTCACCCGCGCCGCCTTGCCGCCGGGGTTCAACCTGAGCGGGGGCGCGGGGCTCGAGGCGCTGAACGGGGAGATCACCCGGCAGGCGGCGATGGTGGCCTATGTCGACGATTTCCGGCTCATGATGCTGATAACCCTCGGCGTGATGCCTCTGCTGCTGTTCATGCGGACTCCGAAGTACGCGGCGGAGGCTACCCATGTCGTCGTCGACTAGAAGGCCGCGCGCCGCCGCCATGATCCCGGCGTTCGCGGTCCTGGCGCTGAGCGGCTGCGCGGCGGTCGGGCCGAACTTCCGTGCGCCCGTGATGGCGCCGGCGCCGACGATCGCGATGAGCGGCGATCCTCGACCGGCGGAGGTCGCTCTCAGTGGCGAGGCGCGAACCGCCGGGCCGTGGTGGCGGGGCCTCGGTTCCCAACAGCTGGACACGGTCATGGCCGCCGCGCTCCGCGACAACCCCACGGTCGCCGCGGCCGACGCCACGCTGGAGCGCGCGAAGGCCGAGGCTCAGGTCGCCGCCGGCGATCGCAAGCCCAGGATCGACGCAAGCGCCGGCGCGATCCGAGAACGGATCAACACGAAGATCTTCGGCATCCCGGGTTTCCCAAGCCCGACGATCAGCCTCTACAGCGTCGGCGCCACGGTGAGCTACGGCCTCGATGTCTTCGGCCTGACCCGGCGGCGGGTCGAAGCCGCGGGCGCGCAGGTAGAGGCGGAGGCGCGCCGCGCCGACGCCGCCTATCTCACCCTGACGGGAAATGTCGCGCTCGAGGCCGTCCGGATCGCGGGCTTGCGCGAAGAGCTGGCCATCCTGGACGACATCGCCGCTGACGACCGCGCCTCCATCGAGATCGTCCGCATGGCCGAGGCCGCGGGTGGGGAGGCGCGCACCGCGGGGCTCGGCGGCCAGTCTCAGCTGCAGGCGGACCTCGCCCTTTCGCCGCCGCTCGCCCAGGAACTCGCCCAGGCGCGCCATGCCCTGGCCGGCCTCGTCGGTCAGACACCCGCGGCATGGACCGCGCCGGACTTCACCCTGGCCGGTTTCAGTCCGCCGGGCGTCGTTCCCGTGTCGCTCCCTTCGGCCCTGATCCGCGCGCGGCCCGATATCCTCGCGGCCGAGGCCGACCTCCACGCCGACACCGCCCGAATCGGGGTCGCGACGGCCGGCCTGTATCCAAACTTCAACCTGGTGGCCGGCCTGACGCAGGAAGCGCTGACGCCGGGATCCATCTTCTCGTTCAGTTCCACGGCCTATGACTTCGGCGCCCAGGCGACCGCGCCCATCTTCCATGGCGGCGCCCTGCGCGCTCAGCGCCGGGCGGCTTTGGCGCAAGCCCAGGTTTCCCTCGACCGCTACCACCTCGCGGTGGCGACCGCCTTCATCCAGGTCGCCGACGTGTTGACGGCCCTGGCCGAAGACGACCGCCGCCTGGCGACCGCCCGGGCTGCGGAGGCGACGGCGAACACCGGCCTGGCGGATGCGGAGGCGGCCTACCGCCTCGGCGGCGGAGCCCGCGCGGCCATCGTCGTGGCGAAGCGCCGCGTCGATCAGGACCGCCTGACCCGGGTCGCGGCGGAGGCCGCGCGGCTGGAGGATATCGTCGATCTCTACGCCGCGACCGCGATCGACTGGGGACGATCCGTCCACGTCTCATAGACGGATCGTTGAGACCGAAATCCTGACGGGGCTGATCTAAGTCGATCCCACCGCCCAGGACCTGCACGATCACCTCGGCGCGGCGGCGACGCCGCTGAACGCCTTGAGCGACCGCGACCTCATTCCCAGCCTCGTGGCGTTGGAAGAGGTGAACAGATCGTTGCGATAATCGCGACGCCGCCTTACCACATGTTAATTGGCGGCCCGCGCGCGGGTGGTGACAAACGAGTGCGACATGCCGGACGGCCAGACCGAGGTTTTGGAAACCAACATTCCGGGCCTCGACCACGCGCCTACGCGGCACAATCGATTGCTGTCCTGGGTCACGGATATCGCCCGATTGGCCAGGCCCGATCGCGTGGTCTGGTGCGACGGCTCCGAGGGGGAATGGGACGGCCTGACCGCCCAGATGGTCGCCTCCGGCACGCTCAAACCGCTCAACCCCGTCAAACGCCCCAACAGCTTCTTCGCGGCGTCCGACCCGAAGGATGTCGCCCGAGTCGAAAGCCGAACCTACATCTGTTCGGAGCGCGAGGTCGACGCGGGTCCAACGAACAACTGGCGGGATCCCGCCGGAATGCGCGCGGAGCTGAACGGGCTCTTCGCCGGCTGCATGCGGGGGCGGACGATGTATGTCGTCCCGTTCTGCATGGGTCCGATCGGATCGCCGATTAGCGTCGTCGGGGTCGAACTGACCGACAGCCCCTACGTCGTCGTTTCCATGCGGATCATGACCCGGATGGGCCAGGGCGCCCTGGATCAGATCGGCGACGACGGTTTCTTTGTCCCCGCGGTTCACTCCGTGGGCCGCCCGCTCGGGCCCGGCGAGGCCGACGTGGCTTGGCCGTGCAACGAAACCAAATACATCGTCCACTATCCCGAGACGCGGGAGATCTGGTCTTTCGGTTCGGGCTATGGCGGCAACGCCCTGCTCGGCAAGAAGTGCCTGGCCCTGCGTATCGCCTCGGTGATGGCGAGGGACGACGGCTGGCTGGCCGAGCACATGCTCATCCTGAAGCTGACCTCTCCGAATGGCGCGGTGCATTTCATCGCCGCCGCTTTCCCCAGCGCCTGTGGCAAGACCAATCTGGCCATGCTTCAACCGACCATTCCGGGCTGGAAGGCCGAGACGGTGGGCGACGACATCTGCTGGATGCGTTTCGGCCCGGACGGTCGCCTGCGCGCGATAAACCCGGAAGCCGGTTTCTTCGGCGTCGCCCCGGGCACGGGCGAGGCGACCAATCCCAACGCCATCGCCACGCTCGCGCGCAACACCATATTCACCAATGTCGCCCTGACCGACGACGGCGACGTCTGGTGGGAAGGCCTGACCGCCAAACCGCCGGCTCTTCTGATCGACTGGACGGGCCGGGACTGGACCCCCGCGAGCGAGACGCCCGCCGCCCATCCCAACGCCCGCTTCACCGCCCCCGCCGATCAGTGCCCATCCATCGCGCCGGAATGGCGGGACCCCGCCGGTGTGCCGATCTCGGCGATCCTGTTCGGCGGACGCCGCGCCAGCGCCGTGCCCCTGGTCACCGAAGCGTTCGATTGGCGACATGGGGTCTTCCTGGCCTCCAACGTCGCCTCTGAAGGCACGGCGGCGGCGGAGAACAAGGTCGGCGAACTGAGGCGTGATCCCTTCGCCATGCTGCCCTTCTGCGGCTATAACATGGGGGACTATTTTCGGCATTGGCTGGAGGTCGGCGCCGCCGCCGACCCCGCGCATCTGCCCCGCATCTTCTTCGTCAACTGGTTCCGGAAGGACGCCGCCGGCCGCTTCGTCTGGCCCGGCTTCGGCGACAATTCGCGCGTGATGAAGTGGGTGGTCGATCGTCTGGAAGGCGCGGTTCCGGCGCGGGACACCGCGCTTGGCCGCCTGCCTCACGCCGACGACCTCGATCTCGACGGCCTCGATCTGACCAACGATCAGCTCGCGATACTTCTCGGTGTCGATACGGCCGTCTGGAGTGAAGAGGCGGCCTTGATCCCGGCGGCCTATGAGAAGTTCGGCGATCGTCTGCCCGCCGCGCTTTGGGAGGAGTACGAGGCGCTCAAGATCCGCCTTGCGGGCGCGCGCGCCCAATCGCCGGAGCGGGTCGCGTGAAGGCGGCGGTCTATTACGAGAACGGCGCGCCGGACGTCCTGAAGTACGAGGACGTTCCCGACCCCACCTGCCACGCGCAGGGCGTGGTCATCCGCGTCGAAGCGGTCAGCATCGAGGGTGGCGACACCCTCAATCGCTTCGGTGGCGCGCTGACCGCCAAGCCGCACATCGTCGGCTATCAGGCGGCGGGCGAGATCGTCGAGGTCGGCGCCGAGGTCACGCATCTGCGCGTCGGGCAGAAGGTCGCCACGGTGGGTGCGGACGGCTCGCACGCGGCGCTGCGCTCCGTCCCGGCGCGAAACGCCTGGCCGATCCCGGAAGGGTTCAGCACGCGGGAGGCCTCGGTCATCCCCGTCACCTTCGGCACGGCGGACGATTGCCTGTTCGAATTTGGCCGCCTCAAGGCCGGTGAGACCGTCTTGATCCAGGCGGGAGCGAGCGGGGTCGGCGTCGCGGCGATCCAGCTCGCGAAGCGGGCCGGGGCGACGGTGCTCGCCACCGCCTCGAGCGACGAGCGGCTGGAGCGGCTCAAGGCGTTCGGGCTCGATCACGGGATCAACTACAAGCGTGAAGACGTCGCCAAGAGCGTGATGCGGCTGACGAACAACGCCGGCGCGAACCTCGTGGTCGATTCGGTGGGTGGCCCGACCCTGCAGGGCTCGATCCTCTCGCTCGCCTATCGCGGCCGGGTCTCGATGGTCGGCGCGGCGGGGCGCGAGCCTCAGGTCGTCGATGTCGGCAGCCTGATGGGCGGCAACCGCAGCCTCACCGGTGTTTTCCTCGGCGCGGAGATCATGACCGACCGCGTCCACGACAATATCCAGCGCCTGATCGACGAAGCCGCGGCGGGCGAGCTCAAGGTGTTGATCGACCGGGAATTCCCCCTCTCCGAAGCCGCCGCGGCCCACGCCTATATCGAGAGCCGCCAGGCGGTCGGCAGAGTGCTGCTCATCCCCTGAGCGCGGATGTGAACGCGGGACAGATTGCGCCGAGCGTTCTGCCGTCATAGGCTCGCGCCAGACCTCGGGAGCGAAGACCATGGCCGATGACGCGGGCGCACTGCACGAAGACATCTGGAGCATCCCGCTCGACCAGCTCGACCCGAGCATCAAGGAGCGCTTCGTCGACGGCAGCTTCTGGGATGTCTTCAGGCGCCTGCGCCAGGAAGATCCCGTCCACTACACCGCCGAGAGTGAGTTCGGCCCCTATTGGTCGGTGACCAAATACAACGACATCATGACCGTGGACACCAACCACGGCGTCTTCTCGTCGGAACCGGCGATCACCATCGCCGAGCCGCAGGAAGACTTCCAGCTGCCGATGTTCATCGCCATGGACCCGCCGAAGCATGACGCCCAGCGCAAGGTCGTCAGCCCGATCGTCTCGCCGCACAATCTGGCGGAGATGGAAGGCCTGATCCGCGAGCGGGCGCAAAAGATCTTCGACGACCTCCCGATCGGGGAGACCTTCGATTGGGTGGATCGCGTCTCGATCGAGCTCACGACCCAGATGCTGGCGACCCTGTTCGATTTCCCGTGGGAAGACCGCCGCAAGCTGACTCGCTGGTCGGACGTCGCCACCGCGGCCGAAGACGCCGGAATCGTCGAGTCGGAGGAGCAGCGTCAGGGCGAACTGCTGGAGTGCGCCGCCTATTTCACAGGGCTCTGGAACGAGCGGGTGAACGCGGAGCCGGGCCGCGACTTGATCTCCATGATGGCCCACGGCGAAGCGACGCGGAACATGGAGCCGATGGAATATCTCGGCAATCTGATCCTGCTGATCGTCGGCGGCAACGACACCACGCGCAATTCGATCACCGGCGGCATTCTGGCGATGAACCAGAACCCGGATCAGTATCAGAAGCTTCGCGATAACCCGGCCCTGATCCCCTCGACGGTTTCCGAGATCATCCGCTGGCAGACGCCGCTGGCCCACATGCGCCGCCAAGCGCTGTCGGATTTCGAGCTGGGCGGCAAGACGATCAGGAAGGGCGACAAGGTCGTTATGTGGTACGTTTCGGGCAACCGCGACGAGACGGTGATCGCCAATCCCGACGCTTTCATCATCGACCGGGAGCGTCCGCGTCAGCACCTGTCGTTCGGCTTCGGCATTCACCGCTGTGTCGGAAATCGGCTGGCCGAGATGCAGCTACGCATCGTCTGGGAAGAGATCCTCAAACGCTGGCACAAGGTCGAGGTGATGGGCGAACCCAAGCGCGTCGCCTCCAGCTTCGTGAAGGGCTACGAACACCTGCCGGTGCGGATCATTCCTAAATAGCGCCGATCACCGCGCGGCCCAGCAGGGTCTGGAGCATCGGCGTTCTGGGATAGGGTTCGTGGCGATACTGCCGAAAGCCCTCGGCCCAGGCGACGCCGTGATCATCGCCGCGCCGCCGTGACAGGCCGGCCATCGCTTCGACCGGGTCGGTGACGCCATGCTGGGCGAGAAGCCAGGTGGTCTGGCTGGCGTGAGCGCTCAACATCCGGCGCTTGGTTTCGATCTGGCCCGAGATATTCACCGCGAACTCAGCCGCCATGCGTTTGCCTTCGCGATCCCGCCCCCCGATCGGGTCCATGAAATAGAGGTGCGGGATCGCGTCCAGCGACGGCGCGGAGCCCGCGGCGTAGTTACCGGCCGAAGCGGCGAAACAGGCGTCCCGGACCAGAACGCTCGCCGCCTCGTGGTCGGGATGGTAGTCGATCGGGGAGGCGGTGATCACGATCGCGGGCCGCGCGGCGCGGATCACGGCCGTCACGGCGCGGCGCGAGGCGTCGTCGTTGAAGACCCCGAGGTCGGGAAGTCCTGCGCAGAGGTAGTCCGCGCCGATCGCCTCGGCCGCCGCGCGGGCTTCCACCTGGCGGATCACCGCCGTTTGTTCCGGCGAATGGTCGACCGAGCCGCACTCCCCCGCCGTCGCCGTGGCGATCAGGATTTCGTGGCCGAGCGCGGCCAGGATCGCCAGGGTTCCCGCGCACAGGGTCTCGCAGTCGTCGGGGTGGGCGTGAAAGGCGAGGATGCGCGTCATGGACGCCTGATCGCCCCGAACGCCGCCGCGAGGCAAGCGCTTAGAAACTCCTCGTCACCCCGCCGAAGACGCCCCGGCGCGCGCCGAACTGCGGCGCGCCGACGCCTATGCCGGTGCCATCACGGATTTCGTAGAGGCGATCGAGGGCGTTGGTCACGTCCAGCCGCGCTTCGAGGCGATTGAGCGGGCCGCTCTCGAACTTGTGCGACAGCGAGAGGTTGAGCGCGGCGTAGGCGGGCAGGTGCTCGCCGTTGGGCACGCCGCCCGGCGCGGTGGCGCGAAGCCCGCTGCCCACCAGGAGATCGCCGCCCAGCCGCGTTCCGCGCCACAGATAGGATGCGCCAGCCGAGGCGCTGTAGGTCTGATCGTGGTCGAGATAGATGTAGTGACCAGCGACATAGGCCAGCGTGGCTTGATCGAAGTTGAATTGGCTACTGATGATCTGCCGGCCCTGGTTCCTGGCGTAGGCGAAGTTGGCGTAGGTTGTCAGCGGGCCGTGGTTGTAGCTGGCGGTCAGCTCGACACCGTACTGCCGCCCTCTCGCATAGTTGAAAGGGGTCAGGGTGATCGGCGCGCCGAACTGGCCCTCGTCCACCAGATTTTTCGACGTTTTGTAATAGCTGTCCACGCCCAGCGTGAGGTCGTGGCTCACCCTCTGCGAAACGCCGACGTCGAAATAGTTCGCCCGCTCGGCATGGGGCGTGGTGTCGGCGCTGGTGGGGGCCGCCGCCGTGGTGTTGGCGAACTTGGCCACAGTCTCCGAACCCACCAGCTCGAACGGCGGCGGCGAGAAGTATCGCGAATAGCCGGCGTGGACCGTCGTCCCGCCGCCCGGCGTCCACACAACATTGACCCGAGGGCTGAGCTGGTTCTCGTTGCGGAAACCGTCGAAGTCGTCGAATCGAAGACCGTAGTTCAGCACCAGATGCTCGGCGATCTTCCACTCGTCCTGCAGGTAGGCGCTGATCGTGTAGGCGGTCCTGCCGCTGTCTTCGAGGATGGTGATCGGCGCATCGCTGGTCTGCGATCCGTCCGGGCTGAGGGCGATGACCTGGGATGCGGTGCTGCTGGTCGCCCGGTCGATCTCGCCGATCAGGCCGGCGCGGACGGTGTGCGCTTCGCCCAGATGCAGCACGCCCTCGGCCTGGAAGCCGCCGGCGACGTCGCGCTTGTAAGCGCTCTGACTAATGCCGTTGAACAGCAGGTCGCCGAGGGGATCCGGCGCGAACCGTAGCGTCGAGTAGCGCGCGAACAGCGAAACCTGGGTCGTCAACTTGTCTGCGTCGCGCAGCAGGCTGACCACCCCATAATACGTCGCCTCCTTCTGGCTCTCGTTGAGCGCGGCGCTGGGATAAGTGGTCTGGCCATTCACCACGAGGGGCTGGTCGCCGTTCGGCCCGACGAGGATGCCGGGCGTCGCGCCCTGCAGATTGGGGATCTGGAAGCGCTGGTTCGAGGCCCCCAGGATCATCGATACCTTCGTCGTCGGATCGAGGATGTCCTCGAGGTAGGCGAAGCCCTGGAACTGATCGGCCTTGTCGTGCAGCGGCGTCGAACTGCCGTCCGGCGACTCGACGCCGAGGGCCGAGTGCAGATAGCTGCCGGACACGAAATAGTTGAACCGGCCGCCGCCGCCGCCGACCTCGAAGCTCGGCTGGACCTGGTCGTGCGAGCCGCCGTAGATCGAGACGTCGCCGGACGTGCCCGTCACACCGTCCTTGGTGCCGATGTCGATAATGCCGGCGGTGCGCAGGCCGTACTGGGCCGGCAGGGCGCCGGTGATCAGCTGGACCTTGTCCGCCAGCCGCGGACTCAACGCCTGGCTGAAGACGCTGAGACCTTCCGGCAGGATGATCCCGTTCAAGCGGAACTGCAGGCCGTTATGCTCGCCCCGCACATGAAGCTGGCCGAAGGAGTCCTGCGCCACGCCGGGCGATTGCAGGACGACCTGATTGAGTTCGAGGTTGTCGCCGCCGGGCAGGGCTGCGATGGCCTTGGAGTCGATGGTGTAGACCGACGCGCCGAGCGACGGCTGGATAGCCGCCCGCGCCGCGGCCAGCCGCCTGGCTGTCACCACAAGCTCGTCGACCGTCGTCCCTGGGGCTGCGGGGGCGGGGGCGGCGGTTTTAGACGTCGCGGTCGCCGGCTGAGCGTTCGCGGTTAGGGGCGCCACAAGCGCGAACGCCAGCCAGCCGAAATGTCTTGAAAATCGATCGATCACACGTGACTCCGGATCCGCCGACTTCTCATAGGCGCGGGTCAGACGCACGGCACAGACCCAAAGTTCCTGATCTGCGAGGGAAAACTTCCCGATTCGCGTCATTGCTCACAAGGTGTGTTGTGGGCGAGACGACGCGCTCTGTATGGATCAGCGATGTCGCTGCGTCTCAGGACCGTTTTGGCCATCGCCCTCGTGCTTGCGATCGGCTCCGTCGCCGGCCTCATCGTGGCGGGCTGGCAGGCCAAGCAGACCTTGCGCGAGGAGTTGGCGGCCGCTCTCGCCGGTGGTCAACAGTCGGTGGCAGGCGCGGACGGTTCGACCCGAGACCTTGTCAGACTGGTCGCCACCTTCGATGGTAATCGGCACGTCGAGGCCACGCTAGAAAGTCCGGCGCACAGCGTCCTGGCGCGGTCTCATCCCTTGCGGGCGCGTCGGGCGCCGCTCTGGTTCGCCTCTGTTTTTGCGTTGCCGGTCGAGCGTGTGTCCGTTGCCAAGCCGGGCGTCGGCGTCATCGTCCTGTCCCCCGTCTTCGCCAACGACGTGGGCGCGATCTGGGCCGAATTCGTGGGCTGGCTGGCCGTGCTCGGCGTATCGTTCGTCGCCGGGTCGACCTTCGTGTGGGTGATGCTCGGGCGGGCGCTGCGGCCGCTCGCCGACTTCACCGCCGCGTTCCAGCGGATCGGACTGGGCGACTACGGCGTGCGCGTGGGAGAGGGCGGACCGATGGAGCTGGTTCTTCTCGGCCGCGCCGTCAACCAGATGACAGAGCGCCTAGAGATGATGCAGGCGCGCAACCAGGCGCTGGAACACCAGATCGCCAACCTTCAAGAGGAAGAGCGCGCCGACCTCGCTCGCGATCTGCATGACGAAATCGGGCCGCATCTGTTCGCGGTCAACGTCGACGCCGCCATGGCGCGGCGACTGATCGAGGACGGCAAGCCGGCCGACAGCCTACCCCGCGTTCGCGCGATACAGGCGGCGACCGCGCATATGCAGACCCTCGTGCGAGACATCCTGGGTCGGCTGCGCCCGACCGAGGTTTTCGAGCTCGGCCTGGACGCGGCGATCGCCGAGCTGGTCGACTTCTGGCGAACGCGCCGGCCCGCGGTTCGCGTCGATCTGAACCTCGCGCCCGACGGCGACTTCTCGCCGATGGTCAGGGAGACGCTTTACAGGGTGGTCCAGGAAGGTTTGAACAATGCGGTCCGCCACGGCCGGCCGACGGTCGTGCGCGTGGAAATCCGGGTCGAGCGGGCGTGCGAGGTCGTTGCCGTCATCGCCGATGATGGCGCTCACGCCGGCACGCCCGGGGCGCCCGGCTTCGGACTGGTCGGGATGCGCGAGCGGGTTGCGCGCGCCAAGGGGGTTCTCTCCATCGACCGCGGCGGCCCGGGGCGAGGATGGACGCTGACCGCGCGCCTGCCCCTGATCGATCCCGCTGCGGCGCCGCGGCTGGCGGTAGACGCGTGAGCATTCTCCTCATCGACGATCACGCCCTGGTACGCGCCGGGGTCAAACGTCTGCTCGCCACGGTGACCCACGAGGATATCCTCGAATGCGCCGATGGGCGGGACGCTCTGGCCCTGCTTCGCCAGGGCAAGATCAAGCTGGTAATCCTCGACCTGAACCTGCCGGGACTGGGTGGCCTCGAGCTTTTACAGCGGATCATCCAGATGGGGGCGGGACCGGTGCTGGTCCTCTCCATGCACGCCGAGGCGATCTACATCCGCCGCGCCCTCGACGCCGGCGCGGCGGGCTATGTGACCAAGAACGTCTCGCCCGACGAGCTGGTTACAGCGGTGACCCGGGTGCTGGCGGGCGGTCGCTACGTCGAGGCTGAACTGGCTCAAGCCATGGCGATCCGGGGCGTGGCGACGCATCCTGGCCTGAGCAACCTCGCGCCGCGTGAGCTGGAGATCATGCGGCTGCTCGGGGAAGGCTTCAGTCTCGCGGAGATCGCCCAGGCGGTGGGCGTGGGATACAAGACCATCGCCAACAGTTGCAGCGAGATCAAAGCCAAACTCGGCGTCTCGCGCACCGCAGACTTGGTGCGACTGGCGTTGGCGACCGGGCTAAACTGACCGGCCGCCGAGCGAACTAATCGACCAGCGCCGGTTCCTGCGCATCGGAGGCGTCCTTGTCCGGCGTCTTGTCGTCTGGATGGATGACCAGCTCGAGAACCTCCGGTGCGGGCACCGCCTGCTCGTGGAAGACGAACGCCAGCTTGCCGTCCTTGAGGACGACCTTGACGTGTCCGCCCTTTGCCAAGCGACCGAAGAGGATGTCGTCGGCGAGCGGCCGCTTGATCTCCTCCTGGATGACCCGGCCGAGCGGTCGGGCGCCGTAAAGCTCGTCGAAGCCGTTCTTCGCCAGCCAGTCGATCGCCTCGTCGCTCGTCTCGATGGTGACGTGGCGGTCGGCGAGCTGCGCCTCGAGTTGCAGAACGAACTTCTGCACCACCATCCGGATAACCTCGGGGGTGAGGGGCTTGAAGCCGACCACGGCGTCCAGGCGATTGCGGAACTCGGGCGTGAAGAGCTTTTTGATCGCTTCTTCGTCCTGACCTTCCATCTTGCCGCGTCCAAAACCGATGGAGTTGCGCTGGCCGTCGGCGGCCCCGGCGTTGGTCGTCATGATCAAGACGACGTTGCGGAAATCGACCTTCTTGCCGTTCGCGTCGGTCAGCACGCCATGGTCCATGACCTGAAGCAGGATATTGAAGACATCCGGGTGGGCTTTCTCGATCTCGTCCAGCAAGACCACCGAGTGGGGATGCTGGTCGACCGCGTCGGTGAGAAGTCCGCCCTGGTCGAAACCGACATAGCCGGGGGGCGCCCCGATCAGGCGGCTGACGGTGTGGCGCTCCATGTATTCGCTCATGTCGAAGCGCAGAAGTTCGATCCCGAGCGTCAGCGCCAACTGGCGGGCGGTTTCCGTCTTGCCGGTGCCGGTGGGGCCGCTGAAGAGGTAGGAGCCGATCGGCTTGTTGGCGTCGCGCAATCCCGCGCGGGCCATCTTCATCGCCGAGGACAGCGACGCGATCGCCTCCTCCTGACCAAACACCGCGCCTCTCAGGTCGCTCTCGAGCTGACGCAGCGATTCGGTATCGGACTTGGACACCGATTTTGGCGGAATGCGCGCGATCTTGCTCACCACCGATTCGACTTCCTTGATCCCGATCACCTTCTTGCGCCGGCTTTCAGGCAGCAGCATCTGCGAGGCGCCCGCCTCGTCGATGACGTCGATCGCCTTGTCCGGCAGCTTGCGGTCGGTGATGTACTTCGCCGAAAGCTCCACTGCCGCCTTGATCGCCTCGGCGGTGTATTTCAGCTTGTGGAAGTCCTCGTAGTAGCTCTTGAGGCCTTTCAGGATCTTGATCGTATCCTCGACGGTGGGCTCGTTGACGTCGATCTTCTGGAACCGCCGAACCAGAGCGCGGTCCTTCTCGAAGTGCTGGCGGAACTCCTTGTAGGTCGTCGAGCCCATGCAGCGCAGGGTGCCAGAGGCGAGGGCCGGTTTCAGGAGATTAGAGGCGTCCATCGCCCCGCCGCTCGTCGCGCCGGCGCCGATCACCGTGTGGATTTCGTCGATGAACAGAATGGCGTTGGCGTGGTTCTCGAGTTCCTTGATCACCTGTTTGATCCGCTCCTCGAAGTCGCCGCGGTAGCGCGTGCCGGCGAGGAGGGAGCCCATGTCCAGGCTGAAGATGGTCGATTTGGAGAGCACGTCCGGCACTTGATGATCGACGATCTTGCGGGCCAGGCCCTCGGCGATGGCGGTCTTGCCGACGCCGGGATCGCCGACGAGGAGCGGATTGTTCTTCGTCCGCCGGCACAGAATCTGGATGCAGCGCTCGACTTCGTTGGTCCGGCCGATCAGCGGGTCGACCTTACCCTGCCGAGCCTTCTCGTTGAGATTGATGCAATAGGCTTCCAGGGCTTCGCCGCCGGTCTTCACCGCCGGCTTTTCCTCATCCTCGGTCGCGCCTTTCGTCGGGCGGGCCTCGCTGGCCCCCGCCTTCTTGGCGATGCCGTGAGCGATGAAGTTCACCGCGTCGTACCGGGTCATCTCCTGCTGCTGCAGGAAATAGGCCGCATGGCTCTCACGCTCGGAAAAGATCGCGACCAGCACATTGGCGCCGGTGACGTCATCGCGTCCGCTGGACTGGACATGGATCACCGCGCGCTGAATCACGCGCTGGAACCCGGCGGTCGGTTTGGCGTCCTCGCCGTCGTCCACGACAAGGGATTTCAGGTCGTTATCGACGTAGTGGCCGAGATTTTTCTTGAGCACCGCGAGATCGACCTCGCACGCCTTCATCACCGCCGCCGCGTCGGCGTCGTCGATCAGGGCGAGCAGCAGATGCTCCAGCGTCGCGTATTCGTGCTTACGCTGATTGGCGAGGGCCACCGCGTTGTGCAGGGACGCTTCGAGGTTTTGCGAAAATGACGGCAAACTGGACCTCTCAATCCTTTTCCATGGTGCACTGCAGCGGATGCTGGTGGCGCCTGGCTGTCTCGATCACCTGGGCGACTTTCGTCTCGGCGACCTCATAGGTAAACACGCCGCAGACGCCGACGCCATTTTGATGGACGTGCAGCATGATCCGCAGCGCCGATTCGCGCGATTTGTTGAAAAATCGCTCCAGAACGTAGGTGACGAACTCCATCGGCGTGTAGTCGTCGTTCAGGATCAGCACGCGGTACATCGCGGGCTTCTGCGTCTTAGGCTTGGTCTGGGTGATGACGGCGGTTCCGGTTCCGCCGCCGACCTTCGTATCACCCTGTTGTCTGTCAGCCACTATGGCTCTCCAACGCCCGCGAGCCGATATCGGCGCCGCGAGGTCGATTAGATATGGAAACTTACGCGCTTTGGAAGGGCTATCGTTCGCTGGTCCCCATCTTCTCGCGCGCGCAACACATTTCAGAGGCTTCGCCCGCTGACGATCGCGCCGTCGCCGAACCGCCCGCGCAGGGCGTCGATGGCGCGCTCGCTCGCCAGATCGCGACCCTCCGGCGTCGGAAAGAAATCGTCGGCGGGACCGCGTTCGGGGACCAGATCTGCGAAGCCGACGCCGATCAGGCGAAACGCGCAGGCTCCCGCTTCGGCCCGGAGCAGCCCGCGCGCGATCGCGAAGGCTGTCTTGGCGGTCTGAGTCGGGGCGGCGGCGGCGCGGCGGCGGGTCAGGATCGAGAAATCGGTTCGTCGCAGCTTCAAGCTGACCGTCCGCGCCGCCACGCCCTCCGCCCGCGCGCGGCGCGCCACCTTCTCGCACAGCGGCCACAGGCGGCTCTCCAGATCGTCCAGACGCGAGAGGTCGTGGTCGAAGGTGGTTTCGGCGCTGATGGATTTGCGCTCGCTGTCCGGGTCCACTGCCCGCGAGTCCTCGCCGCGCGAAAGCGCCCCCAGCCGCGCGCCGGAGACGCCGAACCACCGCGCCAGGTCGCCCGGATCGCTCGCCGCGATGTCGCCCACGGTCCGCAGGCCACGTTTCTCCAGCGATCGGACGAAAGCCGGCCCGACCCCCGGCAGAATGCCCGCGGGCCGTGGCGCCAGAAATTCCCGCGCCTCCGAAGCCCCGATCACCGCGAAGCCGCGCGGCTTGTCCAGGTCGGAGGCGATCTTGGCCAGGAACTTGTTGGCCGCCAGCCCGATCGAGACCGCGAGGCCGATCTCACGCTCGATCTCCGCCTGCAGCCGCGCCAGGATCACCGCCGCCGGCGCGCCGTGGAGACGCTCGGTCCCGGAAAGATCGGTCCAGGCCTCGTCGAGCGACAGGGTCTGAACCAGGGGCGTCAGATCACGCAGCTTGGCGAAGATCCTTTTGCTTTCAGCGACGTATTTTGGAAAGTTCGGCTTGATCACCACGGCCTCGGGGCAGAGCTTCAAGGCCTTGAACATCGGCATCGCCGAGCGGACGCCCGATATCCTGGCGATGTAGCAGCACGTCGTCACCACCCCCCGAACCCCGCCGCCGACGATCACCGGCAGGTCGCGAAGCTCGGGCCGATCCCGCTTCTCCACCGAGGCGTAGAAGGCGTCGCAATCGAGGTGGGCGATGGCAAGGGTGGCCAGTTCGGGGTGGGAGATCACGCGCGGCGAGCCGCATGAGCCGCAGCGCCGAACAGCTTCGACCGAGATCCAGAAGCAGTCGCGGCAAAGGGCTTTCACGAAATCACGACAATCCTGGTTGGCTCAAAACACCGCGTGGTCGCCGCGTTCGGCGTTTACCTTGCCCTCGATCGCGCGGGCGTAGAAGTCGAACAGGGTCTCCGAACCTGTGGAGGGGGTCGCTTGATCGCTGTACCGGCCGGTGTCGGGGTCGAGGGCGAGCATGGATTCGGTGGCGTAGTAGCGGCCGATCCGGGCGAGTTCCGCCTTGCCCGCGAGGGGCGGAATGACGCGGCCGAGAGCGCCTAGGACAAAGATGATCGTATCGAGAAGCGCCACCGGTACGTGAGAGATACGCGGTTCGAGCTTGAGCAGCGAGAAAAGGTGTTCGGCCTGCTCGCGCGGGGTGATCACTGGGCCTGGGCCTCCGATCGGCAGGATGCGGTTGCGCCGGCTGTCGTTGTCGAGGCACTCCGCGAGGTACTGCGCAAGATCGTCGTCGCTGATCGGCTTGCAGGCCGTCGCCTCGCCGTCTCCGAAAACGAGATAGGGTTTGCCCGCCTTCACGCGGCCGATCTGGCCGGACAGCGATTTGAAAAAGGCCGTCGCCCGAATGATCGAATAGTCGACGCCGGAGTCGATGAGGACTTTCTCGAACGCAAGCTTGGCGTGCTGAAACGCCAGGCGCGGCTTCTGCACGCAGATCGCCGATAGCAGCACCATCTGCGTCACGCCCGCCGCCGTGGCGCCCGCGAGCGCCGTCACGTGGGCCCGATGGTCGATGGCCCAGGCGTCGCTCGGCGCGCCGGTTCGAGAGGCCAGGCACGACACCAGGGCGTCGAAGCGCTCGCCGCGAAAGCCGTCGTTGGCGAGCGAGGCGGCGTCGGTCACGTCGCCGAATCTGACCGTCGAGCCGGCGAATTCCGGGGGCAGGGCGCCGCGCTGCTGACCATGCGCTCCAGGGCGCACGAAACACACGACCTCATGGCCGGCCAAAACGAGCGCGCGGGCGGTCGCGCGTCCGATCGTCCCGGTGGCGCCGATAAGGAAGACGCGACGGGGCGTCGGGGATCGATAGGTTCCGACCGGGCTCATGCGGCGCTGCGGCTTTCCGCCGTCGAGGCGCGCGCGACCTCTCGGCCGGCGACGGTTAAGCGCCCGGCCACAACCAGGCCGCTCCCCGAACCCCGGAGGAATCGCCGTGCGCCGCGGCCAGCACGGGCGTGGTGAAGACGTCCGAGAAGACGTATTTCTGGATCGCGGGGGTGATGCGCCCGTAGATCTCCGCCGTGTTCGACATGCCGCCGCCGCAGACGATGACGTCGGGATCGAGAATGTCGCAGATCACGGCGAAGGCGCGACCCAAGCGGTCGATGTAGCGGTCGAACGCCGCTTCCGCCTCCGTGTCGCCCTCGCGGGCCGCGGCCATGATGTCGTGTCCGATCGCCGTCTTGCCGGTGACTTCGTTGTAGTCTCGCGCAAATCCGGTGCCGGAGATCCAGGTCTCGAGGCAGTTGCCGCGTCCGCACCAGCAGTGGTGCGCGTCGCGCTCCGCCGCGGAGGGCCAGGGCAGCGGCATGTGGCCCCACTCGCCGCCGATGCGGTTGCGGCCCTCCACCGTGCGCCCGTCGACCACGACCCCGCCGCCGCACCCCGTGCCGAGGATCGCGCCGAAGACCACGCGCTGGCCCTGCGCCGCCCCGTCAGTCGCTTCCGACAAGGCGAAGCAGTTGGCGTCGTTCTCGACGCGCAGCGGCCGGCCCAGGGCCTTTTCCAGGTCCTTGTCGAAGGGCATGCCGTTGAGCCAGACGCTGTTGGAATTGCGCACCAGGCCGGTCTTGGGCGAGATCGACCCGGGCATGCCCAGGCCCACCTTGGCAAGGCCGATCCCGGCCTGTCTTTCCGCTTCGGCGACGACTCGAAGGACCCCCTCGATCGCCGCGTGGTACTCGCCGGGATTGGGCTCGCGCACCCGTGAAACGAAGCCGCCGGTGTCGCTCAGCGCGGCGGCCTCGATCTTGGTGCCGCCGAAATCGACGCCGATGCGAATCATGGAAACTCCAGCCCGAGCGCTCGCGCCACCGCTTCGCCCATCGTGGGCCAGTCGTCGATCCGGGTGTGACGATCCGGCGCGCAGAAGGCGAGGGGTCTCAGCCGCGCGTCGGCCACCATCTGGAAGCGATGCACCGCCGGCGCGGCCTCGGCCACCGAGTCGAGATTGGGCAGCAGGTCGTCGATGAAGGCCACCGGCCCGCGCGTACGCGTCGAGAGGGACGCCACCGGCGGGCCCTTGAGGCCGCTGTTGATGATCATGCTGTACGGCAGTCCCCGATCGATCAGCCACCGCGCGCGCAGAGGGCGACAATGGTCCGGCGCATTGGTCAGGATAACGATCGAGGCGGAGCGCGCCCAACCCGCCATCACCTCGACGGCGCCTTCGGCCACGGCGATATCGGCGACGTCGGTTTCAAAAAAGCCGTCGAAAAGCGCGCGGCCCTCGGTCAGGTCCAGATGTTCCGTCGCGCCCGGTCGATAGATATTTTGGAACAAGGCGAACTTGTCGATCCGCATCTCCAGGTCGTGCCTGGCGAGGAAGCGCTCGAACCCCGCCATGAACATGCCCAGCACCTCATCGACGTCGACGACGATCAGCGGCCTTTCCGGGTCGATATTCAACCCGATCGCTTCCGGCGGCGCGGGGGCGTGCGGCGGTTTGGTCACGACGGTTTCGGTTCTCGAATGGACGGGGCTAACTTGGGCTTAAGGTTATTGCCGTGTCTAGCGAGTCTGGAGATTCGCGCACGATGCCATCATCGCCCCGAACAAAGACGATCCTCATCGTCGAGGACAACGAATTGAACCAGCGGCTCTTCGCCGAGCTGCTGGAGGAAGCCGGCTATGCGACGTTCAGCGCGGGCGAGGGGCTGGACGCGCTTGCGCTCGCTAAGCAGCACATCCCCGATCTCATCCTGATGGATATTCAACTGCCGGCGATCTCGGGCCTGGAGGTCACGCGCTGGCTGAAAGACGATCCGGCTCTGCGCCACATCCCGGTTATCGCCATCACCGCCTACGCCATGCCGGGCGACGAGGAGCGGATGAGGGCCGGCGGCTGCGAGGCCTACATCCCCAAACCCATCTCGACGACCATGTTCCTCGAGACGATCGCCCGTTTCGCGGGCTGCGGCCAGGCTATTTGATCTTGCCTTCCTTGAACTCGACGTGCTTGCGCACGACGGGATCGTATTTCTTCACCACCATCTTCTCGGTCATCGTCCGCGCGTTCTTCTTGGTGACATAGAAGAAGCCGGTGTCCGCTGAAGAGTTCAGGCGGATCTTGATGGAAGCCGGTTTGGCCATGGCGACGAAGTCCTGGAATCGAGCTGGCGCAAAGGCCGAAATGAGGGAGCGGGGTGGTTAGAGGGCAGAGGGCGAAAAGTCAAACTCGTGAAGGTGTCTAACCGCCAAGACGCCGAGGACGCCAAATGAAAATCCCGGCGCTGTCGTTCGCTTCCAAATGAAATCACGGACCGCTTCGCCGTCAAATCTTCAACCTGGCGTCCTTGGCGTCTTGGCGTTCGGAGTTCGACCTAGCGGATGAAGTAACCGTCGACCCTCCAGCCGTCGCCCTCGCGGGCCAGGATGACGGTCTCGATGGCGGCCTTTTTGCTGGTGAGCTCGGTGTTGAAGGTCACGATGTCGTAGTCGCCGTCCGGCGCGCCCGGCAGGGTCTTGGTCGTGCTCTCGCTCTTGAAGGCGCGGGAGACGACCTGGCCCAGAGGGCCGCGCGCTTTGGCCACCTGAAGGGCCCACTCATCCTGGGTGACGCGGTTCTTGAACTGAGCGCCGGCATCGCTCCAGCTCTGGCCGTAGTGGCCGTCGTCGACGGACGACACCCATTTTCCGGCCGCGACCGCCGCGGCGCTCGGGGGACCGGCGGCATGGGCGCCGGTTCCGGCCAGCAGAGCGATAGCGATCAATAATGCGCGCGTTTTCATGGCTTTACTCCTCAACTCAAATTAAAGGCGGAACGGCGTTCACGAGACTCGATCCTCATCGTTCAGCACTTCAGACAACGTGCCAAGGCAGTGCCGGATCAGCGTTGGATTCGTCTCCCAGTAGAATGGGAGGACCACTAGACTTCCATATAGGGCCCATCCCTTGCCGCGCGACCACGTGTCCTCATCGACTCCCACACCCGCGTGAAAGACCCGCCGAGCCTCGCCCTGGAACATGCTCCAGGCCGGAGTGAGGTCCGCCGCTGGATCGCCGGTTCCCATCAACCCGAAGTCGATCACGGCGCTTAGGCGGCCCTCGACGGCAAGCAGGTTCTGCGGGTGGAGATCGCCGTGCAGCCAGACCGCACCCGAAGTCCAGGGCGGTGTCGCCAGCGCGGTATTCCACGCCGCCGTCGCAGCCTCGATATCGATGCGCCCGTCCAGCTCTTGCAGGCGCCGACGCACGCGCCCGTCGAGGTCCGCGAGCGGCACGCCGCGATAGTGATTGTGAGGACCGCCTTGTGGTGCGTCGGTTGTATCGATCCGGCGCATGGCGGTGACGAATCCCGCCAGTGTCGCGGCGGCTTGGCTCCTATCGGATAGACGGCGTGGTATTGCGGTCTCGCCGGTCAGCCATTCGCAAATCGACCAGGGCCACGGGTACTCGCGATCAGGTTTCCCGAGCGCGATCGGCTTGGGAATCGCCAACGGGAGCTGCCCAGCCAAGCGGGGGAGCCAACGGAACTCTCGTTCGGGCTGATGTTCGGCCCATTCGACCTTGGGCAGTCGCATGGCCATGTCATCGCCCAAGCGGAAGATCTCGTTGTCGGTCCCCGCGCTGGCTATTCGCGCGCGGGGCAGTTGAACCCAGGCGGGAAACTGCCCCGCCAAAGTCGGCCGACCACTCCGTCATCGATGATAAGCGCCGCTGTCATTCTGGGAGGTTGGCCCTCGACTACAAATGAACAAGCTGCTGGTTGCCGCGTGCGAAACGCAGCGATGGGGCGGGCAGCGTCGGATCGAGCAGCCTCTTCGGGATCTCCCGCAGCACGAACCGCGTCACGGTCGGCAGGTTCAATTCCAGCGCCGCCTCCAGCCCGAACCAGGCGATCTCGTCCAGTTCGCCGCAGTCCGGTTGTCGCTCCAGGCTGATCAGGCGCGCAGCGTCGGCCATGAAGAAGCGGGCGTCGAAACGTTTGGGAGAGGCGGGCGGCGTGACGGCGCGGGCGATGAAATCCAGCGCTGCGAGATCGGGCAAGGCGCCGTGGGCCAGGAACTCCCGCCAGGGCCCCGCGCCGACGCGGGGCGGCGCGGGCCTGGCCAACAGAAGCCCGACCTCCTCGAAGGTCTCGCGGACCGCCGCCATGGCCAGGGCGCGGGCCCGGGCGGGCGGCGCGGTCTTCGCCACCCGCGCGGCGACCTCCGGGCGAAGGTCGGTGGCGTGGGGCGCGCGAAAATCCGAGGGATCGATCCGGCCGCCGGGGAAGACCCATTTGTCCGGCATGAAGCTGTGACCGCCGTGGCGGCGGCCCAGCATCACCTTCGGCTCGCCTTCATCGCGGCGAACGATGACCAGGGTCGCCGCATCTCGTGGTTTGACGGGGCGGCCGCCGTGCTTGGGCCAATCGCCTGGCCTCTCGTTGGCGTCCTCGAAGGCGTTTTCGCTCATGGGAGAGGGTTTAGGCGCGCGGCCACGAATTTGACAATCCGGCGTTGTTGTTGGACTCGCAGCGTCACTGCGAAGCATTCTCATTCCGCCAAGAGGCCCGCTTGACCGCGACCACATCCGCTCTGCTGACCGAAAAGACCGCGCGCGGCCGGCTGAGCCGTTTTGTCGCCGTGCTGGGTCCCGGCCTCGTGGTCATGCTCGCCGACACCGACGTCGGCAGCATCATCACGGCCGGCCAGAGCGGCGTGCAGTGGGGCTATCGCCTGCTCGGCCTGCAACTCGTCCTCGTGCCGATCCTGTTCATGGTGCAGGAGCTGACCGTCCGCCTCGGCATCTTCACCGGGCGCGGCCATGGCGAGCTGATCAAGGAGACGTTCGGCAAGTTCTGGGCCTGGATCTCCGTGGGCGGTCTGGCGGTGGCCACCTGCGGCGCCTTGTTGACCGAGCTCTCGGGCGTCGCCGGGGTCGGCGAGATATACGGCGTTCCGCGTCCGGTCAGCCTCGGCCTGACCGGCGTCACCCTGATGCTGATCGTCATCACCGGCTCATACCGCCGCGTGGAGCGCGCGGCCATCGCGCTCGGCCTCTTCGAGTTCGCCTTCTTCGGCGTCGCGTGGGCGGCCCATCCGAACCTGACGCAGATGATGACCCAGGCGGCTCAGATACCGCTTGCGAACAAGGATTACCTCTACCTCGTCGCCGCGAACATCGGCGCGGTGATCATGCCCTGGATGGTGTTCTACCAGCAGTCGGCGGTGGCGGATAAGAAACTCCAGCCCGAACATTTCAACGCCGCGCGGGTCGACACGGCCGTCGGCGCGGTGATCACCCAGCTGGTCATGGCCGCCGTCCTTGTCGCGGCCGCGGCGACCCTCGCCGGCCGGGCCAACGGCGATTCGTTGAAGACCGTCGGCGACCTCAGCTCAGCCCTGACGCCCTTCCTCGGTGAAGGGTTCGGCAGGTTGGTCTTCGGCCTGGGCATCATCGGCGCGGGAATGGTGGCCGCCATCGTCGCCTCTCTGGCCCTGGCGTGGGGTCTGGGCGAAGTCACCGGCTACAAGCGCTCTTTGGAGTACCGCCCGCTGGAGGCGCGCTGGTTCTACATGGTCTACGCGGTCTGCATTATCGGCGGCTGCATACTCGTGGCGGTGGCGCCGAACCTGGTTTCCCTGAACCTCGGCGTCCAAGTGATGAACGCGCTCCTTCTTCCCGTCGTGCTGGGCTTCCTGATCGCGCTGGCCGTGAAAGCCCTGCCCGAGAACGTCAGGCTGAAGGGCTGGTACCTCTGGCTCGTGATCGCCGTGGCGGGCGTGACCTGCGCGCTGGGCGTTTTCGGCGGGCTGACCGGAGCCGTCACGGGCTGATCAGCGTCGGGGGCGACCGCGCTTGGACGGGGGTCCGCTTCGGCCGCGCACGGCAAGCCTCGGGCGTGGCGCTTTCGGGTCGCGGGGTTCCGGTTCGCTAAGCATCTCGAACAGCAGGCCGCCGGTGAGGGGTGTCGCTTCCTTGAGCCGCACCTCAACGCGCCGGCCGAGACGCCAGCGCTGGCCTGAGGTCTGGCCGACCAGGGCGTGCGCGCTGTCGTCGTGGACGAAATATTCGGTTCCCAGCGTGGAGACGGGAACCAGCCCGTCGGCGCCGGTCTCGTCCAGGCGGATGAACAGGCCGAAGCGGGTGACGCCGGTGACCCGCCCCTCGAACGTCGCGCCGACGCGATCCTTCAGGAAGGCGGCGACATAGCGGTCGGTGGCGTCGCGCTCGGCGGCCATGGCGCGGCGCTCGGCCATGGTGATGTGTTCGGCGGTGGTCTTCAGCGCCACCGGCTCCTCGATCAGGCCGCCGTCCCCCAGTTTGAGCGACGCGATCAGGGCGCGGTGGACGACAAGGTCGGCGTAGCGGCGGATCGGCGAGGTGAAGTGGGCGTAGCGGTCGAGGTTGAGGCCGAAGTGGCCGATGTTGTCGGGCGAATAGATCGCCTGCATCTGGGTGCGCAGGACGACTTCGTTGACGATCTCGGCGTGCGGGGTCCCGCGGGTCTGGTCGAGCAGGCGGTTGAAACGGTCGGTGCGCGGCGCCTCGCCCTTGCTCCAGGGGAGGGCGAGGGTCGCGAGGAAATCGGCCAGGTTCTGCAGTTTCTCGGCGCTGGGAGCGTCGTGGACGCGGTAAATCAGGGCTGCGCGCTGTTGCTCGAGCGTTTGCGCCGCGCAGACATTCGCCTGGATCATGAACTCCTCGATCAGCTTGTGCGCGGCGAACGAGGCGCGGGGCGTGATCGATTCCACCGCGCCGTCCTCGCCGAGCACGATCCGGCGCTCCGACGATTCGATGGCGAGCGGCGATCGCGCCTCGCGCCCGGCGCGCAACACGTCGTAGGCCGCCCACAGCGGCTTCAGGATGGGTTCGAGCAGCGGGCCGGTGGCGTCGTCTGGTACGCCGTCGATGGCGGCCTGGGCTTGTTCGTAGGACAGCTTGGCCGCCGAGCGCATCAGGCCGCGCACGAACTTGTGGCCGAGCTTGCGGCCGCGCGCGTCGAACACCATCCGCACCGCGAGGCAGGCGCGATTCTCGCCCTGGACCAGGGAGCACAGGCCGGCGGACAGCCGCTCGGGCAGCATGGGTTCGACCCGGTCGGGGAAGTAGACGCTGTTGGACTTGTCGCGGGCGTCGCGGTCGAGAGCCGAGCCCGGCGTGACGTAGGCGGCGACGTCGGCGATGGCGACCCAGCAGACCCAGCCCCCAGGGTTGCGCTCATCTTCATCCGGCGTCGCGAGCACCGCGTCATCGTGATCACGCGCATCCGGCGGATCGATGGTGACCAGCGGCAGGTCGCGCAGGTCCGTGCGGCCCTTGAGGGTCGGGGGTTGCGCGGCTTCGGCCTCGGCCTCGGCGGCGGCGGAGAAGCCGGTGGGGATGCCGTGGGTGTGGATCGCGATCAGGGACGCGGCGCGCGGGTCGTCCTCGCGGCCGACGACCTCGACGACCTTGCCGCGGCGGGGTCCGTAGGCGCGCTCGCCGGCGCCGAGAACCTGGGCGAGGACCAGGTCGCCGTCGTTGACCCCGCCGGCCTCGTGGGGCGCGATGATCAGGGTGTCCTTGGAGCGGCGATCCACCGGCTCGATCCGCACCTCGCCGCGGGATTTGCGCGCCACGCCGAGAACGCGCGGGCTCGCGCCGCTCAGCCGCTTGATCAGCTTGGCTTCGGTCGCGCCCTCCTCGACGGTTTCGAAGCGCACCAGAAGCCGGTCGCCCATCCCAGGCGCGCCTGCGGCGGCCTCGTCCTTGCCCGGCGCCAGTCGAATCGGCTTGGCGTCGCCGCGCCCCTTGATCAGGCGCACGAACAGCTCGCCGTCGGTATCGCGCTCGACGACATCGACGACGCCGACCGGGGGTAGGGATTCAGGGCGTGACGGCGGTTTGCGCCGCGCGGGTTTGACGCGTCTCACGCCTTCTTCTTCGCGGGAGCTTTCTTCGCGGCGGGTTTCTTTGCAGTCGCCTTGACGGCGGCCGGTTTTGCTCGCGGCGCAGCCTTCTTGGGGGCAGCCTTCTTCGCCTTGCCCTTGCCGCCGATGGCCTCGCGAGCGGCGAGCAGACCCACGGCTTCCTCCATGGTGAGCTCGGCGGGGTCGGAGCCCTTCGGCACGTTGGCGTTTACGGCTTCGTGCTTGATGTACGGTCCGTAGCGGCCCGCCAGAACGCGGACCGGCTTGCCGGTGATCGGGTGGGGCCCGAGTTCCTTCAGCGCCGTCGACGCGCCTTCGCCGCGCGCGCCGCGTCCGCCGCCGGCGCGCTTTTCGGCGAGCACCGCCACCGCGCGGTTCAGCCCGACCTCGAAGACCTCGTCGACGGTCGGCAGGTTGGCGTAGGTCTTGTCGTGCTGGACGTAGGGGCCGTATCGGCCGATTCCCGCGACGATCATGCCGCCCATATCGGGATGAACGCCAACCTCGCGTGGAAGGCGAAGCAGGCGCAGGGCCTTGTCGATGTCCATCGTCGCCGGCGGCCAGTCCTTGGGCAGGCTGGCGCGCTTGATCGGGTCGGCGGCCTCTTCGACATAGGGTCCGAACCGGCCGGTCTTCAGCCAGATGGCGTGGCCGCTGGTCGGGTCGACGCCCAGTTCGCGGTCGCCCGAGACCTCGCCGCCTTCGCCCTCCGCCCCCGCGATCGGGCGGGTGAACCGGCATTCCGGATAGTTCGAGCAGCCGATGAAGGCCCCGTAGCGTCCGGTCTTGAGCGACAGCCGCCCGGTCCCGCAGACGTGGCAGGCGCGCGGATCGGTCCCGTCGCCCTTGTCGGGGAAGATGTGCGGGCCGAGCGCGTCGTTCAGCGCGTCGAGCACCTGAGTGGTGCGCAGCTCGCCGATGTCGCCGACGGCGGCGCTGAACCCGGTCCAGAACTCACGCAGCAGGGTCTTCCAGTCGAGCTCGCCGGCGGAGACGAGATCGAGTCGTTCCTCGAGCCCAGCGGTGAAATCGTATTCGACATAGCGGGCGAAGAACTGTTCGAGGAAGGCCGTCACCAGCCGGCCGGCGTCCTCAGGCACGAAGCGGTTCTTGTCCATCTTCACATAGGCGCGATCGCGCAGGACGGTAAGGATCGAGGCGTAGGTCGAGGGCCGGCCGATCCCCAGCTCCTCCATCCGCTTGACGAGGCTGGCCTCGGAGTAGCGCGGCGGCGGCTCGGTGAAATGCTGGTCGGCGCGGGCCTCGGCTATCCTTGCGGCGGCGCCTTGATCTACCTTGGGCAGACGGCCTTCGTCCTCCTCGCCCGAGGCGTCGTCGCGGCCTTCCTCGTAGACGGCGAGATAGCCCGGAAACAGCACGACCTGACCGTTGGCGCGCAGGCCGGTGCGGCCGTCGGCGCTCTCCATATCGATGGTCGTGCGCTCGATCCGCGCCGATTCCATCTGCGAGGCGATCATTCGTTTCCAGATCAACTCATAAAGCCGGCCGAGATCGGGCTCCAGCCGCAGCTTGCCGGGATTGCGCTCCAGGCTGGTGGGGCGGATCGCCTCGTGAGCTTCCTGGGCGTTCTTGGCCTTGACCTTGTAGTGGCGGGGGGCGTCGGGAACGTATTCCTTGCCATAGAGGCCGCCGATGACTTCGCGCGCCTCGGTGAGCGCCTCGGGCGCCGACTGCACGCCGTCGGTCCGCATATAGGTGATCAAGCCGACGGTCTCCCCGCCGATGTCCACGCCCTCATAGAGCCGTTGCGCGGCCTGCATGGTCCGCTGCGCGGAGAAGCCGAGTTTGCGTGACGCTTCCTGTTGCAGGGTCGAGGTGGTGAAGGGCGGCGGCGGGCTGCGCTTGGCCGGCTTCTTCTCGATGGCCGAGACGGTGAAAGCGGCGGCGCGGACCACGGCGCGGGCGGCGTGGGCCGTGGCCTCGTCCGGCAGGTCGAATTTCTTGAGCGCCTTGCCGTCATGCTTGACGAGGCGGGCGAGAAACGGGTCGCCGCCGGCGGAGACGTCCGCCTCCACGGTCCAGTATTCCTGAGTCTTGAACTTCTCGATCTCGATCTCGCGATCGACGATCAGGCGGAGGGCCACCGACTGCACCCGGCCGGCGGAGCGCGATCCGGGGAGTTTGCGCCACAACACCGGCGAGAGGGTGAAGCCGACCAGGTAGTCCAGGGCGCGGCGGGCGAGGTAGGCGTCCACCAGCTCCATATCGATGTCGCGCGGGTTCTTCATCGCCTCGAGGATCGAGGACTTCGTGATGGCGTTGAAGACCACGCGCTCCACGGCGGCGCTTTTCACCGCCTTGCGGCGTTTGAGGTCCTCCAGCACGTGCCAGCTGATCGCCTCGCCCTCGCGGTCGGGGTCGGTGGCGAGGATCAGGCGGTCGGCGCCCTTGAGGGCCTGGGCGATATCGGAGAGGCGCTTGGACGACCTGGCGTCCACCTCCCAGTCCATGGCGAAGTCGTCGTCGGGACGGACCGAGCCGTCCTTGGGCGGCAGGTCGCGGACGTGGCCGTAGGACGCCAGGACCGTGTAATCGGACCCCAGATATTTGTTGATGGTCTTGGCCTTGGCCGGGCTCTCGACGACGACGACGTTCATGCGGCTGTGGATTCTCGAGACGGCCGAAACGGCGCGGAGTCGCCGCCGAAATCGGCAGCGCCCTCTAAACGTGGGGGGCAGGCCCCGTCACTGTCAACGGGGAGCGTCACCGTCAATGTCTGGAACCGGACTTTCAGCGGGCGACGACCATGCCGCCGGAGAGCACATCGGCGCGTCCGGCGAGGCTGAGCTCCACCACCGCGGCCAGCACCTCCGGCATCGGCGTTCCCGCCGCGCGGGCGAGTTCGTCGAGGGGGGTCGGACTGGGCGAGAGCAGGCGCTGGATCGCCTCCACGGTCGGTTCCGCGACGGCGTTCTCGGTCTCGGCGGCCCAATCGAGGGGCGTCATGCGAGGCGCGGCCACGGAGGATTGCGCCTCCAGCACGCGAATCACATCGGCGGCCTCCTCGACCAGGGTGGCGCCCTGTCGCAGCAGATCGTTGGTCCCCCGCGATCTTGGATCCATCGGCGATCCGGGGACGGCGAAGACCTCGCGGCCCTGTTCGTTTGCGAGCCGCGCGGTGATGAGAGAGCCGGATTTCAGCTCCGCCTCCACCACGAGGACGCCCAGCGACAGGCCGGAGATAATCCGGTTGCGGCGCGGGAAGTCGGCCGCACGCGCGTTGTAGCCGATGGGGCGCTCGGAAACGACGCAGCCGTAGCGTGCGATCTCCGCGTGCAAGTCGCCATGCTCGGGTGGGTAGACATCGTCCACGCCCCCCGCCAGCACCGCGACCGTGCCGGAGTGGAGCGCGCCCGCGTGGGCGGCCGAATCGATCCCCCGCGCCATGCCCGAGACGACGACGAAGCCGGCGTCGCCCAGGTCGGCCGCCAAGGTCTTGGCGAAGCGCTGTCCGGCGGCGGACGCGATCCGCGCCCCGACGATCGCCACGCAGCGGCGCGACAGCAGGGTGGCGTCGCCCATCACCCACAGCAGGGGCGGTGGCGGATCGAGGACCGCCAGCGGGGTTGGGAACCTCTCATCCAGGGCCGAGATCAGTTCCGCGCCGATGGCATCGCCGGCGCCCAGTTCGCGTTCGGCGTCTTCCACGGTGGGGATGACGGCGGCGCGCGCGCTTCCCGTCCGCCGGGCCATGTCCGGCAACGCCTTGAGCGCTTTCGCGGCGCTGCCATGGCGCTTGAGCAGAAACGCGAAAGTCACCGGCCCGACGTTGTCGGCGCGGGCAAGCCGCAGCCAGTCGATCTGTTCGGCGCGCGAGAGCGTGCTCACGCGGCGGCGGCCTTTCGCGCGCCGATCCGGGGCTCCTCGCCTTTCAGCAACCGGTCGATATTGGCGCGGTGCCTGATGGTGATCAGCGCCAACATGAAGATCGTCAGCCAGACCGCGTCCATCCGGGCGGGCCGTAGAAAATACATGGCGATGGGAGCCGAAACCGCGGCGCTGAGCCCGGCCAAGGACGAAAACCGGAAGGCCGCGGCCACGGCTAGCCAGATCGCCCCAGCCACGAGGCCCACCGGCCAGGCCACGGCGAACAAAATGCCGTAGAAGGTCGCCACGCCCTTGCCGCCGCGAAACTTCAGCCAAACCGAAAACAGGTGGCCGAGAAACGCGCCGCCTCCGGCGATCACGCCGCCCAGGGGCGAGACCAGCCAGGTCGCCAGCAGCACCGCGACCGCGCCCTTGCCCGCGTCGCCGACCAGGGTGATCGCGGCCAGATCACGCCGCCCGGTGCGCAGCACGTTGGTCGCGCCGATGCTGCCGGACCCGATCGAGCGGATATCCTCGGTCCCCGCCAACCGCGTCGCGATCAGGCCGAAGGAGATCGAGCCGACGAGGTAGCCGCCGAGGAGGCAGGCGGCGAGTTCCCAGATGGACGCGGCAGGCATTTGCGACCTTTCTTGGCGTCGGCGATTGCGCGAGCACCTCATGCGTTATACAAGAACAAAACAAGTCCGCAACGCCCGCGCCCAACGGAGATCGGCATGAGCGAATACACCGAAGCCGACATGCTGGAGCAGCAGGCTCGTATCCTCCAGCTTCAGAAGGACGCCATCCTGAAGGAGTGGGAAGCTGTCAGGAAGGCCCAGGAAATCCGCCTCACGCCGGTCACCCTGGTCATCACCAGCGTGGGAACGGTCGCAGCCATCTTCGGCGCCGCCGCAGCCCTGTTGAAGTGGCTCAGTTAGCGGGCCTCAAAAGCGTATAGGGGCGAGCGTTACTGAAGGAGGGACTCGACGTCCTGGGTGAGTTTCCCGTCCGCGAACGGGTGGCAGATCCTCGCGGAGCCGAGCATGGCGCCGTCGTGCATGTCTTCGGTTACGACCACTGCGCAACCGCCTTCCAAGGCCGTCTCCACGAGCAGACCGTCCCAATAACTCGCGCGATCGGCGGAGGCGTGGGCCATGGCGGCGCGGATCGCCGTCGAGCTGGGTCCGAGAACGGGAAACAGCGTCAGCCAGTCCTCGACCTGCGCCGCCGCCGCAGAGCGATCCATGATCATCCTACGCGTGACCGCGGAGTAGAACTCCGAGACCGACTGCAAGGTCAACCAGCAGTCCTGGCCGGTCGATCGCCTAAGGATTTCGGTTGAGAGATCATGCTTAACGCCGGCGTCGCGGTCGATGACATAGACGAGAATGTTGGTGTCGACGGTAAACCTAGCTGGGGTCATAACGGTCGATGCGTTCTTCATAGAGCGCCTCGCGGTCGAACTTTTCGCCGTCCAAGGGATAACCGGGATTGGCTCGCGCCAACGTCCGCGCCAGCGCCGCCTTCTGCTCGGCCGTCAGGATTCGTCGAGCGCCCTCGATCGGCGCGATGCGCGCCACTGGCTTTCCGTTGCGGGTGATAGTGAAGGCGTCGCCAGACTCGACCTCCCGCACCACTCGGGCGAAAGACTGATTGGCGTCTCTCAGAGAAAGGGTCTTTTCCATCTCGAAGCCTCGCCATGTAGCGCGTCCGTGCTACATAGTGCGCGAAGGCTCGAGAGGGTCAAGCCTCGTGGACGATCCGCCCGTCCACGAGGGTCATCAGCACCTCGCCCTGCAACCGCCTTCCGTCGAACGCCGAGTTTTTCGACTTCGAGATGAGCTTTTCCGCGTCGATCAGGCGCGGCGCGTCGATATCGCAGAGCAGGAGATCGGCGGGCGCGCCGACGCTTAGGCGGCCGGCGTCCAGCCCGATCGCCCGCGCGGGCGCCAGCGTGGCGGCGTGGATCAGGCGTAGCAGGGGGACGCGGCCCTCATGGTGCAGGGTGAGCAGGGCGGGGAGGAGGGTCTCCAGACCGATCGCTCCAGGCGCCGCCTCGTCGAAGGGCAGGCGCTTCTCTTCGGCGGGCGCGGGGGCGTGGGCGGAGACGACGATGTCCACCAGGCCGGAGGCCAGCGCGTCGATCAAGGCCAGCCGATCTTCCTCGCCGCGCAGCGGCGGGGTCAGCTTGCAGAAGGTGCGGTAGTCGCCGATGTCCAGCTCGTTGAACGACAGGTTGTTGATCGAGGCTGAGCTGAGGATCGGCAGGCCCTCGGCCTTGGCGCGGGCCAGGCTGCGAAGGGGCGCGGCGGCGCTGATCTGGTCAACCAGCAGGCGGCTTCCGGTCAGCGCCACGAGAGCGATGTCGCGCTCCAGCATGATCGTCTCGGCGGCGATGGGTTCGGCGGCGAGGCCCATGCGGCCGGCGAACTCCCCTTCCGTCGCCGACGCCCCCGCGGTCAGCCACGGATCGGCGGGGCGGTGCGAGACCAGCACGCCAAGCGCCCCGGCGTAGGCCAGCAACCGCCGCATCACCCGTGAATCCACGATCGGCTTGTCGGCGTCGGTCACATAGACGCAGCCGGCCTCCCGCATCAGGCCGATCTCGGCCATGCCCTTACCCAGGCAGCCTTTGGTCGCGGCGCCCGCCGGATAGACGTGCACCAGTTCGATATCCCGCGCCCGGCGCAGGATGAAGTCCACCACCGCAGGATCGTCGATCACCGGATCGGTGTCCGGCTGGACCACGATGGAGGTCACGCCCCCGGCGGCGGCGGCGCGGGCGGCGGATTTCAGGGTCTCCTTTGGCTCGGAGCCCGGCTCGCCGGTCTTGACCCGCAGGTCGATCAGGCCGGGGCAGAGCATGGCGCCGTTCGCTTCGATGACCTTCACGTCCGACGGCAGGTCGCCAAACGCATTTTCGTGGCTGACGCGGGCGATGCAGCCGTCGGCCACCAGCAGCGAACCCGGCCCGTCGTAACCGGACTCCGGATCGACGAGGCGCGCGCCGACGAAGGCGAGGGCCTGGGCGCTCATCGGTTGTCCAGCCGCGCGGCGAGGGACGCCAGCACCGCCATCCGCGTCGCGACGCCCATCTCGACCTGGTCCTGGATCAGGCTGACGGAGAGGTCGTCGGCGACGTCGGAGTCGATCTCGACACCCCGATTCATCGGCCCAGGATGCATGACCTTCACGCCGGGCTTGGCCCGCGCCAGTTTCTCGCGGTCCAGCCCCCACAGCCGGAAATATTCCCGCATCGAGGGCACGACGGCGCCTTGCATCCGCTCGAGTTGGAGCCGCAGCATCATCACCACGTCGGCCCCCTCGATGCCGCGCTTGAGGTCGTGGCAGACCGTGACGCCCCAGCGATCCACATCCACCGGCATCAAGGTCGGCGGCCCGACCACGCGCACCTCGGCGCCCAGCATGGTCAGCAGACCGACGTTGGACCGCGCCACCCGGCTGTGCGCGACGTCGCCGCAGATCGCCACCACCAGCCCGCCGATCCGCCCGAACGCCCTGCGCATGGAGAGCGCATCCAGCAGGGCTTGGGAAGGGTGCTCATGTTGGCCGTCGCCGGCGTTGACCACACTGCAATCGACCTTCTGCGAGAGCAGCGACGCCGCGCCCGAGGAGCCGTGGCGCACCACCAGGATGTCCGGCTGCATGGCGTTCAAGGTGACAGCGGTGTCGACCAGGGTCTCGCCCTTGGAGATCGACGACGAGCGGGGAGACATATTCACCACGTCCGCGCCTAGACGCTTGCCGGCGAGTTCGAACGAGCTCTGGGTGCGCGTCGAGGCCTCGAAGAAGAGGTTGACCAGGGTGCGGCCCTTGAGCAGGTCCACCTTCTTGGCGCGTTGGCGATTGAGGGTGACGAAGCCGTCCGCCAGATCGAGCAGGGCCGCGACATCCGGCGGCGTCAGATCGGTGACCGAAAGGAAATGCCGCGTGGGAAACGGCAGCGCCCGTCCCCGCATCTCCTCCACGGTCGGCGGCGCCCCGGTCATAAAGGGATGGTCTTAAGCGGGTTTGGCCGGGACGCCAAGGCGCGAGGGGCCGCGCCCTATCGACTGGCGGATCAGGCTCAATGAAATCCCCTTCTCCCCCTTGCGGAAGAAGGGGACGCTAGCGGGTAACGCGACCGCCGCCCGTCACAGCACCCCTAGCATCTCCGCCACCAGGGGATGGCGCACGATGTCCTGATCGGCCAGGCGCACCACGGCGATGTTGGGCAGAACGGCCAGCTTGTCCGCGACCCCGGCCAATCCCGAAAGCTCGGGCAGCAGATCGGACTGTCCGGGATCTCCCGTCACCACCATGGTGGAGTTCCAGCCCAGCCGCGTCAGCAGCATCTTCAGTTGGCCATAGGTGCAGTTCTGCGCCTCGTCGATCACCACGAAGGCGTTGTTCAGCGTACGGCCGCGCATGAACCCCACCGGCGCGATCTCGATCGCCCCTTCGGTGATCAGGGCGCGCACGCGCTTCATCGAGAGGCGGTCGGAGAGGGCGTCATAGAGCGGGCGCAGATAGGGCGCGAGCTTGTCCTCCAGTTCGCCGGGCAGGTAGCCGAGCGATTCGCCTGCCTCCACCGCCGGCCGCGACAATACGATCCGCCCGACCTTGCCGGCTTCAAGCGCCTCCACCGCCTTGGCGATGGCCAGATAGGTCTTGCCCGTGCCGGCGGGGCCGAGCGCGAGCACCAGGTTCTTGGCGTCGATCGCCTCGATCAGCCGCGTCTGACCCTCGGATTTCGGCTTTATGGTCTTAAGATAACCCTGCTCGCGATCGTCGTTCTGAGGATGCGGGGTCCAGTTTCGCGCGGTGGGCAGGCGGCGGATTTTCGAATCGTCGTCGTAGGACCGCTCGTTGAAGGCGTCTTCGCGCACGAGTCTCTTCAGGGGTCGCTTGGTCATCGAAAAGTCCTCCGTTGGAACAGGGTCGATGGCGCGCGAGCGATCCGTCGGCCGCGCGCGGCGCCGAATCTTCGCGACTGAAGGTTGGTCTTCCGCGCGTCGCGCGGGGTGGAAGATCGGCCTAGGGGCGGCGGTGTTGACCGCCGAGCCACGCTACGCGACACCCAGTTCTCCGTACCCGAGAGGGGATGCGAAAGAGCCTGATTGGACCTCTCGAATCGCTAATCCGATACTGAGCTAAGGTCGTTTCGCGGGGGTTAACAAGCCATGGTTTTCAAGATCAGGGGGTATGCGGATGATTGTCTATGATTTGGACGGTGTCTCGCCGACCCTGCCTGAGGATGGTCAATACTGGATAGCGCCGACCGCGGCGGTCATCGGCAATGTAATCCTGAAGTCGAACGCCAGTATCTGGTTCGGCGCCGTGCTTCGTGGCGACAACGATCCGATCCTGATCGGCGAGAATTCCAATATCCAGGATAACTCTGTTCTGCATACCGACCACGGCTCGCCGTTGACCATCGGCAGAGACGTCACCGTGGGTCACAAGGTCATGATGCACGGCTGCGAAGTCGGCGACGGCAGCCTGATCGGCATCGGCGCGATCATCCTCAACGGCGCGCGAATCGGCCGAAATTGTCTCGTGGGCGCCGGAAGCCTGATCACCGAGGGTAAGGAATTTCCCGATAACTCCCTGATCATGGGCTCGCCCGGCAAGGCGGTGCGGACGCTGAGCGACGAACAGGTCGCCATGATCGCCATGGGAACGGCGCATTACGTCGCCAATTGGAAGCGCTACAAGGCCGGCATGGTCGCGCGGACCGTGGCCTAGGGGAGAGACGCTCAAGTGACCGACTACCAATTCATCGCCGTCGAGCGGGACGGACCGGTGACCACCATCACCCTTAATCGGCCCGAGGTGATGAACGCGCTCCATTCGCCGATGCATTTCGAGATGGACGCGGCGCTGAACGCCTTCGCCGCCGATCCCGAGCAGTGGATAGGGATCATCACCGGGGCCGGAGACCGCGCCTTTTCCGCCGGCAACGATCTGAAATGGCAGGCGACGGGGGGCGAGATGAAGTCGCCCCCGAGCGGTTTCGCGGGCCTGACCAGCCGTTTCGATCTCGCCAAGCCCCTGATCGCGGCGGTGAACGGCGTGGCCATGGGCGGCGGTTTCGAGATCGCGCTCGCGTGCGACCTGATCGTGGCCTCGGAAAAGGCGCTCTTCGCCCTGCCGGAACCCCGCGTCGGCCTGGCGGCTCTCGCCGGCGGCCTGCACCGCCTGCCTCGCGCGATCGGTCTGAAGCGCGCCATGGGAATGATCCTCACCGCCCGTCGCGTCAGCGCGGCGGAGGGCCTGGACCTCGGCTTTGTCCACGAGGTCGCCGCGCCGGAGGGCCTGATGGCCGCCGCTAAGCGCCTCGCCGGGACCATCGCCGAACTCGGCCCCCTGTCGATCCGCGCCTCCAAGGCCGCGGTGTTGCGCGGCCTCGACGAGCCGTCGCTGGAAGCGGCGATCAAGGGTCAGATGCGCTATCCCGAGGTCTCCGCCCTCTTCAAGTCCGAGGATTTCGTCGAGGGCCCGATGGCCTTCGCCCAGAAGCGCGCGCCGGCATGGAAGGGGCGCTAGGGCGTGGGAACGTCTACCGCCCCGTGTTCCCGGTGACCAGATTGCACTCACCGCGCGGCGAGCGACCGTCTCTCCTTGCCGTCGAAGGGGGTTCTAGTCGTCGTTCGTGACCGATCGCCCTGAACTTACGGGAAGCGACGCTTCGATCGTGACTATCGCCCAACCCCCGACACTCCGGCGCTCCGCCTCCGTCATGGCGTTCGCGGTGATCGCCTCGCGACTCTTCGGGCTCGCGCGCGAGGTGGTGTTCGCGGCGATGTTCGGCGCGGGGAAACTGCTCGATGTCTATATCGCCGCCTTCCGCATCCCCAATCTGCTGCGCGACCTCTTCGCCGAGGGCGCGCTCTCCGTCGCTTTCACCACCATGTTCACCGCGACCTGGGAGAAGGAGGGCGACCGCCCGGCGTGGGATCTCGCCAATCTGATCCTCAGCGCGATGATCTTCCTGATGGGGATCATCTGCGTCGTCGCCGTGATCTTCGCCCCGGCCATCGTCGAGGCGACCAATTTCGGCTTCCATCACGTGCCGGGGAAATTCGAGCTAGCGGTTCGCCTGACCCGCATTCTTTTCCCCTTCATCCTCTTCGTCAGTCTCGCGGCGGCGGTGATGGGGATGCTGAACGCACGCTTCGTCTTTGGCGTCCCGGCCTCGGCGTCGACGGTGTTCAACATCGTCTCGGTCGTCACCGGCGTGTCGCTCGCCTTCGTGTTCGATCCGGGCGCGGTGGCGAGCTGGCCGCACCCGGTGTTCGACGAAAGGGCGCTCTACGGGGTCAGCATCGGCGTACTGCTTGGCGGCCTGGCGCAGCTGGGGATGCAGTTGCCGTCGCTGTGGAAGCTCGGTTTCCGCTTCCATTGGCGCCTGCACCTGCGCGATCCGCGCCTGGCTGAGCTCTGGCGGCTGATGTGGCCCAGCGTCATCGCCGGGGCGGCGGTGCAGGTGAATGTCCTGGTCAACAGCATGTTCGCGTCAGAGATCAACGGCGGACAATCCTGGCTCTATGTCGCCTTCCGCCTGATGCAGCTGCCCCTCGGCGTCGTCGGCGTCTCGCTCGCCACCGCGACGCTGCCGGCGGTGGCGCGCGCGGCGGCGCGGGGCGATCTTCGAGTTTTCGGCGCGACGGCGGGGGAGGCGTTGCGTCTCAACGCCTTCCTCACCCTGCCGGCGGCGGCGGGTCTCGCCGCCCTGGCCCATCCGATCATCCAGATGATCTATCAGCACGGCCGCTTCAGCGCCTTCGACACCGGCCAGACCGCCGTGGCTCTGCAGGCCTACGCCATCGGCCTCTCGGGCTATGCCGCGATCAAGATCCTCGCGCCCTGTTTCTACGCCCTGGGCTTGCCGAAGATTCCCTTGCGGATCAGTCTGATCGGCATTGCGGTGAACCTCGCGCTGAACTTCATCAACGCCAAGGTGCTCGGCCTGGGCCACGCCGGTCTCGCGCTCACCACCTCCTGCGTGGCGCTGATCAATGTCGGCCAGCTTTATCTGGCCCTGCGCAAGCGCGTGGACATGGGACCGCTCGGCGGCCTGCTCGCCTTCCTCGCGCGCTGCCTAGCCGCCGCGCTGGTCTGCGGGGCGGTCGCCTGGGGCGTGGATCACCTCGTGGAGAGCGTGACCCCCAGCCGCCTGCTCGGCGCCGTCGGCTTAGGCGCGGCGATCGCGGCGGGCGGCGCATCGTATTTTGTCGCGGCGCGCGTACTGCGCCTGGAAGAGAGCGCCCAAGCCTGGTCGATGATCTCGCGACGGTTGCCGGGTTTCAGCCGCCGTTGACGGCGCCAGACCGTCGCCTACCGCCCGCGAAAAGGCGACGGCGGACGTCCGCTGTTTGGCGGTCGGTCGACCGGATCACCGGTGGCGAGCTTCGGCCACGGCCGACGTCTTCTCGACGCCTCCAGCCACCCCATTCGGATTCCCCCCTTGCGGAAGGGTGTCATCCGTCGGACTCTCCCGACCCACTCCCCCAGGAACCCCAGCCTCCATGGCCGAAGATCGCTTCGACTACATCATCATCGGCGCCGGTTCGGCGGGATGCGTGCTGGCCAATCGGCTTTCCGAGGACCCGAAGACCCGGGTCTTGCTCCTCGAAGCGGGGAAGAAGGACAACTCCGTTCTGGTGAAGATGCCCGCCGGCGTCGGCGCGATCCTGCCGACCAAGGGCGATTACAACTGGGGGTTCTGGACCGAGCCGGAACCCCACCTCGATAACCGCGAGCTATGGTGGCCGCGGGGGCGGGGCTGGGGCGGGTCGTCGTCGATCAACGGCATGATCTATATCCGCGGCCACGCCCGCGACTACGACCAGTGGCGCCAGATGGGCCTCGCCGGCTGGGGCTATGCCGACGTACTGCCCTATTTCAAGCGCGCCGAAAGCCTCGAGGGCGGCGGCGACGACTATCACGGCGCGGAGGGTCCCCTGCGGATCTCCAAGGCCGCCTCGCCGCACCCGGTCTACAGCCGCTTTATCGCCGCCGGAAAGGAAGCCGGCCACAAGCTGACAGCGGATTTCAATGGCGCCCAGCAAGAGGGTTTCGGTCCCTATCAGCTGAATATCCACCAGGGTCGACGCTGGAGCGCGGCGACGGCCTATCTGCACCCGGCGTTGAAGAGGCAGAACCTGAAGACACAGACGGAGGCCCGCACCACGCGCATCGTGATCGAGAACGGGCGCGCGACCGGCGTGGACTATGTGCAGGCGGGCGAGACCCGCCGCGCGCACGCCGATAGCGAGGTGCTGCTCTGCGCCGGCGCGGTGCAGTCGCCGCACATCCTGCAGCTTTCGGGAATCGGCGATCCCGAGGCGCTGAAGGCCGCCGGGGTGACGCCGCTCCACGATCTTCCCGGCGTCGGCGCCAACCTGCAGGATCACCTCGACATGATCATGTCGTGGGAGACGCCGGGAATGAAGACCGTCTACAGCCTGAACAAGGGCGTCAGGCGCCTGATGACCGGCCTGAACTATATGCTGTTCGGCCAGGGTCCGGGCCGACAGAACTTCCTGGAGGCCGGCGCCTTCCTCAAATCCCGGCCCGATCTCGACCGCCCCGATCTGCAGCTTCATTGCGTCATGGCAATCATGAAGGAGCACGGTAAGCAGCCGCAGGAAAAGGACGGCTTCTCCATCCACGTCTGCCAACTTCGGCCCGAGAGCCGGGGCCACGTCGGCCTGCGCTCCGCCGATCCCTTCGACGATCCGAAAATCATGCCCAACTATCTGGCGGCCGAAGAGGATCGCCGCGCCCTCCGCGCCGGGATCGCCATTGTCCGCGAAATCGCCGCGCAACCCGCGCTCGCCGCGCTGCACGGCGGGGAGTTTCTGCCCGGCCCGTCCGTCGCGTCCGACGCCGAGATCGACGCCTGGATCCGTCGGGAGGCGGAGACGATCTATCACCCGGTCGGGACCTGCAAGATGGGGACGGCCGACGACGCCACCGCGGTGGTCGACGCCGCGCTGAGCGTGAGGGGGATCGCGGGACTTCGCGTGGTCGACGCCTCGGTCATGCCGACCCTGGTGGGCGGCAACACCAACGCACCCACCATCATGATCGCCGAGAAGGCCGCGGACCTGATCCTTGGCCGCGCTCCCCTCGCGCCGCTCGACGTCTTCGTCGCCGGGGACGACACCGTCAGGGTCGCCGCTTGAAGGCCGATGCAGGGCGGGAGCCCGCGTTCAACGTCCCCTGGCCGGTGGCCGCGCTGGCGGGACTTCTTGTTATCACTCACGCGGCGCGGCTGTGGCTGGGGATATCGCCCGACGTCGGGGCGGTGGTTCGATCGGACCTTACGGCGGGAAAAGCCTGGCCGCTGTTGACCTACGTCTTCGTTCACGGCGGCTGGCCCCACGTGCTGCTCAATGCGCTCTTCACCGTCGCCTTCGGCGCGCCGGTGGCGCGTTGGCTGGGGACCGGCGCGCGGGGCGCCGCCGCCTTCTTCATCTTCTTCATGGTCTGCGGCGTGGTCGCGGCCCTGGGCTACGCGGGATGGTTCGACCTGACCGTTCTCTTCGGCTTGCGATCGGGGGAATGGGCGCTGGTGGGAGCTTCGGGCGCGGCGTCGGGCCTGATGGGCGCGGCGGCGCGTCTGATCGAGGGCAGGGGCCGGCTGGGCTCCATCACCGGACGGCGGGTGGTCGGCATGGGCGCGGCCTGGATCTTGGCCAACGCCGTGCTCGGGATTTCCGGCCTCACGCCCGGCGCGGGGGGCGCGCCCGTGGCGTGGGAGGCGCATGTCGTCGGCTTTTTCGCCGGGGTGGCGCTGATCGGTCTTGCCGGCCGTCTCGCCGGCGCGCGGATGGACCGTCCGATCGCGCCTTGATTTCCGCTGGGATCGGCGCACCCTCTTATCAACGATAAGGGAGGTTCCGGTGTTTCTGTCCCAGATCCTGAAATCCAAGGGCGACATGGTGTTCACCGCCCAGCCCGGCGAGACGATCGCCGCCGTCGCGGCCCTGCTGCACAGCCGGCGCGTCGGGGCCATGGTTGTGGTGAACGAAGACCATGATGTCATCGGCATCGTCTCCGAGCGCGACGTCGTCCGCATCGTGGCGGAGGAAGGCGGCGCGGGTCTCGATAGACCGGTCTCGGCCTGCATGACGCGCGACGTGTATTTCGCCGATCCCGAGGAAACGGTGGATGTTCTTCTCGAACGGATGACCGACCGCCGCGTCCGCCACCTCCCCGTATGCCGCAACGGCAAGCTCGTCGGCATCATCTCCATCGGCGACCTCGTGAAGAGCCGCATCGCCGAAAGCGAAGCCGAAGCCGAGGGTCTGCGGGCCTACATCTCCGCCGCCTGACACTGGCCGGGCGAGGGGGTTTGCGGTATGATATCTTCACCCCAGCGCCTTTCCGCTCTCGGGGCGCCAGGCGCACTGAAGCGCCGCGCTCCCCAGCGACACCCGCGAGGGATATTAGCGGGTTAAAACGCAGCGCGACCGATGATCGGTGGCTAGGCGCGGCCGTGTTTCGCGAAAAGAGCAACGCGTTCTGGCCAACTCAGATGCCAAAAGATGCCACGGATTTTCGAACGATAATTGACCAATAACGAGTAAAAACAGCGTTCTGCGTAGACATCCTAAATCTGCAAAACCGCCTCTTCGCCTATTTTGTACCACGGCGCCAACGGCGCGGTGCGGGTGATCTCGTGGAGGGTCTTCCCGGCCGCGAAGCCGCGCATCAACGCCAGGCGGACGGGCGGGCAGGTCAGCACCGATACCCCCAGCGCCTTGGCCGGATAGAACCAAGACGCAGCCCGCCGGGAGTCGGCGATATCGGTGCGGACGCCGCGAAGGGCGCGGCGATAAGCGGCCGCCGCGGGTACGCCGGTCTCCAGCGCCGCGAGGATTGCGGTAGCCGCGAACTGGCCGGACAGGATCGCGTTGTGCAGGCCCTCGCCCAGCATCGGCTCCACGAGGCCGGCGGCGTCGCCGACCAGCAGGACGCGCGCGTGTGGCCTGGGCTCGCGCGGGCCAACGCCGAGCGCATGGCCGACGATCTGTTCGACCGCGTCCGTACCCAGCGCGCGCCGCGCGTAGCCGATCACGTCGGCTTTTCGCAGCGTCACCCCCCGTTTCTGGGTGTAGAGCCCGACGTTGACGTGGTCGCCCTTGGGGAACACCCAGCCGTAGCCGCCGTCGGCGCAGCCGAAGTCGAAGCGCATCCTGACCTCGCCGCTCACCGCCGAGCGCGCGACGACGCCCTCCACCGCCAGGGCGAGCGGAGGACCGGGCGCCCCCGTCAACCGCGCCACACGGCTGCCCGCGCCATCCGCGCCGACCAGAAAAGCGGCGTCCAGGATCTCGCCGCTCTCGAGCGTCACGGTGACGCGGTCTTGTTCCGGGACGATGGCCTCGATCGCCTCGATCACCCGAAAGGCCGAGCCGCGCGCCCGGGTTCGATCGAGACAAAAGGCGTCGAGATCCTGGCGGACGGTCATCGCCGCGATGGCGTCGCCGCGTCCCACGCGCCGGCCGCGCCGCAGGTCGAAACTGACCTCGAGGTCCCGCGCGACGTCGAGGATCACGGGGGCGATGGAATAGCGCAGGCGGCGCAGCGCCTTGATCGTCAGAGCGCCGGCGCAGGGCTTGTTCCGGGGAAAGGATTTTCGGTCCAGCAGCAACACGCGCCGCCCCGCCGCCGCCAGATCATACGCCGCCGCGCAGCCCGCCGGTCCCGCGCCGACGATCAGGACGTCGTAGGCGGAAATGTCGACGGCCTCACGGTCTCGGCGGCCAGATCACCGTGCCGAGCGCCTGATGAAAATCGAAGTTCATCCAGATGCCCTGGCCCACTTCCTGCCAGTCGGGTGAAATCCCCAGTTCGCTGAAGTAAGGGTGGCTGTCGAAGGTGGTGATACGGACCTCGTAGTCGTCGGAGGTGAGGCCGCCGCCCTTGAAATCCGTGACCGTCGCGTCGGCCTCGACGATGGCCTGGTAGCAGGCCAGGTTGGGATCGACCGCGTCCGGAAACTGTTTAAGCAACGCCATGGTCATGCCGCCGCCGACCATGGTCGTGGTGAGCTTGCCGGCGATGGCGGTCATGCCGTTCGTCAAGCGGTTGACCGCGGTCTTGGCGAGGTCTTCGAGGTTGCCGAGTATGCTGCCCTTGCCCGGGGTCGGCGTCGCGGAGACGGGCCTCGCCTCGAACATCGTCGCCCAGCGCGCCGGGCTGTTGGGGCCATAGGGGCTGACCACGAAGCCCTCGGCGTTGAAGGTGCGCGAGGCGGAGGGATCGGGGTTCTGGGCGCTGAAATCGAAACGGCCGAGCTGTTTGGGAAAGCCCCAGATTTCGCGGCCCGTGACCAAGGCGGGGCCTGAGTCGACGAAGAGATAGGCGGGAATCCAGCGCAGAGCGAAAAGGCCGTCGTCCACCCGATGGGCGAGGATCCACAAGGTGACATCGATCTCGCTGGTGTAACCCTGGGCCGGGTGGTTCGGGTAGACATTGTAGAGCTTGCCGATCTGGGCGACGCTGAAGAAGATCTTGTCGCTCACCGCCGCATACTGCACCGCGCCGCCGGAGGGCGCGCTGAACGTCCGGTCGAGCCAGGCCTGGAGCTTGGCGCCGTCCGCCGGCACGCAGAAATTGTGCATCACCACGTCGAGCAGCTGCACCGGCGCGAGCGCGTCGTAGAGATTGCCGTTGATGACGTAGGGCGGCAGCTGGGTCATCGCATGGGTCCTTATCGTGTGTCGGCGCGAGGCGGCGGTCAGGGCAGGGGGGTCAGCGTCCCGCCGATGGCGGCGGCGCAGCGCGCGCCGCTTCTGGCCGCCGCCTCCGCCGCGCCGGCGTTGAGCCCGTTGAGGGTCCAGTCGCCGGCCAGGAAAAGGTTGGTCAGGCCCGACTGGTCGGCGTCCATTCGCGTGAAGACGCTGTTCTTCGGCGACTGGACGTAGAGGTCGGACGGGTTGCAGTTCGCGCGGACATACTGCCGCGTGAGCACGTCGCCGGGCGCGCTGGGTTCCGGGTCGTAGATCAGCTTCGGGTCCAGGACATAGGGGCTGGCGGACGAGCAGCCCCGGGGCCAGTAGATCTGGCTGCTTCCCTTGAGCCAGCTCAGCGCCATGTCGTAGGCCTTCTTGTCGGCGGGGGCGCCGTCCTGCGGCCCTTGGATCTGGCCGCAGAAGTAGGCGATGGAAAGCGGCCGAGTCGGGCCGTCCCAGGTCTCTCGCGACAGCAGATGGCTCATGTCCGAGAGCGCGCTGTAGGGCTGCGCCGCGCCGGCCAGAGCGCGGCCGGAGCCCTGATCTCCAAGGTCGGCCAAGGTCCGGGTGAACCAGATCTGCATGGCGCAGGTGCGGGTGAGCGTCAGGGTCCCGAACATCTTGCCCCAGTTCGATTGGGGCAGGCGCGCCGGAAAGGTGGAACAGATCTGCTTCAGGCCGCCCACGGAGATGCCGAGGACGACCTTGTCGAAATCGACGCCAAGCTTCAGCTGCATCGCGATATCGCCGGCGCCAGGCGCGTCGTTGTTGTCGTCCTCGTAGTCGCGCCCCGCGGCGGCCAGGGCCACGCGCAGGGCTTCGCCGTCCTGGAGCTGATCCCACAGCGGTTCGGCGGGCCAGCCCTCCAGCGGCATATCCGCGGGCCACCCCGGAATGGGGACATAGACCAGGGGCTGGTAGCCGCCGGCGGTGTTCACCACGGCCTGTCTGACGTAGTCGATCGAGGCGATCTCGGGACTGGACGGGTCGATGTTCAGCGCGGTGATCCGGCTGAAGAATTCGAACTTCACGCCGCGCTTGAGCAGGGCCAGATAGAGCGGCGCGATCACCACATCGCCCATCGCCCCGCGCATCTTCCAGAAGAAGTGTCCCTTGTAGGAGATCATCAACAAGCCCGCGCGTAGCGCGGTGCCGGCGGCGAAGCTGCGGAAACTGGTGTCGCCGCCGTCGCCAAAGCCGAAAACATAGTCGTAGAGGTTGGCCGTCGGCGCGAAATCCAGCAGTTGCTTGACGCGCTCATTGGGGTCGCCCCAGACCCAGCTCTCGCCCTGCGCGACCGCGAGGGCGTTCTTTCCCAGCCAATCGCTCCATTCATATACGTCGAGCGAGTCGTAGCCCTTTTCGACCACATTGTCGGCGACAACGCCGTGGAGGATCGACTGCACCATGAAAATCGACAGCAGGATCCGCTCCACCGTGATTTCGGAGGCGGTGTCCCATTTCTGGGACTTCATCAATTTGACCTGGGCTTCGAGCGCCGTGATCACCCCGCGCAGGACGACCCCCGCGACAAGTTCGTCGAGTTCCTCTTCCGTTTTGTGGATGAAGTCGTGGAGCCAGGACAAGGCCTGCCCGATCACCGAGGTGTCTTGCGGGGTGGCCGCCGCGCCCGGCTGGAACGAGATCGGCGATCCCTGAACCAGAAAGCCAACCATCTTTTGGATCATCACCATCATCGGCGGGATGGAGAGATCGTCGCCGGGAACCTGTTCGTTCGGCGGGAAGTCCATATACCACATCCGGTTGGGGATGGCGGGGTCCAGCTGATCGACCAGGGTAATGGCGTCCTCGCCCTCGAAGGCGTCCCAGACCCGTTGGTTGGGGTGATTGTCGGGGCGGTCGACGACTTCATAGGCTCGGCGCAACAGGTCGAAGGCCTGGTCGTAGAACCCCGCGAAGATGTGCAGGCCGTGTTCGAGAATGCGGTGGCCGTAGCCTGGTCTCATATCGTGGCCGCTGGCGCATTTGCCCCCTAGGCGCCAACCCTGCTGATAAACGGTGATCTCGTATTTGTCGGCCCAGTCCGACTGCTCGGTCAGGTAGAAAGCGGCTCCGAGCGCGCCGACCCCGCCGCCCAGAACGGCGATCTTCTGTTTTGCCCCGTCACCCACGCTACGTCTTTTACCCCACCCCGCTAGAGCGACGAGATTGGCCACGAATATTGTCGCCTCGCAAGTGCCGATGTTTGGAGGGCGGCGCGAAGCTGGCGGCGTTACTTAACAATTGACGCGCCACCGACATTGGCGAGCTTTTTCATTGACATCCCTCGTCGCGGGGTCGGATGACACCAGCGGCCATGCCGGACGTTTTCATCTCCTACAACCACGGCGACAAGCCCGCCGCCCGCTGGTTCGCCGAGGCCTTCGCCGCCGAGGGTTTCGACGTCTGGTGGGACGCCACGATCAAGGCGGGCGAGGCCTATGATCAGATCACCGAGGACGCCCTGCGCGCGGCCAAGGCGGTCGTGGTGCTCTGGTCGCCGACCTCGGTGACGTCTCGATGGGTGCGCTCCGAAGCCACCCTCGCCGATCGCAACAAGACCCTGATCCCGGTGATGATCGAGCCGTGCGAGCGGCCGATCATGTTCGAGCTGACGCAGACGGAGGATTTCGCCAACTGGCGGACGGGCGTCGATCCAAGAGCGTGGCAAGGCTTCCTCGATCACGTCCGCCGACTGGTGGGGGCGGAGGCCAAGCCGGCCCGGGCCGTCGCGCCGGCGCCGCGCACCCCGGCGAAACGCGGGGAGAAGGGCGGCGTCCCCTCGCTCGCGGTGCTGCCCTTCACCAATCGGTCCGGCCTCCCGGAGGACGACGTCTTCGCCTTCGGCATGGTCGAGGACATCATCGAGGCGATGTCCCGGGGCGTGGAGGTCCGCGTCCTGGCCAGTTCGGCCACCGCCCGTTTCCGCGGCGCCGGCCTGATCGAACCCCAGGCCATGGCCGAGCAATTGGGTGTCCGCTACATCCTAGAGGGCAATGTCCGCCGGGTCGGGGAGGCTCTGCGGGTCACGACCCAGCTGATCGACGCGTCCAGCGGCGGCGTCGCCTGGACGCAGAAATTCGACCGGCCCCTCGCCCAGCTCGCGGAATTGCAGGAAGACCTCGTCATCGAGGTGGCGACCAAGCTGCGCGCCCAATCCTACAAGCTCGAGATCGAACGCGCCCTGCGCAAGGTCGGCGACCTCACGGCCTGGGAGGCGGTGATGCGCAGCGTGGCGGCCTTTAGAAAGATGACACCGGCCTCCTTCTTCACCGCGATCGAAGAGGCGCGAAAGGCGGTGGAGATCTCTCCCGACTATGGGCTGGCGGTGGCCCTGCTCGCCCAGACCCAGGCCGTTCTCTACAATCAGCTGATGCCCGACAACCCGGCCGAGGCGGCGCGCATACGGGAGCAGGCGGAGCGGGCGATGGCGCTCGATCCAGACAATTCGGTGGTGATGTCCACCGCGGCGATCACCCTTTCCATCGCCGAATTCCCCGCCCAAGCCCTGGAGGCCGGCCTGCGCGCCGTGCGGCTCGACGCCAACAACGAGTACGCCCACCACGCCTGCGGCATCGCCCTATCCCTCCTCGGACGCTCGGACGAATCGATCGCCTATCTCGACAAGGAGCGGGAACTCGCCCCCGATCACCCGACGATGTGGACCTCCTACGGCTGGCGGGCCAACGCCCACATGCGCGCCGAGCGCTGGCCCGACGCGGCCGACGCCTACAAGGCCGCCCTCGACATCACCCCGGACAACGCCGCGCCCCATATCGGTCTGGCCGTGTGTCAGCGCCAGTTGGAACGCCCTGCCGAGGCCAAGGTCAGCATGGCCACCGCCCGGAAGCTGGAGCCGGACACGCCGCTGGCGATGTGGGAGCTTCGCTACGGCCGCGGCTTGGCCGGAACCCCGGTGCGTGAAGTCTTTCTTCGCCACATGCGCGAGGTGTGGGAAGACTGCGCGGGGTGAGAAACGGAAGGCGCGTCAAGCCTTCCCGCCGGCGATCCAGCTGTCGATCACGCCGTCCAGCACCGCCAGCGGCACGCGGCCGCAGTTCAGCCCCGCTTCGTGAAAGTCCTTGATGTCGAAGCGCGGACCCAGCGCCGCCGTCGCCCGCTCGCGCGCCTTGATCCACACCGTGTGGCCGATCTTGTAGCTGCAGGCTTGACCGGGATTGGTGCAATAGCGCTCGACCTCCCGCGCCGTCGCGCCCGGCGCGTCGCCTTCGAGGTCGATGAAATAGGCGATGGCTTTTTCCCGGCTCCAGCGCAGGTGGTGGATCCCCGTATCGACCACGCAGCGGCCGCAGCGGAAAAGCTGAGCCCGAAGATAGCCGATCCGTCCCAGAAGGTCGTCGTCATACATGCCGATCTCGTCCGCCAGCTGTTCGGCGTATAGCGCCCAGCCCTCGGCATAACCGGAAAAGCCGAGCGACTTGCGGATCAGGGGAAGGCGCGTGTTTGAAAGCGCGAGGCCGCCTTCCAGCTGATGGCCGGGAAGTCCCTCGTGATAGACCGTGGTCGCCAGGTCCCATTTCGGCCAGTCGGCGGTGTCGTGCAGGTTGAAATAGACCAGGCCCGGCCGCGAGCCGTCCAGCGCCGGTCCCTGACTGAACGCGGCCGCGGCGCCGGCCTCGGTGGCCGGCGGCACGCGCCGCACCTCGAAACTGTAGGGCGGCAGCCGCTTGAACTTTGTCGGCAGGCGAGGGCGGATCGCGGCGAGACGACCGTTGCAATAGGCGATGGCGGCCAGCTTGCCCTCCTCCGTGTTCGGAAAGAGGTAGCGCGGGTCCTTGAAAAGGGCGCCGACGCGCTGGCCGACGGCGCCCTGGCTCATGCCCTGTTTCTTGAGTTCCGCATCGAGCCGGGCGCTGACCTCCCGACCTTGTTCAAGGCCGAGCTTGTGGACCTCGTCCGGCGTCATCGCGGTCGTCGTGGTCGATTTCAGCGCGGCGGCGTAGAAGGCGCCGCCTTGGGGCAGACGCCAGACCCCGGCGTCGTGCGTGGCGCGCTCGCGCAGGTGACGGGTCTCGGCGATCTGTCGGTCGAGAGCCGGGGCGACCTTGCCATCGTAGATCGCGGTGGCTCGGCCGGTCCAGTCGCCGGCGATCGCCTTTGCGGCGGTGCGCTTGGCGATGGAGGTGACCAGAAGGTTCTGGGCCGCCGGCGCGCGGCTGACGGTCATCTGGGTAAGAGCGAGGTCGAGAATGAAGTCGGGGGGAACCACGCCGACCGCCGCGTCGTGCCTCATCCGGTCGGTGTTCTGGTCGAGCACCCGCGAAAAGGCGTCCAGCCGGTCGAGATAGGCCTCCGCATCGGCGGCGGTGTCGATCTTGTGCTTGGTGTCCAGGAAGTCCGGGACCGATTGGTAGGCCCCGGTCAACTGGCTGACGACATAGGGCGAGGGGCCGTAGGACTGTCCGCCGTAGTCGAAGGCCTCGATCGCCGCGGCCGCGCGGCGGGTGTAGGCGACCGTGTCGTAGTTGACTTTGCCATCGGCCGATAGCGCCGCGCGATCGATCCTGGCCATTCGCGAAAGCTGGTCGGCGGTGAGGGCCTTGGTCTTGGCGATTCCGGCGGAAGATTCGTCGGATAGCCGGGTCTTGAGATCGGCGTTCGCGCCTTTGTCGAGCCCGAGCTGGGTTGCGCTTTCCGGGTGCTGGCGAAGACCTTCCTGGAAGAAACTATCGAACATGGCGTTCAACCGCGCGTCCTCGGCGGTCTGCGATTTCGCGGCCAGGGGGATGGCGCTGGCGGCGGCGGTGGCGAGCAGGGCTTCGCGACGGTTCAGCATGGCAGGGTCCTCGAGGTCAGCCGCCGCCGATGCGGGGGATGAGATAGATTTCAGACGTTGGGGCAATGGCGACAAGGTCGGCGTCCTGATGAATTTCCCCATCGATGGCCACCGCCATGCGCCTGTGGATGTGGGCCCCGAAGCCGGGGTAGCGCCGCTCCAGCTCGGCGATAAGCCGTCCCACGCTGTCCGCCTCGATCTCGAATTCGGCCACGCCGCCGGTAAAGCGGCGCGCATCGGAATCGGCGGCGACAACGTGGACCATGCCTAGCGCGCGTCCATCGCCGCCCTGATCTTCGGCGGGCTCATCGGCAGTTCGGTCATCCTGACGCCGATCGCGGCGCGCACGGCGTTGGCCACGGCCGCGAGCGGCGGGACGATAGGGACCTCCCCCACGCCCTTCGCACCGAAGGGGTGCCTGGGGTTGGCGACCTCCACCAGCACCGTGTCGATCATCGGCAGGTCGGAAGCCACGGGGACGCGATAGTCGAGGAAGCCGGCGTTCTCCATCCGGCCATCGCGATCGAAGATGTATTCCTCATTCAGCGCCCAGCCGATCCCCTGGGCGACGCCGCCCTGAACCTGGCCCTCGACATAGGCCGGGTGGATTGCCTTGCCGACATCCTGGGCGGCGGTATAGCGCAGGATCGTGACGTGGCCGGTCTCCTCATCGACCTCGACATCGCAGACATGGACGCCGAAGCCCGGTCCCGCGCCCTGGGCGTTGAGCGAGACCTGCGCGCCGATCGGTCCGCCCGTGCGCCCGGCCTGGGTGGCGAGGGCCGCCAGCGACATGTCCTTCTTGTCCTTCGAGGCGTCGAGACACACCGCGGCGCCGTCGATCCAATCCACCAGCTCGATCCCGACGTCCCAGAGCTGGGCCGCCCGACGCTTGCAGTCGGCGACGATCTTCTCGGCCGCCTGGCTGACCGCCATTCCGGTGGCGAAGGTGGTGCGGCTGCCGCCGGTCACCATGGAAAAGCCGATGGACGCCGTGTCGGCGACGATGGCGCGGACCTTTTCGATCGGCAGACCCAGCACCTCGGCGGCCATCATGGCCATGGAAGCCCTCGAGCCGCCGATGTCCGGATTGCCGGTGATCACCGTCGCCGTGCCGTCGTCCCCGACGTTCACCGCCACCGTCGATTCGCCGCCGATGTTGAACCAGAAGCCCGCCGCCACCCCGCGGCCCTGGTTCGGACCCAGCGGCGCGGCGTAATGCGGGTGATCGCGTATGGCCTCCAGCGTCTCGACGTAGCCGATGTTGCGGTAGGTCGGGCCATAGGCCGCCTTGACCCCGTCGCGCACGGCGTTGATCTCGCGAAGGGCGATGGGGTCCATGCCGAGCTTCCTGGCGAGATCGTCCACGGCGCTTTCCATGGCGAACGCCGCCATCGGCGCGCCGGGCGCGCGATAGGCGGCGACCTTGGGACCGTTGGTCACCACGTCATAGCCCGTGACGACGAAGTTCGGCACGTCGTAGCAGGCCAGGGCGGTCATGCTCCCCGCGCCCACGGGTGATCCTTCGAAAGCGCCGGCCTGGTATTTCAGGACGACTTCGGCGGCGGTGATCTTGCCGTCCCGTGTGGCGCCCAGCTTCACCGTCATCACGGTCGCCGACGTCGGACCCGTGGCGCGGAAGACCTCTTCCCGCGACATCACCATCTTCACCGGCGCGCCGCATTGGCGGGAGAGGGCGAGGGCGACGGGCTCGAGATAGACCGTGGTCTTGCCGCCGAAACCGCCGCCGATCTCGGCCGGGATCACCCGGATGTCGGCCGCCTTGAGCCCGAGGACCTTGGCGCAGAGCGTGCGGACCACGAACTGGCCCTGGCTGGAGCTCCAGACCTGGCACTGTCCGTCGGCGCTGAAGTCCGCGAGGCAGGCGTGCGGCTCGATGTAGCCCTGGTGGACGGCGGCGGTGACGTACCGGCCCTCGACCAAGACCTCCGCGGCGGCGAATCCGGCGGCGAGGTCGCCTCGTTTGAGTTCATTCACCTTGGCGATGTTCGATGGCGTAGCCGGCCGGGGTTCGACCCCTTGGGTGAACATGTCGTCGTGCAGAGTCGGGGCCTCGGGCGCCATGGCCGCCTCGACGTCGACGACGTGGGGCAGGACCTCGTATTTCACCACGATGAGCCGCAGGGCCGTCTCGGCGATGGCCGCGCTGGTGGCGGCGACGGCGACGACGGCGTGACCTTCGTACAGCACCTTGTCGCGGGCCAGCACATTCAGCGAGACGTCGCGCAGGTTGGTCGCGCTCTCGCCGCCCTCGATCTCCTCCGACGCCAGGTCCGGCAGGTCGGCGGCGGTGACGACGGCCTTGACCCCTAAAAGCGCGCGCGCCGCGCGGGTGTCGATGGAGACGATCCGCGCATGGGCGTGGGGGCTGCGCAGGATGCGTCCGGCCAGCATGCCCGGCAAGGCGAAGTCCGCGCCGTAGGTCGCCTTGCCGGTGACCTTGTCCGCGCCGTCCGGCCGGATCGGCCGGGTGCCGACGACCTTCAAGGCAACGGTGGCGGGTCTGTCGAGAACGTCGCTCATGCTGTCACCTTCGCCTGTCTCATCTCCGCGGCGGCGTCCATCACCGCGCGGATCACCTTGTCGTAGCCTGTGCAGCGGCAGAGATTGCCGGCCAGCCAATAGCGCGTCTCGCTTTCGGTCGGATCGGGATTGACCGCTAGAAGCGCCTTCGCCGCCACCAGAATTCCGGGGGTGCAGAAGCCGCATTGCAGCGCCGCGTGCTCGAGAAATTTAGATTGCAGGGGGTGCAACACGCCGCCCTCGGCCATGCCCTCGATGGTCTCGATGCGGCGCCCCTCGGCCTCGGCGGCCAGCATGAGGCAGGAACAGACCAGCCGACCATCGACGATGACGCTGCACGCGCCGCAGTCACCAGAGCCGCAGCCTTCCTTCGAACCGGTCAGGCCGAGTTCGTCGCGCAAGGCGTCCAGCAGGGTGACGCCGGGGTCGGTCAGAAAATCCACCGCGTCACCATTAACGACGGCGGAAACGTGAGTGCGTTTGGTCATGCGCGAAGCAGGGCTCTCTCATAGGCAATCTTGGCGGCGCGCCGGGCGAGGACGCCGGCGATGCGCGTGCGGAATTCCGCGGTGCCGCGCTTATCGCTGATCGGCCGGCAGGCGCCGCGCGCGGCGCTGTCGAGCCGCTCGAGGGCCGCCTCGTCGAGGACGGAGCCCAAGATCGCCGCGGCGGCGTCTTCGGACAAGACGACGGTGGGGCCGACCGCGCCGAGAGCGATCCGCGCCCTGGCGATACTGCCGCCGCCGTCGAGGATGAGGCTGACCCCCACGCCGACCACCGCGATGTCCATTTCCGTGCGCGGGATCGAGCGCAGATAGGCGTCCGCCGACCGCGCGCCCACCGCGGGAAGCCTGATCTCCAACACGAACTCTCCTGGAGCCAGCGAGGTCTTACCGGGACCTATCGCGATCGCGAGCGCGGGAACTTCCCGGCGACCGTTCGGTCCGACGATGACACAGACCGCGTCCGCCGCGACAAGCGCCGGCACGCTGTCCGCCGCCGGAGAGGCGTTGCACAGGTTTCCCGCGAGGGAGGCGCGGCCCTGGACCTGGGTCGAGCCGATCAGTTGCGCAGCCTCAACGACACCGGGCCACGCTTCGCGAAGCGCGAGATGCTCGCCCAGCATGACGCCCGGCGTTGACGCCCCGATCACGAACCCGCCGCCCTCGCGTCGCACGCCGATCGCCTCGGGGATGCGCTTGAGGTCGATTATAAGGCCCGGCGCCAGCCGTCCGGCGCGAAGCTGGACCAGCAGGTCGGTGCCCCCGCTCAGGACCCGCGCGGCGGCGCCGGCGGCGGCTAGGGCGGCGATGGCCTGGTCGGCAGTGGTCGGGGCAAGATATTCGGTTTGGGGCAAGCAACCTCCTGCGATGGCGCGCCCAGCCTACAGCGCTCGGGCGGGGGAAGGCGAGAGGCATTGATGATCGCGATTCATTTATGGCGCGGGCTTTCCCCGCCGCCAGTTCGTTCAGGTCGAATTCAGGTTGTCGAGATAGACGTGCGTCCGACTCGCGGTCATGTGGGATGCGTTGTCGAAGTGAGGTGTCGTTGGGTGGCTGAAGCCGCAATCGCCGAAGCCGCCATCGCGGGGGTCCCGGCCGGATGAGCGCTCGCGCGACGCGCCTGGCCGCCGTGGCCGCCACATGCGGCCTGAGCGTCGTCCTTGCTGACTGCGCCGGCTACCACGCCCGCCCGCTGCCGACCGCGACGATGGAACAGAAAACGGTCGCGGCGCTGCGGATCGACCCCGCGCGCCTGCGGCTGGCTCCGTTGAAGTCGATCGTTGTCGATCCGCGCGACGGGCTCGATCCGCTCGAAATCGCCGTGCTTGCGGTGCTCAACAACCTGGATCTCGAAGCGAAACGCGCCGCGGCGGGAGTCAGCGCCGCCCAGGTCTTCAGCGCCGGTCTGCTGCCCGATCCGCAGATCACCTTGACCACCGACCACCCAATCTCCGGCCCCGACACGCACCAAGCCTTTGGCGTGTCTCCCACGATCGATCTCGCCACGCTCATGGGCCGGGCCTCCATCCGCCGAAACGCCCGCGACCTGGGCCGCCAGGCCGATCTCAATCTCCTCTGGGCGGAGTGGGGCGTCGCCCAGCAGGCCCGCCAGCTCGCCGAGACCGTTCTCGCCGACGAGGATCGCGCGCGCCTCCTCCAGGCCGTCTTCGATGCGTCGCGAACGCGGTCCGACGCCTCCAGCCAGGCGCTCCTTCGGCGGGACGCGACCCTGCAGACCTCCGCCGCGGATCTCGCCGTCACCCTGGACGCCCAGACGCAACTGGGAACCGCCCGCCACGACGCCGCCAAGGCCCGGCGCGATCTCAACGTCTTGCTGAACCTCTCGACCGATGTCGTTCTCCCGCTGGTGCGTGGGGCGGGCGTCGGAACCTACGACACGGCCTCGATCCGGGACTATCTGGCGTCCCTGCCTCGCCGGCGTCCGGACCTTCTCGCCCTGCAGGCCGGCTACGATGCGCAGGACGCCACCTTGCGCAAAGCCATCCTCGCCCAGTTTCCCATCACCCAGATCGGCGCCGCTCTTCTACGGGACACAGGGAACACCGTGACCGTCGGCGCTTCGACAGTGCTCGCCCTGCCGATCTTCAATGGCGGGCGTAGTGAGCTTCGCCTGCAGAACGCCACGCGTGAACAGCTGCGGGCCGAGTACGAGGCTCGGCTCGCCGCCACCGCCGCCGAGGCGAAGACCGCAGGCGCGGAGGTGGCCAGCGCGTCGGCGGCCGCGACCGCGCTCCGCGCCGAGGTTCCCAGGCTGGAGGGCATGGTCCGTCCGGCCCAGGCCGCGTACCGTCGGGGCGACCTCGACAGCCAGACCTATCTCACCCTATCGCAGAGCGCGCTCTCCCGACGCGCGGATCTCGACGATCGCGAACTGGCCGCCAAGACGGCCGAAATCCAGCTGGAGACCGCCCTGTTCATTCCGCCCGCCACCTCCAGGATCGCGCATTGACGCGGCGGCGCACGCTGACGATCGCGGCTGTTGTCGCGGTCGTGGTCGCGCTCGGCGTCCTGGTATTTTCCCGTTTGACGAAGAAGGACGCGGCGGACACCGATCCCACGCCGACCGCCGTTGTCACGGTCGCCCCCGCTCGGGCCGAGACCGTCCAGAACACCATCGAACTCTACGGCGTGGTTCAGGCCGACCCTGCCGGCGCCGTCACCATCGCCGCGCCGCGCGCCCTCATCGTCGGGGGGGTGCGTGCGCAGGTGGGACAATCGGTGCGCGCGGGCCAGGCCCTGGTCGAGGTCTCGGACGCCCCGGCGTCCGCCCTGGCCTATCGCCAAGCCGCGGACGCCGCGACCTTCGCCCGCAACGATCTGGCCCGGGTGCAGCGTTTGTACGATCAGCGTCTCGCCGCCAACGATCAGCTGGGCGCGGCGAAAAAGGCGGCCGCCGACGCCGAGGCGTCACTCGCGCAACAGAAGGCCCAGGGCTCGGGACCGGGCGGTCAGACCATCGTCGCGCCTCGCGCGGGGATCATCACCAGCGTCACCGCCACGCCCGGCGTTCACACGGCCCAGGACGCCGCCATGATGGTGCTGGCGCGGGCGGGCGCCGCCTCGGTGAAACTCAGCCTCGAACCTTCGGCTGGACAAGTCACCGTCGGCGAGGCGGTCATCCTCCATCCCGTTTTCGGCGGACCACCGATCCACACGCGTATCTCCGTCGTCGGCCTGGCGGCGGATCCCACGACCAAGACCTTGACGGCCGTCGCCCCGCTCGAGGGGACGACCCTGCCGATCGGGTCCGCGGTGCGCGGCGAAATCGTCACCGGCGCGCACCCTGGTCTGGTCGTTCCCCGCCAGGCCGTCGTCTTCGACGAGACCGGACCGCACCTCTTCACCGTCTCCGGAGGGAAGGCCCATCGCGTCTTCATCAAGGCCGGAGCGGATCATGGCGACGAGATCGAGATCACCGGACCGGTCGCCCCCGGGACGCCTGTCGCCGTCGAAGGCGCCTATGAGCTGCAGGACGGCATGGCCGTGAAGGCGCGCGCCAAGTGACGCTCGGCGAGATCGTCTCGCGTCGTCGCCGTTCGCTGCTCACCCTGCTCTTCATGTTGATCGGGGCGGGGGCGGTCGGAGCCTTCTTCATGCCGGTGGGTCTGTTTCCCAACGTCCTGTTTCCCCGCATCGCCGTGACCATCGACGCCGGAGACCGACCGGCTGACCAGATGGAGGCGGTCGTCACGCGCCCCGTGGAGCAGGCGGTTCGGGCCATACCCGGCCTCGTGAATCTTCGCTCCACAAGCAGCCGCGGTTCGGCGGAGATGTCGATCAACTTCACCTGGGGCGCCAACATGGATCTCGCGCTCCAGCGGGTGCAGTCGGCGGTGCAGACCGCCCAGGCCACCTTGCCGCCCGGCGTGACCTTCGCGGTTCGACGGATGGACCCGACCTCTTTCCCTGTCGCCGCCTATAGCCTGACCTCGGCCACCGCGACCCCGGTGGAGCTGCGCCGGATCGCCGACCGCACCCTGGCGCCCGTGCTGTCCACCATACCGGGCGTCGCTCGCGTGGGGGTGCAAGGCGGCGCGGCGGGTGAGTACCGCGTCGTGGTCGATCCGGCCAAGCTCTGGGCCTATGGCCTCACCGTCGGCGACGTCACCACCGCCATCTCTGGCGCGAACGTCCTGACCGCGGCCGGCAGGATCGAGGACCGCGGTAAACTTCTGCTCGTGCTGACGGACTCCCGCCTCGGCGATCCGCGCGACCTCGAGAGCGTCGTGGTCAAGACCGTCGGGGGCGGCGTCGTCCGGGTTCGCGATGTCGCCCAGGTGGTCACCGCTCCGGCGCCACAATGGGTCCGGGTGAGCGCCGACGGTCGCGACGCCGTTCTGGTCCAGGTCTATCAGCAACCCGGCGGAAACACCGTTCAGATTTCCAAGAACGTCCGCGCCGCCTTTCTACGGCTGAAGGCCCAGGCCCCCGCGGACGTCAAGATTCGCGCGTGGTACGACCAGAGCGACCTGATCCTCGAATCCGCGACCTCGCTGCGCAACGCCATCATCATCGGCGTCATCCTCGCGGCCCTGGTCCTGCTCGTCTTCCTGCGCGACTGGAAGGTGACCCTCGCGGCGTCGATCGCCGTTCCGGCGGTCTTGGCGGCCACGACCCTGGTCCTGCTCCTGGTCGGTCAGAGCTTCAACATCATGACCCTCGGCGGCATGGCGGCGGCCATCGGTCTGATCATCGACGATGCGATCGTCATGATCGAACATATCGAGCGGCGCCTGTCAGCCTCCGCTCAAAAGGGCCGCGCGGTGATCGACCGCGCAACGGCGGAATTCCTGCGCCCCCTGTTCGGCTCCTCCGCCGCGACGATCGTCATCTTCCTGCCGCTCGCCTTTTTGACCGGCGTCACCGGCGCGTTTTTCAAGGCGCTGTCGGTGACCATGGCGGTCGCCTTGATTTTCTCCTTCCTGGTCGCCTGGTGGCTAGTGCCGGTGATGGTCGAACAATTGGTCAGGGCGCGGGGTCACGTCGCCGAACTCAATCCCGATGGTCGGATTATGCGCGGCTATCGCAACGCTCTGACTGGGGCCGTGCGCCGGCCGGGGCTGGCCGCCGGGGCCGTCGCCCTGGTCGCCGCCGCGGGTGTGATCAGCTTCATGAACGTCGGCACCGGTTTCATCCCCAAGATCGACGAGGGCGGCTTCATCTTCGACTATGTCGCCCCCCCGGGGATGTCGCTCACCGAGACCGACCGGCTGATGCGCCAGGTCGAGCGCGTCATCCGCGACACCCCGGACGTCGACACCTACTCCCGCCGCACCGGCCTGCAACTGGGTGGTGGCCTGACGGAGTCCAACACCGGCGACTATTTTATTCGTCTCAAGGTCAAAAATCGCCGCCCGATCGAAGAGGTGATGACCGACGTCCGCCAACGCGCTTTGGCCAACGTGCCCGGCGTCGAATTCGAGACCGCACAGCTGATGGAGGACCTCATCGGCGACCTGACGGCCGTGCCTCAGCCGATCGAGGTCAAGCTTTACGCCGATGACGCCGCGCTCTTGAACCGCATTGGGCCTGTCGTCGCCGAAGCCATCGCCAAGGTGCGCGGGGTGACCGAGCAAAAGAGCGGGGTCGTCATCGCGGGCGACGGGCTGAACATCCACATCGACCCCGTTCGCGCGGAGCTGGAAGGCATCGACGCCGCGGAGGCCAGCAAGCAGATCGCCTCGCAGCTGACCGGCGACGTCGCGACGCAAATCCAGTCCGGGGCCAACTTCGCCGACGTTCGGGTGTGGACCTCCGAGAATGCAAGGTCCCGCGCCAGCCAGGTCGGTGGGCTGATGCTCAAGTCTCCGGGCGACGGCCATATGTTCCCGCTGTCCCGCGTCGCCGACACCAAGATCGTGACCGGCGCGGCCGAGATCGGCCGGGAGAACATGCGCCGCATGGACGCCGTGACCGCCCGCGTCGTGGGCCGCGATATCGGCTCGGCGGCCCAGGAGGTAAAAGGGGTGGTGGCCAAGGCTGGCTTCCTGCCCCCCGGCGTCACCTTCGAGATGGGCGGCCTGTACGCCGAACAACAGACGGCGTTTCGCGGCATGGCCATGGTTTTCGCCGCCGCCGTGGCCGCCGTATTCGTGCTCCTGCTGCTGATCTACGAAAACTTTCGCGTCGCTGTCTGCATCCTCGCCATGCCCCTCGCGGCCGCGGCGGCGGTGGCCATCGGACTTTGGCTGCTGAGGGTGGAACTCAACATCATGGCCTTGATGGGCACGACGATGATCCTCGGCATCGCCACCGAGGTGGCTATCTTCTATTTCACCGAATACGACGCCTTGGTCGCGGGGGGCATGAACCCCGAGGCCGCGCTGATCGAGGCTGGTGTCAACCGCCTGCGGCCGATCGCCATGACGACCTTGGCGGCGATCCTCGCGCTCGCCCCCCTAGCTCTGGCGATTGGCGGCAAGGCCTCGATGGAGCGGCCCTTGGCCATCGCCATCATCTCCGGTCTCGTCGCACAAGGACCGTTGGTGCTCCTCGCCATGCCCGCGCTGTATCGTTTGCTGGGCGGCGCGCGGCCGGACCCGCGGGAGGTTGTCTGAGGTGCGCAGCCTGTTCGCCACCAAAATCCATGAGGCCTCGCTCGCGAACGATCGGGGTTTCGACGCCTTCAACGCGGAGCTCGCCGATGCCTGCGCCATGCTCGCGGCCGAGGACACCGCCGGGCGGGCCTGGTGCAAGGCCAAGGCTTATCCCGGTTACACCTCGTATGCCTCCCTCAACGATCTGACCCGGCGCGCGACGATTTTCGCCGATCTGGCGCGCGGACTGGACCGCGAGGCGCGCCTCTTCGCAGACGCCCTGGCCTTCGACCTTGGGCCGCGCGGGAAGCTGAGGCTCGACAGCCTTTGGGTCAGCGTCTTGGAGAAGGGCGGCGCCCACGCCGCGCACATCCACCCGCACAGCGTGATCTCGGGGACCTACTATGTCGCCGTTCCGGAAGGTTCCGGGGGCCTGCGCCTCGAGGACCCGCGCCTCGCGATGATGATGGCGGCCCCGCCACGCCGGGACGGCGCCGCCGAGGACCTGCGCGGTTTCGTGACGATCGTCCCCCGAGCGGGCGACATCGTGATGTGGGAAAGCTGGCTTCGTCACGAGGTGCTCGCGGGCAGGACGCGGGCGTCCCGGATCAGTATCAGTTTCAACTATGCCTGGGCCTGACGAGATCGAAATCCGCGACGCCCGGAGCGCCGACGCCGGGGCGATCGCCGCCATCTACGGCTATCATGTCCTCCACGGTTTCGGCACCTTCGAGGAAGAGCCGCCATCCACCGCTGAAATCGAAAAGCGTCTGTCGGCCGTGCTGGAAGCGGGCCTACCCTATCTCCTCGCCGTCGCCGGGGACGTCGTCCTCGGTTTCGCCTACGCCGCGCCATTCCGGCCTCGCGCCGCCTATCGCCACACCGTGGAGGACAGCGTCTACATCGCGCCGGGCGTGGTGGGCCGCGGCGTGGGCCGCGCCTTGCTGGGCGAAGTGATCGCGACATGCGAGCGACTGGGCAAGCGGCAGATGATCGCGGTGATCGGCGATTCAGGAAACACCGCCTCCATCGGCCTCCACGCCGCCCTCGGTTTCACCCGGACCGGCGTCGGACGTTCGGTAGGCTTCAAGTACGGTCGCTGGGTCGATATCGTGTGGATGCAGAAGGCGTTGGGCGGTGGAGACGCCACCCTCCCTTGAAATGCGCGCGGGATTGCGAAAGGACAGCGACGCGCTCGATTTCTCAGCATCCGGATTGCTTCCCTTGACCCAGCCGCTCCTTCCGCTTCTCGCCGTTCTGAGCCTTGGCTTCGCCCCGACGCTGACCATGGCCCAGGCGGCGAACGGCCCCGACTCGACGATGGTGTCCCATTCGGGGGTCGCGGCGGACCGCGCCCGCGACGTCAGGTCCGCTTCCCGCGCGCCGGACGAACCTGGAGATCGCGGCCGGCCCATGGGTTCGGAAGGCGCCCGGATGGATGCCGATTGCGACCGGGGGTCCGGCGGCCCCGTCGGCATGACGGGGAGCCCGACGCGGCCCGAACCCCACATCGACCGCGCCAACTGTCGCAGGGTTTCGGAGCAGGACATCGCCACCGCGCCGGTGCGAGAGATGCGAAAGGTCACGCGGCATACCGCCGTCATCGGCGGCCGAACCTTCCCTTACGCCGCGACCGCGGGGACGCTGACGATCCGGGACGACGAGGGCAAGCTGACCGCGAGCATGTTCTATGTCGCCTACACCGCGGAGGGAGGTTCGCGACGACCGGTGACCTTCCTCTACAACGGCGGACCCGGCTCCTCGTCGCTGTGGCTGCACATGGGATCCATAGCGCCGGTCAGGGTGTCGACGGACAGTCCGCGCTCGACGCACAACGCCCCCTTCGACGTCGTCAACAACAGCGACAGCCTGCTCGATAAATCCGACCTCGTCTTCATCGACGCCATCGGCGCGGGCTTTTCGCGTCCGATCGGTGACACCAAGCTCGCCGCCTTTTGGGCTACGGATCCAGACATCGACGCCTTCGCCCGTGGCATCGAACGCTATCTGACCGTCAATGATCGCTGGAACTCACCGAAGTTCATCTTCGGCGAAAGCTATGGCACCACGCGCTCGGCCGGGCTCGCCTATCGCCTTCAGCACGACGGCGCTCAGCTCAACGGCGTCATTCTGCTGTCCTCGATCCTGAACTATGGCCGCCGGGATCCGGGGTTCGATCAGGAACTGATCAACTATCTGCCCAGCTTCGCGGCCGCGGCGGTCTATCACCACAGGCTCGCTGCGCCGCCCAGCGAGACGGCGGCGTTCTTGAGCGAGGTCCGCGATTGGGCTCGCGGCCCCTATGCTCTGGCGCTCGCCAAGGGTCAGGAACTGCCCGACGCCGAGCGGCGGCAGATCGCCAAACAGATGTCGGCCTACACCGGGCTCTCGGCGCAATTCATCCTGGCCAGCGATCTACGCGTCTCCGCCTCGCGTTTTCGCAAGGAATTGCTTCGCGATTCGGGCCTGACCCTCGGCCGCTACGACGCTCGTTTCACCGGCGAGGATACCGACACCGCCGGCGAGACGCCGGATTACGATCCATCCGACACCGGCATCACGGGCGCTTTCGTTTCCGCCTTCCACCACTATCTGACGGCCGACCTCGGCTTCGACAGTGAGTTGACCTACCGGCCGACCTACTATTCGGCGGGGTTGCAGTGGAGCTTTCAACACCGTCCGCCAGGCAGCCGCGGCCCGGCCGACACCAACGCCGCCGACGTCGCCCTCGATCTGTCGGCGGCGATGCGGGAGAATCCCAACCTGAAGGTCTATTCGCTGAACGGCCTGTACGATTTCGCCACGCCGTTCTTCGGCACGGAGTACGACCTTGGTCACATGCAGCTCAACGCCGCCACCAAGGGCAACGTTCGCTACGCCTACTATCCTTCGGGCCACATGGTTTATCTCAACACCGACGCCCTGAAATCGATGAAGGCCGATCTCGCCCGCTTCTACGATGAGGCGACCGCGCGCTAGGACGGCTTGAGCGCTCACCGATTTGAAGCCCGGGTCGATTCGGCCCAGGGATCGGCTCGGGTATGATTGTGGGGTATGTCGGACGTCTTCATTTCCTATGCCCGATCCAAGGCGACCCTCGCGCGGGCCTGCGCCGAGGGCCTGCGGAAGACTGGATTCAGGGTATGGTTCGACGATGCTCTGCCGTCGCACCGCGCCTACGCGGATGTCATCGAGGAGCAACTCTCCAAGACCGCGGCTGTCCTCGTGCTCTGGTCGGAAGACGCCGCGGGCTCCCAGTGGGTTCGATCGGAAGCTGACCGCGGCCGGACGCTCGGCAAGCTGATCCAGGCCCGCGTCGATGCGGTGGATCTACCGATGCCGTTCGACCAGATTCATTGCGCCGACCTCGTCGGGTGGGACGGAGCCGCTTCCCACAGCGGGTGGTCGACGGTCCTCGAGAGCGTCGCGGCGCTTGCGGGCCGCGCAAGTGGTCCCGTGGAAGAGGAACCGGCGCCGCTAAAGCGGGAGGCATTGCTCGCCGTCCTACCATTCGACAGCGCCGCGGGAGACGACGATGGCCAGGCCATCGCTGAAGGCGTAGTGGATGGAGCGCTGCACGAGCTTTCGCGCGGCGCCGTGAAGGTGATCGGGCGAGCCCAGAGCAGCCGGTTCCGCGGGCCGCAAAAAGCCGACGCCGCCAAGGCGCTCAACGCCACTCACATTGTCGACGGCGCCGTACGCCGCGCCGGCGCGAAGGTGCGGATCAGCGCTCAATTGACCGAGGCGTCGGACGGATCGACGCTGTGGAGCGAGCGCTGGGACTCCGACGGCGCCGATCCCTTTGGGCTGGCGGACGAGATCGGCGCGAAGGTTGCCGCCGCCGTTACAGCCGCGCTTTCGCCCAAACCCGCCATCGACGAGGCGGGGCGCCCGCCTCAGTCGCCTCGGCCTGTCGGCGGATCGAGCGGCGAACGGAGACGACTGACCGTCCTGGTGTGCCGCTTCGCCGTGGCGGAAGGAGCGCCGATGTCCGAACTGGACCCCGAAGAGTTGCGGCTGCGGGCTTCCGGTCGCCACCGCGCGGTCGCCGACGCGGCCGACCGATTCGGCGGTCATCAGTTGGACTTCGACTCCGGTGGCGCCACGATTTGCTTCGGCTGGCCTAACGCGCGGGAGGACGCGGCCGAGTGCGCGATTCGGGCGGGGCTCGTCCTGGCGCGTGACGCCGATGGGCCAAACGCCGTCGGGGTGCACACCGGCGTCGTCGTCGTCGAAGTCGATGGCGATGCGCCGCCGCGGTTCTGGGGCGAAGCGATCGGGGCCGCCGCAGCGCTCGGCGCCGCCGCTAAGCCCGGAGAGGTGCTTGTCAGCGCCGCCGTTCGCGCGGGCGCCGCAACGCTGTTCGGGTTCCAAGGCGTCGGCGGCGACAGGGGGGAGAGCTTCCGCGTTCTCGGATCCCCGGCCGACGGCGGAGCCTTGTCGGAGGACACGGCCGCCCCATCATTCGTTGGCCGCGGTGACGAACTTCGGCTGTTGTCCGGGCGCTGGGAGCATGTCCGCGAGGGGGAGGGCTGCGTTGCGCTCGTTTCCGGCGAAGCGGGGATGGGTAAGAGCCGCCTCCTTCGGGAGTTCCAAAAGAGGATCGCTGATGACGCGCCGCTCTGGCTGGCGTGCTCCGGCGCGGCGCTGTTCGCGGGCACGCCCTTCCGCGCCGCCAGCCAGCTTGTCGGGACGGGGCTGGGCTGGCGCGGAGACGAGAGCGTCGAGGCGCGCGCCGCGGATCTGCGACAAACCTTTGGCGGATCATCAGGGAGCGAGGAAGCGGTCGGTCTCGTCGCGGATATGCTGGGGGTTTCGGCGCCGGGCGCGGTTTCGCCTGCCGAGGCGAGCCCCGAGCAACGGCGCCGCCGGCTGATGGAAGTCCTGGTGCAGTGGATCATCGGACTGGCCAGCCAGCGCCCGACCGTGATCCTCGCGGAGGATCTTCATTGGATCGATCCATCGTCCCTCGAGCTGATCGGCCTTCTGGCTGAACAGGCCGCCGCGGCGTCCCTCATGATCCTGGGCGCCGCCCGACCGGAGTTCCGTCCGGGCTGGCCGATGCGCGACCAGCACGCTCAGATCACGTTGAGCCGTCTGACCCGCCGGCAGACGAGCGATCTTGTCGCCGCGCTCGCGGCCAATGTGGAGATCGACGCCGCGGACATCGAGCGTGTCGTCGCGCGCACGGATGGGGTTCCTTTGTTCGCCGAGGAACTCGTCCGCTGGATGTCCGCCGCCGACGGCCAAGTCGGCCTGCGCGATATTCCCTCCACGCTTCAGGATTCTCTGGCGGCCCGCCTCGACCGGTTGGGCCCGGCGCGGGAGACCGCGCAGATAGCCTCGGTGATCGGCCGCGAATTCGCCTTCGGCCTCCTCAGCGCCGTATCGCCGGGATCCGAGGAAAACCTCACCGCGTCTCTCGCCCATCTGGTCGATGCGGAAGTCGTGCACGTCCGCGGCGTCGGGGTCGCGAAGACCTTCATCTTTCGCCATGCCCTTCTTCAGGACGCCGCCTATGCGTCGCTGCTGAAGAGCCGCCGAAGAGCGCTCCACGAGAGTGTCGCCCAGGCGATCGTCGCCGAATTTCCAGATATGGCGAGGACGGATCCCGAAGTGCTCGCCCGGCATTGGACCGAGGCCGGCCGGACGGAGGAAGCCATCGCCGCGTGGAAGGCGGCGGGCGACGCCGCCTTCGCCGGACGGGCTTTCGGCGAGTCGGAGGGCGCCTATCGAAACGCACTGAAGGCGCTCGAAAGCCAGACCCTGTCGAGCGAACGCGACCGGTGGGAGTTGGCGCTTTGCAGCGGCCTCAATCGGGTCCTGCAACTCACGCTCGGCTACGCCGCCGCGGAGACCGTGGCGATCACCACCCGCGCTCGCGCGCTCGCCGAGCGCTCCGGCAGCTTGCCGGACTTGATCCGCGAGGAAGCGCGCTTGTGGCGCGCCGTATTGACGGCGGGGGACTACGCTGGGGCCTCCGCGCTGGCCGACCATATCCTCGACCTGGTTCGAGACGACGGTGACAATCCCAGCCGACTGGTGTTCGCCCACAACGCTCAGGTCCAGTCGCGCTTCTACACCGGCGACCTCGCCGGAATGGAATCCCACTATGCCGTTCTTGGCCCGCTGATGGACACGCCGGGTCTTCGACAGGCGCCGGGAAACGCTTCGATCAGCATGGGTGTGGCGAGTTGGGGCGCCTTCATGTCAGGTCGCGCGGCCGCGGCGCGGTCGCGTATCCAGGCGGCTCACGACCACGCGGCGAGCAGCGGCAATCCATACGACCTTGCCATGGCGCTTCATTTTCATGGTCTGCTTCTGTGGGCGATCGGCGATTGGGGCGGCGCCCGGGACCTGGTCGATCGTCTCTTCGCTCTCAGCGAGGCGAACGGCTTTTCCTATGCGTCCGACCTCGCGCGCACCTCCGTGGGCAATCTGAACGCCCGGGCCGGCGACTTGACCACGGGATTGACGATGCTGAGGAGCGGCATCGGCGGCGGGAGCGGCGCGCGCGTGGGGCTGACCCTTTCGCTCACTTGGCTGGCGGAGGTCATCGCGCTTACCGGCGACCTCGACGCCGCGCTCGTCGCCGCCGATGAAGCGTTGAGTTTCAATCCGCAGGAACGCGTTTTCCGTCCCTACACCCTCAACGCTCGGGGCAAGATCAAGCTAGTGAAGGGCGATCGGGAAGGCGCGCGGGCCGACTTCGGCGAAGCCCTTTCGCTTGCGCGGTCGATGGACGCCGTGGCGGTGGAATTGCGCTGCGTCCTCAGTTTGGCCGACGTCATCGCTGGCGACGGTGACGCCGCGAGCGCGCGCGACCTTCTTGAAACCACCCTCGCGCGCTTCCCCGAACCGCCGGAAGGGGCCGACGTGGAGACGTCGGCGTCTCTGCTGGCGTCGTTCGCGGCTTGACCGGACCTATCGCCGTGACAACTCTCGGGTGTGGTCGACGAGGGCGATAAGGCCGGCGGGCGCCTGGGAATGAAGCTGAGCTTCCCACTTGGCCTCCAGGGCCAGCTCGTCCAGCTTGGCTTCGGCGGCGGGCAGTTGCGCCGTCATCGCCGCGGAAATGCGCGCGAGCTCCGAGGGATTGGGCTGCGGCTTGCAGAACAGCGCGGCGATAGCGGGATCGCGGATCGCGAGCGAGGCCGGCAGGGTGAGGATGCCATCGCGCAGATCTTCCTCGCCGCCGCCGCCCAGGCCCTGCAAGCCCTTGACGTCGCCGACGTCGTCGCAGCCGTGGTAAAGCATCCCCAAGAGCCGACCGAATTTTCTAAGACGGTTGTCTCGCGTCGCCAGGCAGGCGCAGGTCTCGAACATCGACCCGGTGTCCTCACCCGCGATCTGCTCCCAGTCCTCGACGCCCAGCGGCTTTCTCCGTAGTCGCCACTGCGCGCACTCGGCCACTCCCAGACGTTTGAGAAGGTCGGAGATCAAGAGAATGTCATGCGGATCGTGATTGGACATCCGATAGGCCTCCGCCACGATCCAACCCGACGCCATCAGTGCCGGAAGCATGCCGAAGCGGTGATGCAGCGTCGCGCGATTACGCCGCGTGTCCGACTGATCGAGGATGTCGTCGACGATCAGCGAAACATTGTGGATCATCTCCAGAACCACCGCCGAGCGCACGCTTTCATCCGACACGGCGACCGCCGACACCGCTTGGCGGCAGGCGAAGATCGTCAGGGGTCTGAAGTACTTTCCGCCCGCGCCGAATTGCCATTCGAGCATCGGCCGCATCTCGGCGCTGGCGCCATCGACCCAATCGCCGATCGTCCGGCGAAGGCGCGCCACTTCATCGACCATCCCCAGATCGGCAATGATTCCCGCTGTCGTGACGTCGGGTTCGACGGTCATCCCTTGGTTCGCCAGTGGCGATGCGGCGCCGCTGTTTCCCCCGTTGAAGCGACGGAGGCCGCCACCGTGCGCGCCAGTTGCGCGCCGAATCTCCGCCAGGCGGGGCCCAGGGCGGCTCCCGGCCGAGGCGCGGCGGAAGCCCCTGGTTCGACACGGCCAGGTAGCGTCGCGGCGACGCCGCGAAGCGCCTGACTCGCCGCCATCAAGCCGGCGCTCGCGGCTGTTGGAAGGATCGACGTCGACGAAACCGCTTCAACGGTAAGAAGGCCGTCCTTCGCTTCGGGCGCGGGCTCCGCTATCCGGCGGACCAGCCAGTAGCCCGTCTTCAGCAAATCCAGCGTCAAAGCCAACGGCAGCAGCAAACTATAGAGAGGCTCCGAATAGGCGTTGCGCGACGGATTTTCCTCGTCACCGTCGTCGATGCCTTCGAAGCTGTGGCGGAAGCGATCCATCAGTGGGGAAAGGGCGGTCATCAGATAAGCGCTCGGAAGGAGCAGAAATTTGGCCGCGAGGAAGACGGTGTCGCTGAATCTCTCGTGTCCGAGGATCGCCACGGGGTCGCCTCGCGTCGCGCCGGTCATCGCGGCGTCGGCGCCCTGAACCGCGAGCGCTGCCTGCAGCCCGCTCTGCACAGCGGCCTCGACGGTGGCCATGTCGACGTCGGTCCGGCAGAAGTCGCCGGCGAAAAAAACGCGCTTCAATCCCTCGCAGGTCGCGCGGGGGCGCGACTCCCAGGATCCCACGGTATCCATGAAGAGGCGGTGGTTTTCGTTGGCGCTGAAGTGAGATTTTTCCCAGTCGATATCGCTTTTCGGGTCGCCCCACCGATCCCCCGGCTCGAAGACTGGAAGATAGTCGTGCAGGCCCTTGATCATCAGATGGGCCTGTTCGTGCGGTTCCAGGGAGGGCAGGGCGGAAGCGTCCGACGACGCCAGGGCGAGCACGGTCCGGTCCGACATTTCCGGCGCTGTCCACAGCTGCGACAGGTCGAGGAAGGTCAGGTCCGCCGGCGACCCCGCGAGCCCGACCTGCTCGGAAGGCATATCGGGCAGGCGTGATTTGAACCAGACATCGACGACGGGAATGGCGACCGTGGTGAGCGTCTGAAGCTTCGCCAGCGCCGGCGCGCGTTCGGCGATCCGACGACCCGTCGAACCACTCATCACGAGTTTGGCGAGGACCGGGGCCGGCGTCGCCAAAATCACGAAATCCGGACGCAGCGTTTCGGACTCCGTGCCGGCCATCGCCGACTTCAGGGAAACCAGCGGTGCGTCGCCGTCGAGCTCGACGCGCACAACCTCGCTATTCAATCTGATCTCGCAGCCGAGCGTATCGAGCTTGCGCGCTAACGGTTGGATGATCCCGGTCTCGGTGTCGGTCTTCAAAAGCCACGCGAACGGTGAGGGGTGCGGGAAGGTCAAGGTGTGTTTGATGAAGTCTTGGTAGGAGACCGCCGCGGTGGTGACGCTTTGGATCGACCAAATGACCATGAGGATGTAGTTCTGGAGTCGCGCCATGCGATTGGTGGAGTAGCCGCGCGAATAGATGAAGCCGTTGACGTCCAGCCGTTCGAGCTGTTGCGACGAGCGGCGGTCGAAGGGCGTCGCGGCTAGGTCCAGCATCGAGAAGCCCAAAAGGAACATGTCCGGGAACGACAGCGCGCCGGAGGTGAGGTTCGCCCAGACCGCCTCGGGCGTCGTCGCGTTGTGGAGCTCGATGTATTCGGATGCGCCCTTCGTGCGCATCTTTACGCCCATGCGCGGGGAGAAGGCCTCTTCGCGCTTTATGCCGAGATCATTGTCCAGTATCGCCCAGAAGTTGGAATACCATTCACAGAACATGTGCGGGTAGACGTCGTGACTGAGGCCGTTCACCGTTTCCGACGACAAGTTGCCGCCGAGCGTCGAGGTCGCTTCCAGGAGCGTGACGTCAAAGCCTGACTGGCGGAGCCGCAGAGCCGCCGTCAGCCCGGCAAGCCCGCCGCCGACCACGACCACTTTTGGGGGCGACGGCTCGCTCTTTGCCGGGCCAGCCTTGGTTTTTGCGACGCGCGCCATCAGGGAATTCCTTGAAGAAGAGCTTGCGACCGCGCGATTCTGCCGAGCGGCGGCCCGGCGCGTCGCGGATTGACCGGCGTCGAGAGCGCCGGTTGGACCTTGGCCGCCGCTTCGAGGATGTCGGCCATCCAATTGACGTGCCATCTGGGATCATCCGAAAACGAGGCGTTCCACCCAGTCGTCCAGGCCCGCGCGTCGGTGGCGAGCGGCCCGCCGAGGCGGCCGTGTAGAAGATAGCCGAGGGCGCGCGGGGTCTCGGCAAGCGAATATTTTAAAATCTTCGCCGTGATTTGTCCGACGATGGAGAGCGGCGCGAGATCGAGGCCGCCGAAACTCGCGCCCGACACCGCCGCGAAATCGGGGTCATCCGTCGCCTCACGAAACCCACGCTCCGTCGCGCCCAGAAAAAATCTCCGCAAGTGATGGTTGCGCAGAACCATGGCGGCCAGGGTGAGGAAGCTCATCGCCGGATCGAAATAGGCGCGGAACGCCCGATCGAAGCGGGAGAGGAACTCGGCGTCGAAGCGACCCGCCTCCAGCGCCTCCATGATCACCGGCGCCGCGATCAGGGACGACTCCATGCCTTGGGTTATGCCCTCGCCGGTCATCGGATCGACGAACGAGCCGGCGTCGCCCACCAGAAGGCCGCCGTCGAAGTGGTTTCGCGTGATGCCGCCGTAGCTGTTGACGATACCGCCCAGCGGCCGGCTGGCGATCTTGGCGCCGGAGCAGCCCGGATGCCGCAGGCGCAGGCGCGCGAGGGAATCGTCGAACGCTTTCCGCACCGACAGGCCTTCGCGATGGCTGGCCTCGCTGAGTATGCCGACCCCGACATTGGCGCGGCCCCCACCCGTCGGGAACATCCAACCGTATCCCGGGGTAATATCTTCGTCGAACCAGATGACGGCTTCGCCAGGATCGACATCCAGACCTTCGATGTAGACTCGACGCGAAATGCTGGTGTGGCGCCGATCCTCCCGGCCCAGGCCGGCGCTGCGCGCGACGATCGATTGCGCGCCATCGGCTCCGACCACCAGGCGCGCTCCCAGCTGGACATCCCCTTGATCGGTCTTCACCGCCGCGACCATGCGATCGTCCGCGCGGGCCACGGAGGTGACGGCGCAGCCGTGGCGAACGTCCGCGCCGGCGGCGGCGGCATTCTCCAGGAGCCGGGTGTCGAGCTCGTGACGGGGGATGATCATCCCGTGCGGCGGAAGGCCGTCGGTCGCCGGATAATAGGGAATGGGTCCCTGAAAGGCGATGCGCGGGCCAAAGTAGGTGCGCGAGCGGGTGATCGCAGGCGCCGGCTGCGTGTCCCAAGGCGAGGCGACCCCCATGGCCTCGAGAATCCGCAAGCCGCCGGGTTCGACGAAGTCGCCGCAGACTTTCTCTCTCGGAAACTCGGCCCGTTCGAGAACACAGACCTTGAGGCCGCGCTTGGCGAGCGACCACGCCAGAGTCGAGCCCGCCGGGCCGCCGCCGACGACCAGAACGTCCAGAATGCCCGTCGCTGCCATCGGAGCACCCCGCCCAACCCAATTTCAGACACTCCAAGTCGCCCCGGAGGTCAAGGTTGAGATTGTTAGGTCTCGTGCGCTGGCTATCCTGCTCGAGAGTGGCTGGGGAACTAGGACTCGAACCTAGAACGACGGTACCAAAAACCGCTGTGTTACCATTACACCATTCCCCAGCAGGTCCGGCGCTTCACGCCTGCATCAGGCGTTTTTCGGAGAGGCGAGGGGATAGCCGAGGGCCTGCCCCAAGGCAACCTGTCGAACGCGTCCGTCGACATGGACCCTTCGCCTTGCGACGCCGCCGCCCTCTCTCTATAAGCGCCCGTTCAAAATCGGAGTGTGGCTCAGTCTGGTAGAGCACCGCGTTCGGGACGCGGGGGTCGCAGGTTCGAATCCTGCCACTCCGACCAATTTCCCCTCTGGCCGCCGCGCGGAGGCGCTGGGCCGCCCGACTCTCTGAGGGTTTTCGTTAAGGCGGCTCGGGGTTGCGGAGGATCGCAATTGCGCCATAATCGGCTCAGCGCCTGCCCGAAAGGAGGGCCCGATGCGAAGACGCGTTTTGGCCCTGCGGGTCGTTTCCCTTCTTGCGATATCGGGTTTCGTCCGCTCGGCCGCGGTTCCGGTCGCTTCCGCAACGCATGCGCCGCCTAGCACCAGCGAGATCGCCGGCTCGACGCCATGGGCCGCCGAGGCCCCGTCCGGCAATCCGGCCGATCTCGGCTTCTCTTCGCTCAGCGTCACGCAAAGCGGCGTCGTCTACACGCAACCCGCGGAGGAACAGGAGCCGAGCGTGCAGACCGGGGTCGCGGATTTGCCGGCCTGGACTTCGTCCTTTGCGCCGAAGAGCCGCTTTCACCGTCATGGCTTGCTGGCACAAGGCGGCTACCACCGGTTTGGCAGCCTGCCCGAACCCGCCGCCTGGGCCCTGATGCTCGTCGGCGTGGGCATGATCGGTGGCGCGCTTCGTGGACTGCTTGTGGCCAATCGGCGTCTCGCCAAACTCCGGGCTGAAGACCCCTCTCAATAGATCGTCGACGAACGGACTTCAGCTCTCCGCGGCGAGTTCGGCGGCGGCCGCGAGGCGGATCAAGGTCTCGGCGTGGCTCGAGCGGGTGATCGTGTAGCCGAAGAGCAGGGCCAGGCCGATGGCGTGTACGACGACGAGGGTCGGGACATAGACGAGACCAAGATGGCGAATGATCGCCTCCGGCACGTGACCCGGTTTGGCGGCCGCCGGGAAATGGATCAGGGCCAAAATCGCGCTGGCGGCGAAGATGCCGATCCCTGAAACCGCCTTCGCCACTAGGGTCGAGGCAGAAAAATAGAGTCCCTCGGCGCGACGACCGGTCTTCAACTCGCCATCCTCGACCACATCGGCGATCATCGCCGAGAGCATGGTGGAGCCGGCGATGGTGAAGGTGGTCGAAACGATCGATTGAACGTAAACGATCGCGAACAGCGCCGGCGTGTGATTGAGCGGCAGGACACCCAGAAGCCTGGCGGTCATCGGCGCGAGGCCGATCACCAGCGCCAGAACGATACAGATCATCGCGGAGGTTCGCTTGCCGAGGCGTCGCGACATCGGGGCGGCGATCCACAGTGCGAGGAAGGCAGAGGCGAAGACGCCGAGTATGAGAACAGCGAATTGTTTCGAGGTGAATTCCCAAAAGAACGTGTTGAAATAGATGTTCATCGAAGCCCCGAGACCGGCCGCCAGCGCGCTGGCGAGGCCCGACAGCGTCAGAAAAAGAAACGACCGGTTCGACCATGTGGCGGCCATTTCCCGCAGGACCTGAACGAAGCCCATGCGCCGCCGCGGCGGCATCTTCAGGGAGGCAATCCGACCATGCGTTCCCGCCGATGAAATCAGGATCGCCGAAAACATGATGACCGAGGCGAGAAGACCGTATTTGGCGAAGCCGGCGGGGTTGGTCTGGCCCGTCGCGTGGTGCGCGTCCGGGACCAGCAGGAATTTGAACGTGATCAGATAGAGCGCCAATCCGCCGACCCAGGCGAAGAAGTAGCGATAGCTCAGTAGGATCGTGCGCTCGTCGTAGCCCGAGCTCAGTTCCGCCGCGAGCGCCGAGCTTGGCACCTCATAGAACGTGATGAAGGTGCGGATGACGATGGCGACGCCGATCAGGTAGTAGAACAACGCCTCTTTCGACCAGTGCGGCGGGTTCCAGAGCAGAAGGTAGGACACCGCCACCGGCAGGGCGGCCGTGTACATGAAGGGATGCCGTCTCCCCCAGCGCGAGCGCCAGTTGTCGGAGAGCTGGCCGATGAAGGGATCGAGGAAGGCGTCGAAGACCATTGCGATCAGGATCGCCAGGCCGACGCGGGTCACGTCCAGACCGACGACCTGATTGTAGAACAGCAGGAGAAGGAAGCTGAAGCCGTTGTCCTTGACCCCGAAGGCCACGGAACCCAGGCCATAGAAGATCCGCGTGGAGCGCGGCAGACGGGAAGCCCGCGCCGGCGAGGACATGTCTGCCACACTCAAAAGATCACCCCGCCAACGGTTCGAAACCCTGAGCCCCATCAGCCTCATGGACCGCTAAAGCGCAATCTCCACGGTCCGCTAGCCCCCGCGTCGCGGGGCGAGCTGAACGTCCTGTTCGATCAACCTGGGATGGTGGTCGCGGCTGGGATCGAACCAGCGACATCCTGCGTGTGAAGCAGGCGCTCTCCCGCTGAGCTACGCGACCGCGCCGAAACGGCGGAGGGTCGGGCGTATAGAGACTTGAAAGCCCCTGGACAAGGCGGTCAGGGTCCCGCGATGGCCAGCAGAAGGGCGCGACAGGCTCAACAAAAATTGGTCAGCTTGGCGCATGCGGAGGGGAGTTCGTCGAAATGGTCGATCAAGATGTCCGCGCCGAGTTCCGACGCCGGCGTTTCGGTGTAGCCGAAGCTGACCAGGATCAGCGGCGTTCCGGCGGCTCGCGCCGCGCCGGCGTCGGAAACGGAGTCGCCGACCATGATCGCGCGTTTGGCGTAGCCGCCCGCCGCGGTGATGGCGGTGAGCAGATGGCGCGCGTCCGGTTTCGGCGCGGGGGCTGCGTCGGCGCCGACAATCGATTTGAAGCGGTTGTCGAGATCCAGGGCCTTCAGAAGCGCGACTGATAGATCGGTGCGCTTGTTGGTGCAGACCGAGAGGATCGCGCCGGCCTGCTCCAGTTGGTCGAGCGCTGCGACCAGCCCTGGGAACGGTCGGCTCTCGTCGGCGATGTGGGCGAAATAATGCGTGATGAACCGCTCGAAGAGGGCGTCCAGCGCGGCGGGACCGAGGGGCGCGCCGGCCGCGGCGAAGCCCTTGGCGATGAGTGCCTTGGCCCCCTGGCCGATCATGTTGCGGGCCTCGGCGAGGGGCAGCGGCGCGATGCCTTCCTGCTGGAGGAGGACGTTCAGGGTCGCCACGAGATCGGGCGCCGTTTCAATGAGGGTGCCGTCGAGATCGAAGACGACCGTGACGCCGTCGAGAACGTGAAGCTGGGTCAGTGAGTCTCTCCGCCTTTCCGCCTGTTTGCCCCGCGCGGCGTAGCCATGGCAAGAACCGCCGATGAGCCAATCGCCAGCCTCGCCGCCCCGCGCCGCCGTGATCCTCGCCGCCGGCCGGGGCGAGCGGATGAAGTCCCCTACCGCCAAGGTGCTGCACCGGATCGCCGGGCGAACCCTGATCGACATGGCGATCGACACGGTGGAGGCGCTCGGCTGCGCGCCCATCATTGTCGTGGTGGGCAATCATTCTCCGGCCGTTCGGGCGCATGTTGTCGCCCGGTTGGGCGAAGACGCGGTGGCGCTTCAGGACCCCCCGCTCGGCACCGGCCACGCCGTGCTCGCGGCCAAGGCTGCGCTGGCCGATTTTGACGGCGACGTTGTCGTCACCTACGCGGATGTCCCGCTGCTGACCGCGGAGGCCGTCCAGCCTCTCTTCGCGTTGCGCCGGTCGGGCGCCCATGTCGCGGTGCTGGGCTTCGAAGCGGCCGTTCCGGGCTCCTATGGCCGTCTGGTTCTGGACGGCGATCGCCTGACGGCGATCGTCGAGGCCAAGGAAGCCACGGCTGCGCAGTTGGCCATCGCCGCCTGCAACTCGGGCGTAGTCGCCGCGGACGCTGGGGCGCTCTTCGGTCTCCTGGAAAAGGTCGGCAACACCAACGCGAAGGGCGAATACTATCTCACCGATATCGTCGGGCTGGCGAACGAGGATGGCGCGAGGGTTCAGGTCGCCTTCGCCGACGAAGCGGTGGTGGCGGGCGTCAATTCGCAGGCGGAACTCGCGGTGGCCGAAGTCGCCTGGCAGACCAGGCGTCGCGCCGAATTGATGGCCTCCGGCGTCACGATGACGGCGCCGCATACGGCGCATCTGGCGTGGGACAGCAAGATCGCACCCGGCGCCACGATCGAACACTATGTCGTATTCGGCCCAGGCGTCACCGTGGCGACGGGGGCCGTGATCCGCGCCTTCTCCCACCTCGAGGGCGCGCGGGTCGGCGAGGGGGCCCTGATCGGCCCCTATGCCCGGCTTCGTCCGGGCGCGGACATTGGGCGGGCGGCGCACATCGGCAACTTCGTCGAGGTCAAGAAGGTCAAGATCGGCGCCGGCGCCAAGGCCAATCACCTCAGTTACCTGGGCGACGGAACCGTCGGCGCGGGGGCGAACATCGGGGCGGGCACGATCTTCTGCAACTATGACGGCTTCGACAAGTTCGACACTCATGTGGGTGAGGGCGCCTTCGTCGGCTCCAACAGCTCGCTTGTCGCGCCGGTCAGCATCGGCGCGGGAGCCTATACGGGGTCGGGCTCGGTTGTGACGCGGGATGTCGCGCCGAACGCCTTGGCCCTGGAGCGGGGCGTCCAGACCGAAAAGGCCGGCTGGGCGGCGGCTTTCCGGGAACGGAAGCTGCGGATTCGCAAACCCAAATGACCGCCGACGAGATGAAGCGGGCCGTGGGCGAAGCCGCCGCCGGCTTGGTGCAGGCCGGCATGATCGTCGGCCTGGGGACCGGATCGACGGCGGCCTGGTTCGTCCGCGCCCTGGCCGCGCGGACGCTCGACCTCACCTGTGTCGCTACGTCCGAGGCAACTGCCAAGCTGGCGCGGGTCGGCGGCCTAAAGGTTGTCGATCTCGACGCCGTCCGCCGGATCGATCTCACCGTGGACGGGGCCGACGAGATCGGTCCGGACCTTGTGCTTATCAAGGGTGGGGGAGGGGCCCTGCTGCGGGAGAAATTGGTGTGGGAGACATCCGATCGTTGCGTGGTCATCGCGGACGACAGCAAGCGGGCAGGGCGACTCGGGACCTTTCCCCTACCGGTCGATGTGGTCGCTTATGGTCACGCCACCACGGCGCGGCGCATCGTTCACGCTCTGGAAGGCTCCGGATTCGAGGTTCCCGTCGTCCTGCGGGGAACGACCGACGCGCCGGTGCTGAGCGACGACGGCAACGTCATCTACGACATCGCCTTCGGCTCCATCGAAGACCCCGAGGGCGTCGAGGCCCTGCTCAAAAGCCTGACAGGCGTCGTCGAACACGGCCTCTTCATCGGCTTGGCTTCCGAAGCCCTGATCGCCACCCCATCTGGCGTGGTCACGCTTAGACCCTAAAGAGGCCGCGCCTTGCCCAAATACGACTTCGACCTCTTCGTCATGGGCGCCGGGTCCGGCGGCGTGCGCGCGGCGCGGATGGCGGCCCTTTCCGGCGCCAAGGTCGGCATCGCCGAGGAGCACCGCGTCGGTGGCACCTGCGTCATCCGAGGCTGCATCCCCAAGAAGTTCATGGTCTACGCCTCAGAGTTCTCCAGTCATTTCAAGGCCGCCGAGGGCTACGGCTGGACGGTGGGCAAGACGACCTTCGACTGGCCGGCCTTCGTCGAGCGGCGCGACATTGAGATCGCGCGGCTGTCGGGAATCTATGTCACCAATCTGCAGAACGCGGGGGCCGATCTCGTCCACGCCCGCGCCGAACTGGTCGACGCCCACACCGTCAGGCTGCCCGACAAGGACGAGACCTTCACCGCCGACAAAATCCTGATCGCCACCGGCGGCTGGCCGGTGATGCCGGAGCTGCCGGGGATCGAGCTGGCGATCACCTCGAACGAAGCGTTTCACCTCGAGCAACTCCCCAAGCGGATGGTCATCGTCGGCGGCGGCTATATCGCCGTGGAGTTCGCCGGCATCTTCAACGGTCTGGACGTCGAGACGACCCTGGTCGTGCGTGGCGCCAACATCCTGCGCGGCTTCGACAACGACGTGCGCTCGCATCTCACCGGCGAGATGGAGCGGCGGGGGATCAAGGTCATCCTCGGTTGCCAGCACACGGCGCTCGAGAAGACGCCGAGCGGTATCCTCAACCGTTTCGAATCCGGGGCGGACATCGAAAGCGACGTGGTGATGGTCGCCGTCGGCCGCGCGCCGCACACCAAGGGCCTGGGCTTGGAGACGGCGGAGATCACGCTGAACAACAAGGGCGCGGTGGTGGTGGACGACTATTCCAAGACCAACGTCGACAACATCTGGGCGGTGGGCGACGTCACCGATCGCATCAACCTGACGCCCGTGGCCATCCGCGAGGGGGCCGCCTTCGCCGAGACGGTGTTCAACGACAAGCCGACCCGGTTCGACCACGAGATGGTCGCCAGCGCCGTCTTCTCCCAGCCGCCGATCGGCGCTGTGGGCATGAGCGAGGCCGACGCCCGTCACGCCGGCGCGAAGATCGAAATCTACAAGTCCACCTTCCGACCGATGAAGAGCACCTTCTACGCCGGCGAGGAACGGATGATGATGAAGCTGGTGGTCGACAAGGACAGCGACAAGCTGCTCGGCTGTCACATCGTCGGCCCCGACGCGCCGGAGATGATCCAGCTCGCCGCCGTGGCCCTGAAGATGGGCGCAACCAAGACCCAATGGGATTCCACCTGCGCGGTCCATCCGACGGCGGCGGAGGAGCTGGTGACGATGCGGGAGCCGCAACCGCCGCCGGGGCTGGCGATGAGCTAAGGGGGTATCAAAGGTGAACACGGCGGCGGCCCCTGAGCCAGAGCTTTCCGCCCAGCGTCCTTTTGACTACAATCCTCCAATGCCGACCGACGCGACCCAAGACCACGTTAGCCTCGATCTTCGCGAGCAAATCGCGAGGATCGACAATTTGCTGATCGATAGTCAGAAAAAACAACGAGAATATCACCTCACACTCTGGCAGGTGGTCGTGGCCGTGTTCGGAGGCGGCGCGGCTCTGTTCGCGGCCGGCGCCGCGTTCATGAAGATCGCGGCCGGCTGACCATGTTGAGCGACCGTTGGACTCCGGCCGCGTGGCGCGCGCGGCCCGCGAAGCACATTCCGGCCGACTACGCCGATCCCGCCGCGCTTTCCCGCGTCGAGGACGAGTTGCGCCGCATGCCGCCGCTCGTCTTCGCGGGCGAAGCGCGACGGCTAAAATCGCTTCTCGGCGACGTGGCGGCGGGAAAAGCATTTCTCCTTCAGGGTGGCGATTGCGCCGAGAGCTTCAAGGAGTTCTCCGCCGACAACATTCGCGACACCTTTCGCCTCATCCTTCAGATGGCGGTGGTGCTGACCTTCGCCGGCGGCAAGCCGATCGTGAAGGTGGGGCGGATGGCTGGCCAGTTCGCCAAACCGCGCTCGGACGATTTCGAGACCATCGACGGCGTCCGCCTGCCATCCTATCGCGGCGACAACATCAACGGCATGGCGTTCGAAGCGGCGGAGCGGGCGCCCGATCCGGAGAGGCTGCTCAAGGCCTACAGCCAGTCGGCCTCGACGCTCAATTTGCTGCGGGCGTTCGCCGGCGGCGGCTATGCCGACCTGCACAACATCCACCGTTGGACGCTGGGTTTCGTCGAGGACAGCCCCCAGGGCGCGCGCTATCGCGAACTGTCGGACAAGATCTCCGAGTCCCTCGACTTCATGGAAGCCATCGGCGTGACGCCGAACAGTCACCCCGGGCTGCACCAGGTGGAGTTTTTCACGTCTCACGAGGCCCTGCTTCTAGGGTACGAAGAGGCGATGACCCGCGTCGATTCGACGTCGGGCGACTGGTACGACGTCTCGGCCCATCTGCTCTGGATCGGCGAGCGGACGCGCCAACTGGACGGCGCCCACGTCGCCTTCATGAAGGGCGTCAAAAATCCCATCGGCGTCAAGGTTGGGCCGACCGTGGAGCCGGACGAACTCCTGCGCCTGATCGACGCGCTCAATCCCCAGGACGAAGCCGGCCGCCTGACGCTCTATGGCCGCTTCGGCTCCGACAACGTCGCCGAGCGGCTGCCGCGCCTGATGCGAGCGACGGCGACGGCCGGGCGCAACGTCGTCTGGGCGATCGACCCGATGCACGGCAACACGCTGAAGGCGGCCAACGGCTATAAGACCAGGCCGTTCGATCGCATCCTCGCCGAAGTCAGGAGCTTCATCGAGATCGCCGAGGCCGAGGGCGTCCATCCCGGCGGCGTACATTTGGAGATGACCGGTCAGAATGTCACCGAATGTCTTGGCGGCGCGCGGGCGCTGGTCGAAGGCGATCTGGCGAACCGCTATCACACCCATTGCGATCCGAGGCTCAACGGCGAACAGGCGTTGGAACTGGCGTTCCTCGTCGCCGAGAAGCTGAAGGCGCGGCGGCTGGAGAGCCGGGTGGCGGCGGAGTAGGGTCTAGGCCCCCAGCATCCATCCTTCTTCATGCGTCGCGTCGAGGATTACGGCGGGGTCGGTGTCCTTGGCCGGCGCGAAGCGCTCGCCTAGCTTGCCCGCCTCGTCCAGCTTGGCGAAGTGTTCGGCCAGGGCGCGGACCTGCGTCTGATCCTTGATCTCCCCGGGCAGAGGTTCAGCCTTCATCATCGAAGGATAGACCTCCGCGGCGACAACCTCGACGCCCGCGAGTTCGGCTTCCGTCAAGGCCTTCCATCCGGTCTCGAACGGCCAGATTTTCATCCGATCGCCACGAGCCGCCTTCAGTCGGTTCACGGCGGGGATCCCCATCAGGGTCTGACCTCCGACGGAGCCGGGGTAACCCAGTTTCCAAGCCGATGAAGCGCCCTTCGCCGCGGCGGTGAGCTCGGTGTGCCGAAATTCCGGAAGATCGTCGGGCCCATGCGCCCGCGCCTTGGTCGGCTGGATGGTCGTTTGGGCGTATTTCGGCGTGCAGCCCCAGAACGGGAAGGGTCCGCCGGTCAGCAGCCGGTTCAGCTTCGCGCCGACCTGGAAGCGATTGTTCATGTTGTCCGGCTTGTCCGACACCTCCTTGGCCAGGAGGTCCCACGTCGCCCGCCAAGGCTCTTCACCCGGCAAGTTCAAGGCCCGGGCGAAGCCGCGCGGGTAGCCGAAGGCGAAGTCGAATCCGATCAGGGTGCGCTCGCGATGCTTGGCGCGGTCGTCGAGGATCTGCCCGATGAGCAGTTCGGCTTCGCGACGTGTCGCCGGGTTGTGCGACTCGAAGGCGAAGCGAAAGCGTACGTCGCGCTTCACCACCCCGACCCAAATCGAGTTTTTACCCGTGGCCTTGGCTTCCGCCGCGCTCCAGTCGACGATCACATAGGCGTTGAACAGGCGGGGCACGTCGCTCTCGAATTTTCCAGAAGATCGCGCTTTCTAGCCCGTCTCGTCGCTCAACCCTAGGGGCGGTCGCCCTTAAAGCTTCACCAGCATCTTACCGAGGTTCTCGCCCTTGAAGAGTTTAAGGAAGGCCGCCGGGGCGTTTTCGATGCCGTGCTCCACCGTCTCTTCCCACTGCACCTTGCCCGAAGCGATCCATCCGGCCATTTCGGACACGAAGGCCGGCATCATGTCGAAATGGCTGGAGACGATGAAGCCCTCCAGGCGCAGCTGCTTGCCGACGCAGAGGATCAAACCCTTGATCCCGGCGCCCATGTCCGTGGCGTTGTATTGCGAGATCATTCCGCAGAGGGCGAAACGCGCCAATGGGTTGGCGGCCATCAGCGCGGCCTCCAGATGAGCGCCGCCGACGTTGTCGAAATAAACGTCGATTCCACCGGGCGCGGCCTTCATGAGGGCGGCGGTCAGGTCCGGCTCGGCCTTGTAGTCGATCGCGTGATCGACGCCGATCTTCTTCAGATAGGCAACCTTCGCCGCGCCGCCGGCCGAGCCGATCACGGTGTTCCCTTTCAGCTTCGCGATCTGGCAGACGATCTGACCGACCGCGCCGGCCGCGCCCGAGACGAACACCGTATCGCCGTCCTTGAGCGCCGCGATCTTGAGCAGACCGACATAGGCGGTCAGGCCGGGCATTCCGGCGACGCCGAGGAAGGCCTGCGGCGGCAGGCCGTGGGTGTCGAGTTTCTGAACCATCGCGGTGGGCGCGTTGAACGTCTCGCGCCAGCCCATGAAGCTTTGCACGGCCTCGCCGACCTTGAACGCGGGGTCGTTGGAAGCCACCACCTCGCCCACGGCGCCGCCCTGCATGGCTTCGCCGAGAGCGAACGGCGGAGAGTAGCTTTTCACATCGTTCATCCGCCCGCGCATGTAGGGGTCGACGGTCATCCAGCTGTTCTTCACCTGCACCTCGCCGGGAGCGGGGGCGGGGAGCTCGACGGTGGCCAGTTCGAAATTGTCGGCGGTCGGCACGCCGACCGGGCGGCTCTTCAGGCGGACTTCGCGCGTGGTGGTCATGATTTCGTTTCCTCCGCCGGACTGGCTGGGCGCTGGCTTAGCGCGGCCAGCGCTCCGCCTCCAGTGGCGAACGCGCGGTTTCGCGTGCTACGCCTCCGCGATGTCGGAGACATTGCGAGCGGGGGTGATTGGGGCGGGAGTTTTCGGCGGCTACCACGCCCAGAAGTGGTCCAGGATGGACGGCGTCCGGCTGACGGCGATCCTCGATAGCCATCCCGAGCGCGCGGCGGACCTCGCCGGCCGGATCGGCGGTCAAGCCTTTTCGGAAATGGACAAATTCCTGGCCGCCGTGGATGTCGTATCGATTACCTCACCGGCGACGAGCCACGGCCGGATTGCCCTACGCGCTCTGAAGGCGGGAAAGGCGGTCTATGTCGAAAAGCCCCTGGCGGTCGGGCTTGGCGAAGCCGACGCCATCCTGTCCGCGGCGGCCGAACGACGTCTCGTCGTGGCCTGCGGCTTCAACGAGCGCGTAGCGCTCCTCGCCACCGGGCTGCCAGACTTTCAAGAAACGCCCTGGCTGATCGAGACCAAGCGCAATGGAACGCCGTCGCCGCGCAACCGGGACGTTTCCGTCGTTCTGGACCTGATGATCCACGACATCGACCTCATGCTGATGTTCGCGGGCGGGTCGCCCTTGACGGCGGAATGCGAGGGGACGGCGAACGCCGAGGGGCTGCTGGACACGGCTCTGGCCCAGGTCAGTTTCACCGGGCGGACCGTCGCGACGCTGGAAGCCTCGCGCATCGCTGCGGCGCCGGAGCGACGGCTGAAGCTCTGCTACGCTTCAGGCGAGGTGGAGATCGATTTCCTGTCGGGCACGCTGACCAACACGACCGGGTTCGAGCTGGATCAGGGGTTCGCGGACGCCCCGGCCGTCGCAGATCCCCTGCGCCACAGCCTGGAGCTGTTTAGAGACGCGGTTTGCGGGCGTTGCGCTCCCCTCGCCAACGGTTTGGACGGCGCCCGCGCGCTCGATCTCGCCCTGGCCGTCGAACAGGCGGTCGGTGGGTGAGGGCTCCGCCCTGGATCAGCCGCGCTCGGCCAAATCCAGCAGGTAGCGGCCGTATTCCGTCTTGCCGAACCGCTCACCCTGAACCCTGAGCTGGTCCCGATCGATGAAGCCGTTGTGGAAGGCGATCTCTTCCAGGCTGGCGATATAGACGCCCTGGCGATGCTGGATCGCGCGCACGAATTCGGACGCTTCGAGCAGTCCCTCGTGGGTGCCGGTGTCCAGCCAAGCATAACCGCGCGGCAGGGCTTCGACGAAGAGGTCGCCGGCCTCCATATACATGCGGTTGAGATCGGTGATTTCCAGTTCGCCGCGCGCCGAGGGTTTAACCTGTTTGGCGAAGTCGCAGACGCGCTCGTCATAGAAATAAAGACCGGTGACCGCTTGGTTGGACTTCGGGAACGCGGGCTTTTCGACGAGGCTGAGCGCGCGGCCCTCGGGGCTGAGCTCGACCACGCCATAAGCTGTCGGGTCGTCCACGCGATAGGAAAAGATCGTCGCGCCCTTCTCGCGCGCGGCGACATTGGCCAGCAGGCCGCTCATCCCGGCGCCGAAAAAGACGTTGTCGCCCAGCACGAGGGCGGAGCGATCGCCGGCTACGAAAGCCTCTCCGATCAGGAAGGCCTGGGCCAGGCCTTCGGGTTTGGGCTGGACCGCATAGCTGATGTCGAGGCCCAGCGCCGCGCCGTCCTCGAACAACCGGCGGTATTGGTCGATTGCGTCTGGAGAGGAGATGATCAAAATGTCCCTGATCTTCGCCAGCATCAGTACCGACATCGGATAGTAGATCATCGGCTTGTCATAGATCGGCAACAGTTGCTTGCTGATCGACAGGGTCGCGGGGTGGAGCCGGGTGCCGGAGCCGCCCGCCAGAATGATCCCCTTCACGCCGTCACCCCCACGCCTAGGCGCTCACCGGCGTATTCCCCCTGGAGGATCGGCCGCCACCAGTCCTCGTTCTCCATGTACCAGCGCACCGTCGCCTCGATCCCCTCCTCAAAGGAGCGGGTGGCGCGCCAGCCGAGATCGCGCTCCAGCTTCGAAGGATCGATCGCGTAGCGTTGATCATGGCCCGGGCGATCGGCGACGTGGCGGATCTGCTCGCGGCGAGACTTGCCATCCTTGCGCGGCGCGAGGCGATCGAGGGTGTCGCAGATGGCGTGGGTGACGGCGAGGTTGGTCCGCTCCGCGCGGCCGCCGATGATATAGCTCTCGCCCACAGCCCCGCGTTCGAAGACCAGGGTGAGGGCGCGGACGTGGTCTTCGACGTGGAGCCAGTCGCGGATCTGCCCACCGGTGCCGTAGACGGGCAGATGGTCGCCGGCGAGGCCCTTGATGATCATTAACGGGATGAGCTTTTCCGGGAAATGATACGGCCCGTAGTTGTTGGAGCAGTTGGTCACCAGCACCGGCAGGCCATAGGTGTGGCGCCAGGCGCGGACCAGGTGGTCCGACGCCGCCTTCGACGCTGAATAGGGTGAGCGGGGATCATAGGGCGTGGTTTCGGTGAAGAACCCCGTTTCGCCCAGAGAGCCGAACACCTCGTCGGTGGAGATGTGGTGGAAGCGGAAGCTTGCCTTGGCCGCCTCGTCCAGGCCGCGCCAATAGTCCAGCGTCTTGGAGAGCAGGACCGATGTTCCCACCACATTGGTCTCGATGAAGGCGGCGGGCCCGTCGATGGAGCGATCGACGTGAGACTCGGCGGCGAGATGGGTGACGACGTCCGGTCGGAAGTCCCTCAACGCCTCGGCGACCGCGTCGCCGTCGGCGATGTCCACGCGCCGGAATTCATAGTTCGCCCGATTGTCGATCGGCGCCAGAGAGGCGAGATTCCCGGCATAGGTCAGTTTATCGAGATTGAGGACCTCGTGCGGCGTCTCGGTCAGCAGGTGGCGGATGAGGGCCGAGCCGATGAAGCCCGCCCCGCCGGTGACCAGGATGCGTAAAGACTCGTCACTCACGCGATCAGGCTCCAAGGTCCAGCGGCGCCATCGGGACGCCGTCATAGTCGAACGGGCTTTCGAAGCCTTCGAGACCTGGCCAGGTCGCGTCCTTGGCGGCGACCGTCGGAGTCGCGCCGCTGAGCGGCCAGGGCAGGGCGAGCGTGGGATCGTTCCAGGCCAGTCCGCCTTCGGACTCAGGGGCGTACAAGGCGTCGACCTTGTATTGGACCTCGGTGTTTGGCTTCAGGGTCAGATAGCCGTGAGCGAAACCCTTGGGCGCCAGAAGTTGCCAGCCGCTTTCAGCCGTGAGTTCCGCGGCGAGCCATTTCCCCCAGGTCGGCGAGCCCCGCCGGATATCCACCGCCACGTCCCAGATCGCGCCGGCCACGCAGCGAACAAGCTTGGTCTGGGCATTGGGCGGCGCCTGAAAATGCAACCCGCGCAGGACGAAGCGCGCGGCGGAATAGGCGTGGTTGTCCTGAATGAAGACTTCGTCCACGCCCAGAGCCACGAACGTCTTGCGATTGTAGGTTTCGGAAAACCAGCCCCGCTCGTCGCCGAAGCGCCTGGGCTTGATCAGTCGGGTGGGCATGTCGACGCCGTATCAGGCCCGAACCGGCTTGGCCTTGTCCTGGCCCTCGAAGAACCGGCCCTGGGCGGCCAGCAGCCACAGATAGGTCGGAACGCCGTCTTCCCTGAAACGGAAGGTCCGGCCGGTGTCGTCCTCGAGGGTCTCGATCAGGACATCGTCGGCCGGCAGCCGCTCGATCAGGCTCTTGGCGGCGGCGACATTGATCGGGTCGGCGTGCAGGGCGCTGATGTCATCCAGAGAGAAGATGCCCCCCGTGGTCTGCGATGCTCCGGCGAGGGCGCCCAAGGCGCCGAGGGAGCCCTTTTGCACCCTCTGTTTGATCTGAATCTGAGAGCGTTTCGAAATGCGGGCGAAGGCCTCCTCGACCGCTTCGCTGGTGGCCGTGGCGACGTCGTCCTCGGTGACGGTCTGACGACCTTCGTCGATGGCGTTCAATCCGGCGCGATGGCTCAGGAGGCTGGCGAGGTAGGGAAAGCCGATCGATCGCGCGATGATGGCGTGAACCGCGCCGTCATCGAAGCCGATGCCGGTGACCGCTTCGCCGTTCTTGATCAGGTCGCGAATCTCGGCGGCGGACATCTTCGGCAGCTGAATGGCGGCGATGCTGCGCTGGATCGAGGGAACGTTGGCCACGAGCTCGTTGAGGTTCGCGGCGACGCCGGCGATGACGAACTGCACACGGACGGAGCGGTCGGAGAAGCTTTTGACAAGTTCCGCGATCGCTCGGCGGAAGTCGCTGGATTCGCTGCGGTCGAATTCGTCGAGGGCGATCAGGACCCGCGTTCCGGCGACCTTGGAGAACAGATCGCTCGCGCCGCGCACCGTGACCGGATCGGGCCCGATCAAAGACAGAAAATTATCGCCGCGTTCCGCCTCGGGGGAAGTCGGGCCGAAATCGACGTGGAAGCGCAGAGAGAGATTTTCCGCCACCCCGCGAATCATTTCGTCGAAGTTCGAGCCCGCGCCGCAGGTGACATAGACCACCAGATAGCGCGCCTCACGGGCCGTCTGCGCCAGGACGTGCATGAGGGAAGTCTTGCCCAGACCACGCTCCCCATAGACAACCGTGTGCAGGCGTTCGTCCTCGATCGCCCGGATGAGGTTGGTCAGCACCTTGGTTCGACCCGCGAAAAAGCGGCGGTCGGTGATCGGCAAGGCCGGGGTGTAGACCCCGCGCAGTTTCAAGCGAGACGCGGCGACCCGGTCGCTTGTGCGCGTGTCGAACTGATCGCCGGCCGTGGAAAAGAAGCGGGGAAACAGGCCGCCGTGACTGGGGCTTGGGTTTGCTCCCGCGGGCGAGGTCGTCCAGACGATCGGCGTGGTATCGCCCCTCGCGCGGTTCGCCTCGACGCCCGGTTTGCTTCCCGGTATGAGCCTATTCCACCAACTCATCGTATCCCCTGGCGGCGCTTCGAAGCCCGCTCACGCTGAAACGTCGCGCCGACCGTCGGCGACGCGACTGTCATCCAATTCGAATTTTACTAGAGCGTTTGGTTGAACGGCTTCAACACATAGAGCACGTAGCCGATGACGGCGACGATGATGATACCCGCAATCACGCCCTGACCGTGATTGCCCACATAGTTCGCCAGCGCGCATCCGACGCAAGGCGGCGCGTACTGGTACATATGGTCTCTGGGCTCCGCGGCGGTGGAACGCTGAAGAAACAGCACAACCAACCCGGCGAAGATCGCCATCGTCACCAAATCGTAGATCGTCTTCACGTCGCTGTCCCCTCGCATCGCGAGACCTGAAGACGCCCCCCTGGGTCGCCTCCGCTTCAGAATTCTTACATAACCGAGCGTCCAGACGAAAAAAAGGCGATTGTGAAACGCGTCTGTAAACCAAGGTGGGACTGGCGCGTTGGCGCGGATTGCGTTTAGAAGCCCCACCGCGAAACCGAGAAAGTATTTTGAGCATGAGTCCTGAGCGGACCCACTATCTTTTCACGAGCGAAAGCGTTTCCGAAGGACATCCCGACAAGGTTGCTGATCGGATCTCAGATACGGTGGTCGACGCCTACCTCGGCGCCGACCCCTACGCCCGCGTCGCCTGCGAGACCATGGTGACCACCAACAGGATCATCCTGGCCGGCGAAGTGCGCGGACCCGAGGGCGTCATCGAGAGCCTGGAAGCCAAGGTGCGCGCCGCCGTGCGCGACATCGGCTACGAGCAGGAAGGCTTCCATTGGGACAAGTCGGACTTCGCCTGCCATCTGCACAGCCAGTCCAGCGATATCGCCATGGGCGTGGACGCAGCCGGTAACAAGGACGAGGGGGCCGGCGACCAGGGCATCATGTTCGGCTACGCCACAAACGAAACCCCCGAGCTGATGCCGGCGACACTGCAGTATCCTCACAACATCCTGAAGACCCTGGCGGCGGCGCGGCACGCCGATCGCGATCTGGGTCTCGAGCCCGACGCGAAGAGCCAGGTCACCCTGGAATACCGTGACGGCAAACCCGTCCGCGCCGCGTCGATCGTGCTTTCGACCCAGCATCGCGAGGGTCTGCAGCCGGCGGACATCGCCGAGATTGTCAAACCCTATATCCTGAAGATCCTGCCCGAGAGCTTCGTGGACGCGGCCACCCAATGGCACATCAACCCCACCGGTAATTTCGTCATCGGCGGGCCCGACGGCGACTGCGGCCTGACCGGGCGCAAGATCATCGTCGATACCTACGGCGGCGCGGCGCCCCACGGCGGCGGCGCCTTTTCCGGGAAGGATCCGACCAAGGTCGATCGCTCGGCGGCCTACGCCTGCCGCTACCTCGCCAAGAATGTCGTCGCCGCGGGTCTCGCCGATCGCTGCACGATCCAGATCGGCTATGCGATCGGTGTCTCGCACCCCTTGAGCTTCTATGTCGACCTGCACGGCGGCGAGGTCGATCCGGCGAAACTGGAAACGATCCTGCCGGCGATGATCGGAGGGGCGACACCACGCTCGATCCGCGAGCACCTCGGCCTGAACCGTCCGATCTATGCGCGCACGGCGGCCTACGGCCACTTCGGTCGAGAGCCGGAAGCGGACGGCGGCTTTTCCTGGGAAAAGACCGACCTGGTCGATGCGCTGCGCGGCGAGTTCTAGCTCGACATGAAGGCGGGGATACCGCGCTCGCCGCGAAGCCCCGCCCACCATCCGGAGATCGCGTAGCCGAGTTGCCGCCACGCGCCCCGGCGGACGTAGCGGAGCAGCATCAGCGGAATGGCCATCACGGCGACCACCGGCAGCCGCGAGGGGAAATGGTCTCGCGTCAGCAACATCGCATTGCGGTGATTGAGGTAGGACGGGCCTTTCGCCTTCTTGGCGATCGCGATCGAGTTTCCGGTCGCGGTGCCCTGATAATGCAGCACCAGAGCATCCGGCGCGAAGCCCAAGCGCATGCCGCGGGAGCGCGCGCGCAGACACCACTCGACCTCCTCGACATAGAGGAAATAATCGTCGCGCATCGGCCCGGTTACTTCCAGAAATCTGCGGCCGATCAACATCGAAGCGCCGTTGAGAAAGTTCTGAGAGGCCTCGATCGCCGCCGCATCGGGACGATCCTCCAGGCGGGAGCCGTGGCCGATCGAGACCGCCCGCGCCAGCCAGCCTTGCCAGATCCCGCCATATGACTGCACTTCGCCGCCGGGCAGGTGAAGTGTGCACCCGACGGCGTCGCAATCGCCTCGGCGCAGCCGCGCGACCTGGATGGCAAGGGCTTCTGGGTAGGGGGCGGTGTCGGGATTGAGCACCCACCATGCTTCGCTGTCGGGCGCCGCGCGAAGGCAAACATTGACCCCTCCGGCGTAGCCGAGATTGCCCGGAGCCTGGATCGCGCGGACGCTCTGACCGCCGGGCAGGCGCGCGGGAATGGCGGCGGTCAGGGCCTCGAAGGCCTCCAAGCCACCGTTCTCGCAGATCACAACCTCGAAGTCGGGGTGGGTCGAGGCTTCCAGCGCCGCGAGGCAACGGACGATGTCGGCGGGGTTGCGAAACCCGACGATGCAGATCGCGACGCGCATTTTCAGGCGGACCGCGCCGCGAGCAGGCGCAGAGCGTCCCCCATTCGCCACAGCCGCAATCGATAAAGGGTGACGAGCGCGGAGAGACGCTGATCGAGACCCTCCAGTTCGGAACTTCGCATGACCTTGGCCGTGTGGATGATCGCGGAAGCCGGCATGGCTAGAGACCTTGCAAGCCAGCGCAACCGCCCGCCGGGCTGTTGGCTCATCAGACCGAACGCTTCGATGTTGAGCCGCTTCCACTTGGCGATGAGTTCGGGCCAGTCCCGCCGCGCCGGGTGGCCGATGACCGCGAGGGGGGCGTAGCCCAGGCGGTAGCCGGCGGCGATCGCCCGGCGCGACCACTCTACATCTTCGGAAACCCCGGTGCGAAAGCCGCCGACGGCCTCGAACAGCGCCCGCGGGCAAAAGAGATTGCCGGAGCCCGTGAAGCCCTTGCGATTGATGTAGCTGTCGAAATCGAAGGCGAAGACGCGCTCGAAACTCTCCGCTCCGCTGAGATGGGTGGGATCATCCACCAATACCTTGACCCGGCCGCCGACGAAATCGAAACGCTTGAGCGCTTCCAATCCTTCGGCCAGCCAGGCCGGTTCGGCCTGGCAGTCGGAGTCGATGAAGGCGAGGGTGCCGCTCCGCGCGACCGCCGCGGCGCCATTGCGGGCCGGCCCGGCGCCACGCTCTTTGACGACGACGAGCCGCGCTCTTCCGGCGATGACCGCCGCCACGGCGGCCTCGCCCTGGGGGGAGTTGTTGTCACCGACGATGATCTCGAAGGCGTCGCGGGAGAGGGTCTGGGCTTCGAGGCGATCCAGGCAAATTCCGAGGCCGCCGAGGTCATTGTAGTGCGGCACGATCACGCTGACACGCGGCGGCGCGCTCGTCGAATTTTCAGGGCCGACCGTCATAGCGGCGCGTTCTGAGCGACCCGGCGCGCGCGCGCAAGGCGGTTCTCAAGGACCATGATAGCCGCGGTACCATTCGACAAATCGCGCCACCCCCGTCTCGACGGTGACCGCCGGCGCATAGCCGACCAGGCGAAACAGTTCCCCGACGTCCGCCTCGCTGTCGGGGATGTCGCCGGGCTGCAGCGGAAGACTTTCCCGCCGCGCGTTCCTGCCGAGACAGCGCTCGAGCACCTCGACGTAACGCAGCAGATCCTCCGGCTGGTTGGAGCCGATGTTGAGCACGCGCCACGGAGCCGCCGACGTCGCCGGATCCGGATCGGCGGCGTTCCAACTTGGCGAGGGCGTCGGTGGCTGGTCCAGCACCCGCGTCACGCCTTCGACGATGTCGTCGATGTAGGTGAAACTGCGCCGGTGACGGCCGTGGTTGAACAGGGGTATCGGCTCACCCGTCATGATCGCATCGGCGAAGCGATAGAGGGCCATGTCCGGCCGCCCCCAGGGTCCATAGACGGTAAAGAAGCGCAGGCCGGTGCAGGGTAGGGCGAAGAGGTGCGCGTAGCTGTGCGCCATGGCTTCGTTGGCTTTCTTGGTCGCGGCGTAGAGCGTGAGGGGGTGGTCGGTATTCTGATGCTCCGAGAACGGCGTCGCGGTGTTGGCGCCGTAGACCGAACTGGTGGAGGCATAGACAAGGTGCTCCACGCCGCCGTGCCGGCAGCCTTCGAGGATATTGAGGAAGCCGACGATATTGCTGGAGACATAGGGGTGTGGGTTCACCGCCGCATAGCGGACCCCCGCTTGGGCGGCGAGGTTGACGACGCGGCGGGGGCGATGTTCGGCGAAGAGGCGCTCGACCGCCGCCGTGTCGGCGATGTCTAGATGTCGGTGGCTGTAGCCGGCCTGAGCCTCCAGCCGCGCGAGCCGGGCGCGCTTTAGGGCGGGGTCGTAATAGTCGTTCAGATTGTCCACACCGACCACCGCCTCGCCGCGCTCCAGCAGCCGCATGGCCACCGCGGCGCCGATGAATCCCGCCGATCCGGTGACGAGGGTGGTCATACCGTCAAATTTCTACTGAAGATGCGGCTGTAACGTCTTGAACGACAATCGATATAGCTTCGCGGGGCAAGTCGCTTCGATGGCATCTTTTGGCATCCGAGATGGTCGATTCGACCACCCGAAACGGTGCGCGGGCGGGCGATTTGGGGCGCATCGCGGGCCGTCTTGCCAACATCAAACGCGTTGATTTCACCGCCATCCGCCCGACCTCAAAACCATAACTTGCATTTTGCAAGATATTTCGCCGCGCGTCAACCGCGAGGATCCTCGCGCGCCGTTGCGACGGGGTCGCGGCGGCGCGCACAAGCTTCCCAGTCTTTCCGCCGAATGTTATCTCCGACAAGGGCCCTTACGATAATCCAGCGCCTTGGCCCGCCGCGCATCTGGGATGCGAGTTTGACGTTTCTCTCCGAAATGAACCCCGCCACGGGCTATGTGTCGACCGGCGCCCGGTCGCTGGGCCGTGAGTTGACGGAACGCTATCAGTCCGCCGCGCCCTTTCCGCATATCGTGATCGACGATTTTCTGCCGTCGTCGGTGCTGGAGATGTGCCTGGCTCATTTTCCGACTTCGACCGCTCGGGCCGCGGGGAGCTTTGACCGCGATCAGGAGCGGTACAAGGCGCAGTTCAATCCCGACGAACTGACCGACGAAACCCGCGCCCTGTTCTACTCCTTCAATTCGAAGCCGTTCATCCAGGTCATAGAGAATATCACCGGCATCAAGAACTTGGTCCCAGACCCCTACTTTCTCGGCGCCGGCTTCCATGAGATCGGCCAGGGCGGGCACCTTTCCGTCCACACCGACTTCAACCACCACAAGCCGATGAATCTCGAGCGGCGCATCAATGTGCTGATCTATTTGAACAAGGATTGGTCGGACGACTACGGCGGCCAGCTGGAATTCTGGAACAATGATATGACCAAGCGGGAAGCCTCGATCCTGCCGTCGTTCAACCGCTGCGTGATCTTCAACACCACCGGCGACAGCTACCACGGGAATCCCAACCCGATCGCTCACCCGGCGGGGATCACCCGAAAATCCATCGCGCTCTACTATTACACCTCGACCTGGTCGGACCTGAAACGCGAACAGACGACACAGTTTAAGGCGCGCAAGGGCACCGGGGACAAGATCGATGTCGAAGTGAAATCGCGAGAACTGATCGCGGACCTGACTCCCCCCATCCTGATGCGGGTGCTGCGGCGCGGTAAGAAGCGGCTCGTGGGGTCTTGATCCAAGAACGTTTCCGCGTGAAGGCGGGGGACAACGCGGCGAACGTTTGAGCGCGAGCTCGGCTTGGATTCGCGTCGCTGACATTGGGGGGTCTATGCGAAGTCTGGTGATTTGCTCGGCGCTGTTCGCCTGGGGTCTACTCGTTGTCGGTGGAATACGCGTCGCCGGGGTCGGCCATCTGACCCTGGACAATATCTTCGACACGACCAATCCAAAGGCGATTTTTCTTTATATCCCCGCGGTGGCCCTGATGTTTGGGGCTTTCTTGCTGGTGCTACATGGCTTGTTGAAAAAGTTAGCGGACCCCGTGATCTATCTCTACCTGTCTTCTATCGGTCCTTTCCTGGTCTTCTACATAAAAAATATTTGAGACCAATGATTTGATCAACAGAGTGCCGTCGTATCGACGCGGTGAGGCGTCGGTGCGATCGTTTTCTCCATTTGCGCGCGCGGCACGGCGGCGCTAACTTTCGAGAAAGCGCTTTGGCGGAGGCTCCCATGGAACCCAGCGACGGTTGGCGGGAGAGCGGCGTCCGCGTCGTGCCGGGTGATAAACTCGACGCCGGAACGCCTCAAACGCCGGGCATGAACCGCGCGGTGGCCATCGATTTTGCCCGGGTCGGGGCCCAGAAGCTCTGGGCCGGGACCGTGCATATCCACGCCAACGCCAAGACCGGGGCGCACCATCATGGGCCGCTCGAGAGCGTGATCTATGTCGTGAAGGGCCGCGCGCGGATGCGATGGGGCGAGCGGTTGGAATTCGTCGCCGAGGCCGGACCGGGGGACTTCATCTATGTCCCGCCCTTCGTGCCGCACCAGGAGATCAACGCCTCGCGCGACGAGGCTTTGGAGTGCGTTCTGGTGCGCAGCGACAACGAAGCGGTCGTGGTCAATCTCGACATCGAACCCGCCGAACCCCCCGAGGCGGTGGCCTGGATCGATCCGATCCATCGCTAGCCACGATCCTCAGACGTTGCTGCCCACGATCCGCCGATAGATTCGGCTCGCCAATCTCCCGCCCAATAGCCGCGAGAGCCATGCGCTACCGGTGAGGAAGACTAGTTCACAGGGGGCCTTCACCCATCGCCCACGAAAGGCGCGGCGATATTTGGCGACCAGTGCATCGCGGGCGGCGGTCAGGGTCTCGTCACGCTTGCCGCCGCTCAGGTGCTTCAGGTGGAAATCGACAACATAGGCCGAACGGCCGAGAACATCGGCCTGGATGCAGAGATCGGCGCCGTAGAGGTGGAAGCCCGACATATCCGACGACAAGCCTAGATTGGCCGAGCGGCGGACGACGATGAAATTCTCATCCAACGCGAAGACCCGGGCCGGGAAGGACGCGGTGCGTTGGTCGGTTCCGTGCGGATCGGTCAGGCGAATGGCCATCCGACCAGGCGCCATGCCGCCGGAATTACCGCAGAGCGCCCAGGACGGATCGCGCCCCTCAAGGTCAGCGAGCGCTCGTTCCAGATCCGCGCGCTGGTCGATCAGCAGTATATCTTGATGGCAAAGAACGATGAACTCCCCTCGCGCCACCGTGAGAAAGAGGTTGCAGCCCTGGTAGGCGTCGAAACGATTGGCTACTCGGTTGTCGATCTGGATGAATTCGCAATCCGACTCGCCAAACCCGCTTGCGCGAAAGCTTGCCAGCATCTCGGAATATTGTTCCTGCCGCGTGACCAAGGTGCAGATGGAGAAGCGAACACCGGTATCCACAAGGGTGGTGGCGTCGATGAGGGCGGCTGCGTTTTCTGGCATTGGCCCGACCGCGCGACTGGTCAGGTTTCTCGACGCCAAAACACCGCGATATCGTCTATCGGTACGAGATTTGGCGTAAAGTTTCGGCTTTTGGCAAAGTCGGTTACCGCCGCCTTGCAGGATTCGAAAGCGTTATAGTCATCAATAATAACATAGCCGCCAACGCTCACGCGGTTGTAAAGTGCTTCAAGTGCGTCCATGGTTGAACTATAGTAATCGCCATCCAGGCGCAAAATCGCGACTGGACCGATTGGTGCATCTTGAAGCGTGTCGGCAAACCAACCTTTCACGAACCTAACGCGATCATCCAGCATTTGAAATCGGTCGAAATTCGCCTTCACTTGCTCGAGTGAGACCGCGAGATATTCCGTCCCGATCAGTTCTGGATCCGCAAGATCGGTCTCTTTGCGTTCGGGCATTCCTTCGAAAGAGTCGGCGAGCCAAACGATGCGGTCTGATGCGCCGTAAGCGTCCAGAGCCGCCCTCGCGAATATTGAGCTCCCACCGCGCCAAACTCCGCACTCCACGAAGTCGCCGGCTACACCGTCGTTTGTCACTCCGGCGATGCACGCCTCGATATTCTCAAGCCGCTTCGTGCCAGCCATTGTGAAGCCGAACATCGGCCAGTCTGAACCGCGCTCGCGGGCGACCGGGTCGAAGCGAACTTTGTGCAGCAGTAACATCGAGCGCCGCTCGACCATGCGCGTTATGGCCCGGCGCAACGGCGATTTCGGTGTGACGCGCTTCCACGCGCTCTCGTCGTACAGGGAAGCTGACAGTGCTTCCTTCAGCAAATCGAGATATTTGCGCGCATACGGGTTGGAAGGCGACATTGAGCATCCGTGGTTTGGGTGGAAAACGTGCAGGGCTTCATGGCGAACCGCGCCAATTTAGATGAACGATCACGCCACGGACGTGAGCGCCCGACGAAGCCCTCTTCGCGCATCAAGGTACCACGCGTCGCCAGTGTTTCAAGGCGCTTTCCCTTTGAACCGGCGGTGGGAACGGTCTGGGTCAACCCAGAGCGGCGCTTGGCGACGCGAGGCGCCTCGTGGTAGTCGCTCCCTCGGCGGGTTGCAGAGGCGGTGCTTCGCCGCGCGAGCGGACGGCCATCAGGCTGTTCGGGGCGGTATTCTGACTGGATGCAGTGGTAGTCGTGAGCGTCGCCCGAAACACGACTTACAACGTTCTAGGCTCGATTGCGCCTATGGCGCTCTCCTGGATCACCATTCCGGTTTACATCCGGCTGATCGGGACTGAGCGCTATGGGGTGCTGGCGATCGCTTGGCTTTTGCTCGGCTATTTTGGTCTCTTTGATCTGGGCCTCGGTCGCGCGACCGCGTTTCGTATCGCGAGCTTGAAAGACGCCCCAGCAGAGGATCGAGCGGAGACATTTTGGGCTGCATTGGCGGTTAACGTCGGATTGGGCATTGTCGCTGGGGCGGTACTTTGGTTTGCCGCGCACATATTCTTTGCCCACGTTTTCAAGGTTGATGAACGTCTACGCCCGGAGATTCTCGCTGCGGCGCCACTGCTGGCGCTGAGCGTCCCGGTTGCTACCCTAACGGGCGTGCTCTCCGGCGCACTCCAGGGCAGGGAGAAATTTCTGCAGACAAACATGGTATCTGCGCTCTCGACGGCTCTTTTTCAGGTTCTGCCTTTAGGGGTAGCATTCCTGCTGGGCCCGAACCTCAGTACGTTGTTGATCGCCGCTTTGGCCGCGCGGACGTTGACCCTGGGGGTGTTCGCCTACCAGTGCCACAGCGAATTTCTACGCGGTCAAGTCATCCGGTTCGTCCCAGCGGAGGTGAGGGAACTCTTGGGCTACGGCGGCTGGATCACCGTGGATTCAATGCTTTCGCCTCTGCTCAATATTGTTGATCGCTTCGCGATTGGCGCGGTTCTGGGCGCGGCGTCAGTCACCGCCTACACAGTGCCGTTTCTCATTGCCCAGCGCGTCGCGACGCTTCCAAACGCATTGACGAGTGCTCTGTTTCCCCGAATGTCAGCCTCGGACGATGCGCGGAAGCGCGAGCTTGGACGGCTGGCCCTTCGCGGCCTCGCCAGCATCCTTACGTTACCTACGCTGATAGGGATTTTCCTGATGGATCCATTTCTGCATGTCTGGATCGGCAGGCAGCTGAACCCCCTGTCAATCCCGGTTGGCAGGGTAATACTTATCGGTTTCTGGTCCGCCGCCTTTGCGGTGCTCTGCTATACAAAAGCGCAATCATCTGGCCGCCCGGACCTTGTAGCGAAAACCATCTTCTGGGAAATACCTCCGTATTTTCTACTTCTATACTTCGGGATGAAATATTTTGGATTGGTGGGGAGCGCGGCGGCTTTCACCGTGCGATGCGCGGCGGATTATGTGATTATGACCTGGGTCACGGGGCGCGATTACACCGGATGGAAGGTTCTGGCGATCGATCTGATGGCGTTGATAGCGGCGGCGTGCCTTACCAGCCTTTGGGGAATTGCCGATTGGCGTTGGTGGTTGACCTTGATCGTTCTAGGAGGCGTCGTGGGCGTTTCAAGCTGGAAAACCATGCCACCTGAAATGTCATCGGTTCTGATCGCGCGCATCCGTCGGATGGCGCCACTGCTCGCAGGGAAATGATTGTTGCCGTCGATTAGGATCCAACCTCAACGCCTGTTCGGCGCGCGAGCCGCTTCGGCTCCTAAGTCGAAAAGGATCATTCGCGCCCCAAACGTGAAGGCTAAAGCCGCGCAAGGGGTAGGGGCGGCCGATCCGCGGTTGAAGACCTATACCGACGAATTTCACACCCCCGATCGCACCTTGATCCGCCGTTGGATCTTCTGGAGCGTCGTCGGCTTCTGCCTCTTGCAGGGATTGGTCTTCTCCTTCTTCGCGCCCTACCTGATCGAACTATTCGCCGTCATCCCCGCCTTCCTCGCCTTGATCGTGATCTGGGCCTTGCCGGAAGCGCGCAACGTGCCGACGCGCTTCATGGAGCGCTGTTTTTTCTCGCTCTTCGTCGTGATGATCATCTGGCCGAACTATCTTGCCGTCGCCTTGCCGTTCCTGCCCTGGATCACCTTGATCCGCTTGATCAGTTTTCCGATGGCGCTGGTCTTTTTCGTCGCGCTTTCCCAATCGCACGCCTTCCGCAAGGCGTTGGGAGGGGGGATCAGCGCCACGCCCTGGTTGTGGCGGTTCATGGTGTTGTTCGTCCTAGTGGAAGTGGCGACGATGCCGCTCTCGCCGGTCCTGCCGGATTCGCTCCAACGCTTCGTGTTGTCGTGCATCAACTGGCTGATCGTCTATTTCGTCGCCGTCTACTATTTTCGCGTTCCGGGGCGGGTGACGAGGTGGGCGGCGATCCTCTGCGCCATGGCGGTGTTCCTGGGCTTGATCGCCATCGTCGAGGTCCACGAGGGCCATGTGCCCTGGGCCTATCACATCCCAAGCTTTCTCAAGGTCGAAGACCCCACGGTCAACGCCGTGCTCAGAGGCGGAAGCCGAGCCTACACCGGTGTCTACCGGGCGCAGACGACCTTCACCACCTCGCTCGGATACGGCGAATTCATCGCCGTCATCTTCCCCTTCATGCTGCATTTCATGATGATGCCTTACAAGCCGCCGGTGCGGATCGCGGCGTTTTTCGCGTCGCTCTTCATGGTTTATGCGGGATTGCTCTCCGGCTCCCGCTCGGCGACGCTCGGCGCGCTCGTCGCCTTCATGATGACCATCGGCGCCTGGGGCGTGCTGAAGTGGCGTCATGAACGCTCGAGTCTCATGGGGGCGGCGGTCGTCTACAGCTACCCCGTCGCGGGCGTGCTGGTCCTGGCCGCGACCTTGTTGATCGGGCGGTTGCACCGGGCCGTCTGGGGCGGCGGCGAAACGGTCTCCAGCACTCTCGCCCGGCAGACCCAGTGGCATATGACATGGCCACACGTCCTCAAGAACCCGCTCGGCTATGGGGTCGGCAGCGCTGCGGAGATCCTGCAGTTCCGCCTGCCCAGCGGATTGCTGGTGCTCGATTCCTATTTCATTTCGCTCCTGCTCCAATTCGGTCCTGTGGGTTTCATCATCTTCTTCGGCATGATGTTCTCCGCCGTGGGCGCCGTGGTCGCCTATCTCTATCGACAGCCGAAGCGGGATCGGGAGGCCAACTTCCTGGTCCCGCTCTCTATCTCGCTCATTGTTTGGTTCACCGTGAAGAGCGTGAACGCCGAAGAGGGCAACCACCCCCTGATCTTCATGATGATGGGGATGATCTCCGCGATGCTCTATCGTTCCCGCGTGGACGCGGGCGGCGCCTCCGGGCGCTCGCGATCCGCGGTTACGCGGCGGTGACCTCATCCGACGCCGCGCGGCGCACCCGGGTTCTCTTCGTTGCGTCCGCGGGCGGCCATTGGGTGCAACTGGGCCGATTGAAGGCCGCCTTCGAGGGGTGCGACATCGTTTATGTCACGACGCGGGATGACTATCGCACGGATGTCGCCGGCGCGCGGTTCCACACAGTTTCCGATGTTACGCGCAAGAACGCGCTCGGGCTTTTTGCGCTGTCGTTCGAGGTTATCCGGATCCTCTTAGCCGAGCGTCCCGACGTCGTGGTGACCACCGGCGCGGCGCCCGGCCTCGTCGCGATCGCCTGGGCCAAGGTCTTCACCCGGGCGCGCACGATCTGGATCGACAGCATCGCCAATTGCGAGCGATTGTCCTCTTCGGGAAAGCAGGCGCGCTTCTTCGCCGACGCCTGGCTGACGCAATGGCCGGACCTCGCCTGCCCGAAGGGCCCCTCGTATTGGGGCGCGGTGCTTTGATCTTCGTGACGATCGGATCGATGTTTCCCTTCGATCGCTTCGTGCGTCTGGTCGATGGCTTGGCGCCGCGCTTCGCCGGCGAGTCCTTCTTTGCCCAGATCGGCGGCGGGAACTACGAGCCGCGTAACATGGCGTTCGTCCGCCAACTGGAAAAGGCGGCGTTCTCCGAAAAACTGAAGGCGTCACGGGCGATCGTGGCCCACGCCGGGATGGGCAGCGTGATCTCGGCTCTGGAGGCCTCCAAGCCGATCGTCATTTTCCCGCGCGCGATGGAGCATGGCGAGCACAACACCGACCATCAGATGGCGACGGCGCGCTGGCTGGGGGGCAAGCCGGGGATTTTCGCCGCCTTCGAGGAAGACGCCTTGGCTGGCGCGATCGAGGCGGCGCTTGAGAGCCCGCCCGCCGCCGCCGACGCCCTTTCGGCCTCGGCGCCGCCGGCGTTCGTGGCGAAGATCAGGGATTTCGTGGACGCGCGGCCGGGGCGTCGTCGTCCGTGACGCGAGGCGAGACCGTGGCGGGGTTGCCGACCGCCATGGAATTATCGGGCATGTCCTTGGTGACCAAGGCCCCCGGCATGACCAGGCAGTCCTCGCCCACGGTCAGGCCGGGCAGCACGATCGCCCGAGCGCCGATATATGTTCGATCGCCGATCCAGGTATCGACATGCATGGCGCGCGAGAGGTCGTGGCTGAGGATCACCGCTTCATGCGAAATGACGCAATCGCGACCGATATGAATACCCTGGGGCCATGTGCGATCGATCAGGGCGGTGGTCGCCACTTTGGCCGTCGGATGGATGTCGATCCCCCAGACCCGGGTTTGGATCAGCCGTTGGAAGCGGGCGTGCAGGCGCGCGACGAGAGTAGGGTGCATCGGCGTGTTGAAGCATGGGCGCCCCGTGGCGGGCAATCCCGCGAGGTGAACGAGAGGTCGCGCGGCGTTGGGCGGAGCCGCGCGTGGCCAGACTGAACCTGAACCAGTTCCGCGACATCCGACGCCTGATCGTCGGCGCGCGTATCGCCTATCTGCGGGCCGTGGTGGGGATGAGGATCGGTTCCCGGGTTAGTATTTCGCTCGCCAGCCGGTTCATTCCCAGCCGTCGCGGCGCGATCACGATCGGCAATGAGACCCTGATCGCCTTCAAGACCCTGCTCTACACCTGGGACGATCGCGCCGGACGACATCGGCCAATCAGCGTCGGCGATCGCTGTTTCGTCGGCGGCGGCAGTGTTATCCTGCCGGGGGTCACGATCGGCGACGGATCGATCGTCGGCGCCGGTTCGGTGGTATTCGAGGACGTCCCCCCCGCCACGATCGTGGGCGGCAATCCGGCCCGCGTGTTGCGGACCGGAATCGAGGTCGAGTTTTGGGGCCGGTTGAAGCTCGATGTCCAAGCGGAGGGCGGTTGACCCGATGAGTCGCCACGAGAGCTACCGGACCAAGCCCGACGCCTATTTCAACGGCGAGCGGCGCGATCTCGTCGATAGACTCACGAACGATCCCCAGCGGTCGATACTGGAGATCGGCTGCGGCGATGGGGCGACAGGGGCCTACGCCAAGGCCGCCGGCAAGTGCGGACGATATGTCGGACTGGAGCTCTCGGAGGATGCGGCCAAAATCGCTTCGCGCGTGCTGGACCAAGTGGTCGTCGGCGACATCGAGACTATGTCCGATCTCCCGAGCGAGCCCGGAGGCTTCGATGTCCTCATCGCCAGCGAGGTGTTGGAGCATTTCGTCGATCCTTGGGCGGCCCTGCGCCGTCTCCACCCTTTGTTGAAGCCGGGGGCGACGGTCTTCGCCAGTTCGCCGAACGTCGCGCACCGATCGGTCATGGCCATGCTGCTTCGCGGCGGCTGGGATCTCGCCGAGGACGGCAGGATGGATCGCACCCATCTGCGATGGTTCACGCCGAAAACCTATGCCGGCCTCTTCAGGGACAGCGGATATCAGGTCGTGTCGGTCTGGCCGCTACGGCGCCCAGGTCCGCTCGGCCGCCTGGTCGGCGCGCTCAGCCGAGGCCGGCTGACGCACCTCTTCATCAGCCAGATCGTTTTAGAGGCGCGGCGCGCCGAGGCGTCCCAGCGTTACGGATGATGGGGCCGGCAAGATAGTTGGGAAAACCTGTTTGCGCTCGATCCGTCGATCAGGTTGATATTTTTCTGAATGATCGTCGCCGCCGGCGTTGGAATGGGAACATAATAACAGGGTAGGGCGCCGGTCGGATTGAGGTAGTTGCAGGTGAACATTATCACCGTATTGACCGCCCCGCCGCCCTCTTCGATCATCCGGCGCTTATCTCGTGCAACACAACTACGTTGAGGATTTTGGCGGATGTCCGAGCGGGGTCTGTTACCACGCGAGCGCGGTGAATATCGAAGCCAATGGCGTCGCCGCCGGCCCGCAACAGTTCAGCTATAACGTCGTCTTGTCGGGTTCGAATAATGTGACCAGTGGGACAGCGAGTGTGAGCGGGTTCATGATGTCGTCGCCCTCGAATGTGATGGCGATGCAGGTCGATCACAACACGCTCGTATCCAATTCCAATGGCGGACTGCCGACGGTCGGAAGGATGATCGAGACTCTACCGCAAGGTGACAACCTCGGCACGATGGCCGACTTCGCGCCGAGCTTCAACTATATAGATCCCTCCGGCTCCTACAGCTGTATCTACCAACATCTGAGCGCCGCCATTAACTTTACTACTCAAACCATGGTTGTTCACGCCAACCCGGTGGGTAACATCGATATGTTGAACGCTTCAAATGCGAACATCGATAATTGCTACGGTCATCGATAGCCGTTTTGTCGCCGTATAGTCTAACTTTGCTCGAGAACGGCTGTCGTCAAGGGTGATGGCCGTAACATGATTGCTGAGTGAAGTCATTTACACCAGAACCATCAAGCAGATTGACGTTGTTCTGCATGATGGTGGCCGCCGGCGTCGGCGTGGGGACGTAGTAACAGAGGAGAGAGCCGGTCGGATCGATGTAGTTATTCGAATATTCCATCACCGTATACACGGAGCCTCCCCCTTGTTCTATCATCCTGCTGACCGTTGCCGCTCCAGCGCCGGGAGCGACACTCGGACTACCGATGGTATTCGATACAAGAGTGTTGTGTGAAGTAACGACTGTATTCCATGATCTGAGTGGGTTTCCAGCTGAGAGGAAAAATAACGCCGTAATTCCACCTGCGCCGGTTCTGACGAGGCCTGATGTTATCAAAGCAGTATTATACGATTCCACCAAGTTGTTCTTCACACAAAGCGTATTTCCATCGATCGTGAAATCGCCATGAGATGGGCTGAGCTCCATCTCTTCGAAATAGTTGTGCTGTATAGTCGTGTCGCCACAGGGGCCGGTGCCGATCCCCTTCTGCGGCACCCGGAAGATTGCGTTGTGCGTAATGATGTCTCGCTGTGCGCCCGTGCGGACGTCCTCGATAAGATAGAACAAGCCCTTGGCGCGGGTTCGACCGGCGCCGTCGAATGTCGAGCTCGTCACGGTTAGATCGCCGCTGCCGCCTGCAATGACGACGAGAGCGCCTCCAAGTCGGTCGCTCGTGGTTCCGTTCAGGAAATAGCAGTCATCGATTTGGATCGAGGTGTAGGCGCCGGTGACGTAAAGAAACGTTCCGCCCTGAAGGTCGAAACGATAGCCGGAAATCAAGAGGGGGCCGGAGCCGTTGCATTGCAGCGCGACGCTGGCGCCCAGGGTTCGAAGGTGACAACCCGCAGGGGGGGTCGTGCGGACGTCGATCATTTGGTTCAGTGGCGTGTGAAAGCCCACCGGGTAATCCACGCCGGCCACGTTCCAGTTTGGCCTCGTGGCATAGGCGCCTTGACCGCTCTGCGTGGCGTAGCCATTGAAAAAATTCGGGATGAGAGTGGTCGCGTTGAAGTTCGCGATCCCGCAGCCGTCGGTGGCGGCTGTTGCGGCGATTGGGCAGCCGCCCGGATTCCCGTTCTCGGCGCCGAGGGGCGGACTCGGCGGTGTCGCGAAAGCGTTGGTCGATAAAATCGAGGCGCACGCGACAGCCGCGCGCGCAAAGCTACTCTTCATGGATACATTCCCTGGGACGATAGTTCTCGTTCACCGCCCCCCCAGGCTGACTTCAGATCTTTTGTTCCAGTCCGACTGGATCGGCGCCGGAAGCGCCACAGGTCCGGCAGGCGCGGCGGCCTTCGAACGATTTGAGCGCTTGGTCGCCACAGGCGGGGCAGACCTCGGCCGCCGCACCCGGCTCCGTGGCCGCCGCGCGCTTCGGCGATGGCAGGAAGACAAGATTGTCCGGCGCGGCGCCGCGCGAAAAGCCCTTCGATATGAAACGTGCCACCGGTTGCGGCTCGGCTTCGTTCGACCCCGCGCCGAGGCCGTCGGCGTTGAGACCATGCTCCTCGGGATTGGCAAGGTCGGCGCGGTCGAGATACGACACGCCCAATTCCCGAAAGACGTAGTCCAGGATCGAGGTCGCGGAGCGGATGCTGTCGTTCCCTGTGACTGAACCCGCGGGTTCGAACCGCGTGTAAGCGAAAGCTTCGACGAACTCGTCGAGTGGAACGCCGTATTGCAGACCAATTGAGATCGCGATAGCAAAATTGTTCATGAGTGAACGAAATGCCGCACCCTCTTTGTGCATATCGATGAATATCTCACCGAGTTCACCTTCGTCATATTCGCCCGTATGCAGATAAACCTTGTGACCGCCGACTGTGGCTTTTTGAATATAACCTTTTCGGCGATCAGGCAGGCGGCGGCGTCGTCGATCGACCTCAATCACGCGTTCGACTATTCGCTCACGCGGCGTGGGCGCCTCGCTCGTCTCACGCCCTCGAGGCTCGACCAGGGTCAGGACGAACCTCTCCGGCGGGCCACGTCGAACAATGCGCGCGGCTCTTCCACCGCGCCCGGCGACAAGAGCGAGCGCATCCTGCGCCTGTTGAGGCGAGGCGTCGAAGTCGAGCTCGAGGCGCTGAACCATCGGCGTGCACAGGTGACTGTCCAAGGAGGCGCTCATGGCGATGCGCGCCTCCAAGCTCACGTCGTCTCCCGCGGCGAAGACAGGGTCGCCGATCGCGCGGCTTCCGAAGACGTAGCGTTCGGCCGCCTCGATCTCGGCCGGGGTGAAGCCCGCGAGGTTCAGGGTGTCGACAGCGCCGTCACGCAGTTCATCCGCCGAAGCCCCCAGCACATCGCGGACAAACCCCTCTCCGACCACCTCGGGCGTGAAGATCGCGCGCAGCGCCGAGCTCTCGCCTATGGCGCGTTCCACCCGCTCGATCTCCAGTTCGGTGAACCCCTTGGCGGTCAGGGATTCGGGGCTGATGGCCGGCGCGCCGAATAAGGTTTTGCGGCCCAAGGCTTCGGCGGCGGCGTCGGCGACGTCCAGATCCAACCTCGCCAAGCCCGCGAGCGCCGCTTCGCGAAGGGTGGGGAACGTCGTTCCATCCGCGGTTTCGGCCTCCGCCACAGGACCCGACCAGGGCGCGGCCCCGAGGGATATCCCGCCCAGGCGAAGCGCGGCCTCGGGATCGGCGACGCCACCGGTCAGGATGGCGTTGCGGGCGCCGAGCTTTTGCGAAACCGCGCGGGCCGTTCCGCTGACGAGCGCCTGAATCTCGCCGGCGCGTTTGCGGCCCGCTTCACTGTCATAAACCAAACCTTCCGACACCAGCCGTTCGGCCAGGCCGGCGACGCCAAGCGTGATCGGCCGAAAGTCCCGGCGCCAATAGGCGTGCGCCGCAGCGCCGCTGAAACCGACCGAGACCTCGATGTCGAGGGCCAGCACGGCCAGCCGGACAGCTAGCGCGAGTTCCTGCTTCTCGACGAAACTGAAGACAGAGACGAAGCCGGTTGGCGCGGCTCTCGCCAACATCAGTCGCTCCGCGTCTTCGTGGGAGAAGGCCACGGTGAGGTTGGCGCCGAGCCAGGCTTCCGCGACCAAGCGGCGGTCTATCGAGGCCGCAGCGGCGACGACGATGCGATCTTGTTGATCGGTATCGATCCACGAGAAGCCGCCGCGTCCCAGCTGGATGGCGTCCGCGATTTCGGCATCCGACGCGCCCGCCAGTCGCGCCGCCCACGCCGCGCGCGCGAGGGCTTGATTGATTGCGGGATCTCCGCATTCGCTCGGCGCGCCATCACAGCGGACCACCGCGTCGGCGACCCCCGCAAGGCGATCGGCGCGAATGTCCCTCGTAGGCGCTGGTTGGTCTAAGGGGTTCGTCGCCGAGGGCGGCGGCGCCGTGGATGGGTCTTCAGCAAGGGGATGGAGGCGAAAACCGTTTGCAGCTGCGGCGCCCGGGGTAAAAACGCCCAGGAGCAGAAGGGCCTGCAGTTCGCCCGCGAAGGTTGACGCTGCGTCGTGGTCCTTGAAGTGTCCGAGGGCCAATCCCCAACGCGCCAAACGTCGCGCATAACGGGCCGTGCCGCCGCCAAGGATATCGTCGCGAAGGCGGATCTCGAAGTCGACGCCCGGTGGCTGATCCGCGGGAATTCCCCCGGCCCAATCGAGCCAGGATTCGATTCGCGCGCCAGTCCAGCCGGTCGGCGCGAGAGCGGTTTCCATGACGCCCGCGCGTTCGACGCTCGCCGACGAAAACGTCAGCAATTCCAGTCGTTCGACGAGACTTCTTGAGACCGACATTGATCCCTCCTGAAATGTTAGATAGTGTCAAATCGTTGCCCCACGCAACCGCATATTGTCGGGTGCGTCAAAACGTCCACAATATGTTGGGCCGAAACGTGGCTGGACTGGTCCATGGCGCACGCCTATAGTCCGCGGGTGCTGAAGCAAATCTTTACGTGGTGGACGGGCGCGACAATTGGCGCCAGAGCGCAGATTGCCCGGACAAGTGTCTTCCTCGGCGAAGACGACTTCGGTAACAGATATTATGAAAGCACAGCGAAGAAGTTCGACTACGATCACCGCAACCGTCGCTTTGTGATCTACGCGGGCTACCCCGACGCCTCCAAGGTGCCCGCCGAATGGCACGGCTGGCTGCACCACACCGTCGTCGAACCCCCGACCCGCGCCCCGCTGAAGCACAAGCCTTGGGAACGGGAGCATCGCCCCAACCTCACGGGCACCATCTGGGCCTGGCGTCCGAAGGGCTCGTTGACTCGCGGCGGACAGCGCGCCGCCGCGTCCGGCGACTATCAGCCATGGACTCCAGACTAGCCGCGCTCGCGCTGGCCGCGATCACCTCCACCGCGGGTCTTGTCGCCGCTCAAGACACGCCGCCGTCTCCGCCTCCCGCTTCAGATAGCAGCACACCGCTCCCGCCTCCGCCGCCCGAGATCGGCCCCGCCGTGGAGGCGCCGCCACGCCTTGTCAGAAGCAAACCGGTGTCCAAAGCCGTGGTCCCGATGGTTGCCGCACCGCCGCCGCCGCTTGTTTTGCGGGCGCCTGTGGCGGTGCTGCAGGTCTTGGACAAGGTGACCGCCGAGACCCTGCGCTTCGAGGCGCCGATTGGTCGGCGCGTGCGATACAAGACCCTGGTCGTGGAAGTGAAGGCCTGCGAAACGCGGAGTTACGACGAGCCGGCGCCGCGGGCTTCCGCTTATCTGATCGTGAATACGCGCCTCGCCTCAGCCTTGAAGGGTGGCGCGCCGGCTTTGAGCGAGGTGTTCCGGGGTTGGACCTTCTCGGCCACGCCCTCGCTCCACGGGCTCGAACATCCGATCTACGATCTCTGGTTGGTCGCTTGCAGCGCCGCAGCGCCGGCGACCTGAGCCGGTAGATGGGCGAAATCCGCCGACACGGCCAAGGCCTTGGTCAGGCGGCTTCGGTATTCGGCCCGCGAAATCTCCGTCGCGCCCAGGCTTGCGAGGTGGTCGGTAAGAAATTGGGCGTCCAGCAACGTGAAACCGCCGGCGCGAAGGCGTCCGATCAGATGGACCAGAGCGACTTTGCTCGCGTCGCGCTCGGTGGAAAACATGCTTTCCCCGAAAAACGCCCCGCCGATCGAGACGCCATAGAGGCCGCCGACCAACCGACCCGCCAGCCACGCCTCGATACTATGAGCGTAGCCGCGCGCGTGAAGTTCCAGGCAGAGCGCCTCGATGGCGCCGTTGATCCAGGTCTCCGCGCGGCCAGGCCTGGGCGCGGCGCAGGCGGCGATGACCTCCGCGAATGCGCTGTCCGCGCTTACCGTGAAGCGATCGGAACGCACCGTGCGCGCCAGACGGCGCCCCACCGTCGCATCCAGCGGGATGATTCCCCGCCGCACCGGGTCGACCAGAAACATTTTCCGGTCCCGCCGTGAGTCGGCCATGGGGAATACGCCCTGGCGATAGCAGTCGAGCAGATCGTCGGCCGTGAAGGAGGGCATCTACCGCCGCGACGGCACAGGCGTTAGCCCTGCGCCTTGATCCAGCGTTCCAGCCAATGGATGTCGTAGCGGCCGGCGCGGATGTCGGGATCGTTCAGCAGGTCTTGGAAGAGCGGGATCGTGGTCTCGATCCCGCCGACGACCATTTCGGCTAGGCTGCGCTGGGTCCGGGCGATTGCCTCGGCACGGTCGCGACCGTGCACGATCAACTTGCCGATCAGACTGTCGTAGTAAGGGGGAATTGAGTAGCCGGCGTAGATCGCCGAATCCAGGCGCACGCCGAGGCCGCCCGGCGCATGAAAGTCGGTGACCATTCCGGGGGAAGGCACGAAGGTGCGCGGGTTCTCCGCGTTGATCCGGCATTCGATGGCATGCCCCTCCAGCACCACCTGGTCCTGGGTGAAGGAAAGCGGCAGGCCCGCGGCAATGCGGATCTGTTCGCGGACGAGGTCGATGCCGGTGATCGCTTCAGTGACCGGATGCTCGACCTGGAGGCGGGTGTTCATCTCGATGAAGAAGAATTCGCCGTTCTCCCAGAGGAATTCGATCGTGCCGACGCCGAGGTAGCCGATCGATTTCACCGCATCGACCACGGTCTTGCCGATCGCCGCGCGCTGGGCCGGATCGAGGGCCGGGGAGGGCGCCTCCTCCATCACCTTCTGGTGGCGGCGTTGGAGGGAACAGTCCCGTTCGCCCAGATGACAGACCGCGCCGAAGCTGTCCGCCACCACCTGAAGTTCGATGTGGCGCGGGGTGGCAAGGTAGCGTTCCATATAGACCGCGTCGTCGCCGAAGGCCGCCTCGGCCTCCCCCCGCGCGGTGCCATAGGCCTCGGCGACCTCTTCCTTGCTCCGCGCCACCTTCATCCCGCGACCGCCGCCGCCGGCGGACGCCTTGATCAAGACCGGATAGCCGATAGCCTCGGCCGCCGCGACGGCCGCGTCCTCGCTCTCGAGCGCGCCGTCGGAGCCGGGCACCACGGGGATTCCCGCCGCCTTCACCGCCTGCTTGGCGGCGATCTTGTCGCCCATGACCCGGATGTGCTCCGGCCTGGGGCCGATGAAGGTGATCCCGTGGGCTTCCAGAATCTCAGCGAAACGGGCGTTTTCGGACAGGAAGCCGTAGCCGGGATGAACCGCCTGGGCGCCGGTGATTTCACAGGCGGAGATGATCGCGGGGATGTTCAGATAGCTCTTGGCGGCTGACGCCGGACCGATGCAGACGCTTTCGTCGGCGAGGCGGACGTGCATGGCGCTGGCGTCGGCCTCGGAGTGAACCGCGACCGTGGCGATCCCCATTTCCTTACAGGCGCGATAGATGCGAAGGGCGATCTCGCCGCGGTTGGCGATGAGGATCTTGTCGAACATGCGGGAGCCTAGCCGATGATGGCGAGGGGTTCGCCGTATTCCACCGGCTGAGCGTCGCCGACCAGCAACTCGATAAGGACGCCGGCGCGGGGCGCGACGATCGGATTCATCGTCTTCATCGCCTCGACGAGCAGAAGCGTCTGACCTTCCGCGATCTTATCCCCGACCTTGGCGAAAGGCGGAGACCCCGGCTGGGCCTGAAGATAGACCGTGCCGACCATGGGCGACTTGACGACATCGCCGCGCGTTTCGACGGTCGAGGCAGAGCCGGCCACCGCCGATGCGGTCGACGCCTGGGCCGTGGGACCGGTCGGCAGCGGCGCCGCCGCGTAGACCTGGGTCGCGGCGGCCGCCGCTTGCTTAGCGACGCGAATTTTCAGATCGCCGCGCTCGATCTCGATTTCCGTGAGCCCGGTCTCGGTCAGGATATCGGCCAGTTCGCGCACGAGCCTGGTATCCAGAGTAGAAGCCGATACCTCGGGGTCGGACATGCAGCAGGATCTCGCGTTTTTAAGGTCTGCGGACGTCGGAGCCGTCGCTCCAGCCCGAATCCGGCCTTTCGGCCACGGTGAAGGCGACTTGTACCGTCAGTGCGCGAGGGTCACAAGGCAAAGCCCCGAGCCTCTGAAGGCTGGGGGCTTCATGACGTATCGGGTTCGAGGCCCGGGAGCGAGCCTCCCAAGAATGAGACTAGGCGTTGGCGAGGGCCACCGCGTTCCGGCGACGGCGCAAGGCCGCGCCCATGCCGGCGACGCCGATCAGCATCAGGGCCCAGGTCGTCGGTTCGGGCACGCCGCCGATGTGGGTGAAGTAGCCGACGGTGTGATTGTCGGATTCATAACCGCCCTGCGCCGGGACTTCCGCGAAGGAGACCTTATCGAAGGTGCCCGTGAGGTCGTAGAAGTTCACGAAGACGAAGGGTTCGCCGCCGTCCTGATGTTGGAAATTGGCGTTCGGGTTCCCGTAATAGGCCGAGTTGCCGGAGACGACGGCGTTGACCTGCCCCGGGCTGAGCGAGCCGACGACCACGCCGTTCTTCGAGAATGTGACCTGATTGCCGCCGTCGAGGGCAGAGAGCCAGAAGCCGAAATAGTTGATGCCCTGAGGATCGAGCGTCGGGTCCGCCGTCAGCGAGACGCTGTAGGGCGTGGAACCGAAGGCCACGGCGTATTTGCCGCTCCCGCCGCTGCCGCCGTACTGATCGGCATTGTTGACCTGGACGCTATTGTAAGTCCCGGTGATCGCCCCGCCGGTGCCGAAATCGGTGCTGAAGGTGTTCATGCCGGCGCCGCGGCTGTCGAAGGTCTCCACGCCCTTCACGCTGAACGTCGCGGAGGAGGATTGCACCCCCGGCGCTTCGTAGTTGAGGCTGAAGGTGTCGGCGTGAGCGGCCGCGCCAGTCAGGGCGGAGGCGGCGAGCGCGACGACGGCAAAGGACTTCATTTGATTTCTCCGGAAAGCGTGTGGCGGCCTCTTAGGGACCCTACCCTCGAAGTGTCAAACGTTCGGAACCCCATTTGTTAATTGTTTGCACTTCCCCGCGACCAAATGTAAAATAACCAAATGGCGATACTGAGGTTACGGCGGATTTCCAGGTCGCGATCGCAGCGATGGGCCGGTCCCCGGATCATTGTTCGTCCGCCGACGGCTCGGAGAGCACGATGGCCACCTCTATCAGCGCGGTGACCTCGCGGGCTTGCTGGGCGGTCACCGCCGGGCCGTGGTCGCCGCGAAGGGCGCCGCGGAGATTGGCGTAGAACGCGACCCAGGAGCCGGGTGCAACGGGGGTCTCGAGAGGCGCGCCGGCCACGGTGAGCGTGGCGAGATGTGGCGGCAGGCCATCGAAAAAGCCCGGATCCGCCGGGTGGCGCCCAAGTCGCAAGGCCGCCTCGTAGGGATCGAAGAGCGGGATCGTCAGGCTGCCCAACGTGCCATGGAGGGAAAATCGCGGTCTTGCCGCGGCGACGACGCTGGAGGCGGAAAGAATCGTCCGCCGCGCGCCGTGGCGCAGGGTCAGCTCGAAATAGTCGTCCGCGAGGGCGTCAGGACGCTGGGCGGCGATGTCGGCCCGAAGGGAATCCGGCGGTCCGAAGAGTTGCAGCGCCTGGTCGATGAGATGGGGCGCCAGATCCCACAACAGGCCCGCGCCGGCTTCGCCGCTGTTGCGCCAGGCGGCCGGCGCCTCGGGGCGAAAGCGGTCCCACCGCGCCTCGAAGAGCAGGACCTCGCCGAGCGTTCGGGCCTCTAGCCTGTCTTTAACGAAGAGAAAATCCCCATCCAGCCGCCTGTTGTGGAAGACGGTCAGCACGCCGGGAGAGCGGTCGGCCAAAGCGATGAGGTCGTCGGCCTCCCGCGTTGAAAGCACGAAGGGCTTGTCGATGACGACCGACTTGCCCGCTTCGAGCGCAGCCTTGGCGTAGGAGAAATGCGTCGCGTTCGGCGAGGCGACAACGACGAGGTCGACATCGCTTGCCGCGATGAGCGCCTCCGGCTCCCTCTCGACGCGAGGCTGGTCGCGGCGTCGCGCGAGAGACCCCGCCTTCGAGGTCGCGACCGCCACGATGCGATAGCCGCCCGCCGCCTCGATCAGCGGGCCATGGATGAAAGCGCCGGCGAGGCCGTGGCCGATCAGCCCGACGCGGATGGGCGGCTCGTCTCTAGGCATCGATCCAGTGGCTGGACCGCGACGGCGCAAGAAGCCTTCGTTCTGCAAAGCTGCTCATCGCCGCCCTTTCGCTCGCCGATCGTTTCGCGATTCTCGGCCCTGCGCCCGCGAGGTATCGGCGCGGGAGCCGGTTCTTAACCCCTGTCACCAATTTCGCGACGAGAATACCCGTGCGCCGACCAAGCTAACCGATCGAGACCTCCGACGGTACGGCCCCCCATCATTGGCCAGGGGGCAGACAATCCGCGCGGCGGTTGGTTCCCACTCAAGCGCGACAGCGGCCTCGCGCCCGCCTGCTCCGTGCGGACTGAGCAATAAACCCCAAGTCCGACACCAACAAATCGGACGGCTCGGCGACGCGGGGCCCGTGATCGCGATCCGGCGAGGTGAGTCCTGGGTTTGTCTGGTCGAAATTCCGAAACTATGATTTACAATTCTCAACACTTCACGGGAATTGACACAACTGCCTTCTGAAATCTTGCATCGCGCGACATATCGTTTCCAAAATATTGTAAATCTTCATGAAAAAATGGAATACGCGTTCCATAGCACAAAGACGACCATCGCCTAAACCAAGATATTCCAGAGTCGTGTCGTGGGAAAACGGTCGACCTATAGAGTCATGAAATCTCCGAGGACTCGCCAAATCGCGACAAGAACGAGAAGTATGCCACGTTGACCCCCCAAATTTTTGAAACCTTCTGTGAACCAACCGCATTAAGCCCTCGTATGGACAATTTGAGAACGCCTTTCGTTGGGAGGGGCGGCTCGATATGAGGAGTTTGCAAATGCGTGGATCAGCGTTTCGATTGTTCGTCTTGACCGCCCTCGCGAGCACCGCGTTGGGGGCGTCCGCCAATGCCGTTACGTCTGTGTCGAGTGGGGCCTACGGGCTTGGGGCCACCCTCGACGTTCTGAATTTCGTTGGCGTCGGCGTCGGTCCCATCGATTCCGTGTCCGGCTCGGCGCCTGGAGCCTACAGCAACAGCGCCACCGTCCTGTCGGTGGCCGATACGCTGGGGCTGGGCATCGTCGCGAACCAGGGTCTGAATACCGGTGTCATCGTTTCGTCGGCGAGTTCACCCTTCCCGGGCTCCCCGACCGGTACGGCCACATCGACCGTCAATAATCTTGGAACCTCACTGAGCTCACTCCTGGGTTCCAGTTTTCTGTCTCTGGGCGCGACCACCGTGACATCGACATCTTCGGTGAACGGCGTGGGCTCGCTATCGGCTTTTGGTTCGACCCAGATCGTAGGGCTTACCGTTACGGGGTCCGCGCTCAATGGCCTCACGATCAATGGCTCGCTCTATGGCAACCCGGCCCCGAACACGGTCCTGTTCAGTCTTGCCGGCCTGACGATCCTGCTCAATGAGCAGATCCCCAGCGGCAACGGGACCACGAGCGACGGCATCCAAACCAATGCGATCGATATCATCTTCAACAACTTCGCGTTGACGGGTGGTCTTACCGCGAGCCTGTTGAGCGGCAACATCATCGTGGCCCATTCGCAGGCGGATATTTTCGGACCCGCGACCTTGCCGGTTCCCGAGCCGGCGACCTGGCTCGAATTGCTCGGTGGACTGGCGATCGTGGGAAGCGTCGCCCGCCGGCGTGTCCCCAAGACCGCCTGACCGCGTGCGAAAGGCGGCGGGCCGGGCAGAATCCCCTCCCGCCGCCTCGTTCGCGTGGCGAAGAAAACACGTCCCCGGCGACACGCAGCGCGGCGGGCGCCATAATCTGGCATGGCCCAAATATCGCGCTCGGCGCACCCCCCGCACTCTGGTGGGCTTCGACTGATCGTCAACGGTGAGCAAGGCGTCTACGAGGCGGTCACGGATCTCACCGATCTGGTCCTTGCGCTCGGTCTCGATCCGCGCAAGGTCGCCATCGAGCTCAATCTGGCCATCGTTCCGCGCTCCCTCTATGGCGATACCGCGCCGCGCGACGGCGATCGCATCGAGATCGTGCACTTCATCGGAGGCGGTTGATGGACGGATCTCTCCCGGTCGACGACGACACCTGGACCGTGGCGGGACGCACGTTCCGCTCGCGGCTAATCGTCGGCACCGGCAAGTACAAGGACTATGCGGTCAACGCGGCGGCGGCCGAGGCCGCGGGCGCCGAGATGGTCACCGTGGCCCTACGCCGGGTGAACCTGTCCGATCCCTCGCAACCGATGCTGGCCGACTACGTCAAGCCGGACCGTTTCACCTACCTACCGAATACCGCGGGCTGTTTCACCGGCGAGGAGGCGGTGCGCACGCTTCGCCTGGCGCGGGAGGCCGGCGGCTGGGATCTGGTCAAGCTCGAGGTGCTGTCGCGGGACAAGACGCTGTATCCCGACATGGAGGAGACCCTGCGGGCGCTGAAGCTGCTGTTCGTCGAGGGCTTCCAGGTGATGGTCTATTGCAGCGACGACCCGGTCTACGCCCGCAAGCTGGAAGACGCTGGGGCGGCGGCGATCATGCCGCTGGGCTCCCTGATCGGCTCGGGGCTCGGAATCCAGAACCGGCTCAACATCCACCTGATCGTCGAGGCGGCGAAGGTGCCGGTGGTGGTCGACGCCGGCGTCGGCACCGCGTCGGACGCCGCCGTGGCCATGGAGCTCGGCTGCGACGCCGTGCTGATGAACACCGCCATCGCCGAGGCGCGCGACCCTATCCGGATGGCGAGGGCGATGAAGCACGCGGTGATCGCGGGGCGCGAGGCGTTTCTGGCGGGAAGAATGCCCCGGCGGATGTACGCCGACGCGTCATCTCCCATGAGCGGACTGATTTGATTTCGCTCACTGGATTGTGAACGCACTCGGCAATGTAAATTATATCTTGCATTCTGACGATCGATGATAGGGCTAAGAGAATCGGGTCCCCATACCGGGGCCTTCAACGCCAAATCAGAGAACGCCAGTCTCATGACCAAAGCCCCGACCACCGCCGCGAAACGTATTCTGGAAGGAGGGGCGATGATCGCCCTCGTATCTGCCCTAGGGGGGCAAGCGTTCGCCGAAGCGCCGCTGGTCAGCGATGTCGTCCAGGCCCCGGTTCACAGTTGGCGTCCGGTGTTCCTGGTCAAACCGCCCGGCGCCGCCGCGCAGCAGCGTCTGCGGTTAGCGGCCCTCGGATCGAGCGCGTTCCGCCCGGCCTCGACTTCGACGATTCCCTACTGGACGACCCAGATCACATCGCCGTTGGACCACCAGACCTATCAGGTCTCCATGGTCGGGGCGTCACCCTATGCGGGCAATGCCACGAACACCCAGGTACCCTATGTCCCGGTGGCGCTGCGCATCCACCTGCGCGGCCACATCATCGACCCGACGGCGACGTCGCATTGCGACACCCAATCGGCCTCGACCCGGTTCTTCAATTCTCCGATCTTCAAGCCCCTTACGACCATCACGTCGAATGGCGTGAACGTGGCGGCGAGCGGCGGGTCACAGCTGCTGTCCGGCTTCCAGCGCGCCAATTTCTGGACCGCGGTGTCGGGCACGACCTATGGCGTTTCGCTCACCCCGACGCGCACCACGCCCATCGTCGTCGATTGGACGCCGAAGAAACGCAGCGACACGGTCGTCAGCGTGGCGGATAATTGCGGCGGCACGATCTATCTGGCCGAGGTCGATATCAACGAACTCGACACCGAACTGCAGACGATCGCGCGAACCTACGCCAACCCCACTCAAATCCCGATGACGCTGGTCGCCGACACGGCGATCTACCAGAACACGACGAGCAACTGCTGCATCCTGGGTTACCACAACGCCATCTCGCTCTCGACCGGAACCCAGGTCTATGCGGTCGGCGCTTACTACACGTCCGACAACGTCTTCGGCCCGCACTTCGCGGACATCACGATCTGGACCCACGAATTGGCCGAACTCATGGACGACCCGTTCGTCCAGTCGATCCCCAGCATTCCAGGTGGCGTGAACAGCGACCTGACGCCGGCGTGGGGACATACCGGCCAAGTCACCGGGTGTCAGAACAATCTGGAGGCCGGTGATCCGCTCACCCCGGACCAGGGCGGCAACTACCCCAACTATGGGATCACCGGCGTCGGCGGCTTCGTCTATCACTATCAGGACCTGCCGTTTCACGACTGGTTCTATCGGACGGCGTCGACGAGCACCGGGGGTCGCTATTCCTTCGTCGGCAACTTCACCAGCGTTCAGGGGACCTGCGTTTAGAATAGCTCCCTTCGGCGGGGCGTCGCGAGGCGTCCCGCCCGATCGGGAAGGCGGTCCGAGACCATCACCTCGAGCGCGCCGGAACCGGCGTCCTGGGCCTTGATACTGGTCGGCGTCGGCGCGCTGCGCGCGTCCCTGCGTCGGCATAGCCGGGCTGTCGCCGTTCAGGCCTGATATCACCCGGCCTGATATCATCCGGATCGAATCGCGGTTAGGCCCGCTACTTCCGCAGGGCCATCGGCGGCGGCGGAGGCAGGGTTGCGGTGCCGATCCTGTAAACCAGCGGGGCTGTCGAGTTTATGCCCGGAAAGCGGGGTGAAATCCGCATCACCGGTCCCATTCGCGCGGACTGCGAGGGCATGACGCGCGCAAGGCGGGGAAGATCGCGCGCCGTCGCCGCGCCGCGCGCGCAGGCCGCCATCATGGCCGGCGTCGCCACCACGGCGGTCGTCCGCTCGGCTGGTCCCAGGGCGATGGCCGGAAGGGTTACGCGACAGGCCGCGTGGGTCGCGTCGCCGCCGAGATATACATCCACGCCGTCGAGGGGGCGGGGCAGCTTCGAGTAGTTCTGGACGGCGAGTGAGAGACCACCCGTCGCGGAGAAACTGGGGTGGAACTCGACATTGTTGACCATCTCCCCCGCTTGGGCGCCCAGGCCGACGGGGAGAAGGGCGCCCGCGATCAAGGCCGCGGCGATCGGAAGTTTCATGTTCGTCGCCGCCCCCTAGTGGATCGTGCCGGCGCGGACGGTGTTGCACCCCGCGGCCGGCGTTCCGCTGGCGGGATTCACGCAATTGTCGAGCTCGAACACCGCTTCGTTGTAGACGTAAGGCCACCATAAGGCGCTGTCGGTGTTGCCGGGCGGCATGAAGCCGTGGAAATCCGGAAAGCCGTTGGTGGTGTCGTGCAGACCGCCCGGTCCGCCGGCGATGACGCGGAGGGTCGAGCCGCCGATCCGGTGACCGGCCACGCATTTCGAGAACTGGGTAAAGGGCTGCGGCGCCGATAGGCCGGCGGTGACCCACGGGCGTCCGGCCACGGGTGAGAACAGGCCGTTATTGTCCACGAGATATTTGCCGTTCGGGTCCCATTTGTTGAGCTTCGCGACCTGCTGCATCCAAGGCGAGAGGATGAACGGATCGCTGTCGTGGCAGCTGGTGCAGCCGATCCCGCCCGGCATTTGATAGGTGACGTTGTTCGGCGCGCCATTCGGCTCCAGCCAGTACTGACTGGCTGCCGGCTTGTTGGACATCGGGCTCGGCAACGTCGTTCCTTCCAGCGGCGTCGCCTGATCGACGGGGGATTGAAAAAAGCACGTCGTGCCCGTCTTACGGTTGTGCGCGATCATCGCCAGGTCGTTGAACTTGGTGCTGCTGGCCGACGTGCCGTGATATTTTCGACAGATCGCCATGACCGTCACGTCCGGGTTGTTCGGCGGCGAGAGATCGACGAGGCGGGTATAGGGCACGCACTGGCCGTCGATCTGGGTCATGCCGAGCTTCACCGGCTTGTCGCAGGCGCTGCCGGGGACTGGACTGGACTGCTTGACGCCGTTCACCGTGATCGGGATTTCGTCGCCCGTCATGCAGTTATAGTCATTGCCGCCGTTGATCACCCCGATGTCCGCGGCGCAGGCCTGGGCGTAGGCGAGGCGGCTCTGCGGAGGCCCGCCCGGGCCGGGAGGTCCCGGCAGATTTCCCGGCCCCCAGCGCCAACGCCGCCACGCACTGGCGGGCTGAACTATCCTGTCGGCCCGAATAGTGCGACCGTTGATATTGGCGGAAAGACCTTGGGCGCTCATCACCGTCAATACGGCGCCAAGACCACAGACCGCGGCGACGACGCCGAACCATCTGGTTCTCATGCTCGATCCCCCCGTCTTCGAGTTGAAACAAGGTATACCCCGCACGGAGGACGTCAAACGCAAATAGTCGTGATGACTTTATCTATGTCTAATTAGCCTTTATCAACCACAATCCCTACGTACAAAGGACTAGCCCGCGCGGTCCCGTTCGCCGTCACGGAGCCGTGGCGGGACCGGCCCTCGTTTCATGCTAGCGTTCGCGCGTGGAAGACCCCGATCCGCCTCGTATCTCTCCTGAAATCGCCGCCCAACGGCGTCGCAGCCAGCGCAACGCTGGGTTTTTCGGAGTGGTCATGGGGCTGGCCTCGCTCGGTGACGGGATTTGGGCGTTGTATCGGCGCGGCCTTGGAGCAGTGACGAACGCTGGTCCCCAGGGACACTTTCTGAACTATCCATGGTGGGTGAGCGCGGGCGCCGGTGTTTTCGTGCTCGCGGGAAGCCTGTGGGCTCTCGCGCGTCGCTGAAGGCGCACCTTCCGGTCCACGCGATTGCCGATCGCTTTTCAAACGGTCACACAACGGTCCGCGACCCCGTCGCGCAGAGATTGGCCGAAAGCGGCGCAGAGTTCGAGGTCCGTGACGACGATCGCCGGGAAGTATGGAAAGGTTTGGGAGTCTTTGGGAGCATGATCTTCGACGGCTTTGCGGGGGAAGCATGAAGGCGACCATATCGGCGACGATTTCGGCGGTCCTGCTCGCGGCGGGACAATGCCTCGGCGCCGCGACGACGAACAGACCGGCGGGAATCGTCAACCCCGACTGGGTGAAAAGACCCACACCCGAAGAGATCACCAGCGCGTGGCCAACCCGCGCGCTCGAACACGGCGTGAAGGGACGCGCCGAAATAAGCTGTCGGGTGAATATCCAGGGTTTGGCTGAAGCTTGCAGCCTGATCTCTGAATTTCCGAAGGACTTTGGGTTCGGCGACGCCGCGCTCTCGCTCGCGCCGCAGTTTCAGTTTCGACCGGCAACCAGGGACGGCGAACCGATCGCTTCGCAGGTAAACGTACCCGTCGCCTTCGAAACACCGGAACGACCGTCCGGATCGTCCGACTTCTTGTCTGAATTTATTCTCCTGCAACGGTCGATCTGGGCCCAAGCGCCCCTGTTCGCGGATGTCGCGGGCGCGTACCCACGCGGGGGTCGAGGTGAGGCGGGCTACGTCGTCTTCCGCTGCGGAGTGAAAGCGGACGGCGCGTTGCGAAACTGCGAGAAAGTTCGCGAGAATCCGTCGGGTCAAGGCTTCGAACCCGCCGCTCGCGGTCTTCTCAAACTCTTTCGCATCGATATGAGCCGGTATGCTTTGAGGCCCGGTCAAACGATCATGACCGACGTGCCGATCCGCCTCATCGCGCCGACATCGGCGGAATTCACGAACCGCGAGATCGGGCAGCCCTTCTGGTTGACCGTAGTCGACCCGGAGAAGGCAGCTTCATTCCCCACGCAGGCTGCGAAAGCGGGTCTTCAAACCGGCCGCGGCGTCGCCGATTGCGTTGTCGACCCCGATGGTTCGCTCAAGACCTGTTCGGCGGGGTTGGCGAACCCGCCAAACATGGGCTTCTCCGAACTCGCGGTGGAGGTCGCGAAAATCATGCGCATGAACCGTTGGAGCGGCGCGGGCGGACCGATCGATGGGGCCCCTCTTCACCTTCCGGTGCGGTTCAACCTACGGGCCGATCAGCCGAGTCGTTAGTTTCCGGGCGCCCTCCCGAAAACCTCCACGCAGGAATAATCAGCATCGAGCGGAAACGGTCGCGATCCCCCTCACGTCCGCTGGTCGCTTCTCAGTCGGGGTTCCTGCCTTCGGCCTTGTTCTCGAGGACCCGACCGGATTTCGCGTCGACGCCGACCTCATAGGTTTTGCCGCCGCTCCTGATATCGAAGGAATAGCGTAGACCCGATCCGCCGCTCTCTTTTTCGAGTTCCTGATCGGTGACGACGCCGGGACGGGCGTTCATGGCCGTGGCGCGCGCGGTTTCGATCGAGACCTTGGCGCGGGAGGCAAGTTCATGTCCCTTGAACTTCATGGTGTCCTGGGAAGCGAGGACGCCGCCGGCCAACAAAGCAAGCGAGGCGAGGGCGAGAAAAGTCACGGCCGTGGTCTTCATGGTGCATATCCTGAATGATCGGAATGTACCGATCGCGGTCAATGAACGTTTTCTGCCCTGTATCCAGGATGAACGAGATCAGGCGGCCGCCAATCCCTGCGCCCTCGCCGCCGCGCGCCTGGCGAATTCCGGGCCACCGAACAGTTGTCGGCTCAGTCCCACGCGTTTGAACCAGAAATGCAGGCCGAGGAGATCGGTGAAGCCCATGCCGCCGTGAACCTCGGTGGATGTGCGGGCGACGAAGCGGCTGACATCGCTCAGGAGCGCCTTGGCGTGGGCGGCCATCAGGGGGGCTTCACCCGGCGCCGCGGCGTCGGCATAGGCGGCGTACCAGACCAGGGCGCGGCAGGGTTCGAGCTGCGCGGCCATCTCGGCGCAGAGATGCTTTACCGCCTGGAAAGAACCGATCACCCGGCCGAACTGGCGGCGTTCCTTGGCGTAGGCGACCGCCTTTTCAATAATCGTGGACGACGCGCCCAGCATGTCGGCCGCCAGAATGACCCAAGCCGCATCGCGCAGGGCGGGGAGGGCGTCTCCCGGCAGACGCTCGGCCGGGACGGCGTCAAAACGCACCTCCGCGACGCGTCGCGTGCGGTCGATGGTGGTCAACGAGACCCGCTCCACCCCCGGCGCCGCCGCTTCTACGAGGTTGAGACCGCCCGCCGTGTCGGCGACGATCAGGATGTCCGCGCCGATGGCGTCGAGGGCGAAGAGCGTGGTTCCAGACAGCTTCCCGCCCTCGACACACACGCCGGCGCCGTCCCGCGCGCCGGCGACGGCTTCGTGGATCGCGACGGCGGCGACAATCTCTCCGGAAGCGAGCCTCGGCAGCCAGGCGTCCTGTTGAGCGGGCGATCCGGCGCGGGAAAGCGCGATCGGCGCCAGCACGGCGCTGGCGAGAAAAGGGGCGGGGGCCACGTGCGCGCCCAGGGTCTCCGCGACCAGGGCGGCGTCCAGCAGGGTCAGGCCAAGACCGCCGTGAACCTCACCGATCAGCAGGCCCGGAATGCCCAGATCGACCATGGCCCCCCAGGCATCGCGCGCGAGCGGTTCGCTTCCGGCCGCAAAGACGCGGACGCGGTCGAGCGGGGAGACCCTCGCCAGCACGCCGGCGAGGCTTGCCTGCATCATCGTCTGGTCGGCGGAAAGGGCGAAGTCCATCAGGCGCCGACCCGCTCAGGCGCGGGCTTGGGTTCGCGCGGCATGCCCAGCGCCCGCTCGGAGATGATGTTCTTCTGCACCTGAGCGGTGCCGCCGCCGATGATCAGACCGAGGTCGAACATGTAGCGGTGCTGCCAGATCCCATGCGCGCGCAAGTGTGGCGAGCCGTCGTAAAGCACCCCAAGCTCGCCCAGCGCGTCGATGGCCAGGGCAGCCAGCTGGTGGTTCAACTCGCAGCCGCGCAGCTTGACGATCAGGCTCGCCAGCCCAGAGGGCTCCTTCGCCAGCGCTGCGGTGAGCAGGCGCAGGCCGTTGAATTTCATCGCCAGAACCTCGCCCTGCAACCGCATCAAGCGATCGAGGAAGAGAGGGTTGTCGATGAGCCGCTCGCCGCCGATGGTCTCCTCGCGCATTAGATCGATGATGGCCGCAAGGCGTTGCTCGGCCGCGTTGGGATCGCCCAGCATGCCGCGCTCGTGCTTCAGCGTGGCGTTGGCCACCTGCCAGCCCTCGCCCCGGGCGCCGACGATCTGGCTCTTGGGCACGCGAACGTCGGTGAAGAAGACCTCGTTGAATTCCGCCTGCCCGGTCATGGTGACCAGGGGGCGGACCTCGATCCCCGGCGTCTTCATCGAGAAGATCAGATAGCTGATCCCGGCATGTTTCGGCGCATCCGGCTCGGTGCGGATCAGGGCGAAGATCATGTCGGCCTGGGCGGCGGTGGAGGTCCAGATCTTCTGGCCGTTGATGACGAAATCGTCGCCGTCTTCGGTCGCCGCGGTGCGCAGGCTGGCAAGATCGCTGCCCGCGCCCGGTTCCGAATAGCCCTGGCACCAGACGACTTCGCCCGCGAGTGTGGGCGCGATCCATTGCCGCTTCTGCTCTTCGGTTCCGAGCTCCAGAAGCGTGGGCGCCAGCATCGATATACCCTGACCGGCAAGCGGCCCCGGAGCGTTCGCGGCGGTGAAAGCCTCAGCGATGATCCGCGATTTCAGGATGTCGGGCGCCGCGCCGAAACCGCCATATTCACGCGGGATCGTCCGCGCCGCGTAACCGTGCGCGATCAACAGGCGTTGCCACGCGAGGACCTCGGCGCGGCTGGAATGCCGTGTCGGCCAGCGGCCCTTGTGTTCGGCGAGGAAGTCCTCGACCTCCCGCCGGAAATTGTTGTGCTCGGGTCCATAGGCGAGGTCCATGGCTATCGATACAATGGCGTCGGGGGATGGGCTAGTGAGCCCTGGCGGAGCCACTTCGACGACCATGACCATGACCATGACTGGGACGATCGAGGTTCCCGACGAAATCGCCGCGACGACCATCTCCCCCAGCGCCTACGCCGACGACAAGCGTGTCCACGACGCCTTCCGCTGGCTGCGCGCCAACGCGCCGCTGGCCAAGGTCGATCTCGAGGGCTTCACGCCGTTCTGGATCGTCAGCAAACACGCCGACATCCTCGAAGTCAGCCGTCAGAATGACCTCTTCCACTCCGGCGATCTGCCGGCGACCTTCACAAGCATCGAGGTCGACCACGCCGTTCGAAAGATGACCGGCGGCAGCCCGCATCTGCTGCGCACCCTGGTGCAGAGGGACGCGCCCGATCACTCGAAATATCGCGTGCTGACGCAGGCCTGGTTCCTGCCGCAGAACATCCGTCGGCTGGAGGAGCGTATCCGCGAACTCGCGCGAGACCATGTCGACCGCATGGCGGCGATGGGCGGCGAGTGCGATTTCGTGCGCGATGTCGCCCTGACCTATCCGCTGCGCGTGATCATGGAGATCCTCGGCGTGCCGCCGCAGGACGAGCCGCGCATGCTCAAACTGACCCAGGAACTCTTCGGCGCCGCCGATCCGGAACTCAGCCGCTCCCAAGGCGGCGTGAGCCCCGAAAGCCTCCCCGGGGTGGAAGACGTGCAAGGCGTGATCGCCGACTTCTTCATGTATTTCAAGGCGATCACGGACGACCGCAAGGCCAATCCGTCGACGGACCTCGCCAGCATCATCGCCAACGGCTCCGTTGACGGCGCCCCGATCAACGATTTCGAGGCGATGAGCTACTACGTCATCGTCGCCACCGCCGGCCACGACACCACCTCGTCGTCCACCGCCGGCGCGGTCTGGGGGATGTGCGAGTTTCCGGAGGCGTTCGCCAAGGTCAAGGCGGACCCGGCCCTGATCCCCGGCCTGGTCGACGAGGCGGTGCGCTGGACGACGCCGGTGAAACACTTCATGCGCTCGGCCACCGCCGACACCGAGCTGCGCGGCCGCAAGATCGCCAAGGGCGACTGGCTTTTCCTTTCCTACCCCTCCGGCAATCGCGACGAGGAGGTCTTCGACGAGCCCGACCGTTTCGACCCGACGCGTAGCCCCAACAGACATCTCGCCTTCGGCTACGGCGCTCACCTCTGCCTGGGCCAGCATCTCGCGAAAATGGAGATGCGCATCCTGTTCGAGGAACTGATGCCGCGCCTGAAGTCCCTGGAATTCGCGGGAACGCCGACGCGGTCGGCGGGGGCCTTCGTCGGCGGGCCGAAACGGCTGCCGATCCGCTACACGATGACGTGAACCCTTTGGAGCGCGGGCGTCCCGCTCGCTCTTTTCCGAGGTTAGGGCAAGACACCCGCGCTCCCACGAAGGATTAGCGATACAGATATGCGCGTAGTCGTCGCCGGCGCCGGCGTTCTTGGCGCCTCCATCGCCCTCGAACTCGCAAGAGCCGGCGTCCAGGTTACCCTCGCCGACCCCGCGCCGATCGGGGCCAACGCCTCCGGCATCGCGGCGGGGATGTTGGCGCCGGTGTTCGAGAGCGTCTTTGACGAGCGGCCGGAACACTTCGCCCGGCTGATGGAGGCCCGCGATCTCTGGCCGGCGTTCGCCGCCTCGGTCGGCATTTGCATCGAACGGCCCGGAGCCCTGGCGGTCTCGCGCGACGAGGCGAAGATCGCGGCGTGGCGAGCCGCGTTGGAGACCCTCGGCGCGCCGTTCACGGCGCTATCCCGGGCGCAGGTCGCCCGCGCGCGTCCCGACCTGGCGGCAGGGCTGTTCGGCCTCGCGATCGAGGACGACTGGCGGCTCGATCCGGTCCCCGCATTGGAGGCGCTGCTGTCCGCGGCCGTGGCCCTGGGCGCCGAACACCGCCAAGCCCGAGTCGTCGATTTCGCCCCCGGCCGCGCGACTCTCGGCGACGGATCGACCGTCACCGCGGACGCCCTGATCCTGGCGACGGGCGCCGACACCGTCCTGAGCGCGCTCGCGCCCGAACTGGGGGGCCTGATTCCGATCAAAGGCCACATCCTGGAATTTACCGGCGCGAAGGTCGGTTCGGAAGTCGTTCGTTTCGACGGCGGCTACATCTGCCCAACGCCCGCCGGTTGCCTCGTCGGCGCGACCATGGAACCCGGACGAGCGGATACGGCTATCGATCCGTCACAAGTCATCCGGTTGCAGAACATGGCCGCCGACTATGCGCCCCCCCTCGCCGACACGCCCGCCACGCCGCGCGCGGGGGTGAGAGCCGCGACGGCCGATGGTCTTCCGCTGTGCCAGAGGAGCGTGACGCCCGCCATCTGGCTCGCGGTCGGCGCGCGGCGCAACGGCTGGATGTGGGCGCCGCAGGTTGCGTCGGCGCTGGCGCGCGAACTCGGGACATAGCGTCAGGAACGCGCGTTTGAGGTCTGATATTGGATGATCGGCGAGAGGCGAACGTCAATCCAAAACCGACCCTGCCCTCCGCCGATTCCGTTCCCCTGGGCTGAGCGCAAATGTCACCAGACGGTCCCGATCCTCCGCCTGATCTTCCGCCACGCTTGTCCCCCGCCGCCGTTCGGGCGATGGCTGGCGTCATGAGCGAACCCGCCGCCGCCGTCCCCGCCGCCACCATCCTCCTGGTCCGCGACGCCCCCGAATTCCAGGTCCTGATGGTCAAGCGCCATCACCAGATCGATTTCGCCGGCGGGGCGCTGGTGTTTCCAGGCGGCAAGACCCACGCCGGGGATGGCGATCCGGCCTGGGAGACCCACATCGGCTCCGCCGCCGCGGATCCGACCCAGCGGGCGCTGCGCATCGCCGCGATCCGGGAGGCCTATGAGGAGACCGGCATCCTTCTCGCGCGGGCCGCGAACGGCGATCATTTCACGGGGAGTCTCGCCGCCGCCGAGGCGAGGGACGCCGTCGCTGCCGACACCCGGAGTTTTCTGGATTTGGTGGATTCGCTTGGGTTGAAGCTCGACCTCGACGCGCCGACCGTCTTCGCGCGCTGGATCACGCCCGAGATGATGCCCAAGCGCTTCGACACGTGGTTCTACATCGCCCATGCCCCGGCCGATCAGCTCGCTCTCTGCGATGGCTGGGAAACGGTGGACGCCGAATGGATCGCGCCGGCGGAGGCCTTGCGCCTCGGTGAATTGGGCGAACGCACGGTGATCTTCCCGACACGGATGAACCTGAAGCTGTTGGCGGAAGCCGGCGGCGCCGCCGACGCCATCGCGAGGGCGTCGGCGCGGACCCTGGTCACCGTGGAACCACGCCAGATCGAAAGGGAAGGGGAGCGCTTCCTGCTGATCCCGAAAGAAGCGGGGTACGGCGTCACCGAAGAGCCGCTCGCGCGGGCATTGAAGTAAGGCCGACTCCTCTCCCGAAAGCGGAAGGGGGAAGATCACGAAAGCCTGATCCTAGACCTCGTGCTCCGGCGTGTGCTCGGCCAGCCACGGTTCAGAGACATCCGCCAGCGCCGCGTCGATGCACTCCACCGTGGCGGCCAGATCGCCGCCGTCGGCGAAGGCGAAGACGATGACGCCGCCGGGCGCTTCGCCGGGTTCGAAGGTCAGGGCGAGGAGCTGGACCACGGCGTCCTTGGCGTCGCGTTTGAGGTTCCGAGCCTTCACGCCGAGCACGCAGCCGAGCTGGATGCCGGAGCGCACGCGCTCGCCGCGATCGTCCTCCGCCTCGCGCCGAAAGCGGTTGAAGGCGAGGGTCAGGCGCTTGGCCGACGGCTCCCACTGGATGTCGCCGATCCGCGCCACGGCGTCCTGCAGGGCCGCGGAAACGATCGCCAGATCGTCGGCGTCCTCGGCCAGCAGCCGGAGGGGCTTGAACGCGGCCGGCGCGCGGGTCCCTTGCTCAGCCGTCGTCATCGCCGTCGCCCTTTATCCGCCGAACCTGCGCGCCGCAGGCCGAGAGCTTCTCCTCCAGTCGCTCGAAGCCGCGATCGAGATGGTAGACGCGGTTGACCATCGTTTCGCCCCGCGCGGCGAGGGCGGCGATGACAAGGCTGACGGAGGCCCTTAGATCCGTCGCCATCACCTGGGCGCCCTCTAGGGCCTCGACACCCTTCACCCTCGCCTCGCCCCCGGACACGGTGATGTCGGCGCCGAGGCGGGCAAGTTCGGGGACGTGCATGAAGCGGTTTTCGAAGATCGTCTCGCGCACGACGCTTTCGCCCTTCGCCATGGTCATCAGCGCCATGAACTGGGCCTGGAGATCGGTGGCGAAGCCGGGATAGGGATCGGTGGAGATCTCCACGGCGTCCAGCCGGGCGCCGTTGCGCTTGATGGTCAGACCGTCGTTGCGTCGCTCCACCCCGACCCCGGCCTCCTCCATCTTGACCAGAAGCGATTCGATCAGGTCGGCGCGGGTGTTGGTCAGCCGCACCTGGCCCCCCGCCATGGCGGCGGCGAGCGCATAGGTGCCTGTCTCGATCCGGTCCGGAGCGACGGCGTAGGTCGCGCCGCTCAGCCGCCCGACGCCGACGATGCGGATCATCGCTGAGCCCGCGCCGGTGACCTTGGCCCCCATGGCGTTGAGGCAGTCGGCGAGGTCGATCATCTCCGGCTCGCGCGCCGCATTGGTGATCACCGTCTCGCCCCGCGCCAGGACGGCGGCCAGCATCGCGTGTTCGGTGGCCCCGACCGAACTCATGGGAAAGTCGATCTGCGCGCCCTTCAGGCCGCGCGGGGCCTGGGCGTAGACATAGCCCTCGTGCAGATCGATCTGGGCGCCGAGCGCCTCCAGAGCCATCAGGTGCAGGTCCACCGGGCGCGCGCCGATGGCGCAACCGCCGGGCAGGCTGACCTTGGCGTGGCCGGTGCGCGCCAACAGGGGGCCCAGGACATTGAACGAGGCGCGCATCTGACGGACGAGGTCGTAAGGCGCGAAGGCGGAAACGATTTCCGGCGTTGTCAGCGTCGTGACCTGGCCGTCCGGCCCATCGGTCTCCACGACGTCGGCGCCCAGACGTTTCAGCAATCGGCCCAGCAGGCGGGTGTCGGCTAAGCGCGGCATGTTGGTCAGCCGCAACGGCTCGTCGCTGAGAAGGCTGGCGGCCATCAACTTCAACGCCGAATTCTTCGCCCCGCCGATGCGGATCTCGCCCTCGAGCCGCGCCCCTCCGGTGATGGCGATGCGATCCATGGCGTGTCCCGGCTGGCGGGCCCGACGCGGAACGCGCGGGCGAGGTCGATCCACGCTCTTATCCGCCGCCGAGGCGCTCCGCCAGTGGGCGCGAAAAGCGGCTCAATCCGCCGACTCGACCGCCGACTTTTCTCCCGGTTTCGGCGAGTGTTTGCGACGACGCAGATTGGCGCGCAGGGCTGCGGCGAGACGCGCCTCCCGCGCATCGGCTTCGGAGGTTGGCGGAGGTTTGGACGGCGGGGCGGGTGAGGTCACAGGGTCGCACTATCCCGCGCCGAAGCCCTGTCCAAGCCGAAATAAGCTTTCCTCGCGCGGCGCCTTTCGCTAAAGCCCCGGTTCCGGTCGGCGCGCGAGCGCGCGTCGGAGGCCGCCGTAGCTCAGTGGTAGAGCGCATCCTTGGTAAGGCTGAGGTCCGGAGTTCAATCCTCCGCGGCGGCACCAGCTTCCTAAAATTCGGTGGACAACTCGACAGAACCCTCGGCGCGACAGTGGAAAAGAGAACAAAGACAGTACGAAATGCTTGCATCCGCTCCGAGGGCTGCTAAATTCGATCGCAGATTCCGGCGCGATGGGTCGCTGGGCGAGCGCATGGAGAGAGCGGCATGGCGGGTAGTGTCAACAAGGTCATTCTGATCGGCAATCTCGGGAAGGATCCCGAGATCCGGTCCCTCAATTCCGGCGACAGGGTCGCCAACTTCAGCATCGCGACGTCGGAGACTTGGCGCGATCGGACGTCGGGAGAACGCAAGGAGCGGACCGAATGGCACCGCGTCTCCATCTTCAACGACAACCTCGTGAAGGTCGCCGAGAGCTATCTGAAAAAGGGCTCCAAGGTCTATATCGAGGGCGCGCTGCAGACCCGCAAATACAATGACGCCAGCGGCGTGGAGCGTCAGACCACGGAGATCGTGCTGCAGAAGTTCCGCGGCGAGCTGACCATGCTCGACGGTCGCGGAGACGGCGAAGGCGGCGGTGGTCGCGGCGGATATGACGAGGGCTACGCCAGCGGGCCGCGCGTCGCCGCCTCCGGTCCGAAGGAGACCTTCAGCGCCGACCTGGACGACGAAATCCCCTTCTGAGGTCCGGGTAGGCTTTGGCGGTCCCGCTCCAGAAAACGCCCAGGAACCAGAGACCGCCCGGGAAAAAGGGACGGGCGCCGCGCGGCTCCCGTCCCCTCATCGTCAACCCCGGAAACCTGTTCAGACGGCGGCGAGCGCCCGGCGACGGCGGAGGCTCGCGCCAAGGCCGGCGGCGCCGATCAGCATCAGGGCCCAGGAAGCAGGCTCCGGTACGCCGCCGGTCAGCGAGACGCTGTCCAACGCGGCGATTGGGGGCTGGCCCTTGGGTGTGCCTAGGGAAAGGAAAGTCAGCACCTCGCTCGCGCTGGTCGCGGTGAAGGCGTGCGTTTCGTGGAACCAGCCGGAGAACCCGCCGCTCGGATTGGCCAGGATCGGCGTGAGCGCGGTGTCCGAGCCCAGCGAGTACTGCAGCTGCTCGGTGGTCGGTCCGCTGCGGTTGATCAGCTGCGAGGCGGCCCAGTCGAAGGTAAGGGTATAGGTCTTGCCCACCGTGAGGCCCGTGATCGTCTGGCTGATGCTGCCCGCGTAGTCGGAATCACCATCCAGGGCGACGAAGTTGCCGCCCGTGGGGCTCAGCGTATTGAACGCTGGATAGAAATAACCCTTAGGGTCGCCTTACTGGTTGACCGCATTGACCGAAGTTTGCGTACCGCCGACATAATAGAACTGCAGCGCGTTGCTGACCGTCGAACCCGCCCAGCCGGTCACGCCCAGGCCATTGTTGAAGGTCGAGCCGAATTGGGTGTTGCTGGTGTAGCTGGAGGTTTCGAAACCGCCATTTTGGACGAACTGCGTGGCGTTTGCGCCGGAGGCCAGAGCCAGGACGGCGCCGGCGGCCAGAAGGGTTTTCGAAATCACGGTGGAGACCTCACGTTGAATTGATGAGTTCCGGGTTACACGCAAGCCGTCGTTCAGCGTCGTAAACATTTGTGAAATAAGTAAAACATTGTGATCGGTGAAACGCGCGACCGACGGCGTCGACGACTCGCTTGAGGCCCGGCCGACGGCGCCTGCGCCGCGCCGAGGTGGCGCGGAGGCAGCCGTGATGCTACAAAACCGACGGACGCAAACGTCCGATTCCAGAGCAATGAACCCCCCGATTGACTGACGATACCCCCTTGCCCCCGGGTGACGCCCAGCGTGGGCATGTGACCCCGATCTCGATCGAGAGCGAGGTCAAGAAGTCCTACCTGGACTACGCCATGAGCGTGATCGTCAGCCGGGCGCTGCCCGACCTGCGCGACGGCCTGAAGCCTGTGCAGCGGCGCATTCTCTATTCGATGCAGGACCAGGGCCACACGCCCGATCGCTCCTATGTGAAATCCGCCCGCGTGGTCGGCGACGTGATCGGTAAATATCACCCGCACGGCGATCTATCGATCTACGACACCCTGGTGCGCATGGCGCAGCCGTTCTCCATGGGGCTGCTTCTGATCGACGGCCAAGGCAATTTCGGTTCCGTGGACGACGATCCGCCGGCCGCCATGCGCTACACCGAGTGCCGCCTGACGCGCGCCTCCATGGCGATCATGGCCGATCTCGACAAGGACACCGTCGACTTCCAGGACAACTACGACGGCAAGGAGCGGGAGCCCTCGGTTCTGCCCTCGCGAATTCCGAACCTTCTGGTCAATGGGGCCGGAGGCATCGCCGTCGGCATGGCGACGAACATTCCGCCACACAATCTGGGCGAGATCGTCGACGCCTGCCTCGCGCTGATCGACCGCCCGGAGATCCCCCTCGAAGAGTTGCTCGACATCGTGCCGGCGCCGGACTTCCCCACCGGCGGCGAGATCGTCGGCCGCACCGGCGCGCGTCAGGCCTTGATGACCGGCAAGGGCTCCGTGATCATGCGCGGCGTCGCTACCGTGGAGGCCATCCGGAAGGATCGCGAAGCGATCATCATCACCGAAATTCCCTATCAGGTGAACAAGGCCACGATGTGCGCCCGCATCGCCGAACTCGTCCGCGAAAAGCGCATCGAGGGCATCAGCGACATGCGCGACGAGAGCGATCGCACCGGCATGCGCGTGGTCGTCGAGCTCAAACGCGACGCCAGCGCCGAAGTCGTGCTGAACCAGCTCTACCGCTTCACCCAGTTGCAGAGCGCCTTTCCGGTCAACGCCCTGGCGCTCAATCGTGGCCGGCCCCAGCAGATGGGCCTGCGCGAGATGCTGACCGCCTTCGTCGACTTCCGCGAGGAGGTGGTGATCCGTCGAACGCGGTTCGAGCTGGGCAAGGCGCGGGATCGCGCCCACGTCTTGGTCGGTCTCGCCATCGCCGTAGCCAATATCGATGAGGTGATCGTGATCATCCGCTCGTCGAAGGATCCCGCCGAGGCGCGCGAGCGACTGATGGCCCGCGACTGGCCCATCGGCGATATGATGCCCTTGATCGAGCTGATCGCCGATCCGCGCACCGTGGTGATCGAAAGCGAACGCGTTCGCCTCAGCGACGAGCAGACCCGATCCATCCTGGCTCTGACGCTCTCGCGCTTGACCGGCCTCGGCCGCGACGAGATCTTCGCCGAGGGTTCGGAGCTGGCCACCCTGATCCGCAAGCACCTCGACCTGCTTGCCTCCCGCGCGGCCATCATGGCGGTGGTGCGCGCCGAACTCGTCGATGTTCGCCAGCAGTTTGCCGTCCCCCGCCGCAGCCTCATCGTCGAGGGCGAGGCGGATGTGGAGGACGAGGACCTCATCGCCCGCGAGGAGATGGTGATCACCGTCACCCACGCCGGTTACGTCAAGCGCACCGCGCTGACCACCTACCGGACCCAGCACCGCGGCGGCCGCGGCCGCTCGGGCATGTCGATGAAGGACGAGGACGCGGTGACCCGGGTCTTCTCGGCCTCCACTCACGCCCCGATGCTGTTCTTCTCCAGCGGCGGCAAGGCCTACAAACTGAAGGTCTGGCGCCTGCCGCTCGGCACGCCGACGTCGCGCGGCAAGGCGTTCGTCAATCTCTTCCCGATCGAGCACGGCGAGACGATGACGTCCATCCTGGCCTTGCCGGAGGATGAAGCGACCTGGGACGCCCTCGACGTGATGTTCGCCACCCGCTCGGGCGGCGTTCGGCGCAACAAGCTCAGCGACTTTGTCCAGATCAACCGTAACGGCAAGATCGCCATGAAGCTCGACGAAGGCGACGCCATCGTCGGGGTCGCGCTCTGCACCTCGGCGGACGATGTGCTGCTCAGCACCTCCAATGGCCGGGCGATCCGCTTCGCGGCCGACGATGTCCGGGTCTTCGCCAGCCGCGACTCCACCGGCGTGCGCGGGGTCCGTCTGGCGAGCGGCGACACCGTGCTCTCCATGGCGATCCTTCGCGCGGTGGACGCGACACCGGCGGAGCGCCTGGCCTACCTCAAGCACGTCAGCGCGATGCGCGCCGCGGAAACGGGAGAATCCGACGCCGAAGACTCGGGTGTCGCCCTCGCCGACGAGGAAGACGACACCGCCGCCGGCGACATGGCCGCGCTCTCCCTCGAGCGTCTGGCCGAACTGGGCGCCGCCGAGCAGCGTCTATTGACCGTATCCTCGGAGGGATACGGCAAGCGGACAAGCGCCTACGATTTCCGCCGCACGGGACGGGGAGGGCAGGGCCTGATCGCCCAGGATCTCTCGCGTCGCGGCGGTCGCCTGGTCGCGTCCTTCCCGGTGGAGGACACCGACGAGCTTCTGCTGGTCACCGATCTTGGCCAGCTGATCCGCGTGCCGGTGGGCAAGATCCGCGTCGCCGGCCGCAATACTCAAGGGGTGATCATCTTCCGCACCGGCGAAAACGAGCACGTCGTCTCGGTCGAGCGGCTCGAAGGGTCTTCCGAGGAAAGCGCGGAAGACAACCTCGACGAGGGCGAGAACGACGCGCCCGAGAGCGAAGGCGAGGGGTCATGAGCCGCGTCGGGGTTTATCCGGGCACTTTCGATCCCATCCACAACGGTCACATCGACCTCATCCGCCGGGCGCTCAAGCTGGTCGACCGCCTGGTGATCGGCGTCGCGATCAACAGTGGAAAGGGACCGACCTTCACGTTGGAAGAGCGCGTGGCGATCATCCAGGCCGAGACGGCGGGCCTCGACGGCGGCGATCGGGTCACCGTGCACCCCTATTCCGGATTGACGATAAGCCTCGCCAAGGATGTCGGGGCGGAGATCATCATCCGCGGTCTGCGCGCCGTGGCCGACTATGAATTCGAGTTCCAGATCACCGCGATGAATCAGCAGCTTGATCGGGACATCGAGACCGTCTTCCTCATGGCCAATCCCCACCATCAGGCCATCGCCTCCCGCCTGGTCAAAGAGATCGCCACCATGGGCGGCGACGTTTCGCAGTTCGTGCCGGCGGGCGTGAAGGACCGCCTGATGTCGAAGGTCGCCTGACGCCTACCAGGTCACCGGCATGCTCTTGATCGCATAGACGAAATTGTTCGGCGCGACTTCCATCTCGCCGGATTGGCGAATGTTGGGGAAGCGCGCGAGGAGTTGGCGATAGACTTCCTCCAGCTGGATTCGCGCGACCTGTTTGCCGATGCAGGTGTGGGGGCCATAGCCGAACGCGATGTGCTTGTCGGCGTTGGCGCGGGTGACGTCGAGCTGGTCCGGGTTCTCGAAAACCGTGCCGTCGCGGTTGGCGGAGGGATAGTACATGATCACCTTCTCGCCCTCGGCGATCTTCTGGCCGGCGATCTCGACATCGCGCGTGGCGGTGCGTCGCATGTAGATCACCGGGCTGATCATGCGGATGAACTCGTTCACCGCGCCGCCGATCAGCTTCGGTTCGGCCAGCAGCCGCGCCTTCTGGTCGGCGAAATCGCTCAGCAGCTTCATCGTGCCGCTGATGGTGTTCCGTGTCGTGTCGTTGCCGGCGAAGACGATCAGCAACCACGAGCCGTCGAGGAATTCGTCGGCAAGGAATTCGCCATCGAGCTGCGCCCGGGCGATGGCGCTCATCAGGTCCGGTTGGGGGTCCTCGCGGCGCTTGCGCAGCATGGTCCGACCGTATTCGAACATCTCACCGATCGCCGCTTCGAAGGCCGCGAGGAAGGCCTGAGCCTCGGGCGGCAGGTTGGCGACCGCGCCGGCCATGCCGCCGTCCGCGCCGCTGCGCTCGGCGACGAAGGAGTTCGCCATCTCGAGATAGTGCATCCAGGTCAGGAACTTCGGCCGATCCTCCTGCGGCACGCCGAGGATTTCGCACAGGCTGAAAAGCGGCAGCTGGGCGGAGAGGGCGGGGACGAGGTCGCATTGGCCGAGCGGCGCCATGTCGTCGAGCAGCCTAGTCACTTCGCCGGCGATCTTCACCTCCAGGGCGCGCAAATAGGCCGGGGTGAAATAGGGCATGTGCTCGCGGCGGAGCTGGAGATGGTTCGGCGCATCCATCACGATCATGGTGTCGAGGCTGGCGCGGTTGAGCTGCGCGCCGGAGCGATCGTAGGCCATCATGATCCCCCCTTTCTGCGAGGAAAAGGTCTGGGGATCGCCATTGACCCGCATCACGTCGTCATAGCGCACGACGGACCAGAAGCCGGGCCGATCGCCGGGCTCCGTGTTCCATGCGACGGGGGCCTCGTCGCGCATCCTGGCGAAGGCGTCGAGCGGCGGACCCTTGGTGAAAACCGCGGGATCCCACAAATTGACCGGGCTTTCGGCATAGCGCCGAGGATGGGCCGGCCCCTTCAGGTCGCTGATCTCCACCGTGTCGCTGAGCAGGCGCATGGATCGTTCCTCCGCTTATTTGCCCCGGCATCATATTCGGGTTTACGCAGCGCAAGCAAAGCGCGCGTGGCAGCGCGAGGGGCGGGGATTTGCATGACGATATCCGACACCGCCAACGCTCCGCCCGCCCGGCCGCTCTCGCGCGTGCTGGGCCTGGTCTTCGGTCTTGCCGTCGTCGTGGGTGGAGTGATCGGGTCGGGGATCATGCGCGCGCCGGGGGTCGTGGCTCTGGGCCTGCACAGCCCGGCCCTGATCCTGCTGGCGTGGGCCGTCGGCGGCGGCGCGGCCATGTTGGCCTCGATGCCTCTGGTGGAGGCGGGCGCGTCGGTGCCGATGGCGGGCGGGACCTATCCCATCGCCAAGCGCGCCTTCGGTCCGGCCGTGGGACTGGCGACCGGCTGGCTGAGCTGGCTGCAGTACGTCGGCTCGAACGCCTTCATTTCGGTGGTGTTCGGGGAATATGTCCACCGCCTGGGCCTGGCGGGCGGCTTGTCGACCGGCGTGCTCGCGTGTGGTCTGATCGTCGTCGTCGCGGGGTTGAACCTGCTCGGAACCCGGGTCAGCGGGGCGTCTCAGGGCGTGGCGAGCGCGTTGAAGGGCGGGGTTTTTCTTGTCGTCGTCGTGATCCTGTTCGTGTCGCCGCGCGGCGCGGAGGCGGCGGCGAGAGTTCCGCTTTCTCACGCGGCCGGGATCGCGGCGATCGTGATGGCGGTTCGGGTGATCTATCAGACCTACGCTGGATGGGACGGCGCGATCTATTTCTCCGAGGAGGTCAATCGACCCGAGCGCAACGTCGCCCGCGCCACCTTCTGGGGGATCGGCCTCGTCACCGTGCTGTATGTGCTGGTAAACGCCGCCGTGCTTCACGTCCTGCCGGTGAGCGCCATCGCCGGATCGGAACTTGCGGTAGGGGACGCGGCGAAGATCAGCCTGGGCGCGATCGGCGACAAGGTCGTCACCCTGGTCGGACTGCTGTCGCTGGCCGCGATCGTCAATCTGCAGATCATGGCCTGTCCGCGGATCACCTGGCGGATGGCCCGGGACGGCCTGCTGCCCGCGATCGTCGGGCGCGTGGCGGCCAATGGCGCGCCTTGGGTGAGCGTCATCCTGGTCGTGCTGGCGTCCTTCGTCCTGGCCGCGACGGGGAGTTACGAGAAGATCGTCAAAATCTACGCGCCGTGGAGCATCGGCGCGATCCTCATGGTTTGCCTCTCGGCCATCAAGCTGAGGGTCTCCGAACCCGACCTGCCGCGGCCTTGGAAGATGCCGTTCTTCCCCTGGATCGCCATCGGCGCGACGGTTGTGCAGGCCGGCCTGATCGCGGTGGTCGTATGGGACGAGCCGCTATGGGGCTTGGCGTCGGCGGCCGTAGCCGCCGCGCCGATCCCGATCTATTTCGCGCTGAAGAGACGGGGCGCCTAAAATCCTCCTCCGCAAAAGCGGGGAGAACCTTAGTCAGCAGCGGGTGGTGTTCCTGCCGATCTCGTGGCCGGCCACGGCGCCCGCGCCGGCGCCCAGGAGAATGTTCCCCACATGACCGCCACCGAGCGCGCTGCCTAGCACGCCGCCGCTGACGGCGCCGATGGCCGTGCCATTGTTCGCCCGACGACGGCGATCAGCGCCGCAGGTGCGATAATGACGATGATAGCGATGCCCGTGCGAATAATAGTAGTCGCGTGAGCCGTCGTAGCCCCGCCCTTCATCCGAGCGATAGTCCTGAGCGACGGCCAGAGCCGGCGCGGCGATCACCGCCGCAAGCAGGACGCCGCGGGCGATTGTCTTGGTGTTCATTGAGGTTCTAGCTTCCTGTGGTCGTCCCTTAGCAAGCTTAAGCGTGCGAGGGGTCCCGAGGTTCCCGCCAAAGGCTCCAGAGCAGCGGGGCGTCCGGCCTGGGCCTGTGTTCCGAAATCACCTCGAAGCCGTGACGCTTGTAGAGCGCTATGTTCCGCTCGGTCTGGGTTTCCAGATAGGCGGGCTCGCCCGCGGCGTCGAGACGGGCGTTGGCGTGACGCAGCAGGGCCGAGCCGACGCCATGGCCTTGCGCCGCCGGCGCCACGCCCAGGAACCAAAGATAGGCGTGAGGCCGCGCGACGGGATGGTTCTTGTCCATGTCGGACTGCACGGCCATCAGGCGGCCCAGACGGGAGAGGCCGGTCGCGAACAGCATCGTCGGCAGGGCGCGCAATTCTTCGATGAAGGACATCGGACCCACCGCGCTGAAGGGCAGCCACACCGCCGCCGCGCCGCCGCCGGCCGGGCGATCGACCCTCGCCTTGCCCGAAGCGGCCATGCGGGTGATCAGAAGGTTGAACAGGCGATGCTGCGCCTCGACCCGCCGACCGTCGGTGCGCATGAACCAGTTGAACATCACGTCATCCATGAAGGCCTCGGCGAGGTCCTTCGCCACAGCCGGATAGTCGGCTTGCGAGGCGACGACCGGCGTCTCGGCCTGGCGGCGCATTTCGAGGATGTCGGTCAAAGACGTTCCGAAATGCGGATGGCGGCGCGGCAGCCGGCGCGGATGACGGCGCTCAAGGCGCCGTAGCCGGGGGCGTCTCGCGCGCCGAGGCTGATCGCCTCGTCCCGGTGGCTGAGCTCGTCCTGGCGAAACTGGGCGAGCTCGGCGGAAAGCGCGGGGTCGCGCTCGGCCAGTTCGGCGACCTGGCCGGCGTAGTGATCCTCGATCACCGACTCCACCGCCTCGGTGCAGGCGTGAACGGCTTTTTCACCCATCAGCGCGGTCCCGGCGCCGAGCGCGAAACCCGCGACCCGCCAAAGCGGCGTCAGCAGGGTGGGGCGCACGCGGTGCTCGTTGAGCAGGGTGTCGAAACGCGCGAGGTGGCGGGCCTCGGCCGCTTCGGTCTCGGCGAGGTCGGCGGCGAGATTGCCGTGGCCGCGTGCGCCCCGCAGCACCGCCCGCTGGCCGCGATAGATGTGAACCGCGCCAAGCTCTCCGGCGTGATCGACGCGCAGGATTTCCGCGAGACGGCCGGCGCGCGCGCCGGGGCCGGGTCGGGGTGGGATGGGTTTGGTCATTGCTCGGTGCTCCATGCGGCTCGCGCGCTGCCGGCCGCGAAAATCAGGGCGTAGAGCGCGTTCCAGCCGGCCATGGAGAGGCCAAGGAAGACCCAGGCCGGCTTGTCGCATTGCGGCGGCGTCCCGCCGCCGGCGAGCATCTTCATCAGGTCCGCCGAGGTCACGGCTTGATGTCCGCCGGTGCAACTCGCCGGCCCTGGCCAGAATTTCCACTCCACGCCGGCGTGATAGACCGCAAATCCTGCGGCGCCCAGGAAGGCGAGGGCGAGCAGGGCGTCGATCCCGCGCTCGGCCTTGATCGGCGTGAAGCGCAAGGCCACTCCCACGGCGGCCAGCGCCAGGGTCCACCAATAGATCTCCCGCGCTTTCAGACACAGTTCGCACGGCGCCAGATGGCCGAAGGTCTCCGCCGCGTGCGCCACGCCCAGCGCCGCGGCGCAGGCGAGCAGGGCGACAAGCGGCCAATTACGGTTAAGCATGCTCACGTGGGCGCTATGCCGCAAAAGCGGCGTCGGCACTACCTCCCGGGCCATCTCGCGCGCCGGGTTTGTTCCCTAGGCCCTCGTCGAATGGCTCCGACGTCGCCGTCCCCGTCGTCGCTCAAGGCAGCAGGCCCCGTGTCTCGGCGAACAGGCGGACCAGTCCGTGCAGCATGTCGAGGTTCGGCGTCGGCACGCCGACCGCCGCGGCGATGGCCCTGGGCGCGGCGACCAGAGCGTCGAGCTCGATCGTGCGGCCGGCGTCGACGTCTTGCAGCATGGAGGTCCGGAAGGCGCCCAGCCTGCGGGTCATCTCGATGCGGTCCGCCACCGCCTCGTCGATCGGGCAGCCGATCCTTTCGCCGACCTCGGCGGCTTCGATCATCACCTTCGCTAGCAGGGTCCGCACATCGGGGTCGTCGAGGATGCGGTCGGACATTGCTCCGGTGATCGCCGAGACCGGGTTCATCGTCATGTTTCCCCACAGCTTGTACCAGACGTCGCGCCGAATAGAGGGGCTCGCGCTCGTCTCGAGCCCCACCGCGCCGAAGAGCGCTCGCAACGCTTCCACGCGTGCGCTCGCGCCGCCCCGCGGTTCGCCCAGGATGACGCCGTTTCCCTGGTGGCGTCGGCTGTGACCGGGTGAGACCTGGGACAGGCTGGCGTGCACCACGCATCCGATCACCTGGCGCGCGGGAATGCCCGCGCCGATGCCGCCATCCGGATCCACCACCGCCCGCGTCGGAGCCGAGGCCGCGCCCAGCCCATCGGCGAACCACCAGGGAACGCCGTTCATGGCCGGGACGACCAGGGTTTCCGACGTCAGCATCGCCGCCACCGCGGGCGCGGCGCTCGCCATGGCCGGCGCCTTCACCGCCACGATGATCAGGTCCTGAGCGCCGAGACTCAGAGGATCCGCGCTGGCGTCCAAGCGATGGTGTCGGGTTTCGCCGTCTTCGGTGAAGCCAAGGCCGTCGCGTTGCAGGGCCGCCAGCGTCTCGCCCCTGGCCAGCAGGGAAACCTCATGTCCGGCCGCCGCGAAGCGGGCGCCCAGCCAGCCGCCCACCGCGCCGACGCCGACGACGGCCACCTTCATCCCGGGCCCCGCATCTTCGGGATCGGCGTCGCGCGCTGTGGAGCTGGCATAACCGCCGTCGTAAAGGATGCCCGCCGCCCGTCCAGCGCGATTGCGTTCATCGCCCGGCCGCGTGGCGATCGAGAGCCCCGCAACCCCGCCATCCTTGTCACCTCACCCGCTCGCCGCTACGCCCTCATGCGAACAACAAGAGAGGAAAACCCGTGCGGGACATCCTGGACGAACTCGAACAGCGCCGCGCCAAGGCCCGCGCGGGCGGCGGCGAAAAACGGATCGCGTCTCAGCACGCCAAGGGCAAGCTCACCGCCCGCGAACGGCTGGATATCCTGCTGGATGAAGGCTCCTTCGAGGAGTTCGACATGTTCGTCGAACATCGCAGCCACGACTTCGGCATGGAGGAGCAGCGCATTCCCGGCGACGGCGTCGTCACCGGCTGGGGCACGATCAACGGCCGCAACGTCTACGTTTTCTCCAAGGATTTCACGGTGTTCGGCGGCTCTCTTTCGCGCGCGCACGCCGAGAAGATCGTCAAGGTACAGGAGATGGCCCTGCGCAACGGCGCGCCGATCATCGGCTTGTTCGACGCCGGCGGCGCGCGCATTCAGGAGGGCGTCGACAGCCTCGCGGGCTACGCCGACATCTTCCTGCAGAACGTGCTGGCCTCGGGCGTCGTGCCGCAGATCAGCGTGATCATGGGCCCCTGCGCCGGCGGCGACGTCTATTCTCCGGCGATCACCGACTTCATCTTCATGGTGAAAGACACCGCCTACATGTACGTCACCGGCCCAGACGTGGTGAAGACGGTGATCAACGAGGACGTCAGCCACGCCGACCTCGGCGGCTACCGCGTCCACGCCATGAAGTCCGGCGTCTCCGACGGCGCCTTCGAGAACGACCTCGAGGCCCTGACCCAGATCCGGCGGATGGTCGATTTCCTCCCGCTGTCGAACCGCTCGCCCGTGGCGCCGTGGATGTCGTACGACTCGGCGGACCGCGACGAGATGTCCCTCGACACCCTCGTCCCGGCCAATCCCAACGCGCCCTACGACATGAAGGAACTGATCCTCAAGGTCGTCGACGAGGCGGATTTCTTCGAGATTTCACCGGAGTGGGCGAAGAACATCATCGTCGGCTTCGGCCGCCTCGACGGCAAGACGGTGGGCTTCGTCGCCAACCAACCGCAAGTCCTGGCTGGCGTGCTCGACATCGATAGCTCGCGCAAGGGCGCGCGCTTTGTGCGTTTCTGCGACGCCTTCAACATCCCCCTGGTGACCTTCGTCGACGTCCCCGGCTTCATGCCGGGCACCAAGCAGGAGCAGGGCGGCCTGATCAAGCACGGCGCCAAGCTGCTGTTCGCCTTCGCCGAGGCCACGGTGCCGAAAGTCACCGTGATCACCCGCAAGGCCTACGGCGGCGCCTTCGACGTCATGAGCTCCAAGAACATCCGCGGCGACATGAACTACGCCTGGCCCACCGCCGAGATCGCGGTGATGGGCCCAAAACAGGCGGTCGAGATCATCTTTCGCGCCGACATCGGCGACGCCGAGAAGCTGAAGGTGAGAGAAGCCGACTACAAAGCCCACTTCGCCAACCCCTTCGTCGCGGCGTCACGCGGCTACATCGACGACGTGATCATGCCGCATGGGACGCGGCGGCGGCTGATCCGGGCGTTGCGGAGTTTGGAGACGAAGGCGGTGAGCAATCCATGGAAGAAGCACGATAATATACCGCTTTAAGTGAGGCTCGGCGTCCGCGCCGACGCGTGATAATATGAAACCCATGACCGTCGAGCCCTTCACCTACCAAGAACCCGCCGACGACGAGCCGGCGATCTTCGACATCGTCGATCCCGAACACGACGCCCGCGTGGAGGCCGAAGCTGAAGCGGATATCGCCGCGGGACGGTTGATCCCGTTCGAAGAGGTCGCACCTTGGCTGAAAACCTGGGGAACCCCGGACTACTACGAGCCGCCCGCCGCGTGGTTCGAGTAATCCTGACGCGGCGCGCGGCACCGGCGGTCCAGGGCGGGGGCAGCTTTGACACAGGTCGAGAAACGCTTGGAAGGCATGCGGCGAAACCCCGCCGCCGACTGGACGATCGAGGATGTTGAGGTGGTCTGCCGAGCATTTGGCGCCGTCTGTGCGCCACCTGGCGGTGGGTCGCACTATAAAGTGGCGCACAGCGCGCTTGACGATATCTTGACCATCCCCCGCCGACGCCCATCAAAGCGGTGTACATCAGGGACTTGATCGCATTCCTCGATAGGATCGAAAGCAAACATGGCGCAGCGCCGATACGAGGTTCTGGTCCGCCGACTGCGCGAGGATGAGGGCGGGGGCTATCTCGCCACCGTTCCGGAACTCCCCGGCTGCATGTCAGACGGTGATACTGACGCCGAGGCCGTGGAGAATGTTCGCGGCGCCATTGTCTCGTGGGTTGAGCAAGCTACCGCCATGGGTCGAGAGATTCCCACGCCGATGAGAACGCACGTTTACGCCTGATCGTCGCTCTCCAGCCTAAACCGACCCGCGGTAGGAACAGCGTCCCTTAAGACCGTTTCATCGCCGCCCGATCAGGACTGATGGGCGGCGATAGCCTGCTCGATGTCCTTGATCGAGTGGCCGGCGAGATCCTTGTGCATCTCGCCCACGAGCACCGCCGACAAAGCCTTGTGGTAGTGTTTGCGCAGCTCGCCCAGGGTCTGCGGTCCGGCGATGATCATCAGGTGGCTGATGTCGTTCTCCAGGGCCCCGCGATTGAGGATGTCGGCGACGCCGACGGCGAAGCCGTCCTCTTCGGCTTGGTGACTATCGGGATTGGCGGCGCTGGACTGATGTCCGGCGTCGGAGCCGCGATGGTCGGCGTCCACTTTCGCGCGAGGCAGGACCGTCAGCCGTAGCTCCGCCTCATCGCCCTCATTGCGATAAAGGTGGAGCTTTTCGCCGTCCACCACGGCGACCGTCGCGCCTCTAGGCAATTGCATCGGATATCTCCTGATCATCGCCCGCCGGTCTAGCTTGCCGCAACCTAACCGGTGGGACACGCGGGAGTTCCTAATCGGACGCAGCGGTTAAGCCGCCGGCTGGGCGCGCTTAGTGGCTTTCGCCCGCCCCACACCGCATGCCGTCCACCAGCAACGCCACCATCCGCTCCGCCCGCCCAGCTTCCGCATTGCGCCCCGACATGCACAGGCTCGCCACCGCGCTGAGCAGGTCGTCGGCGTCGATATCCGCGCGGACGACGCCGGCGGCCGTGGCGTTGGTCAGCAGAGAGCGGAGCGCCGGCCTCAGGCGCTGGTCGAAATAGCCGGGCAGACTGTCGAACGCCGGGTCGCCGGAGTGGAGGGCCTGGGCGAGGCCGCGCTTGGTGGCGACGAACGCGGCGTAGCGCTGCATCCAGCCGGCCAGGGCCTCAAACGGCGCGTGCGCCTGCGCCAGCTTCGGCGCGATGTCGGCGCAGGCGTCGATCTCGCGGCGGAAGACGGCCGCGATCAGATCCGAGCGGCGCGGGAAGTGGCGATAGAGGGTGCCGAGTCCGACGCCCGCCGTGTCCGCGATCTCGCGGATCGGGGCGTCGACCCCCGAGGTGGCGAACACCGCCTTGGCCGCGCGGAGCAGAGCGTCCTGGCTGCGCCGGGCGTCGGCGCGGAGGGGGCGGTTCGCGGCGTCGTTCGCTGGCGAATCCTCGATCCTTTTTTTCACGCTAACGGCCACGGCATCCCCTTGTAAGCGGATCAACGATCCATATTTACGCGGAACGATGATCCGTCTTCGATGTAGCGAAGCCGGGCCGCGCGTTCAACTAACCCCCCGTTCTATGAGGCTCTCCATGCAAGACAAACCCGTCGCCCTGGTCACCGGCGCCAATCAAGGCATCGGCCTTCAGATCGCCAAGGATCTCACCGCCCACGGCTTCACCGTGCTGGTCGGCTCGCGCAACCTGGAGCGTGGCGAGGCCGCGGCCCTGGAGGTCGGCGCGAACGCCCACGCTCTGCAGCTCGACGTCACCGACAGCGCGTCGATCGCCGCCGCGGCGGAGCGGGTGCGGAGCGAATTCGGCCGTCTCGACGTGTTGATCCAGAACGCCGCCATCTCGAATACCGGCAAACAGCCCGGCCAATCCATAGAGGAGTATACGAAGACCACCCGGCCAAGCGTCGTCCCCATCGATGAGATGCGCGCCGTTTGGGACACCAACGTCTTCGGCGTCCTCGCCGTCTATCAGGCCATGCTGCCGGTGCTGCGCGCCACACCGGGCGCCCGCATCGTCAATGTCTCGAGTGGGGTCGGCTCCCTGACCACGAATTCCGACAAGGCCTTCCACTACCGCGCGATCTTCGGCCCGGTCTATCCGGCATCCAAGACCGCGCTCAACGCCCTGACCCTGGCCATGGCGATCGAACTGGAGCCGGAGGGCATCACGGTCAACGCCGTCTCACCCGGCTTCACCAAGACCAACCTCAACGGCTATGCGGGCACGGAGACGGTGGAGGAGGGCGCTCGCGAGGCGGTCCGCGTCGCCCTGCTCGGCAAGGATGCGCCGACGGGGGCCTTCACGGGAACGGGAGGGCGGACGATCCCTTGGTGACGGGGCGTCTCGTCGGGTCCGCTAGCTATTTCCGGGCTGCTTCCTCGGCCACATACGCCGGGTTCAGCGTCTTCAGCTTGGTGGCGATGGGCAGCAGCGTCGGATAATACTGGACGAAGGTGGTGTCGGCGGCCGCGTGAGCCTGATGGCACGAATAGCACTGGGCCTTGTAGGCGATCAGGGTCGCCGGCTTCTCGTCATTGTCGAACCCGAAGAACCCCCAGCCGCCCTTGAACCGCGCCAGGTCCTTGACGTGGGCTTCGAAACCCATGGTTTCCAGCGTCTGATACTGGCCGCGCTTGTTTATCGAGCCCTTCGTCGCGGCGTTGCGGTTCTCGATGAGCAGCACGGTGCGGTCTGGCCAAACGCCGGTTTTCCGGAACGCCGCATAGGCCGCGCGCGGGGCGAAGGTGTTGCCGAACATGTTCATCCCTGATGAAACCGGCCCGTCGCTGTAGCTCATGTTCAGTCCCGAACTCAGGAATATCCAATCCCTGTAGTCGGCCGGAAAGAGCAGGCGGCCGTCGGCGTCGTATCCTGGAGCGCCAGAGACGCCGTTCGCTGGGGTGGGGTCCGCCATCGCTCCGAAAACAGCCAGGAAGCCAACGCTCCCGACGATGACGCTGAAGGGGATGCGCGTTTTCATGGGCGTTCCTCGGCGGGAGGCTGGCTTTCGTGGGTCGGGCGCGAAAATCGTTCGAGCTTCGCCAGAAGGGACGCGATCGACGAAGAATGCAACGGGATGGCGAAGCCGCCCTAGCCCCGAGCCGCCGCCTCGATCGTCGCGACATCGATCTTTCGCATGGTCATCATCGCCTCGGACGCCCGTTTGGCCGCCTCGCCGCCCGCGGCCATCGCTTCGGTGAGGGCGCGGGGGGTGATCTGCCACGACAGACCCCATCGGTCCTTGCACCACCCGCAATCGCCCTCCGCGCCGCCATTGCCGACGATGGCGTTTCAGTAGCGGTCGGTTTCCGCCTAGTCGTCGGTGGGGATCTGGAACGAGAAGGCTTCGCTCTGCTTGAACCTGTCTCCGCCGTTGAGGCCGAGGCACGGAATTACGGTGACACTGTGTGGATTAAACCGGCGTCGCGCCGAGTTAATCGCAGTTTGGTACGATCAGTTGGTGGGCCTGCTGAGAATCGAACTCAGGTCCTGCGGTTATAATGCCGCGCGCTCTGCCATTGAGCTACAAGCCGGCGGAAGACGCTCGCACGATCGTACGAAGGATCGATGAGTTGAAGACTCGCGGTTATGCCGTCGAGCTAAGCGCCTTAGGTGGCTAGGACGGTATTCGAAGGGTTCGCGGGGAAGGAGTCGAACCTTCGTAACCGGGACCAAAGCCCAGTGTCCTGCCTCTGGACGACCCGCGAGCGCGGGCCTGTCGGTTAAAGGTGAGGTCGCGGGCCATGGCGTCGATTATACACCTTCCTCTCCGTTGTGAAAGCGACCGGAAATTACGGCGGCGCTTTAGCAAGTAAATCGCCCCGCCACGTTAATCCGCCGCTCCCGACCTACCCCCGCGCCGCCGCCTCGATCCTGGCGACGTCGATCTTCCGCATCTCCATCATCGCCTCGAAGGCGCGTCTCGCGGTGTCCCCGCCGGCGGCCATAGCTTCGGTCAGGGCGCGCGGGGTGATCTGCCACGACAGGCCCCAGCGGTCCTTGCACCAGCCGCAGGCGCTCTCCTCGCCGCCATTGCCGACGATCGCGTCCCAGTAGCGGTCGGTCTCCGCCTGATCGTCCGTGGCGATCTGAAACGAGAAGGCTTCGCTCTGTTTGAACGCGTCGCCGCCGTTGAGGCCGAGGCAGGCGACGCCGCACACGGTGAACTCCACGGTCAGCACATCACCCGCCTTGCCACCCGGGAAGTCCGACGGCGCCCGGCTCACCGCGCCCATCGCGCTGTCCGGGAAGGTCTCGGCGTAGAAGCGCGCGGCTTCCTCCGCGTCGCGACTGTACCAAAGGCAGATCGTATTCTTGCGCATCGCGCGGCCTCGTCGTCGATGGTGTCGAAGGTAAACGTCTTAGGACAGGCGGACGTCTAAGCAAGACTGACCGCGACAGGGTCGGCGAAGGCCCGTGCCTTGGCGGCGGCCAAAAGACGCCGGAGTTTCTCGCGTTGAGCCCGAACGCTCAACGCCTCTTGCCGGCTGCGTTCAGCGCGATGGCGGCTCGGACGAGCGCCGTGAAGGCCGCCTCGTCGATCGCTTCACCCTCGCGGATGTCGATCGCGCGCCGGACGTTACCGTCGAGGCTGGCGTTGAAAAGGCCGGACGGATCCTCCAACGCCGCGCCCTTGGCGAAGGTCAGCTTGACCACCGCCTTGTAGGTCTCGCCGGTGCAGATGATGCCGTTGTTTTCCCATACCGGGACGCCGCGCCACTTCCATGTCTCGACGACTTCGGGGTCGGCCTGCCTGATCAGCGCGCGCATTCTGGCCAGGGTCGCGCCGCGCCAGTCGCCCAATTCCGCGATCCGCTCGTCAATCAGGCGAGGGGCGTCAGCTTGCGACGTCGGGGCGGTATCGCTCATGTCCAGATTTCCCTTCGGATTCCGCGTTGCGAATGACTAGCCCGGTCGTGGCCGAAAGCGAAAATCGGCGGCTCGCGGCGAGATGGACGCCTCACGCGAAATCCGTTCAATAAGGTCGCCCGCCTTCCGGCCGGCGCGTTTCGAGGCCCCGAGATGATCGAAGCATCCTATGTCCGCACCCTTGCGGCCTATAACGCCGAATTGAATCGCGGGCTGTATGCGGCGGCGGCCACACTGTCCGATGCCGATCGTCGGCAGGATCGTGGAGCGTTCTGGGGATCGATCCATGGAACCTTTTCGCATCTGCTCTGGGCGGACCAGCTATGGATGTCCCGCTTCGCCGGTTGGGAGCGGCCGAACGTGGGCATGAAGGATAGCCCACGGCTCATCGACGATTTCGAGGCCCTGCGCGCCGCGCGCGGCGACGTCGACGAGCGGCTGTCGGCCTGGGCGCAGGACATGGACGCCGGCTGGTTGGCGGGAGACCTTACCTGGTTCAGCGGCGCGGCGGGACGCGAGGTCACCGCCCCGCGCGGTTTCCTGCTTGTCCATTTCTTCAATCATCAAACCCATCATCGCGGTCAAGCCCACGCCATGATCACCGCCGCGGGCGCGAAGACCGCGGACACCGACCTCTTCATGGTCGTCGCGCCGCCAGGATAGATCGAGTTTTCATCAGGCCTTTCCTCCATTGACGCGACCGTCAGGAAAATTGCATAATGTAAACATGCCGGTTCTTGAAATTCTCGCGGTCGGGACGAGGTCACGCGGCGGTCGCGGCGTTGTCGAAAGTTCATGGCGCACCGCCCGTTTGCGGCGACGCACCCGCGATTCGCCGCTCGGGGCAGACCGCTCGTCCGCGAAAAACGCCGTTTCGGATGCCAAAAACTGCCGCGGCCTAGGCCGCATCTCGACTTCGTGGGCAAACCTTAGTTAGTATATACAAACATCTAGGACGGTTTCATGATTTCGGGCGAGTGGTTTTCGCGGTTCCGGCCCAGGCGATGTCGCAACGAAGCCCATCACCGCGTCGCGAACGGACTATATTCCCTCATCCATGCCGCCCCCTTCGGACACATTCTCGCCTCGCCCGCTGACCGGCGCCGCCCTGATCAAGGATCACGTTCGCCGCCTGCCCGACTCCCCCGGCGTCTACCGCATGTTCGGGGAGGGGGGCGAGGCGCTCTATGTCGGCAAGGCGCGCTCGCTGAAGAAGCGAGTGATCCAGTATGCGCAGGGTCGATTCCACACCAATCGCATCGCCTTGATGGTAGATCAGACGCGGGCCATGGAGTTCACCACCACCCGCACCGAGACCGACGCCCTGCTGCTCGAGATCAACCTGATCAAGCAGCTCAAGCCGCGCTTCAACGTCCTGCTGCGCGACGACAAGAGCTTCCCGGAAATCGTCATCCGCCGCGAACATCCGGCCGCCCAACTGCGCAAGCATCGGGGGGCGCACTCGATCAAGGGCGATTATTTCGGCCCTTTCGCCAGCGCCTGGGCGGTGAACCGCACGCTGAACACTTTGCAAAAGGCGTTTCTTCTGCGCTCCTGCTCCGACAGCGTCTACGAGAGCCGCACCCGGCCCTGCATGCTGCATCAGATCCGCCGCTGCGCCGCGCCGTGCACGGGGCTCATCTCCCTGGAGGACTACGGCGAACTGGTGGGCGAGGCCGAGGGCTTCCTGCGCGGCAAGAGCCGGATGGTCATGCGGCGGATGAGCGAGCAGATGCAGGCCGCCTCCGACGAGATGGAGTTCGAACGCGCCGCCCGCCTGCGCGACCGCATCCGCGCCCTGTCCTCCATCGCCCAGGAGACCCAGATCAACGCCGAGACGGTGGACGAGGCCGATGTCTTCGCCCTCCACGCCGAGGGCGGCCAGGCCTGCGTCCAGGTCTTCTTCTTCCGCGCCGGGCAGAACTGGGGAAACCGCGCCTATTTCCCCAGGGTCGACAAGAGCGACGACGACGCCGAGATCATGGCCGCCTTCCTGGGCCAATTCTACGAGGATAAGCCGATCCCCAAGCTGGTTCTGCTGAACGTGGAGCCGGCGGACTGCGATCTGCTGACCGAGGCCTTTTCCCTCAAATCGGGGCGGCGGGTCGAGCTATCGGTTCCGAGGCGGGGGGAAAAGCGCCGGCTGGTCGATCACGCTCTCACCAATTCCCGCGAGGCCTTGGGGCGGAAGATGGCCGAGAGTTCCGCGCAGTCCAAGCTTCTGGCCCAGGTCTGCGAGGCGTTCGGTCTGGAAAGCACGCCGGAGCGGATCGAGGTCTATGACAACTCGCACATCATGGGCACGAACGCGGTGGGCGGGATGATCGTCGCGGGACCGGACGGGTTCCAGAAGAACCAGTATCGCAAGTTCAACATCCGCGACACGGAACTCACGCCCGGCGACGACTACGGCATGATGCGCGAAGTGCTGCGCCGACGCTTTGCCCGCCTGGCGAAAGAGGAGGAGGCCGGTGAGAATCCGCCCCGTCCGGATCTGGTGCTCCTCGACGGCGGCGCGGGGCAGCTGGCGGCGGCGCAGGAGATCATGGCCGACCTCGGCGTCGACGACATCGCCCTGGTCGGCGTCGCCAAAGGGCCGGACCGCGACGCCGGCCTGGAGCGCTTCTTCCTGCCCGGCAAGCCGCCCTTCATGCTCGAGCCGAAAAGCCCAGTGCTCTACTTTCTGCAGAGACTACGCGACGAGGCGCACCGCTTCGCCATCGGCACTCACCGAGCCAAGCGCTCCATGGAGATGAAGAGGAACCCGCTGGACGAGATCGAGGGGGTGGGGCCGGCGCGGAAGAAGGCCCTCCTGCACGCCTTCGGCTCGGCGCGGGGGGTGAGCCGCGCGAGCGTGGACGATCTGGCCAAGGTGGAAGGCGTGAACGCGCCCCTCGCGAAGCGCGTCCACGATCACTTCAGGAAATAGCCTATTGCGGCGCCATCATCGCGCCGTCGCTGGTCATCAACTCCGGATGGGCGGCGGCCATGTCTGTGCAGCTCTTGTTCGCGGTCATCTTTTCCTTGGTCATGCCGGCGCACATTTTCTGGGTCTTCATCATGGATTTCGACATCTTCGCGGAAGCCATCTTGTCGCCAGTCGTCTTGTCGCCAGTCATCTTGTCGCCAGCCATCGACTTGTCGGCGGCCATGGCGTTGTCCGCGGCGGCGGGTTTGTCCGCCGGCATGGCGGGGTCGGCGGCCGGCGTTGCCTGGGCGAAGGCGCCGGCGGCAAAGGCCATGGCCGAGGCGGCGATGACGAGGGATTTGCTGTTCATGGTGGTCTCCTCCGCGCCCGGGACGAACGCGTTCCTTGCAGCAAACACGCCCAGGATGGACGCGTTCCTTGGAGCAAAGGGTAGATTTCCAATCGGGTTTTGTTCTGGTGGGTTTGTGGGCAAGATGTGGTGCATTCGTGTCGTGGCCGCGCTACGTTCAGGCCCATGAAAGCCCTGCCCAATATCGTCACCGCCGGGCGCCTCGTGCTCGCTGTATTGACCTTCCTCGCCCTCGCCGCCGTCCCGTTGCTGGGTCCGCACCTGACCGAGGGCCAACAATACGGATTGGAGCGTTTCGCCTTCGGCGCCTTCGTCGTCGCGGCGCTCACCGACTACGTCGATGGCTGGTTGGCGAGGAAGCTGGACGCGGTCTCGATCTGGGGCGCGATCCTGGATCCGATCGGCGACAAGGTGCTGGTCTGCGGGGTGATCCTGGGCCTGCTGGCGATCGGTTCGAATGTGACGATCGCCCTACCGGCGGGCCTGATCCTTTTCCGCGAATTCACCGTCAGCGCCTTGCGCGAAGTCACGGCGGGCAGGGGGATCAAGCTTCCCGTGACCATGCTGGCGAAGTGGAAGACCACGTTGCAGCTCTTCGCGCTCGGCGCGGAATTACTGGTCGCCTGCTGGGGCGCTTTCGGCCTGCCGGACGATCCGGGCTTCCGCGGCGTTGCGACAATCGGCGCTCACGCACTTCTGTGGCTAGCGGCCCTGATCACCCTTATAACCGGCGTTCAGTATTGGGAGCAGGCGAGGAAGGCCTTGGCCTGATCTCGATCGGGGACGTCGATGTCTGAGACACCACAGGGACTGCAGTTCACCGCCCTCGACCCGGTCTATCGCGAAGATCCCTATCCGCGCCTGAGAGAGGCGCGGGATGTCTGCCCCGTTCGGCGGGACGCCTTTTTCGGCGCGGTCCAGTTGATGAAGTACGCCGACGTTCGCGGAGTCCTTACCGACCGCACGCTCTGGCGGGACCCCATGCGGGCGGACGACACCTCGCTCGCCAAGCGCCGTGCGATGATGGAAACGGACAGTCAGCCCGTGGGGCCGCGCAGCATCCTGACCGCCGACGATCCCGACCACGGCAGGGTGCGCGGCCTGCTGACCCCGGTCCTCTACAAGCGGTTCAACGAGTCCCGCGGCATGGTCGATCAGGTGGTGGCGCGGCGGCTGGACGCTCTGGGCGGCCGTGAGCGGTTCGACCTCATCGCCGAGTACGCCATGCCGATCCCGATCGAGGTGATCGCGCATCTCCTGGGCGTCGACGACGGCCGGCTGGCGGAGTTCCGCGCCTGGTCGGAAGCCATCATCCAAAGCTTCAATCCGGGTCGCTCGCCCGAACAGACCGAGGCGATGTCCACCGGCTACAACGCCGCGATGGACTATTTGCGGGAGCTGATGACCGCGCGCCGCGCCGCGCCTCGAGACGACCTGATCAGTGATCTGGTGGCGATCAAGGACGCCGGCGCGGAGATTTCGGACGACGAGATCCGGATCAATTGTCTGACCCTGCTGATCGCCGGCAACCTGACGACCACGGACCTTATCGGCAACGGCGTGCGGCTCTTCCTCCAGCATCCCGGCGAGCTGGCCAAGCTGAAGGCCGATCCCAGTCTGATCGGCGCGGCGGTGGAGGAGGTCCTCCGGTTCGAACCGCCCGTGGACCAGACCGGCCGCGTGGCCTCGCGAGACATGGAGATCGGCGGATGTCCGGTGAAGGCGACCGAACAGCTCTCGCCCTCCTTGCGCGCGGCGAACCGCGATCCGGAAGTGTTTCCCGAACCCGATGTCTTCGACATCACCCGAGCCCGCGCGCCCCACGTCGCCTTCGGCGGCGGCGCCCACATCTGCCTGGGCGCGCCCCTGGCCAGGATCGAGGGTCAGGCGGCCTTCCTGGGGTTGTTCCAGAGATTTCCGGATCTCGCCCTGGTGGACGACGCGCCCCGCTGGCGCGCCCTGCCGTTCTTCCGGGGCTTGGAGCGGCTGGACGTGAGAGTCCGCTAGGCGGCCTTCGCGCCGATCGCGTACAGTTCGGCGACGTCTGTATCCGACAGCTTCAGGTCGGCGGCGGCGAGGTTCTCCCGCAGATGTCCGAGCGATGAGGTGCCGGGGATCAGCAGGATGTTGGGCGAACGCAGAAGCAACCAGGCCAGGGCGACCTGCATCGGCGTGGCGTCCAGCCGCGTGGCGACCGCCGACAGTGCGTCCGACTGTAGGGGCGAAAAACCCCCGAGCGGGAAGAAGGGCACATAGGCGATCCCCTCGGCCGCCAGTGTGTCGATAACCGCGTCGTCGTCGCGGTGGGCGAGGTTGTATTGGTTCTGCACGCAGACGATGTCGGCGATCGCGCGCGCCTGGGCGATTTGTCCGGAGGTCGCGTTGCTGACGCCGATATGGCGGACAAGCCCGCGCGCCTGGAGTTCGGCCAGGGCTGTCAGCGGCGCTTCGATCGGCCCCTCCGCCGGACCGTGAGTATCGAACATGAAGCGCAGATTGACGACGTGAAGCTCATCGAGGCGAAGATGGCGAAGGTTGTCATAAACCGCGCCCTCCAGATCCTTCGCCGAGAAGGCCGGGTTCCACGAGCCGTCCGCGCCCCGTCGGGCGCCGATCTTGGTCACGATCGTCAGGCCGTCCGGATAGGGATGCAGCGCCTCGCGGATGATCTCGTTGGTGACGTGGGGACCGTAGTAGTCGCTCGTGTCGATATGGTTGACGCCGCTCGCCACCGCTTCCCGCAGCACGGCCACGGCGGCGGCCCGATCCTTCGGCGGTCCGAAGACGCCCCGCCCGGCCAGCTGCATCGCGCCGTATCCCATGCGGTTCACGGCGCGCTCGCCCAGTCGAAAGGTTGCTGCGGTGGTCATCGTCGAACTCCGGTTCTTTGATCTTGAGCCGGATATGGCGAGGCCGCTCCGCTTCGATAGGTCACGACATCGGATTTGGCGTCGGCGCAGGTTCGGGGAGGGGAATGAATTCGTCGTGATCCAGATCGGGCAGCTTCATTCGCCCGGCCCGCCAATCGGCTTTGGCTTGATCCAGCTTCTCCCGCGACGAAGAGACGAAATTCCATTCCAGAAAGCGCTCTCCCACCGGTTCGCCGCCGAACAGCATCACCTCCGCTGGCTCGACGCCGGTGACGAGGACCGGCTCGCCCGGCTTCAGCAGGACGAGCTTGCCGGCCTCGATCGTTCGACCCTCGATCTCCACCGAACCCGCCGCAACGAAGGCGGCGCGTTCGGGGTACTCCGCGGGGACCTGCGCCTTGGCGCCCGCGCCAAGGCGCCAGTGGACATAGAACATCGGCGAGTGAACCGGGACCTTGGCCTCGGCGCCGAAGGCCTTCCCAGCCAGCAACCTCGCCCAGAGGCCGGGGAATTCGTAGGTCGGCAAGTCCGCCGGACCGTGATGGCTGAACGCCGGCTCGATATCTTCCTGATCCTGCGGCAGCGCGACCCAGGCCTGTATGCCGTGCATCGCGCCGCCCTGGGCGCGCAGTGTCTCGAACCGCTCCGAGTGGGTGATCCCGCGCCCCGCCGTCATCCAGTTGACCTCTCCCGGCCGGATCACGGCCTCGCTGCCCACGCTGTCGCGGTGGGTGATCTCGCCGTCGAAGAGATAGCTGACGGTCGAGAGTCCGATATGCGGGTGCGGCCGCACGTCCATGCTCTTGGCAAATCCCGGCGGGAACGTCGCCGGGCCGAAGTGGTCGAAGAATACGAAGGGACCGACCATGCGCTTGGCCGCGGAGGGCAGGGCGCGCCCCACCTCGAAACCGCCGCCCAGGTCGTGACGATGAGAGTCGAGGACGAGGTCGATCATGGGATTTTCCAGAGGTGTGCGCGCGCCGATCCGGAGTTTAGGGCGACCCTTGTTCCGCGGAAAGACGCTCGACGCGCGACCGCGCGTCCAGGGGAACCGGCATCCGCTTGAGACGTATCGCTAGCGCCCGAGGGCGACCACTGGGAGATTTCCACGATGCAGGCTGAAAACCCGCGATCCACCGCCAGACTCTTTGGCCGCCCGATTCACGTCATGCTGGTTCCGGTCCCCATCGTCTGCTTCGTCGGGACTCTGCTCACCGACATCGCCTATTGGCGCACGGCCAATATGCAGTGGGCGAATTTTTCGGCCTGGCTGCTGACCGCGGGGCTGCTCGTTTCCATACTGGTGGCGCTGACCGGCGTCATCGATTTCTTCGGGGATCGCCGGGTCCGGGGGATCGGCGCGGCCTGGATTCACGGGACGGTCAATGCGCTGGTGCTGGCGCTTTCGATCTGGAACGCCTTCGTCCACAGCCGCGACGGCTACACCTCCGTCGTGCCCACGGGCATCACCCTCTCGGCCATTGTGGTCGCGCTGCTTCTCGTAAGCGGATGGAACGGCTGGAGCCTGGTCTATCGCCATCGCGTCGGCGTACGGTCTGGGACGAGCGGATGAGGCGCGCTCATCTTTGCGTAGCGACCCTCGCCGCTCTCGGGGCGCTATCCGGTTGCGGTCCCGCCCCGATCGATCCCCATCGCCAGGTCGGCGCCAACCCCTATCTGCCCGCTATCCATCAGTACCTGCTCCCGCCGATGCTGGTTTCGAAGGTCGTCGGCTGGAACGGCGCGACGCCCACTGTTCCGGCCGGCGTGCGCATCGACGCCCTCGCCACGGGGCTGAAGAATCCGCGCTCGCTCTACGTCCTGCCGAACGGAGATATCCTGGTGGTGGAAAGCGGCGGTCCAAAACCGCCGATCAGTCGGCCCAAAGAATATTTCATGGCCCTGCTAGAGAAGAAGTCTCACTCCAAGGCCGATCCGCCGCAGCGGATCACCCTGATCCGCCCGGCCGCGAACGGCGCCCCGGCATTCCGAAGCATCTTCCTCGACCATCTCAATTCGCCTTTCGGCGTGGTGCTCGTCGGCGCCGACCTCTACGTCGCCAATACCGATGGCGTGATGCGCTACCCCTATCAGACCGGTCAGACCCGGATCACCGCGCCGGGCGTCCAGCTGACCGAACTCCCCGCCGGTCCGATCAACCACCACTGGACGAAAAGCCTGACCGCGAGTCCCGACGGGACCAAGCTCTACGCGGGTGTCGGATCCAACAGCAACATCACCGAGAACGGCATCGGCGCGGAGAAGGACCGAGCGGCGATCTGGGAGATCGATAGGGCGACCGGCGCGCACCGTCTCTACGCCACCGGCCTGCGCAACCCCAACGGCCTGACCTTCGAGCCGACCACGCACGCGCTCTGGGCCGTGGTCAACGAGCGCGACGAGCTCGGCCCCGATCTTGTCCCAGATTATATGACCTCCGTCCGGGACGGCGGCTTTTACGGCTGGCCCTGGAGCTACTGGGGTCGGCACATCGATCCGCGCGTCATGCCGCGCAACCCCGCGATGGTCGCCAAGGCGATCATGCCGGACTATTCGCTCAGCTCCCACGTCGCGCCGCTGGGCATGGTCTTCTACACCGGTTCGCTCCTGCCCGCGGCCTATCGCGGCGGGGCCTTCGTCGGCGAGCATGGCAGCTGGGATCGCGCGCCGATCAACGGCTACAAGGTGGTCTATATTCCCTTCGCGAACGGTAGGCCCGCAGGCGCGGCCCAGGACGTCGTGACGGGGTTCGCGAGCAAGAACGAGGCGCGGGGCCGTCCGGTGGGTCTCGCCATCGACAACGGCGGGGGCCTGCTGATCGCCGACGATGTCGGCGGGACGGTCTGGCGGATGACGAGCGCGACCGTTGCGCGGTGAGAGGCTAGGTCTCCGGGGTTTCCAGCAAACCCAAGGGAAGGGCCGTTGTCATCTTCACCGCCCGAACCACGATCCGGCTTTCGATATTAGAGACGAGCCCAAGATCCAGCAGCCTGCTCCGTAGGAAGTCGTCGAAGGCGTGCATATCGCGAGTGACAATTCTCATCTCATAATCCGCCGCGCCGGTGACGGTCGCGCACTGGATGACCTCGGGCCAGTCCATCACCGCACGCTCGAAAGTCTCCAGATTGGCCTTGGTCGGAAGGGAGAGCTTCACCGTGCAATAGACCTCGAAGGTCAAACCGAGTTTCTCGCGGTCGAGAATTGTTACCCGGCGCAGGATAAGTCCGTCATCCTCCATCCGCTTGATGCGCCGCCAACACGGGCTGGACGAAAGGCCGACCTTATCGGCGATCTCCGCGACGGACAGGGCCGCGTCGTTCTGCACGATGTCCAGAATGCGAGCCCCGACGGCGTCCAATGTTTCAGGCATATTTTTCTCTCTTGGCCCCTCTGCGCGCGGCGATCATTTCGATGAAACACGCTTTCGCGATACAGTCTTTTCGCATAAACGCGCAATCCTATATGAATTGACCGACGCGCGGCCGAGGAATCCGAATGAAGCATTCTAACGTCACGCTGGACGACAAGTTTGTCGCGGAAGAGGGCCGGGTCTTCATCACCGGGGTCCAGGCTCTGCTGCGCGTCCTGCTGGATCAAAGCCGGTTGGATAAACGGGCCGGGCTTAACACCGCGGGCTTCGTCTCCGGCTATCGCGGATCGCCGCTGGGCGGCCTCGACCAACAAGCCAAGCGCGCGGGTAAGCTCCTCGGGGCCGCCAATGTCGTCTTCAAGGAGGCGATCAACGAGGATCTCGGCGCCACCGCCGTTTGGGGCAGCCAGCAAGCCAACCTCTTCTCCGGCGCGCTCTACGACGGCGTTTTCGGCATGTGGTACGGCAAGGCCCCCGGTGTCGATCGCACGGGCGATGTTTTCAAACACGCTAATTTCGCCGGCGTGATGCCGAAGGGGGGCGTGCTGGCAGTCGCCGGCGATGATCACGCCTGTAAGTCTTCCACCCTTCCGTCCCAGTCGGAATACGCCTTCCAGGATTTCGAGATGCCCGTGCTCGCGCCCGCCGACGTGCAGGAGGTTCTGGACTATGGCTTGATGGGCTACGCCCTGTCGCGGTTTTCGGGCCTCTGGGTCGGGCTGATCGCCCTGGCCGACACCATGGATTCCGGCGCGACCATCGATGTCGGCTTGGACCGGCACCGCTTCGTGATCCCGGACAACATCAAGCTCCCCGCAGGCGGCCTTGGCATCCGGCTCAAGGACGCGCCGATGGACAAGGAGCGGCGGCTGCGCCTGCACAAGCTTCCCGCCGCCCTGGCTTTCGCCAAGGCCAACGGTATCGACCGCGCCGTGCTGACATCGCCACGCCCCCGTCTCGGCATTGCCGCCCATGGTCAGGCCTGGGCGGATGTCATCGAGGCGTTTGCCTGTATGGGGATCAGCTTGCCCGAGGCCGCCGATCTGGGGGTCTCGCTCTACAAGGTCGGGATGCCCTGGCCGCTAGAGCCGACCGGCCTGCGCGCCTTCGCCCGGGGTCTCGAAACCTTGATGGTGATCGAACACAAGCGGCCCTTGCTGGAGACCCAGGCGCGGTCCGCGCTCTACGATCTTCCCGCCCACGCCCAACCCAAGGTGATCGGCAAGGTGGACGAAAAGGGCCACGCGCTGCTCTCGACGCTCGGCTCGCTCTCGGTGGCCGAGATCGCCCTGGCCATCGCCGACCGCCTGCCGCCGGGTCCGCACATGGTGCGGGTCCACGAATACCTCGACCGCGTGTCCGCGGCGAGCATGGCGGCGGTGACGCTTGGCGCCGATCAGGTGCGCAAACCGTTCTTCTGCTCCGGTTGCCCGCACAATTCCTCGACCCGCCTGCCGGAAGGCTCCCGCGCCCTGGCGGGGATCGGCTGCCACTATATGGCGACCTTTTCGGACCCCAACACCGACCTGACGAGCCAGATGGGCGGGGAGGGGCTGTCGTGGGCCGGCGCCTCGCCGTTCACCTCGCAGGACCACGTGTTCGTCAATCTGGGCGACGGCACCTACAACCATTCGGGATCGCTCGCTGTACGCGGCTCGGTGGCGATGGGAACGCACATCACCTATAAGCTGCTGTTCAACGACGCCGTGGCGATGACCGGCGGCCAGGCGGCGGAGAGCGGTTTCACCGTGCCGCAGATCACCCGCCAGTTGGCCGACGAGGGCGTGGCGAAGGTCGTGGTCGTCGCCGACGACATGGGCCGCTACGACGGCGCAACCGGCCTCGCGCCGGGGGTGACCGTCCGGCCGCGTAACGATCTGATCGCCGTGCAGGAGGAGTTGCGCGACACGCCCGGGGTCACGGTGATGATCTACGATCAGGTCTGCGCCAACGAAAAGCGCCGCCGCCGCAAGCGGGGCCTTATGGCCCAGGCGCCCAAACGGGTCTTCATCAACGCCCTGGTATGCGAAGGCTGCGGGGATTGTTCGAAGGCCTCCAACTGCGTTTCGATCGAACCGCTGAACACCGCGTTCGGCCGCAAACGGAAGATCGACCAGTCGACCTGCAACCAGGACTATTCTTGCGTCGACGGCTTTTGCCCCTCCTTCGTGACCATCGAGGGCGGGCGAAACGCCCAGCGCCAGGCGGTTCCGGCGCTGACGGTGGACTCTACGCCTCTGCCCGAGATCGCGGCGTTCGAAGGCGTGAAGGACATCGTCTTCACCGGCATCGGCGGCACCGGCGTCACCACCACCGCCTCGATCCTCGGCATGGCCGCGCACGTCGACGGCCTCGCCGCCTCGGTGGTCGACATGACCGGCCTGGCGCAGAAGGGCGGCGCGGTGTTCAGCCACGTCCGTATCGGCCAGAACGAAGAGACCCGCGTCGGCGGCCGGGTGCCGGCGGCCAGCGCCAATGTCGTCATCGCCTGCGACCTGCTGGTCGCCGCGGGACCCGACGCCTTGGCGCTCTACGCCAAGGACCGCACGGTCGCCGTCGGCAACGCCGATTTCCAGCCGACGGCCGACTTCGTCACCAACCGCGACGTGCGCTACGATGCGCTCGCCATGGCGCGTCGCCTTGCCGGCGCGTGCCAAAGCTACGACGCCTGTCCCGCCGCCCATCTCGCTGAGACCCGGCTCGGCGATTCGCTCTACGCCAACATGATCATGCTGGGTTTCGCCTGGCAGAAGGGTTTCGTCCCGGTGTCCGCCCGCGCCCTCTACCGCGCGATCAACCTCAACGGCGTGGCGGCGGAGGAAAACCTCCAGGCGTTCGAGATCGGCCGTATGGCCGCCCACGATCCCGCCTCGCGCGGTCCCACCGATAACGACGTTCCCACGCCCGAGACCACGCCGTTGGACGACCTCATCGCCTTGCGCGCCAAGGAACTCGTCGCCTACCAGAGCCAGGCCTACGCCGACCGCTATCTTCGCCAAGTCGACGCCGTCAGAGTCGCCGAGACGCCCTTGGGCGGCGAGGCCCTGACTCGCGCGGTGGCGATCAACCTCTTCAAGCTGATGGCCTACAAGGACGAATACGAAGTCGCCCGCCTCTACACCGACGGCCGCTTCGCCGCCGATCTCGCGGAGACGTTCGAGGGCGGCAAGTTGAAAGTCTGGCTCGCGCCACCGCTGCTGGCCGGCAAGGGCAGGGACGGCCGCCCGCGCAAAATGGCTTTCGGGGGTTGGATGCTGACGGCGGGTTTCCCGGTGTTGGCCAAGCTCAAGGGCCTGCGCGGAGGCCCGCTCGACCTGTTCGGCGCGAGCGAAGAGCGGCGGATGGAGCGGGGGTTGATCGCGGACTATGAGGCTGGGTTAAAGCGGATCGTCGAGGGGCTGACAGCAGAGCGCCTACCGCTCGCGGTGAAGATCGCGAACGTCCCGGACGCGATCCGCGGATATGGGTATGTGAAGGACGGACCAGCGAAGACCGCGACTGACGCCAGTCGGGCGCTGTGGGCGACCTGGCAAAAATCCTGAAGCCTCCGTTGACTGTCGTCCGCGGCGATACGTTTGACTGATAAGCGGATCGCTCGGCAAGCGTCAGAGTGCGATCTGATCAAACCCGATTGGCGAGCGCGTCCTCTATCTGCCGCAGCTCGTCTTCCATGGCGGCGATGACGCTGCCGTCGTTCGAGCCGCCGCCAATGCTGGATGGCGCGCTCAGGATTTCCAGTTCGCGGCGGAGCTTGTCTCGCGCCTCGATCAGCTGTCCATGGATGGATTCATCGGAGTCGGCCATGTCCATCGATATCATTGGCGTCGTGACGAAGGCCAGCCTTCGTTCCCCTCAATGCGCCTCCACCGCCGGCGCTGTGCTGGGCGCTGGGCGGCAGAAGGGGACCATGGCCAGGGCGGCGAGGAATATCCACGCCATCTCGCGGAAGACTTCATCGAAGGCGAGGGTCAGCGCCTGACGTTCCACGATGCGGGCGAATTCGCCCTTCGCCATCAGTAAGGCTTGAGCCGCATCGCCGCCGGCTTGCTGGATTTGTGCAGCTAGGGCCGAAATAAGATCGGCCGCGCGGCGGCCCGACCGGCCCAGGCCTTCGCCCAGCCGCTCGGCCTCAACGCGCGCGCCGTCCTGTAGCCAGGTGTTGACCACGGCGATGCCGATGGCGCCGCCCAGGTTGCGCATCGTGTTGAACAGGGCCGAGGCGTAGCGCAACTCGGTCATGTCGAAGCCGTTCAGCGCCATGCCGACACTGGGCACGATGCACAGCATCACCGCGAAGCCGCGCAGGAGTTGCGGGCCGAGCAGGGCGGTGAAACCCCACTCGGGCCCCAACGTCGAAGTCCACCACAGGCTCGCTGCGAACAGGATCAGACCGGCGGTGATGACGTATCGCGGGTCCGCCCGCTGCGACAACCGCGCCGCGATCACCGTGGAGAGGACCTGGGCAATGCCGGTGACGAAGACCGTCGTGCCGATCTGCAGCGAGTTGTAACCGCGCACCCGGCCCAGAAATACCGGCAGCAGATAGGTCGAGGAATAGATACCGAAGCCGATCACCAGGTTGAACAGGCAGGCGAAGGCGAAGGTGGGCTTGCGGAACGGCGTCAGCTTGACGATCGGTCCGCCGGACCGGATCGAGCGTTCGATGAACAGGCAAAAGGCGACGAAGGACAGCCAGGCCGCCGTGGCGATATGGCCGTCACCGAACCAGTCGTGGCGCGGACCTTCTTCCAGCACATATTCCAGTCCGCCCAGGAACACCGCCATCGAGACGAGGTGGGCATAGTCGATCTTCTTCAGCATCGAGAGATTTGGCCGATCGACCTTGACGAAGGTCGCCGCCAGGATGGTCACCGTGATGCCGGGCGCGATGTTGATGTAGAAGATCGACCGCCAGCCGGCCGCGTCTGTAAGCCACCCACCCACCGTCGGCCCCAGGGTCGGGGCCAAAACTGAAACCATGCCGAGGATGGCCGGAATCATCGCGCGCTGCGGCCCGGAGAACAGAGCGAACCCTGTGGCGAACACCGTCGGCACCATGGCCCCGCCGACGAAGCCCTGAATCACCCGGAACAACACCATCGAGTTGATGTCCCACGCCAGACCGCAAAGCGCGCTGGCGGCGGTGAACAGGCCTGCCGACACAGTGAACAGCCAGCGCGTGGAAAGCGCCTGCGCCAGGAACGCCGAGAAGGGGATCATCACCAGCTCGGCCATCAAATACCCGGTCTGAATCCAACTAATCTCGTCCGGTCCGGCGGAGAGGCCGGCCTGTACGTTGTTCAGGCTGGCGGCGACGATCTGGATGTCGATCAGCGCCATGAACTGACCGAACGCCAAGATTCCGAAAATCAGGAATTTGCGCGCGGTGGGCAGGTCGCCGGGGATAATCGCTTGGTCGGCCACGCATGCTCCTTGCCCGCGCCTTGCTCGGCGTCGCCGTTTATATTATGTCCATCATATCAACCGAGGGCAAGGCGTGCGCTACGATCCCGAGCATAAGAACGAGACACGGCAGCGGGTCCTCAAGGCTGCCGCCCGGTCGATGCGCGCGGAAGGTCCGCACAAGCTGGCGGTGGCGTCTGTCATGGCCAAGGCCGGCCTCACCCATGGGGGTTTCTACGCCCACTTCGTATCGCGCGAGGCCCTGGTCACGGCGACGGTGGAGCGATTGTTCGAAGACAGCCGGACGCGCCTCGCCGAGGCTACGGCGGATGCGCCTCCGGCGGAGGGGTTCGTGCGCTACGTAGATTTCTATCTGTCGACCGCCCACCGCGACACGCGCAGCGCCGGCTGTCCTCTGCCTTTTCTCACCACCGACGCCTTCCGCCTGCCGTCTGAGGCTCGCGCAGTTTTCGCCCGGGGCGTCGAGGGCCTCGAAGCCAAACTCGCCGACCTGCTGTTCGCCTTGGGCGGCGAGACGGCGCGGGGCGAGGCCGGTCCAGTGCTGGCTGAACTGGTGGGCGCGCTTTCCCTGGCGCGCGCGGAGCCTGACCCGGTCCGGTCGGAAGCCATCCTCGAACGGTCGAAAGCTTCGCTAAAGGCGCGGTTCATTACGGAGTTGAATTCATGAGCCTCGCCGAAAGCCCGCAACCGCTCAGCGGCATCGAGCAATTGCGCGCCGGCATGAACGCGATCGGGGTCCACGGCATCGGCAAGACCATGGGCTTCAGGGTGATTGAGATCGAAGCGGGCAGGGTGGTCTTCGCCGGCACGCCGGGCCGCGAGGTCTACAACCCGATCGGCGCGGTCCACGGTGGCTATGCGGCAACCTTGCTAGACTCGGCCTGTGGCTGTGCGGTGCATTCCATGCTCGGGCCGGACCAAGGCTACACCACGCTCGAACTGAAGGTCTCCTACCACAAGGGCATGACCGCCGAGACCGGCGAGGTCCGCGCGGAAGGCAAGGTGATCCAGCTGGGTCGCCGCGCCGCCTTTGCCGAAGCCAAGCTCACCGACGGCTCCGGCCGCCTGTTGGCGTCGGCCACATCAACCCTCCTGATCATGCAGCGATGACTGCCGCCCCACTGCGGGATGTCAGCGCGGCGCCGCCGATCGCCGCGCCCAAGCGTCGCCTGCCGTTCTCCCGGCGCACGATCGTCGCGGTCGGTATCGCTCTGGCCGTCGCAGCGGGAGGTGCGATCTATATTGCCTTGCCGAAGAACACGGTCGCCACCGACGCCGCCTATGTCGAGGCCGACAGCGCGGTGGTCGCGCCGCGCATTCGCGGACTGGTCGCCCGCGTCCTCGTCGCCCATAACCAGCCGGTTAAGCGCGGCGACGCCGTGGTCGCGCTCGATCCCGAAGAGTTCGACGCCCGGGTGCTGTCGGCCCAGGCCGATCTCGCCAACGCTCAGGCGGGCGTCGAGGCCGCCGAGGCCGCCTTCTCCAGTCAGGCCGCCGACGAGGGGCTGGCCGCCGCCAACATCCGCGCCGCCGACACCACCATCGCCGCGGCCGACGCTCAGCGCGTCCGCGCCGACGCAGATCTGGCGCGTTACGACCAGCTCGTCGATTCCGGCGCGGTGTCGAAGCACGAAACAGAGCTGGCCCGCGCCACCGCGCTGAGCGCGCGGTCCGACGCCCAGCACAGCCGGGCGATCCTCGCCGTCAGCCACAGCCAGGCGGACGCCACCCTCGCGAAACGCGCCACGCTGAAAGCCAACCTCGCCTCGGCCGAAGCCGCTGTCGCCCGCGCTCAGGCGGCGCTCGATCTCGCCCGGCAGGACCAAAGCCATGCCGTCATCCGCGCACCCATCGACGGCGTCGTCGGCGACCGTCAGGTCCAGGAGGGCGACTACGTCAGCCCAGGCACCCGGCTGATGACCATCGCGCCCCTCAGCGCCCTATACATCACCGCCAACTTCAAGGAGACCCAGGTTGCGCGGATGCTCGTCGGTCAGGCAGCCCGGATCAATATCGACGCCATGGGCGGCAAGGCGCTGACCGGTCATGTCGAAAGCTTCGCGCCGGGCACCGGGTCTCAGTTTTCGCTGCTGCCGTTCGAGCCCGGAACCGGCAACTTCACCAAGATCGTCCAGCGCGTGCCGGTACGCATCAGCCTGGATGCCGGGCAAGCGGGGATGGAGCGGTTGCGGCCCGGGTTGTCGAGTACGGTGACGGTGCGCCTGGACCCCTGAGCCAAAAGTGGCTTCCGCTGCCGTCGCCTTCGCCTATAGCTCCCGCCGATGACCGAGTTCGATTTCGATGCCTGCGTGGTCGGCGCCGGGGCGGTGGGTCTGGCCTGCGGCTACGCCCTGGCAAAGCGCGGTCTCTCCGTCGTCGTCCTGGAGAAGAACGCCATCATCGGAGAGGGCGTATCCTCCCGCAATTCCGAGGTTGTCCACGGGGGGCTCTACTATCCGACAGGCTCGCTGAAGGCTCGTTTCTGCGTTCAGGGCCGCCGCGCGCTCTACGCCTTTTGCGACGATCACAAGGTTGCCTACCGCAAGTGCGGCAAGCTCGTCGTCGCGGTCGAGCAGGCTCAGATTTCGCGTCTCGACGCGATCCTCGCCCAGGCCTTCGCCAACGACGTCGAGGGCATGCGCGCTCTGACCGGCGCCGAGGCGGTGGCGTTGGAGCCCGGGTTGAACGCAGTCGCGGCGCTGCTGTCGCCTGAGAGTGGCGTGTTCGACAGCCACGGCTACATGCTGGCGCTTCAGGGCGAGATCGAGGATCGCGGCGGCGCCGTGGTGTTGAACACCCCGCTGCTGGGCGCCGAACCGCTGCCCGACGGCGGCTTTCTTCTGCGCGCCGGCGGCGAGGCGCCAACCGAGCTTCGCGTCCGGCTGCTGGTCACCGCGCCTGGGTTGGGCGCTCAGACCGTGGCCGCGTCGATCGAGGGCTATCCGGGCGACAAGATACCCAAGCTGCACTACGGCAAGGGGATCTACTTCCGATTGGCGGGCAGGGCGCCGTTCGACCACCTGATCTACCCGCCGCCGATCCACGGCGCGCTCGGCACCCACTACCGCAAGGATCTCGGCGGTCAGGCGGTCTTTGGGCCCGACCTCGCCTATGTGGAAACCGAAGACTATAGCGTCGACCCCGCCAAGGCCGCCGATTTCGAGCGCTACATCCGTCCGTTCTGGCCCGGGCTGCCTGACGGCGCCCTCACCCCCGACTATGCGGGCCTGCGACCCAAACTCCATGGGCCGGATGAGAAACAACCGGACTTCCGTCTGGATGGCGAGGCGATGCACGGTATTGCGGGCCTCGTTGCGCTTTTCGGGATCGAGAGCCCGGGCCTGACATCCTCGCTCGCGATCGGCGAGGCGGTTGCGGCGATGCTCGCGACCGGCGATGAGGCTTGATAGAGCGCCGCTCCACACCCTATAAGCCGCCCCTCCCGCGCAGGCGGCTGGGTAGCTCAGATGGTTAGAGCGGTGGATTCATAACCCACAGGTCGGCGGTTCGATCCCGCCCCCAGCTACCAGGGACGCCCTAATGCCGCGCGCCACAATCGGGGATATCGAGCTCTATTATGAGCGCGCCGGCGCGGGTGAGCCCTTGCTATTCATCTCCGGCACCGGCGGCGACCTGCGGGTAAAGCCGAACGCGTTCGATGGCCCTTTCGCCAAGACGTTCGACCTCGTGGCCTATGATCAGCGCGGCCTTGGACAATCCTCGAAGCCCGACCGGCCCTATGCGATGGCCGACTACGCCGACGATGCGGCGGGCTTGATCGAGCATTTGGGCTGGACCACGGCGTTGGTGGTGGGCGCATCGTTCGGCGGCATGGTTGCCCAGGAATTGGCGCTTCGCCACCCGGGCAAGGTCCGTCGTCTCGTCCTCGCCTGCACCTCGCCGGGCGGGGAGGGCGGGTCGAGTTATCCCTTCCACGAGATCGGCCATCTGACCGGCGAGTCGAGGGCGCGCCATTTGCTGCCGATTTCCGACACGCGCCGTGGCGATGTTTGGGCGAAAGAACACCCTGACCAGTACGCGGCCCTGATCGCTTTCGCCGCGGCCGAACCTTACGCCGACGAACCAGGCCACGCCGTCGGCGCCGCGCGTCAGCTTGAAGCGCGGGCGAGCCACGACACATGGTCGCGGCTACCGGACATCGGCTGCCCGACCATGATCGCCGCCGGCGCCTATGACGGCATCGCGCCGATCGAGACGCAGAAACGGATGGCCGCCCGAATTCCGGGGGCGCGGCTCGAAATCTTCGAGGGCGGCCACCTGTTCATGGTTCAGGATCGCCGGGCGATTGCGGCGATGATCGATTTTCTGCGATGAGGGCGACATGACCGACCTATTCTCTCCGCTCTCCCTCACGCGCGGCCCGGCGTGGAAGAATCGTTTCATGTTGGCGCCGCTGACCAACACCCAGAGCCATGCCGACGGACGGCTGAGCGACGAGGAGTTCGACTGGCTCGTCCATCGCGCGGACGGCGGGTTCGGCATGGTCATGACCTGCGCCGCGCATGTGCAGCGGATCGGCCAAGGCTTTCCTGGGCAACTTGGAGCCTTTTCCGATGACCATCTTCCTGGGCTGACAAGACTCGCCACCGCAATTCGCGAGCGGGGCGCCGTGTCGTCGGTCCAGCTGCATCACGCGGGTCTGCGTTCGCCGGCGGCCTTGACCGGACACGCGCCGGTCGGACCGTCGGAGGACGCCGAGACCGGAACCGTGGCGCTCTCCGGGATCGAGGTCGAACAGCTGATCACCGATTTCGTCGCCGCGGCCGTCCGCGCGGAGCGCGCCGGGTTCGACGGCGTCGAGCTGCACGGCGCTCATGGCTATATTCTCTGCGCCTTCCTGAGTCCGCAGACCAACCGGCGGGAGGACCGCTGGGGCGGCTCGCCGGAAAACCGCGCGCGCATCGTTCACGAGATCATTCGCGGGGTCCGCGCCGCGACGGGGCCTGATTTTCAACTCGGCCTTCGCCTGTCGCCGGAGCGTTTCGGCCTGGTCTTCGCGGAGGTTCGCGCCCTTGCCGCGGATCTGATGGCCGGCGGCGATCTCGACTACCTCGATATGTCGCTCTGGAGCGTTTTCAAACCCCCCGTCGATCCGGCGTTCGCCCACAAGGCTCTAATCGATTGGTACGCCGAACTGCCGCGCGGCGGGACCCGGCTTGGCGTCGCGGGAAAGTTGATGTCGGCGCAAGACTGCCGCCGGGCGCTCGACGCCGGCGCGGATTTTCCGATCATCGGACGCGCCGCGATCCTCGCTCACGATTTTCCGAAACGCGCGGCGGCCGAGGAGGACTATCGCGCGCCGCAGACGCCGGTGAGTTCGGCCCACCTGCTTGGCGAGCGCCTGAGCCCCAGGTTCCTCGAGTACATGCGCGCCTCGTTCAAGGGTTTCGTTTCGGACGAAGCGATGGCGGACGCCTGAGGTCTCAGCCCGCTCCCGATTTCGGCCTTGCGATCACATAGAGCGACACGGTGGACGCGAGGATCGAGAGCAGGATGACCGAGGCCATGGGTCTGGCTCCCGCATTGGGAAAGGCGGTCGTGACCGCCGTGGTCAGGGCGGACACCAAGGCTCCCGCGCCGAATCCCATCGCGCCCATCAGCGCCGAGATCGATCCCGCGCGAAGGGGATCGGCGTTCAAGCCGGCGGCCTGGGTGTTCGCGCCGACGAGCCCGAACGACGCGATCACCAGGAAAAGCGGGACAAGCACGCCCCACATGCCGCCGAATCCCGTGAAGGCGTCGATCACGAGCAGGAGGGCGAAGGCGAGGCTGACAGGCCGGGCGCGGATCAGGATCGCTTCCGGCGTCCGCCGCCTCAACAAGTGCGCGTTGACCTGGCTCATGCCGATCAGGCCCACGGCGTTGATCCCGAAAACCCAACCGAAGGCGGTCACCGGAATGCGATAGGTCTGGATCAGCAAGCCCGGCGAGGCGGCGATATAGGCAAAGAGGGCCGCGCTGTTGAACGCTCCAGACAGGGTATAGCCGACAAGCGACCGACGCCCTAACAGGTCGATATAGGCGCGCAGCGGGTGCTCGCTTCGCGCCTGGACCGCGGTCGCGGCGGATCGTGTCTCCGTCAACCTCAGAAACATCCAGCCGCCGATGACGACGCCGAAGACGGTCAGGATCCAGAAGATCGTCCGCCACCCGCTGATCCCCAGCAGCGCGCCGCCGGCCAGCGGCGCGAGGATCGGGGCGATCCCCATGATCAGCATCAGCCGCGAAAGGATCTGCGCCGACTGGCGATGGCCAAAGCCATCCCGAACCACGGCGCGGGGTATGACCTGTCCCGCGCACCCTCCAAGGCCCTGGAAGAAGCGCGCGATCACCAGGGTTTCGAGAGATGGCGCCAGCGCGCAGGCGATCGAGGCCACGACATAGATCGCCATGCCCGTGAACAAGGGACCGCGGCGGCCCCAGCGGTCCGACGCCGGGCCATAATAGAACTGCCCGATCGCCAAGCCGGTGAAGAACGAGGCGAGGGTCGCCTGGGCGGCGCCGGATGGCGCGTGGAAATCCGCCGCTATCGAGGGCAGGCTGGGCAGATACATGTCCGTCGAAAGCGCGCCCACGGCCGTCAGTGACCCGAGGAGCACGACCAACCCCCAGGGCGTTCCCGCCGACGACGGATTTTCGGCGGGTCGATCCTCAGCGTTCATCCTCGCGCCATACAGCACCGCGGCGAACCGGACACGGAACAATGCGGTCGATGTTGACGTTTTTTCGCCACGCGGGCGTCAATAGCGACACGGATTCGGGTAGGCCTATGCTTCGACGGACGGTTCTCATTGTTTGCGCGATGTCGAGCATCGCCCTTGTCGCCAACGCCAACGCCAAAGCGGCTCGGCGTCACCATTTCAGACCAAACCCCCGAATCGCATCGATGAATCTCTCGCCAAGGCGCGATCTGATCCGTCCCGTGGCGGCGCGAGCGTTCGCCGACGATCGTCTGCCAACGGCGTTCGCCTACCCCATCACGCGGCAAGGCGTATCCGCGGCGGTCGGCTACCGGCCGACGAACGCCGCCAACCGGCTCCCGGACTATGAGCTCAATCAGACCAACGCGCTCGGGTCCTATCGCGGCGACGGATCGGTCAGCGCGACGCTCGGCTACAAGTTCTAGCCAGGTCTAGCTGTTTTCAGGGCGGCCGCCGCGCCTTCGCGTATGAACAGCGTGTCCGTTCCGATCGGCGCGAAGGTGAACCCTTCGGCAAAATAGCGCCGCGCCAGACCGGCCGAGTATCCGAAAATCCCCACCGGCTTACGCGCTTTCACGCCGGCCGCCAGGATCGTCTGCAGCGCCGCCTTGAACGCCGGCGCTTCATAGTCGGTGGATGAAAGCCCAAGCGCCGCGCAGAGGTCGGCGGGACCGATGAACAGGGCGTCGACGCCCCGGATCGCCGCGATCGCCTCGACGTTGGCCAGGCCCTCGGCCGTCTCGATCATGACGACGCAGGCGGTCTCCTCGCTCGATGTTCGGATATAGTCCGCCGCATCGGCGACGCCGCGTACCGGGCCCATCGATCTCATCCCGTCGGGCGGATAGCGACAAGCGGCCGCCGCGCGCCGCGCCTCTTCCACCGTGCTGACCATCGGCACGATCACACCGTGCGCGCCGGCGTCGAGCGCTCGGCCGATCTGGTCGAATTGGTTGCCCGCGACACGCACGATGGCCGTCGTGGGCGATCCTCGCGTCGCCATGACCATCGCGGCGAGATCGGCGGGATCGGTGAAGCCGTGTTGCAGGTCGATGCAAAGCCAATCGAAGCCCAGTCCGGCCAGGATTTCCGCCGCGTAGAGATCGCCCGTGCTGAGCCAGACGCCGAGCGACGGCTCACCCGCGCGCCACTGCCGCAACGCTCGATTGATCATGGCCTCTCCTCGTCACGCCACAGCCACCGAAGAGAGTCGGCGAAAATCGCGCCGCCGTGGCGCAGGCTGTGGCCGCCCCTGCCGAACTCGAATCGGTAATCGTAACCGGCGAAATCGAGGGCGCTGGCCATGGTCCGGTTGGCCAGCGGCCAATCACCGGTGATGTAGCTGGCGTCCGCCTCGCCGCTTTGCAGAAAGACCCTGATCGGCTTGCGCGGCGTCGCGCGCACCGCGAACGCCAGGTTATGGCCGCCCCGAATATTCACGAACGAGCCGCAGTGGCTGAGCACCCGGCCGAAACTCCCGGGAAACCACCAGGCCGCGACGAAGGCGGCTATGCCCCCGCTGGAGATACCGCACATCGTGCGATGGGCGGGGTCGTCGCTGAAGGTCAGGCCCTCCGCGCGCTCGACGAAGGGAAGAACCTCTTCGATCAGGAAACGACCGTAGTCGTCTGTTATCGAATCATATTCGACGCTGCGCTGACGCCCCGCCGCCGCGTCGCCGCGCTCGCTTCCCTCGGGCCGACCTGGATCCACGAAAACCGCAACGATCGGTTCGATCTTCCCATGCGCGTGCAGGGTGTCGAGCACGCCCGTTGCGCGCACCGGGCCATTCCTCGGAAAATAAAAATTGCCGTCGTTGAAAACCATCACCCGCGCCGCGGCAGCGCGGTCCAAACCGGCGGGTACATAGATCCGAATATCCCGGCGCGTATCGGCGAAGATCGCGCCTCCGCTCCAGTTTTTGTGGCTGGAAATCGCGCCGCGCGGCGTGTCCGGCGAGGGATAGGCTTCGGGGCAGGGGTGGTAGACCGCATCGCCGGGTGCGTTGAGCGAGATTTCGAAATCCGCACGGCTCCGGCCGTTCACCGCGAGGGGCGCCGGCGTGTCCAGCCCAAGCGCGCGGTAGGTTTCAAGATCGAGGACCATACGCATGGAGCGTTGACCGGAACCCCGCCCAACCGTCAATAGAGCGGAAACCTTCCAGCGAGACCGGCCCGATGCACGACCGCTTTACCGCCGACCATGTCGAGACCTGGCGCCGCGACGGCGGCGTGGTCATCGAGAATTTTTTCACGCCCGAGGAAGTCGCCGCGGTTCGCGCCGATTTCGAAACCGTGTTTGGCCGCACAGAGGGCGCGGACGCCCCGGTGGATTTCAAAAAGCCCGGCGAACTCGGGCGCTTCAATCGCCATCAAACCAAGGATAACGAAACCATCCCGTTCGCCTGTTCTCCGGCATTGAACCTTATCGGCGTCCATCCTGCCCTGATGGCCTTCGCCCGCGAAGCCTTGGGGACCCCGGATGTTCTGCTTTATCAGTGCGAGGCTTGGGCCAAATTCACCGGCGACGCCGACTACGACCAATCCTTCCATTGCGACTTCGGCAACCACACCCTGACCGCGCCGTCGCTTGATGCACGGCTGAATTCGGTGACCACGCTCTGCTATTTTAGCGACGTCGCCGAGGCCAACGGCCCGGCTCACTACGTCACCCGTCCGGACGCCGCGCCGTTGGGCGGACCGGAACTGTCGCTGAACCGCGATCCGGAAATTCAGCGCGAATTGCAGGCGGCGCTATTCCCGCGCGCGCGCTCCACCGCCTCGCCCGCGGGCAGCATCTTTCCCTACACCATCGACGTCTGGCACCGCGGCACCAACCTCACCGCGCCGCGTGGCCACCGCTATGCGGTGATGGCCAGTTACCACCGCGCCGACGTCCCCGCGGTCAACCGCTACGCCTGGCCCTACTACGCGATCAAGCCGTGGCACATCGTCTTCGAGCACGCCACGGTCGAGCAACTCACCGCGTTCGGGGTCCAGCCGCCTGGCGATCCGTTCTGGACGGAGGAAACCCTGCGCAGGACGCAGGCGCGTTATCCCCAATGGGATAGTTCGTCCTATCGCGCGGCCATGACGGCGGCGATTTAGCGAAACATCGCTCCTCCCAGGTACGACGACGGGGGAGGGGTATTAAGTTGCTCAACGTCCCGTTGGGATATCCTTGAACGCCACGTCCTTGTCCAACCGGATGTCCTGCGGCAAGCCCAGGACCCGCTCGGCGATGATGTTGCGCAGGATCTCGTCGGTTCCCCCCGCGATCCGCAATCCCGGCGCGCCCATCAGGGCGTTCTGGAAGGCGCCGGCCAGGGGGGCGTTCGCGCCGACCAGGATGCCGAACTGGTCTTCCAGCTCCATCGCCGAACTGGCCATGTCCTGCATGACGTTCGCCGCGACGATCTTGGCGATCGAGTTCTCCGGCCCCGGGGTCTGGCCCCGCGAGAGCGCGGTCATGGTGCGATAGGTGGTGTATTTCAGCCCCTCGGCCTGAACGAACCAATCGGCGATCTTCTCGCGCAGGCCCGCGTCCTTCGCCGCCGGACCGGCCAGGGTGGAGATGTCCTGCGCCAGCTTCATCACCTGTCCGGTGTTGGAGCCGCTGGCCCCGCCGCCAACGGAAAGCCGCTCGTTCATCAGGGTGACGATCGCCACCTTCCAGCCGTCGCCCACCGCGCCCACGCGCTGGGAATCCTTGACCTTGAGGTCGGTGAAATAGACCTCGTTAAAGTTCGATCCCCCTGACATCTGGTGGATCGGCCGCACCTCGACCGCCGGATCGTGCATGTCGATCCAGAACATCGTCAGGCCCTTGTGCTTGGGCACATCGCGATCGGTGCGGGCAAGGAGCAGGCCGAAATCGGAATAGTGCGCGCCGCTGGTCCAGACCTTTTGGCCGTTGATCGTCCACTCATCGCCGGTCTTGACCGCCAACGTCCTCGCCGCGGCCGCGTCGGAGCCACCCGAAGGTTCACTGAAAAGCTGGCACCAGATTTCCTCGCCCTTCACGGCGGGCCCGACGAAGCGCGCCTTGTCGGCATCATTACCGGCGGTCATCACCGTGGGAATGCACATTCCCAGGCCGATCGCGAAAGGACCGGACAGGCCCGGCGCGGCCTTGGATTCCTCCTGGCCGAAAATCATGCTTTGCCAGGTCTTGCCGCCGCCGCCGCCCCATTCGGTGGGCCAGGTGATCGCGGCGTAGCCTGCCGACGCCTTCTTGGCCTGCCAGGCTTTCGAGGCGGCCATGCCTTCGGCGGCTTCGGGGTCGCCGTTGGCGCGGTTTTTCGGCGCGTTCTCGGCCAGCCACGCCTTCACCTTCGCGCGATAGGCGGCTTCTTCTGGGGTGTCGTTGAAGTCCATGATCGGCTCCTGATAATTTGCTCTTTGTCGCGGTGGGCTAGGCCGCGTTCCGCCGCTCCAGCTGACTGACCAGCCGCTCCTTCCACGCCTTGGCGCCGCCCGCGACAAGGCCGAGCTGTTGGGCGCGACGGTAGTAGAGATGACAGTCGACGTCCCAGGTGTAGCCCATTCCGCCGTGGGTCTGCAGGCTCTCCTTCGCCGCGAACCAGAACGCCTCGGTCGCCGCCACCCGCGCCGACGCGGCGGCGATCTTGAGGTCGGTCCCGCCTTCGCCGAGCGCCCAGGCGCCGTAGTAGGCGTTGGAGCGCGCGAGCTCCGTCTTGATATAGCAGTCCGCCAGCTTGTGCTTGATCGCCTGATAACTGCCGATCACCCGACCGAAGGCGTAACGCTCCAGAGCGTAGGATTTCGCCATCTCCAGGCAGCGATCGGCGCCGCCGACTTGTTCGAACGCCAGATAGACCGCCGCCCGATCCAGCACCGCTTCGGTCAGCGCCATGCCTTCGCCGGCGTCGCCCAGAAGCTCCGCCGCCGCGCCGATGAAAGTGAGTTTGGCCACGTTGCGCGTGGGGTCGAGGGTCTCCAGCGTCTCCCGTGCGACGCCGCCGCCGCCAAGCTCCACCAGATAAAGCGATGTCCGGCCCCCGTCCTTGGCCAGGACGACGGCGAGGTCAGCGATGTCGCCGTCGGTGACCACCATTTTTGTTCCGGTCAGCTTGCCGTCCTGAATGCTCGCCTGGACCTGAGCCTCCGTCAGCACGCCCGGCCGCTCGACGGTGGCGAAACAGCCTATCGTCTCCCCCGCCGCGATCTTCGGCAGCCACTTGGCCTTCTGCGCGTCGGAGCCGGCCAGCATCAGGGCCTCGGCGACGAAATAGACGGTGGAGGCGAAAGGGATCGGCGCGAGGGAGCGGCCCAAAGCTTCGGCGATCACGCAAAGGTCGATGCCGCCCAACCCTAGCCCGCCGTGCTCTTCCGGGATCGTCGCCCCAAGCCATCCCTGCTCGCCGACCGCCTTCCACAGCCCCTCGTCGTAACGCTTGGCGGGATCGTCGAGCACGCCGCGCACGACCGATACCGGGCACTTGGCCTCCAGAAACCGCAGCGCCTCGCCCTTCAGGGATTTCTGATCGTCCGAAAAATCAAAATCCATGCCGCGCGCCTCTTCCCATCGGGTGGAGTTCTATCGTTGGCCCTCACGATAGCGAGGGGCTCGGCTGGGGGGAAGCGTGACGGAGGGGAAGGGGACTCCGGCTCGTCGCTTGCTGCCGTCCTGTCCAGGCGTGTCCGAGGTTCGATCGTTGGAAGGTTCCGCTCCCACCACGACGGACGACAATTGATCTATTCTCAGGAAGCAAAAGTAATATGGCTCTACTGCGTCAATATAACGATATATCATACTTCATAGAACAAAACGTTCCGATGATTCGAAGTATATGACAATCATAAAATATTGTTATTGTATGGTAATTCTGCTATTTTGGCGGGAACATGTCATTTAGATGGTGGTTGAACGCATCGATCTTCACCCATCGGAAAACAGAGAACATGAAACCGGCCTCAAAATCCCTCGGCGCGCTTGTCGCGGCCAGCCTGCTCTGCGGGCCCATGATCGCCCACTCCGCGATCACCTTCATCAGCTACGGGACCGCCTTGCCCACCGGCGAGTCCCTCATCACGGACTTCAGCACCGCCGCTGGCCTGACCGGCGGCAATCTCGTCACGGGGTCCGTCTCCGGCGTCTCGGCCGCCCCGGCGTTCAGCGCCACGACCGCCGACCCCAACCAATATCTCAGCGTGCCCGGCGGCGGTCCGGCCACGTTGACCTTCGCCCCGACGAAGACGGTCAGCGTCTACGTCGGCTCGCTCGACACCTACAATACGCTGTCGTTCGGCGGGCCGGGCGCCACGGTTTTCACCGGTTCGGCGCTGGGCGCCGTTTCGGGCGCGGCCAACGGCAATCAGACGGCCGCCAACACCAATGGTCGCTTCGTGTTCACCTTCGCCAACGCCGTCGACAGCTTGAATTTCAGCTCGTCGAGCAACGCCTTCGAAGTGGCGGACGTCGCGACCGGCTCGGTTCCCGAGCCCGCGACCTGGGCTTTGATGCTCATCGGCGTAGCGGGAATGGGCGCGGCGCTCCGAGCCTCCCGCCGGCGCGCGCCTTTCGCGACCATCTAAAACGGTTCGCGGACCGAGATTGGAGGGCGGCCAGAGCTCTGGCCGCCCTTTTTCGTACGAGCGCCGAGCCCCGGGCGGCATCATGTCCGAATGGGTGTCGCGCGACGCCGCCATCACCGCCGCCTCGCGATGAATGCAATTTGAACAGCATTACCCCTGCGCCGTTCAGTTTAGATGGCGTACTGCTGAATTCGTCATCCATCAGCGTGTCAGCCGAGCCATACCAGGTTGCCGCGATTCACCATCGGGGTCGTCATGCGCTTCCTAGCTTCCGCCGCTTCTCTCAGCCTGCTCTTCGGCGCGGGCGCCATTGCCGTCGCTGTGCCGACCGCCAGTTCGGCGTATATCGGCGTCGGCGTCAGCGTTAACTTCGCGCCGCCGCCGCTGCCCTACTACGAGCAGCCGCAGATACCCGGCTATGGTTATATCTGGACCCCGGGGTATTGGGCTTGGGACTCGTACGAAGAGGACTATTACTGGGTGCCAGGCGCGTGGGTGCTTCCCCCGCGTGTCGGCTATCTTTGGACGCCGGGGTGGTGGGGCTGGAACAACGGCCTCTATATCTTCAAGACCGGCTATTGGGGTCGGCACATCGGATTCTACGGCGGCGTCAATTACGGCTTCGGCTATAACGGATACGGCTATGGCGGCGGCGAGTGGCGCGGAAACAATTTCTACTACAACCGCACGGTCAACAACGTCCGCAACGTCAACATCACCAACGTCTATGAGCGGAACGTCGTCAATTCGACGACGGTGAACCGGAGGAGCTACAGCGGCGGCCAGGGTGGGATCCAGGCTCGACCGACGCCCGAGCAACTCGCCGCGACGCGCGAGCAGCACGTCGGTTTCACCCCGGCGCAACAGCAGCATGTCCAGCTGGCCCGCTCTCAGCCGCAGCAGCGCGCATCGATCAACCACGGCGCGCCGCCGATCGCGGCGACGGCCCGTCCGAGCAACTTCAACGGGCCTGGGGTCGTCCCCGCTATTCGCGCGGGCGGGGCCTATCGCCCACCGGAGAACAGACAAGCCGGCCGGCCCAATGGACTGGGCGGCGGCCTCACAGATCGCCGGCCATTGGATCCCAGGGGACCCCAAGGCGCGAACATTGCCGGGCCGCGTCCCGCTTTCGTCGATCGCGGCGCGCCGCGGTCCGAACGGCCTCAATACGCGCCAAACACCGGGCCTCGTCCGCGGCCCGAAGTCGACCGGGGCCCGCCGCGCCAGCAACTGGACGGATCCCGGCAGGCGTTCCGGCCTCAGCAGGAGCCCCGGCCCCAGCAGGAGTTCAGGCCCCAGCAGGCGTTTCGGGACCAGCCGCAGCCGCGCCCGCAACCCCGCGTCGATAGACCCCCGCCGCGCGAACAGATGATGCGAGCGCCGATGGAGGCGCGGCCCGCGCCTCCCCCGAGGCCCGCGCCTCCCCCGAGGCCCGCGCCGCAAGCGCGGCCGGCGCCGCAGCCCAGGCCGGAACCTCAGGGCCGACCGGCGCCACAGGGACCCAACCGGGAAGATCATCCGCGCTAGAAGCAGCGGCCGCGCGGCTGTCGCCGCTCGGCCGCGTATGCGCGCGCCCGCAAAATCTCGCCGCGTCAGGCCGGGAACCTCGAAAAGTCGGCTGGTCGCCGCCGTGGGTAGCCCGGCTTAGGCCGCCCGGCGGCCCGCGGCGATGCGCTGCTTCGCGACCTCGATGGCCACGTCCTGAGTGGCGCGACCGTCGCGCGTCGCTCGATCCAGTATCTCTTCGAGGGTGACCATCAGGCGCGAAAGTTTCGCCTCGACCCAGGCCGGATCGAAATCACCGCCGCTCTCCAGTGCGCGGATCTCCCCCGCGACATTGATGATCCCGCCGCCGTTGATGACGAAGTCCGGCGCGTAGGTGATTCCTCCGGCCTCTAGTGACGCCACCGTGTCGGCGTCGGCGAGCTGGTTATTGGCCCCGCCGGCGATGATCGGCGCGGTGATGCGGGGCAGGGTGGCGGCGTTGATCGCGCCGCCGAGAGCGCAGGGCGCGAAAACGTCGGCCGGGACGTCGAAGATTTCCTCGGGCTCGACGATCGTCGCGCCGGTCTGTTGCGCGACGGTGGCGAGGGCCTGCCGGTTTACGTCGGCGATTGTCAGCTTCGCGCCAGCAGCGGCAAGTTTGCCGGCGAGATAAGCCCCGACGTGGCCGACGCCCTGTATCGAGACGCGAACACCATCGAGATCGCGTTTCAGCACCCGCCTGACGCAGAGCTCGATGCCACGCTTCACCCCCTCGGCGGTGACCGGGCTGGGATCGCCGGAGGCCGCGGCGTGACCCTCCAGGCCGGCCACGTAACGCGTGGTCCGACGCGCGGCGGCAAGATCGGCGGGGGCGATGCCCACGTCCTCGGCCGCCCAATAGCGGCCTCCCAGCACGTCCACGGCGCGGCCGAACGCCTCGAACATCGCCGGGGTCTTCTGCGTTCGGGAATCGCCGATGATCACCGACTTGCCGCCGCCCAGATCGATGTCGGCCACGGCGTTCTTGAAGGACATCGCCCGCGCGAGCCTCAGGGCGTCGTCGATCGCCGCCTGCTCGTCGGCGTAGGCCCACATCCGACAGCCGCCGGCGGCGGGTCCCCTTGCCGTGGAGTGGACGGCGATAAATCCCTTCAAGCCGCTCGCTTGATCGGCGAAGGCGTGCACGCCCTCGTGGCCATCGAAGGCGGGGGAATCGAAGATACTCAAGGCGGGGCGCTCGCGGCTGTGACGGCATCGGACCGGGGAGGGGGCAGGCCTCTACCCTTCGCCGCGCCGGCGAACAACCCCGGTTCGCCCGAGGGCGGCGCCGCCGTGGGATCGTGGATGAAGGCCAGGGCGTCCGCCCAGACCGCCTCGGCATGGGTGTCGCGCAGCAGGAGATGCCAGCCATCGGCATACCACACGGTCCGAACATTGGGCGGCAGACCGCGCGCCGCGCTCAAGGTTGCGGATTTCGGGATGACCTCATCGTGCGCGCCATACTGCCAGAGCGTCGGCAGGCGCAGTTTGCGCGCCTCGCGTCGCGCGCCCTGCATCGTATTGACCAGGCCATAGAGCGCGTCGGTCCGCGCGCCCCAGATCATCAGCGGGTCGCGACCCATGGCGATCAACTCGGCGCGATTGTCGCTGGCGGCGATCTTCGCCGTCAACCAGGACGGCGGCTTGAAGACGTGTCCCGGCGCGACCTGTTCGGCGAGCCAGAGAAGAGTGCGGTTCAGAATGGGCTGGCTGGTCCAGCCCCAGACGGCGGGGGCCGCCAGGATCAGCCGGTCGGCGTCAGGAGGATCGTCCGAGGCGAAGGCCTCGATCGCCACCGCGCCACCCAGGCTCTCGCCGTCAACCGCAACGATGGCGCCTGGATGCAGACGCCTGACCAGGACCACGATGGTGCGGAGGTCGTCGATACGAAGGGAGTCGGGCGCCCATATCCCGCGCTGGGGAGAGCGGCCAAAACCCCGCTGATCGTAGGCGTAGGTCGTGACGCCGCGCGCCGCCCACCACGGCGCGGCGAGATGGAAGGCGTTCGAATAGTCGTTCATGCCGTGAACGCCGACGATCACCCCCCATGGCTTTGCGACGGCGTCCCACCGCTCGAGCCCCAGCCGCGCGCCGTCGGCGGCGACGAAGACATGGTCCTCGAGCCGCGGCCCGCCGAAGCCGACCTGCGACGGCTCCGGTCGCTGAAGCGTGGGCGCACAGGCGCTCAGAGCGAGCGCCAGGAGCAGAAGGGCGAGAGCCGCTTTCACGAGGAAATCATCGCCGCCAGGCGCTCGCGCAAATAGGACGCCACCTCAGCCTCGAACCATGGATTGCGATTGAGCCACGCCGTGTTGCGCCACGACGGATGCGGCAGGCAAAGCACGCCTGGCAGATGATCCCGCCAGGCGCGAACCTGAGCGTCCATCGAAGGCTCGGCGGCGGCTCCAAGCGCCCACTGTTGCGCCGGGCGCCCGAGAAGCAGCGTCAGCTCCAGATTTGGCAGCGCCGTCATCAGGTCCTTGCGCCAAAGCGCGGCGCAGCGCGCCGGCGGAGGCAGGTCCGCCCCCTTCACCGTGCCAGGATAGCAGAAGGCCATCGCCGCGACGCCGATCGCCGGATGGCCATAGAAGGTCTCGCGGTCTATCCCCATCCACGCGCGCAGCCGGTCGCCGGAAGGATCGTCGAAGGGGATCCCGCTTTCGTGCACCCGCCGCCCCGGCGCCTGACCGGCGATCAGCAGCCGGGTAGTCTGTTTGACGGTGATCACAGGCCGCGGTTCGTGAGGCAGATAAGGCGCGCAGGCGCGGCACGCGCGAATGCCCGCGAGCAGTTTGTCCAGTTCGGTCCCCGGCGGAGACGCCGTCATATCAAGCCGGTAGCATCGCCTTTTCAGCCGCGATCGTTGTCGAGAACGAAGGCCGCGCCAGGATGGAAGCCACGTACGCGGTGGCCTTCGGATAGGTCCCGCTCATCAGATCGACCTTGGCGTGTTCCATGTTGACGAAGACGCTGGCGACGGAAATGTCCGCGAGAGTCAGCCGGTCATCCACCAGGAAACCCGAAGCCGGGGCGATCTTCTCCATGTAGTTCATCAGCGGCGGCAGATCCTCCCGCTCGATCCGGTCGGCCATCGCGTGGTCCGGCTCCTGGCCCAGGAACCGGGTGACGACGCGCTGAAAAAAGATCGGCGCCAGTTTGCCGACGAGGATGGTGTCGGCGAACTCCTCGTACCAGATCACCCGGGCGCGGGACTTGGGCTCGGCCGGGATCAGCGGCGGTTCCGGGTGTTTCGCCTCCAGATAGGTGATGATCGCGGTGGAATCGGAGATCGAGAAATCGCCGTCGCTGAATCCGGGGATTTTCGAGAACGGGCTTGCCGCCAAGAAGGCGGGATCCTTGCTGCCGAGCCCGATGGGTGTGTGCTCATAGGCCAAGCCCTTTTCAGCGAGATAGGCCATGGTCTTGCGCACGAATGGGGAGAGGGGAGAGCCATAGAGGATCATGATCGGTGTCCTGATTGGAAGCGTCGCGGAGACTTAAACTACTCAGCCCACGCTCGCTAATTTCACGACTACGCCGATGAGCACGACGCCGACGACGGTGCCGACCGTGGTCCACGGCCTCGGGTGGCGGTGGTGACTCTCCGGCAGCAGTTCGCTGGCGCCGATATAGAGAAAGAACCCCGCGAAAAGCGCGAGCATCGGCGCGAGCTGCGCCGCCGGAACGACGATCAGCCGGCTCAACCCGATGCCGACCAAGGGCGCGACCGCGTCGGCGATCAGCCAGCGTCGCGTAATGGGCCTCGCGTGCGCGCCGCCGACGCTCAGGTTCACGGTATTCATGCCGTCGGCGAGATCGTGCGCCAGCACCGCCAATGCCAGGACCACGCCGATATTGACGGACGCCTGAAAACCAAGACCGATGCCCAGACCGTCGAGAAGGCTGTGGATGGTCAGGCTTCCCGCGCCGAGATGGCCGCGATGGCTGGCCGCGTCACCGGCGCCGAGCGACAGCCCCCGATCGACGACGAGATAGAGCAGAAACCCTCCGGCCAGGATCACCGAGACCCAGAAGGTCCCCATCCCGCCGCCCAGCCTCATCGCCTCCGGCAGGAGGTCGAGAAGGGCCACGCCGATCACCGCGCCGGCGCTGAACCCGAGCACGAGATGGATGCGCTCGGCGAACCTCATGGCGAGGTAGCCGCCCAGCAAGGTGGCGCCCCCGGCCGCGAGGCCTATCGCAAGGAGGAGCGGCGCGTTCGCCATGGCTCAGGCCGTCGCCGCGTAGATCATCACGCCGGTAGCCACCGCGAGGTTCAGGCTATCGGCGCGCCCGCGCATCGGGATCTTCACCGATAGACCGCAGGCCGCCGCGAGTTCGTCGGTCAGGCCGGCCTGTTCGTTGCCCATGACCAGAAGGGTCGGCTCGGCGTAGAGCGCGTCGCGGAAATCCGTGGTCGCCAACAGGTGAGTCCCCACGACGGCGCCCGGCCACGCGCCTAGCCAATCGAAGAACGCCTCGGTGTTCGTCTTCACGAGAGGCACGGCGAAGATCGAGCCCATCGTCGCGCGCACGGCCTCAACGGAGAACGGGTCGCAGCAGGTCCCGACCAGGATCACCGCGCCACAACCCGCGGCGTCGGCCGTGCGGATGATCGTTCCCAGATTGCCCGGATCGCGCACCGCCTCCAGCGCGACCCAACACCGGGCGGCGCGGGGCTCGAGCGCGACGAGGGGCGTGAAGACCTGTTCGAAGACGCCGAGCACGGCCTGAGGATTGTCCCGACGGCTGATCTTCTCCAGCACGGCCTGGCTGACGACGGCCGTCTCTCCGGCGACGGCCGCCGCCGCGCGCAATAGAGGATGATCCGCCGCCGCCTCACCGTGAAGCAACAGTTTGGGCGCGTGACCAAGCTGGACCGCTTCGGTCACGCTCTTGAGGCCTTCCATCAGAAATAGCCCGGTTTCATCGCGTTCCTTGCGCTGGTGCAGCGCGCGCGCCGCCTTCACCGCGGGGTTGGTCAAGGAGGTGATGACTCGAGTCATCGCGTCCATCGCGCGAAGAACGAGAGGCCCACGCCCCGCGCGCCGCCTTCCTCCATCAGCGTCAGCTCACCCCATTCGACGCGCCCGCCGCGCCCCGTCAAGGCGTCCGCGAGCAGACCCGCGAGGGCCAGGCCGGAGAGGCGTTCGGTGTAGGCGTTGAGGAGCACAAACCGCGCCTCGGCGCTGAGGAGCCTGGCGCAATTCTCTGTAAGTTGGGGTAAATCCTCGATTAGCCGCCACACCTCGCCGCCCGGTCCGCGCCCGTATTTCGGTGGGTCCAAAACGATGCCGTCATAGCGCGAACCGCGCCGCAGCTCTCGACCGACCCATTTGCGCGCGTCCTCGCAGATCCAGCGGATATCCCCGCTGTCGCCGTTTTCCCGCGCCCAGCCCACCGCCTTCTTCGAGGCGTCGACGTGGGTGACCTTGGCGCCGGCCCTGGCCATGACCTGGCTGGCGATTCCGGTATAGCCGAACAAGTTCAAGACATTCCCGCCGGAAGTTCCTTCCCGGATCCGCGTGTCCAGCCACGCCCAGTTGGCCGCGTGTTCCGGGAAGACCCCGAGGTGGCGGAACGCGGTCAGCCTGGCGAAAAAGGGTGCGTCCCTCCAGCTCAGCGACCAACGCTCCGGAACCGCGCGCGCCAGCCGCCACCGCCCCGCCTCTTCCTCGTCGGAAGATTCGAACACCGCGTCCGCCGCCGCCCAGACCGCCTCGTCGAGAGCGGGACGCCAGAGGCATTGCGCCTCGGGACGCACCACCGTCACCGCGCCATAGCGTTCCAGCTTCCGCCCGCCGCCGCTGTCGACCAGGGCGTAATCCGGCCACTCTGGCTGCCGCGGCGCGATGGGGTCGGGATCGACAATGGGTCGCATGGCCGCGGACATCCCTGTCGCTTACGAGCGCGAGGGGGGCGGCGTCCAGCTTGCGGGCGCAGGCGATTTCGCTTCTAGTCGATGATTGTTCAGTGAAAGGCGCGTCTCGTGACCGATATTCTGATCCGTCCGACCCGCTCAGCGCGCAAGGCCAAGGGCGACGGCCATCTGCGCCGCGCGGAGATCCTGCGCGCCGCGGAACGCATCTTAATCGCCGACGGCTACGAGGGCGCGACGATCCGTAAGATCGCCGACGAGGTCGGGGTCTCCTCCACCTGCCTCTACATGCACTTTCGCGACAAGGACGAGATCCTCCTCGAAATCTGCACGGCGGAAATGGAAGCGCTGCTCGCGCTCAACAGCGAGATCGCGGCGCGGCCGATCGATCCGGTGGAACGGGTCCGCGCCATGCTCCAGGCCTATGTCGATTTCGCGCTGGACAATCCCAACGCCTACGCCCTCGTCTTCTGCTCCTCGCCCCTGAGCGCTTCGCTGGAAAAGCAGCGCGCCACGCTGAAGCTCGGCGCGCAATGTTCCGAGCGATTTCTGGGCGTCGTGCGGGAGATCTCCGCGAGCGGACGGCTCCGCGGAGACCCGGTCGTGATCAGCCAGATTCTGTGGACCGCCTGTCATGGCCTCGTCGCCCTGAAGATCGCCAAGCCGAAATACGCCTGGGTCGATCCCACCGTCGCCAGCCGGGCGATGATCGACGGTCTGCTGTTTGGACTGATCGCGGACTAGGCGTTTGGCCAAGCCGCGCGTCTGGCTCACGGCGGCGCTTTTCCTCACCGTGTCGATGGTTCGCGCCGAACCCCGCGTGGTCTCCCTCGATCAGTGCGCCGACCAATATGTCCTCGCCCTGGCCCCACGGGCGGACATCGCGGGCCTTTCACCCCGCGCGCAGGCCGACGACTCCTATCTGCGCGCGCAGGCGAGGGGGCTTTCCGTCGTCCGCGCCGATAGCGAGGCGATCCTCGGCGTGCGTCCCAAAGTGGTCGTTCGCTACTGGGGCGGCTCGCCGCCGCTCCTCGCCGATCTCAAGCGGCGCGGGATTACCGTGGTCGAGATCGACGACGCCACGGACTTTGCCGGCGTCCGCGCCGATATCCGCCGGGTGGCCCGCGCTCTTCACGCCATCGACGCCGGGGAGGCCTTGGTCCGTGGGATGGACGCCAAGCTCACGGCGTCTGCCGGCGCCTGGCGCGGCCGGAGCGCTGCCTACCTCACCAGCGGCGGCGCAACGGCGGGACGAGGCACTTTGATCGACGCGATGTTCACCGCTTCAGGCTTGAAAAATACGACGCAGACGACGGGTTATGCTGAACTTTCACTTGAACGACTGATCGCCGACCCGCCCGCCGCCGTGGTCGGCGGTTTCTTTGATCGCGCCGCAGTCTCACGGCAGCCGTGGGGAATTGGCCGCCATCGCGTGCTACGCGAGCTCATGCGTCGGACCGCCCTGGTTTCCCTGCCCGCCGCGATCCTCGGTTGTCCGGCCTGGTTCGCCGCCGATGGGGCGACAAGGATCGCCGCGGCGGCGCGATCTCGCCCCGCGACTTGAAGCCCATGAAGCTCAGTCTCGGACTGGCCGCGCTCCTTCTCGCGAGCGCCGCGATCGCCGTCGCGCTTGGCGAGACGACGTTTTCCGGCCCGCAATACGCGGCCGCCTTCGCCGATCCGCGCTCCGCCGCGGGGGAGATTCTTTGGCAGATCCGGGCGCCTAGAATCGCCGCTTCCGCTCTGGTCGGCGCCGCCCTGGGGCTTTCCGGTGCGGTCATGCAGGGCCTGCTGCGCAACCCTCTCGCCGATCCCGGCGTGCTCGGGGTCTCGGCGGTCTCGGCCCTGGGCGCGGCGACGGCTATCGCGCTTGGCCTCGCCGTGACGCCCGGCGTCGTCGAGACGGCGGCGCTGCTCGGGGCTCTGGCGGCGGGCGCGGTCGTCGTCGCATTGGCCGCGCGGCTGGAGAGCCCGCAGACCCTCATCCTGTTCGGCGTGGCGCTTTCGGCCATGGGCGGCGCGGGGACGGCCCTGGTGTTCAATCTTTCGCCTTCCCCGGTGGCGACCGCCGATGTGTTGTCCTGGCTGATGGGCTCCGTCGCCAATCGCGACTGGGGCGACGTCGGCGCGGCGCTGGGGCCGATGCTGGCAGGCGCCGGCCTCTGCGCGGTATCGGGCAGGGGGTTGAGGATGCTGACGCTGGGCGCTGAAAGCGCGGCGCTTTCCGGTCTTTCCATGGCGCGCCTCCGCATGGCCGCCGTGGCGGGAGCGGCGCTGCTCACCGGCGCCGCCGTGGCCATGTCCGGGGTCATCGGCTTTGTCGGCCTCGCCGCGCCCCATCTGGTTCGCCGCTCGGTGGATGACGACCCGGCGGCCCTGCTGTTGCCCGCGTCCTTGGCGGGCGCCGTGTTGCTTGTTCTCGCCGATCTCGCCGCGCGGATGATCCCGACCGCGGAGCCGCTTAAACTGGGTGTCATGACCGCCCTGGTCGGCGCGCCGGTCTTCGCCTTGATCGCCTGGCGCGCCTCGCGAAGCTGGCGAGGATGACGGCCGCGCTCGACATCGACGACATCTCCGTCGACCTCGGTGGCCGCCGCGTGGTCGATCACGCGAGCCTTGCCGTCAATTCCGGCGAGTTTATCGGGCTTGTAGGCCCCAACGGCGGGGGAAAGACCACTCTGATCCGCGCGGCGCTGGGCCTTGTCAGACCGGCGGTGGGCCAAGCCTTCCTGGCCGGCGATCCCGTGCGCGCGCTCTCGACCGACCAGCGCGCCCGCCGTGTCGGCTATCTTGCGCAGGAGCGGATCATCGGCTGGAACCTCCCGGCCTGGAGACTGGCCGCTCTTGGCGCGCCGCTGCAGCCTCCGGCTGTCGCCCGCGCTCACGCCCTGGAAGCTCTACACCGCGTGGGCGCGTCGCACTTGGCGGAGCGCGGCGTCCTCGACCTTTCCGGCGGTGAGCGCGCGAAGATCCTCCTCGCCCGTCTCCTCGCCACCCGCGCGCCGCTGCTCGTGGCCGACGAACCCGTGGCGGGCCTCGACCCGGCGGCGCAGTTCGACACCCTGGAATGCCTGCGAGACCACGCGAAGGCCGGCGGCGCCGTGCTGGCGACGTTGCACGATCTCACCCTGGCCGCGCGGTTCTGCGAGCGCGTGGCGGTGATGGCCGGCGGCCGGCTGATCGCGATCGGGTCGCCTGAGAGCGTCCTCACGCCGACAAACCTGAAGGCCGCCTTTGCGCTCAGCGGCGAGATACAATCCACGCGCCATGGTCCTATAGTGGCCGCGGCGCGGTTTCGCGGGGCCTGACGCACCCTGTTAGAAAGGTCTGTGACCCCGGTCACGGTATTCGACCCCGCGCGCCGCTAGGGCGTTGTTCAACGTCGGCAAAGGGGGACGCCATGGCCTTTCGCATTCTATCGCTGGACGGCGGCGGAGTCTGGTGCCTGATCCAGGTTCGGGCGCTCATCTCGCTCTACGGCGAGGCGGTGAACGGTCGACAGGTGTTGAGCGACTTCGACCTCGTCGCCGGAAATTCCGGCGGCGCCCTCGTGCTGGGCGGCCTCGTCGAAGACCTGACGCTGGGCGAGATCCTCGGTTATTTCGAGACCGAACAGAACCGCAAAGCCTTCTTTTCGCCGACGCAGAAAATCGGCGACGCAATAATTTCGAAATTGACGGGGCTTGGCCCCAAATACGACGCTAACGCCAAGCTCGCGGCGCTGGAGCGCCTTATGCCCGCCAGCGGAACGACGCCCCTATCCGCTTGCGTGACCGGCGTCCGCCGCCCCGCGTCCAAGGTCGACGTACACCTGCTGATGACCGCCTTCGACTACGATCGCAACCGCGCGACCTTCTTTCGCTCAGCGGCCGCGAGCGGTCCCGGATGGGGCGTGGGCGCGGCTTCGAACAATACGGTCGCCGAGGCCATTCACGCCTCGACCAACGCCCCGGTGAATTATTTCGACGGTCCGGCGCGGATCGAAAACGGCCAGTACTGGGACGGCGCGATCGCGGCCTATAACAATCCCGTCCTGGCCGCCGTCAGCGAGGCGATCGTGCTGGGCCAACGCCCCGCCGACCTCGCCATTCTCAGCATAGGCTCAGCGCGAAACGCCCTGTTGGGACCGCCGGTGGATTCGCCGCCCGACAACTTCACCCAAGCCAAGGCGCATGGCGGTCTGCTTGGCGACTTGGCGAAGCTCGCCCTCGCCATCAACGACGATCCGCCGGACGCCGCGACGTTCCAAGCCCATGTCATGACCGGCGGTTCGCACGGAGTCGCGGCGCCCGCGATCAGCAGGGTCGTCCGCATGAACCCCCTGATCAGCCCGATCCCCGACCCGGCGAACCCGGGGCGATGGATGCCGCCGGGCTCCATGACCGCGGCACAGTTCAAATATCTGGCGAACAACATCCACCTGGATGCGATCGATCCCGCTCAGGTCGCTTACATCTCGACCTATGCGGAAGACTGGCTCCAGGACCTTGCGCCCAACCAGCCTCTTCGCATGGAGGGCGACACCCTGAGGGTCGAGGTCGGCTACGGACGGTTTAGCGAAGCGCTGGCCGCATGGAGAGCCATCCGCTAGGCGGCGCCACGCGCGGCGGCGAGACCATCTTGGTAGGCGCGTTTGTCCCGCCAAAGACCAGCAATAAGGCGATCGGCGCGCTGCGGCCGCTTTGTTCGGCGGTGGGCGGACGTTGGCCTTGCGCTTGCGGCTTTCCCTAGGGTCGCGCGGCCTGCTGGAGTAGTGTTCCCGCGAACGAATGGGGGTTCGTTATGGCGGCGGCCTTGGCGGCGACGAGAGCGAACGGATTGGTGCTCCAGGGCGGTGGCGCGCTGGGCGCCTTCGAACTGGGCGCGGCCCGAGCCATCTGGTCACCGGAATCGTCGTTTCGCCCCGACGCCATCGCTGGCGTCTCGATCGGCGCCATTTCGGCGGCTCTGCTGGGTAGGCCGCGAACGGGTCTGAGCCCGCTGCAGGCCCTGGAAGGCTTCTGGAGCGCGGTGGCGGTCTCGTCGCCATTTCTCTTTCCGGGCGCGGAGTCGGCGCTTTCGGTTTTCGGCGTTCCCGGTTTCTATGCCTTGGCGATGCCCATCACGCCGATGAGCGCCAGCCTCTATGACGTCGCGCCGCTGCGCCGGACTCTGGCGGAGCTGATCGACGTGGAGGCGTTCGCGGACCCAGCCGCCACGCCGACCCTGCTCTTCACCGCGACGGATATCGAGACCGGCGCGCTGACGCCTTTCGTCAGCACCGATGGCGGGCTCGGCATGGAACACATTCTGGCAAGCGGCAGTCTGCCGCCCAGCTTCCCGCCGACGCGGATCGCCGGGGTCTCCTACTGGGACGGCGGAGTCTTCGACAACACGCCGCTTGGCGCCCTGATCGGCCTGCTGGACGCGGAACGCCGGGCCGTAATGGTCGTGGATCTCTTTGCCAGCCGCAATCGCACGCCCGCGACCCTACAGGAGATCAGCCCGGTGTTCGCTAACATCCTGTTCGGCAACAAGACCGCCAGCGATGTGAAGCTCATGAAGGCTTTCAATAACATCGCGCTGGTTCTTGATTCGGTTGAGGCCGCGCTACCGGCCGGCGCCGACGAGGACGGCGCCATCGCCGCCGCCTTCGACGCCCTGCGCAAGTACCGCTATGTCGCCAAGATCATGGAGGTAAAACGCACCCGTCTCGAGGATGCCGGCGGCTGGACGGATTTTCTCCCCCGCGGGGATCGAGTCCCGGGCGGCGGAGGGCAGGGCGGCGACGCTCGCGCAACTGAAGGCGAACGGATTTCTCGCTCAGTGACCGTGGATGTAGTCGGTCATCGCGAGGCCTCCCCTTCGATGGTCTCGCCGCCTGACAGCGGCGCTCGAGCCTGTATAAGCGCGACCCTGGTCCCGGCCAGGACCACGCCGCCGTCCGCGCCAAGCAATCCCCGCAACCGCGCGGCCGCCAGGACGGCGGCGGGATCGCGCACCGCCACGTCGAAGCCGCCCAGACCCTCGCCCCGGCCATCGCGCGGCGAGACGAAACGCAGTTCGCCGCCGTCGAGGGCAAGGCGACAGGGCTCGGTCGCGTCGCGCTCCAGCCCGAGAATGTCCGCCCACCGTCGCGACATGGTTTCCGGATCCTCCGCCTGTATTTCCGCGCCGACGATCGCGAGCGAGGTCTCCGTTCGGACGGATTTGCGCCAATCCGGCCCGCCCCATTCCCATCGCGCGGTCGGCGTCATCTGATCGAGCGAGATCAGCGCGCCGCCGGTATCCCTTGGGTGAAGGTGGCTGGCGGCGACTCCATCGTCGCGATCGGTGTTCCAGACGAAGCGCACGCCGCGCTCGGCTGCTCGGGCCCGCGCCGCGACGATGTCCGCGACCTGGAAGATCGTCATGTAGCCGCCGTCGCCGCCGCGTTTGTCCAGCAGCCGTCCGGCGGTGGTTCCGGGCTCCTTCGGCGAGACCACCTCAAGAAAGGTGTCGCCCACCGGCCAGACCGCGTTCTCCAGTCCGAAATGGCCGACGCCCGGATCCGCATAGTCGGCGCCGAGACCCAGCACCGCGACGATATCCTCGCGCGCCTTGGCGAGATCGTGCGCCACCAGGGCGATCTGACGAAGCCGCATGTCTTCCTCCCGTTCCGATCAAAGCTTATGCCGTTTCGCGGAGTGCGCCAGCGCCGCCATCGAGGACACGCCCAATGAACACCATCGACACCGGAACCGAAGACCTGCTCGCCGATCTCGACGCGGGCGTGCTCACCTTGACCCTCAACCGGCCGCAGGCGCGCAACGCCATGAGCGGGGCGATGAACCACGCCCTGGGCGAGCAGCTGGCCTGGGCCGAACTCGCGCCCGAAGTCCGGGTGGTGGTTCTCACGGGAGCTGGACAGGGCTTCTGCGCGGGCGGCGACGTCAAGGGCATGAACAGCCGCAACGAAGGCGCGGGCGAGGGGCCTGGGATCGACGAAGCGATCCATCGCCAGCGCGTGGGCCAGCGCGCCACGGCCGGCAAGCTGTTCAAGATGCCAAAGCCGACCATCGCTGTCCTGCCGGGCGCGGCGGCGGGCGCGGGCCTCTCGCTCGCCCTGGCTTGCGACCTTAGGATCATGGCGACGACGGCGATCATGACCACGGCCTTCGCCAAGGTCGGGTTTTCCGGCGACTACGGCGGGACCTATTTCCTGACCCAGCTGGTGGGTTCGGCCAAGGCGCGGGAACTCTATTATTTTTCCGACAGGGTCACCGCGAACGAGGCCCTGATGCTTGGCCTGACGAACTGGGTGGTCGAACCCGCGGACCTCCAGGCCAAGACCCGCGAAATCGCCACGCGTCTCGCGGCGGGGCCAACGATCGCCTTCCGCTACATGAAGGAGAATCTCAATCGGGCGATGTCCGGTGATGTTAACGACTGTCTCGACCTCGAGGCCACCCACCACGTCCACTGCGGCCAGACCGCCGACCACAAGGAGGCCGCGGCCGCCTTTGTCGCCAAGCGCCAGCCGGTGTTCGTGGGGCGGTAGCCTACCGTGCCGCCGGCGCATACCCCGGCGCGGCGCTCAGGGCCGTCGCCGGATGGGCGGTGTAGCCATAAGCGCCCCGCTTGAGGTCCGCCTCCAGGGTGATCGGCGCGGCGCCGCCGTTCAGGCGCGCGCGATAGACCTGCGTCGCCTCCATCACCCGCATCACATAGTCCCGGGTCTCGCTGAAGGGGATGCACTCGATGAAGTCGAGCGGGTCGGTGGCTGAACTCCGGGGGTCGCCGCAGGACACCGCCCACTGCGTCGGCCGTCCGGGCCCGGCGTTATAGGCCGCCGCCGCCATGACGTAGGAGCCGCTGAACTGATCGACCAATTGGCCCAGGAAGAGAGAGCCAAGCTTCATGTTGTAGTCGGGATCCTCCAGGCTGCCGCCGCCGATTCCCGCGCGGCGGGCGACGATGGAGGCGGTGGCCGGCATCAGCTGCATCATCCCCCGCGCGCCGACGCCCGACCGGGCGGAGGGATCGAAGCTGCTCTCCTGACGCGTGACGCCGAGCACCAACGGTTGTTCGGCCATGCCGAAGCCGGGCTGGGAGGCGCGCAGCGGATAGCCGCGCTCGGGCAGGATGAAGCCGCGCCTGGCCGCGTTGCGCACCACGCGCATGGAAAGTTCCTGATCGCCGTACCCGCGCGTCAGATCGACCAGCATCGCCTCGTCCGCCGCGTTGGGGGCGGATTCGGAAAGGCCGCCGATGAAGGCCTTGAAGCCCTCGCGGGGACTGACCTGATAGATCAGCCGCGCCGCCTTGACCCAGTCGCGGCTCTCGAACTTGGACCGCTCGTCGGCGTCGACCTCCGGGTCGTGGCCGAGCACGAGGTTCGCCGCCCCGCCCCGCGTCGCCGCGAGCTGACCGTAGAAGGTCGTGTTGTGCTTTGCGGCCTGGCCGAAATAGAGCTGCGCCGCCAGAGGATCGCCATCGGCCTCCGCCGCGCGTCCGCGCCAATAGAGCGCCCGGCTCTGCGTCAGGGGCGAGGTTCCCGCGCTCTGGACCCGGGCGAAATGCTCCTCCGCCGCCTTGGGCTGATGCAGCTTGGAAAAGGCGAGCCAGCCGGCGTCGAACTGGGCCTCGGCGGCCTCCGGTCCCGTGGTCAAGCCCGAGTGCGCGGCGATGGCGTAGGCGCCTTCGGTGTCGCCGGCGCGCAGGACGGCCTTGAAGATCGACCCCTTGCGCCACAGCGTCTCCGCCGCCGCCTGATTGGGCAGTTCCGCCGGCATGTAGCCGACCAGGGGCATGATCGCCCCGATCTCCGCCCTCTCGGTCAGAGGCAGAAGACGTTCGTAGATGATCCCCGGGCTGGTCTGGTCCGCGGCGGGCAGGGCGGCGACCATGGCGGCCGCATTGGGGTCGTTCCGCCGCAGCGCCATCCGCGCGTTGGCCACGGCCTGCTTGTCCGCGGGAAGCTGGGGCAATAGGGCCAGAGCCGCTGGTCCCTGAGCGCCGTAGAGCAGGAAATCTTCCCGGGCCGCGATGTCCGGCGCCTTCAACAGATCGTGGAAACGATAGAGCATCGTCGCCTGGGTGACGTCGTCGAAGACCATGGTCCGCCAGGCCTTGCGGACGATCAGGGCGGCCGGTTCCGGCTGACCCGTGGCGATCAGCGCCGTCGCCAGAGCCATCGCCCCCTGGGCCGTCTGCGGATCGCCGTGATCAAACCAGGCGACGAGGCTTTCGGGGCTCATGCTCGCCCGGTCGAGCAGCTTCTCCGCCGCGACCTGGCGCTTCTGCGGGCGGGGCCAGTCCCTGAGCTCTCGGCGGGCTTGATCGGCCTCGCCCCAGCTCAGGGTGTCCGGCGCCGCGTCGGCCAGGGCCCAGAGCCCCAGCTTGCGGACCACCGGGTCGGACTGTCCGCTCATCACCGATCGGATGCGATAGCCGTCGCCCGACCGCGCGGCTTGAAGGATGGTCGACACCGCCGAATAGGGGTCGCTCGCCTGGACCGCCGGGGGCGTCATCGTGACCTGCGGCGCGGGGGCGTCGAGCGTCTGCGCGCCCGCGATACCCGCGAGCAGGGCGCAGGCCGGCACGGCCGCCCAAAGCCGGGGACGGCGATTCAGCATTTCCCTGATTTCCGACCCACGCATCCCTGAGCGAATCTTTCACAACATTGCGACATCCGCGCCCTTAGCCCTATGCTACGCCATTGCAACCACTGGTCCGGCCCGGACGGGCGGATCACGCACTTTTGCACGGACCGAGTCGGAACCTTCCCTGAATGCCTCGTTTCAGCGGCGTCATTACGGCGCTGGTCACCCCATTCCGCGACGGCGAGATCGACGAGCGGACCTTCGCCACCCTGATCGAGCGTCAGATCGCGGCCGGCGTCCACGGCCTCGTTCCGGTCGGCACGACGGGCGAGACCGCGACCTTGTCCCATGACGAGCACGCGCGGGTGGTTTCCCTTTGCGTCGAGGTCGCCGACGGTCGGGTGCCGGTGATCGCGGGAGCCGGCTCGAACGCGACGCCGGAGGCGATCGACCTGGTCCGTCACGCCAAGGCCGCCGGCGCCCAGGCCGCCCTCGTGGTCACGCCCTACTACAACCGTCCGAGCCAGGAGGGGCTCTATCGACACTACGCCGCCATCGCGGCGGCCAGCGACCTGCCCGTGGTGGTCTACAATGTGCCCGCCCGCACAGGCGGGGACATCGGCAATGAGACCCTCGAGCGCCTGGCCAAGCTGCCGAGCGTCATCGGGATCAAGGACGCCACCGGGGACATGACCCGCGTGACCCCGCAGCGTCTCGGCTGTGGACCCGAATGGGTGATGCTCGCGGGGGACGACGCCAGCGCTGTCGGCTACATGGCTTTCGGCGGACACGGCTGCATCTCGGTGACCTCGAACGTCGCGCCGGGACCCTGCGCGCGGATGTTCGAGGCCTGCCTCGCCGGCAATTTCGCCGCCGCCCGGGCCATCAACGACCGCCTGGCGCGCCTGCACCGCGCGCTTTTCCTCGACGCCTCGCCGGCGCCGACCAAATACGCCCTGTCGCGGCTGGGTCTGATGACGGAAGACGTCCGCCTGCCCATCGCGCCCTGCGCCGACGCGGTTCGCGCGGAGATCGACGCGGCCATGGACGAAGCGGGCGTCACCGCGTGAAGCTCATCGCCGAGAACCGCCGCGCGCGGTTCGACTATTTTCTGGAAGAGACCTTCGAAGCGGGCCTCGTGCTGACCGGCTCCGAGGTGAAGGCTCTGCGCCTCGGCAAGGCCAATATCGCCGAGAGCTATGCCGGGGCGGACGGCTCGGACCTGACGCTGGTCAACGCCTACATCCCCGAATACGGCCCCGCGAACCGCTTCAACCACGAACCGCGGCGGCCAAGGCGCCTGCTCCTCCATCGCAAACAGATCGACAAACTCCTGGGCGCCGTCCGCCGCGACGGCCGCACCATCGTTCCGACCAAGCTCTACTGGAACGAGAAGGGCGCGGCGAAACTCGAACTCGCGCTCGCCAAGGGCAAGACCGCGCCGGACAAGCGTCACGTCGTCGCCGAGCGGGATTGGAAGCGCGAGCAGGGGAGGTTGATGCGCGATCGGGGGTAGAAAAGGCGTTGAACCACCAAGGACACCAAGGTCACCAAGGATACGATGGCTCGGGCGACCTCGAACGGCGGCGATAATTTTTCTGACGGCGTAGCCGTCAGCAAGGGTGGATCCCGCCTCAAATCCAATACGGCGATAAATCCCCTTGGTGAACTTGGTGAACTTGGTGTCCTTGGTGGTTCAAACCTCTTCGCTCACTCCGCTAACACCTTCCGCACCCTCGCAAACACATCCCCGAACATTGCCGCCGTCAGCCGTCCGGTGTTCGTGTTCAAGCGCGAGCAGTGATAGCTGTTGATCACCATCAATCCGCCCACCCGCGTCTCCCCGCCATGCCCGCCGACCCCCGCCGACGCCTTCTCGCCCAGCGCCCGCATGACGTTGCGCCGCGCCACGTCGCCCAGGGTCACGATCACGCGCAGGCGGGGCAGGGCGGCGGTCCGCGCGGAGAGAAAGGGGCGGCAGGTCGCCTCCTCGACCGGCAAGGGTTTGTTCCCTGGCGGCGCGCAGCGCACGGCGTTGGAGATCATGCAGTCAATCAGGGTCAGCCCATCGCCCGGCTGGGCGCCGTAACTTCCCCGCGCAAAGCCATGACTGATAAGAGTTTCATAAAGCAGAACGCCGGCGAAATCCCCCGTGAACGGCCGCCCCGTCCGGTTCGCCCCCTGCCGCCCCGGCGCCAAACCCGCCACCAGCAGCCGCGCGTTCGGATCGCCGAACGAAGGCGCGGGACCGTTCCACCAGCCCGGATGCGCCGCGCGGTTCTCGGCGCGGTACGCCACCAGACGCGGGCAGAGCGGACAGTCTCGCGGCGGTTCGGGATTCATCCTTGACCGAGACACCCGAGAGCGATTCCGAGCAAGCCTTCCTCGACCGCGCGGTGGTCATCGCGCTGGGGTCGAACCTGCCGGGGGCGTACGCGTCATCGCGTGAGTTGCTCGACGCGGCTTTGAAGGCGCTGGATGAGCACGGCCTGAACGTGGTTCGGGCGTCGTCGTGGTGGCGGTCGAAGGCCTGGCCGGAAGGGTCGGGGCCGGACTTTCTCAATGGCGTTGCGCTCGTGACCACGGCCGACTCGCCTGACGAGGTACACGCGGTTTTGCTCGCAATTGAATCCGCCTTTGGACGCCTTCGTTGCAAAGCCAACGGTTCACGCACTTTGGACCTAGATCTTGTCGCTCACGGGCGAACCTTGCGAGGAGACCCCGCCCTAGTCCTTCCGCACCCTAGGGCGAGCGAACGTCTGTTTGTAATGGGTCCGCTTGCAACCCTTGCACCGCAATGGCGGCATCCAGCTACCGGTAGGTCTGCAACAGAACTCGCAGCGGCGACTGTTATCGGACGAGATGCTCTTCCAGAAGAGTAACCCATCTTTGATTTAAGACGGAAGCGCTCCCCAGTCGTTTTCGAACCGCTCGACGAACTTCCAGCCAATTCCTGAAAACGACTCGATTTTATCTTCGCTGTGCCCCTTCGCTTGCGCACGCAATCGCGCTCGGTCAAACTCGGCCGCAACTTCCGCATTCACTTGTAACTGGTCTAAAATAAAGAATCGATTGACTGATTCGTCGGGAACATACGCAAGTTCATAGAAGAGAGATTCTTTGTATGGCTTAGCTTTAACGGCCCAATAGTTTTTTTGTAAAGACCTTTGACATCAACGTCGAACGGAACACCACCCGGACTCCTCAACAGGAGATCGACGTTCGGATGGTTGCCCATCGTGAATGCCACTTCGAAACCACGCTTGCAGAGTTAACTTGCCACCGCGAATTGCGCCGCCCATTGCGTCCTGTGGACCGACCGGCGCTCATGTTTTTGTATTTCCATAGCAGCCTCCCAACTGGGAATAAGCCTATTACCCACCAACTCGCGCAATCCAAATGTATTGGGTTGGCGCCACTCCCGCATTGCAAAACCGCCCCACTTCCCCTAAGTTCATCGGTCACTCCACCACCTACATCCCCGAGAGTTCATGGCCCGAGTCACCGTCGAGGATTGCGTTCAGCGCGTTCCCAATCGTTTCAACCTCGTCCTGCTGTCGGCCAATCGCGCGCGCGCCATCGCCGCCGGCGGGGCGCTGACCATCGATCGGGACAACGACAAGAACCCCGTCGTCGCCCTGCGCGAAATCGCCGAGGAGACCGTCGATCCTCGGGAAATCCGCGAGACCTTGATCGGCTCGTTGCAGCGCGTGGATGAGCATTCCGAGGCCGAGGAAGAGGCCGAGACCCTCGCCCTGCTCGCCGACCACTCCCACGCCCAGATGAGCGAGCAGGAACTGGTTCGCGCCCTCCAGAGCGACCGTGACGGCGGTCAGGAAGAGCGCTTCTGAGCCTGGAGAGCCTCCAGCTCAGTTCAGGGACCGCGCCGCCCCCGGTCGCCGTCCTCCCGGCCAAGCCGGGTTCCAAGTCTCTTGGGGCCAAGGCGCCGCCGCCGAAGTTCTTGCGGCAGTACGAACTTATCGAGCGGGTCAAGGCCTATGACCCCAGCGCCGACGAAGCGCTGCTCGATCGGGCCTACGTCTACGCCGTCAAGATGCACGGCGCGCAGACCCGGGCCTCGGGCGACCCCTATTTCGCCCATCCCATCGAAGTCGCCGGCATCCTGACCGAGTACCGGCTCGACACCGCGACCATCGTCACCGCGCTTCTCCACGATGTGATCGAGGACACCGAAGTCACCCGCGCCGATGTCGAGCGGCTTTTCGGCGCCGAGGTCGCCGAACTCGTCGAGGGCGTGACCAAGCTCTCCCGCCTGGAAACCACCGCCGACCATAAGCGTCAGGCGGAAAACCTGCGCAAATTCGTTCTCGCGGTCGCCAAGGACGTCCGCGTGCTCCTGGTCAAGCTCGCCGACCGGCTGCACAACATGCGGACGCTCGGCTTTCTGAAGAATGCCGCCCAGCGCGAGCGGATCGCGCGCGAGACCCTGGACATCTATGCGCCCCTGGCCCGGTCGATCGGTTGCCACCGCATCTGTTCGGAGCTGGAAGAGCTCGCCTTCACCCACCTCAATCCCGTCGCGCGGGACGCCATTCTGCGCCGCCTGGACGCGCTGCGGGCGGGGCAGGGGCAGGCGGTCTCCACCGCCAGCCTAGAAATCGACCGCGCGCTTTCGGAGGCCGGCATCGCCTCGCGCGTTATCGGTCGGGAGAAGAACGCCTATTCGATCTGGCGCAAGTTACAGCGCAAATCGATTGGTTTTGCTCAGCTTTCCGACATCTACGCCTTCCGCGTCATCGTCGACACCGAGGATGACTGCTATCGCGCCCTCGGGGTGATCCACCGCGCCTGGACCTTGGTTCCGGGCCGGTTCAAGGATTACATCTCCATCCCCAAGCGCAACAACTATCGCTCCATCCACACCACCGTGGTCGGCCCGCGCGGGATGCGGATCGAAATGCAGATCCGCACCGAAGCGATGGACCGGGTCGCCGAACAAGGCGTCGCCGCCCACTGGCGCTATAAGAACCAGACCTACGCCTTCGATCCGGAGGCGGCCGCGGCGGCGGGCGGCGCCGATCCGCTCGTCAATCTTCGCCAGCTCGTTCAGGTGCTGGATCAGGGCGGCGACGCGGAGGATCTGCTCGAACACGCCAAGCTCGAATTGTTTCTCGATCAGGTCTTTGTCTTCACGCCAAAGGGTCGTTTGATCAGCCTGCCGACCGGGGCGATGCCGCTCGACTTCGCCTACGCCGTTCACAGCGATGTCGGCGACACCTGCGTCGGGGTGAAGATCAACGGCGAACCGCGGCCCCTGCGCACCATCCTGGTCAATGGCGACGTGGTCGAGGTGGTCCGCGGCGCGGCGGCGGACATTCCGGAGGATTGGCAAAGCCTGACCTTCACCAGCCGCGCGCGATCGGCCATCCGCCGGCACATGCGCCAATCGGAGCGTGAAGAGTTCTCCCGCCTGGGCAAGGCCGCCCTGGAGCGCGTGTTCGGACGCGCCGGCAAACGGCTGGCGGACGTTTCCCTGCGTCCGGCCCTGGACCGCTTCGCGGCCGCAAGCGACCTCGAGCTTTTTCAGGCCGTCGGCCGCACCCGCGTCGCCCCGACCCAGGTTCTCGAAGCGGTGTTTCCGGGTCTGGCCGACACCGACCGAGCCGCCGCCGCGGCGCGCCAGCGCGTCAGCGACGATGCGGTCGGCCTCTATCTTCGCGGCAGCGGCGTCGGCCCATCGACGCGGTTTCATCTGTCGTCCTGCTGCAATCCTCTTCCGGGCGATCGTATCGTCGGCGTCGTCGGACAGGACGATGTCCTGGCGATTCACACCATCGACTGCGGCGCCCTGGCTCTGCACGAGGCGGAAGAGGACCGCTGGATCGATCTGCAATGGACCCCCGAGGGCGAGCGCAACACCCTCTCCAAGGCGAAACTACACGCCACCATTCGGGACGCTCCGGGGGTTCTGGGCGAGGCCTGCACCATCATCGGCGAGGCCGGCGGCAACATCATCGGCGTCAACATGCGCCACCGGCATTCGGATTTCTTCGACGTCGATTTCAGCGTCGAAGTCCGCGACGCCCGCCACCTGACCCACGTCGCCGCCGCCCTGCGCGCCTGTCCCAGCATCGAAACAGTGGAGCGCGCGCAAGGGTTGGGCTAACCACCCTCCCATGACCAACGACGACGTTCTCGAGGAGTTTCGCGCGGTCGGAGCCCTGCGCGAGGGGCACTTCATTCTGTCCTCCGGACTGCACAGCCCCGTCTTCCTGCAGAAGAACCTCGTCTTCATGCACCCCGAGCGTAGTGAGCGCCTCTGCCGCGCGCTGGCGGAGAAGATCGCCCCCAAGGTCGGCGCCGTCGATGTCTGCGTCTCGCCCGCCATCGGCGGCATCATTCCCGGGTACGAAACCGCGCGTCACCTGGGCGTGCCGTCGATCTATGTGGAGCGGGAAGGGGGCGTGCTGAAGTTTCGCCGGGCCTTTTCCATCGCACCGGGCGCACGGGTGGCGATGATCGAGGACATCGTCTCCACCGGCCTGTCGTCGCGTGAATGCGTCGAGGCGATCGAGGCGGCGGGGGGCGTGGTCGTCTGTTGCGGCGCGATCATCGACCGATCGTCCGGGCAGTGGGCGGCGGGATCCCGCGTCCCCGTGGTCGCCCTCGCGACCCTCGACGTCCCGGCCTATCCCGCCGACGCCCTGCCGCCGGCGCTCGCCGCCATCCCCGCCGAGGACCCGGGCAGCCGGAGGTTGGGCAAGTGAACCGCCTCCGCCTCGGCGTGAACATCGATCACGTCGCCACGGTGCGCAACGCCCGGGGCGAGGCCTATCCCGATCCCGCGCGCGCCGCCGACCTGGCGATCCAAGCGGGCGCCGACGGGATCACCGCCCACCTGCGTGAAGACCGGCGCCACATCGGCGACGCCGACATCGAGGCCCTGACCAGACTGACCCGTGAGCGCGGCCGGCCGCTCAACTTCGAGATGGCGGTGACGATGGAGATGCGCGCCATCGCTCTGCGCCACCGGCCCCACGCGGCGTGCCTGGTTCCCGAGCGCCGGGAGGAGATCACCACCGAGGGAGGGCTGGACGTGATCGGCGGCCACAACCGGATCGCCCCGCTCGTCGCCGACCTCACCGAGGCCGGCATCCGCGCTTCGCTCTTCATCGACCCCGACCGCGACCAGATCGCCGCCGCCAAGCGGATCGGCGCGCCGGTGATCGAGCTGCACACCGGCGCCTACTGCACCGCCGCGCGCGAGGAGCGCCCCGAGGCCGTCGGCCTGCTGCAAACCCTACGCGACGCCACCGACCATGCCGCGAGCCTCGGCCTCGAAGTCCACGCTGGACACGGCATCGACTACCGAACCGTCGCGGCCATCGCGGCGATCCCGGTAATCCGCGAACTCAACATCGGTCACTTCCTGATCGGCGAGGCGATCTTCGTCGGCCTGCCCGCCACCGTGGAGCGGATGCGCGCGCTCATGGACGCCGCCCGGAAAACGCCGACGTGATTCTCGGCATAGGCTCCGACCTCACCGACATCCGCCGCATCCAGAACACCCTGGACCGCTTCGGCGATCGCTTCATCGACCGGATCTTCACGGCCGTCGAACGCGAGCGCTCGCTGAGAAAGGCCGACGCCGCCGCCAGCTTCGCCAAGCGTTTCGCCGCGAAGGAGGCCTGCGCCAAGGCGCTGGGGACCGGCATTCGTCGGGGCGTCTATTGGCGCGATATGGGTGTGGTGAACATGCGATCCGGTCAACCGACCATGAACCTGACCGGCGGGGCGGCGGTCAGGCTCGCCGCGCTCGCTCCGGACGCCGGGGCCGGCGCCCTCAAAATCCATCTCTCGCTGACCGACGATCACCCTTACGCCCAAGCCTTCGTGATCATCGAGCGGGTCTAAAAGGCTGACGGCGCTGGGATCGTGGCTTGCGCCAATGACCCTCCGCGCGGCGAGGCCATTTTTCGGCCGCTCGTGAAATCCCCTAAATGCAAAATCTTGTGGTCAAATGGATTTCCATATGGACCGCAAACGCAAAACCCGTGTACCTTAGCGCACGTAGAATGTTATTCATTGGCGAAATATCGCCGATTGTCCTAAACAATGTTAAATTCAACACGAGGCCGAAGCATGCGTCTAGCCATCCTGGAGGACGATCACTCCATCAGAACCCACGTCAGCGCCCTTCTGGGGTCCTCCGGACACCAGGTTCGAGAATTCCACGAAGCCAAGGGCATGCTCAAAGCGCTCAGGCTCGATTCCTTCGACCTGCTTCTTCTCGACTGGAGCTTGCCCGACAAGAGCGGCATCGAGGTTCTGGCCTGGGTCAAGGAGCACCTGGACCCGGCGCCCCCCGTGATCATGATCACCGCCCGTACGACCGAAGCGGACATCGTGACCGGCCTGACCGCGGGCGCGGACGACTATGTCACCAAACCGGTGCAGGACGAGGTCTTGAAGGCCCGCGTCGACGCCGTACTGCGCCGCGTCTATCGCGCTTCCGCCCGGCAGAAGATCGAGCAGTATGGCCACTTCGCCTTCGACATCGAACAGCACACCCTGACCAGCCACGGCAACCCCATCGCCATGACGGCGAAGGAATTCGGGCTGGCCCTCCTCCTGTTCCGCAACCTTCATCGGCCGCTGTCGAGGGACTACATCATGGACGCCGTGTGGGGACACAGTCCCGACATGGTGAGCCGCACGCTGGACGCCCACGTCTCGCAGATCCGCAGCCGCATGGCGCTGCGCCCTGAGAACGGCTATCGGCTGTCGTCGGTCTACAGCTTCGGCTACCGCCTCGAGGAAATCGAAGGCGGCCACGGCGCTCTGGCGGACGAGGCGGCCTGAGCCCGGCTTGACCGGCGGGAGCATACGCAGCCGAAAGCTTGCTATTTGCAATATTATGACAGCGTGGCGCCGCTGTGCTTCACTTCGGCCGCCCGCCGTCTCGCCGCGCCAGACCCCTGATTTCGGCCTGAAAGCCGCGTCGGCCGCGCAGGTCTCCGCGAGATAGGCGACGGGTCGGCGTCGAGCGCCGCGCCGGTTTCAGCCCGCGCGGGCGATAGGCCTTACCTTTCTACGCGTTAACTTGCCCTCTCCAGGGCGAACCGTTAGCAGAGCGCGAACCTTCGGTCGCGCAGGGCCGGAACACACCAAGAGCGCATGACCCAGACCGAAGCGATGCCCGACGCGAAGATCAAGAAATCCGGCGCGGCCGAGAGCTGGGAAACCATCAAGACGGTCGTCTACGCCCTGGCGATCGCCTTCGTGATCCGCACCCTGTTGTTCCAGCCCTACACCATCCCCTCCGCCTCGGAGGAGCCCAACCTCTATCAGGGCGACTACATCATCGTGACCAAGTGGTCCTACGGTTACAGCCGCCACTCGATCCTGTTCAGCCCGCCGCTATTCAAGGGCCGCATCCTCTTCCACGCGCCCACGCGGGGCGACATCGTGGTCTTCAAGCTGCCGCGCGACGGTCACACCGACTACATCAAGCGCCTGATCGGCCTGCCGGGCGATCACGTCCAGATGCGTGGCGGCCGGCTCTACATCAACGAGAAGCTGATCCCCGAGGCGCGGGTGCGGACCGAAACTGCCACCGATCGCGGCATCGCCGAACAGGCCGGCATTGATCGGGAGACCAATCCCGAAGGGCGCCAGTACCTGGTCCAGGACCACGGCCCGAACGAGGCGGCCGACAACACGGGCGACTATGTCGTTCCACCGCACTGCTACTTCATGCTGGGCGACAACCGCGACAACTCCGCCGACAGCCGCTTCGACCCCGGCCTCGCGCCGGAAGATCCCAAACTGGGCGGCTGCGGCTGGGATAGCCGGCTGGATTCGCAGCTGGGTTTCGAGACCGGCGTCGGTTTCGTGCCGGAGGAGAACCTCGTCGGCCGCGCGCGGATCATCATGATCGCCTGGAACGACAAGGCCTCGCTGTGGAAGCCGTGGACCTGGATCCTCGATCTGAGGCCGAGCCGATTCTTCACCATCCTGAAATGACCCTTGCCTCGGTCCGATAGGCGCGCGGAGGCTGTCGCCGCGCTGCGGGGCCGGCTCGGTCACGACTTCGCCGATCCGGAACTGCTCGAACGCGCCCTGACCCATTCGAGCGTCCACGGCGCCAAGGCGGGGAACAATCAGGTCATGGAATTCCTCGGCGACCGGGTGCTCAGCCTGTTGGTCGCCGACGCTCTGGTGGCGCTCGGGCCGCAATGGCGGGAAGGGGACCTCAGCCGCCGGCAGGTCGCCCTGGTCAGCGGCCCGAGCTGCGCCAGGGTCGCCCGCGATCTCGCCGTGGGACCCGCCCTGCGTCTGGAAGGCTCGCACGCCAAACAGGGCGGGCGGGAGAACGACCGCATCCTGGGCGACGCCATGGAGGCCATCGTCGCGGCGGTCTATCTCGATGGCGGCCTGGAGGCGGCGCGGACGCTGTTCGAAATGGCGTGGGGGGATTTGATGGCGACCGCGATCGGCGACCTCCAGATCGACGCCAAAACCCGGCTCAACGAATGGGCCATGGCCCAGGGCTTCAAGCCGCCGACCTACGAAACGGTCGGCAAGGTGGGATCGCAGCACGCGCCGACCTTCACGGTCGAGGTCAGGGCGGGCCAGTTGCCGCCGATGTCGGCCACCGGCGCCTCAGTCCGCGCCGCCGAACAATCCGCGGCGGAAGCGCTGCTTTCGCGAGAGAATCCCCAATGAACAAAGCCGCGACCAGAGCCGGCTTCGTCGCCGTGATCGGCGCGCCAAACGCGGGCAAGTCCACCCTGGTCAACCGCCTGGTCGGGACCAAGGTCTCCATCGTCACCCAGAAGGTCCAGACCACCCGCTTCCCGGTGCGCGGCGTGATGATGCAGGGCGACAGTCAGATCGTCCTTGTCGACACCCCCGGCATCTTCCGCCCCCGGCGGCGGCTGGACCGCGCCATGGTCCGCTCCGCCTGGAGCGGGGCGGAGGACGCCGACGCCGTGGTCCATCTGGTGGACGCCAACGCCGAGATCGTCGTCGCCGACGGCGGCGGGGCGGGCGCCGACCGCCTGGCCGTCCAGGATGTCGCCGCCATCGTCGCGGGTCTGAAGTCGGCCCAGCGCCGCGCGATCCTGGCTCTGAACAAGATCGATCTGGTCCGCCGCGACCGCCTGCTGGCGCTCACCCAGACGCTTTTCGAGCACGGCGTCTACGACGAGGTCTTCATAATCAGCGCCCACGACGGCCAGGGTGTCGACGACCTCAGGCAGCGCCTCGCCGAACTCGTGCCGGAGGGTCCGTGGTTCTATCCCGCCGATCAGAGCGCCGACATCCCGACCCGGATGCTCGCCGCCGAGATCACGCGGGAAAAGGTCTATCTGCGGGTCCACGAGGAACTGCCCTACGCCGCCTCGGTCCAGACCACCGCCTTCGAGGAGCGCAAGGACGGCTCGGTGCGCATCGAGCAGACCATCTTCGTCGAGCGCGACGGACAGCGCGGCATCATCCTCGGCAAGGGCGGCCAGACCTTGAAGTGGATCGGCGAAGCCTCCCGAACCGAACTGATCGAGATCCTCGAACGCCCGGTCCACCTCTTCCTGCACGTCAAGGTCAAGGAGAACTGGGCGCAGGACAAGGACCTCTTCGACGAGATGGGACTCGATTTCGACGCCTGAACGGATCAAGAACATCCTATGGAGTTCGATGACGAAGCCTATGTTCTGACCGCCCGCGCGCATGGCGAGACCGGGGCCATCGTCGAGCTCCTGACCCGGGAACACGGCAAGTGGGCCGCCCACGTGGCCGGCGGCGCGTCCCGCAAGATGAAGCCCTTCCTGCAGGCCGGCGCGCGGGTGCTCGTGGCCTACCACGCCCGCGTCTCCGATCAGCTCGGCTCGGCGCGGCTGGAGGCGGTGGGGGAGGGGCCGTCCAGCTTGTTCGACGACGCCCTGGCCCTCGCCGGCCTCGCCTCCGCCGCCGCCATCGTCGCCGGGAGCCTCAGCGAGCGGGAGCCCCACGCCGATGTCTTCGCGGGGTTCGAAGCCCTGGTCGGCGCCCTCGACGACGACGACATCTGGCCCGCGGTGATGGTGCGTTTCGAGTGTGGCCTGCTCCAGGCCCTGGGCTTCGGCCTCGACCTCTCGAAATGCGCCGTGACCGGCGGCCGCGACGACTTGATCTGGGTCAGCCCCCGCACGGGAAGGGCGGTCAGCCGCTTGGCGGGGGAGCCCTATCGTGATCGGTTACTGCCTCTCCCCATGTTCCTGCTCTCGGCGCAGGCGGGATTGGAAGGGGGCGACCTCGGCGCGGGGTTCGAGCTGACGGGACGGTTTCTGAGGGACTTCATATTCGGCCCCCTGAACCGGCCGCTGCCGCCGGCGAGACTGTGGTTGCTGGATCGGCTGCGGGATGCGGGACGGCTTTAGCGGCCGCGTGCGTATTCTATTCCTGGTGGGATAAGTTTTTTGCTCGGATTCCGGCCGACAACCCGACGTCTGACCAGCAGACAGGATATCCTGTCACCAACTGGGCGACCTACTGGCTATGTTACCGATGAAACCGGCGACATCGCATCCCGAAAATTCGGGACTTGCTTACGATGCGAGCCCGATGTCGCCTTCCAGGACGAGCTGGACGAGCTGTGGCCGCTCGCCTGGCCGCCACGATTTCGCTGTGTGCGCGACGCGGTAGCGGAGCGGCCCGCCGTCTGGTCGATCGCTGCGGACGATCGGGCGTGGGATGCAGACGAACCCGGTACGCATTTCGTCGCCGCTGACCCGAACCGTCGCATAGCCATGGCCGCCGAGGTCGACGAACTCGAGGTGCGGGGCGAGGTCGGGGTTCGACAAGGAACGCGCAAGCTTCGCGTTGAAACTCTTCCCATATTCGAGGCAGGAGCAAACGCCATGCTTCAACAGCATGTTGAATGTCCACTCCGGCTTGGCCGCGCCGGGCCGGTCGGCGAGGAACAGGGTCCGCAGCGGATCATTCTTCGGGAAATTGTGCTCGTACGCCTCCATGGGTCCCGCGCTCGACAGCGATGCCCCGACGAAACTCAAGCCGATGGGGTCGAACTTGCCTGGCGGCAGGTCCGACGTCGCATATCCACACCAGAAACTGTGGCGGTCGCCTGAGACGATCGCGAAGCCGGTGATCTTCTCATCGCGGACGAGGTCGTAGATTTCCGCGCGCTCCGCGTAGGCCGTCCCGTAGTCGCCCGTGCCGAGCGACGCATAGGCGCCACTGGGCCAGGTTTCCTTCGTCAGGCCGGCTGGAAGATTTTGCGGGTCGGCGCGCCAGTCGGGCGCCCCTTCCGAATTCCCCCAGATTTTCCACGTCGCCCTTGAGCCGCGAAGCTGCTCCTTGAACCATGCCTTCTGCTCGGCGCCGAGAATGGTCTGGGGGGGCGCCTTGCGCTGCGGATTGGCGGCGCGTGTATCGTTGAAGGTGATTTGGGCCGGTGGATTGCCGCCGTTGAAGGCGCGGCCGCCGTCGAGAATCCGGGCCGCATCCTCAGGAAGCATCCCGGGAAACTCCGGACCGAATTTCGCTATTTCCGGGTCGCTGAACGGGTCGGCGCTGCGATAGCTGTGCTGGTCGGTGATGAGGAGATCGAGGTGGGCTCCGTAACGCAGCGCGCGGTACCCGATCAGGCTGTTGATGGCGACGAGGTTGTTTGGCTCATCGCCGAGGCCGTTTTCATCCCACTTTCCGATCGCGACATTCTTCACCGCGGGCGGATCGAACTGGTCAAGCGAAGGGCCACTGACCTTCTTGCAACGCGATGGCAGATATTCCCACCATGCTTGGTTGGCGGCGACCTTGATGCTCGGTCCCGGGCGCTCGGGTCCTCCCGCCTTCTGGATGCTTTGCCAGCCCTGCCACGAGAATTCGTGATTGTCCCACATCGCCACGAACGGCCACCGCGCCCTCGCATCCTGCAAGTCCGGATCGGCAAGATAGCCGCGGTAGATGGCGCGATAGCCCTCGACGGTGAGCGGGTAGTGGAAGTTGCCGGTCCTGCCGCCATCGGGGATGCGCGCGACTTCATAAATCGTGCGGTCGTAACGCGTCTTCACTTCTTCGGGATATTCCACGACCTCGTAGATGAAGTCGCCCAGGTGGAGCACAAAGCCGAGCTGATCCTCCCGTCGCGCGCGTTCATCTTCGAAAATCATCCGTCGATAGGCATTGAGCTTGCCCTCATTGACGTCCTGGCAGCTGACAAAGGCGAAACTCACCGGACGCGGGTCGTTCGGTTTTGGCGCGGTGATGGTGCGGCCGATGCGGCTGCCGTTTCCCTGCGCATCGGTGAAGCGATACCAATAGGTACGCGCGGGCTTCAACCCGCCGACGAGGACGCGGCTTGTCCAGTCCGAAGCTTCCGACACCGGCGCAGGCGCCTCCGACACCACTCGGCGGAACGCCTCGTCCTCGGCGACCTCTAGCGTCAGCAGGTGGCGGTCGCCCTGATCGAACGGTCGGCGGGTCCACAGGATGATGCTGTGGGCGTCGGGATCGCCGGACGCGACGCCTTCGGGATAGAGGCCGCGTTGCTCGCGCCAGTTCGAGCGCGATGCTCTGGCCGGCCCCGTCCACACCCAGGCCACGCCCATGGTCGCTGCCGATTGAATGAACTCGCGGCGACTGAACGTCATCTTCTGATCCCCCTTGAGCTTCGGCGAGATGCCTGCCGCGCGGCGAATGCTTGTTCAAGCCTATCCGAACGCAATTTCCTTTGCGATGAACGGGCTGGCCGCGCCGAGGCACGGGCCAATGGCGCATCATGACACGGGATCGCCAGGACGACGCCCGTAAGCCACCTTTACCGGAGCCTCGACGAGAGCAGGAGCCGACCCCGCCAGCGCGTCGCCGCATTTTTGCTTGACGTAAAAATCGCATAATGCAATCATTCGGCCGTGCCCTCTATCCGCTCAAATCCCCAATCGGTCGACCCAACCCTCGCCATCGCCGAGCGCCAGCTCGCGATGCTCGGCGAACTCGCGCAAATTACGATGGAGCTGTCGCGGGCTCATGGCGCCTCCGCGCTCGCGGCGGCGCACGCGGTCGAGGTGATCCTGGCGGATGAGTATTGGCAGCCCGAGACGGGGAGGGCGCGGGCGCTGACGGGCAGCAAGGACGCGGCCGAGGCGTTCCGGAAAGTGTCGCGGTCGTTGCGCCTGACGCTTTCATTGGAAATGACCACCGCCGAGACGGTGCGCGATCTGCGGGCCGGTGTTTGCATAAACAGCAAGTGCGTGATCGCGGCGCCGGCGGGGCGCCGTCGTTCATGGACAGCGCGGCCGAACTCGAGCGCGGTCGCGGCGTCGGCGCCGGGCCCGACCAGGAGGCCGCGGACCACGACAAGCCTGAAAAAGACTTCGAACGGCTGGTGGAGTTCGACCGCCCCGACCGTCTCCCGCTTCGAACATTCCGCGACGTCGCCGACACGCGCGCCGAAAGCGGCGCCTCGCGCGATGGAAAGCGTCATTCCCTCGAACGTCCCGAGCTGAAATACCGGCCGCTGACCGCTCGTCCGCCAAGCGCGGCCGAATGCCGGCCACCGGCGTCGCCGCCCGTGAACTGCCGGGGCGCGCCGGAATGTGCGGGCGCGCCATTGCCTGAATCGGTGACTCCGCCTCAAACACCTCCATGAACGAACGTGTGGCCCCTCCCGGCGACGGGGAAGGCCGGATCATCGACGAAGACCTGAGCGACGCCCTCTCGCGGCGCTATCTCGCCTATGCGCTCTCCACCATCACCCAGCGCGCCCTGCCGGATGTCCGCGACGGGCTGAAGCCGGTTCACCGCCGCCTGCTCTACGCCATGCGGCTGCTGCGGCTCGATCCCAACACCGCGGCGAAGAAGTCGGCGCGGGTGGTGGGCGATGTCATCGGCAAGTACCATCCGCACGGCGATGTCGCGGTCTATGACGCCCTGGTCCGCCTCGCCCAGGATTTCGCCCAGCGCTATCGCCTGATCGACGGCCAGGGCAATTTCGGCAACATCGACGGCGATAACGCCGCGGCCATGCGCTACACCGAATGCCGGATGACGCAGGCCGCGCAGCTCCTGCTCGACGGCATCGACGAGGACGCGGTCGATCTGCGCCCGACCTACGACGAGCAGGAAGAGGAGCCGGTCGTGCTTCCCGCCGGCTTCCCGAACCTGCTGGCCAACGGCTCCTCCGGCATTGCGGTGGGCATGGCGACCAGCATCCCGCCGCACAACGCCGGCGAGCTGATCGACGCCTGCTTGCTGCTCCTGAGGAAACCGGGCGCAACCACGGCCGAGCTGCTCGAACACGTCCAGGGCCCCGATTTTCCCACCGGCGGTGTCATCGTCGAAAGCGCGGCCTCGATGCTCGAGACCTATGAGACGGGGAGGGGCGGCGTGCGCTGCCGCGCGCGCTGGGAAAAGGAGGATACTGGGCGCGGAACCTGGCGGGTCGTCATCACCGAGATCCCCTATCAGGTGAAGAAGGCCGACCTCGTCGAACAGCTCGCCGGCCTGATCGAGAGCAAGAAAGCCCCGCTGCTGGGCGATGTCCGCGACGAATCCGCCGAGGACATGCGCCTGGTCGTCGAACCGCGCGCGCGGAATATCGAGCCGGAAGTCCTGATGGAGAGCCTGTTCCGCCTCTCCGATCTCGAGACGCGCTTCCCGGTCAACATGAACGTCCTGAACGCGGCCGGCGCGCCGGGGGTGATGGGGCTGAGGCAGGCCCTGCGCGCCTTCCTCGATCACCGTCGCGAGGTCGGCGGCCGCCGGGCGCGGTTCCGGCTGCGGAAGATCGAGACGCGTCTGCACATTCTGGCCGGGCTGCTGATTGTCTTTTTGAACATCGACGAGGTGATCCGCATCGTCCGCTTCGAGGACGAACCCAAGGCGAAGTTGATCGAGGTCTTCGCCATCGACGATATCCAGGCGGAGGCCATCCTCAACACCCGCTTGCGCCAATTGGCCAAGCTGGAGGAGACCGCGCTGCGCAAGGAGCACGACGCGCTGGCCGCGGAGCGGGACGGCCTTCTGGCGCTGCTCGATTCCGAACCGCGGCAATGGAGCGCCGTCGCCGCCGATCTGCGCGGGGTGAAGAAGGTGCTGGGTCAGGAAACCAAGGTCGGCGCCCGGCGATCGACCTTCGCCTCGGCCCCGGCGATCGACGCCGCGCTCAGCGTTGAGTCCTTCGTCGCCCGCGAGGCGATCACCGTGGTGGTTTCGCAGCGGGGCTGGATCCGCGCGATCCGCGGCAAGGTCGAGGACGCCTCGGCCCTCGCGTTCAAGGAAGGCGACAAGCTGGCGTTCATCGTCCCCTGCGAGACGATCGACAAGCTGATGATCTTCGCCAGCGACGGACGCTTCTTCACCCTGGCCTGCGACAAGCTGCCGTCGGGCCGGGGGCACGGCGAGCCGCTTCGCCTGATGATCGACCTGGAAGACGGCGCCGGCATCCTCGCCGTCTTCACCTACAAGCCCGGCCGCAAACGCCTGCTGGCGTCCAAGACCGGCTACGGTTTCGTGCTGGACGAGGACGAAGCCGTCTCGTTCCGCAAGGCGGGCAAACAGGTGCTCAACGTCGACGGCAAGGCGGCCGCGATCTGCCGCGAGGTCGTGGGCGACCATATCGCCCTCATCGGCGACAACGCCAAGATCCTGATCTACCCGGTCGCCGAACTGCCGGAGATGGCGCGGGGGAAGGGGGTCAAGCTCCAGGGCTACCGCGAAGGCGGCCTGCGCGACGCCCTGATGTTCGACGCCGAGACCGGCCCGGCCTGGGTCGACGCCAGCGGACGCACCCGCGCCTGGACCGATTGGCGCGAGTGGTCCGGTCGACGAGGGGCCTCCGGCCGCGCCGCGCCCAAGGGCTTCCCCGCCAACCGTCGCTTCAGGCCGGACTAACCCGAATCATGGGTTCCCCATCTCGCAAACCCCTTGTGTGCACCGCGCAAGAGCGCGGGAGATATCCGCGATTCGCAGGGCGCGCGGCCGTCCTTCCGCCGCTTCTGGACGCGGTTTCGCAACAGGGCTAGCAACACGCCGCTTGCTCATTCCTCGCGCCCGGAAGGGGCCTTTCATGCCGACGACGAAGACCGTGACCTACCAGCTCGACGGCGCGGACCGCGACGGATTGCTCGTCCTCGGCGAGGCGGCGGGTTCGGCGCCGACCGTGTTGGTGTTCCACGATTGGGGCGGTCGTTCGGAAAGTCAGGAAGGCTTCGCTCATCGCCTCGCAGAAATGGGCTACCACGCTTTCGGCGTCGATATTTACGGCAAGCGCGGCGGGACGCCGGAGCAGAACCAAGCCTTGATGGGCCCGCTGCTGGAAGACCGCGCCTTGCTGCGCCGGTTGCTGCTGGAGACGGTGGAGGTCGTCGCCGCGCTTCCCGAGGTGGACTCCGGCGCTCTGGCCGCGATCGGTTTCTGCTTCGGCGGCCTCTGCGTGCTCGACCTCGCCCGGGCCGGCGGCGCGGTGAAGGGCGTCGCCAGTTTCCACGGCCTCTTCACCCCGCCCGGCCTGCCGACCGTCACGCCGATCAGGGCGAAAATCGCGGCCTATCACGGCTGGGCCGACCCGATGGTCAAGCCCGACACCGTGGTCGCCCTCGGCGAGGAACTGACCGCCGCGGGCGCCGACTGGCAGCTTCACGGCTTCGGCGGCGCGTTGCACGCTTTCATGGTGGAAGGCGCGAACATGCCCTCGATGGGCGTCCAATACGACGAGACCACGGCGAAACGGGCCTGGGCCTATCTCGAACTCTTTCTGCGCGAGGTGCTGGGGCGCTAACGTGGTCGGCGGCCACCCGGTTCTCGACCGGCTGCGGGCCGCCACGGCGGCGGCGCATCGGCAATTGGACAACGGCCTCGACGCGGTCGAGCGCTTCACCGCCCTGGCCTCGCGTCGGGAAATGGCGCCGCGATACTATCGGATGCACGCTCTTGCCGAAGCGGCCCTCGCGCCCTGGCTGGGCTCGATGGAGGCTTTAGACCTCGAGGGCCGAAGCCGCGTCGCGGTCCTCGCGGACGATCTGAGGGCGCTGGACGTCGCGCCGCCAGCCTTGAGCGATGAAGAGCGGCCCCCGTTGAATAGCGCGCCGGAGGCCGTCGGGTTTTTCTATGTGATCGAAGGCTCGACCCTGGGTGGCCGCATGATCCGGCAGGCTTTGCTTTCGCGGGGGAGCGACCTTGTGGGTCTCGGTTTTCTCGACCCCTATGGCCCCTTGACCGGGATCCGTTGGCGGGACTTTCTCATGGTCCTGGAGCGCGTGGGCGAGGGGCGGATCGCGGAGATTGAGCGCGGCGCCGTGCTCGGCTTCGAACACGCCCGCAGCTGCCTGCTTTCGCCGGAGGCCGCGGCATGAGCGACATCCCGATCGATGTCACCGGATGCGATCTCGAACCGATCGAAACCCCCGGCTCTATCCAGCCCCACGGCATGATGCTGGTCGTCGAAGCGGCGAGCGGCCTGGTCCGCCACGTCGCCGGGGCCGTCGAAGAGCGGCTGGGGACGAGCGATTGGCTCGATCGGCCGGTCGACGGCCTCATCGGCGACGCCCTGGCGCAAGTCGCCGGCGAGATGATGGCCGATTCGCGCGTGGGATTTGTGGGACGGCTGGAAGCCGCGGGCGGGGTGTTCGACGTCTCGCTGCAAATCTCGGGGCGATACCAACTTATCGAATTGGAGCCCGCGCCGCCCAGCCAAGGCAACGCTTCCGCCGCGCTCTCGGCCCTCGAGACCGCCTCGCTGTCATTCGCGAGGGCGATGGATTTGACTTCCCTCTGCGAACGCGCCGCGGTGGTCTTTCGGACCCTGACGGGATTTGATCGCGTGATGGTTTATCGCTTCCTCGACGACGACGCGGGCGCGGTGCTGGCGGAATCCAAGCGGGAGGATCTGCGCTCGTTCCTGAACCATCGCTTTCCAGGGTCCGACATCCCGCGGCAGGCCAGGACGCTCTATGTCCGCAACATGCTTCGCGTCATCCCGGACGCGACTTACACGCCCGCGCCGCTGCGGCCCGAGTGGCGCGAGGCCGAGCCCCTCGACCTGAGCGACGCCTCGCTGCGCAGCGTCTCCCCGATCCACCTGCAGTATCTGCGCAACATGGGGGTGACGGCGTCGGCGTCGATGTCCATCGTCAAGGACGGCGTCCTGTGGGGGCTGATCGCCTGTCACCACAGTTCCCCACGGCCTTTGGGCTACGACACCCGCGTAGCCTGCCGGACGCTGGCGGGCGGTCTGGCGGCGCGCATCAAGGCTCAGGAAGAGGCGGGGGGATTGCGCGATCGCGTGCGTCTCCGGGGCTTCGAGGACGAGATCGTCGATCTTCTGACGCGCGCCGGCAGCCTGGAGAATGCCGTCGCCAATCATGTCTCCGAACTGCGCAAGATGATGACCGCCGATGGCGTGGCCGTGATCCGCGGCGACGAACTGCTGTTGGACGGCGCCCATCCCAGCGTCGATCAGGTTCGCCGGCTGGCCGCCTGGGTGAGCGACAAGGGCAGAGGGCACGTCTTCGCCACCGATCGCCTCGGCAGCCTTTTCGCGGAAGCCGACGCCTATCGGGAGGCGGCCAGCGGCCTCCTGACCTTGACCATGTCCGCCGAGGAGCCCTGGATCATCCTGTGGTTCCGCGCCGAAGAGGTCCAGATCGTCGATTGGGCCGGCAATCCGCACAAGGATCCCGCGCTGGCTCCGGGCGACGTCTTGAACCCGCGGGCTTCGTTCGACGCCTGGCGCGAGGCGCTGCGAGGCCGCGCGCGCCGCTGGGCCCTTGCCGAAATCGAAGCGGCAGGGCGGCTGCGGCCCGCCGTTCTGGCCGTGCGGCAGAACCGGAGGATCCGCGATCTCAATGTCCAGCTGACCGAAACAGTCGCCGATAAAGACCTGTCATTGCAGCAGAAAGAATATCTCATCGGCGAGGTCAACCATCGGGTGCAGAACAGCCTTCAACTGGTGTCGGGCTTCCTCGCCATGCAGTCGCGAGAGTCGGGAGACGCAGCGTTCCATGCGACCGTCGAGGAGGCGCGCCGACGCATCCAGGCCGTGGCGTTGGTCCATCGCCGGCTCTACCGCGGCGACCAGCTCGAATTCGTGGATGCCGCGCGCTACCTCGAAGAGCTCTGCGGCGACACCGTGGATTCGATGGGCGCCGAATGGGGCAGGCAGTTGGTCCTCGATCTCGCGCCGATGAAACTCCGCACCGATCGCGCGGTCAGCCTGGGATTGTTGCTGACGGAGTTGATGATCAACGCCAACAAGTACGCCTATGACGGCGCGCCCGGTCCCTTGATCATATGCCTCGCCGAGGATCGCGCGCGCCTGCGGCTGACTGTCGCCGATCAAGGTCGAGGCCGCTCGGGGTCCCGCAAGGGCTTCGGCACGCGGATGATGGAGGCGCTGGTCGCCCAGCTCGGTGGCGAGCTGGCCTATGAGGAGGCCGGTCCGGGCCTTCGCGTCGTATTGTCCGCGCCGCTTGATTGATCCCGGTGGCAAGAGGGGCAGAACCACCAGGCGAACCCGGGTTCGGCGTAAAATCTATTTCGCGTCTAAGATATATTATCAGAAATTGCATGCAGCATTATCTTTCGGGTTCTTGGGCGGGATATCTTGGCGCGCCCGAGCACTCCTCCCACGGCGCCTGGTCGATGCAGTAGATGTGCGCCTCGATCCGTAGGTCCGGCGGCGGATCGTCAAATGCGCCGAGCCTCAATCGGATTGCCTTCGGTGACTCGACGCGTCTGGAATACAAAGGCGAGCCGCAACACCCGCAAAAGGCGCGGAATTTTCCCGGCGACGATTCCAATTCCCGGATCAGCGATCGGCCGGCGGTAAACTCGAGCGCCTCGGCGGTGGCCGGCGCCACGGAGGCCGGGCCGCCCTGAGCTTTCCGGCATTGGCCGCAGTGGCATTGGGTGATCAGACCGAGCGAGCCGCCCAATTCGCCGTCGTAGCGGTAGCGCACGGCTCCGCAGAGACAGCCGCCGGTCAGGGGTCGCGCACGTTCGCTCATGCCACCGCTTCCGGAAGCCTGAGTGTTCCCAGCGCAAGCCGCTGTAGCGTCTCGACAAATAGCCCAGGCTCGACGGCCATCACCCGTTTCTCCAGATCGCTGGCCGTGTCTCCCGGCAGAACCGGGACTTCGACGTGCGCAAGCGCCGCGCCGTGATCGTATTCCTCGTCGACGAGATGGACCGTCGCGCCGCTGACGCCATCGCCGGCGGTCAGTACGGCTTCGTGGACGCGGCGTCCGTACATCCCTCGCCCGCCATGGCGCGGCAGCAGCGCCGGATGGACGTTGAGGATACGATTCCTGAACCGGTTCAGCGTCTTGGGGCCGAGTTTTCGCAGGTATCCCGATAGAACCACGAGATCAACCCGCGCGCCATCGAGGGCGTCAAGCAGGCGCTCATCGGAGGCGTCGGGCGATTTCGCGGTCGGGATCACGCGTACAGGGATGTGGTGCTCAGCGGCAAACGCAACGGCTGGCGCTCCAGGCTTGTTGCTGACCATCAGGCTAGCCTCCGCCGCGAGATCTCCAGCTTCGATCGCCAGGATGATCGCGCGCATGCTGCTGCCGTTGTTAGACGCCAGAAAGCCGAGCCTCATCGAACGTTTCCCTCGGGAATATCGAGAGTGAAACGCATGCCGTCGTAACCGGGCTCGACACTCTTCGGCAGCTCCCGCGCCAAGGTCGCGTAGTCCATGTCGATATGCATGTTGGTCAGGATCGCCCGCTTCGGACGGTGGCGTTCGATCCATTCCAGCGCCTTGGCGAGGTGGGCGTGGGTGGGATGGGGCGTTCTGCGCAGAGCGTCGACGATCCAGATGTCGAGATCGGCCAGGGCGCCGTCAGCGCTCCGCGGGAGATCGACGACGTCGCTGGAATAGGCAAGGCCGCCAATGCGATAGCCGACAGACCTTACCCCACCGTGGTCCTGATCGAAGGTTGTTACGCAGATGTCGCCCGAGGGTCCGGTCACGGTCCACGCCTCGCCGTGCGGCGGAAGATCGCGAGGCGTCGCGATCGCTGGGTACATCCCCTCGCCCTCGAAAATGTAGCCGAAGCGCCGGAGCAGAGTGGCGCGAGTACTCTCGTCCATCCAGCAGTCGATCTTCGCGCGCTGGCGCAGGAAGAAGGCGCGAATGTCGTCGATGCCGTGACACTGGTCGGCGTGATCATGGGTCAGCAGAAGGGCGTCCAGCCGCCCGGCCCCCGCCTCGGCGGTCTGGATGCGGAATTCCGGCGAGGCGTCGATCACGATCGTGGTCTGCCGATCCGCCGGCGCCTCCGAAACGCGCCGCACCATCATCGAACAGCGCGAACGCCGATTGCGCGGCTCGGCGGGATCGCAGTCGCCCCAATTGCCATCGGCTCGGGGAACGCCGCCGGAGGAGCCGGAACCGAGGATCGTGAACTCCAGGGTGAAACTCACGGGCGCGGGATCCGGGCGAAGAGATCGAAAAAGGCCGCCTCGGCGCGTTGCTCGGCCTCGGCCGCCGTCCACCCCCGGATCGCGGCCAGCGCTTGAAGCACGTGTCCGACGAAGGCCGGCTCGTTGCGCCGTCCGCGCATGGGGACAGGGGCGAGATAGGGGCAGTCGGTCTCCACGATGATCCGGTCGGCGGGCATGGCGGCGATCACGGCGCGGACGTCCGCGGCGGCGTTGAAGGTGGCGATTCCGGAGACGGAGAACCAGGCGCCCAGGCCCGCCGCGCGCGTCGCAAGCTCGGCGCCCGAGGTGTAGCAGTGCATCAGAATACGGAACGGCCCGCGCGCATGTTCTTCCTCGAGGATCGCGGCCATGACCTCGTCGGCTTCCCGGGTATGGACCACCAGCGGCAGCCCCGTCCGACGCGCCGCCTCGATATGGACGCGAAAGACTTTGGCCTGGGTGTCGCGGGGGCTGAGGTCGTAGTGGAAATCGAGCCCCGTCTCGCCAATGCCCACGACCTTGGGATCGGCGGCGAGATCGATCAGGGTTTGCGGCGAAACGTCTTCGTAGTCCTTCGCTTCGTGGGGATGCACGCCCACCGTCGCCCAGATATCAGGAGCGGCCGCGACCCGCAGCACGGCGTCGAAATTCGAGAGCCGGTCGCAGATCTCGACCATGAGGCCCACACCCGCGGCCCGGGCGCGAGCGATCACCGCGTCGCGATCCTCGTCGAACTGCGCGGCGTGAAGGTTGACGTGGGAATCGATCAGCATCAGGCCGCCGCCCGCAGCCGCGAGAGCGCGGTGAAGAGTACGTCGGCACGATCGAGATTCACGGCCTCCGCCTGACGCGGCAGATCGATGAGGTCGGCCCAGGTGCGCGCCAAAGTCGAGGAACGCCGCTCGACCGCTCGGGCGTGCGCGTGGTCGGCAAGGCGCTCAAAGAAGAGGCCGAACCGCGCCTGACCCGCCGCGCCGCGGAAACTCTCGGCCAGAGCGAGCATGGCCGCCTCATCCGTCGCCGGAAGAGCGGCAACGGTCTTGGCCGCGAGGGCGTCGAGGGCCAAGGCCCCTTCCCGCGCCAGCCGCCAGGCTTGACCGGGCGCCCCGCGCGCCATGTCGAGGAGACGCGCCGCGTCGGCGGCGCTCACCCCGGCTCTTTCCGCAATCCAGGTTTGAGCCAGATCGGTCGACGGCGGATCGATGCGCAGGCGGCGGCAGCGCGAGCGCAGCGTCCCCAGCAGCACGCCAGGCGCGTGGGTGACCAGCAGTATGACGCCCCGTTTGGGCGGCTCTTCGAGGGTCTTCAGCACGGCGTTGGCGGCGTTGACATTGAGGTCGTCGGCGGCATCGATGATCGCCACGCGATATTCGGCCCGCGCGGGAGACTTGGAGAAGAATTCCGGGAGGGCCCGGGCCTCGTCCACCGGGATGCCCTTGCGCGTCTTGCCATCCTCCGGATCGCGCTGCAGCACCAGCAGATCGGGATTCGCCCGCGCGATGATCTGGCGCGCGACCGGATCGGTGGAACCGCAATCCAGGCTCCCCTCGCCGCTTGTCGGCTTGGCGCCCAGCAGCCGGCGGGCCGCGCGATAGGCGAAGGTGGCCTTGCCGCCGCCCTCCCGTCCGGTCAGCAGCCAGGCGTGATGCAGCCGGCCGCGCCCGAGCGCCGAAAGGAATTCACGCTCCGCCGCCTCGCCGCCGACATAGTCGAAGACCTCGCGCGGATGGGGCGGATCGGCGCTCATTCCGCCAGCCGCGCCTCTACCGCGAGCCAGATCTCAGCCGCCACCGCGTCCGGGTCCCGCGCGGCGTCGATCAGAATGCAACGCAACGGCTCCCGGCTGGCCAGTTCCAGAAAGAAGTCTCGTAGCCGCTCGTGAAAAGCGAGGCCCTTGCTCTCGAACCGGCTTTCGTGAGCGCCACGCTGAACAGAGCGCGCCAACCCCGCCCTAGCCGGAAGATCGAGGATAAGCGTCAGGTCCGGCGTTTCCTCGCCAAGCACCGAGACCTCCACGTCATCGATCAACTTCCGCGGCACGCCTCCGGCGGCCCCCTGATAGGCCCGGGTCGAGTCGGCGAAGCGATCGCAGACCACCACGGCGCCGCGCTTCAGCGCCGGTGCGATGAGCCGCTCGATATGGTCGCGGCGGGCGGCGTACATCAGGAGAGTCTCCGTTGTCGCCGACCAGCGGTCCGCCGGCCCGGTGACGAGCAGAGCCCGGATCGCTTCCGCTCCGGGCGACCCTCCCGGTTCCCGCGTTCGAACCACCTCGCGTCCTGATTGGGCCAACCGCTCGGCCAGCCGCACCGCCTGAGTGGACTTCCCGGCCCCCTCCCCGCCTTCCAGGGTGATGAACAATCCACGCGCCATGTGAGGCCTTCATTGGCCGCGCCGGGCCTATTGTCTAGAAGGACCTCCACAACGGACGGGTGGCCGAGTGGTTTAAGGCAGCGGTCTTGAAAACCGCCGTGGGTGGAAGCCCACCGTGGGTTCGAATCCCACCCCGTCCGCCAC
>JBBRLN010000005.1:0-212714 GCA_038231315.1 Caulobacterales bacterium
CACTAGGTTATCAATATGACGCTTTGAACGACGTCACTCGACTGACCCATCCGGATGGCGTTTACTACACCATGAGCTACGACAGCATCGCGCAGCTGAGCCGGGCTTGGTGGACGACCTCCGGCGGCACGACTCTTTTCGGTAGCGTCACCTACGATGGTCTTGGCCGCCCGGTCACGGTCGGAGGTGGCTCGAGCAACACGACCTATGGTTATGACAACCTCAGCCGCTTGAACGCGGTCTATCAGAACTTCAACGTCGGCGCTGGAAACGTCACTAAGGGCTTTCACTACAACGCCGCCAATGAGGTTGCGACCCAGACGCGGGACAACGACGACTACCGTTTCACGGGCTATGCCACGGTCAATCGCGCCTACACCGCCAACGCCCTCAACCAATACATCGCCGCGGGTTCGGCGACGTTCGCCTACGACGGCAACGGCAACCTAACCTCGGACGGGACCAACAACTACGGCTATGATGGCGAGAACCGCCTAACCAGTTCCTCCACCGCCGGCGGGACCACCCTGACCTACGATCCGCTCGGTCGGCTCTACCAGACCTCGAGCGCGAAATATGGGAGCACCCAGTTTGCCTACGATGGCCTCCACGTCGCGGCGGAGTACAATGGCGTTAGCGGAGCGATATTGCGACGCTTCTTCTGGGGACCGGGGGCCGACGCGCCAATGGTGCAGGACGAAGGCGGAGCGCTCAACTGTTCGGGCACTCAGTTCCAGCGCACTGACGACCTAGGCTCCGTCGTGGCGCTGGCTAACTGCGGGGGCAATCGCACCTATGTGAACACCTATGACGAATACGGAATCCCAGGCGCATCCAACTGGGGCCGTTATCAATATACCGGCCAAGCGTGGATCCCCGACCTCGGAATGTACTACTATAAGAGCCGGCTCTATTCCCCCACCCTCGGCCGCTTCATGCAGACAGACCCCGTTGGTTATGATGACGGACCGAACTGGTATGCCTATGTGCATAACAACCCCGTTAATGGGACGGATCCGACAGGGACGATTTATCAGCCTTGCATAACGAACTGCGCTCGACAAAACGGCCCTGGCGCTTCCGGAGCCACTACAGTAGCTGAACTAATAGTGCCGGCCACTAAGGAACAAGTGGGGGAATCTCTTGGCACTTTCCAAGACACTCCCGGAGTAGTTAGGAATGGACCAATCACAGATGCAGGCGGGGAGGGTGGAGCAGACCTAACGCCGACTAAACGTTCTAAGTCTCGAAACCTAATGTGTAAAGGAACGATAACCTTCTCGGCCGTCGGTCCACTACCTCAAGCTAGCGGGGATTCAGCGTTCGCCCCGGGAACTCAACCGGCAAACGGAACCGTAGCGATTGCCGGAGCTACAACGTTTGGATTTGGCAGGCGGGCGTTACGAGAAGGGGCAGCGAGAGCGATTCAGATATATCCCCAAGGCCTAGACGCCATCTTAAAAACTGATGGTGGGCCTCCTCCGCCCTATTCCGTCGGTGACTATGGCGACGTAAACATTCAAAATGCGGCGGGATCACGGTTCGACATTTATCGTTTCTCGACCCTGAAAGGTGCTCTTTCTTTCGGCAAACGGACGGTGCCCACAACAATCATCGTGCCGGCAGGCGGGCATTGCCCACCCGGCACTTCGGCGAGGTAGAATTAGCGTATGTCCATCATGAATACGCCTGTACCTCTTGTGGAAATTGTGGCGATCCTCTCAACTGCGACGTCGCGGTGTGAAATTGAGAAGCGCCAAAGAGATGATGAATCGGGTGATTTGATTGAATCTCGATGCGGTGCCATCACGAAGCCGCTCGGTACGGCGCTTAAGGGTGTGTCGATTAGTCCTTTGAGTGCTTGCGAAGTCGTAATGACCGTGAACGCTGTTCATTCGCCCCGTCTTCTGAAGCTAAGCAACTGCCAGGGACCACTGACGGTGGTGGATGTTGGAAGCGCTTGGACAAATCGGCTCAGAAAAAGGGCTGATGTCGAGACGGGTAGCATCGAGTACGTTACGTATTTACCAACCGAACATAGAATAGGATGCTATAGAGTAACGATTGCGTACGACGCTAAGCCAAGCTTCAAGAATACGCCGTATAAGGAACGAGTTGGGGAGTTTTGCATCAACAAGCGTTAGCACTGCCGCCAAATAACCAGCTGAAGAATCAATCCAGAGATCAAATGTGCAAGGCTCAGGTTGGCTTCACCCTCGCACTAGACGTAGCAGCAGTCGGCGGCAGCCTCCTGCCAGACGATAATCGGGCGGTGGCTGGTGCTAATGTGGCCCTGCACACTGCCTAAATGGTAAAAAGCGGGGTCCAGGGACGCCCAGAGGGCGTCGCCTTCGGCGCCGTCGGTAAGCACCTTTCGGCGTTTGGTTTAGCCGCCGCGACGTTGGGAAAGGGTTTGTGGTATCGTTGCCTGTGGTCGGCATGGGCCTTGCGGTTCGTTACTCGCCTATGATGGAGCTAAGCTTAAAAAGATTATAATGACTGCCGCGGCCCACTTCACCTTTGCGGGCAAGAACGTATCAGACCCACGTGAGCCGCGGCCGTTGGCCTAATCGGTGACATCCTGTTGGTTAGCCACCAAAGAAAACCATAACCATTCTCCCTGGAGGGTCGCTCCGTATCCGTCACTTTGTGGAGCCCCATTGTATTCGGCCCGCCGGGTTGCACACGACCCTGTCAGAGTGGAGTTCGTTGCGAGGATGGCGACGTGTCTCGGTCTAGCGTGAACACCCCCTTCATCGGACGTTTCCGGCCGGCCCGTTCCACCGCAAAGTGACAAACAACAAGGCCGGCGGATGGTCTCCGCCGGCCTTAAGTTAGCTCCGTTAGGAGCCAGTGTGTTGGTCGCGCTCGGCGATCCAAGCATTCACCCAGCCGTCCACTTCGCTGTCGATCCAGCCTACCCGTCCCTGCCCGAGGCGAACTCGTTTGGGGAAGAGGCCGGCTTTCTTGAGCCGTGCGATATGAGCCGGATTGTAAAGAACGATCTGCCGTACCTGCCGTTTCGATAACAACTTCATCGCGGAACTCCCGTTAGGGAGCTCGCGCGTGCTCAGGTTGTGCCCTGGGCAGGAACGATCATACACGCCATACCTCCGCAAGCCCAAAGGGGGGCTGGAGGGTGGGCGAATATGCGCAGATAAAAGTTTTCTAGTATTATATCAATAGGTTACACCACATACTGGTGCCTATGAAACGCACTCGCCCAAAATCCTTTAGCACGAGGCTCCTGCACTCATCGCGTGCTCCGCGTGGTAATTTACCCCTTCATTTCTGCGCCGGCGGCCGCTTACCTGAAGATCGAGCAATCGTTCGAACCAAATATCCCAATATACGGCTCGTGATCACTCAAAATCAGGATTACTATGAACGGCAAATTTCTATAACGTCGAAACAGACTTAGCTTCCGGGTCGGATAAAACCGTTCCTTCCACTCCATGGGCCTATCAAAGAACTCGAATATACTTCCCAATGGAGTAAAGTTACGCTAAAATGAACTCATGCGTTACCTACGAATGCTCACTTCGTTCTTAATAGGTTTCAGTGCCTCCCTTATAGCAATACCGTTCCATAGACCCGCCGTTGGGGTGGTTCTCGGTCTAAGCTTGGCGACCCTCGGTGAAATCGCGTACGGCCGCTTTCGACGAAGACGCCCTTAATGCCCCGGTCTTACCATATAAGCCGTGCTCCCCTGGATGCGGTACGGTCGCGGATAGTAGTAATATGTGCGAGGCTGACGGGCGCTGTAGTAGAACTGGTGTCCTACCGAACCCCCAGCGAAGGCCCCACCAAATCCGGCGTAAGGATTTCCTCCCGAAGCAGCCGTTGCCCCTACGCCTCCAAGCAAGGCACCGCCCGACTCGTAATAGAATGGACCGCCGGGGACACGCCCTCCGGGCGAGTGATACGTCTGAGGAGGGTAGTAGGCGCCTGGCGCATACACTATGCGGGGCTGAGCCGATGCTATGACCGGAAGCGCAGCGTACATTCCCAGGATCAAGGTTAACAGAGATCTCATATCCAGGTCTCCTACCTGGTGAGCGACCCGGCGAAACAGACTGCCTGTCCACCGGCCGCAGCACAGCAGGGACGGTACAATTTAAGGTCCGGAGCCGTCAGATGTAAGGACCCCATAACAGTCAACTAGTGCAAACAGTGGAGCGACTTCAGACGGAGTCAACTCACGGGGTTCCAACTGTTGCGTCAGGTGCGTTGCTGAAAAGGCCGCTCAGGCACCCGTCGACGTCCCCGGCGTCTCGCTCGTCACCATAAGTGCCACCTCGGCAGGCAGTGCGAGATTGTGGCGGAATATCCCACCCCATCGTCTCATACTTTGCGACGACCAATTTTCGTCGCAGCACTGTGCCCTTCGGGATTAAACAGGCCCGTCGCCTTCTTCACACATAGTTCTTCGGAAAAACAGGGTCGGGAAGTCCACGCTGCTCGAGGTCTTGGCACGGAGCGATCTTGCGGCCGGCCGCGGGTTCGCGCTCATCGGTCCCCATGGCGACCTCGTCGAGCGCATCTTCGCCAGCGTCCCCGAGCATTTGCGCGATGGCGTTATCTATCTAAACGCGCCAGACGCGCGCCAGCCGTCTGGCTTCAACCCACTGCGGCGCATTCGCGACTACAAGATACCCCTTGCCGCGTCTGGCATCCTTGAGACGCTCCGAAAACTCTGGCCGGATGCCTAGGGTGTTCGCATGGAGCACGTACTCCGCAACAGTCTCTATGCTCTGCTTGAGCGGGACCGCGTTCCCCGACGTCCTGCGGCTTTACGCTGATAACACATTCCGGAAGGCGGTCACACGGGATGTTCGGAACGCGGTCGTGCGCGAGTTCTGGGTGTCGGAGTTCGAGAAATGTCCACCGCGCATGCGAGCCGAGTCGGTTATGCCGATTCAAAACAAGCTAGGAGCAATGCTTTCAGACCCGATGCTGGTCCGCATTCTTGTGACCCCAGCGATCGACCTACGCTTTCGGCGGGTGATGGACGAGGGCAAGATCCTGCTCGCAAACCTCTCGAAAGGCCGGATTGGCGAGAACAGCGCTCACGTGCTTGGCGGCCTTCTCGTTTCGATGATCGGCCTTGCAACGTTCACGAGAGCCGAAACGGCGTCCGAAACACCGCGTCCGTTCTTCCCCTACCTCTACGAGTTCCAAAATTTTACGACGCCGACGCTCGTAAACATGATGTCCGAACTCCGCAATTACGGCGTTGGGCTCAGGCTCGCCCACCAACACCTTAACCAACTTGACGCCGCCATTCGCCACGCGGTGCTAGGCAACACCGGCACCCTGATCGGCTTCCGGGGCGGCGCGGAGGACGCTCCCTATATATCGCGCGCGAGCTGCAGCCGACCTTCGATGTGCTCGATCTAATAAATCTTCCCAGCCGTGACATGTACCGCAGGCCTATGATCGATGCCTCGCCCAGCCGGCCGTTTAGTGCTCGAACTATCACCGCTCCCGGATGACCACCTAAGCGCCGGATTTCGTTCGGACAGGGAAGCCCTGTCGGGACGGCGGCAGCGCCAAATCTTTGCACGCATCGCTAACCCCGCGGGTTCTGCCGTGCCTTGGCAGGCGAAAAATTCGGAGAACGGCGCGAAAAATGGCCGGCGGGTTTAGCCGCCGGCCTAAGTCGGCTCCGTCAGGAGCCGGTGTGTTGATCGCGCTCAGCAACGCGAGCTTTCACCCAGTCGGCCACCTCGTCGTCGATCCAGCCTACCCGTCCCTCGCCGAGGCGAACTCGTTTGGGGAAGAGCCCAGCCTTCTCTAACCGTGCGATATGGGCCGGACTGTAGAGAACAATCTCCCGTACCTGCTGCTTCGATAACAATTTCATCGCGGATCTCCCGTGTTGGGAGCTCGCGCGAGCTCAGGTTGAACCCTGGGCAGGATGACCCATACCACGCCACCCAAATTCCTGCACAAAGGTGGGCCTCAAGGGTGGCTGAAAAACTTAGCCCGCGAAAAAGTCTGTTATTTCAAGGCGTTACGCTGGTCACTGGTGCGGTCGAGAAGACTCGAACTTCCACGGGTTGCCCCACAGCGACCTCAACGCTGCGCGTCTACCAATTCCGCCACGACCGCCCGTGGTGAGCCGGGGCGTTTAGCCGACGACGGGGGTCTTGGGAAGCGTCGGCTTTGCGTCACGCTCTTTGAACGCCGATATGACGCGGATGCCCGCCCTCCCCGCGTTCCGACGAGCCGACGACGAGGCCGTGGTCTGGGCGCGGTCGCCGGGGCTGGTCGGCTATCCCGAAGCGGTCGCGGCGATGGAGACGCGGGCGGCGGCGATCGCGGCGGGCGAGGCGGGCGAGATGGTCTGGCTGCTTGAGCACCCTCCCCTCTATTCGGCGGGCGTCTCGGCCAAGGCGGGAGACCTGTTGGCGCCGGAGCGCTTCCCCGTCTTCCGCAGCGGCCGGGGCGGCCAGTTCACCTATCACGGGCCAGGACAGCGGGTGGCCTATGTCATGCTCGACCTGCGCGCGCGGGGCCGCGACACCCGGGCCTTCGTCACCGCGCTGGAAGCCTGGATCGTCGCGGCGCTGGCGGAACTCGGCGTCGACAGCCGAACGATCCCCGGTCGGGTGGGCGTGTGGACCGGATCGCCCGCCGAGGCGGCGAAGATCGCGGCCATCGGCGTTCGCCTACGGCGCTGGGTCAGCTTCCACGGGATAAGCCTCAATGTCGCGCCGGAGCTGGAGCATTTCGCCGGCATCGTGCCCTGCGGCATCGCCGACGCGGGGGTGATGAGCCTGGCGCGCCTGGGCAAGACCGTCGATATGGCGACGGCGGACGGGGCGCTGCGAAACGCCTTTACACGGATATTCGGGGCCACCCTCGACGGACCGCCGCCGCTCTGACCGCCTCGATGGTTGTCGGGAGGCCGGGCGCTGGATACAGGAGGTCCCCAGGCGGCGCCAAGGCGGACATCGACAGACCTCCGACCATGCCACTGATCGACCGCTATCTCTTTCGCCAGCTCCTTTGGCCCGTCGTTCTGGCCACCATCGCGCTGACCGCCGTCGCCGTCCTCAGCCAGAGCCTGTCGTCCATCGGGATCGTCGTCGATCAGCGCCAGAGCCTGTTCATGTTCGCCAAGATCATCGCTCTGGCGATGCCTCAGCTGATCGTCATGATCCTGCCCGTGGCGGTGATGATCGGCGCCGTGGTCGCGATGAACCGGCTGCACACCGACCAGGAGATCGTGATCTGTTTCAGCGCGGGGATCAGCCGCTGGCGGGTCATGGCGCCCGGTTTCGAGCTGGCCGCGTCCGCCGGCCTGGTCTGCCTGATCATCAGCCTGTGGATCCAGCCCCTTTGCTATCGCGCGCTGCGCGACACCCTGGACCAGGTGCGCGCCGACCTGGCCGCCAGCATGATCAAACCCGGCCAGTTCACCCACCCCGCGCCGGGGGTCACCGTCTATGCCCAGAGCGTCGATGACGACGGCTCGATCCACAACCTCTTCATCAACCGGGTTTCAAAAAGCGGTCGGGACATGACGATCACCGCGCGGGAAGGCCGCTTCGAGCGCAGGCGCGGCGTCCCCATGCTGGTCATGCGCCAGGGCGCCAATCAGGAATTCTCCACCGCCGGCATCCTCAATTTCCTCTCCTTCGACGAATATGTCTTCGACCTCACCCCGGTAGCCGCCCTCGATCGCGGGGCGCGCTACAAGCTTTCCGACCGCTATCCGCACGAGCTCTTCTTCCCCGATCTGTCGGAGGCCTGGGCGCGGGCTAACTTGAGCCGGCTGGCCGCCGAGGGGCATTCGCGGTTCGCGGCGCCGCTCTACACGCTGACGTTCATGGCCATGGCCTATGCGGCTGTGGTCGGCGGGGCTTTCTCCAGGATGGGCTATGGCCGCCGGATCGGCGCGGTGGCGATCTGCGCCGTGGTCGTCCGCACCCTGGGCTTCGCCGCCCAGGCGGTCGCCGCGAGCGCGCCCTTAGCGAACGTCGCGCAATACGGCGTGCCGATCGCCGCGGGCATCGCGGCCATGGCCATCGTCTTCGCCGCGCCAAGGCGAGCGGCGGCCGCGCCTGGGCTGACGACATCCCTCAGAATCGCAGCCGCATGAACGGCGGGTCCCTGCGGCTGCAACTCTATGTTCTGGAACGGACCCTGGCCGGCGTCGGCGTCGCTCTGGGCATCCTCACCGCGGTGATCATGCTGATCGATCTGGTCGAACTGTCGCGCACGCTGGGCGGCAAGGCTGATCTGTCCTTCCTGCAACTGCTCTTCCTGACGAGCCTGAAGTCGCCGGCGGTGATCCTCCTGCTGCTGCCCTTCGTCTTCCTCTTCGGCGTCATGGGCGCTTTCGCCGCCTTGAACCGGCGCAGCGAACTGGTGGCGATGCGCGCCGCGGGGGTTTCGGCATGGCGCTTTCTGATCCCGCCGGCGGGCGCGGCCTTTGTCATCGGCATTCTGACCGTCGGCGTGCTCAACCCCGCGGCGGCGGCGCTCAACGGCGGGTTCGAGGACCGCCGCGCCGCCATCGCCGACGGCGTGAGCAATCCGTCCGGCGGCGACATCTGGCTGCGGCAGGGCGACGACCGCAACCAGATCGTGATCCACGCCAAAGCGCACGACACCCTCGACCAGACGGTGCGGCTGACCGGGGTGTCCTTGTTCGTCCAGACCTTGGGTCTAGGGGGGAGCCTCAACTTCTCCCGGCGGATCGAGGCGGCGCGGGCGGTGCTGATGCCGGGCTACTGGCGCCTGAGCGATGTTTCCGAAGCCGTTCCGGGCGCGGACTCGACCCGCTCCGAACAGATGCTGGTCGCCTCGCCCCTCGACAACCGCAGCGCCATGGAGAAGTTCGCTTCGCCCGGCGCGATCGCCTTCTGGAATCTGCCGGCGACGATCCACAAGGCCAATCTTTCCGGCTATTCGGCCGCGCCTTATCGCTTGAGGCTGCAACAGCTGTTGGCGACGCCCCTGATGTTCGCGGCGATGACCGTTCTGGCCGGCGCCTTTTCGCTGCGGCTGATGCGGTTGGGCGATCACGCGACCCTGGCGGGCGCCGGAGTGACCCTGGGATTTGGCGTCTTCTTCCTCAATCAGTTCTGCGGCGCCCTTGGGACGAACGGTGAAATTCCCGCCTCGGTCGCCGCCTGGACCCCGCCCCTGCTCGCCCTCCTGACCGGGGTGACCCTGCTCTGCTACACCGAAGATGGTTGAGGTTATCGGCCGAACGCGGCAAGAGGCGACATGACCTTCGCACCGGCGCGGCCGCGGGACTCGATCCAGTCGCCGGCCGGGCGCACCACCCTTTTGGCCGCCTCGGTCCTGTTCGGCCTTGCCCTGGCCTCGCCCGCCCGCGCGCAGTTCGCCCACACTCACGGCTCCTACAACGACCTCCTGCGCGACGAGGCCGCGGCCCAGCGCGCGGCCGCGAAGCCGGCGCCGCCGATCGTCGAAACGGACGGTCTGAGCGGCGGCGGGTTCTATCTCGAGGCCGAAGACGTCGTCCGGCGAGAAACCGAACATCACGTCGAGGCCAGCGGCAAGGTGGAGGCGCGCTACAAGGGACGGACCCTGCGGGCGGACCACATCGATTACGACACCGCGGCCGGGTCGGCCGTGGCGACGGGCCATGTCCAGATCATCGGCGACGACGGCTCGGCCCAGTTCGCCGACAAGCTCGCCCTCGACAAGGACATGAACGCGGGGTTCGCCGAGGGCTTCTCCACCCGCCTGCGGGACAACATCAAGATAGCCGCCCGCGGAGCCACTCGCCGCAACAGGGACGTCACGGTCCTCGATCGCGCCATCTACACGCCGTGCCAAGTGTGCGAGGCCAACGGCCAGCGCCAGCCGACGTGGTCGATCAAGGCGCGCCAGGTCATCGTGGACCACGGCCGCAAGACCCTGACCTTCCACGATGCCGTCATCCAGGTGAAGGGCCAGCCGATCTTCTACCTGCCGCTCCTGATCGGGGCGGATCCGACGGCGGAGCGCAAGTCGGGCTTCCTGCTGCCCCTGGTCACCTTTTCCGGCGAACGGGGTTTCAGCTACCAGCAGCCCTACTATCAGGTGATCTCGCCGTCGCAGGACATCACGATCTCGCCGCAGATCAACAGCAAGGTCAATCCGTTCGTCAATATCGACTACCGCAAGCGCTTCTATTCGGGCGTGCTCGATGTTCGCGCCGGCGCGACCTACGACAGGGACTTCACCTCCGGCGGCGACAAGTTCGGACCCAATACCGCGCGCAGCTATATCCTGGGCAGCGGCGTCTTCCGCATCGATCCGGCCTGGCTGTGGGGCTTCACCGCCGAGCGCGCTTCCGACAAGCTGATCTTCGACAAATATTCCGTGGGCGACGCCTTTTTGGACCGAGGCCTCTACGCCGCCGACGACCGCAGGCTGATCTCGCAGGTCTATGCCGTCAGGCAGGACGCCCTGACCTACCTCTCCGTCGCGGCGATCAACGTTCAGGGTCTGCGCGCGAACGACGACCAAAGCACCTTCCCGACCGTCGCCCCCCTGATCGAGGCGCGCTTCGAGCCCAGCGGGCCGATCCTGGGCGGTCGCCTGCGGATAGACGGCAGCGCAGTGGCGCTGACGCGCAGCCAGATCCTGCCTTCCAATCCCTTCCTCGATGGCGGCGGCGCGCCGGCCAGGGGCAATCGCCGCGCCTCGCTGCAGGCCGACTGGCAGCGCACGCTCACCGCTTCGAACGGTCTGCGGATCGTGCCCTTCCTCGATGGCCGCATCGATCTTTACAATGTCGCCGATCAGGCCTTGACCCCGCCCGGCGCCACCGTGACGCGCGCCTTCGGCGTCGCCGGCGCGACCTTCAGCTATCCCCTGATCAAAACGACCCCCACCGCCACCTGGATCGTTGAGCCGATCGCCCAGGTCGCCATCTCGCCCAACTACAAAACCAATCCGCGCATCCCAAACGAAGACAGCATCGATTTCCAATTCAACGAGGTCAATCTGTTCCAGGCCAATCGCTCGCCGGGGTTCGACCTCGTTCAGGGCGGCCAGAGCCTCACCATCGGCGGCCGGGCCAGCGTCACCCTGCCCGACGGCAGGGCGGCCAACCTCGTGCTCGGTCGGCGTTTCGCGGCGACGAAGGACCTCTCGATCCCGTTCCGCACCGGCCTCACCCAACCTTCCAGCGATTACATCTTCGAAGCCGACGCCACGCCGATCAAGAACGTCTGGCTCTTTTCGCGCCTGCGGCTCGATTCCAACGACTTCAGGGTCAATGTCTTCGAGGCCGGAGTCCGGGCGGTCACCCCGCGCCTGGCCGGCTATGTGAGCTACCTCGAGGAAGCCCAGTCGCCCAGCCTGCTGCCGGTGGTGGCCCCTTCGGCCTCCTCGGGCAGCGTTCAGACCTTCGCGCAGGCCCGGGTCAAGAGTCTCGACGTCCACGGCGAGGCGTACCTCACCAAGCATTGGGGCGTCAGCGGCTACGCCATTCTCGACAACGGCGACCTGCGACGCAGGGACATCGGCGTGGTCTATCGCGACGACTGCGTTCGGGTCGAAGTCATCTATCGCCACGACGAGACCTTCAACGGCACACTGGGTCCGTCCACCTCCGTTGTGCTGCGCCTTTCGCTGGCCACTTTCGGAGCGGCAAGCTATGTCGCCGATTCTCGCCCCTCGTACTGACGACGCGGGCGCCTCCTCCACTGTCCAGGACTTGAATTCGATATGCGTGGTATTCACAGATCGCGCCGCGGGGCGTTTGCCACTGGCGTAGCGGCGGCGGCCCTCGTCCTTTTGCAATCCACCGCCTCGGCTCAGACCGCAACGGCCCCCGCCGGCGCCGCCCCGCCGCCGGGGCCCTCGGCGGCGACCACCCCGCCGCGCGAGCTTTCCGAGAGCGTCGTGGTCACCGTCAACGACGACATGGTCTCGACCTATGACATCCTGCAGCGCATGCGCCTGCTGATCGTCACCTCGGGCATTCAACCCAGCGAGCAGAACCTGCCGGATATCCAGCGCGAGGCCCTGCGGTCCCTCGTGGACGAGCACCTGGAGATGCAAGAGCTTCGCAACCAGGGCAAGACGCAGAAGTTCGACCTGATCGCCAGCAACGCCGAAGTCGACGACGAGCTGGCGGACATCGCGCGCAGCAACAACACCAGCGCCTCCCAGCTGCTCGGCAACCTCGCCGCCCAGGGCGTCGCGCCGGAGACTTTCCGCGATCAGCTCCGGGCGGAGATCAGTTGGCGGGGTTGGATCCGCGGCCGCTACGGCCAGCGTCTGGCGATCGGCGACGACCAGATCAAGGCCTACCAGAAGCGCCAGCTCGCCGAGGCCGGGCGGCCGCAATACGAGATCGTCGAGGTCTTCATCGACGCGGCGCGGGCCGGGAGCGAGGACGCCGCGATCCAGGGCGCGACCCAGCTTGTCGCCCAAATCCAGAAAGGCGCGCCCCTGGCGGCGATCGCGCGGCAATTCTCCAACTCGCCCTCGGCGGCCAATGGCGGCGACGTGGGCTGGATTTCCACCGGCGAAATGGCGCCCGAGGTCGATCGCGCCCTCGAGAGCCTGCGGCCCGGACAACTCTCGGCGCCGATCCCGGTGAAGGACGGCGTCTTCATCATCTATCTGCGCGACCGCCGCGCGGGCGGGGCGGCCACGGTGGTCAACCTGAAACAGGTGGCGATCGCTTTGCCGAAGACCGCGTCCCCCGATCAAGTCGCGGCCGCCCAGGCCAAGCTTGAGGCGATGCGCCCCAAGATCACCGGCTGCGACACCCTGGCCGCGACCGTCGCCAAGGAAAGCGGTGTCATCTCCGGCGACCTCGGCGAGGCGGAAACCAAGGACCTCGCCCCCGCCTTCCGCAGCGCCGCCGAGACGCTGCAGGTCGGCCAAGTCTCCGAGCCGATCCGAACCGACGCTGGCCTGCATCTCATCGCCATGTGCGACAAGCGCGCCGGCGGGGCGCAGCAGCTGACCAAGGAGCAGATCGAAAATCGCCTGCTGGGAGAGGAACTGGCGATGATCTCGAAACGCCAGCTGCGCGACCTGCGCAATTCCGCGACGATCGAGACGCGGTGAACCCCGCCGTCGCATGAGCCGCGCGCCCCTGGTCGTCAGCCTGGGCGATCCGGCGGGAGTCGGTCCGGAGATCGTCGTCAAAGCGTGGCGCTCGCTGCGTGAGACCGGTCCGGCCTTCGTCGTGATCGGCGACGCCGCCGCCCTGACCTCGGCCGGCGGCGATATCCGGGTGGTCGCCAACCCCGCCAGGGGCGCGGAAGCCTTCGCCGACAAACTGCCGGTGATCGACCGGCCGCTCGTCGATCCCGCGGTCCCCGGCAACCCCACCGCCCAGGCCGCGCCGAGGGTCATCGACTGGATCGAGACGGCCACCCGGCTGGTGCTCTCGGGAGAGGCGTCGGGCCTCGTCACCGCGCCGATCGCCAAGTCGTGGCTCTACGCCGCGGGCTTTGCCTTTCCGGGCCACACCGAGTTTCTGGGCGAACTCGCTCCGCCCTCGGACCAAGGCGAGGGCGTCGGACCCATCATGATGTTGACGGCGCGGGACCTTCGCGTCGCCCTCGTCACGATCCACGAACCCCTCGCCAAGGTCGCGGGGCTGCTGACCGTCCGGGCCATCGTCAACGCCGGCCTCGTCACCGCCGCGGCGCTGCGCCGGGACTTCGCCATCGACCGCCCTCGCCTCGCCGTCTGCGGCTTCAATCCCCACGCCGGAGAGGACGGCGCGCTGGGACGCGAGGAGATCGAGATCGTCGCCCCCGCCATCGCTCAGCTCCACGCGCGGGGGATCGAGGCGACCGGGCCCCATCCCTCGGACAGTCTTTTCCACGAGGAGGCCCGGCGCCGCTACGACGCCGCCCTTTGCCTCTACCACGATCAGGCCCTGATCCCTGTGAAGATGCTCGACTTCTGGGGCGGGGTGAATGTGACTCTTGGCCTGCCGATCGTGAGGACCTCGCCCGATCACGGTACGGGCTTCGACATCGCCGGCAAGGGCGTCGCCAGGCCCGACAGCTTGATCGCCGCGATACGTCTGGCCGGCGCCATCGCCGCCGCCCGCGCGCGGTGACCGAGGCGCCGCCGCTCCGCGAGGCCCTGCGCGCCGCGGGCCTTTCCGCCGACAAGGGCTTCGGCCAGCACTTCCTTCTCGACCTCAATATCTGCCGCAAGATCGCGCGGCTGGCGGGCGATCTGCCGGGCGAGACCGTGATCGAGGTCGGCCCAGGTCCCGGCGGCCTGACCCGCGCCCTGCTGGAAACGGGCGCCAGGGTCATCGCCATCGAGGCGGACGCCCGTTTCCTTCCCCTGCTCGCCGAACTGCCCGGACTGACCGTGATCCACGGCGACGCCCTGAAGGCGGACGAGGCGGCGCTGGCCGGCCCGGGCGGCGCGCGTATCGTCTCGAACCTGCCCTACAATGTCGGCACCCCGCTCCTGATCAAATGGCTGACCGGCCCCTTCCGCCCGCGGTCGATGACCCTGATGTTCCAGAAGGAAGTGGCGGAGCGGATCGTCGCGCCGGTGGGCGGCAAGGACTATGGCCGCCTCGCCGTTCTCGCCCAGACCGTGTGCGCGACCCGGGTCGTCATGACCCTCCCCGCCCGCGCCTTCACCCCGCCGCCGAAGGTGGACTCGGCGGTTGTCGAGCTGATCCCCCGCGCCGAAGCGCCATCCGCGAAGCTTGTCGAGGCTTTGCAGATCGTCACGCGCGAGGCGTTCGGCCAGCGGCGCAAGATGCTGCGCTCTTCGCTCAAGACGATCGGCGGCGAGGAAATTTGCATCGCGGCGGGGGTCGATCCGAACTTGCGGGCGGAGGCGGTCGATCTAGAGGGGTTTCGGCGATTGGCGGAGACTTTTCGAAAGACCCTATGAAGCCATACTTGACGTCCTTCTAAAGACCCAGACATACCGCGCATTATGCAACTATTTAGCGATAGAGGCAAGGGATCAGACGGTCTGTAAGCCGGGTTCTGTGCCGCCTCCGGATTACTCCATCGGCATAGGCGATCATTCCTCTGGACCGTCCGTCGCCGGACGGTTCTCGCGACCTACCCGGGTGTCTCGGCCAGCGACGGCCCGCGGCCCGAAAGCCGCGCGACACCCCTATTCGGTCTTGCTCCAGGCGGGGCTTGCCATGCCGTCCCGGTTACCCGGTCCGCGGTGGGCTCTTACCCCACCCTTTCACCCTTACCCTTCCGCTAAAAGCGGAGAGGCGGTTTGCTTTCTGTGGCGCTATCCCTGGGGTCGCCCCCGGCGGGCGTTACCCGCCGCCTTGTCGCCGTGGAGCCCGGACTTTCCTCCCCCGCACCGAGATGCAAGGGCGACCGCCCGACCGTCTGATCCGACCCAGACTCTAGCTTAGAGCAAGTCAACCGCCAAGGCTCCAAGGACGCCAAGTCATGCGATGAATCGGCGAAGACCGTTTTTGAACAACGGCACGTTGAAATTCATCAGGAAACTGATCTGACAGCCTATCAACCTCATATATGTAAGAAGCTGGGCCTCGTGCAGCGAGGTAAGCGAGTCGATGGCTTTCACCTCGACGACAATTTTCTTCTCCACCAAAAGGTCGAGCCGATAGCCCAAATCGAGTTTCTCTCCTTTGCAATTGACGGGAAGGCCGAGTTGGCGCTGCGAGGCTATGCCTCGCAAAGATAATTCATGAGCGAGACAGAACTCGTAGGATGACTCCAGCAGCCCAGGTCCGAGTTCCCGATGAACCGCGAGACCCGCATCGACTACGGCTCGCGCCAGCGCATCCAGTTCGGGACTCGGTTCTTGGCTCCTTGGAGCCCTTGGCGGTTCATACGTCTTTTTTCACTCGCAAGAGGGCCATTAGCGTCGCGCGCGTGGCGCCGTCGGCCAAACCATCCACGCGGTGCGGCGCCCAGTGGCGCTGAAAGGCGGTGACGACGGTTCGGGTCGCTTCGTCGAACTGGCCGCTGGCGGACAATCCATAGCCCAGTCTGGCCAGGGCGTTTTGTAGGACGAGGACGCCCAGCCCCTCGTCGCCCATCCCCAACGCCAGGCCGGGAGCGGTTTGCGGTTCGACCCAGAGCCCGTGCCCGGCGTCGGCCAGCCGCTTCCAGGGAAACCGCTCGCCGGGGTCCTGCTTGCGCGCGGGCGCGACGTCGGCGTGGCCGAGGATGAGGTCATCGGGGATGGTCCAGCGCGAGCGGATATCGCCCAGCAGCGCGATCACCGCGGCGATCTGCGCCTCGGGGAAATCGCGGTAGCCGAATTCGTGGCCGGGATTGACGATCTCGATCCCGATGGAGCGGCCGTTGATGTCGGTTTCGCCGCGCCAGCTCGCTACCCCCGCGTGCCAGGCGCGACGCTCCTCCAGCGCCAGGGCGAAGACGCGGCCGTCCTCCTCGACCATGTAGTGGGCGGAGACCTTGGCCGCCGGATCGCGCAGCCGCGCCAGCGCGGCCTCGCCGGTGGGCATGCCGGTGTAGTGCAGGATCGCCATGTCCGGCGGTGCGGTCCGGGCGTCGAAATTCGGCGAGGGCGCCGGGATGAGGACCAGCGGCGGCGGGGTCACTGCGGCGCGCTTCGGAACAGCAGCAGAAGCGGCGCGACGTGGTTCGGCCGCAGAGCGATCATCAGCACGCCGGCCAGAGCGATCACCGAACCCACTACGAGACGCGCGTCGAAATGATCGTGGGTGATCAGGACGCCGAGGCCGATCGTGGCGAGCGGCGTCATCAAGGTCAGGGGCTGCAGCAGGTTCACCTCGTATCGACCGATCAGCCAATAGTAGGCGGTATGGGCGACGACCGAGACGATCAGCGCCGAAAAGAGCACGGCGCCGACGAAGGGCCAGAGGTGGTCGCGCAGCACGTCGAGCTGGCCGTGCTCGGTCAACAGGGTCAGAGCCGCAAGCGGCCAGAGCGATGAGAAGCCAACCCAGGCCTGGAAGCGCAGCGGGCTGACCCCCTCGATCTGCTTCATCATCACCGCGCCGAGGGAGCCGGTGAAGGCGGCGGCGGCCACCAGCAGCATGCCGGCGCTGAAGGTGAAGCCCGCGGGGTCCACGATCACGATCAAGGCCCCCGCCAGGGTGACCACGATGCCGATCCCGCGCCGCCAACGGATCTTCTCGCCCAGCAGGGTGACCGACAACAGGGTGGAGAACGGCACGCCAAGCTGCACCACGACCCCGAACGCGGAGGGCGTCACCGTTTTCAGCGCCAGGAAGCTCAAGGCGAAATTGCCGCCGCCGATCAAGAGGCCGACCACGATCATCCGCCACAGCGGCCGGGGCGCGGGAAGCAGCCACGGCAGGGTCGCCAGCGCCACCACGGCAAACCGCGCCGCCGCATAGAACAACGGCGGCGCGCCGAGGCCGGTGATCACCAGCTTGCTCATCACGCTGTTGCCCGCCCAGACCAGACAGACGACGGCGGTGAGGAGAAGATCGCGCAGGGACATGGCTCACACCTCTCCCATGAGGCGAGTGGATTCGCACATCTCGAAATCAGGAAGAGCGCTCATTGCCCCCGCCTTCGCTTCCCGTCTTGCGGAATAAGGTAGGCGAACAGCGATAAAGGCGCCCGTTCCCTTCTCCCCCTTTCGGGAGCAGGTGCCGGCGAAGCCGACGCCTGCGAGAGCGCGCAACCCTTCATCCGACCCCGGAAGATCGGGGCCACCTTCTCCCGCGAGGGGAGAAGGAACGCGTTGGGGGTTCGACCCTCACGGCCCCGCTGCGCGTTCGAGCGCCTGATCGATCGCCAACGATGGCGCACCCCGCGACCGCGCCAAACCGCGCTTCCGTTCAAGGGGAGGGTCGACCCGCCGAAGCCGAGCGGGATGGGGCGGTGCGGCGCCGGTCCTGATCCCCGCAGGGTCCAAACCTCCCTCCTCGGGACCTCGCCGCGCTTCGTCTTGGCCCTCCCCATCGAGAGGCGGCAGGCCCAGGGTCTCGCGGATAGCCTCGACACGGACGTCGAAGTCGCCGCATATCAGGTTGTCGCGCTCCTCGACCTCGATCAGGCCAGCGCGGGCGCGCGCGCCTCCGCCCTGCGCGACACAGTCCTCATCCAGAAAGTCCCCCTCGAGACCGTCGGCCTCGCGCTCGACGGTTTCCATTGATCCGCGTCGGCCTGCTCGCCACCATCGTCCCCACTGTCACTGTGGCGCACGGCCGGCGCGGACGGGGCGGAGATGCGCAATTCACCTGCCGCATCAAGAACCCAGGGCTCAGGACTTAAGGCCACGCCGTTGCGTAATGCGAATATTCTGTCGTCGACCCGCGCTTCGAGCGTCAGGGTTAGCCGCACGGCTCTGGCCACCGCGGCGAACGACCGGCCCGCATCCTGTCTGGGCTCGGGATGATACGGCCCCTCGATCGACCGCTGACAAATCTCCTCCGCCATGGCCATCCCCATTTCGGCGAGGCGTTCCAACATCGCGCGGCGACGCTCGGCGCGGGTGATCGCGGCGGTGCGCTGGAGGTCGGGACAAGGGGTGGGCGAGGAGGGCATTTATTTGCATTATGCGATGTCGTATCGCGTGCTGTCAAGGGTTGTGAATGAATGTCGCGATCGTTCGCCCCAATGACGGATTTGTCCCCGCCGCCCGCATACTCACGCGACCGGCATCCACTCTCAGCTTGGGAAGGGCCTGCTCGGGGCGCCCTCATCCAAAACCAGCGGGCGGGCGTCGAGCCTCGACGAAAGTGAATCATCTGCGACGCCGGCCCAGCAACGCTTGCGCCGAACTGGTGAGAAAGATACTTCAATGATTGAAGTTGGAAGCCGAGGTCATGAAGCCGAAGTCCTTTGTGGGCATGCGCTGCTCGATCGCAGGGGCGCTGGAGGTGATCGGCGATCGCTGGGCGCTGCTGGTGATCCGGGACCTGTCGCTGGGCGTGGGCCGTTATGGCGATCTGCGCACCAGCACCGGCATCCCCACAGCGACGCTCGCTGCGCGGCTCAAGAACCTGGAGACGGCCGGGATCGTCGAACGCGCCCGTTACCAGGAGCGTCCCCCGCGCGATGAATACCACCTCACGAGAAAAGGCCGCGACATATGGAAGGTCTGCATCGCGTTGCGCGAATGGGGTGATCGCTGGGATGCGACCGGATTTGGCCAGCCGACCGTGGAGACGGTGGATCGCGATACCGACCGGCCCCTGAAACTGGCGATGGTCGACGCCGAAACCGGCCAGGCCGTGCCGCCCCATCGCATCAAGCTACGCCCGGGACCAGGCGCTGACGGCGCCATTCGCCGCCTTCTTGAACCCACCGCGGGAGCTGACCCATGAAACACAAAATCGAATTTTTCTACGACTTCCGCAGCCCATACAGCTACCTCGCCTTCACCCAACTGCTCCAGATGAACGTCGACATCACGCTGAAGCCGATCCAGATTCTTAGAGTGATGGAGCAGGTGGGCAACGCGCCCACCACCATCACCTGCGCCGCAAAGGGGCGCTATGCGCGGGTGGACCTAGCGCGCTGGGCGCAGCGCTATGGCCTGACGCTTAATCCGTCGAACATGCGTGAAAATGACGGCGACGCCTGCGCGCGCGCGTTGCTTGCGGCCGCCTCACCCGAGCAGGCCGCGGCGATTACGCTGGCGCTCTACAGCGCCTGCTGGAGCGAGGGCAAAACACTGGCGAGCTCGGCTGACATCGCAGCCGCGATTGCCGCCGCGGGCATCGACCCCGCGCCCATCATCACGCGAATCGACGCGCCGGACGTTGTCGACAAATTGGAAGCAAACACCGCCGAAGCGGTGAAGCGCGACGTTTTCGGATCACCGACCATCTTCGTTGGCGAGCAGATGTTCTTCGGAAACGACCGGATCGATTTCGTGCGGGAAGAGCTCGCGCGTCTGGAGAGCGTCGCATGACCGATACGATCAAACCTCTCGCGCTCGTGACCGGCGTCGGCCCAGGAACCGGCGCCTCGTTGGTCCGGCGTTTCGCCGCGGGCGGCTACCGAGTGGCGATGCTCGCCCGCGATGGCGGCCGTCTCAACGTGCTGGAGCAGGAGATCCCTGGCTCAATCGCCGCGCCCTGCGATGTCAGCGACCCCGGCGCGCTGGAAGCGGTTCTCGCGAGGGTCGGCGCCCCGAAAGTGGTCGTCCATAACGCGGTCGGCGGCGCCTTCGGCACGTTCGAGAAGATCGCGCCGGAGACTCTCCAGCGCAATTTCGAGATCAACACCATGGCGCTGTTCCATCTGGCCCGGCTGACCGCGCCGGCGATGGTCGCCGCCGGCGAAGGGGCGCTTATCGTCACGGGAAACACATCCGCGGAGCGCGGCCGCGCGGCCTTCGCGGGCTTTGCGCCTACCAAGGCGGCGCAGCGCATCCTCGCCGAAGCCCTCGCGCGGGATCTCGGACCGAAAGGTATCCACGTCGCCTATCTGATCATCGATGCCGCGATCGACGTACCCTGGCAGCGCGAGATGCACCCGAACAGACCCGACGACTTCTACTGCTCACCCGCCTCGATCGCCGATGAGGTCTTCCACCTCGCGCATCAGCCGCGCGACGCCTGGACGTTCCGGGCCGAGGTGCGTCCATTCCACGAGACCTGGTGACCGTCGTGAGGGACCACGAGGCAGGTCCGGACAGCTTCACGCGATTGCGCGAAGGGCTTGGCTGGGGAGTGAGAGTGCCCTTGGCGGAGTTGCTCGGCTTTGAGCTCGTGGCGGTGGAACGTGGGTCGGTCGTATTCGAGGGCCGACCAGACCGCAGCCACTACAACCCCACGGCGTGGTTCACTTCGGCTATGCCGCAACATTGCTCGATAGCGCTTGCGGAATGTCGGTCCACACCACGCTAGGACCCAATCGCGGGCACAACACACTGGAATTGAGGGCGTCGTACATACGCGGGCTGACCGACAAGAGCGGTGTCGTCCGTACGACCGGACGTGTCCTTTCGACGGGTCGCCGCGTCGCCTTTTCGGAGGCGACGCGCCATGACGGCAAGGGACGGCTGTGCGCAACCGCGACCTCGACGCTCTTCGTGTTCGATGTAAGTCTGGGAGAACATGGCGCGGCGAAGTCGGCAATGGCCAGCGCGCCCCCTCCGTCGTGCGCGAGAAAGAGCGCGCCACCTCCCCCGTAGGGCGGCGGAGGAGGCGGGAGCATTGGAGAGGCGCGCATCGCGCGCGCGTCTAACTGATCACCAACCCCGCGCAGTCGCCCGCCGCCCGCCAGTCGGTGAGCAGCTGGGTGAAGGCGATCGAGCCGCCTCCGTAGGATTGGGTGAGGAAGCCTCGCTTCGCATCGCCCTCCCCGCCGTAGTAGCCCGGCGTGCAGGTGGCGAGGAAGGCGCGCATGTTGCGGGACTCGCGATCGATGGTGGCGATCCAGTCCGCTTCGGCTTCGGCGGTGGCTTCGATGCGCGAGCCGCCGCGCGCGCGCACCTCGGCGATGAGACCCACGATGTGGTCGGCCTGTTCGGTCATCATGTCGGTGAAGTTGACCCGAAAGCCGCTCTGTCCCAGCCCCAGGGTAAAGAGGTTGGGAAAGCCGTGGACGTGGAAGCCGTGGAACGAGCGCAGGCCGTCCGCGCAGTGCTCGCCCAGAGTCTCGCCGCCGCGGCCGCGAATCTCGAAGCCGGCGCGGCGGGAATAGTCGGTGCCGACCTCGAACCCGGTGGCGAAAATAATGCAGTCGACGGGATGCTCGACGCCGTCGAAGACGATCCCGGTTTCGGTGATGGCGTCCAGACCCCGGCCGAGGGTGTCGACCAGGGTGACGTTGTCGCGGTTGAAGGCGGGCAGGTAGTCGTCGTTGAACGTCGGCCGTTTGCAGAACATGCCGTACCAGGGCTTCAGCCGCTCGGCCTTTTCGGCATCCGCCACCAGGGCCGTCACGCGCGCGCGGATGCGGTCGCCCTTGCGGTAGTCGGCGATCTCGCGAAGGCGGGCCATCTCCTCGGGGGGCAAGCGCCGTCCGTCCTTCGGCGCGAGGGAATAGACAAGATCGCGGAAAATGTCGGTCCAGCCGTCCTGGACCATGTCGCGGTCGGCGATCTGGCCGGAGACGATGGTGTTGAAATTGTCCATCCGCTCGCGCTGCCAGCCGGGGCGAAGACCCTCCGACCAGTCCGGATCGGTCGGCTTGTTGCCGCGCTCGTCCACGGTGGAGGGCGTGCGCTGCACCACGTAGAGGTGGCCGGCGTCGCGGGCCAGATGGGGAACGCACTGCACCGCCGTGGCGCCGGTGCCGATCACGGCGACCCGCTTGCCGGCAAGGCCGGTCAGGCCGCCCCGCCCGTCGCCGTCGGTGTAGGCGTAGTCCCACCGGCTCGTGTGGAAGGTGTGGCCGCCGAAGCGGTCGATGCCGGGGATGCCGGGAAGTTTCGGGCGGTTGAGTGGGCCGCTGGCGCTGATGACGTATCGCGCTCGGATGACATCGACGCGATTGGTGGTGACGGTCCAGCGCCGCGCCGCCTCGTCCCAGGTCATCTCGAGGATCTGAGTCTGGAACAGGGCGGAACGGTAGAGATCGAAGTGTTCGCCGATCCGCCGGGCGTGGGCGGCCAGCTCGGCGGCGTGGGCGTATTTCTCGGTCGGGACGTAGCCGGTCTCTTCCAGGAGCGGCATGTAGATGTAGGATTCGACGTCGCACTGCGCGCCGGGGTAGCGGTTCCAGTACCAGGTGCCGCCGAAGTCGCCGCCCTTTTCTATGATCCGTAGACTGTCGAATCCCGCGCGGCGCAGTTTGGCCGCGGCGATCAGACCGCCGAAGCCCCCGCCGACGACGAGGACCTCGGCCTCCTCGTCCAGCGCGTCGCGAACGAAGGCCGCGTCGGCATAGGGGTCGTCGATGTAGCGGCTGAAATCGCCGGTGACTTCGACATATTGGGCGTTGCCGCGCGGGTTGACGCGCTTTTCACGCTCCTCCGCGTATTTCGCGCGCAGGGCCTCGATGTCGACGCCGAAATCGTCGTGGGCTGTGTCCGAGGTCGCCGTCGTGAGGTCCATGGTGCGTTCCCGCGCTGCCCACCCGCCGACATCAGGCCGCCAAGCTCAGTCCCTCGTAGCGGCGCAGATGATGATCCACCGAGCCAAACTCGCTCTCGATCATCGTCGCGCGTTTGAAGTAGTGGCCGATGGCCATTTCGTCGGTCATGCCCATGCCGCCGTGGAGCTGGATGGCGTTCTGGCCGACGAAGCGACAGGCGCGGCCGATCTGGACCTTGGCGGCGGATATGCCCTTGGCCCGCTCTTCCGCGCTCTCGCCCAGCCTGATGTGCGCCATATAGGTCATGGAGATCGCCTGCTCGAGCTGGATGAACATGTCGACCATGCGGTGCTGAAGGACCTGGAACGAGGCGATCGGCGCGCCGAACTGCTTGCGCTCCTTGGTGTAGGCGAGCGTGCCCTCGTGCAGACGGCGCAGGACGCCGCAGGCTTCCGCGCAGGTGGCGGCGATCGCTTCGTCGATCACCTGTTCGATCATGGGCAGGGCCTCGCCCTCGGGTCCGATCAGGGCGTCTTCGCCCAGCTTGACGTTGTCGAAGGTGATCTCGGAGGCGCGGCGGCCATCCACGGTGGGATAGTCGCGCGTGACGACGCCGGGCGCGGTCTTGCCCACCAGGAAGACCGAGACGCCGCCGGTGTCGCGCTGGCCGCCGCCGGTGCGGGCGGTGACAATGAGGTGGCTCGCCCAGGGCGCGCCGATTACCACCGCCTTGGCGCCGTTGAGCACCCAGCCCGCGCCGTCCTTCTTCGCCGTGGTCTTCAGGTCGCAGACGGTGTAGCGCGCCTGCGGTTCGGCCCAGGCGAAGGCGAAGGTGGCCGTGCCGTCGATGATCTTGCCGATCAGTTCGCCCGCCGCCGGGTGTTTCGAGTGGGTCAGGAAACCGCCGCCGATGACCACCGTGCCGAGATAGGGCTCGACAACCAGCGCCTTACCGAATTCCTCCATCACCACCATCACGTCGGTGGCGTCGCCGCCCAGGCCGCCGTGGTCTTCGGAAAACGCGGCGCCGAGGATGCCCAGGTCGTTGGCGAAGGCCTTCCATACCGCCGGCCGCCAGCCCTCGGCCGAGGCCACCGCCGCGCGGCGCTTGTCGAAATCATAATTGTCGGCGAGGTAGGCCGCCACGCTGTCGCGCAGCAGGCCCTGCTCTTCGGTGAAGCTGAAGTCCATTCGTCGATGTCTTTCGGTTAAAGCCCCAACACCATCTTGGCGATGATATTGCGCTGGATCTCGTTGGAGCCGCCGTAGATCGAGGTCTTGCGGGTGTTGAAATAGGCCCCGGCCGAGCCGTCCGCGAAGTCCGGTCCCACCGCGCCCAGATTGTGCGGCGCGTCGCGCAGATACGGCGCGCCATAGTGGCCGGCGGCCTCCAGAGTGAGCTCGGTCAGCCGCTGCTGGATTTCCGTGCCCTTGATCTTGAGGATCGAGGATTCCGGGCCGGGGCCCTTGCCCGAACTCTCGCCGGCCAGGGTGCGCAGCTCGGTGAATTCCAACGCCGTGAGGTCGATCTCCAGATCGGCGACCTTGCGTTTGAAGAAGCTGTCGGCCAGCAGCGGTCGGGCGTCGTCGGCGGGCTCCGTGCGCGCCATGTCCCTCAGGCGCTCGAGACCACGCTTGGAGCGGGCGACGCCGGCGATGCCGGTGCGCTCATGCATCAACAGCGCCTTTGCGCAGGTCCAGCCCTTGTTCTCCTCATACACCCGGTTTTCCACCGGCACCTTGACGTTGTCGAGGAAGACATCGTTGACCTCGTGTCCGCCCTCCAGGGTCGTGATCCGCCGCACGGAAATCCCCGGCGACTTCATATCGATCAGGAGGAAGCTGATTCCGGCCTGGGGCTTCACGTTCGGATCCGTGCGGACCAGGAAAAAACCCCAGTCGGCGTGCTGGGCCAGGGTGGTCCAGGTCTTCTGGCCATTGACGATGTAGTATTCCTTGCCGTCGTCGGCGGTGATCCGCTCGGCCTTGGTTTTCAAGGAGGCGAGGTCGGAGCCGGCGCCGGGTTCCGAATAGCCCTGGCACCACCACTCCAGTCCGTCACGGATGGCGGGAAGGAAACGCTCCTTCTGCGCCTGGGTGCCGAAGGTGTAGATCACCGGCGCCACCATCAAGACGCCAAAGGGTAGGATCGGCAGGGTGTCGGCCCGAGCCTGTTCCTCGCTCCAGATGTATTTCTGCGTCGGGGTCCAGCCGGTGCCGCCCCATTCCACGGGCCAGGCGGGCGTCGCCCACCCCTTCTTGGCCAGGATGCGATGCCAGCTGAAATACTCCTCCTTTGTCAGCGCGTCCTCGCTGGCCTGCGCCTCGCGCAGGGCCTTGGGATAGTTCTCGGCGAGAAAGGTCCTCACCTCGTCGCGAAACGCGTTGTCCTCGGGGGAAAAATCGAGATTCATGGCTCGGGCCGTCTCCTCTTACCGGGAAGGACCATACGAGGCTCGCCCGCGGGCGCCAAGCGGGGCCGACGCGCGTTAGGAGACAGATGACGCGAATTCTCACCTATAACGTCCACCGCTGCCTCGGCACGGACGGCCGGCTCGACGTCGGCAGGATCGCCGCGGTGATCGCCGCCGAAACGCCGGATATCGTAGCCCTTCAGGAAGTGGACGTCGGCCGGGCGCGCACCGGCGGCGTCGATCAGGCCCATCGCATCGCCGAGCGCCTCAAGATGACCAGCCGCTTTCACGCCGCGCTCAAGGTCGAGGAGGAACTCTATGGCGACGCCATCCTGACCTGTCTGCCCGAGCGAGCGATCAAGGTCGGCCCGCTGCCCGGCTACAAGCCGATCCCGCAATTGGAACCGCGCGGCGCCCTGCTGGTGGCGATCGAGATCGCCAAGGGCGTGGAGGTCCAGATTCTGAACACCCACCTCGGCCTCGTGCCGAGGGAACAGCAGATCCAGGCGTCGGCGCTGGCCGGAGGCGACTGGCTGGGTTGCGAAGCGCGCCGCGATCCGCTGATCCTGGTCGGCGATCTCAACGCCACGCGCCGCTCGGTGGTCTGGAAGACCCTATCGGCGAAATTGACCGACGCCGTCGCCGGACGGCGCGGTCCTCGCATCGCGACCTTTCCAGCCCGGGCGCCCGTCCTGCGGATCGATCACGCCTTCGTCAGCGGGGGCGTCAGGGTGACGGGGATCCACGTCCCCGCCAGCCCCTTGGCCAAAGTCGCCAGCGACCACCGGCCGCTGGTGATGGACTTCGAGGTGGACCTAGCTTAGCGCGCCGGACTTTGGCCGCGAACCGCGCTGGCGACCATCGCGGTATGCGCCAGGGTCGCGCAGGCTCCGTCGCGTTCGGCGATCAGGGCCGCCTTGCCGTTGGGACCGGCGCGCGAGGCGATGCGCAGGGTGTCCTGCCGGATTTCATCCGCGCGATCGCTGACCGCCGGCATGCGCGAGGAAGCCTGCGATTTCAGCATCGCGTCGATGGCGGCACTGTCGACCTTGCCGAGGGCGGACGAGGTCATCAGGGCCTGGCAACGCGCCGCGGCGAAATACTGGGCGTCGGTCAGCTGGGGATGGGCGGAGGCCGCGCCGGCGAAGGCGACGGCGGCAATGGTGGTCGAGGCGAGAAGGGCTTTGAAGGGGGACATCGAAGGGCTCCGTAAAGGGGTTTCAATGTCAACAACGTGCCGCCTGCTTTCATTCATCACCAGTTAATTCGAGGTTATTTTGTGTATAGTCCGCAATCTAGTTGCTGATTACATGAACGGCGTGTAATGATGCGCCATGCCGTCGCCGCCCCGTCCGATCCCCACGCCCTGCGTCCAGGTCTGCGTCGTCGATGGCCAAAGCGGTCTCTGCCTCGGCTGCTTCCGCACGTTGGGCGAGATCGCCCGCTGGACAAGCTTCGGGGAGGCCGAACGCGAGGCCCTGATAGCCGAGCTGCCGGGCCGGCGCGGCCGAATCAGTCCGGAAAAGTTGGGAGCAATGCCCTGATCGCCGCCCGCGGCTGAATGGGAGGATGTTGTGGGCTCACCGCCTCCAGCGCCCGCTCAATGACCTCGGCCCCGGCTCCCGGCGCCAGGCTCTCCACCGTCAGCGTGCGCCGCCAAGCCCTCGCGCCGGGGCGACCGTGGAACAGTCCGAGCAGGGGTCGCGTCAAGGTCGCCAGCCGGGTCCCGCGCGCGCGCTCAGCGCGGACATGGGGCAGATAGCTCGTCACCGCCGCCTCGGCGGAGACATCCTCGCCTGCCCCGAAAAACCGGCGGTCGGCGAGGCCCAGCATTCCTGGATCGTGGTACGCCGCGCGGCCCAGCATGACGCCGTCCAAAGCGTCCTCGCCGGCCAGATGGGCCGCCGCGGCGTCCAGCGACGTCAGGCCGCCATTGAGCACGATGGTCAGTCCCGGCCGCGCTCGTTTCAGACGATGGACGATTCCGTAGTCCAGCGGCGGGATCTCGCGGTTGTCCTTGGGCGAGAGCCCCCGCAGCCAGGCTTTGCGGGCATGAACGATGAAGACCTTGACGCCCGCCGCGGCGCAGGCCTCGACGAGACCGCACAGGCTCTCTTCGGGATCCTGATCGTCCACGCCAAGCCGGCACTTCACCGTGGTCGGGGTGCTGACGGCGCTCGCGATCGCGGCCATGCACTCGGCGACGAGCGTTGGCTCGCGCATCAGACAAGCGCCGAAGCGGCCGTTCTGAACCCGGTCGGAGGGGCAACCGACATTCAGATTGATCTCGTCATACCCGAACCCCTCCCCCACCCGCGCTGCCTCCGCGAGCAGGGCCGGATCGGAGCCACCCAGTTGCAGGGCGACGGGATGTTCGGCGGGATCGAACCCCAACAGCCGCTCCCGCTCGCCATGGACGACGGCGCCGGCGGTGAGCATCTCGGTGTAGAGCCGGGCGCGGGCGGAAAGACCACGGTGGAAGGCGCGGCAATGCCGGTCCGTCCAGTCCATCATCGGGGCCACGCATAATCTATGCGTTTGGTTTTGCATATCTTTTTGTAACAACTGAGCTCGCTGGGTGTCGAGAACCGGCGCAAATCCTACGCCGGAAAACGCCACTCGTCTCCCGCGAAGCCCGGCCGCACGAACCGCTCCGCCGATATGACCGCCACCCCCTGCAAATCTCAAGACGCTAGGCGAACGTTGAGCTTCCCGTATTTCTTTCCGCCGAATGTGCCGTCCACCAGCGCCTCGGGTAACAGCTCGAATCCCTCAAGGGTGGTGGTTGGAGCTTTCAACCTTCCCTCCTGCATCAATCCGGCAATCTCCGCTTCGGCGCGCGGGCGTTGGCTGTAGTAGTCGAACACGAGCATGAACGACGGCTTCAGGTCCTTCTCAGCGCAAATACGCATGACCTCGCTCGATAAGCCGCCCGCATTGGGCGCCCCCGGCTCCAGCCGGTCGTAAGCGCTCAGATTGCCGTAGTGATACCAGGGCGCCGAGGGCTTCATCAGGGGAATAGCGGCCTCGGTGATCGCGCCGCCGATGGCGTCGGAGAAGAAGTCGATCCCGTCCGGACACTTGCCCCGGAGATCGTCCTTGGCGTCGTCGCCCGTGTAGTCGACGGCCGCGTCGAAGCCCATTTCATCCACGAGCCACGCGCACTTTTCGGGACCACCGGCGAAGCCGACGACCCGGCAGCCGGCGATCTTCGCCAGTTGCCCGAGAATGACGCCGCAGGCGCCCGTCGCCCCGCCGACCACCACCGTCATACCTGGCGATAGCTTCGCGTATTCCTGCAAGCCGAAGTAGGCGGTGAGCCCGGTGATGCCGAGCACGCCCAACAGATCGCTCTCGCTGTACCCTTGCGTGCACCGGTAGACGTAGGCCGAACGCTCCTCGCTGTTGATGACGGCATAGTCCTGCCAGCCGAGGTCGCCGTGGACGAGGTCGCCGGGCTGGAAGCGAGAGTCCGTGGATTCGAGCACTTCGCCGATGCCGAATCCGGCCATCACGTCGCCGATGTTGACCTTGGGGCGGTAGGTTTCCATCGTGAGATAGACGCGGTTGGCCGGATCAAGCGAGATCAGGCGGTTCCGAACAAGCGTCTGGCCTTGGCCGATCTCTGGGATCGGATTGTCGTGTCCGGAAAAGTTGGACGTCGCGAGAGCGCCGACGACCGGAGACGAATAGATCCAGCGGCGATTGACCCGGTTCATCGGGTCACGCGGTCTTGGCGACATAGATCGATTGGGGCGCCATGTATTCCAGCAGCCCCTCCTTGGAAGAGAAATCCATGAACTTTCGGTTCCTCAGCGGTATGTTGGATTTGGGGTCGCGCAGGAGCAGCACGAGAAACTGCCCCCGCGAAAGTCAATCGGAGCCTGTAACCCGGCTCGCCTGCCACACGCCCCGTGATGCGGCCGGTTCCTGGTTCCAGACCTCGACGATCTGGCCATCGACGACCCGGAAGACCTCGATCCCGCCCAGTTCGAGATCCTTTCCCTGGGTGGTCTTGAGCCAGGCGCTCCAGATCGCGGTCACGAGGCTGCCCTGCACCACCATGACCTCGCTGATGAAACGGATATCCGTGAACCGGTCGAGGAAGGCCGCTATGCGCGTCACCGACTCTTCAACATTCAGCATGACGACGCCGCCGGGCGTATGCCGCCAGGTGTTCGGCGCGACAAGTTCCTTCACCAGATCGATCCGGTGCTGGCTGTAGAGGGTGTCGAGATACCGTTCGACCACCTCGCGGGGGCTGAGAACCGTCGATGTTTGGCTCATGGAAGAGTCTCCTATGCCGCAAGGCGTTGGGCTGAAGGCGTCAAGCGAGAGTCTCGACTAGAGCGAGCGCGTCCAGGGCCGCGATCTGATCGGCGGCGCCGTGCAGCATGACGAGGAACATCTCGTCGCCACGCTCGGTCTGCTGCACCACCATCGCCCCGATGGTGGCGGCCACGAAGAGGTAGAAGCTGTTCCACGCGATGGCGTGCATGAATTCTGGGCGCGTGTAGTCGGCGACTCCCAGCCGCTGGAGTTCCGCGAAGTAGAGGTTGAGCAGGTCGTTCTCATGCTCCCGGCGCAGCTTCGGCGAGAGCGATCCGGCAAGGAAGTAGCTCACGTCCGACGCGCCATGTCCGAACCCCAACGTCTGCCAGTCGAGCACCGTCACCGGGGGTTGCCCGGCGCCGGTGGCGAACATCATGTTGTCGGGTCGGAAATCGTTGTGGGTCAGGCAGCGCGGGCCGCCGCAGCCGTTCTGATAGACGTCGAAGACTGCAAGGAAGCGCTCGCCGATCGCGCGGGCCTCGGGATCGATCCGGTCGCCGTAGCGCTGGGTGAAGCCGCGCCAGATCCTGGTGAAAGAGTCCTTGGCCGGCGCGCGGGACGTGGCGCTTCGGGAGCCGGACACCCACGGCAGTTCGTCGATGCGGTCGTCGCTCCAGTGCGAGGCGTGAAGCTTGGCGGCCTCGCGCAGGACATCGGCCGCCTGTTCGATAGTGACGCCTTCCAGCTGATCGCCCTGTTTCGCCGGGCTGAGGTCCTCCAGGATGAGCATGAACGCGCCACGCTCTGGATCATGCCAGGCACAGTAGCACTTGGGCGTCCGGATCAGGGCGCTGGACGCCAGGTGCTGGTAGAAGCCGACCTCGCGCGCATAATAGCCGCTGGACCCGGCGCCGGATTTGCGGCTGCGCTCGTGGGGCGAAGGCACCTTGACGATCAGCGTGGCGGGCGCCGCCGGGTTGATCTCGGAATAGGTCAGCGACAACCGCTCGCAGTGCGCCATCTGTCCAGTGCCGACCGGACGGGAGGATAGCCGGGAAACTCTAGCGTCGATTCCGTTGGCGGCGAGACACCGGCTCATCCAGTCGGCGTCCACGGCCTCGAGACCGCCGGGAAGCGCCGCGCCAACGCTGGCGGCGATGGCCGGCAAGTCAGCCCACCTTCGCGGCGGGGGTGGCGCGCCGAACTCTGCTCGGTCGTCCGGTCTCGCCGTAGATGAAGCCGACATGGTCGCCGACGGGCGTCAGGTCGCGGAAGCGGACGCCCGCGGCGGTCAAGCCGCCGTCGATGGTGTGGGCTTGTCCGGTGATGAAGGCGCTGCGCGGCCCGCTCAGGAACAGCACGAGGTCCGCCACCTGCTCCGCGCGTCCCGCTTCGGGCCAGGGCTGGATGTCGGCGATCGCCTTGGCCGCCACCGGGTCGTCCTTGGCGTGGAGCATCGGGGTCTGGATCGCCCCAGGACAGATGGCGTTGACGCGGATGCGGTTCGCGGCGAGCTCCACCGCCGCGTTCTGCGTCATATTGATCACCGCGGCCTTGGCGGCGGAATAGGCCAACGGCCCCACCCCGCCGTTCAAGCCGGCGACGGACGCCATGTTGACGATGACCCCGCCCTCGCCCTGCGCCGCGAAACGACGGGCCGCGTGCTTCATGCCGAGGAACACACCGTCGACCAGGATCGCGAAGGTCGAGCGCCAGTCCGCCAGTTCGATGTCGCCGATACGCCCGATCGCGCCGCCGACTCCGGCGTTGTTGACGACAATGTCCAGCCGGCCGAACGCCTCGACGGCGGTCGCCATCATCGCTTCGACATCGGCTTCGCTGGAGACGTCGGTGAGACATGTGCGGAGCTGGCAGCGCAGCTCGGGCGGCAGATCGTCGAAGGCGCCATGGACCTTGGGGTTCAGATCGGCGGCGACCACCGCCGCGCCCACGCTCAGAAGGGCGACGACCGACGCCTTGCCGATGCCGCTGCCGGCGCCGGTGACGATCGCCACCTTGCCCGCGAACTCATGGCGTCCGTCCTGTTCCAAGGCTGCCTCCGTCGTGGTCTGATCGTCTCGCCGCCGTTCTTGCAAGCAGCTTTGCGGCGAACCTTACAGCCGGGACCGCAAGGCTTCCCCCCTCGGAAAACGTAGGGCCGCTTCGCCGTGCGGGCGGGGTTAGATCATCATCCCGCCATCCACCGGCATGGCCAGGCCGGTGACGAAGGAAGCGGCGTCCGACAACAGCCAGGCCGCGGCCTCGCCGATCTCTTCGGGCCGGCCGAAGCGGCCGTTCGGCTGGGCAGCCAGGAACGCCTTTCGGGCGCGGTCGTCGGAGGCGACGCCCTGCATCATCGGCGTGTCGACGACGCCGGGGCAGAGGGCGTTCACGCGCGGACCCGTCTTGGCAAACTCCATGGCCGCGGACTTCGAGAGGCCGATGACCGCGTGTTTGGTGGCGCTGTAGATCGGCATCAGTCCGGACCCACGCAGACCCGCGGTGGAGGCTGTGTTGACGATGGAGCCGCCGCCGCCCTGCCGCCGCATCTGGCGCACCTGGGCGCGCATGCAGCGCCAGACCGCCTTGACGTTGATGGCCATCAGCCGGTCGAACGTCTCCTCGGTTCCATCGAGCAAAGGGGTGAAGCGCTCGGGAGCGGCGGCGTTGTTGAAGGCGCCGTCCAGGCGCCCGAAGACCTTCACGGCGTGACCGACCGCGGCCTCGATTTGCGCTCCGTCGGCGACGTCCAGCGCGATGAACTCGCCGACCCCGTCCGCGTGGCGGATCAGATCGACCGTCTCGGCGCCCCCGACCGCGTCGATGTCCGTCACCAACACCTTGGCGCCTTCGCGCGCGAAGATCAGGCAGGCGGCCCGCCCGATCCCCGACGCGGCGCCCGTGGCCATGATCACGCGGTCGGTCAGCAGCGCCATGGTCAGCGCGCCCGGCCGTCGATGAAGGCGGCAATCTCGGCCACGGCGTCGCGGCCCTGGGCGAGGACAGGCCAGTAGAGGTGCCAGACGTGGAACATCTCTTTCCACACCCGCAGTTCGGTATCGACGCCAGCGGCGATCAGCGCCTGGTGCATCAGGACCGCATCGCCGAAGAAACACTCCCGGTCGCCCACCTGGATCAGGGTTCGAGGCAGCCCTTCCAGCTTGGCGAAGAGGGGTGAAGCGGCCGGATCGCTCGCCGACCCGCCGCCGAGATAGCGGCTGGAGAAATAGTCGCAGACCACACGCGAGAGCATCGGGTCGGCCTTGGCCAATTGGTCGTAACTGGCGTTTTCCGTTCCCAGGTTCACCCACGGACTGATCGCGACAAGCCCCGCCGGCGGCGGCAGACCGGCGTCGCGGATAGCGATGGCGGCGGCGAAGACGAGACCGCCTCCGGCGGAGTCGCCGGCCAGGAAGATGTCGCGGCGCGGCGATGTCTTGGCCAGTTCGCGGTAGGCCGCGACCGCATCCTCGACGGCCGCCGGAAACGGCGCTTCCGGCCCCATGCGGTAGTCGAGCGAGAAGACCTCTCCCGAGATATCGGCGGCCAGCTTCGCCGTGAGATGGCGGTGGGATCTGGGAGAGCCCATGACGTAGCCGCCGCCGTGAAAATAAAGCACGATCGGTCCATCGGCCCCGCCCACCAGCCGTTCGGCGGGCACGCCACCCAACGCCACCTCCGCGACCGCGACCTCGGCCGGCGCCGGGAACAGTTCGCTCATGCGGTCCATGCGCTCGCGCAGGACGCTCACGGGAGCGGTGGGGTCGAAGGGCGCGGCGCCCGCGGCGCTGAGGATGGCGTCGAGTTCCGCGCTAGCCATGCCGATCGTCCATGAGCAGAGTCCTCCCGATTTGAGGCTAGACTAACCCTATCGAAGACCAGCGAGACCTCTCGAAAGCCGTAGGCGTCACCCCTCTCTCTTTCGAGGGCCATCCGACTTCAGGCCTCGTGATAAATCGGAGATGGTGGTCGAGTACGACCGGGAGGGAACCTGACGATGTCGCAGCGACGCGGAGTTAGACGCTGATGGCGGCAAAAGGCTTTCTCGCCGATTATCGCGTCCTGGACCTCACCGACCATCGCGGCGCGCTGGCCGGTCACATGCTGGCGCAGCTCGGCGCGGATGTGATCCAGGTCGAGCCTCCGGGGGGGTCGGCGGCCCGGCTCCAGCCTCCGTTCGCCCCCGACTGGCCCGTCGGCGAGAACTCCCTCTTCTGGGCCGCCTATGGGTCAGGCAAGCGCTCGATCGTCTGCGACCCGAACACCGCGGAGGGGCTGAAAGCGCTGCATCGCCTCGTCGCAACGGCGGATTGCCTTTTCGAGTCCGCCGCGCCGGCCGAGGGCCGACCGCCGTGGCTCGATCCGGCGGCGCTGGCGGCTGTCAACCCACGGTTGATCCAGGTCTCCATCACGCCTTTCGGCCTCACCGGACCCAAGCGCGACTGGGCGGACAGCGAGATCACGCTTTGGGCGGCCGCCGGTCCGCTGCTGCTCACCCGTGGACTGGACGATCACCCGCTGCGCATCAGCGCGCCGCAGGCTTACCTCCATGCCGCGGGCGACGCTGCCGGAGCGGCCCTGATCGCGCATTTCGCCCGGCTCGCTAGCGACGAGGGGCAACACATCGACATCAGCGTGCAGCAGTGTGTGCCCCAGGCGACTCTGTCGGCCGTGCTGGCGAAGGCGGTGGAGCATAAGGATTTCGTGCCCCGTCCGCCGCCGCCCGGCGCCCAGGCCGAAGCCAAGGGACCGGACCTTAGCGGCAGCGGATCGCGAACGCGGCGGTCCAAATGGTCGGTGTCCGATGGACTGGCAGAGATGCACCTCGGACTGGGCCCGGCCGTCGGGGGCTCGACCAACAAGCTGTTCGCCTGGATGCGGCGGGAGGGCGCGCTGGAAGAGCGGTTCTGGGATTGGGACTGGACCACCCTGCATAGGCGGCTGGCGAGCGGCGACCTCACGGAGGCCGACCTCGACGCCGCCCGCGACGCCGTCGCCGCTTTCATGCTGACCCTGCGCAAACAGGATCTGATGACCATCGCCATCGAGGACGGAATTCGCGTGGCCCCGGTCGAAACGATCAGCGACCTTCTGGCCAGCCCCCACGAAGCGGCCCGCGGCTTCTTCCGCACGATCAACGGGCCTTTCGGCGACTACCAGGCGCCAGGCCCCTTCGCGGTGGGGGCGGCGGACGGCTTCGTCGACATCCGCCCGGGTCCGAGACTTGGCGAGCATACGGCTGAAATTCTCGCCAGCCTGCCGAGCGAGACAGCGGAGAGCGCGCGATGACCGCCCAGCCGATGCAAGGCGTCAAGGTGCTGGACCTGGCCTGGGTCGTGGCCGGCCCCCTGATCGGGCGTTCGCTCGCCGACTATGGCGCCACCGTGGTTCGCATTGAGTCCTCGCGCCGCGTCGAGACCGCGCGGCTGATGGGGCCATTCCCGAACGGCGTCTTCGACGTGCAGCAGTGCACGCTCTACGAGAACACCAACGCCGGGAAGCTGGGCCTCGCGCTCGATCTCCGCCGGCCGGAGGCTCAGGCGGTGGTGCGCGACCTCGCGGCTTGGGCCGACATCGCGGTGGAGTCCTTCACGCCAGGACAGATGGCCAAGTGGGGACTAGACTACGCCGTTTTGTCCGCGATCAACCCGTCCCTGATCATGGTCAGCACCTCGTTGATGGGACAGAGCGGGCCCTACTCGGGGTTCTCCGGCTACGGCAACCACGGCGCCGCGATAGCGGGGTTCCAGAACATCGTCGGGCCAGTGGGCGGACCGCCGGTCGGACCGTTCGGCCCCTACACCGACTTCGTCGCGCCGCGCTTCGGGCTGGTCGCCGTGCTGGCCGCGCTCGACCACCAACGCCGCACCGGCGAGGGCTGCTACCTCGACGTCTCCCAGGCGGAGGCGGGCATGCAGTTCCTGGCGCCGCAGATCGCCGACGCCTCGGTCACGGGCAGGAACCAAGCGTGTGCGGGCAACCGCGATGTCGGCATGACGCCGCACGGTGTTTACCGGTCCCTGGGATGGGACAACTGGGTCGCCATCGCGGCGCGCGACGATGCCGAATGGGCGGCTTTGGCGACCCTGGTGGGCGGCGAGACGCTGGCCGGTGACCCTCGCTTTACGAGCTTGGAAGGACGCAAGGCCGACGAGGACGCCTTGGATGCTCTCATCGAGGCTTGGACATCGGGCCGTCCGACCGACGACATCGAAACGGCCCTTCAAGCCGTCGGCGTGCCGGTCCACAGGCTGGTCGCCACCGAAGATTTCATGACCGACCCGCAGCTCATCGAACGCGGGCACTTCGTGCGCCTGGACCATCCCCTGATGGGTCAGGCCGTGGTCGAGGCGTCGCATTATCGGATGTCGAAAACACCCGCCGAATACCAACGGAGCGCCCCAACCTACGGCCGGGACAACGAGCACGTCTTGCGCGACCTCCTGGGCTATGACGATGCCAGGATCGCGACGCTTAAGGAGGCCGATGTCCTGGTCTAGTGGTTAAGATCTGACGCTTAAGTCCCGGCGGTCGGTTGCGGAGGCCGGTGAGGATCGAGCCGAAGCGGACGCTATGGCCCAGTCATTCGTTTCCGGCGCCTCGGGTCAGTCGTTTCGGCCCCCAGACCATCACGACAAATGCTGACATGACGAAGGCTATCCCATAGCCGGTGGCTTGATACACCGGGTCGTAGTGCGAGCCGATCGTCGGGTAGCAGACGGACCGCCCCACATTCAACAGGGTGTGGAACAGCACCACGGCGGCCAGAGATCGCCCGGTGTTGTTGTAGAGCCACGTCATCAGCACCCGCAGTGCGATCGCTCCGGGGAACCACCAAGCGATATCGCCGGCGCTACCGCCGATCTCAAGGGTCGATGGGATGTGCCCGAGCCACCATGGGACAGCGATGATCAAGCTGGCGCCGAGCGCGCCAAATCGCGCCTGCAGGGGATCGAGCAAATAGCCTGTCCAACCGACCTCCTCGCCTATCGCCAGGGCGAACATTACCGCGGCCAGAACGGGCAGCCCGAGATAGTTCGTGTTGGGGGCGCCGCCGTGCCCCATCAGACGGAGACTGATTGAGGTCAGCGCGTAGATGAACGGCGCGAGCAGCAGGACGGTCGGCAGCCATCCGGTGCCCGCAAGTCTCCGATACGCGAACACGCCCTTGAGGAATGCGACCAGACCGCCGGCGCCTTCAGCCCGGATCAACAGGATGCAGCCTGCCGCAAGCGGCGTGAACGCCAGCATCAGGTCGGTCACCGGGATCTTCAGCGACCCGATCACGCCCACGAACCGGCTCAGGGCCCAGATCGGAACAGCCAAGGCCAGCAGCAATGCAAAGAAGGCGAGGGGACTGTGATTGCCCGGTGGTGAGGACGTCACGATCCTGTCCTCATGAGTTGGCCCTTCGCAGCCCCAGACGAGGAGCTTATCTTTAGCCATCATTCCCGAGCCGCGAGTGGGTGCAACGCAAGCGAGTTGACCAATGCGCCGAAATCCGGCGCTGCGCGTAGAAGCAGATACCCCTTTCCACCCGGCTGGGAAATTCGCAGGGCTCGCTTCCGGACGGATCCGCGAGCCTCTCTCGGGCGTGGTGGCGACGCCAAACGGGAGCCAAGTATCAGACTCTATCCACTAGCTCGGGGCGTGCACGGTAGTCAGGCGTCCACGGGTTCGCGAACATCCAGCTCGAAATGGTCGAGGTTGGGATGCTTCATCTCGGCCTTGAAATCTTGTAGCGTCCACGGCCAGCAGGCGACGTTGCCGAACTTGTCGGTGTACCAATTGGTGCAGCCCTGGGCCCAGATTGTCTTGGGCAGGCGCGCCTTGACCGCTTCGTTGAAGGCGTCGGCGGCGTCCTGCTTCGGGGCAATGGCCCGCGCCTCGCCCGCGCGCAGCAGCTTGATGAGTTCGGCGATATAGCCGACCTCGCTCTCGATCGTCGTGATCCAGGAAAAGTTGCCGATCGGGCTCTGCGGCCCGCCGATCATGAACCAGTTCGGAAAGCCCGGCACCGAGACGCACTTGTAGCCCTTGTTGCCTTCGGCCCAGGCTTCATCCAGCGTGAGGCCGCCGACGCCCGTCACCTTCATCGGTCGGACAAGGCGGTGCGTGTCGAAGCCGGTGGCCAGCGCCAGGACGTCCAGTTCGTGCAACCGCCCGTCGCGCGTGCGGATGCCCTTGGGCTCGATGCGCTCGATCCCCTCGGTGACCAGTTCCGCATTCGGCTGCTGGATCGCTTCGTAGAAGCCGTGGTTCTGGATCAGGCGCTTGCAGCCCGCCGGATAGGTCGGCGTCAGCTTCGCCCGGAGCGCCGGGTCCTTGACGCTGGTGTCGAGGTATTCCTGGCATAGCCGTTGAAGCTCGGCCATGGAGGCCGGATCCTCGCCCACCACGGCCGACGAGAAGTCCGGGCGCGAGGGATCGGGGTTGTTCATCTTCTCGAACATCTCGTCCAGCAGCGCGGGATTGGCGCGGTACGCCTCCCTCTGCTCCTCGGGGATGGGGGCGTTGATCAGCCGGAGGATCCACTGGGCGGTGCGCTGAAACAGCGACAGGTGCGCCACCCGCCCGACCAGGGCGGCCGTCAGCTGTGTGGCCGTCGACCCGGTTCCGATGACACCGACCCGTTTGCCGTCCAGCAAGACGCTGTCGTCCCACGCGGAGGTGTGCATGGCCGGACCCGCGAAGGTCTCGAGCCCCGGAATGTCGGGGAGTTTAGCGTGGTGGAGCACGCCGACGGCGGTGACCACGACGTCGAACACGCCCTGATCGCCCTTCACCGTGGTAAGCCGCCAGCGGCCATCCTCATAGTGGGTCTCGACGACCTCGCTGTCGAAGCGGATGTAGCGGGTCACGTCGAAGGCGTTCGCCACGTCGCGGAGATAGGTCTGGATCTGGGGGCCGCTGGCGCAGACGTGGGTCCACTCCGCGTTCGGCGCGAATGAATAGCGGTAGGCGAGGGATGGCACATCGCAGGCCAGGCCCGGGTAGCGGTTGTAGTGCCAGGTGCCGCCCAGGTCGGGCGCCTTTTCGAACAGGGCGATGTCTTCGACGCCGATCTCCTTCAGCTTGATCAGCATCGCGATTCCGGCCGCGCCCGCGCCGACCACCGCGACCCTCAACGTCCTCCCGCCAACCATGATCGCAACTCCCATTCGTTCGCTTATCCGTAACAGCGGAAGCGCGGTCGTCTCACCCTCGAAAACAAGGGGCGGGATCCAGGGCCGGGCGATCGGCGGAAGCAGGCGCGGAGCCCTCGCTTCCGAGGGGAGCATGGACCGTCGCGCGGTCTTAGAGAGCGGCGGAGTAAGGGGAAAAAGCCCTCGACAGGCTCGGCCTTAAGGCGGAAATCACATCGGGCGGAGGGAGGCGAAGGGTTGACCAGTTCCCTTAGTTACGTCGTCGGGCCCACCGACCCGCCCTTGATCGAGCAGACCATCGGTCAGGCCCTGGATACGGCGGTGGCCCGGTGGGGCGCGCGGGAAGCCCTGGTTTCAATCCATCAAGACGTGAGGCTGACCTGGGCCGAATTCGCGGACGCGGTCGATGCCTTCGCCGCCGGCTTGCTCGAGCTCGGGCTGGACCCGGGCGATCGGGTCGCCGTGTGGGCGCCCAACTGCGCCGAGTGGACAATCGCCCAATTCGCCACGGCCCGGGCGGGTTTGATCCAGGTCAACATCAACCCGGCCTATCGCACGTCCGAACTGGAATTCACGCTGCGCAAGGTCGGCGCCAAAGCCATGATCTGCGCGGAGAGCTTCAAGACCAGCCATTACGTGGAGATGGTCGAGGCCTTGCTCCGCGAGGCGGAAGACCCGCTCGCGCTGCGACACCTGATCAAGATCGGCGGCGATCCGCGTCGGGGCTGGCTGCAATTCCACGATGTCGGCGCGGACACCAACGACGGCGGCCGTTCTCGCCTGGCGAGCGTCGCCGCTGAGCTGAGCAACACCGACGCGATCAACATACAGTTCACCAGCGGCACGACCGGCTCGCCGAAAGGCGCGACGCTCTCGCATCGCAACGTCCTGAACAACGCCTATTTCGTCGGCCGCGGCATGGGCCTCGTCCAAGGAGACCGGCTCTGCATCCCCGTGCCGCTTTACCATTGCTTCGGCATGGTGATGGGCAATCTCGCCTGCCTCATGCACGGCGCGACCATGGTCTATCCGTCCGCCGCTTTCGACCCCGGCGCGGTGCTTCGCGCGGTGGAGCTGGAACGCTGCACCGCCCTTCACGGCGTGCCCACGATGTTCATCGCCGAGCTGGAACATCCGGAGTTCTACCGCTTCGATCTTTCGTCCCTCCGTACGGGTTTGATGGCGGGCGCGCCTTGTCCGATCGAAGTCATGAAGAAGGTCATCGGTCGCATGCACATGCGCGATGTCGGCATCGCCTATGGCATGACGGAGACCAGCCCCGTCAGCTTCCAGACCACGGTCGACGACTCGCTCGCCAGGCGGGTCTCGACCATTGGACGGGTCCAACCCCATCTCGAAGTGAAGATCGTGGATCCCGCGACGGGCGAAACCGCGCCGATGGGAGAACCCGGCGAACTCTACACCCGCGGCTATTCCACGATGCTCGGATACTGGGATGACCCGGATAAGACCGCCGAGGCTTTGCGCGACGGCTGGATGCAAACCGGCGATCTGGCCGTGCTCGACGAGGATGGCTACGGCTCCATCGTGGGGCGCCTCAAGGACATGATCATCCGAGGCGGAGAGAACATCTACCCGCGCGAGCTGGAAGATTTTCTATTTCAACACCCTGAAATCAGCGAAGCCTATGTCTTGGGTGTGCCGGATCACAAATACGGGGAGGAAGTCTGCGCCTGGGTGAAACGAAGGGACCGCTCCGACCTCACCGAAGAGCAGATCATCGATTACTGTCGCGATCGGATCGCGAGGCACAAGATCCCGCGCTATCTTCGCTTTGTCGACGATTTTCCCATGACAGTGACTGGCAAGGTCCAGAAATTCGCGATGCGGCAAACAATGATCGATGACCTTGGCCTGGATTTAGACGGGTCTTCCTGAGAAACCGAAACAGGCCACCGCCCGGTCAGCGGTCCGCGGCCGAACGCCTAGCGGTGGCGCGCCGGAGCCCTCGCTTCCGAGGGGGTTTGCTCCGGTCGTTCTTGATAGCGTGAAGACCCCACCAACGCGCCCGCCGGTCTCTACGCGGTCGCTGGCGCCTGACCCGCGCGGATTGGCCAGGTCGACGAACAACGGTGGGCTTGGGGAGGTTTCATGTACGACGATTTGAAAACGCTAACGGTCAGAAATGACGCCGGCGTCTTATCCGCGACAATTCACAACCCCCCGGTCAACGTCCTGTCGCTTCAGGTCGTGGCCGACCTTTCGTCGCTGGCGGACATGGCATGGACAGACCCAGCCGTGAGCGTGATCGTGCTGGATAGCGCGGACCCGGAATTCTTCATCGCTCATTTCGAAGCGGCGCTCGTGATCGGCGCTCCGGAAGACCCGCATCCCGTTCGCTACCCTGAGCTGACCCACCTCCACGCGTTGTGTGCGAAGTTTCGCGACAATCCCAAACCGAGCCTGGTCAAGATAGCGGGACGAGCGGGCGGCGGCGGCTGCGAGTTCGCGGCGTCGTGCGACATGCGCTTCGGTGTCCGGGGCAAGACGATCCTCAATCAGATGGAGGTCGCCCTCGGCATCATCCCTGGCGGGTCGGGTTGTCAAAACTGGGTTCGCCACGTCGGCAGGGGTCGCGCGCTGGAAGTCATCCTGGGCTGCGATGACATCGATTGCGACACCGCGCGGGATTGGGGCTATCTGAACAGGGCCTTTGACGATGTCGAGGCCATGAACGCATTCGTCGATCGGCTCGCGGCGCGCATCGCGCTTTGGCCCCCTCACGCCGTGGCCCTCGCGAAACAGTCGGTGGACGTCTCCGACCAGCGGTGGCGATCGGACCTGCTCGAAGAGGCCTTTCTCTGCCGCCAATCGCTGACGTCACCGGACGCTCGGCCGCTTCTCCGGCGCTTTGTCGAACTGGGCGCCGAGACGAGAGAAGGCGAGACTCGTATCGCGGAGCTCAGCCTCGAGGCCGCCAGATCCTACTTTCAGGATCGACGTAGTCGAGATCAAGGAGTCTCGGCATGAAAGGTCTGATCTATTTGGGAGCGCGAAACATCGTTTGCTCGGATGTTCCCGAACCGCAAATTCTGGATGATAGAGATATCATCGTCGCCGTGAAAGCCTGCAGCATCTGCGGTAGTGACCTGCACATCTACAATGGCGACACCTTCTCCGTCGAGACGGGTTACTGCGTCGGTCATGAAGCCGTTGGCGAAGTGGTGGAGATTGGGCGCGGCGTCCACGAGCGTCGCGTCGGCGAGAGGGTGATGATCTCCGGGGCGGTCGGCTGCGGCGCCTGCCGGGAATGTCTAGCGGGCGCGGTGTTGCGCTGTGAACGCGACATGCAACAATGCTATGGTCTCTCAAACAAACTTCAGGGATCTCAAGCCGAAGCTGTGCGCGTTCCAGCAGGGGACTTCAACGCGGCGCCCATCCCGGACGGACTTAGTGATGAACAGGCTTTGATGCTGACGGACGCCGCAGCCACGGCTTGGTTCGGATGCGAACTTGCTCACATAAGGCCAGGAGGACAAGTCGCGATCATTGGGCTGGGACCGATTGGCCTGATGGCCGTCGAAGATGCCTTCGTGCTGGGCGCGGCGCGTGTCTTCGCCGTCGATCCCGTGCCTGAACGACGCGCGATCGCGACTACTCTGGGTGCGATTGCTCTCGATCCCGCGAACGCTTTCGACTTCATTCGCGAAGCGACGCACGGTCGCATGCTCGATAGCGTGGTAGAGGCCGCCGGCACGTCTTCCGCACTTTCTCTCGCGTTATCTCTGGCCGGCCGGTTGCAAAGTGTCGGAGCGATCGGTGTCAACCTTTCGGCGACTTTCAATTTTCCCGTGGGTCAGCTCTTCTTAAACGGAATCCAATTTTCCATCGGAGCGTGCTCGGTCCCACTTTACTGGAAAAAGCTGGTGCCGCTCATTCAACAAGGCAGGGTGAAGCCCGAGCGTTTCATCACCGACCGTCTCGCTCTCCGTGACGGCCCTCAGGCTTACGCGAACTTCAACCAACGCGAGGCGGGGGTACTCAAGTCGGTACTGAGCCCGTCTACAGTCTAGGAACCTAGGCCGCGTCCCCCCACCAAGGGAAACCCGGTGGCATATCCGTGGAGACCTTCCCCGGAAAGGCTGGCGGCCGCTTCTCGAGAAACGCGCCGACGCCTTCCTTGACATCCGCGGTCGAGCCCAACGCTTCGATGAAGGGACCGTCGATCCTCAGGAGCTCGAACGGGTCCGGCGCGGACGCGAAGCGCCAAAGCATTTGACGCGTGATCGCGATGGACACTGGGGCGGTGTTTTCGGCTATGCCGAGTGCTATCGAGCGCGCGCGGTCGAGAAGATCCTCCGGTTCTAGGACTTCGCTGATGAGACCGGCCGCCAAAGCCTCGTTGGCGTCGATCATCTTGCCCTCGAGGAGCCAGCGCAGGGCCCGCGGCAGGCCTACGAGTTGAGGCAGGAACCAAGCGCTCGCCGCCTCTGGCGTCAAACCCCGGCGGACGAAGATAAAGCCGAACTTCGCCCGCGTGGAGGCGATCTTGATGTCGGTCGGCAGCGCCATGGTGATCCCGACGCCGACCGCAGGACCATTGAAGGCTGCAATGATCGGCTTGCGGCAGTTGAACATCGCATGGACGAAACCGGCGCCCTTATCCGCTTGGCCTCCAGAGGGTCGATCCTCGCCGAAGTTATCCGAACCCCCGCCCGCGCCGGTGTCGAAACTCGTGGCTCCCGCGGAGATATCGGCGCCCGCGCAAAAACCTCGTCCTTCACCGGTGAGTATCACCGCGCGCACCGCGTCGTCGCCGTCGGCCGCCTGGAATGCCCGCACCAACTCCGCGCCCATTTTCGCGTTGTAGGCGTTCAGTTTTTCGGGGCGGTTCAAAGTGATCGTGAGCACGGGCCCTTCGAGCTCGTAGCGGATCGTTTCATAGTCCATGAGAAGCCCTCAGCCCGGCGCCGGGCTCCCTCGGTCGACTCGTCATGAGGATCACGCGGGATCTCGGGACAGGCCGAACAGCTGGATCGCTGTGCAAGACGGGTGTCGCGCGACGGGTTGACCCTTGGCCGCAACGAAGCGGCGCGGAACTGAGCGCTTTTTCATTGCTTGCCCGGCGCGAAGCGGCGTCCAAGAAATGCAGATTGCTGTCGTTAGTGGACGGACGCCAAATAACTTGAGCGCAACATCTGTCATCAGGCCTCTTCCGCCGCAGAGCCCCGCCGTTACGCAAAGGCAAGGCCCTCGAACGATCCCTCGGCGCGCCAGTCGCGGACGAGGTCGTAGAACACCAACGGTCCCAAGCCATAGAGTTCGTCGAAGATGCCCTTGCCTTCACCCACCTTGCCTTCGCCGTTGTAGTAACCGGGCGTGCAGGTCTTGTGGAACTCGTCCATCGGCCGAGGTGTGGTGCGGATCGTCTGAACCCAGCCCGCTTCACCTTCGGCGGTGGGTTCAATCCGCCGGGCTTGGCGCTCGTTCGCCGCCGTGATCAATTCGACCACGTGGCGAACCTGCTCGTCGAGCATGTGGGGGAAGTTGACGGTCAGGGCGTTCTGCGTGACGCCAAGGTGGAAGCAGTTGGGGAAGCCATGGCTGTAAAAGCCATGGAGCGTCTTCAAGCCGCCTGCCCAATTGTCGCTCAAGGAGACCCCGCCGCGGCCGTAAACCTCGAATCCGGCGCGCCGCGTGTAGGCCGTTCCGACCTCGAAGCCCGTGGCGAAGATGATGCAGTCGACCTCGTATTCGACCCCGTCGAACACCAGCCCCGTCTCGGTGATCCGGTCGACGCCACGGCCCAACGTATCGACCAGGGTGACGTTCGGACGGTTGAAGGCGGGCAGGTACTCGTCGTTGAAGGTCGGACGCTTGCAGAACTGCCGATACCACGGCTTCAACGCCTCGGCCGTCTTCGGGTCCTTGACGATGGAGTCCACCCTGGCCCGGATCTCGTTCATCTTGCGGAAATCGACCAGCTCCATCTGTTTCGCGAAATCCTCCGGGCTCATCGGCCCACCTCCGGCGTTCACGGCGGGAGCGGTGATGAGATTGCGAATGATGTCGGTCCAGCCGTCGCTGACCATGTCCTCGTCCTGAGGCACGCCGCCGACCAATGTGTTGAAGTTGTCCATGCGCGCCTTCTGCCAGCCCGGCTTCAGGCTCGCCGCCCACTCGGGATCGGTCGGCTTGTTGCCTCGGACATCCACCGACGACGGCGTGCGTTGGAAAACATAGAGGCGACCGGCGTCACGGGCGAGATAGGGGATGCTCTGGATCGCCGTGGCGCCGGTGCCGATGATCGCCACGCGCTTGTCGTGCAGGCGGTCCAGCTTCCCGGTCGTGTCGCCGCCGGTGTAGGCGTAGTCCCAGCGGCTGGTGTGGAAGCTGTGCCCCTTGAAGGTGTCGATGCCGGGGATGCCGGGGAGCTTCGGACGGTTCAGCGGGCCGTTCGACATGATGACATAGCGGGCCTTGATCCGGTCGCCGCGATTGGTCGTGACAAGCCAGACGTCCTCATCCTCCTGCCAGGTGAGAGCGGCGATCTGGGTCTGGAAGCAGGCGTCGCGGTAGAGGTCGAAGTGCCGTCCGATCCTCTGGGCGTGGGCGAGGATTTCCGGCCCGTAGCTGTATTTTTCCTTGGGGATGTACCCCGTCTCTTCCAGAAGCGGCAGGTAGATGTAGGCTTCGAGGTCGCACTGGGCGCCGGGATACCGGTTCCAGTACCAGGTGCCCCCAAAGTCGCCGCCCTTCTCGATGATCCGTATGCGTTCGATCCCGGCCTTACGCAGATGGGCGCCCGCCATCAGGCCGCCGAATCCACCCCCGATGATGAGGACATCGACCTCGTCGTTGAGCGGCGCGCGGGTAAAGCCCGGCTCGACATAGGGGTCATCGACATAGTGGCTGAAGTCACCCTTGATCTCGACGTACTGGTCGTTGGCCTCGGGCCGCACGCGGCGCTCTCGCTCCTGGCGGTATTTCTCCCGCAGCGCGTCGGGGTCGAAATCCAGTGGGCGTTCAGCCGTCATCAAGTCCATCCGCTTGCTCCCTGACATCCCGCGCCTCGCCGGCGCCCGACGCTCACTTTATCGTTCGAGCAAGATTACCCGGCGCGTCCTGGATGGGAACCCCTCGAAATGCGCAGGACGCCAGCACGCTTCCTTCCGGCCACGCCTCGGACTACGCTTCCACCAAGCGGAGGAACCTCTGATAAGGCGGGGGGCGGTGAACAGAATGGCGGAGAAAATTCCCCTCGACGCTGAAGCCTTGTTCACCGCCGTGAGGCAGATCGATCGCGCCGCCGATTTCGCAGCGGCGGAAGCTGGGCTCCACAACACGGCGCGGGCGATCGGCATGCCCGTCCTGGCGGTGTCGCCGAACGTGTCTTGGCCCAGCTTCGATCCGCACGTCGACGCCTTCCTCAGGCGCGGGGGCTGGCCGGACGAGATCTTGTCGATCTGGTGGGACAAGAACGTCATGCTCAAGATCCCGCTCTATATCCAGTGCCGGACCCGCCAGATGCCGTTTGTCACGGGCGATCTCGGCCGCACCCCGGCGGGACGGCCGGAGCTTCAGAAGATCGCCCAGGCGATGACGCTCATGGACGTCCGCTCGCTGATCACCCTCCCCGTTCATCTGCCCCGCGGTCAGATCGGCATGGTGACCTGGGGCGGCCCACAATCGGCGAAAGCCGCGAATGAAATCCTCTCCGCCCACCGCCCGGCGCTGATCGCCGCCGGGCATCTCTTCATGCACGCGTTCCGGTCGCTGACCGGTATCCTTCGATCCAGCGAGGAAGAGCAGTCGCGATTGACGCCCAGGGAATGGGAATGCCTGCGCCTGACCGCTCAGGGCTGCCGCGAGGAAGAAGTGGCGACCATCGTCGGGCTCGCCTCGACGACGGTGCGCTACCACCTCGACAACGTTGTCCGGAAACTCGGGGCCTCCAATCGGGCCAACGCCGTGGCCCTTGCGGCCCAGCTTGGCGTCCTTGGGTCGATCGGCTGAAGCCTTGCGATCCTCCAGGGGAATCGTCCGGGTTGCCGCCGAGCGGCCTTCCGCTGCCAAAGCGGCTATGGGACGTCGGCCGCCGTCACCGATTTATCGTGAAAGACCAGCCGTGGCCGTCGGAGCCCTGGCACTGTCCAGACGCGGTGGCGCCGTCTTCGGCGATCTGACCCGTACAGTGGCCGCGCCCGACATCCTCCGCGCTGAAGTCGTGACTGAAGGCGCGGCCGTCAAGGACGCCCTTGCCGCCGCCGACCAGAGCCGCGCCCTTGAACTGGCGGAAGGTGTAGGCCCTTCCCTTCTGGATGAACTGGAAGCGATAGCCGTCGCTGTCACGCCATGCCCCGTCGATCTTCGTGGCGGGGTTGGCGGCGTCGATCTGGTTGGCGACCCCGTTGAGCGCATCCACTTCGGGCTGGACGACGCGGTTCTGAGCCGCCGCCAAGGCGGACGCCTGCTGCGCCGTTGTGGAGGCGGGTGCGGCGGCGACGACCACGGCTGGAGCGGACTGAGCGGCTGGCGCCGCGGGATGCGAAACGATCTTGTCCCAATTCGCAAAGAGCGCCGTCGCCACGACGCCGGTCAGGCCGATGATCGCGACAATGATCGGTGTCCTGTCGGCGTCAGCCATCACCCGCCCCCAAAGTCTGGTCGAAGAATCGTCAATACCAAGGAATTCGCGCTCTGTCCGCCGGGGGCGTGTCGCCGCCCTAATTTCCGCTCCCGACAGCCTGAAGGCGCGGCGCCGGGGAACGCTGCAAAGCGCATGTCGGATCCGGGCAGGCTCAGAGGTCGACCGCGGCGCTTGATCCGTGATCTCCGGAAAATCGATATCGGGCGACTTCAGAGTCGCCAAGACGGCAAGAATAGAGCGTGGGTCGATGGGCTCGGCGAGCAAAGCCTACGCTTCGCCTTTGACCCGCACGGGCAAATCGTCTTGATGGCCTGTCAAATCGCCCCGTCCATGAACTCCGCCAACGCCACGTCCTTCTCCGTCACGCCGCCGGCGTCGTGGGTGGTGAGCACGACCTCGACCTTGTTGTAGACATTGGACCATTCCGGGTGGTGGTCGGCCTTGTCGGCGGCGAGGGCGACGCGCGTCATCCAGCCAAAGGCGGCGTTGAAATCCTTGAACTTGAAGGTTTTGGCGATAGCGTCGCGGCCCTTCACCTGGCTCCAGCCGTCCAGGCCCGCGAGGGCCTTTCCGGCGCCGATGGCGGTGGGGCGTTTCATGCGGCGAACTCCGTGAAGGTCAGGCCGGTCGCCCGCTCGAGATCGGCGAGGGCCTGGGCTTCGGTGACGACCTTGATGGCCTGCATGCCCAGCGCGGCCGCCGGTTTGCAGTTCACCCCGAGGTCATCGAGGTAGACGCAGCACGTCGGCTCCACCGCCAGAAGCTCGCACATCATCTGGTAGATCCGGGGGTCCGGCTTGCGCACGCCGGCCTTTGAGCTTTCGATCACCGCGTCGAACAGGGTCATGATCGCCCCCGTCCTGCTGGCGCCGAGCGGGTTGGCGGACATCCCCGGGCCGTGGCCCTGGGCCATGTTGTTGGTGATGCAGCCGACCTTGAAGTGCTGTTTGCAGACGCGCAAAGCCTCGACCATCGCCGGCCTCACGTCGCCGGACAGAAGCGGCAGAACGTCAGCGCCGCGAACCGGGTGGCCTCGCGCCGTCGATTCGGCGAGGAACTTCGTATCGAAACCCTTGGCGTCGATCTCGGCCCGCTCGAAGAGCGCCCAGGCGTTGGTGTCGGGGTCGGCGGCGTTGATGATGCGGATAAGGTCGCGCGGCAGCCCATTGGCCGCCTCGTAGCGATTGAACGCCTCGAAGGGCGACGTCGTGAAGACCCCGCCAAAATCCCAGATCACCGCCTCGATCGCCAAGTGAACTCCCGTCGTCGTTGAAAGCCGCATCTTCGTCGGAGCTCCAGCGTCTACCGCTCGGGCAAGCTTCCGGCTAGGGAGGCGCGCGGCGGCGCTGGCGCCCCGATACCCAAGAGGATGACGGCGCGGATGATCGATAAGGCGGGACTGCGGGTCGCCCCGGTGTTGGCGGATTTCATCGACCAGCAGGTTCTGCCGGGCACGGGCTTGGAGGCAGAGGCGTTCTGGGCGGGAGTCGCCGATATCTTCGCGCGGTTCGCGCCGGACAATCGCGCATTGCTGGCCAAGCGCGACGAGATCCAGGCCCAGATCGACGCGTGGCATGGCGCCCGCCAGGGTAAGGCGATCGACGCCGCCGAATACCAGGCCTTCCTGCGCGCGATCGGCTACCTGGCCGAGGAGCCGGCGGCGTTCTCGATCAGCTCGGAACGGGTGGACGACGAACTGGCGCGGCTGGCCGGGCCCCAACTGGTCGTGCCAATCCTGAACGCCCGCTTCGTACTCAACGCCGCCAATGCCCGATGGGGTAGCCTGTACGACGCGCTCTACGGCACGGACGCCATTGCGGGCGCGGCGGCCCCGGGTGGTTATGACGCAACGCGCGGCGCCGAGGTCATCGCCCGGGCGAAGGCTTTCCTCGATCAGGCGGTCCCCCTCGCCTCGGGCAGCCATGCGGACGCAAAGGGCTATGCCATCGACGACGGCGCCCTGGCGCCGGCCCTCGCCGACCCGACAGCCCTCGTTGGCTACACCGGCGAAGCGGCGAACCCGAGCGCGATTGTGCTGCGCCATAACGGCATTCACATCGAGCTGGTCATCGATCGCAACCATGCGATCGGCCGGGATGATCCCTCCGGCCTGGCCGACGTGATGCTGGAATCGGCGCTTTCCACCATCATCGACCTGGAAGACTCCGTGGCCGCGGTGGACGCCGAGGACAAGGTCGCGGCCTATCGCAATTGGCTCGGCCTGATGAAGGGTGATCTGGAGGCCAGTTTCGAGAAGAGCGGCCGGACGCTGACCCGCAAGCTCGACCCCGACCGGACGTACAGTACGCCGAGCGGCGGGAGCCTGACCCTCCGTGGCCGCGCCCTGCTCTTCGTGCGCAACGTCGGCCATCTGATCACCAATCCGGCGATTCTGCTGCCCGGCGGGACGCAGGCGCCGGAAGGGATATTGGACGCCATCGTGACCAGCCTCGTCGCGGTCCATGACATCAGGGGAGCCCATGCCGGCGGCAACAGCCGAACCGGATCGATCTATATCGTCAAGCCGAAGATGCATGGGCCGCAAGAGGCCGCGTTTTCCAATCGCCTGTTCGACGCCGTGGAGGACCTGCTGGGTCTTTCGCGACACACGATCAAGATCGGCCTTATGGACGAAGAACGACGGACCTCCGCCAATCTGGCCGCCTGTATCGAAGCGGTGAAAGGGCGGCTGGTCTTCATCAATACCGGATTTCTCGACCGCACGGGCGACGAGATCCATACCTCGATGCGGGCCGGCGCCATGGTCCGCAAGGCGCAGATGCGGGCCGAGCCGTGGATCTCCGCCTATGAGGATCGCAACGTCCGCATCGGCCTGGCGTGCGGCCTCTCGGGCCGGGCGCAGATCGGCAAGGGCATGTGGGCCGCGCCGGACCGAATGGCCGATATGATGGAGCAGAAGATCGGGCATCCGAGGTCCGGCGCCAACACCGCCTGGGTGCCCAGCCCCACGGCCGCGACGCTTCACGCCCTGCACTACCATCAGGTCGACGTGTTCGCGCGCCAGCGCGAGATCGCCGGCGAGGCCATTCCGCCGCTGAAGACGCTGCTAACCATCCCTCTCGCCGGCGGCGTGAACTGGTCCGCGGCCGAGGTGCGCGAGGAACTGGACAACAACGCGCAGGGCATACTCGGTTACGTCGTGCGCTGGATCGACCAGGGCGTGGGCTGTTCAAAGGTGCCCGACATCCACGACGTCGGCTTGATGGAGGATCGCGCGACCCTGCGCATTTCATCGCAGCACATGGCCAACTGGCTGATGCATGGTCTCTGTTCGGCGCAGGACATCGACGCGGCGTTGCGGCGCATGGCGGCCAAGGTCGACGCGCAGAACGCCGGCGATCCGCTCTATCGCCCCATGGCCGGCCGCGAGACGCAGAGCCTGGCTTTTCAGGCCGCGCGCGCGCTGGTCTTCGAAGGGGCGACTCAACCGAACGGCTATACGGAGCCGCTGCTGCATAGGTTCAGGGCGGAGCTGAAGGCGCGGGATCGCTCGGCGGATTGAGGACATCGCCGCAAGCCGGGCACCCGCTCGATCGTCGCCGCGCCATCGCGCCCGCCAGCCCCACGCCGAGGATCAGCATCGTCCAGGTCGCGGGCTCGGGCGCCCCGCCCTGGCCGACAATCGTGTAGCCCCAGGCGACGCCGGAGTAGAGCCTGACGTCGCGGGTCGCATAGTCGATCGTGGATAGCCAGGCGACGCCGTGCCAAAAGTTGTCCGCGTCGCGGACCGATAGATCGGCGAACAGGCTGCCGGGATATTGGAACCCAAACGCCGGCGGCGGAAGGTCCACGTTTGGCGAGCCGGCGGGATTGTCTAGATAGGGATTGCCGGGATTCGATGGCTGGCCCTTGAAGCTGGTGATGATATCCTGGGTCCAGACCCCGTTGTTGGCGCCGATCGCGGCTGGATTTACGATCGGCGGTGGGTCGGTAACCCCCGGCGTGTAGGTGATATCGATAGACGCGCCGCCGCAGTGCGGACTGCCGTTGCAGGGGCCGGCCCCGATGACCGCGAAATAGCTTTTCACAGTGAGGACGGCGGCGTCGCTCAGCGGCCCGGTGGGCTTCAACAGGTTGTCGAGCGTCCATTTCGCCCCGACCGGCTGCGTGGCGTTCCAGGCGGTGAAAGCCGAGGCGTAAACCCTCAACGGCTGGCCGGTCGGCGAGACGAGCTGCGGAGGGAGAGCGGTGACGGTGACCAGCCCGTTGGTGGCGATGCACGCCGCGGGGTTCATGTTGCAGGCCCCCGGCGCGATCACGAAGGTAGGCGTCGCCCACGCCGTGACGCCCAGCAGCGAAAGCGCCAGGGCGGAGCAACCGGCGAGTATCGATTTTGCAATCATCGGCGCTGCTCCAAGCCCAGACATCGCCATTCGCTCATCTGTCCACCGCGGACAACTTAAACAAATGATCCTAAAGTAATTAGACTGAAGTCACCCGTTATTGGCCGATGATCAGCCCGCGACGCAAATCAACTTCGCGTTCCTCGCTCGTCGCGACGGACTCTAGCCCTGAGTCGAGGATGCAAGTCGGCCGGGGCCGCGAACCGAGCGCTCCGCCGCCAGGACGTTCAATCCGTCCAGGTCCGTCACAAGGCTCGCGCCCGTCTCCAGCATGGCGAAGAACATCGCGTCGCCGCGCTCCGTGCGCTCGACGATCATCGAGGCGGCGAAGGCCATGATGAACAGGGCGGGGCTGAAGCGGGCGTAGTCTCGCCAGAGCGCGTCGAAGTCATAGTCGCCGACGCCCAGCGCGATCAGGCGCGCGTGGTAGCCGCGCAAGAGGCGATCCTCATGCGCGCGGCGTTCGTCCCGCCCCAGTGCCCCGGCCATGAAATAGCTCACGTCGGCCATGCAACCGCCGTAGCCATAGGACTGCCAGTCGACAACCGCGACGGGATAACCGCCGTCCGCCGTGCGGAACATCATGTTGTCGGGGCGAAAGTCGTTGTGGACCAGGCAGCGCGGGCCATCGTAGCCGGTCTTGAACCCCTCGAAGTTCGCGGTGATCGCCTCGCCGATCTCGACGCAGTCGGGCCTTATCCGGGCGCCGTAGCGGTCCCGAAAGCCGGCCCAGAGCGCCCGCATCATCTCTCCGGTCGAGAAAGGCTTGGCGGCGCGGCTTTCCTGCACCCAGGGCATGTCGTCCAGGGCGTCGTCTCCCCAGTGCGAGGCGTGGAGCTTGGCGGCTTCCTCGAGGACCAGGGCGGCTGCCTCCACGGTGACCCCCCGCATCTGGTCGCCGGGTTGCGCGGGGGCGAGATCCTCCATGATCAGGACGAAGTCATGGCTCTCCGGATCGACATCGGCGTGGAGGCATTTGGGCGTCGTCACGCCCGCGCCCGCCGCGAGATTGCGGTAGAACCAGACCTCGCGGAAATAGTTGCCGAGATCGACGCCGGTAGCCCGGCTGACGGGATCGGACGAGGGGAATTTACCGACCACCGTGGCCGGCGCCCCCTTCGCCGGGCCGTCGTAGATCAGCGTGAAGCGCACACTCTCGCCGACCTGACCGGTGCCGACCCGCTTGCCTTGGATCTGTGCGACGCGGGCGTCGAAACCGGCCTTGCCGAGGACATTGGTCATCCAGGCGGGCGTGATCTTCGCCCAGGGCACGATCGGGATCTCGCTCACGTTGCGGGGAACGCTTCCAGGGGGTGAACGTAGACCTCGTTGAGCGTGATCTTGTCCCCGTCGAGCACCACCAGGTCGAAGCCGCGCATATAGCTTTCAGGCCCGCCGGGCGGCGACACGGTGCAGTACCAGCGGCCACAGAACCCGTTCGCGGTGGGCCAGACTTCGTCCGGGTCGTAGCGCATCGGCGGCGTGGCGGCGAAAAGGCCGATGAGGTAGGCGCCCAGCGCCTCGTGGCCGGTCAGGCCGGCGGCGGTCTGCGGGTCCTTGTAGACAACGCCCTGCGCATAGAAGCCCAACAGGGCCGGGACATCCTTGTCGGTCCAAGCTTGCAGCCATCGGCGGTTGTAGTCGTGGACATCGAGGGTCATGCGGGGACGCTCTCACCCAGGAACTTGGCGCGATATTCGGGCGTGAAGAATTCCGCCGGGGCCATTTCCGGGCCGGCCATGATCGCCAAGCCGCGCCCGGCGAGGGTGGGATCGGTCGCGGCGCGGGCGAAATGATGTTTGCGTCTGGCCTTGGCGCTCTCGCCGAATTCCGCATCGAGGGAGGAGGTCAACGACGCCGCGAACCGCAGCCGGCGCATCCGCTCGCGGCGCTCCTCGGCGTAGGGCTGGAAGAGTTCAGGCGTCCAATCTTCCGAACTCGCCAGCAGGTCGGAAACGATGCGCACGTCGCGGTAGGTGATCGAGAGGCCGAGCCCGATGATGGGGTCGTTCCAGCCCGCCGCGTCGCCGATCAGCACCGCGCCCGTCGCGAAGGGCGTATCGGTCCAGGCGTCGGCGTTGACATAGGCGCGCAGGGGACCTGCCGGCCTGCCGTCGGCGATGCGTTGGTTGTTGGGGCTGCACGACATGCGGAAGCTGTCGAGGAAACGTCTTGCGCCGTCGGCGCCCGAGAACCTGGCGCGTTGCTCCAGGCTGAAACTACCGTAGACCCGCACGCGGCCCGCGCCCTGTGGAAAGGCCAGGAAGGCGAAGTCGTCCTGGGTGCCGATCGCCTGTTCGGTCTCGTCCCAACCTTCGACGCCGTCCACCAGCAGGCCGCCGAACATGTGATGGGGTTTGTCGGCGTTCAGGGGAATGGCGCAGGCGTCGCGGACCATGGAACCCCGTCCATCGGCGCCGATGATCAGCCTGGCCCACGCCTCGCGCCGCTCGCCGTTCGCGATGTAGGCGACGTGGGGTTCGTCCCCCGCCGAAACGCTTTCCACCGCCACGCCGCGAAGCATGGCGGCGCCGCGGCGTCCCGCCTCGTCGAACAAGGTCTGACAATGCTTGGGATGGCCGAGACAGAGGGGGCCGGGCACGTCCGCCGCGAAGATATTCAGCGGCAAAGTCGATTTGCGCGCCTCCTCGGGATCGAGGGACTCGTCATAGGTGACGTGGCGCTGGATGTGATGTCCGCCAGCGGCGACCAGGAGATCGTAGAGGCCGAGGCGCCTGACTTCGGTCACGCCCCAGGGCGCGATCCATTCGCCGCGAACCTGATCCTCGAAAACCTCCGACTTCTCGAGCACCAGAACCGAGCGGCCGGCCTTGGCGAGCGTCGCGGCGAACGCCGAGCCGCCGATCCCGCCGCCCACGATGATCACGTCATGGCTTTCCATGGCGAACACATTGAGCCGGAATGCGCGCAACCTCAATTGGCAAGTCGACGGTGCGCGCCTTGCCAAGTCTGCCGTGTCGGCACAATCATCGTGCGCGTCGGTGCAAGTCCCACTGACGATTCTGGAGCCAATTCAACGCGGACCGGACACGAGGCGGCCCCAATGCTCTCCGAAACGGGAGACGGCGAAGGTCGAACCCCAAAGCCTAGGTTCGCGTCCGCGTGATTTGTCTCGCGCGGCGCCGTTAGACGCCCGATAAGGTCAATCCGACGGGCGCGTTCGATCTCAAACAAGGGGGTTAATCCATGAATACGCTTTCCCGCCGACCCGCGAGTCGCGCAACGGTTTCCCTTCTCGCCCTGGCGGCGGCCATCGGCGCGCCCGCGTGGGTTCACGCGGAAGCGGCCGGCGCAAACGCGGCGCAGACCCAGCTTACCGAGGTCGTCGTCACCGCCGAGCGGCGCGCGACAGATATCCAGAAGACCGCCACCGCCATCACCGCTCTCCCCGCGGTCTCGCTCGACAAGTCCTTCGTCACCGATGTCACCGGCCTGAACGGCCGCGTGCCCAGCCTGCAATCGACCAAGCAGTCGGGTTTCGAGAACATCATCACGATCCGCGGCATCGGCTCGGAAACGCCGGAAAACGACCTTACCACCGTGCCCGGCGTCTCGCTGTTCGAGGACGGGGTCTATCTCGTCAACACCATTTCGCTCTCGCAGACCCTATTCGATGTCGATCGGATCGAAGTGCTGCGCGGGCCGCAGGGCGCGCTCTACGGCCAGAGCTCGATCGGCGGGGCGATCAACATCGTCAACCGTCAGCCGGAGCTTGGAAAGTTCGGCGCGGCCGGCGACGTCAGCGCCGGGACCTACTCCCTGGTGCGGGCGCGGGGCTGGGTCAACATCCCGCTCGGCGACACCGTAGCGGTCCGCCTATCCGCCCAGCATTTCAGCCATGACGGGTTCACCAAGGACCTCGCCATCCCCGGCTTCCGCGAGGACGACGCCGACAATACCGCTTTGAAAGCCGCTGTTCTGTGGAAGCCGACGGACCGTTTCTCCGCGACCCTGACCGCTCGCACCTACCGCTCCAACGAAAACGGCCAGGCGCAGAAGAATGTCAACGACCCGTTGCCCGATCCGTATCAAATCTATCAGGACTTCCCGGCCAAGTCCGAGATCACCGCGCAACTCTATCACGCCAATCTGCAGTACGATTTCGATGGCTTCAGCGTACGGTCGGTGTCGGGATATCAGCACCTCAACGCCAAACTCGCGGAGGATAGTTCGCGCAGCGCCGTTTCCCTGATCGGAAGCTACGACAACGTGGCCCGGTACGACACCAAACTCGACAACTACAGCGAGGAATTCGATATCCTTTCCAAGCCGGGCGGCAAACTGGAGTGGATCGTCGGGGGCTTCTATCTCAACCAACGCAGCCGGCAGATTATCCACGAGTACGAGCCGCTTTTCCCCACGTTCCTGCCCTATACGGGAGACCCGGCGAACGCGGAAACCAACCCTCCGGGCAACCTCGCCTACGGCAACGACTCGCATGTGAAGCGGGAATCCGAGTCGGTCTTCGCTCAGGCGACCTACCGCTTCCTACCGAGCTTCCGGCTGACTGTCGGCGGGCGCTACAACCACGACAAGCTGAGCGACAACAGTTTCAACTTCTCGGCGTTCGGTTTCAGCACGGCCAACTACAGCAAGTCCGATAGCGTGCCGACGTGGCGGGCGGAGGTCGATTACGACCTCACCAGCGACAACCTCGTCTATGCCAGCGCCTCGCGCGGCTATAAGCCGGGCGGTGTGAACGGTAAGAATGGCCAAGTGGTGGTGCCGGTCACCTTCAAACCGGAGACGAACACAGCGTTCGAGGTCGGATCGAAGAACGCCTTTTTCGACCGCTCGCTACGCGTGAACCTCGCCGGCTTCTACTATGTCTACAAGGATATGCAGTACATCGAGACGGACCCAAAGCCCTTCGATGGCGGCATATCGAACATCCCCTCCGTGCACGTTTATGGGGTCGAGGCGGAAGCGAATTACGTCGGCATGGGCGATCACCTGAGGGTCAATGGCAATATCGCCCTCGAAACCGGTCACGTGAACGGCGACTATTTCACTATCGATTCCACGGTCGCGAACACGATCGAAAGTCAGCCGGGTCCCTGCTCTTTCGGCGGCCAGTTCTACAATCCCGCCTGTTTCGCGGCCGTGATCGCGGCTGAACGGAACGTCCGTGGCAGCACGCCGCCGGCGCTGCCCAAGGTCTCCGGCTCGATCAACGCCTCCTACGCCATCGACTTGCCGTTCGGGGTGCTGACGCCGCGGGTCGAGCTGGTCTATCGCGGTCACGAGTTCGCGCGGATATTCAACGAACCGGGCCTCGACGACGTCCCGGCCTATACCGAGACCAACCTGAATCTCGACTTCGTGCCGACAGGTTCGAAGTTCCGTTTCGCGGTCACGGCGACGAACGTGGGCGATGTCGCCGGGGTCAATTCACGCTACATCGACCCCTATGGCACCGGCGCGGTTAGTCAGCAGTATATCGCGCCGCGTCAGGTCATCTTCACAGTCGGCTATGGGTTCTGAGCCCAGTTCCCTCAAAACAGCCTTCTCCCCTTGCGGGAGAACGCAGCCCGCAGGGCCGGATGAGGGGTCGCGCGATATTTTCCGACGCGATTCTCACCCCCTTGGCGGTCGCGGAAAGTACGACGTGTTGAGACGTGGCGCCCTCGGCGACTTGGTCGCTCGCCGTGACGCGGGACGGCGGTTTGGGCGCGACTCCCTCCTCCCCACAAATTGGCGGGACCTGTAGTGACGGCGCGGGCCCCCCACCCCTGGGCGACCTTCGCCTCGCTCAGCCTGCTCTTCTTCCTCGTCCAAGCGGGGACGTTCAGCACGCTGGGCGTGGTGCTCAAGGACATGGTGCCGGCGCTGCACTGGAACTGGACGCAGGCGGGTCTCGGCTACACCGTGCTCGGCGTCGCCTGCGGGCTCAGCAGCGTGGCGGCGGCGGGGTGCGTGCGGCGCCTGGGCGTCAGGGCGACGATCCTGCTCGGCTCGGGCCTGCTGGCGGCGGGCTTCGCGGCCCTGGCGATGACGCGGGGGGTCTGGGTCTATCTCGGCGCGACGATGGCGGTCGGGGTGGCGTTCTCGCTCGTCAGCGTGCCAGGGACGCCGGTGTTGACCGGCCTCTTCCGAAAGCGGTCGACCGTGCTCGGCGCCTATTTCACCATCGGCGCGCTCGGCGGGGTGGCGGGTCCGCTGGTGTTCAACCTCGTGGAGCCGGCGGCGGGATGGCGGGGGTTCTGGTGGGTCTTCGTCGCCGCCTCGATCGTGCTCGGCCTTTTCGGCGCGGCGACGACCACGGGTCGGCAGCCGGAGGCGACGGATTCTCCGCTCACGGCCGCGGAGGTGGCGAGCGGCTTGCACGAATGGCCGGTCAAGCGCGCGCTCGCGACGCCCCAGTTCTACGTCATCGTCGGCGCCTACACGATGTATCTCCTGATCAACACCACGGCGCACGGTTTCGCGGTGGAGCACCTGACCGAGCGCGGCATATCGGCCAAGACGGCGGCGGCGATGCTGAGCCTGGAGGCTCTTATCGGGGCCATTGTAGCGGTGATCGGCGGGTGGGCGGGCGAGCGGGTGCGGCCGAAGATCCTGATGATCGTGGCTCTGGTGGCCCTGATCGGCGGCATGACGTCGCTAGCCTATGCGCGCGGCTATGGCCTGATGATCGGCTATGCGGTGGGCGTAGGGATCGGTTTTGGCCTGTCGTTCGTGGCCTCGACGATGCTGCTCTTCACGTTTTTCGGAAAGCGGGCCTATCTCGAACTCTATTCGATCATGTGTCTGCTCAGCACCGCCGCAGCCCTGGGACCGGCGGTCGGCGGCTGGGCGCGAGACACGTTGGGCAGTTTCGCCGGGGTCTTTCTGCTCTGCTCGGGGGCCGCATTCGTGATGCTTGTGGCGACGGTGCTGATGGCCAAGCCGAAGATCGCCGATGGCCGACGGCCGGAACCCGGCGAAATCGCCGCGGCGGCGATCGAACACTTCTGACATCCGCGCGATGAAACGATGGCTGATCACCGGCGTCGGCGCGGGCCTCGGCAAGGCGCTGGCGTCGCAGGCTCTGGCGCGGGGTGACACGGTGACGGGGACGGCGCGAGACGCCGCCGCTCTTGCGGCGTTCGAGGCGATCGTTCCGGATCGCGCCCTTGGCTTCACCCTCGATCTACGCGACGCGGCCCAGATTGCCGCGGTCGGCGCCGCGGCGGAGGCGGCGATGGGCGGGATCGACGTCCTGGTCAACAACGCCGGCTACGGTCTTGTCGGCGCCGTGGAGGAAGCCAGCGCCCAGGAAGTGCGCGACCAATTCGAGGTCAACCTCTTTGGCCAACTCGCCATGATGCGCGCCGTCCTGCCCTTCATGCGCGCGCGGCGCGCGGGGACGATCGTCAACGTCACCTCGGTCAGCGGCCTGGCGACCTGGGCGGGGACCGGGGTTTATTGCGCAAGCAAATTCGCCTTGGAGGCGATCGGGCGGACGCTGGCCGCCGAAGTCGGCGAGCTCGGCATCCGGGTGATCAACGCGGCGCCGGGCGGCATGCGCACCGATTATGCGGGACGCTCCCTGGTCGCCACCGCGCGGGAGATCGCCGACTACGACGGCGTGGCGCGGCAGGCGAAGATGCTCCTGACCGCGCACGCGGGGACGGAGGCGGGCGATCCCATGAAGGTGGCCCGGGCGATTCTGGACGCGGTCGACGCGGAGAAACCGCCGCTGAATCTGCTCCTGGGCGCGGACGCCCTGCACTATGCGACGGACGAGATCGCCCGCTTGCAGCGAGAGATCGAAGCCTGGAATGCGGTCTCACTCTCGACGGGATTTGGCGACTGAACTCTCGCCACGGGTGGGCCAGGACCCAGACTATTCTTTCGTATAGTTATCCGGCACCGTCGGATCCGCGCCCGCCTTGCCCCAGAGGATGATCTCGTTGCCCCAGGGATCGCGAAAGGCGTGGTTGTAGCCGTTGAATTCCTTCCAGTAGTGGTCGCGCCAAAGCTCGGTCGCGCCGCGATCTGTCGCTCGCATGAGGATGTCCTCGTAGGACTGTCCGTCGCCCACGAGGATCCAGACGCGCGCCTTGCGACCGCCGTCCCTCAGGTTCCGCGGCTCGACGCCCGCCGGACCGGGGTGCGGCCGGGCGTTCGCGGCGTCGAAGATGCCGAGATGCAGATTGCCGATCTGGCTGTCGGAGCCATCCGGATTGGGAAACATGCCGCCCGGCACCATGCGGTGGTAGACGCCGGCGGGACGGGCGTCGTCCTGCCAGCCGAAGACCTCGGCGTAGAATTCGCCGGCTTTCGCGGGATCGTCGGAGGCGAGGTCGACGAAGATGAGCGTGTTGGGTTGGGTCATAGCGGGTCCGTCAGGCGGCGTATTCGGCGCGTTTGGGGGTGAAGACATCGAGGTTGAGAACGGCCGCGTCGCCGACCACCTCGCCCCAGTGCCGGACATCGGGCGGGATCACCATCAGACCACCGGCGGAAAGCCGCTTCACGGTATGGTCTCCGAGATGAAAGTCGATCGTCCCTTCCAGGATGTAGACGATCTGCTCGTTGGGATGACTATGCGGCCGCGGCTCGTGGCCAGGCTGGAGGCGGTTGAGGGACACCGTCGCCCCCTCCCCCGAAAACGCCTTGCGCTCGACGCCCTCGCGGACACGCTCCCAGGCGGTCTGGTCCCAGTCGATGCTGTGGAGGTTCATTGCGAGGCTCCAAGCGGGGCGCCATAGCCGCCTCCGCCGGGGGTTTCCAGGAGGACGACGTCGCCGGCGTTCATGGTCATCTTGCTGGCCTGGGAGACGGAGACGCCATTCACGGTGAAGCGCCCCGCTTCGCCAGGCGCGCCGCCATCGAGGCCTTCGGGCCCGCGATCGAGCCGGCTGGGCACCGCGTTCAACAGCCAGGGCTGATCGGTCAGCATGCGAAAGCCGATGACCTGACCATCGCCGCCGCGCGAACGGCCCTCGCCGCCCGAGCCGGGCCGCAACTCGCGGCGGTCGAAGACAATGGGGATCGAGGCTTCCAGGATCTCCACAGGCACCGCCGCAACGCCCGTGGGATAGCAGGTCGCGCTGGGGCCCGGCTTGGTCCGGCGCGCGCCCATGCCGCCGGAATAATTGAACATCGAGGAGGTGAAGGCCTCTCCATTGGCCCGCTTTCCCTGGATTTGCACGGTCCATACCGCGCCGGAACCCTCCGCGAGAACCCGCTCGGGCATCACCTGATGCAGGGCCTTCAGGATCGGCATCGGCACGAACATCCCCACGACGTGGCGGGCGTTCAACGGCGAGGGATAGGCGGCGTTGACGATGCAGCCTCTAGGTGCGGTCACCTTGATCGGCGCGAGGGAGCCGTGATTGTTCGGTTGCTCGGGGTTGAGGCAGCTCCTCACCGCGAAGGTGGCGTAGGCGTGGGTGTAGTTCATCACGACGTTGATGCCGTGCGGGCTGGCGCCGCTGCTGCCGGCGAAGTCGATGACGACCTCCCCCTTGTCGGTGTCGATGGTGACGGCGGACTTCAGGGTGATGATGTCGCCGCCGGGGACGTCGAAGCGGCTCTCGCCATGCCAGGTTCCCGCCGGCAGGGCGCGGATCGCCTTGCGCGTCGCCGCCTCCGAGCGGGAGATGATCTCGTTGGACAGGCCCTCGATGTCCTCGAGGCCGGAGCGCTGGCAAAGGGCGATCACCCGCTCGCCGCCGGCGCGTCCGCTGGAGACCTGGGCGGCGAGATCGCCGAAGACATGATCCGGCGTGCGCACGTTGTGGCGGATGATGTCGTGCAGCAGGGCGTTCGGCTCCCCGCGCTCGTAGAGCTTGCAAGGCGGTATCCAGAGGCCCTCCTCATGGATGTCCCGGGCGCCCGCGCCGATGCCATAGCCGCCGATATCGGTGTGGTGGATCGTCGAGCCGATGAAGCCGATCAGCCGCTCATCCCGGAAAACAGGGCAGAGCACGGTGATGTCGAAGAAATGCCCCGCCGACATCCAGGGATCGTTGGTGACGATAATGTCGCCCGGCGCCATCTGGTTGTGGAAGCGTTCGGCCAGGGCCTCGCCCGCCGCCGCCAGAGAGTTGATGTGGCCGGGCGTGCCGGTGTTGGCCTGAGCGACCATCCGGCCCCGCGCGTCGAAGAGCCCGCTGGCCAGGTCGCCGGCCTCGCGCACGATGGGCGAGAAGGCGATGCGCTGCAGCGCCTTGGCCTGTTCGCTGACGATTCCGATCAGATTCGACCAGAGGATTTCAAGTTCGATGCCGTCCATCGGCGTGCTCACGGCGTCATTACCTCCCTAGGCGTCCACGGTCGCGACGATACAGCCGATCTGGTCGATCTTGGCCGACCATTTGGGCGGGATGACGATTGTGGTCTCACGCTCCTCGATGATGGCGGGTCCGGCGAGGCTCTGTCCAGCGGTGAGGTTGGCGCGATCGTAGACAGCGACAGTCCCGACGCCCGGCCAAAGCGTGACCGGCCGGGAGCCCTTAGGTCGCCCAGACCCTGAATCGGCGACGCGGCCCTGTTCGAAAGGGATGTCCGGTCCCTCCACGGTCAGGCGCCAGCTGACGATCTCCAGGGGCACGTGAGAGGGGTTCACGCCGTACTGGGCGAGGTAGGCGGCCTCGAACACCGAGGCGATGAGTTCGGTGTCGCGCGCGTGGCGCGGGTCGTGATCGAAGGTGACGGAAAGCTCGTTCTGCTGTCCGACATAGCGCAGGTCGGCGCCGAAACGCCGGCGAATGTCGTTCGGCGCGCAGCCCGCCTGGACGAGCGCGGCCAGACCTTCGTCACTCATCTGGGTCAGGAGGCGATCCACGACGTCCCAATCAAGATTCTCCAGCGCCCCCAAGGCGCTTCGCACAAGGTCGAGCCGCACGGGCGTGACTAGGGTTCCGAAGGCGGAGAGCACCGAGGCCTGGGGCGGGAAGATCACCGCCGGGCTCTCCAGCAACGCGCCCACTTGGCAGGCATGGACCGGCCCAGCCCCGCCAAAGGCCAGGAGCGCCAAGCCGCGGTGATCGACGCCGCGATCGGTGGCGTGAGCCCTCGTCGCGCCCGCCATGGCCTCGGCCACCACGCGATAGACCCCGCGCGCGGCGGTGACGTCGTCCACCCCCAGCCCCTCGCCCAGTCGCGACAGGGCCGCGCGCGCCGCCTCGCGGTTCAGCTTCATGTCGCCGCCCAGGAAGTTGTCGGCGTCGAGAATGCCCAGATGAAGATCCGCGTCGGTGACAGTGGAGTCGGTTCCGCCGAGGCCATAGCAAGCCGGTCCCGGCTTCGAGCCGGCGCTTCTCGGCCCGACCTTGAGCAGGCCTAGGTCGTCTACCGTTGCGATGCTGCCGCCACCCGCGCCGATCTCGATCATGTCGATGGAGGGCACGGTGAGCGGCATACCGCTGCCTTCGTGGAAGCGGTACATCCGATCGACTTCGAAGCTGCCGGTGACCAGCGGCTTGCGCTGCTCGATCAGGCAGGCCTTGGCGGTGGTGCCGCCCATGTCGAAACTCATCAGCCGGTCGAGGCCAAGCCGTTCGGCGTACCAGGCCGCGGCCAAAGCGCCCGCGGCAGGCCCGCTCTCGATCATGCGCACGGGATTGCGGCCGGCCACCTCCGTTCCGATGATCCCGCCTGAACTCAGCATGATCAGGGCCTCGTTCTTAACGCCCATCTCGCGCAGCCGCGCCGCGAGCCCTTTCAGATAGGGCTCGGTGATCGGCTGGGCATAGGCGTTCACCGCCGTCGTCGAGGCGCGCGGATACTCGCGGATCTGCGGCGCGACCGAGGAAGACAGCGAGACGTAGAACTCGGGCGCGAGCGCGGCCAGAGCCCGGCCGACGGCCTGTTCGTTGGCCGGATTGCGATAGCTGTTGATCAGGCAGACCGCGACGGAGACCACACCGGCCGCCTTCATCGCCGCCACAACAGCGGCGACATCGGCATCCCGGACCGCCTGGGCAATCGAGCCATCGGCAAAGGTGCGCTCGTCCAGTTCGAAGGTCAGCGCGCGGGGGATCAGCGGCGCCGCGAACTCGATCTGGGGGTCGTACATCTCATAGCGGTGCTCGTTCCTGATGGAGAGGACATCGGCGAAGCCGGTGGTGACGATGAGCGCCGTCGGTTCGCCCCGGCGTTCGATGAGCGCGTTGGTGACGATGGTCGTGGCGTGCACGACGACGCCGTCGATGTCGCCGGCGGCGACGCCGGCCTTCGCCATGACCGCCTCAACGCCCCGGAAAAACCCGTCGAGCAGATCGTCGTGCGTGGTGAGGACCTTATCCACCGTAAGCGCGCCATTCGCGCCGCGCAGGACGATGTCGGTGAACGTGCCGCCGATGTCGACGGCGAGAGAATAGGTCATGCGGTGGCGGCTTGCCTCGAGCTGAGGGTCACCCTAGCGTTCCGACATGAGCGTCTGCGTCCTCGGATCGATCAACCTCGACATCGTCTGCCGCGTGAAGGAACTGCCGGCGCCGGGCGAGACCGTTTCGGCCCTCGGCATGGCGCAGTACGCCGGCGGCAAGGGGGCCAACCAGGCAGTGACCTGCGCGCGCTGGGGCGCGGCCACGACCCTGATCGGGGCGGTGGGCGAGGACGATGCGGCCGGCGTCTTGCTCGGTCATCTGGCCGACGCCGGTGTCGCCACGAACGCCATCGCGCGCATCGGCGGCGCGCCGACCGGTCGCGGATACATCAACGTCTCCGACGCCGGAGAGAATATGATCGTGGTCGTCGGCGGGGCCAACCTGGCGGTGTCGGCCAAGCAGGTGCGCGGCGCCGATGTCGCGACATGCGCGGTCTTCATCGCCCAGCTCGAGGTCGCGCCGGAGGCCATCGCCGCCCTGTTCGACACGAAGGCCGCGCGCGCCGGGGTTCGCATTCTCAACGCGGCGCCCGCCGTCCTGGAGGCGGCGGCGCTGTTTCATCTGGCGGACATCCTGGTCGTGAATGAGACGGAGCTGGCGCGCTATGCGGGTCTCACCCAGGCGCCCGAGTCCCCGGCGGACATCGATCGCGCGGCCCGCGGGCTGATCGTGCGGGAGAACCAACGCGTCGTTGTGACCCTCGGCGCGGCGGGCGCGCGAATCGTGAGCGGATCCGGCGTTCATGCCGTCGACGGAAGACCCGCGAAGGTCGTCGACACCACGGGCGCCGGCGATTGCTTCTGCGGCGTCATCGCCGCGGCGCTGAGCGAGGGGGAAACCCTCGAAAAGGCCGTCGCCCTGGCCAACGCCGCGGCGGCGGTCAGCACCGAACACGCCGGCGCCTTCGCGCCGCGCGATCTGCGGGAAAGCGCGAATGCGCGTCTCCCTCGAAGCGTGGGAACCCTGCCCGTGGCTTGAAAATTGGCGGGCGTAATTCTCGTGCTTCAGGACAAGGGTTTCGATCACGATTCTACCCGCCCCTGGGGGGAAACACCCCGCGAGGTATCCGCACGTGCACGCCTTGTCTCCCGTCCACGACCTGGGTCACGCCGAAGTCGCACGCCACGCTCATCAAGGAATAGGCGTCCTTGCGCGAGAGTTTCAGTTCGTCCGTCAGCAGCGAGAGCATGTCCACGGCGGCGCCGTGCATGGCGATGTTGAGATCCTCATCGAAGCCGTGGACGATCCAGTATTTCGGCGTCTCCAATAGCGGGCTTGGAAAGCTGAAATCCTTGCGCAGCACGATCTGGAAGAGGACATCGAGCGAGGCCTCGATCGCCGTGCCGCTGATCTCGCCGTCGCCCTGGCTAACGTGAGGATCACCGATGGAAAAGAGCCCGCCCTCCACCGCGACGGGGTAGTACATCACCGCCCCGGCGCCGATCCGCCAATTGTCGATATTCCCGCCGTGCGCGCCCGGCGGGATCGTGCTGACACGCCCCTTGATGTCCGGCGCGACGCCGGCGGTGCCGAGGTGAGGACGGGCCGGAATGCGCACGCCTTCCAGCGCCGGCTCGCGGTCGCAGGCGGGGCAATGGGTCACGGTTCCAGGGACGAGGTATTTGCCAGGGAAATCGTATGCGTACAGCGCGCGAGCGTAGGCCGCCGGGGCGTCGAGCTCGTAGATCGTCACGCGCTCCTTCTCGCCGAACTCCTTGTAGAGATAGCCCCAGTTGGCCGCGAGGTTGGAGCCGTAGGCGCAGCGCGGCGTCATCCGCAGATAACGCACCTCGAACATGTCGCCGGGTTTGGCGTCCTCGACGAAGATCGGCCCGGTCATGATATGGACGCCGGGGTTGCGATCGCTTTCAGGCACTTCGTCGAAGATTCTGGTGACGCCCTCGTCCATCATCAGGTCGGGCGCGTCGCCGGCGTGGTGAGTGATCGCCTCGGCCTGGATCAGGTCGCCGCTCCGTACACGGAGCACCGGAGCGAGGCCGGCGTCGAAATAGCCCCAGTGAACGGTTTGAGGCGTCGCGCGCAGATGGTGGAGCGCGCCCGGCGGCGTCTCCTGCACCGAACGCCCGTCGGCGGGCAGGAAGCTCATGCCGGAGCGGTTTCCGCGCCCCAGACTTCCCGCGCCTTTTCATAGACGCCCTGGTCGTAGGAAAATTCGATGTTGTTGCCGTCGGGGTCCCTGATCAAACAGATGTAGCCAATCTGTTTCGGCATCTGCAGGGGACCGAAGGCGAGGCAGCCCTCGGCCTTGGCGCGGGTCGCCAGCGCATCGACTTCTTCCTTGGTCGGAACCTCGATCCCCATGTGCGCGAAGGGTCCCAGCGGATGGTGCGGCGCCGGGGCGAAGGGATCGTGGCCCTCATAGAACTGGCCGAGAACGAGGATGAACGGTGACTGAGCCTGCGTTTTGTCGCCAAGCCAGGCGTTCTTGCCATCCTTGTCCTCGCCCCTCTGCAGCAGAGTGAGGTGGGTGTAGCGCTCGTACCAGGCGATGCTGGCGTCGATATCCTTGACCTTCAGCGCGATATGGGTCCAGGCGGCGCGCTTGGGACGCAACTGGTGTTCCGAGGTCTCTGGCATGGAACGCCTCCGATTTTTCGGCAAGATGCGCCGAACGCCGGGGCGGGACTTGGACGGACGCGCACGAGGACCTAACCGCCACTCCTCGCCGCTCACGAAGGATGAGGGCCGCTATGCGGCGAAGGGTGGCCGCGCCGCCGGCTGCAGAACCGACACCGCCTCGTCGAGCAAGGCGGCGCTCCCGGCGAAGATCATCTGACCGCCCGCGTCGCCGATTGGCGCGCCGCTCCAGGTCGAGGTCGCCGCGCCGGCTCCGGCCATGATCGGCAGAGCCGCCTCGATGTCCCAGCATTTGAGCGCCGCGCCCTCGGCCACCAAGTCGATCTGGCCGGCGGCGACCATGGCATAGGCATAGGCGTCGCAGCCGAACCGGGCGATCCGGGCGCGGGCGCGCAAGGTTCGCCACACAGCGATTTCCTCGGGCAGGAAATAGCCTTCCGGGTCGGTGGTGGCGATAACGGCGTCACGCAGGGCGACGCCGGCCCGCGCCTTCAGCGGGCGGCTCCCCTCGCGGGTCTGAACCCGGGCGCCGCCGGCGTGGCCGATGAAGATCTCGCCGGTGAACGACTGCCCGATCGAACCCAGCACCGGAACGCCCTGGCGCCGCAGCGCGATAAGCGTCGTCCAGACGGGAAGCCCCGCGACGAAGGCCCGCGTGCCGTCGATGGGATCGAGCACCCAGACGAAATCCGCGTCCGGGCGGTCCTCGCCATACTCTTCGCCGATGACGCCGTGGTCCGGGTAGTGCTCGGCGATCAGCCGCCGGATGGCCGCCTCCGCGCCCTTGTCGGCCCGCGTGACGGGGTCGAAGTCCGCGCCGCGGACGCCGGCGTGTTTGTCTTCGACGCCGAGGTCGGCGCGGAAGATCGGCAGGATGACCTCGCCGGCGGCGCGATTGAGTTCGATCAGGAAGTCGTCATAGGCTTGAAGCGCGTCGGGCGAGAGCATGGTCCTGTCCTAGCGGTTTTGAGGCCTCGCCGTGAGGCCCTAAAGAGCGGCATGGCTTCTCCCCGCTCCGCCCGGAGCCGACAGTTGGTCTGGCGGCTGGAAGCCCTCGCTTTCGACGCCTTCACCCTGCTCGCACGGAGCCTGCCCATCGACTGGGTGTCGTGGGGATTCGGTCGGATCGCGCGGATCGTCGGGCCCATGACCCGCGCGCATCGGACCGCGCGGCTCAGTCTGAAGATCGCCTATCCCGACATGGACGACGACGCCCTGGAACGAATCGCGCTGGCGCAATGGGAAAACTTCGGCCGCTATATCGGCGAGTTCCCCGTGCTCGACCGGATCACCGTGGCTGCCGGACGGGTCGAGGTGGTCGGCGGCGATCGGCTAAGGGCCATCGCCGAGCGCTGGGACGCCGTCATCTTCATTTCGGGACATCTATCCAACCTGGAGGTGATGCCCGGCGTCATCCTGGCGGCGGGCATACCTTGCGACATCACCTATCGCGCCGCGAACAATCCCCTTGTCGATCGCCGGATCAAAAAAAGCCGCGCCCGCTATGGCGTCACCCTGTTCGCCCCCAAGGGCGCGGATGGCGCGCGCGCCCTGCTGACCGCCCTCGGGGCCGGGCGGTCGATGGCGATGATGAACGACCAGAAGTACGACGGCGGCTCGGCGGGAGTCTTTTTCGGTCGGCCGGTCAGGACCAATCCGGCGGCGGCGAGGTTGGCCCGCAAGCACGATGCGCCGATCCAGCCGATGTCCGTCAGGCGGACGCGCGGCGCGCGCTTCGTCGTGACGGTTCATGAACCCATCCACGTTCCCCGCACCGAGGACCGCGCCGCCGACATCGATCGCGGAGTGGACGCCATCAACGCCTTCATCGAGGCGCGGGTGCGGGAGCGGCCGGAGGAATGGTGGTGGATGCACCGCCGGTGGCCGGCGGAGGCGTATGAGGCGGTGGAAAATCAGCCGCGCGTCGCGGTCCACCGCTCCAGGGCCTGAGCCGGTCCGGCGTAGGCTTCCTGCAATTCAGGGCTCCAGTATCTCAAGTCCGGCAGAGGAATCATCTTTCCCGTCACGGCGCACAGCACATAGCCCCCGGCGCGCAGCACGGTGAATTCACCGTCGCCGTAGCGGACCACCGCCGGTCCGTTCGCGCCGGCCAAGTGTCGATCGTAGGCGTTCATCCCCGGGCCATAGCCTATGACGAGGCGTCAGAACAGTTGGCCCTGATCGGTCGGCGCCGCTTTCACGGGTCGCCGGACGGGAGCCACGCCGTCGACCACCGCGCCGCGCTCGCCATCGTGGAAGACGAGGCGCACGGCCTCGCCCGCCGCCAGGCTGGCCGCGGAACGCGCCAGGACGCCTGACGCGCCGTGCACCCGCGCGAAACCCCGACCGAGGGGCCTGTCGGGATCGAGCGATAGGCGAAGCTTCTCCAGCGCGACGAGACGCTCGCCTGAGCGAGTCAAGGACCGCGCGATCGCCGGTCCAGCGCGGGCGGCGACGCCGGCGAGGCGCGCGGTCTGGGCATCCATCGGACGTTGCAGGAGTGTCGGTCTGAGCGCGGAGCCCACCGTGGCGAGCTCGTGCCGGTGGCGGGAGATACCCGCCAACAGGGCCGCGGCGAGATCGCCGGACGCGGCGTCGAGCGGTTCCCGGCGCCGCGCGAGCACGGCCTGAATCGCCGGTCTGGCGCGGGCGGCAAGGCCGGCGAGCCTTTCCCGCTTAATCTCCATGGGTCGGTGCAGAAGCGTCGGCTTGAGCGCGGCGCCGGCGGTGGTAAGCTCGTGACGATGATGGGCCACCCCGGCGCGCAAGGCGGCCGAGAGACCGCCCGAGGCGATGTCAAGCCGCTGGGTCGCCAGGGCGAGAAGGTCGGGGAGACGCGGAAGGCGCGCCGCGGTCGCCGCGAGGCGGTCGCGCCGCTCGCGCACCAGACGCGCGCCGCAGCCGATCATCCGCCGTTCGTAGTCGGCCAGGGCGGCGGCAAGATCGGCCAGCACCGGCGTCGCCATTTCCGCCGCGGCGGTAGGGGTCGGGGCGCGGCGGTCGGAGACGAAATCGATCAGGGTGGTGTCGGTCTCGTGGCCCACGGCGGAAATCAGCGGGATCGTCCCCGCCGCCACCGCGCGGGCGAGGGCTTCGTCATTGAACGGCCAGAGATCCTCCACCGAACCGCCGCCGCGCGCGACAATCAGTAGATCGGGCCGCGGTATCGCGCCGCCGGGCTTTAGGGCGTTGAAGCCCTCGATCGCGGCGCGAACCTGGGCGGCGGCCTGATCGCCCTGCACGACGACCGGCCAGACGATCACGCGGCACGGCCAGCGGTCGGTGATGCGATGGAGGATGTCGCGGATGACCGCGCCGGTGGGACTGGTGATCACCCCGATCACACCCGGCATGGCCGGGAGCGACCGCCTCCGCTCGACCTCGAACAAGCCCTCGCTCTGCAATTTCGTCTTCAGCCGCTCGAGCTGCGCGAGAAGCGCGCCGACGCCGGCGGGCGCCATGCTCTCGATGATGATCTGATACTGCGAGCGGCCCGGGTAGGTCGTCACCCGACCGGTGACGATGACCTCCAGCCCTGTCTGGGGCCGCACGGCGAGGCCCTTCACCTGTCCCTTCCAGATCACCCCCGAGATACAGGCCCGCTCGTCCTTGATATCCAGATAGACGTGGCCGTTGCCGTGGAAAGTGACTTTGGAAAGCTCCCCGCGCAGCCGCACGAAACCATAGGCGTCCTCGATCGTGCGCTTCAGGGCGAAAGCGAGTTCGGAGACGGAATAGGCGGGGGCGTTTGTCTCCGGGGAATCGAGGACTGCGGCGTCGGTCATCGGCGCAATCTAGCTTTTGAAGCGCGGGCGGGAAGCCCGCGCCGGAGGGGAATTCACATATACCGTCGCAGCGACCGGGCGAGCTCGGTGGGACCGGCCTTCTTTTTCGACTGGTGCGGCTGGTAGGCGACCCTCGCATGCTCCACGCAATAAGGCCCTTCGTCCCCCGCGCGCTTGCCGCAGAAGCTGAAATCGTCCGTCGAAGGATCGCCGATCGGCCATTTGCACATGTGCGAGCCGAGCGTGAGCACCGTGGCGGTGCCACGCTCCTCCACCAGGGCGGGAAGCGGCGTCGGGGCCTGATGGACCGGCGCGTGGGTCGGGGCGGCGACACGTCTGGGCATGACCGGCGCCGCGGAGACTGGCCGCGCCGGACGCGGAGCCTTGAATGCGGGCCTGGCCGGTTGGGAAGGCGTCGCGCGGCCGGAGAGTCCCAGGCGATGAACCTTGCCGATCACCGCGTTACGCGTGACGCCGCCAAGCTGTTTGGCGATCTGACTTGCGGATATGCCGTCGAGCCAAAGCTTTTTCAGGCACTCCACGCGCTCGTCGGTCCAGCCCATGGCGAAACTCTCCATCCTCGCGGCGCGCCGAGGCGACACCAGATGTTGTGCATCGAGCCGCGTTTCGACCCGACATCCACCAGATATCGTATGCTTCTATGTTGATCACACAATAGGCGCCACATATTCGTCCACAGACATCAACATCTTGTTAATGCGAATCGGCGGTTGCAGGGTGGGAGCGGCGGGCGCAGAGGACGCTGATGAAGGACATGGCCTTATCCGAGGCGATCCCGCCCGCGCCGCGCGAGTACCACGGCGCGAATTGGGAGGGCCTGCGCACGCTCTATGTCCGCGAGGTCCGCCGGTTCTGGAAGATCGGCACCCAGACCTTGATCGCGCCGGTGGTGACCGCGCTGCTCTACATGCTGGTTTTCGTCGTCGCGGTGCGCGGCGCGGCGCCGCCGATCGAGGGTGTGCAGTTCGCCACCTTCGTCGCTCCGGGTCTGATCATGATGCAGATCTTGAGCAACGCTTTCGCCAATTCTTCGTCCAGTCTGCTGCAAGCCAAGATGGGCGGCTTGATCGGCGACTTCATCATGCCGCCGCTCTCGCCGATGGAGCAGGTCGCCGGCTTCGCCCTGGGCGCGGCGACGCGTGGCGTGATGGTGGGGGCGGTGACCCTGCTGGCCGTGCTGCCCTTCGCGTCGATGAGCATCGCTCACCTCTGGGCGATCCTCTACTTCGCCGTCGGCGCCTCGCTGATCATGGGCTTGATCGGGATCATGGCGGCGATCTGGTCGGTGAAGTTTGACCACATCGCTGCGGTCGGCAATTTCATCATCATGCCGATGACCTTCCTTTCGGGCACCTTTTATCTTGTCAGCCGCCTGCCCGAGCCGTTTCGCACGGCCTCGCACTTTAACCCGTTCTTCTACCTGATCGCCGGATTCCGCTATGGCTTCATCGGCCACAGCGACGGCAATCTCGTCGTCGGCGTGGTGACCACCGCGGTGCTGGCGGTGGCGTTGACGGGCGTTTGCCTGTGGATGTTCGCCACGGGGTACAAGCTGAAGACCTGACGACTTCGCGGGGGGCGCGATGATAGGCGGACGAGAGTTTACGTTCCGGATGCTTTCGATCCTGGCGACCGTCGCCGTCGCTGCGCCGGCGTTCGGCCAGGTTCAGCGCATGACCTGCCCGCCATCCTCCGCGCCTCTGATGCCGGATCTCCGCGGGCCTCTGAATGAGGCTGAGGCCCTGGTGCGCGCGCGCTTTCCGAAAAATCCCAGCCAAACCGACAGTTCAGCGGCGAACTCCGGCGTGGTCGCCAGTCAACTTCCGGCGCCCTGCACCCCGGTGGCGCCGACGACGCAGATCCTCCTGCTCGGACCAAAACCAAGGCCCAGCCCCATCGGCGTCCCGCTTCTGCATTATTTCCCGCCGACGATTGGCGCGGTGGTTCATCCTCCAATTCCGACGATGGACCGCGCCCCGCTCGCCGCAATCGATCAGTCGAGCGCCGCCTCCGACCACGACAGCGCGGCCGCTTCCCGCGACACGACGCCCGCCCCCGATCCCGCCACCGCGCCAGCCACGATCGACGCGGCGACAGGTGACGCCGCGACGCTGGCCCATCCGACGCGCCTTTCCGTGGTCTACCGTCGGGAGCAGGTGATGAAGGTGGGAGAATCCAATCTCTACCGCGTAGTCATCGCAAGCAGAGACCTCTCCGCCGCCCTGGCCCGTGTCGGTGATGCCTCCGGAACGCCGATAGCCGAACCCGCCATGATCGGCGGCGTGGCGCGCGCGACCCTGACCGGAGACTCGAATCGGGTCGAAATCAGCGATCCCAAGGATCAGGACCAGGTCGTCACCAGGGGTCGAAACGTTGAATGGTCGTGGTACGTCCGGCCCAAAGTCCCCGGTACGCTCGAATTGACGTTGACGATCTCCAATCTGGTCAAGACAGACGTCGGCGTCGTGCCGGAGAGCTCCCTTGACCCTCTCACCGACAAGATCACCGTTCAAAGCACGCCAGGGTTCTGGCTCCCCAAGCTTGGCGCGGTATGGACCGCTCTGTTCGGCGGCGGCGGGATCGTGGTGATCATCGCTGGATGGTTCGGCTGGAAGCGCTTTTCCGGCGGCAAGGACGCCTCGCCGGTTTAACGGGCGCCGCACGAGATCCGCGGCGGGGTGCGACGTTGACTTAACCGTCGCAAAACACGATTACGCCACGCTTCCTTTCGCATCCGCGTTTCGCGGCGCGATCTTGACTGGGAGCACACCGCCGTGGCGCCGCTGGATATCGCCCAACCCCCCGCCGATCATCTACTGGGCGTCTATAACCGCGCTCGGTTGGCGTTCGAGCGCGGCCAGGGCGCGCGTCTCTTTACGGCGGAAGGCGAAGCCTATCTGGACTGTCTCGCGGGCATCGCCACCACCGGGCTCGGCCACGCCCATCCCAAGCTCGTCGCGGCATTGAAGACCCAGGCGGAAAAGCTTTGGCACGTCTCCAACATCTTCCGCATTCCCGGCCAGGAACTCTTGGCCGAGCGCCTTTGCGCGGCCACCTTCGCGGACGTGGCGTTCTTCACCAATTCGGGGACCGAAGCGGTGGAATGCGCGCTGAAGATGGCGCGGAAATTTCATTGGGCCAATGGCGAGCCAGAGCGGATCGACGTCATCGGTTTCGACGGGGCCTTTCACGGCCGCAGCTACGCGGCGGTGTTCGCGGCGGGAAACCCGAGCTACGTCGAAGGCTTCGGCCCCGCCCTGCCCGGCTATGTCACCCTGCCGTTCGGCGACATGGAGGCCGTGAAGGCGGCGATCGCCTCGCCGACGGCCGCGGCGGTGATCATCGAGCCCGTCCAGGGCGAGGGTGGCGCGCGGGCGTTACCGGAAGTCTGCCTCACCGGTCTGCGCGAGCATTGCGACGCCCACGGCGTCTTGCTGATCTATGACGAGATCCAGTGCGGCCTGGGCCGTACGGGCAAGCTCTTCGCCCACGAGTGGGCGCAAAGCGCGGCGCCGGACATCATGTGCGTGGCCAAGGCGCTGGGCGACGGCTTCCCGGTCGGGGCCTGTCTGGCGACGATGAAGGCGGCCGGCGGTATGGGCGTCGGCGCCCATGGTTCAACCTACGGTGGAAATCCTCTGGCCATGGCGGTGGGCCTGGCGGCGTTCGAGGAGATCAGCAAGCCAGAGACTCTCGAACATGTTCGTGACGTCGCCAACTATTTCGGCCAGCAGCTCGCGGGACTTCGCGACCGCCATCCCGAGGTGATCGAAGAGGTGCGCGGCAAGGGCCTGCTGATCGGACTCAAGCTGAAGCCGAACAATCGCGAGTTCATGCAGGCGGCGCGGGATGAAAAGCTGTTGATCGCCGGGGGCGGCGACAATTGCGTCCGGCTGCTGCCCTCCCTGCTGATCACCTTCGATGAAGTGCGCGAGGCGATCGTGAAGCTCGAGGCCGTCTGCGCGCGGTTCGAGCAAGCCCAGGCCGCGGGAGCAAAGGTCAACGGAGCGAGCGTTTGAGCGCCAAGCCGCCGCGCCACTTCCTCGATCTGTGGGATATCGAAGCGGCGACGCTTCGCGCCATCCTGGACGACGCCCACGCCAGAAAGGCGGCGCGAAAAGGCTGGACCAAGGGCCGGATCGACGCCGACGCACCTGGGGCGGATCGTGTCTTGGCGATGATCTTCGAGCGCAACTCCACGCGCACCCGATTCTCCTTCGACGCCGCGATCCGTCAACTCGGCGGAGACAGCATCATCTCCACCGCCTCCGACATGCAACTCGGGCGGGGCGAGACGATCGAGGACACCGCGCGCGTGCTCTCGCGAATGGTGGACGCCATCATGCTGCGTTCCGAAAGCCACGCGAAGATCGAAGCTTTGGCCTCCGCCGCCACGGTGCCGGTGATCAACGGCCTGACCGACGCCAGCCATCCTTGTCAGGTCGTGGCCGACCTGATGACCCTGGAAGAGGCCTTCGGCGCCCTGCGTAATCGGACCATTGCGTGGGTCGGCGACGGCAACAACGTCTGCGCCAGCTTCATCCATGCCGCGCCGAAGCTCGGCTATCGCTTCGTTGTCGCCTGCCCCGACGGTTATCGTCCCAAGCCGGTCGATCTCGAGCGCGCGCACGCGCAGCAGGGCCGGATCGAACTGGCCGAAAGTCTGGCCGACGCGGCGCGGGGTGCGGATGCGGTGATCTCGGACGCTTGGGTGTCCATGGGCGACGAGGACCATCAAGCGCGCGTGAAGGCCTTCGCGCCGTTCCAAGTGAACGAGGCGCTGATGGACCTGGCCGACCCGAAGGCGATCTTCCTTCATTGCCTGCCGGCTCACCGGGACGAGGAGGTGACCACCGCCGTCATCGATGGCCCAAGTTCCCGGGTGTGGGACGAGGCGGAAAACCGCGTTCACGCGCAGAAGTCGATCCTGGCGTGGTGTTTCGGGGCTCTGTGAATGTGCTCCTGGTGGTGAAATCCTCATTCGAGGCGCTGGCCGACTCGAAAGGGTGACAAGGGCAAATCCACCCCTATATGCGCGCCGTGACCCAATCTCCCCTCGACACCGCCCAAGATGACATCGTCGCTCCGTTCCAGGTCGAGGGCGAGCCGGTTCGCGGTCGCATCGTCCGGCTGGGTCCGGCCGTCGACGAGGTGTTGACCCGCCATGCCTATCCCGATGCGGTCGCAAATCTGCTTGGCGAGGCCTGCGCTCTTGCCGCCCTGGTCGGCGCGAGCCTGAAATTCGAAGGGCGCCTGATCGTGCAAGCCCAGGGCGATGGACCCGTCGCCTATGTCGTCGCCGACTACGACACCTCCGGCGCCTTGCGCGGCTACTGCAGGTTCGACGATGCCCGGGTCGCCGAGGCGGGCGCCGGTTTCGCGCGGCCGGGCGCGGGGACGCTTCTCGGCAAGGGCGTGTTCATCATGACGGTGGACCAGGGACCCGATATGGACCGTTATCAGGGTGTGACCTCGATCGAGGGCGAGACCCTGGCCCTCTGCGCGGAAACCTATTTTGCCCAGTCGGAACAGACGCCCTCGCGGGTGCGGCTCGCCGTTGGTCAGGCCGATCGCGGCGAGGGTCCGCGCTGGCGCGCGGGCGGCATCCTGATCCAGAACATCGCCGGCGACGACGCGCGTGGTCCCACGGACGAGGCCTGGAGCACGGCCCAGGCGCATTTCGAAACCATCGGCGAAGACGAGCTGATCGATCCCACCGTTTCGGCCTCGACCCTGCTCTGGCGGCTGTTCCACCAGGACGGCGTTCGGGTGTTTGAACCCAAGGTCCTTAGCGGGTTCTGCCGCTGCTCGCGGGAGAAGATCGTCAGCATGCTGGCTTCGTTCCCCGCCTCCGAGCGGGCGGAGATGGTCGAGCCGGACGGCCGCATTCACGTCACCTGCGAATACTGCTCGCGGCTCTATACTCTGGAGCCTGAAGCGGTCGGCTGAGGGTCAGACCGCGTTCAGCGCGCGTTCGATGTCCCTCGACAGATCGGCGACATCCTCAAGGCCGACCGACAGCCGCACCCAGCCGTCGGTCACGCCGACTTCGAGACGCTGCTCCTCGGTCATCGAGCGGTGAGTCGTCGTCGTGGGATGCGTCGCCATCGATTTGGCGTCGCCGAGATTATTGGAGATGTCGACGATCTCCAGGGCGTTGAGGAAGTTGAAGGCGCCCTGGCGCGAGCCGAGGTCGAGGGCAATCACCGTGCCGCCCCCGGTCATTTGGCGCATCGCGACGGCGTGCTGCGGGTGGTCGGCGCGGGTGGGGTAGCGGACGCCCTTGGCCTTCGGGTGGGCGGCGATTACGTCGGCGAGCCGCGTCGCGCTCGCGGCCTCGGCGCGGACCCGCAGGTCCAGCGTTTCCAGTCCCTTGAGCAGGACCCAGGCGTTGAATGGCGAGAGGGCCGGGCCGGTGTGACGCGCCATGTCCTTATACGCTTCGTCCATCAGCGCGGCGGCGCCCAGTATCGCCCCGCCCATCACCCGTCCGCCGCCGTCGATGTGTTTGGTCGCCGAATAGAAGACGATATCCGCGCCGAGCTTCAGCGGCGACTGGAAGATCGGCGTGGCGAAGACGTTGTCCACCACGACCTTCGCGCCGATCTCGCGGGCGATGGCGACGATCCCCTCCAGGTCGCAAATCTCCAGCAGGGGATTTGCCGGCGTCTCGACGAAGAGGAGCTTGGTGTTGGGTCGCACCGCGGCGCGCCAAGCGGCGAGGTCCGGGCCGTGAACAAGAGTGGACTCCACGCCGAAGCGGGGCGCCCAATTGCCGATGATCCAGCGGCAGGAGCCGAACAGCGCCCTGCCGGCCACGACATGGTCGCCGGCCTTGACCAAGCCCATGAACGCCAGGTGCATCGCCGCCATTCCCGTCGCGGTGGCGCGGCAGGCCTCGGCGCCCTCCAACAGCGCGAGACGGTCCTCGAACATCTTCACCGTGGGGTTGCCGTACCGGGTGTAGACGAAGCCCGGCTCTTCCCCCGAAAAGCGCGCGTCGGCGCTTTCCGCCGTCTCGTAGACATAGCCCTGGGTCAGGTAGAGCGCTTCGGCCGTCTCGTGATTGGCTGAGCGCGCCAAGCCCCCTCGTGTCAGCCGGGTCGCCACGCCCCAATCGTTCGGATCTTCGCTCATGGCGGCGCGTGTCGCCCGGTCGGCGAAGGGCGTCAAGGCGAGCTTGCCTAATGGCCATGCCTCGCCGACTAAAGGCGCTTATGAGCGAATCCCCCGGCATCCTGCCCTGTCAGACTATCGAGGCCCTGATCGCGGCGGGCGCGATCGCCGCGGAGACGCCGATCGGCGCGGACCAGGTTCAGCCGGCCAGCCTCGATCTGCGGCTGGGCGCGCGGGCCTGGCGGGTGCGCGCCTCTTTTCTGCCGCGGGCGGGGGGCCGCGTGGCCGATCGGATCGCCGACGTGGCCATGCACCAGCTCGACCTTGCCGCGGGCGCGGTGATGGAGCGCGGCTGCGTCTATATCGCCGAGCTCCAGGAGCGTCTGGCTCTCCCCGTCGGCGTCCGCGCACGGGCCAATCCCAAAAGCTCCACGGGGCGTGTCGATCTTTTCGTCCGCCTGCTCACCGATGGCCAGCCGGCCTTCGACGACGTGGCGGCGGGCTATGCGGGGCCGCTTTATCTGGAGATCGCGCCCCAGACCTTTTCGGCTCTGGTGCGCACGGGGACGCGGCTCAATCAACTTCGCCTCAAATGTGGGGCGCCACCCGTTTTGGAGACGCGCTCGGTGGGCGTGGATCTGGCGGGCGGGGTTAGGGGCTATCGGGCGAGGCGTCACGCCGGAGTCGTCGATATGGACCGCGAGAGCGGGCACGACCCGCGCGACTTCTGGGAGGCGCTCGAGCCGCGGGGAGGCGAACTGCTGCTCGACCCCGGCGAATTCTATATCCTGGCGTCGAAGGATCTTATTGAAATCCCCGCGGACCAGGCCGCCGAGATGACCCCGATCGATCCGGCCGTGGGAGAGTTCCGCGTCCACTATGCCGGCTTTTTCGATCCGGGTTTCGGCACGGCGGAGGCCGGCGGCGCGGGCTCGCGCGGGGTGCTGGAGGTGCGCAGCCGGGAGACGCCCTTCCTGCTGGAGGACGGCCAGACCGTGGCGCGGCTCGTTTACGAGCCTCTGACCGAGCGGCCGGACCGGCTCTATGGCGTCGGCGGGTCACACTATCAGCGGCAGGGACTTAGACTGAGCAAGCACTTCCGGGAGTGGGGAAAGACTTAGATGTCTTGAACCAAGGGCGCCAAGGACACCAAGGTTGACGGGCAATCGTCGAGAGAACGCGGGTGTCGGATTGGTTCTATCGAAGGCGAAGCCGTCATTGTCCCTGTTCTTGGTGTCCTTGGCGTCCTTGGTGGTTCAAAAAATTCTTTCGAACCTAAGCCGCCTTCTTATAGATCGACGTCTTGGGCCGCTCGACCACCCGTCGCAGCATCGGCTCGAACGCTTCCAGCGGCATGCTCTCATATCCGGGGTCGAAGCTGTTCTGATCGTAGAGATGACAGAATTGCGCGCAGTATTCGAAGTGCGGATGCCCGCGATACTGCTCGCGCATCTCGCGATCGAGGCCCAGGTGGTGGAAGAAATAATAACCCTGGAAGATGCCATGCTTGTCCATCATCCAATGGTTCGCCTCGGAGACATAGGGCCTCATGATCACCGCGCCGACCTCGGCGTGATTGGATGGACCCATCAAGTCGCCAATGTCATGCATCAGAGCGCAAACGACATATTCCTCGTCACGCCCGTCGCGGTGGGCCCGCGTCGCGCTCTGCAGCGAATGCTCCAGACGGCTGACCGCGAAGCCGCCGCTGTCCTCGCCGAGCGCGCGCAGGCTGGCAAGCAGGCGATCGCCATGCTCGCGGTTGAACGGCGCCGAAGCAGCCATCGCCGCGCGCCAGTCTTCCGCCGTCCCCTCGGTCATGGAATGAAACTGGGCCTTCGCCATCACCTCGCCATCGGCCATCTTCGTCTCCTCTTTATCAGGCGCGCATGGTGCGACCATGCGCCGTTTCCGTCAACGCTTTGCGCGCGGGCGCCCGGGCCGCTATGGAGAAGCGACGCGGGCGTAGCTCAGGGGTAGAGCGTCAGCTTCCCAAGCTGAATGTCGTGGGTTCGAATCCCATCGCCCGCTCCAACGCTCAATGTCATCCGCCCTCCCGCGCCACCTGGAACCCCGCGAAGGCTTGGCTGACCGGCATGAGCTCGAGGCGGTTGATGTTCAGGTGCGGCGGGAGCTGCGCGACCCAGAGGATCGTCGCGGCGATGTCTTCTCCGGTCATGGGATGGGCCCCGGCGTAGAGGGTGTCGGAGACCGCCTTGTCGCCGCCGGCGCGGACGACGGTGAATTCGGTCTCCACCATGCCGGGCTCGATCGAGGTGACGCGCACGCCCTTGCCATGGAGATCGGCGCGAAGGCCGAGCGAGAATTGGGCGACGAAGGCCTTCGTGCCGCCATACACATTGCCCCCCGGATACGGATAAGTCGCCGCCACCGAGGAGAGATTGATGATCGCGCCGCGCCGCGCGATCAGCGCGGGGAGCAGCGCCTGGGTCAGGGAAACGAGAGCGGTCACATTGGTGTCGATCATCGTCTTCCACTGGGCGAGATCGGACTGGGGCGCCGGCTTCATCCCGAGCGCGAGACCGGCGTTGTTCACCAGGAGATCGATGTCATGAAAGCCCTCGGAGAGGGCCGCGATGGCCGCGTCACGCGCCGCCTCGTCCCGGACGTCGAACACAGCGGGGTGGAAGGCGGCGCCAAGCTCGTCCGCCAACCGGGCGAGGCGATCCCCGCGCCGGCCGGTCCCGATCACTCGCCACCCCGCGCCGACAAAGGCTCTGGCCGCCGCCTCGCCAATGCCCGAGGTCGCCCCGGTGATGAAGGCCGTTTTCGTCATCGCGTCGCTCCGCACAACCAAACACTTTCCCGCCAATAGCCGAGCGTCCAATAGCAGTGTGGCGCGGAGGATGCTCTGCTATCGCTTGTCGACAGCCTCGAAAAATCAGCTCGCCGCGCGTCGTTGGCGGCGAACCAGGGAGATAACCATGAGCACGGCCACCCTCGACCATGTGAACGTCATCGCGACCGATCTCGACGCCAGCGCGGGCTTCTACGGCGAACTTCTGGGCTTGGAGCGGCGTGACGGCCCCGCGCCGCTGACACCCAGCCAGGCTCAATGGATGCACGACTCCGCCGGCCGCCCCGTCGTCCACATCAACAGCGTCGATTGCCCAAGGGCCTACGACCGCGAGGTGAGGCCCGGCCCAACCGGCGCCCTTCACCACATCGCCTTTCGCTGTGAAGACTATGACGCGATGGTGGGACGGCTGACCGCGCGAAAACTGGACCACCGCGTCAATCTCGTGGCGAGCATCGGGCTTAGGCAGATCTTCGTGAGCGACCCGGATGGCGTGCTGCTGGAGCTGAATTTCTTCGGCGGTTGATTTTGGCGCGGCCTGGACTGAAAAATCGTCAGACCAGTTGTCCATCCTTCAGCACCAGCACCCGGTCCATGTGCTTTGCCATCTCGAGGTTGTGCGTCGCGATCAGCGCCGCGACGCCGGTGGCGCGCACCAGGTCGTGGAGGCTTTTGAACACCGCGTCGGACGTCGCCGGGTCGAGGTTGCCCGTGGGCTCGTCCGCGACCAGCAATCTTGGATTGTTGGTCAAGGCTCGTGCCACGGCGACGCGCTGCTGCTCGCCGCCGGAGAGCTGGGCCGGCTGGTGATCGAGGCGAGCCGCGAGCCCGAGGTCCGCGAGCAAGCCCCTCGCCCGCTCGCGCGCGGCGGCGCGCTTTTGACCGGCGATCAGGGCGGGGAGCGCTACATTGTCCAGCGCATCAAGTTCCGGCAGCAGGTGATGGAATTGATAGACAAATCCGATGGTCGAAAGGCGAATGCGCGTGCGCTCGCTGTCGCCCATCGCGCCGCAGTCGCGCCCGTCGATCAGCACCGTCCCGCTCGTGGGATGCTCCAGCAATCCCGCCGCGTGGAGGAGTGAGGATTTTCCGGAACCGGAAGGACCGATCAAACCGACAATTTCTCCCGGCATGACGGTGAGGTTCGCGCCCCGCAGGACCTCCAGTGGCCCGGTGCCGGTCGAATAGACACGGTGAAGATCACGCAGTTCGAGAACCGGCTCACTCATACCGCAGCGCCTCCACCGGATCGAGACGGGAGGCGCGCCAGGCGGGGAGCAGGGTGAAGGTGAAGGCGGCGCCGAGACTCCAGAGCGTCACCGCGATCACTTCATTCCAATCGATCTTCGCCGGGACCTTGCTGAGGAAATAGACATCAGCGTTGAAGACCTGGGCGCCGGTCAGCCATTCAAGAAACGCTTGAATTGCATTGATATTCCAGCAAAACAATAGGCCGAACAAGAGGCCGGCCGCCGTACCCGCCAGGCCGATCATCGCGCCCGACATGAAGAAAATGCGCAGGATCGCGCCCTGTCCAGCGCCCATCGTGCGCAGGATGGCGATGTCCCGACCCTTGTTCTTGACCAGCATGACGAGGCCGGAAATGATATTCAGCGCGGCGAGAGCGACGATGAACATGAAGATGAACCGCATGACGTTGCGCTCCACCTCCAAGGCGCCGAAGTAGGCTTGATTCTTCTCGGTCCAGTCGGTCACCACCGAGCCGCGCCCAGCGGCGGCCGCCAGCGCCGCCTTCATCCGAGGGGCCTTGTCGGGGTCGTCGAACTTCACCTCGATGAAGTCCACCGCCCGGTCGCGACCGAAAAAGAGTTGGGCCTGGGCGAGCGGCATATAGATGAAGGTCTGGTCGTATTCGCTCATGCCCACGCTGAAGAGGCCGCCGACCCTGTAGGATTTGCGGGGCGGCACGTCGCCGAAGGCGGTGTCTCCGCCACTGGGCGAGATGACGGAAATGGAATCGCCGGCGGAGAGGCCCAGGGTCTGCGCCAACTTGTCGCCGACCAGCACCACGTCGCCGCCATCCTCCCCCGCGCCGAAGCCACGCATGGCGCCGGACTTTATATTCCTGGCGATCAGCGGGTTGGCGCGAAGATCCGATGGCTCGACACCGCGGACGACGGCGCCCGCGGCGGCGATCGGTCCCTGGACCAGAGCTTGAGACTCGATCACGGGTTCGGCTTCAATCACACCGGGAAGGGCGCGGATGCGCGCGATAACCGCCGCGCGTTGTTCCGGCGTCATCTCACCGCCGACGACGAAGGCGTGGCCGTTGAAGCCGAGAATCTTGCTCGACAGCTCGGAGCGGAAACCATTCATGATCGACATGGTGATGATCAGCGCGCCGACCGCGAGCATGATCGCCGTGAATGAAATCAGAGAGATGAGGGCGACACCTCCGTTTCGGCGCTTGGTCAGCAGGTAGCGGAAGGCGATGGAGCGTTCCCAGGCGGAGAAAGGGATCATGCCATCGCGCGCCGCGCGCGGCCGCCCAGCGGAGGCGGCGCAAAGCCTCTACACCTCACGCCCCGATCGCCTTCAGCGCCGCGTCCAGACTCAGCGTTTGTCGCTCGCCCGTCGCGCGACGCTTCAACTCGACCGTGCCCTCGGCCACTCCCCGCGGCCCGACAATCAGCTGCCAGGGCAGACCGATCAGGTCCATGGTCGCGAACTTGCCGCCCGGGCGGTCGTCGGTGTCGTCGAGCAACGGTTCCCTACCGGCGCTGGTGAGGGCGGCGTAGGCGCTTTCGCAGACGCTGTCGCAGGCCGCGTCGCCGGGGCGGAGGTTAACGATGCCGACGCCGAAGGGGGCGACCGTGTCGGGCCAGATGATGCCGACCTCGTCGTGGCTGGCCTCGATGATCGCGCCGAGAAGGCGGGACACCCCGACGCCATAGCTGCCCATCTGCGGGAAATGTTCCGCGCCGTCAGGTCCTTGCACGCTAGCGTTCATCGCCCGGCTATATTTGTCACCGAAGAAAAAGGTCTGGCCGACCTCGATCCCGCGCGCGGTGATACGCTGATACTCCGGCGTCTCGGCCTCGTAGCGGGCGGTGTCGTGGACGTCCTCCGTGGCGGCATAGCGGTGGGTCCACTCATCGACGATGGGCGTGAGGTCGGACTGGTAGTCGATATCCGCTCCCGGAATCGGCAGGTCGAGATAGCGCTTATCGAGGAACACCGCGCTCTCGCCGGTTTGAGCGAGGACGATGAACTCGTGGCTGAGATCGCCGCCGATAGGTCCGGTCTCGGCGCGCATCGGGATCGCCTTGAGGCCCATCCGCGAAAAGGTGCGCAAATAGGCCACGAACATGCGGTCGTAGGACTTTCGTCCCTCGGCCTCGTCGATATCGAAGGAATAGGCGTCTTTCATCAGGAATTCGCGGCCGCGCATGACGCCAAAGCGGGGGCGTTGCTCATCGCGGAACTTCCACTGGATGTGATAAAGATTCAGCGGCAAGGCCTTGTAACTCTTGGTATAGGCCCGGAAAATCTCGGTGATCATCTCCTCGTTGGTCGGGCCATAGAGCATCTCACGCTCGTGCCGGTCGGTGATCCGCAGCATCTCCGCGCCATAGGCGTCATAGCGCCCGCTCTCGCGCCAGAGGTCGGCGAGTTGCAGGGTCGGCATCAGGAGCTCGACGGCGCCGGCGCGGTCCATTTCCTCGCGCACGATCTGTTCGACCTTGCGCAGGACGCGGTGGCCAAGCGGTAGCCACGCGTAGATCCCCGCCGCCTCCTGCCGCAGCATCCCCGCGCGCAGCATCAGCCGGTGGGAGACGATCTGCGCCTCGGCCGGGGTGTTCTTGAGCACGGGCAGGAAGTAGCGCGACAGGCGCATGGGTGTGTCAGACTCCTTGGAGCGGCCGAGGCCGGGGTCAGTGCGCCGGAGAGAACGTCGGCAGCGTGACCAAGTGGAAATGCAGCGTCGCCCATAAGGCGGCCCACAGTATGGCGCTGACCCAGGTGGTGGTGATGAACTTGCGCTTCAGATTGGGATTGACCGGCGCGGAGGGGTCGCCGCCGCCGGGGACCTCTATCCCCTCCTCGGCATAGCTGCGCACGCCGAGCGGTAGGATGGCGAACAACGCCGTCCACCAGATGGTCAGATAGATCGCGATGCCGCTTTCGATGTTCATGCGTGAACCTCGTGAGGCTCGGCCATCAGCTCGATCAGCACGCCACCCATGTCTTTTGGGTGAACAAAGATCACCGGCACGCCGTGAGCGCCCATGCGCGGCTCTCCCGTTCCCAGGATGGTGGCGCCCTTGGCGCGAAGGTCGTCTCGGGCTGCGAGGATGTCAGGAACCTCGAAACAGACGTGGTGCTGGCCGCCCTTGGGGTTCTTGGCCAGGAACGCGTGGATGGGCGAGGCTTCGCCATAGGGCTCGATCAGCTCGATTTGGGCATTGGGCAGGTTGACGAAGGCGACCCACACCCCCTGCTCCGGCAAGGCGCGCTTTTCGGTCGCCGAGGTGGCGCCCAGCATGTCGCGATACATGGCGACGGAGGCCTCGATCGAGGGCGTTGCGATGCCGACGTGGTTGAGTTTACCGATCATGGCAGCGGGGTTAGCACTCTACGGCGAAGGCGGCAAAGACCATGGTCAAGCGAGGAGTTCCTCGATCAGACGCGAGAATTTCTTGGCCTCGACAATCAGTTCGGATGCTTTGTCGACCGATATGTTCTTCTGCTCGGCCGTTCCATAGTCGCCGAGTTCCTTGAAGCCGTAAGCGTCGTTCAGGACGCTCGCCAAGCGGCGGATCGGCGGAGAGGCGTTCATCGTCAGGCGGGCGAACTCGTTCCGGACGCCCGCGTGCGTCTTTGCGACCTTTCCATTTCGGTCGAAGATCAGCGCCTCGGCGACATTGAACATCGCATAGTAGGCCGCGCGGGCGGCCGCCTTTCCGAGACCTGCGGATACGGTTATCTGCGCTTCTTCGATCTCAACTCGGGCTCGACGCAGGTAATCCCAGGTTTCAGGCGTCAAAAGTCGCGCCCGTCGCGACGAACCTCAGCCATGAACCCGGTGCGCTCGGCGTATCCCCCCGCTTCAAATACGAATGAATTGATAACGGCGCCGGTGTCGAAGAGGATATCCGTCTCGATCGGCGACAGCAGTCCCGACTCTTCGCAGAACGATTTGAAGTTCCATAAAAAGATCGCGACGTCGTAGTCAGAATCCTCGCGAGCGTCGCCGCGGGCGCGCGAGCCGTACAACACCGCGCGTTCCAGCCGCTTGCCATAGAGGTTGCGCAGTTCAGCGCCGTAACGCGCCATGACGGCAGGGTCGGAACCTAGACTGCCCGTCCAAGTGTCTTCAAGCGTCGACATCACGTCAGTCTAGCAGACTTCGCGTTGCGCCGCAGCTACAGCCGCAAGACCGTCGTCTCCACCACCGGTCGGCGCTTCCAGATGCGGAAGGCTTCCTTCTTAACGGCGCGGGAAATCGCCGCCTCGACGGCCCGGTCGTCGTCTCGATCGTCGGCGGATAGTCGGCGTAGCGCATCGCTCGCGGTCTCCGCGAGGTCGCCCGTCGCTTCGCTCAGGGTGTACTCATCGTCACCCGGAAGCCCCAACGCGCGAACCGTGGGTCCAGCGGCGATCTTGCCCATGCCGTCGAGGACGACGCTGACGGAGAGCATCCCATTGAACGAGGCGTGGCGCCGCTCGCGAAGAGCGTCGCCGTTCTCGGGCGTTACCACCCCGGCGTCGATGTACAGCCGCCCGGCGGGAACCTCGTCGATGATCTGGGCAAGGCCGGGGGCGAGCCGCACCATGTCGCCGTTACGCGGAGCGACGGTTTGCGAGACCTGCAGGTCCTTGGCGAGGGCGGCGTGTTCCAGCAGGTGGCGGCGTTCGCCGTGGGTCGGGACCGCGATCGTGGGCCGCGCCCACTGGTACATCCGCTTGAGTTCGTCGCGGCACGGATGGCCGGAAACATGGATGCCGGGGTGGTCGCGCTCGGTGTAGAGCCGGACGCCCAGGTCTGCGAGGCGGTTCTGCAGGTTGCGGATGGGAATCTCGTTGCCGGGAATGATCCGCGAGGAGAAGACGCAGGAATCCCCCTTGCCTAGCTTCACGTGCGGATGAGTCCCGTCCGCCATTCTCGCGAGGGCCGCCCGGGCCTCGCCCTGGCTGCCGGTGCAGAGGTAGAGGATCTTGTCCCCTGGAAAGTGCTTGGCCTCGTTGTCCGAAAGGAACGGCGCGATCCCGTCGAGCAGGCCTACCGACCGCGCGGCCTGCGACATGCGGATCATCGAGCGGCCCACCAGACAGACCCGGCGGCCATTGGCTTCGGCGGCGCGGATTATGCTGTCCATCCGCGCGACGTTGGAGGCGAAGCACGCGGCGGCGACCTTGCCCTTCAGCGTCCCGATCAGGGCATTGAGCGTCTCGCGGACCACGGCCTCGGAGCCGGCCTCGCCATCGACGAAGACATTCGTCGAGTCGCAAACCATGGCCAGCACGCCCTCGTCCCCGAGGCGGCGGATGGCGTCTTCATCGGTGGCCTCCCCGGTCAGGGGATCGGGGTCGATCTTCCAGTCGCCGGTGTGCAGGATTGTTCCCAGAGGCGTGCGGATCGCAACGCCGTTCGGCTCGGGGATCGAATGGGTCAGCGTCAGCAGCTCCATCTCGAAAGGTCCGAGCTTCAGCGTGCCCTTGAGCGGGATTTCGGTGATCCGCGCCTCGTCCAGCAATCCCTGCTCGCGCAGCTTTTCGCGTAGCAGAAAGGCGGTGAACGGCGTCGCGTAGAGCGGCGCCTTGAGACGCGGCCACAGCCAGGCGACCGCGCCGATATGGTCCTCGTGGGCGTGAGTTAGGACGATACCGAGGATGTCCTTGCGGTATTCCTCGATATAGGTCGGATCGGGCAGGATGATCTCGACGCCGGGCGTGGTCTGGTCGCCGAAGGTTACCCCGAGATCGACGACCACCCATTTGCGGTCATGCGGCGGGCCATAGCCGTAGAGGTTGAAGTTCATCCCGATCTCGTTCGAGCCGCCCAGCGGCAGGAAAACGAGTTCGTCGGCGGGGCTCGGTTGTCCGAGGGCGTTTGCTGTCGTCATGCTTTCGCTTGTGGCGGATTGCGGCGATGGATTTCGAGCAACCCGGTGAGGGTGAGGTCGGGATCGAAGCGGTCGATCGCTTCGGTCGCCCCTTCAAATAGGGAGGCGACGCCGCCGGTGCCGACCACGGTCATCGGTCCGGGGTTCATCCGAAGATATTCCGCCTTCATCCGGCCGATCAACCCGTCAATCAGCGAGATATAGCCGAAGAAGATCCCCGATTGCATCGCGCCCACGGTGTCGGTGCCGATCGCCTTTTCCGGCCTGCGGATGGCGATGCGCGGCAGGCGCGCGGCGGCCTCGTGCAGGGCCTGAAGCGATAGGTTGATCCCGGGCGCGATGGCCCCGCCTTCGAAGGCGCCGTCTGCGGCGACGATGTCGAAGGTCGTGGCGGTTCCGGAGTCCACCACCAGCAAAGCCCCCGGGTAGGTTAGATGCGCGCCGATAGCGTTGACCAATCGGTCCGCTCCGGCCTCGCTGGGTTTCTGGATCCGCACCGCGATCCCGAGCTCGACGTTCTCGCCCACGATCGAGGGCTCGACGTCCAGATAACGCCGGGCGAGATTGCGCAGGTTGAAGATCGACTGGGGCACGACGCTGGAGATGATGCAGCCGTCCAGCACGCCAAGAGACAGACCCGCCATGGAGAGGAGCTGGCCCAGCCAGACCGCGTATTCGTCGGCCGTTCGCGAGGCCTCCGTCGCCGCGCGCCACTGCGCGATCCAGCGTGCTCCGTCGTGAACGGCGAAGAGGGTATTGGTGTTGCCCTGCTCGATCGCCAGCAGCATCCGCTCCCCCTCTAAAAGAAGACGTCGCCGGCGGTAATCCGGCGCAAGGTTCCATCAGCGAGGCGCAACCTTAGCGCTCCATCGCCGTCCAGCCCCTCCGCCACGCCTATCACGGATTCGGCGGCGAGACGCGCGGTGCAAGCTTGTCCCAGGCCGTGAGCGCGTTCGCGCCAAGCGTCGGCGATGGTGGGAAAACCGCCCTCGTCCCACACGGCAAGCCAATTTCGGAAGGCCGAATCGAGGATTTCCAGCGCTTCCCGCGGTGGCGGCGCGAAACAGCCTTCGGCGCGGAACGACGTGGGCAGGATCGCGGCGTCGGGCGCGGCCTCCGGCGCGACGACGAGGTTTACCCCGATCCCCACCGCGACCCAAAGTTGGCCTTTCGTCGTTCCCGACTCGACAAGAATGCCCGAGGCCTTGCGGCCGTTGAGGAGGAGATCGTTGGGCCATTTGAGCGTGACGTTTCGTTGTTCCGCGGGGTCGGACGGGAAGATGGCGGTCGCCAGCTCGTGCACAGCCAGGGCCGCCACAAAAGAAACCTGCGCGGCCTCACCCGCAGGCTTCGTTGTTGTGAAGAGATAGGTCGCGGCGAGGTTTCCGCGCTCGGTCTCCCAGGATCGGCCGCGCCGGCCCCTGCCTGCGGTCTGGCGCGCCGCGGTGATCCAGAGTGGCCCCCGCTCCCCCGCCTCGGCCCGACGGCGGGCCTCGGCGTTGGTTGAATCGATCTCGTCGAAGACGACGACCGGCGTCTTCACCGCGAGGGCTTGGCGCGGTCGATTCCGAGATCGCTCAAACGCTTGCGCAGCGTGTTGCGGTTGAGGCCCAGCACCTCGGCCGCGCGCATCTGGTTGCCCCGTGTCGCCGCTAGGGTGAGCTGGAACAGCGGGCGCTCGATATCGGCCAAGACACGGTCATAGAGGCCGGTCGGCGGGACGCCCCCAGGCTGGCTGGCGAAATAGCTGGCGAGGTTGCGCTCGACCAAAGCCGAAAGCGTCGCCGGTTCATCGGAGGTTCGCGCCGGGGCGGGACTGGCCAACTCCCGTTCGACGATCCGCGCGCCGATCGTCTCCTCGCCGTAGAGCGCGCAGATGCGCCGGACGAGATTCTCGAGTTCGCGCACATTGCCCGGCCAATCGTGCAGCTTCAGGCGATCAAGCGCCGACTGGTCTATGGTCTTTGACGGCAGGCCCTCGCGGCTGGCGCGCAGGAGGAAGGCGCGGGCGAGTTCGGGAATGTCTTCCGTGCGCTCGCGCAGGGGCGGAACGCGGATCGGCGCGACATTGAGGCGAAAATAGAGGTCCTCGCGGAAGAGGCCCTGGGCGATCAAGGCGCGCAGGTCGCGGTTCGTGGCGGCGATGACCCGAGCATTGGGTTTGCGACCGGTCTTGGGATTGATCGCCGGATCGGCCCCGTCGAAGACGCGTAAAAGTCGCGTCTGCGCATCCAGCGGCATGTCGCCGATCTCGTCGAGAAACAAGGTGCCGCCGTCGGCGTCGGCAAGGCGACCAGGCTCGTCCGCCGACTCTCCGAAAAGCTCGCTGTCCACCCGGCCGCGCGGAATCGCCGCGAGGTTCATGGCCACGAAACGCCCGTCTCGCCGCCGCCCAAGGTCATGCAGCGCCCTGGCGACCAGCTCCTTGCCCGATCCCGATTCGCCGGAAATCAGCACCGTCAGATCGGCCCCCACCAGACGCGAGATCGTGCGGTAGACCTCCTGCATCGGAGCCGATCGTCCGATGAGGGGCAGGCGCTCATCCCGCGTGGCCATGGCTTGGGCGCGCACCACTTCCTTGTCCGCCGGCTTGGCCAAGGCCCGCCGCGCGAGCTCGGCCATCTCGTCGAGATCGAAGGGCTTGGGCATATAGTCGAAGACGCCGACTTCGGCGGCGCTGATCGCGGTGAGCAGCGTATTCTGTGCACTCATCACGATGACAGGGAGTTTCGGGCGCTGCTTGCGGATGCGCGGCAGCACGTCGAAGACGTTCTCGTCCGGCATGACGACATCGGTGATGACGAGGTCGCCGTCGCCGTCGGTCACCCATTTCAGCAGGGTCGCGGCGTTGCCGGTCGCGCGGACGTCATAGCCGAGCCGCGAAAAAGCCTGGGACAGCACCAGCCGGATGGAGGCGTCGTCGTCGGCGATGAGTATCTTTTGGGTCTGGGTTGCCATGAGTCTTCGTCCCCCGATCTAATGGGCCGTCGCGGGGACGGTGGGAAGCAGGACGCGAAACACCGTTCGTCCCGGTTCAGATTCGAAATCGATCATTCCGCCATGTCCGGCCACCACCTTGGCGACGAGGGCGAGACCGAGGCCCACGCCTTGCGCTTTGGAACTGACGAAGGGTTCGAACAGGTGGTCCCGGATGCGGGCCGGCACGCCGGCGCCGTTGTCCGCCACCTTGATCTCCAGCGGCGCGCCGCCGATGAGGCCGCCATCGGCGCCCCTGATCTTCACACCATGGCGGTAGGCCGTCGAGATCGCGATCTCGCCCCTGCCGTCGCCGCGCGCATGGGCCGCCTCGGCGGCGTTCTTGGTCAGGTTGAGGAAGACCTGGATGAGCTGATCCTCCTCGCCCCACGCCTCCGGCAGCGAGGGATCGTAATGCTCGCGCATTGTGAGATCGCCAGCGACGCCGTTCGCCGCCAGGGCGCGAACCCGATCGAGCACGCGGTGGATGTTGACCGGGGAGCGTTCCGGCGGGTTTTCACCCCCGAAGGCCTCCATCCGGTTGATCAGGCGCTTGATGCGATCGGTCTCGTCGATGATGAGTTGGGCCAAAGGGATGTCGTCGGCTTTCGCGCCGAGCTTGAGCAGTTGCGCCGCGCCTCGGATGCCGGCGAGCGGATTTTTCACCTCGTGGGCCAGCATCTGGCCCAGACCCATCACCGAATGGAGACCCGCCGGATCGGCGCTGCGATCCACGGCGAAAGTCGCCGAGCGCACGCGCAGGGTGACCAGCATTCCACCCTCGCGGAACGGCGCGGCGGCGGCGTCGGCGATGAAGGGCGTCAAGCCGAGAAGCGAGACCCTCACGCCGCGTTCGCGCACCGCGCCGGTCTGGGATTTGCAGCGCTCGATCAGGGCCGCGAGCTGTGAACCGAAGGGCAGCGCCTTGCCGAACGGCCCGCGCGCGATCAGGGCCAGGCTCTGACCGAACAATTCCTCCGCGGCTTCGTTCACGGAGACCACCACGCCGTCGGCGTCGAGCAGAAGCGCCGCTTCCGGCCAGAGGTCGAATGCGGCGGCGCGCAGGCTTTCGGACGCGGGGGTCATGCGGCCAGCCGCAGCGGGACGACGCCCCACAGTTCGGCGAGCCCCGCCGCGATCCCGTCTTCGTCGTCCCGCTGGCAGAGTTCCGACCGGGCGACCCGACGCCGGAGAGGATCGCTCGGCCAGGGCGCGGCGTCGACGTAGGCCGCGAGGTGTTTGCGGAACATCCGACCGCCGAGCGCGGCGCCATAGAACTTCACGGCGGCGCGGCGGTGCGCCAGGACGATATCGAGGCGTTGTTCGCTCTCGGGCTCGGCGAACGCGCCGCCGCCGAGGCCCGCTTCGATCTGCGCGGCCAGCCACGGACGCCCGATGGCGGCGCGCCCGATCATGACGCCGTCGGCGCCCGACTGTTCGAGCGCCCTCTTTGCGCTGTCCGCGCTGTCGATGTCGCCGTTGACGAGCACGGGCACTGAAACGGCGTCCTTGACCGCTCTCACGGCCCGCCAATCGGCCTCGCCCGCATAGAATTGCGCTCGGGTTCGCCCGTGAACGGTGAACGCTTTCGCGCCGGCAGATTCGAGCCGCGCGGCGAGTTGCGGCGCGTTTCGCGAGGCGCCGTCCCAGCCCAGGCGCATCTTCACCGTCACGGGGACGTCCACGGCCTCCGCGACCGCGCTTACGAGCGCGACGGCCAGTTCGGGAACCCTCATCAACGCCGAGCCGCAGGCGATGCCGGTTACCGACTTGGCTGGACAGCCGAGATTGAGATCGATGATCTGAGCGCCGGCCCTCACCGCCGAAATCGCCCCGGCCGCCATCGCCGCGGGGTCTCCGCCGACCAACTGGACCACCATCAGCGGCAAGCCCTTCCCGATGGCCGCGCGGCGAACCATGTCCGGCCGGGCCTGAGCGAGTTGTTCACACGCCACCATCTCGGTGGCGACGTAGGCGGCGCCCAAGCGCGAGGCGAGCTCCCGGAACGGCAGGTCCGAGACCCCCGTCATCGGCGCGAGCCACACCTTGCCCGGAACCTGGACTTGGCCGATTTTCAGGCCGCTGCTCACTTTTAAATCAGTCACCTTGCCTACGGTTTAGGCAAATGCTGCGACTGCGTAAAGGGATCACCGAGAAACGGCTGGGCGAGGGGCGAGCAGACCCCCCGGATAAGGCAGCCACGTGGCGATCACGCGGAAGCGCCGCCAGCCTTTGCGGGGTTAGCCGCCAATGGCGCGCACGCGCCATAGCGGGGTGAACGCGCTTAGGAACGGCCCGAGCAGCAGGCCGCCCACAGCGAAAAACAGGGTCTCCCGCACGCCGAGCGCTTGGCCGAGCACGCCGCCGGCGAGCGCGCCCACCACCGCGGCCAGACCGCTCGTCGCGCGGAATATGGCCCGGACCCGACCCAGCGCCTCCCCGGCGATAAGCGTCTGGAGCAGGCTCGTTCCCAATATGATGGGAATGACACCCAGCAGGTCGCCGGTGATCTGCTGACCGATCAAGAACAACACCGCGCCGGCTCGGTGGGCGGGGGCGAAGAGCAGGATCATCGTGCCTAACGCTGAACCCGCGCTGGTCAGAATGATGGCCGGTCCGACGCCGAGGAGCCGCGCCGCGCGAGGGGCCAGAATGGAACCCGCCAAGGCGCCAAGCCCTCCGCAGGCGATGCCGAAACCTAACACAACCGGGCCGAGTCCCAGGGTGCGCAGCACGAACAGGATGTAAAGCGCGCTGAAGACGCCGCCGAACAGTCCGCCGATCCCCGAGGTGATCAGCAGCACCCGCGCGATCGGGCTCCCCCACGCGAGGCTGGCGCCGGTCCGCAGGCCAGAGACCACGCCGTTTCGCTCCGGTCGGACGTCGTGCGCCGCCTCCACCGCGCGGATGCGCGAGAGGGCGACAGCCGAAACGACATAGGTCCCCGCGTTGACGATCACCGCCACCGGCGCGCTCAGCCACTGAAAGAGCACGCCGGCGAGCGCCGGACCGGCCATCTCCGCCGCCCCCTCGGTGAAGCCGAGGCGTGCATTGGCCTCGACCAAACGCTCCCGCCCGATGAGGCTGGGCAGGTAGGCGTGGTCGGCGATGTCGAAGAGCGCGCTCGCACCGGCGATCATGGCGGCGACGAGATAGACCTGCGCGAGACCGAGAACATGCAGCCAGGCGGCGGCGGGCAGCGAGAGCAGCGCCACGGCGCGGCCCAGGTCCGCCCAGATCAGGATGGGTCGGCGGCGAGATCGGTCCACGAATCCGCCCGACGCGAGGCTGACGATCAAGCCCCCCGCGCCGGCGACCGCCGCCAGCACGCCCAGCGCCGACGGCGCCGCGCCCAGAGTTAGGACCGCCATGATCGGCAGCCCCTCCCGTGTAATACGCGCGCCGAAACCGGACACGCTCTGAGCCGCCCAGAGGCGCAGGAAGTCCCGCTCCCGCAGGAGCGATGATGGATTTGACATGTGATTTCGCGGCGGATGCGCGGCGCAGGGCCGCGGGAGCGCCGACGATGTTCGCCGACGCTAGCGATCGCTGGGCTGAATTATCATCGCCGCGCTGCCCACATGAGATTTCTCACGGTAGGCGGATGTTGGTCAAGGTCTTCCGGAGCCAATGCAACCGTGGCCGGCGCATTTAGTTACGCGCACGCCAACGATAAGGTGAGATGATTCCCAGGCTTACTCGCCAAACCCGACGAAAACCGTCGCCTCGGCGACCGCCTTGCGCTCCGACACCACCGCGTTCGCCGGGAAGTCCTCATCGGGCCAGCCGAGCGCGACGCTCTTCATGATCACCTGATCATCGGCGATGCCCGCGTGCTCGCGCACCACAGGCGACTGCATGATGCCCTGGCTGTTGATCACGGCGCCCAGCCCGCGCGACCACGCGGCGTTGACCAGGGCGGTGGTGACGGCGCCGCAGTCGAAGGGGGTGTCGTCGCTGCCGTCCAGCACCCGGTCATAGGTCACGATGATGCACACCGGCGCGTCGAACTGGCGGAAGCCGCGCAGCACCCAATCCTGGCGCATGTCCTTGTCGTCGCGGGCGATGCCCATGGCGGAGAACAACTGTTTGGCGACGCCGACCTGCCGGTCGCGGTGCTGGCCGGCGAAGGCCTGACCGGTGCGGAACTCGCGCGACTGGGGCACGCCGGTCACCATGCGCTCGGTGTTGCCGGCGCGGATGCGGTCCAGCGGTTCGCCGGTGATGACGTAGAAATTCCACGGCTGAGTATTCATCGACGACGGCGCGCGCATCGCCAGGCCGATGATTTCCTCGATGAGCGCCTTTGGAACCGGATCGGGCTTGTATCCGCGGATGCTGCGGCGACCGAGGATGACGTCGTCATACTTCATTAAGAGTACCTGGACATGGCGCCGCGGCGGGACGGCCTAGTGGGAGCGGGCGGTGTCTAGGCCGCGATCCCGCCCATCCGGCTGATGTTGCAGTGGGTCCACAGCCTGCCCAACGCCCCCACCAGATCGTCCATCATCGCGTCGGTGTGAAACGGTGTGGGGGTGAAGCGCAGGCGCTCGGTCCCCTTGGGCACGGTGGGATAGTTGATCGGCTGGACGTAGATGCCGTGGTCCATCAGCAGCATGTCCGAGACCATCTTGCAGTGGACCGGATCGCCGACCATCACCGGGACGATGTGGCTGACGGACGGCATCACCGGAATGCCGGCGGCCCTCATTCGCGACTTTAGCGCGGCGGCGCGCTCCTGGTGGCGAACGCGGATCTCGTCGTGGGTCTTCAACCAGCGGATGCTGGCCAGAGCCCCGGCCGTCAGGACGGGGGGCAGCGAGGTCGTGAAGATGAACCCGCTGGCATGGGAGCGGATCGCGTCGACCACCGACGCCGAGGCGGCGATGTAGCCGCCCATGACGCCGAACGCCTTGCCGAGCGTCCCTTCGATGATGTCGATCTCGCCCGCGACGCCATCGCGTTCCGACACCCCGCCACCGCGGCGGCCGTAAAGGCCGACAGCGTGGACTTCATCGATATAGCTCATGGCGCCGTACTTCTTGGCGAGGGCGGCGGTTCCGGCGATGTCGGCGATGTCGCCGTCCATCGAATAGACGCTCTCGAAGGCCACCATCTTGGGCGCGTCCAGCGGCGCTGCGGCGAGCAGTTCCTCGAGGTGCGCCAGATCGTTGTGGCGATAAACCTGATACAGACCGCCGCCGGCGCGGATACCGGCGATCATCGAGGCGTGATTCAGGGCGTCGGAAAAGATGATCAGTCCGGGGAGGATTTTGCGCAGCGTCTGCAGCGTCGCCTCGTTGGAGACATAGCCGGAGGTGAAGAGCAGGGCCGCTTCCTTGCCGTGCAGATCGGCCAGCTCGGCCTCCAGCTCGACGTGATAGTGCGTGGTGCCGGAGATGTTGCGCGTGCCGCCGGAGCCCGATCCCGCTTCGTCCAGCGCGCGGTGCATGGCTTCCAGAATGACCGGGTTTTGGCCCTGGCCGAGATAGTCGTTGGAGCACCAGACCACGACCTTGCTGGTCGCGCCGTCGGCGTGGGTCCACGTCGCGTGGGGAAAATCACCCCGATGGCGTTTGAGGTCGGCAAAGACGCGATAGCGGCCCTCGCCGCGGACCTGTTCCACGGCGTTGCTGAAAGCGGCCTTGTAGTCGATCACGTCCAAACGGGCTCCCGCGCGCCTAGCCGAGTTCGGCCAAGGTCCCGCGCATCATCTGCAATACGGCGGAAAAATCCCGCTGACCATACCCCAGGCTCTCGAAGAGAGCGTAGAGGCCCTGGGCCTGAGCGCCCATCGGGGTCGCCGCCCCGGACCTTGCCGCGGCCTCCTGCGCCAGCTTGAGATCCTTGGACATCAGCGCGGTCAGGAAACCCCCCTGGTAGTTCCGGTTCGACGGCGCGGTGGGCACGATCCCCGGCCAAGGCGAATAGGTGTTCAGCGCCCAGCACTGGCCCGACGATTGCGAGGCGATATCGTAGAACTTCTTCGGCTCCAGCCCGAGCTTCTCCGCGAGGGCGAAGGCTTCGCACGTTCCCAGCATGGAGATGCCAAGCAGCATGTTGTTGCAGATCTTCGCCGCCTGACCCGCCCCGACGCCGCCGGCGTGGAGCACGACCCGGGCCATGGGTTTCAAAATCGCTTCGACCTCGCCGAAAACGTCCTCCTCGCAGCCGACCATGAAGGCCAGCGTTCCGGCGTCGGCCGCCATGATCCCGCCACTGACCGGGGCGTCCGCTGTGCGCAGTCCCGCTCCCCTCGCCTCGCCGGCGACGAAACGCGTGGTTTCCACATCGATGGTGGAGCAGTCGATCAGCAAGGCGTTCTCGGCGGCGTTGGGGATCACATCCTTGGTCCAGACCGAGCGAACCGCCGCCCCCGCCGGCAGCATGGTGACCACCACGCGCGCGCCGGCGACCGCTTCGGCCGCCGAGGCGAAGACCTCGCAACCCGCCGCCTTGGCCTTGTCCAACGCCGGGGCGCTGAGGTCGAAGGCGCGGACCGTCGCGCCGGACTTGGCCAGATTGGCGGCCATGCCCGCGCCCATATTGCCCAGCCCGATGAAGGCTACGGTGGTCATGCGCGATCAGGGCCGGCGGAATATGTAGACGAACTGATCGGTGTGGCCCTTAACCTTGGGGTCGAAGACCAATGCCGTGCGCGGGTCGGAGGGATTGCGCAGCACGTTGCTTTCCTTGACGAATACGAAGCCCGCCGCTTTCATGTCGTCCTTCACGACCTGACTGTCGATGCGGTGAGCGGTGTTGGTCATCGCCAGCTTCGAACCGTCCGGAGCCGAATGGTCGATCACCACGAAGAGGCCACCAGGCTTCAGGGCCGTGAATACCCCCTTATTGAACTCCGGCACGTTCGCCGGCCCCATGAAGGGGTCGTAGAGGTCGTGATAATTCTGGCGGAACCAGATGATGTCCGCCTTGGTCTGCAGGGTGAACGCCGCTGTCGAGGTCGCGACGATGACGGCGTTGGCGTGATCGGGGAACGTCGGCGCGCCGGCGGCCGGGGTGACGACATGCTCGGCCTTGTCGGCGTCGGTCAGGTGGACGGAGTAGACCTTGCCCTTGGCGCCCACGACATCGGCGAACAGGCGATCCCAATAATCGCCCGGCCAGATGTCCGCGATGGTCTGGCCGGAATGGAGCCCAATGGCCGCGATCAGTTCCGCGGGGTGGCGCGCGGCGTCCAGCTCGACCTCCTTCGCCGGGCGGGTGGAGTCGGCGACGGCCTGGGCCGCGGTCATCATGGCGGCGTGCGCCGGCGCGGCGAACCCGGCCGTGGCCAGGGCGAGCGCGGCGACCGCGTTCAGGATCGTTGATTTCATGGCGTTCCTCGTTTCCTCTTCTGGCCGAAGGCATAGCGCACAGACGGCGCGCTGTCAGGGGTTGCGCGCGGGGCGCGCTTGATTGCTATTCGCGCCATGAGCCCGGCCCCCCTTGCCCCCTACCCCGCCCTACGCCTGCGCCGCCTGCGTCAGGCGGATTGGACTCGCCGCCTTGTGCGCGAAAGTGTGCTGACGCCCGCGGATCTGATCTGGTCCATGCTGGTGCACGACGGAACGGAGAATCTTCCGGTCGCCTCGATGCCGGGCGTCGCGCGGCTGACGATTGCCGGCGCGGCGGCCGCGGCGAAGGAGGCCAAGGCCCTCGGCATCCCCGCCATCGCGGTTTTCCCTCACATCGATGGGGCCGGGAAGGACGCGGCGGGCTCCCTCGCCCACGATCCCGACGGCCTTGTCGCCCGCGCCGTCAAGGCGATGAAGAACGCGGCGCCGGAGGTCGGCGTACTCTGCGATGTCGCACTCGATCCGTTTACGGATCATGGCCATGATGGAGTTATCGAGAACGGCCGCGTCCACAACGACGCCACCATCGAGCGGCTGGTCGCCCAGGGCCTGATGCAGGCGCGCGCCGGCTGCGACATTCTCGCCCCGTCCGACATGATGGACGGCCGGATCGGCGTGCTCCGCCGCGCCCTCGAGGCCGAGGGGCTCTGCGACACGATGATCATGTCCTACGCCGCGAAATACGCCTCGGCCTTCTACGGCCCCTACCGCGAGGCGATCGGCTCGGGGACGCTGGGCGCGGGATCGGTCGACAACCCCGCCGACAAATCGACCTATCAGATGGACCCCGCCAACGGCGACGAGTCCCTCCGTGAAGTCGCCCTGGACATCGCCGAGGGCGCGGACATGGTGATGGTCAAGCCCGGCATGCCCTATCTGGATATCCTGCGACGGGTCGTCGAAGCCTTCCGTGTACCGACATTCGCCTTCCAGGTCTCCGGCGAGTACGCGATGATCATGGCCGCGTCGCGCAACGGCTGGCTTCAGGAAGAGCGGGCTATCCTCGAGAGTTTGATGGCGTTCAAGCGCGCGGGCGCGGCGGGGGTAATCACGTACTTCGCGCCGAGGGTGGCAAAGTTGCTGGCGTAGGGCCTTACAGGCATTCGAGTTTGAGGGGACAAACATGCGCATCGCCTTGATTGCCGTTCTATTCGCCGCCACGTCGGCCGTCGCCGATGTCCCGAAAGAAGTTCGGGAGCCCGAATCATCGCCGCCGCTGAGTATCTGGCGCGCAACGGCGGACGGCGGCGCGGAGCACCTTCAATCCGGATTGATTTGTCCTAGCGGGTCTGGACCTTTCCACCGTGTGGCCACAACCGTGTTCGACGCCTTTGGACTTGACGTCGGTTGCAGCTACGCGTCCCCTGAAGCCACCCTTACGGTCTATCTCACGCGGCGTTCGGGTTCAGATATCGCCGCGGCCTTGGCGGAAGCCAAGCGCGAGCTTCTGCAATTTGGAGCGTCGCGCCACCCTGTCGCGTTGGCGGAACAGAGCCGCGCGGACTTTGGGCTCTTGTGGACCGTCGTGCCGTATGACGAGGACGGTGGCCTGCGCTCGAGCATCTGGATTGCTGATCTCAATGGATGGACCCTCGAGTACAGAACGACGACGAAGTCCGCTGATGATCTCGCGATGTCGTCGCGCCTAGGAGCCGTAACCGACGCGATCCGCAATTCTGCCGGAGTCAGACTTGCCTTATGCGCCCGATCTCAAGCGCCTCGGCGCGGCGCCGCGTTGATGAAGCGGACGAAGGAAATCAGCGAGTCTTCGCTCATGACGAGCTTGTTGGGTGCGGCGGCGGTATCAGCCGCGCAGGAATCACCGGTCCAAACGCTGCCGGAGCCCACTTGGTGTTTCGAGGACGCGGCGACCAAGGCGGGTTACAATCTCGTCGTCGCGCGAGGCGTCCGTGCAGATGGAAGCGATGCGAATGCCGATCAGGTAACGCTACTGACCCAAGAAAGACCCCCGATCCTCTCGGTCGCCTCCAACTCGTTGGCAGCCGTTTTGGCGGAATGAACAAGAAGCCGCAGTGGACCGCGACCTTGGAGCAAAACGATCGAACCCTCATTTTCGGCTATTTTGACGGGAGACCAACGGCCGACATGCTCGAGGAATTCTTCGCTAGCATCCTCTCGGGCAAGGTCAAGTCCGTCGGCTCGTACGGCGTCAAGGGCAACAATATCACGATAGAAATGCCGCCCGGGTCGTGAGTTGCGCGCAAAAAGCTGACTTTCTTGATCCGTCGAGATGGCTAATTCGGCGAGTCGGACGCCACCCCCGCCAGCTTCTGAGCGGCCAACAGCAGCTCCACCGGCATCATCGCGACGATGGTGCTGTTATGCTCCACCCCGATCTCGGCCAGAGTCTGCAAACGGCGAAGTTCAAGCGCGCCCGGCACGCTGCCGATGGTCGCGGCGGCGTCGGCGAGTTTGCGGGCGGCTTCGCTTTCACCTTCCGCCTTGATGATGCGGGCGCGCTTTTCGCGGATGGCCTCGGCCTCGCGGGCGATGGCGCGCTGCATCTGTTCCGGGATGTCCATGTCCTTGATCTCGACCGCCTCGATCTGGACGCCCCATTTGCCGGACGCGGCGGAAAGCAGTTCGAGCAGGCGACGGTTGATCGCCACGCGGTCCTTGAGCATCTGGTCGAGATCGCTCTGGCCGATGGCGTCGCGCATCCCGGTCTCCGCCGCCTGAACGATGGCGCCTTGCCACTCCCGAACCGCCGTCACGACAAGAATGGGATCCACCGCGCGAAACCAGACGACGGCGTTGACCTTCACCGCCACGCCATCCCGCGTAATCGTCTCCTGGGTCTCGAGCTGAACGGTAATCGTGCGTAGATCGACCTTCACCGCGCGGTCGATGATCGGAAACAGCAGGAAGAGCCCCGGCCCCTTGCTGGCGCCCAGCCGGCCCAGGCGAAAGAATACCGCGCGCTCGTATTCCTGATTTACGCGAACCGAGCGGCTGAGCAGGACGAGGATCACGACGATGAAAAAGAGTGGAGCGACGGCGTAGGGCATGGGTGTTCCGATGGTCCGCGCGAAAGAGACTCGGGCCAGGCAAAGATAGCAGATTTCCGTCTCGTCTTGCGGGAGAAGGGTCCCAGAGGCGATGCGGGGGTTGGCTGGCGCCTCAGCGGCGATTCGGCGGCGACACGCCGCTTGGAAGACCCTCAGAGATGGCGGCCGCCTCGACGCCTGTTTCGCTGGTATCGGCTGCGATGGACCGCCCAAGCCGGCGCTTCACTGTCGTGCGGTGGAGCGCAGAACTTCCGCTATCTTCTCTTTCAGGGCTTCCAATGAGAACGGCTTGGTCAAGATCGCCATCCCGGCCCCCAGAGCACCGTCGCCCATCACCGCGCTCTCGGCGTAGCCGGTAATGAAGAGGATCTTCAGCTCGGGCCGCGCCACGCGCGCCGCGTCGGCGAGCTGGCGGCCATTGAGGCCGCCGGGAAGCCCGACGTCGGTGATCAGGAGATCGACCTTGGCCTCCGACCTCATGATTTCGAGAGCCGCCGCGCCGTTCTCGGCGTGAAGCGCGGCATAGCCTTCGTCTTCCAAGACATCGGTGATGTAGAAGCGCACGGTCTTTTCGTCATCCACCACCAGGACGGTTTCGCCGTGAGCGTCCAAAGACGCCGCCCCGACGGAGGGCGCGTCAGCAAGCGGTTCTTCCGCGGCTTGGCGCCTGGGAAGGTAGATAGAGACCGTGGTCCCCTCGCCCGGACTGCTCTGGATGCGCGCCTGACCGGACTGCCGCGCGAAACCATAGACCATCGAGAGGCCCAGTCCCGTGCCGGAGCCGAGGGGCTTGGTGGTGAAGAATGGATCGAAAGCGCGTTCCGCCACCTCGGGAGTCATCCCGGAACCATCGTCCCGGACGCGAAGCGCCAGATAGTCGCCCGCGGCCAAGCCAAGTTCGGAGCCGCCCTCCTCGTCCAGCACGATGTTGGATGTCTCGATCGCGATATGGCCCCCGTTCGGCATGGCGTCGCGCGCGTTGATGCAGAGGTTGAGGAGGGAGTTTTCGATCTGTTTGGCGTCCGCCAGCACGGTCCAGGCGTCGGGCGCCTCGACGATCTCGAGCGTGACCGCGGGTCCGATCGTGCGGCGGATGAGTTCGATGATCCCCGCGATCAGTTCGCCCACCTTGATTGTCCGGGGATCCAGGGTCTGACGGCGCGAAAAGGCCAGAAGGCGGTGGGTAAGCGCGGCCGCGCGCTCCGCCGCGCCGCTGGCCGCTTCCAGATAGCGAGCGATCTCGCCAACCCGCCCCTGAGCAACGCGGGTTTCAATACGATTGAGCGCGCCGATGATGCCCATCAGCAGGTTGTTGAAGTCGTGCGCCAATCCGCCGGTAAGCTGGCCCACCGCCTCCATCTTCTTGGACTGCCGCAGCAAGGCTTCGGTCCGCATGAGTTCGCCCGTGCGGGCCGAGACTTCGGCCTCGAGCTCCAGCCGCGATTGTGTGAGAACGTCGCGCGCCTCCACAATGTCCTGGATATCGGTGCAGGTGCCGAACCAATAGTCGATCGCCCCGTCAGCGCGGCGGATGGGCGATCCCCTCGCCTTGAACCAGCGGTAGACCCCGTCAACGCGACGTATCCGGAAGTCTATGTCATAGTGGTGACGACCCTCGACCGCGCCCATCCAGTGTTCATATGTCCGGTCGGCGTCCTCTGGATGGATGACGGCGGAAAGCCAGCCAAGGCCCAGTTGACCCGCCTCCGACATGCCGGTGTATTCGACCCACTGCCTGCTCAGATAGTTGCAATTGCCATCCGGCAGACAGGTCCAGACGAGTTGGGGCAGGTTTTCCACCAGAGCAAGGTGCCGAGCCTGGTTCTGCCCCAGTTCGATGTCACGCCGGCTCAATTCGGCCTGGCTGCGTTGCGCCTCACCTTCAGCTCGGCTGAGGATGACGGCCGACCTCGACGCCAGGACCAGAAAGCAGACCGCCGCCGCCACCGCAAACAGCGCGGGGGCGAATTGCGCCTCATAATATCCGGCGCGGAAGCCCCAAACCACGAAAAGCCCGGTCAGGAACGGCGCGACGACAGCCATGGTCCCGATCTGCACGAGCGCCGCCCTGGCGATGGGACGGTTCTCCAGCGACGCCGCCCAACCCTCGCGCCACCGCGTCAGGATCAACGCCGCCGTGATCAGCGACAGGCCTACTCCGGTATTAAGCGCGACCGAGACATAGGGTCCGAACTTGTAGAGCCGCGAGACGCCATAGGCGTATCCCGCTATCGATAAGAACCCTATCGCGCCGGGCGCGACGGCGAGGACATGCGCGGCGCCCGCGGCCCAACGGGTCGTCCTCTGGGAGAGCAGGAGCAGACTTAGGCCGACGAAGACGAAGGCCGCCGCGGTCACGGGCGAGGCGCGGCCGCCAAAGGGCTTCGAGGTCGATGATGGGTCCAGGAAGATGAGCTCGTCGAGGCCGAGCGCGCGGCCGCTCCCGTATTCGAACAGGGTTGCGGCCCCTATCAGGAGGACGAGGACGGCCAACGCGCGCGCCCCCGCCGTCGCCCGCGCGGACGTGCGCTCCAGGAGCATGAGGGAGATCGCGGAGCACCCGATACCGATCGCGCTGTTGACCTTCATTGTGGTCAAACCGGGAAACACGGATTTGAGCCAGGCGATGTGCGCCCACCACCCGATCAGAACCCCGACGGCGATGATCAGCGCCGCGCCGATCGCGAAGCGCCGGACTGGGTCCACGGTGGGTTTCCGCGAATGACTCTCAGACCCGGCGACCATCGGCGCTCCCTAATGACTCACCGAAGGCGAAGGCGACATCATATTGCATAATGCTATCTATAGCAAACTCCACTCAGCGACTCCGCGACGATCGGACGCGGGTCGAACGCACATAATTTTGCAGAATGAGATAATACTAGTCTGCTCGCCGGAGTCCTGGCCCAGGCGCCAACGCGTAGAACGCAATGGCGCAAGCGATGCGCGAAGTATGCGCGATATCCGCCGCCCCGACCTATCGATGAGTCGAGAGCGTCGCTTCAGGCTTGGGCCAAGCCTTCAAACAGCCGGAGGCGGGGCGTCAAACGCTGAAGCGCGCCGTGATCAGCTGGCCGTTTCTTTCGATCGAGACCGCCCACGACGCGGTCGGCGTGTTCAGCAGGCCTTGCAACTGGCCGGTGCTCGAGATCGGCTGGCCGTTAACCGCGCGGATGAAGTCACCCGCCTGAACGCCGATCGATTCGCCATATCCCGCGCCGACCTGGGTCACCAACACCCCACGCGCGGCGAAGGGATCGAGGCGGCGGCGGAAGGCTTCGGCGGGCGACAGATTGGCCACCGTCGCGCCGCTCAGCGGGTTGCGGCCGGTAATCAGGCGGGGGTCCGCCGGCGGATCGCTGGGCGGCGCGTCCACCACGAGACGGAGGGTCCGCGGCGCCGGTCCGCGCACGACCGCCAAACTCACGCCGTCGCCAAGATGACGCGCGCCGATCGCGAAGGTGAGACCCCTGTCGTCGTCGATGACCGCGCCGTCGATGGACTGGATGACATCCCCGCGCTGCAACCCGGCCCGTGCGGCGGGCCCGCTTGGCCAGACGTCGGTGACGACAACGCCACGCGGCGACGCGAGCGCCAGGCTGCGGGCCATTTCCGGCGTCAGCCCTTGGGTCTTGGCGCCGAGCCAGGGCCGCACGACCTCGTGGCCGCCACTGGAGGCGGTCTCTATCACCTGACGCGCCACCGCCGCGGGAATGGCGAAACCGACACCCGCCGAGGCGCCCGAACTGGAGACGATGGCCGTGTTCACGCCAATCAGAGCGCCCGACATGTCCACCAACGGCCCACCGGAGTTGCCGGGATTGATCGAGGCGTCGGTCTGGATGAAGGCGGCGTAGTCTCCCGCGCCGATGTCCGACCGCGCCAGGGCCGAGACGATGCCGTTGGTCACCGTCTGGCCAACGCCGAACGGGTCCCCGATGGCCAGAACGAGGTCGCCGACCTGCGGATTCGTCGCATCGTCGACACGGATGGTCGGCAGCCGCTCGCCCTTGGCGTCGATCTTCAGGACCGCCAGATCCGCGCGGGCGTCGTCCAGCAGGACCGTGGCCGGCCATTCCCGGCGATCGGCGGTGACGACGCGGATCTCGCTGGCGCCCTCGATGTTGTGGTGATTGGTCAGGATGAGGCCGTCCGCGCGGACGATGGAGCCGGAGCCGAGGGACTGTTCCACCCGCGCGCGCGGGAGCCCGCCGCCGCCGAACAACGCCCAGAAGGGGTCGACCTGCTGGCGCACGACACGCTTGGAATAGACGTTGACCACCGCCGGCGCGACGCGGCGGACGATGGGCGCGAAGGAGAGTTTCATCGCCGGCGCGTTGGCGGGGACGGCGGGGTCGATTTGCGCGGACGCCACTTCTGCGGCGAGGGCGCCGGCCAGCACGATGGCAACGGCGACCGGGGTTCGATGGCGCATGGCGACTCTCCACAAAACTGCGGCGCTACTCTCACCAACGATTTCCGGCGCAATCATGGCGTGGGCCGCGCCGTTGTCAGGCAGGCGCGGGCGCGCCGAGCGCCGAGACGGGCCGCGCCGTCTTGAGCGCGATCAGAAAGGCGAATCCCAGCAGCGTCGCGGCTATGAGGATCGCCAACCCCGGCGGGGTTCCCGGATGACGCACGGACCAGGCGAAGGTCAAGCCATAGAGCGGTGGGCCGATGATCGACGAGACGCCCATGAAGCTTTGGTTCACCCCCTGCAGGCGGCCCTGGTGGGTCGGTCCGACCCGGCGGCTCATCAGCCCCAGCAGCCCGGGCTGCAGGAAGCCGACCATCGCGAACAACGGGATGCCTAGCAGGTAAAAGGCGCCGCTCGGCGCCACGGCGTAGGCTACGAAGGCCGCCATGCCGAACGCCGCGCCCACCAGAACCGCGCCGCGCTCGCCGATCCATCTCACAACCGGCCCGACCAGGAACATCTGCACGAGGACCTGGCTGATACCGGTCGCCATGAAGGTGAAACCCAGGATTTTCGGCGTCCACCCGTAGCGATAGCCGGTGTAGAGCACGAAGATCGTCGGCAGCACCACCTGCGCGAACTGAGAAAGAAAGCCCACGATCGCCAGTCCGGCGAGCTCGCCATGCCGGCGCAGGAAGAGCCACGAGCTGAGCGGATTGGCGCGAGACCACGCCATGCGCGGCGTGCGAAATTCGGGCCTCAGCGACTCCGGCAGGACGAACAAGCCGTAGAGGCCGTTGACGAGACAGAGGCCCGCCGCGGCGATGAAAGGAAGGCGCAGGTTATGCTCGCCCAAGATACCGCCGATCGTCGGACCGATGATGAAGCCGAAGCCGAAGGCCGAACCCATCATTCCAAAGAGCCGCGCTCGATTCTCCGGCGCGACGATGTCCGCGACATAGGCGTTGGCGGTCGAGAAGCTCGCCGCCGTGATTCCATTAAGGATTCGGCCGACATACAGCCAAGCCAAGGTCGGGGCGTAGGCCATGAAAAGAAAATCGACGAACAGGCCGAAATTGGAGATCAGCAGGACGGGCCGCCGACCAAAGCGGTCCGAAAGCATGCCGAGTATCGGGCCGAAGAAGAACTGCATCAGTCCCCAGCTCGCAGAGAAGAGGACGTTCCATTCCGAAGCGCTGGCCGTGTCGCCGCCGGCCAATTGCTTGATCAGATTCGGCAGTATCGGAATCATGATCCCGAACGAGACGGCGTTCATCATCGCGCTGGCGTAGATGAAGCCGAACGCGGCGGGGCGGGGCGCTCTTGGTACCGGGGGCGCTTCGGTCATGACGACGGCGGCATGGACGTTTTGAGGCTGTCGAGCAAGACCCGCCACCATTCGGCGTGACGTTGCAGAAAGACGACCAGGGGAAAGCCGTGCAGGGCGACGTTGTCGGCGGGAACGGCGTCCCAGCCGCGATGCTCCACGGTGACCCGTGTCTCCGCGCCGAAGGGTTCGAAGCGGATCTCGACCTCCGTGGCGACGTCCGGCGCGAAGGAGGCTTGCCGCCAGCCGAACACCAGGCGCTCGGGCGGCTCCCACACCTTGACCTTGCCGATTTCGAAGACCTTGCCGCCGGCGCGCGTTTCGATGAGTCGGCCGCCCGCGCCCGGCTCGAAGCTCAGCACGCCGGGCTCGCGCGGGGTGAATCCGAACAGCCGATTGCCCCGCCACCAAGCGCCGATCTCGCCGGTGAAGGCCGCGAAGGCGCGGTCGGGAGACGCGGGAACACGCATGGCGACCAGAATTCGCGACGGCAAGACTTCAGGGTTCCTTGGCCAGGTGTTCGCGGAAGGCCACGAGCTGCTCGCTCCACATCGTCTCGGTTTCGGCGAGCCAGTCGCGCAGCTCACCGATGGGTCCGGTGCGCAGTTCGTAGATCCGCAAGCGCGAGTCGTGCGGAGGGTGATGTTCGACGACGAGGCCGGCGTCCTTCAACGCCCTCAGCGCGCGGCTCATCGCCGGCGGAGGAACCCCGACCGCGCGCGCGATGTCGCCAGCGGGACGCGCCCCGCCCCGCAACAGATCGACGACACGACGCCGGTTGGGGTCGGCCAGGGCGGCAAGGGTGGCGTCGAGACCGGAAGCCGGCTTCACAGGCGACCCAGGTTCGCGGTCGCGTCGATCCGGCCGCCGAACGTCCAGTGGTGTCCTTCCGGATCACTGACGGCGTAGAGCCGGTCGCCGTAGGGCTGATCGGCGGGCGCGCGCAGGACGGTCGCTCCCGCGGCCACGGCGCGGCGGAAGTGGCCGTCGACGTCGTCGGCGTCTTCCAGATTGACATGGACCGACTGGGTGTTGGTCCCGCCGATCGAGAGCGGACTCCGGTGGAACTCGTCCCACTCGCGCCCGACCATGATCTGTCCGCCGCTTCCGACGCGCATTTCGCTATGGGCGATCGAGCCATCGTCGCCCTCGACCACGAGGGTCGTTTCGAAGCCGAACGCCGCCTCCAGCCAGCGGAGTTCCGCACGCGGATCCTTGCAGGCTATGCCAATGGCCAGAGCCGGCTTGGGCTCGCTCACGACGCGGCCCTCACATCGCCCAGCCGGTGATTTTGAGACCGCTGGCGGTTTCGGCGTCTTCGCGGCTGACGGCCACAACGGTCTGCGAGATCGTCCACATATGACCCTCGGGGTCGCGGCAGCGATAGCTGCGATCACCGTAGAACTGAGTCTCCGGTTCCGCCGTGATCACCGCGCCCGCCGCCTTGGCGCGCTCGCAATGGGCGTCGACATCCTCCTCGACGTGGACATGCAGGTTCTGGGTGCCACCCGCCGACGCTGGCCGGACTGCGATAAGGCTCGGCCCATTCGGAGCCGACGGCGATGGCCCCGTCGCCGAGCTTCATCTCGCAATGGGCGATCTCGCCGGAAGGCGTCTCGAGCAACATGACGGTCTCGAAGCCGAACGCTTTTTCCAGCCAGTCGATCGCCGTGCGGCGATCGCGGTAGGTTATGGTCGCGATGAGGGTCGATCGGGTCGCGGGCATGGGCGGCGCTCCTGCTTGTGAGCGGAGATACTTTCACCAGCGCGCAATTATTGTCAACTACCGAAAGGTTAGCGACGCTATTGGCCCCCTCGCGCGCGCGTGCGGGGAAGCGACTCCCGTCAGCGAGCGGTAGGGGTTCCGTTCCAGCTGGGCGAGAGCTTATGACGCTCCCCCTTTTTGCCGGCTCCGCCGTCTCTTTCCCCCGCGAGCGGGGGCAAAGAACGATCTCTTATTCGGCGGCGGCGCTGTCCACCGGACCCGAATCCAGGCCCTTGGCCGAGACATCGCGATCGACGAACTCGATCACCGCCATCGCGGCGTTGTCGCCGTGGCGGAAGCCGGCCTTGAGCACGCGAATGTAGCCGCCGGCGCGGGCCTTGTAGCGCGGGCCGAGGGTGGCGAAGAGCTTGCCGACCTGGGCCACGTCACGGACTTGCGAGATGGCCTGACGCCGAGCATGCAGGTCGCCGCGCTTGGCGAGCGTCACCAGTTTCTCCACGAAGGGACGCAGTTCCTTGGCCTTTGGCAAGGTGGTGACGATCTGTTCGTGCTTGATCAGGCTCGCCGACATGTTGGCGAACATGGCGGTGCGATGGGCGGACGTCCGTCCAAGCTTCCGATGAGCGACGCCGTGGCGCATATGGTCTCTCCAAAACTCCGGGCCGTCTCCCGACGGGCCGCTTAGCTAAAGCCTATATCTGATCTTCGAACTTCTTGGCGAGGTCTTCGATATTTTCCGGCGGCCAATTGGGGATGTCCATGCCGAGATGGAGATCCATGTTGGTCAGGACTTCCTTGATTTCGTTCAACGACTTGCGGCCGAAGTTCGGGGTGCGCAGCATCTCCGCCTCGGTCTTCTGGATCAGGTCGCCGATGTAGACGATGTTGTCGTTCTTCAGGCAGTTGGCCGAGCGGACCGACAGTTCCAGTTCGTCGACCTTCTTGAGCAGGGCGGGGTTGAACGGCAGATCGGGCTTCGCCTCCCCGTCCAGCTTCTTCTTCGGCTCGTCGAAGCTGATGAAGACCTGAAGCTGATCCTGCAAAATGCGCGAGGCGTAGGCAACGGCGTCCACGGGTGACACCGCGCCATTGGTTTCGACTTCCATGATCAGCTTGTCATAGTCGAGGCTTTGGCCCTGGCGGGTCGGTTCGACGCGATAGGCGACGCGCTTGACCGGGCTGTAGAGGGCGTCGACGGCAATGAGGCCGATCGGCGCGTCCTCGGGCCGGTTCTTCTCGGAGGGCACGTAGCCCTTGCCGTTTTCGACCGTGAACTCGATGCGCACCGAGGCGCCCTCGTCGAGGGTCAGCAGGACATGCTTCGGGTTGAGGATGTCGATGTCCGAGGGAGCCTCGATCTGACCGGCGGTCACTGGGCCGGGGCCGGTCGCCTTCAGCGTCATGCGCTTGGGGCCGTCGGCGTGCATGCGCAGCGCCAGTTGCTTGATGTTGAGAACGATATCGACCACGTCCTCGCGCACGCCTTCCATGGAGGAGAACTCGTGGACGACGCCGTCGATCTGGATCGAGGTCACCGCCGCGCCTTGCAGCGAGGAAAGCAGAACCCGGCGCAGAGAATTGCCGAGCGTGACGCCGAAGCCGCGCTCGAGGGGCTCGGCGACGATGCGGGCCTTGCGGGCGCTGTCGGCGCCCGCTTCGATCAGCGGCTTTTCGGGGCGGATCAGTTCATTCCAATTGCGTTCGATCACGGACGGGGTTCCCTGGGGGATAGAGGTCGCGCGGGCCAGAAGACGCGGCCGCGCTGGCGTTTGTACTTAGCGACGGGCTAGACGCGCCGGCGCTTGGGCGGACGGCAGCCGTTGTGCGGCATCGGCGTCACGTCGCGGATGGTGGTTATCGTCATGCCGACCGACTGCAGGGCGCGGAGCGCGGACTCACGGCCCGAACCTGGGCCGGAGACATTGACTTCCAACGTCTTGACGCCGTGTTCGGCCGCCTTGTTGCCCGCGTCCTCGGCCGCCATCTGGGCGGCGTAGGGCGTGGACTTACGCGAACCCTTGAAGCCCATGGTCCCGGCGCTCGACCAGGAAATCGCGTTGCCCTGGGCGTCGGTGATGGTGATCATGGTGTTGTTGAACGAGGCGTTCACGTGCGCCACGCCGGAGGTGATGTTCTTGCGCTCGCGCTTCTTGACGCGTGTCGGTTCCTTGGCCATCGGTCTTGCGCCCTCTTACTTCTTCTTGCCGGCGATCGGCTTGGACGGACCCTTGCGGGTGCGGGCGTTGGTGTGGGTGCGCTGACCGCGAACGGGCAGACCCTTACGGTGGCGAAGACCCCGATAGCAGGCCAAGTCCATCAGACGCTTGATGTTGACCGAGGTCTCGCGACGAAGATCGCCTTCCACCTGATAGTCGCGGTCGATCGCCTCGCGAATGTGAATGACTTCCTGGTCCGTCAGTTGGTTCACCCGGCGCGCGTCTTCGATGCCGACGCGGTCCACGATCTCGCGCGCCTTCGCCTGGCCGATGCCGTGGATATATTGCAGCGCGATCACGACGCGCTTGTTGGTGGGAATATTGACGCCTGCGATACGGGCCAAGCCGCTGTTCTCCTGCTAGAGTTCGGCGACGTTTCGACGAAACGTCTGAACCGAGCTCGCACTCATTGTTCGGGCCGCGAAAACGACAATGGGCGCGAAAAGCAGCGCCGACCTCCGCCGCCTTGCGGGGAGAGGTGGACACGCCGTTCGCGCTTCTTTCGCGGGAGGGCTTGTTATAAGAATGAAGCCGTCAAGGTCAATGCCTAGAGCGGCGCCCCGTTCATTTTCCTAGGACAAGAACCTTGAAGGTCCCCGGCGTCATCGCCTGACGCTGGCCCGCGATCGGCGCGCCGTATTCCGCGGAGGGCAGATAGACGCGACCCGTCTTGGGATCGACCGTCCCGGTGCGCGCGCCGACAGCCGTGGCGACGGTCTCGACCACGGTGTTGTTCTTCGGTCCGGCGAGGGCGATCACCGCCAACTGACCGGCGCGCCCCGATGGAATGTAGGCGAGTGCGTGGGCCGCGTCATAGATCACCGCGTCCGGCCCGACGCCGATGGGCAGGCTCGCAATTTCCTTGCCGGTGTCGGCGTCCAGGATCTTGGCCACGCTCTGGCAGGCGGAGATCAGGCGGTGTCCCACCACATAGGCAAGACCCGTCGGTCGCAGGCAGCCTGGCATCGGATAGTGAGCGGTCACCTTCATCGCGGTCAAATCCACCACGACGACCTCGTTCTTGTCCTCGGCGTTCACGAAAAGACGGCCCTTGCCGTCGGGAACCGCGAATTCCAGCGACCCGCCGACGGTCATCCGCGCCACCGCCTTGCCGGCCTTGGGGTCGATCAGGGTGATCGTGCCGCTGTCGCCACCGATCACCGCGACCTTGGCCGAATGCGGATCCCAGATCGCGCTGTCGGGGTCCTTCGGCGTGGGGATCGAGGCGATGAGCTTGCCGGTGTCGGCATCGATGATCCTGGCGGTGGAGTCCCCGCTGTTGGTGGTGACGAGCAGGTTGGAGCCGGGAACCGGAACGACGGCGTGAAGATGGTCTCCCGCCGCGAACGCCGGGGTCACCTTGCCGCTGTCGACCTCGATCATCATGACCGCCGCGCCATGAGCGACGTAGACCCGGCGCCGAGCCGGATCGAAACTGGCGTAGTCCCAGCCGCCGTCGGGACCGGCGATCTTGTCGATGACGCGCAGGCTGGCGGAGGCGGGCTGGGCGCTCGCCCCCGTCGACGCCAAAAGCGCGGCGGTGGCGGCGGTGGCGGCGATGGAGCGGATCATGGGAGGCCTTCGAGATTGTGGTTCGCGAAAAAAACAGGCGCGTGACGCGGTTGGTAGTCCCGCCGCCAGCGGTCGGAAAGGGCGAAACCGTCGACGGTTCGTGAAATTGCCATGACACGACGGCGCCGGCTTTGCGCGACAACGGATGAACCCCTAGTGAAGAGCGATGGTCACCTTCGCCACCGCCGCGCCGATCGCGCTGGCCGCCTTTCTCGCCTCCGCCGTCGAAGTGGTGGAGGCCTTCACCATCGTCCTCGCCGTCAGCATCGTGCGGGGCGTGCGTCCCGCCTTGATCGGGACATCCGCGGCCCTGGCCCTTCTCGTGGTGGCCGTCGCGCTATTCGGACCGCTCCTGGCGATGGTTCCCATACACGGCCTCCAGTTCGTGGTCGGCGCCCTGCTCCTGGTCTTTGGCCTGGGATGGCTGCGCAAGGCGGTGCTCCGCGCCGGCGGCGCGCTGGCGCTGCACGACGAAACCGCCGCGTTTGAGGAAGAGACAAGCAGTCTGCGCGGCGCCGCGCGATCGTCCGCCGCCGACTGGCTGGCCGGGGTCGCCGCGTTCAAGGCGGTGCTGCTTGAAGGGACGGAGGTCGTTTTCATTGTCCTGGCGGTGGGCGCGCGGCCCGGCCTGTTGCTGCCGGCGGCGGCCGGCGCGGCGGCGGCCTGTGCTCTCGTGCTGGCCGCCGGCGTCGCCTTGCGCGCGCCGCTTGCGCGCGTTCCGGAAAACACCCTTAAGTTCGTCGTCGGCAGCCTCCTGACCGGGTTCGGCGTCTTCTGGTGTTGCGAAAGCCTAGGCGCGGCCTTCCCCGGCGGCGATTGGGCGATCCTGGTTCTCGTGCCGTTTTTTCTCTTCCTTGCATTCGCGCTTTCGAGACTGGTCAGGTCCCGCGTGAGCGCGGTCGCCGCGTGACCGTTTTGCGCGACTTCCTCGCCACGCTCTACAAGATGTTCGCGGCGGATCTCGTCATGAGCCTGATCGCGCTGGCGACCGTGGGGATCTGCGCGGCGGCCCGGGGTTTGGTCGGCGCGGCCGCCCTGCCCTATCTATTGACGGCGGGCGTCGTCGTGGCGCTGACGATCGCGGTCCTACGGGGATCGCGGCGATGATGGGAGAATTGGCATGAACGACCGGGTAACCATCGACATCCAGGATGGCGTCGCCGACGTCCGCCTCGTCCGCGTCGACAAGATGAACGCCCTCGACGAAGCGATGTTCGAAGCCCTGGTCGCCGCCGGGACACGCCTAAAGACCGAGCCGGGGCTGCGCGCGGTGGTCATCTCCGGCGAAGGCCGCGCCTTCTGCGCCGGGCTCGACATGGGTAACTTCGGCCGCATGGCGGGGTCCAAGAGCGAGACGCCGCGCGATGCCGCGACATCGGGCCTGGGCTCCAGAACTCATGGCATCGCCAACCGCGCGCAGTACGTCGCGTGGGTTTGGCGTGAAGTTCCGGCCCCGGTAATCGCCGCGATCCACGGCGTCGCGTTCGGCGGCGGCTTCCAGCTCGCGTTGGGCGCGGACATGCGCTTTGTCGCACCGGACGCGCGGATGGCCGTGCTGGAGATCAAGTGGGGCCTCGTCCCCGATATGGCCGGCACCCAGTTGATGCGTCATCTCGTGCGCGAGGACATCGTGCGGGAGCTGACCTACACCGGCCGCGTCTTCAACGGCGAGGAGGCCTTCGCCATGGGTTTCGCCACCCGGGTTTGCGTCGACCCCCGCGCCGAGGCCCTGGCCGTCGCCCGCGAGATCGCCGGCAAGAATCCCCACGCCGTCCGCGCCTCCAAACGCCTCCTCAACGCCGCCGTCAGCCAGACCGCCGCAGAGGGCCTGGTCGATGAGAGCATCGAACAAATCGCCTTGATCGGCAGTCCCAACCAGGTCGAAGCGATCATGGCCAATCTGGAGAAACGCCCTCCCGCGTTCGCTGAGGTCGCGGACTGAAGGGCGAGGTGTCCACGCATTCCGCGGGGGCTGTCGGTAACGCCCAGCGGCGCCTCCGGCCCTAGTCCCAAACCACTCGAGCCCGACAAACAATCTCTTACAGCATCGATATCACCCTCTCGTTCGACGCTCGAGACCATCCATCGTGATCCACGACACCAGCGCGTCGAAATCCATCCCCAGAAAAGCGGCCTGCTCGGGCACGAGCGATGTGGGCGTCATACCGGGCTGGGTGTTGACCTCCAGAAGGACGAGGACAGATTTCTCCGCGTCATACCGCAGGTCGCTGCGCGAGACCCCTTCGCAGCCGAGGGCGACATGGGCTTTCAGCGCGTGGTCCATCGCCCGCTCGGCGACATCGTCCGGCAGTCTGGCGGGAAGGCGGTGGATCGAGCCACCCTCGCCGTATTTGGCCTCGTAGTCGTAAAAACCCGTCGCCGCCTCGATCTCGGTAACCGCTAAAGCCTGGCCGTTCATCACGGCGACGGCCAGCTCCAATCCGGCGATGTAGGGTTCGACCATCACCGCTTCGCCAAGGGTCCAGTCGGATGAGAGCAGTTCCCGAGGCGGCGTGTTGGCGCCCTCGAAGACCCGGAAAACGCCAACGGAGGAGCCCTGGGCGTTCGGCTTGACCACATAAGGCGGCGCCATGACGTGGCGCGATCCCGCCTCGCGCCGATCGAAAAGACCGCCGCCCGGCACGACGACGCCGGCCGCCGCCAGCACCGCCTTCGCCTTGGCCTTGTCCATCGCCAGGGCCGAAGCAAGGACACCGGAATGTGTGTAGGGGATCTGAAGCGTCTCCAGGATGCCCTGGACGCAGCCATCTTCGCCCCACGCGCCGTGGAGGGCATTGAAACAGACATCGGGCTTCAGCGCCGACAGCACGGCGGACAGGTCGCGCCCGGCGTCAACGCGGGAAACCGCGGCGCCTAGTCGGACAAGGGCTTCGGCGCACTCTCGGCCGGAAGTCAGACTGACCTCGCGCTCCGGCGACAATCCGCCCATGAGGACGGCGACATGGCGACCGGCGAGGGAGAGCGACATCCGCGGGCTTGTGACCGACTCGCGCGCGCTTGTTAAGCAGCCTCAGCCGCAGAGTTCGCCGGCCGCCACTTTTCGATCGGTGCGCAGGTCTCTGCCGTCCCGCGCGGCGGGATAAGGAGCCGCGCCCTTCATCCCGCGCCAGAGCGCCAGATTGAACCGCGCGGTGTCCAGGCGGTCCTCGCTGGAGAAATCCTGACCCTTCATGGCCGCCGTCCAATAGGCGCTGGAACGGGTGGGGACCGCGCAACTCGTGCGGCTTTCGCCGGGCGCCGGCAGCGGCAAGGCGGTCTGGCGAAGGACGCCCGGTACGATGGCGTCGTAGGTCCAGTCGGCGTGGGCGGTGTCGAACACCCCGGCCATGGGTTCGGCCAAGGCGTCATTGAGGCCCATGGGCTGTAGGCCCAGCACGGCCTCGATCGTCCGCACCATGTCGACCGTGGTGTAGCGTCGAGAGACCACCGCGCCCTGCTTCACATAGGGGCCGACGACGAAGGCGATGGAGCGGTGGGCGTCGACGTGGTCGGGACCATCCTGGGCGTCGTCTTCCACCACGAAGATCAGGGTGTCCTTGGCGAAGGGACCATGCGCAACCTTTTCCACCAGCCGACCGACGGCATAGTCGTTGTCCGCCAGCTCGGTCTCCACGGTGGTGATCCCGTCGATCCCCTCGGCGAAATCCCCGGTGTGATCGTGCGCGAGGCGTACCATCATCAGGTTCGGCGCCGCCCCCGCCCGGGCGAAACCGTCGTATTCCCGCTCCCACGCCTTGAAGCGCCAATAGTCGGGAAAGCCCTGGTCGAAGCCGCGGAAATACGGATCGGTGATCGCCATCAGGCTGGCCTTGGCCGGGGTGAGAACGGTGACCCCGGTCTTCCAAGGTTCGCGCAGACGCGGAATACGCGCGGCGCCCGCCTCTTTCTCATAGAGAGCCAGATCGCCGTAGAAACCCCAGTTGCGCACGGTCAGTCCCGCCCGCAGCGCCGAGTCCCAGATATAGCCGAGCCCGGCCGCGCCGCCCGGGCCGTCCGGCGCGGCGACGTCCCGCGCCCCGGGCAGGATGTCCGGATCGTCCGGCCCAAGCGGATTGGCTTTCAGACGCTCGGTGTTGGTCGCGAAGCCGACGTTGAGGTTTCGATTGTCGCCCTCCTGGTCGTACTGCAGACCGCGCTGGGCGTAGTTCACCGGCGCTTCGCGCTCGGTGAAATCGTTCGTGCGGCCGGCTGTGGTCCAGTTCCACCCGGTGTTGCTGCTCTCGCCGCTGTCGAAAAAAGCGTCCAGATCGACGAAGCGCCGCGCCAGCGAATGCAGGTTCGGCGTGATCGCGCGACCGAAGATCGTCAGCTTGGGATCGCCGTCGCCGACGTCCAGATCACCCAGCACCTGATCATAGCTGCGGTTCTCCTTCACGATGTAGATCACGTGGCGGATGTGGGATTTCAGGAAGGCCATGGTCCGCGCGTCCGCCGCCGAGGGCTCGTCGAAGACGTGGTTGTTCACCGCGACCTGCCGGGTGAGCGAGCCGAGATGATCCGGCCGTGGCGTCGGCATGCCTAGAAAGCCGGCCTTTTCGAGCTGCCAGACATACTGGTTCGCGGCGCGGCAGCCATCGTCGGCGGTCTTGGCGGTCGAGAGGGTGGCTCGGCAACCGCCGGGGTTTGGACCGGCGTTGCTCTTGCCGTTGACCACGAAGATCCGCTGTCCATCCCGGCTGGCCGCGACCGCCGTGGGGTACCAGCCGGTGGGGATCATCGCGATGACCTGGGAGCCGCGGCCCTTGGCGCCATCGTCGTCGTCACGCTTGGTTGGCGTCGCGCGGCCCATCGCGAGAGGGTCGAGCCGAACCACGGCCAGGGCGTTCTCCCCGCCGTTGGAGACCAGCAAGGTCTCCCCGTCGGACGAAAGCGCCAGGCCGTTGGAGCCCGCCCCGCCCAGTCCGGGCTTGCCCCACGACGCCAAGGCGCCCGTCGGGATCGTTTCCAGAAGCCGATCCTTCGCCGTATCGACCACCGCGACGGCGTCGGTGTTGTCCAGGGCCACGAAGAGTCGATCGCCGCGGCCCGGCAGAAGCGCGACGGGCTGGCCGCGCGTGAGCAGGCGGCGGCCGATGCCGAGGGTATCGGCCAGCCGCAGAGGTATGATTTCCCGGTCGCGCTCGCTGGCGACATAGGCCTTGTCGTTCGAAACCCACGCGACCGCGAGAGGGAAGCTCCCGCCCGGCAGACCCTTCAGGCCGCGATCAAGCTTGCCGGGCCGCAAATCCTGCTCGCGGATCGCGCCCGTCGCCAGGTCGATGAGGCTGATCGAATCGTTCTGGAAATTGGCGACCAGCAGTTTCCGGCCATCCGGACTGACCGCGACCCCCGCCGCCTCCGGCTTGACCACCAGGCCAAGGCCGGCGGTGTGGCCAAGCTTGAAAGTCCGGCCAAGCTTGTAGCCATCCGCGCCGCCGAGAAACTCCAGGACGTCGTCGTCCACCCCGCCAGAGACATAGAACCGCTCTCCGGAGGGCGCCCAGGCGAGGCCCAGAAAGGTGTTTGGCGCGGTGATGACTTGCCGCTTGACCGGTTTTGCGCCCGAAACGTCGTAGACGAAAACGTATTCGAGAGACCGCGCCAGATCGATCTTTCCGTCGGCGCCGAAATTGCGATTGAACCCGCTGGTCAGGATCAGCAGCGTCTTGCCGTTCGGCGACAGGGCGAGGGCGGAAGCCTGGCCGGCAGTGAAGTTGGGATCGCCGGGAAGATCGGGATTGAGCGGCTGAAAGATCGCGCCCGGCGCGGCGGTGGGGGTCAAGGCCTGGCCCGTGGGCGTGAATTCAGCCGCCGCCGCGGCGGAGGCGACCGCGATAAGGACTGTCGTAAGCAGACGGATCAAACCAATCTCCCACCGTTGAAGACCGCACCATGACGCCGGTGCGCGACAGTCTCGCGACGCCGAAGCTCCGGCAAGGTCAAACCGCGACGCGGCCGCGCACGGCGTTCGCTTTGGCGGTGCAATGGATCCGGCCATTGCGGTCGGGCGCCAATTTCACGCGGACCTCGTTCTTGATCTCCGCGCCCAATGCGACGTCGATCCGCGAGAAGAATTCGCCGAGACCCCCGACCCCCATGTTGACGGACCAGAAGGTCTCGAAATCTTCGAACGATCTATGGACCTCGACCACCTTGGTCTCAACCGCCTGGAGGCCGCCATCAATCCACAGCGCGCGCAAAGCGTCTTCGCGGGAGATCTCCGCGCTGGGCGGAAGGGGCAGGGCGACACCCCGTCTGGTCAGCGCGTCGCGAAAGGGCTCGAAGGGCAATCCCCCGCCGACGATATCCCACGCGTAAGCGGAGATCAGGCCGCCCGGCCGCACCACGCGCGCCATTTCGGCGAGACCTCGCGCCGGTTGAGGAACGAAGAAGATGACGAGCGCCATCACCGCCGCGTCGAAGCGATCGTCCTCGAACGGGAGCGCCATGGCGTCCGCCGTCTGAAAACGCGCAGCGCCGATTCCCGGGCGGGCGCGCGCAAAGGCGAGCTGGCCTTCGGAAGGATCGACACCTTCGACCTCGGAGGGCGAGCAGCGCTTCACGAGGAGTTCGGTGAAGGCCCCGCTGCCACAGCCGACGTCGATCCATCGCAGGCCTTGCGGCGCCCCTAGCCAGTCGAGGAACACCTCCCCCACCAGGCGGCTCCAGACCCCCATGCCCTGCTCATAGGCGGCGCCGTCGTCGAAGCGGATGGGCTGCGGGGCGGGGTCGGTCATGGTGTCGCTCTCCAAGGCTCGAGGTCGCTAAAGCAGTTTCTCACGCAGCGCGAAACCTAGACCGTTGCTGGGCGGGGAACGACTTTTTCTCTCTTGTCAGGCGATATCCGCGCCGCTGACGCCAAGCGATCGGGACATTGTGACAAGAAGGACGGCTAGCCGGACCTTGCGCCCGCCGTCCTTCGACATCCCCAAGCCGTCTTCGCGATGCATCTTGTCGCCATATTGGCGGCTCTCGAACGCACCTCGATTTCTGGAAGAGGAAAGCATGGCACGGCGGCGCGGGGGGATGTAGGAGATCGCGCATGGCGAACTCGACGGTCAGGCTCGGCGCGGCTCTGCTTTTGGCCGTCTACGCCGTCGCCGCTCGGGCTCAGGACGATACAGTCCCGCAAGGCCCGCCCGCGAACGTATTCATCGCGCCGTCCGGCAAGGTGTTTCGCGCGAAGGAGGGGCAACCCTATCCCGTCGGGGACTGGTTCAAGGCCGCCGACACCAACGCCGATGGCAAGCTCGACAAGGCGGAATTCCTCGCCGACGCCGCCACCTTCTTCAAGGTCATCGATCGCAACGGCGACGGGGTGGTCTCGCCGATCGAGATGGCGTTCTACGAACAGCGGATCGCGCCGGAGGTCCTGGGCTACAGGGTCGAGGTCGGCTTGCGTGGCGGCGTGCCGGCGCTCCGTCCGGCCCTCCTGTGGAGGATCCAATCGGCGGGCGGCATCGACCGGCCCGGCTCGATCGACCCAGGCGGGGGCCCATCGGCGGACGACCTGCCGCACAAGCCTCAAAAGCTGGATGAGTCTGGCGCGGGCGCCTCGCCGTTCAGCTTCTTCGACGAGCCGGAACCCGTGGCGGCGGCCGATCTGAGCTTTCGCGGCCTGGTGTCCCGCGCGGACTACATGAAGCTGGCGGCGATCCATTTCGACACTCTGGATCACGAACACAAAGGCTATTTGACCCTCGCGACGCTCCCGGAGACGCCGATGCAGAGGCGGCTCGACCATGGTCGCCGCCACCGCTGAGGCTCACCAGCAACCTCTCCGCGCAACGTCCCGGCGCGGCGTGGAAACGCGATACACGGCATAGAGCTTGGGCCGCTCACCGATTGCGCCACGCGGGAGAAGGCCAAGCGATCGGACCTCGCCGAAACAGGCTTTGAGCCTCGTCTCGTCCAGGCGGCGGGGAAGATCCACAATCACGCCTGGCCGGCTCAGATCCGCCGGGGCGAGAGTGTTCAACCCCCGCCAGCGATCGCGCTCGCTGATCTGAAGGATCGGAGAAGCGATATGCTCGTCGGCCAGCTCGGACGCCAAGCCGTAGCTAGAGGTTCCGAGCCAGCCGGCCGTTTCGTCGTTCCGCAGCACCGCCAGCCGCCCGGCAAAGCGGCTCCAGCCTCGAAGGGGTAGAAAGAGATCGGGGAGCTGGGCGAAGGTCGCCGGCGGAAGCGCGGCGAGCACGCCCAGCACCGCGACGGCGACCGCCGTGAGCGCTGGCGCGGCTGTCCGCAACCCACGCCAGACACCACTCTCCAGGCGAGAAGCGGCCATCGCCTCCAGGATCGCGGCCGCGGGATAGAGCGGCGCGGGCCAATGCGCTTGGACACGGTCGTGCAGACTGTGAAGCGCCAGATAGGCCGCGAACGGCAGGCTGCTGGCCAGGAACAGCTCGGCGCCGCGATCCAGCGACGGCCGCCACCTGACCAGGAAGGCGACCAGGACCGGGTTGAGCAACAGGGCCTGCGTGAGCAGGAGTTCGGGCAAGTATCGGAATGAAAAGCGGTGCGCCGCAACCCGACCGAACTGCTTGGAGAACGTCAGCCAGTGATGGCCGGCGTTCCAGCCGACGTTCAGCCCAAAGAAGGCCGAGGCGATCGCCAACGCCAGCCATGGCCCCGGCGAAAGAAGCCGACGACGACCCGCCGGCGAACTGGCGAGCCACGCCAGAACACCCGGACCGAGGAAAAGAGCGGAGTATTTCGACAGCGTCGCCAGACCCGCCGCCGCCCCGGCCCCCACCCACCAGCCGACGCCGTTCGAACCTGCCCTCAAGAGACACCACAGGCAGAGGCACCAGAACAGCGCCGCCGGGGCGTCAGGAACCGCCAGAAAGCCGCCGGCCGCGACCAGCAACGCGGCGTTGAACCACAGGGCCGCCCGCTCCGCGCTCCGCGCGTTGGCCCCCGCCAAGCGCGCCATGTCGAAGACGAGCAGGCTGGTGACGGCCGAACTCAGCGCGGGGAGCAGACGGACACCCACGGCCGTGTCGCCGACCACGGCGCGTCCCACCGCGATCCACCAGGCGATCATTGGCGGATGATCGTAGTAGCCCAGCGCCGGGGACATCGACCATAGCCGGTAATAGGCCTCGTCTTCGCTGAGATGCAGGTTGGCCGCGACCACCAGGCGAATCGCGAGGATCGCCGCGACGATCCCGAGCAACCGCCAGGGCGGCCTGCCCTCAGCGCTCGCGGCTGACATAGGTCCAAAACGCGCCGACCGCCGCGCCGGCGAGCCCGGCCAACCACCAGACGCCGCCGCGATGCCAAACCAGGTCCGCGACACTCAAGTTCGCGAGCAATCCCATCAAGGCCAAAGGAAGCGCTCGCCCAAGCGCGCGGAGATCCAGGCTGCGTCGCGTGAACGTCGTGTCGATCGCGAAGGCGCCGAAAAGCACGATCAACGCGCCCGCCGCCTGGGCCGGGAGAAACGCCGCGTCCCATGTGTTCGCGAGGCCCAGCACCGCCAGGTTCGCGGCGACGCCAACGCCGGCCACGCCGAGAAAAATCACGGTCCGCGGCGCCACGATGTCGCCGGCCAGCTTGGCGACCAGGAGGCCGGCATAGTCGATGACCACGCGGCTATCGAGCTTGCTCGCGCCGCTGACGCGCTCGGCGAACGCGTAAGGGATTTCAGCGATTCGGGGCGGCGAGGCCTGACTGGCCACGATATCGAACAGGATCTTGAAGCCCTGATGCGACAGCTTCGGCGCGACACGTTCGACAAGATCCCGCCGGACCATGAAGAAGCCGCTCACCGGATCGCTGATCTCGGCGCGCAGCACCCGGCGCGCCGCCCAGGTCGCGGCGCGGCTGCCTAGCTTACGGATGGGAGACAGACCCAGGGAAATCCCCTCGCGGGTGGCGAACCGGGTGCCCACCACGAGGTCGGCGCGATCGGACCGGAGCGTCTGCAACATCGCCGGCAGCAGGGTTTCGTCGTGTTGCAGGTCGCCGTCGATCACCGCGACAAAGGGCGAGGCGCTGGCGAGAATGCCCTCGATCACCGCGCCGGCCAGGCCCCGCCGTCCCGTTCGGCGCAGGCATTGAACGCGGTCGTCCCGCGCGGCGATCGACTTCACCAGAGCGCCGGTGCCGTCGGGCGAATCGTCGTCGACGAAGATCACGCGCCATGTCTCGCCGCTTAGAGTGGCGTCCAAACGCTCGATCAGGACCTCGACATTGCCGCTTTCGTTGAACGTCGGCACGACCACGGTCAGTTCGGCGGTGGGACTGGACGTGGAATCGCCTTTCACGAGGACTCGCCGGCGATTTAGCCGCACGCAGGCGCTATCACTAGAGGGATGAGCACCGAAGCCATTTGCGTCATCGACGCACGGGGTCACCGCTGCCCCGTCCCGACGCTGAAGCTGCGCCGCGCCGCCGCGGACGCATTGCCGGGCGCCAGGATACGTTTGATCTGCGACGACCCCCTGGCGAGGATCGACGTTCCGCACTTCGCGGCGGCGGCGGGACTGGAAATCGCGGAGGTGAGCGCGGAAGGCGGCGTCGTCACCTTCCTGATCGTCAAGCGCTGAATGATCCAGCCGCTCGCGAAGAAGGCGCGGCGCGCCATTGGGGGAACGACGCGCCGCCAGGAGGTCTTCCTGGCCGGTGACCCGCCGCAACGAGGGACGGGGAAAGCGACGAGCCACCGACAACGCAGCTATCGCGCCTGGGCGCTGAACCCAGGATGAACGATCTTCACGCCGTCGCGGGCGTGGCCTCCAGCGCCGCGATGACCGTCTCGCTCAGGCCCCAGTCTGTCAGCGCATCGCGTGTGTGGGCGCCGATTCCAGGCGGCGGCCCCGCGACCCTGCCGGGGGTTTTGGAAAAGCGCGGCGCGGGGGCGGGCTGGACCACGCCGTCGATCGTGACGAAGGTTTCCCGCGCGACGTTGTGCGGATGCAGCGGCGCCTCGGCCAGACTGAGAACCGGGCCGAAACAGACGTCGGTCCCGTCCATGATCGCGCACCATTCGTCGCGGGTCTTTGTCTCGATCACCGCCGCCAGCTTCGCATTCAGCGCCGGCCATCTCGCCCGGTCCATCTGGCCTTGAAACTCGGGGTCGTCGATCCCGGTTTTTTCCAGCAACAGGGCGTAAAACTGCGGCTCGATCGAACCGATGGAGATCCATTCGCCATCGGCGCATCGATAAGTGTCGTAGAAGTGCGCGCCGCCGTCGAGGAGGTTATCCCGCCTCTGATCGGTCCAGCCTCCCGCCGCCTTGAAGCCGTAGAACATCGCCATCAGCGAGGCCGCGCCGTCGCTCATGGCGCAGTCGATCACCTGTCCCTCGCCGCTCGCCCGGGCGTGGATCACGCCGGCCAACAGCCCGAACGCCAGATAAAGCGCGCCGCCGCCGAAATCGCCGACGAGATTGAGCGGTGGTATCGGCTTTTCCCGCGTCCCGATCGCGCCCAGGGCGCCGCTGATGGCGATATAGTTCATGTCGTGGCCGGCTGCCTTGGCGTAGGGGCCGTGTTGGCCCCAGCCGGTCATGCGGCCGTAGACCAGCTTTGGATTGCGCCTCAGAGCGACGTCGGGACCGAGGCCCAGCCGCTCCATCACCCCCGGCCGGAAACCCTCGAAAACCGCGTCGGCCTTCTCCATGAGTTTCAGGCAGACCTCGACGGCGTCGGGCGACTTCAGGTCCAGGGCCACGGATCGGCGCCCGCGCGCGGTGATGTCGGTCTTCGCGGAACGTCCGCCGCCTTTGCGGTCGATGCGCACCACGTCGGCCCCTAGGTCGGAAAGCAACATCCCGCAAAACGGCCCCGGGCCGATCCCGGCGAATTCCACGACCTTCAGTCCTGAAAGCGGTCCCTGACCCATAGTGTTTCTTCCTGGAACGGCCGCTTGATCGCGAACCCTTGGCGGCCATAGTCTCCCTCTGCCCCACCGTCACGCAAGGGGCTCGAGAGAGGGCGCCACGATGCAGTCAGCCTGGATGGGCGGAAACGGAGGTCAGGGCGTCGGGCTCCTGATCGGTCTTGTCATCGCACTCGCAATTCTTTTTCTCCGTAACCGCAAACCGCGCCCGTTGAAGATCGAATGGTTGTGGGTTCGGCCTTTGATCTTCCTCGCCTTGATGGCCTCAAGCCTGATCGCCACCCCGCCGCCGCTGGACGCCCGCAGCGTCTCCCTTCTGCTTGTCGCCGCGATCGCCGGCGCCGGTGTGGGCTGGCAGCGCGGGCGTTTCATCCACATCGATGTCCATCCCGAGACGCATGAGCTGACGACCAGGGTTTCGCCCATCGGCTTGCTGTTCCTCGTCGCGATCGTCGTCGGCCGCATCGGCCTGCGCGCGGGTATGGGAGAGGCGAGCCAGATGCACATTTCACTCGCCGCCGTCAGCGACGCCATCGTCCTGCTTCTGGGTGCAATGATGGTGGCGCAGAGCTGTGAAATCTGGCTTCGCGCCAGACGCGTACTGGCGGAGGCGCGGGTCTTGAGGGCCGCCTCGCAACCGGATTGATCACAGGATCCGGATCGCCACGGACCCACTTCAAGAGATGCCGGTCAGTACCGGCTCCGGCTCCATGGCCGAGCGGCGGGTTGCGGTCGCTTCACCACGCGCTTGACCGGCGGCGGCGGAGGGGGTGGCGGCGCGGGAGCCTGCCAGGGAGAGAGCTGCGGGCCGGCGTCGGCTCCGCGCGCCAGATTCGCCAGTTCGCGCAGGATTTTTTCCGCGGCGGCAAGGCGCTCCAACGGCGTGTCCCATTCGCCCTTGATCAGCACCTTCTGGTCTGGCCGCAACCGCCAGACGGCGCTGTTCTTCTGCGCGAAGGCGATCAGGCGTCCCGCGTCGGCGAAACGGTCTCCGCGGAATCCGACCACCGCGCCCTTCGGCCCGACATCGATCTTGGCGACATTGGCCTCGCGGCAGAGGCCCTTGATCGCGACCACCTTGAGCAATTGATCGGCCTCCGGCGGCAAGGGCCCGAAGCGGTCGATCATCTCGCCGGCGAGGGATTCGCGGTCGTCGGCGCGCTCGGCCTCCGAAAGCCGTCGATAGAGCGCCAGGCGAACATTGAGATCGGGGACGTAGGCCTCGGGGATCAGCACCGCCGCGCCGGTATTGATCTGCGGCGACCAGCCGCGATCCGAAAGCCCCTCCCCTTCGAGGTTCACGCTGCGGCTCTTCAGGTCGGCGACCGCGTCCTCCAGCATCTGTTGATACAGCTCGACGCCGATCTCGCGGATGTGACCGGATTGCTCGTCTCCCAGCAGATTGCCCCCGCCACGGATATCGAGATCGTGGCTGGCGAGCTGGAAGCCCGCGCCTAGGCTGTCCAGCGATTGGAGGACGTGGAGGCGTTTCTCCGCCGCCGGGGTCAGCGTCTTGTTCAGCGGCGTCGTCAGATAGGCGTAGGCCCGCGCCTTGGCCCGTCCGACCCGTCCGCGGAGCTGATAGAGCTGGGAGAGCCCGAACATGTCGGCGCGGTGCACGATCAGGGTGTTGGCCGTGGGAATGTCGAGGCCCGATTCCACGATCGTGGTGGACAGCAGTACATCGTATTGGCCCTCGTAGAAGGCGCTCATGACGTCTTCGAGCTGGGTCGGGGCCATCTGCCCGTGGCCGACGACGAACTTGACCTCGGGGACCTGTTCGCGAAGGAAACGCTCGATTTCCGGCAGGTCCTTGATCCTGGGCGCGACGTAATAGGCCTGGCCGCCGCGATACTTCTCGCGCAGCAGGGCCTCGCGCAGAGAGACGGGGTCGGATGGCGTGACATAGGTCCGCACCGCCAGGCGATCGACCGGCGGAGTGGCGATGATCGACATCTCGCGGATGCCGGACAGCGCCATCTGCAGGGTGCGCGGGATCGGCGTCGCGGTCAGCGTCATGACATGGACCTCCGCGCGCAGGGCCTTCAGGGCCTCTTTATGCTTGACGCCGAAGTGCTGCTCCTCATCGACGATGACCAGGCCGAGGTCCTTGAACGAAACCTGTTTCGATAGGACGGCGTGGGTGCCGATGACGATTTCGATTTCGCCTTTGGCCAGGCCCTCGCGCGTCTCGTTCGCCTCGGCCGTCGGGACCAGCCGCGAAAGCCGTCGCACGCGCACCGGCCAGCCCTGAAATCTCTGGACGAAGGTCGAATAGTGCTGACGCGCCAGCAAGGTGGTCGGACAGACCAACGCCACCTGTTTGCCGCTCATCGCCACCACGAAGGCCGCGCGCAGGGCGACCTCGGTCTTGCCGAAACCCACGTCGCCGCAGATCAGCCGGTCCATCGGCTTGCCGGCCGCGAGGTCGCTCAGCACGTCGCCGATGGCGTTGAGCTGATCGTCCGTCTCGTCGTAGGGGAAACGGGCGCAGAACTCGTCGAACATCCCCGCCGGCGGTTCGATATCCTCGACATGATGAGTGGCGCGCTGAGCCGCGACAGCGATCAGGCCTTCCGCCATGACCCGCAGGCGTTCCTTGGCCTTGGACTTGCGCGCTTGCCACGCCGCGCCGCCCAAGCGGTCGAGCTGCACGCCCTCGCTCTCGGAACCGTAGCGGGTGAGAAGGTCGATATTCTCCACGGGCAGGTAGAGTTTGGCCTCTCCGCCGTATTGCAGCTCCAGGCAGTCGTGCGGCGCCTTCATGACCTCCAGCGTCTTGAGGCCCTCGTAGCGACCGATCCCGTGGTCGATATGGACGACGAGATCACCCTGCGTCAGCGCCGTGGCTTCCGCCAGGAAGTTCGCCGCGCGCCGTTTGCGCCGCGGTCGCGCGAGACGGTCGCCCAGAATGTCGGTTTCGGAGATCACCGCCAGGGTTTCGGTCTCGAACCCGCTGTCGAGGGGCAGGACCGCGCGCTGCGGCGTCTTGGGGTCGGCGGCCTTGGCGGCCTGCCAATACGGCGCGAGTTTGATCCCCTTCAGACCGTGGTCGCCCAGCATGACGCCCAGGCGATCCGAGGAGCCTTCCGACCAGGAGGCGAAGATCACCCTCTTGCCGGCCTTGGCGAGCGCGCGCGCGTGGTCCGCGGTCGCCTCGAACAGGTTCACGCTGTCCTGAGCGCGCTCGGAGGCGAACATCCGGCCCAGTTTCGCGCCCATATCGAGGGTGGCTCCCGCCGCCTCCGCCTGAAATGGCGTGAAGCGCCGCGACGGCCTCTGCCTCAACCGTGCGTCCCATTCCTCGGCGGTGAGATAGAGCCGCTGCGGAGAGAGGGCGCGATAGTGGGTCTTGCGCTCGGTGGTTTCCCGCGCGTCGAAGGCGTCTGTGATCAGATCCAGGCGCTCGTCGCGGGCCTCCGTCGCCAGATTGTCGACCGCGATCAAGCTGTCCTTCGGCAGATAGTCGAACAGCGTCTCCAGGTCGTCGTAGAACAGCGGCAGCCAGTGCTCCATGCCGGCCCGACGTCCCCCCGCGCTAACGGTCTCATAGAGCGGATCGTCACCGGCCGCGCCGAACGACGCGAGATAGCCCTTGCGGAAGCGCTTGATCGCCTCGGCGTCGAGCAACGCTTCGCTGACCGGCAAGAGGTCGACCGATGTGAGCTGGCGGGTGGAGCGCTGAGTTTCCCGGTCGAAAGCGCGGATTGTCTCCAGCGTGTCGCCGAACAGGTCGAGCCGGACAGGTTCCTCCGCGCCCGGCGGGAAGACGTCGATGACGCCGCCGCGCACCGCAAATTCGCCCTGCTCGGACACCGTCGAAGCGCGATGATAGCCGTTGACCGCGAAATAGCGCTCCAGATCCGCGATCTCGACGCTCTCGCCCACCTTGGCCGAATAGCCGGAGCCCCGAACCGTCGCGCGCGGGGGAAGTCGTTGAACCAGGGCCGCAGCCGTCGTGATCAACAGCGTCGGCGTCTTGGGATCATTGTCCCGCGCCAGCCGGCTGAGCGTCGCCATCCGGTCGGCGGCGACGGCGGCGGACGGGCCGACCCGGTCGTAGGGCAGACAGTCCCAGGCCGGAAACAGCACCAGCTCGACCTCCGGCGCGAAGAAACCCATGGCCCCGGCGAAGGCCGAGGCGCGCGAGCCGTCCCGGGCGACGAACACGGTCATGCCCCCGCGAAGCCGGGCGATGTCGCCCATCACCAGCGCGTCGAAACCCTCGGGCGCGCCGCTGAGGACAAGCTCGCCAGGATCGTTCGCGGCTCTCTTCAGATCGTCGGCGGAAGTCAGGCTAGGCTCCAGAAAAGTTCAACCGGCCGCGCCCAACGGTGGACGGAAGTCGCGCAGGCTCGCCATCAGATCGTCGTCGAACGCCGCCGGTACGGGCGAGGCGCTCACGATCCACGCATAGAGGTCGTGATCGGATTGTTCGAGAAGCCTTTCGAAGCGGTCCAGTTCCGCGACAGACATCGAAGGGGCGTAGGCGTCGGCAAACGGCCCCAGGATCAGGTCCGCCTCGCGAAAGCCCCGTCGCCACGCACGGAATCGCACCCGGCCGAGGCGCGCGGCGTTGTCAGACTTCGCCGACATCACGGAAATAGGGTTCGACGAGGCCTTGCAGTTTGATCGTCATCGCCTTGCCGTTGCGATCCACCGTCGTGCCGACGCTGAGGCGCACCCAGCCCTCGCTGACGCAGTATTCGTCCACATTGGTCTTCTCGACGCCTTTGAAACGCACGCCGACCCCGCGCGCGAGGATCGCCTCGTCGTGGTAGGGGCTGGCCGGGTCGGTCGCCAGGCGGTCGGGAGGGGTTTGGCTCATCAAGTTTTAGTCCATGGACGTGCGGAGGGCTTGTTAGCGGCGCGGAGCCGATTGGGCGAGGGTGATTCCGAGCTATGGTCGCGGGGTGAGACCCGAAATCCTGTTCCCCCTATTCGCGCCGATCGAAACCCTCAAGGGCGTCGGCGCTCGCGTGGCGCCGTTGTTGACCAAGGCGGCGGGACCGCTGGTGCGCGACGTGGTCTTCACCGGGCCGACGGGAATCATCCGCCGCACGGTCGCCCACGCAGCGACGCTTGTGGAGAACGAGGTGCAGACCGTGGCCATCACCATCGAGTCGCATCGTCGGCCCGCCCGGAAGACTCTCCCCTGGGTGGTGCGGGGTTTCGACGACACCGGTTTCGTAAACCTCGTCTTCTTCAAGACCTGGGGCGAGCATCTGGCCGAACAGCATCCCGTGGGCGCGCGGCGCATCGTGAGCGGAAAGGTCGAGCGCGACTGGACCGGAAATGTGCTCCAGATTGTCCACCCCGATTTCATCCTTCCGATCGAGCGCGGCGGCGAGATCCCCGCGATCGAGCCGGTCTATGGCGCCACCGCCGGCCTGCCCTCGCGCGCCATTCGCCGCTTTGTCCAGATTGCTCTCGCCAGGACACCCGAACTCCCGGAATGGCAGGACGCGGCGTGGCTGGCGCGGGAAGGTTGGCCGGATTGGCGCGAAGCGCTGGAGCGTTGGCACGCGCCGGAAACCGAGTTCGACCTCGGGCCTCAGGCGCCCCACCGCCGTCGCCTGGCCTATGACGAACTTCTGGCGCACCAGATCGCCCTCGCCGAGCGTAAGCGCGCCCGGCGGGCGTTCCCGACCAAGGTCGCGACGCGGAGCACGCTGTCGCAAGCCGCCGAGGCCGCCCTCCCCTTTCGCCTGACCGGCGCCCAGGTCCGCGCCCTGATGGAGATCGGCGGCGACCTGGCTTCGGGTCAGCGGATGACCCGTCTCGTGCAGGGCGATGTTGGTTCGGGCAAAACGGTGGTGGCGATGCTGGCGATGATCGATGTCGCGGCGGCCGGTGGTCAGTCGGTGCTAATGGCGCCGACGGAGATTCTGGCGCGTCAGCATTTCGCGACGATCGCACCGCCTCTCGCCGCGGCCGGCGTCAGCGCGGTGCTGCTGACCGGCCGGCACAAGGGCGCGGCCAGGATCGAGCGGTTGGAGGCCTTGGCGAGCGGCGCGGCCCAGATCGCCGTCGGCACTCACGCGCTGTTCCAGGACGATGTGGCCTATCGCGATCTGGCCTTCACCGTGATCGACGAACAGCATCGCTTCGGCGTCTCCGAGCGTGGCCGGCTGCGCGCCAAGGGCGAGGCGGCCCACCTGCTGGCGATGTCGGCGACTCCGATCCCACGCACGCTGGAACTGACGCAATTCGGCGACCTCGACGTCTCCCGCCTCGATGAAAAGCCGCCGGGCCGCACACCCGTCTCGACCCGCGCCACGCCCGCGAACCGTCTGCCGGATCTCGTTGGCCGCCTTCGCGACGCTGTCGCCAAAGGAACGCAAGCTTTCTGGATCTGCCCACTCGTCGCCGAATCCGATCAGCTCGACGTCACCGCCGCGGAGACGCGCCACCGCGCACTGAGCGAGGTTTTCGGCGACAAGGTCGGGCTGGTTCACGGCCGCCTCGCGCCCGGCGAGAAGGACGCGGTCATGGCGCGTTTCGCCGAGGGGACCCTCGCGGTGCTCGTGGCGACCACGGTGGTCGAGGTCGGCGTCGATGTGCCCAAGGCGACCATCATGGTCATCGAGCACGCCGAGCGTTTCGGCCTGGCCCAACTGCACCAGCTCCGCGGTCGGGTCGGTCGGGGCGCCGAGGCGAGCAGCTGCGTCCTGCTCTATGATCCTCCGCTCTCGGAGATCGCACAGAAGCGGCTGGATATCCTGCGGCGAAGCGACGACGGGTTCGCCATCGCGGAACTGGACCTTGAACTACGCGGCGGCGGCGATCCCCTGGGCCTCGCTCAGAGCGGCTTCCCCGCCTATCGCATCGCCGATCCGATAGGCCATTCCGACCTCATCCGCGTCGCCGCCGACGACGCGCGCCTGCTGCTCGCCACGCCGAATTCGCCCAGGTCGGCGGCGGTCGAAGTCCTGCGCGCCCTCTTCGACTGGCGCTACGACGCCGGCGCGGGCGAAGCCGGCTGAGCCGCCTTCCATGACGCGAGCCGACGCGCCGCGTCCGCTTCGAGGTCGCCCCAGAATAGATTATACGGCGGCGCCTTCAGGCGATTGAACCAGCTTCCGCTCGGTCGCAGACTCTGGGAATCCGGGCGACTGACCCGCAAAATGCCATCCACGCACTGCGAAGAGACCTGACGCGCCATGAAGCCTGGCCGCAAACCGGGCTCCAGCCCCGTGGCGTTCGCCGCGCCGACGTTCAGCCGGGCCTCGGCCAGATCGCTCGTCTCTCGCCCGAGAACGAGATTGACGCAGAGCGGAGCCCGCGCGCCCAGGCTCACGAGGTTGCCGCCGGCGTCCCACACCCTTGCTCGCCGCTGGATGCGTTGCGCGCGGACGAAATCGAGGCGATCCAACGCCATCCAAGCCAGCACGCAGCCAGCCTGGTCGGGCGCGGCGCAGGCGGGGATGGGCGACGACGCCGAAAAGTCCTCGGCGGGGACGACTGTATCCTGCAGATAGGCCGCCACCAGCCGGTGCTTCAGGACCTCGTCGGGCGCGATCTCGTCTCGCAACAGCCGCGCGGCCAGGCTCCCGCCTTGTTCCACCCCAACCACGATGAACGGGCGCGCGCCGCTCAGCGCGCGGAAACGGCGGAAGGCGGCGAGGACGTCGCGGTAGGCGAACTCCCGCGCCTCGATCGCATCGTCGAACAGCGAGAGCGAGGTGTAGAGACTGGCTTGCCGGTAGAGCGGCGCGTAGAGCCGGCCGATCGAAAGGAACGGGCTCGCATAATTCGGCAGCATCACTCTTCGCAGCGTCTTCAGCGCCCCGCGGTCGGCGATCGGGCCGTTCCAATCATCGCCGCCGTCGAATGTGGTGGGATGGACGAAGAAGACGTCCGCTGCCGGGGCGGCGCTCGTGGCGAAGCCCGGCGGCAGCGCCCATGCCGAGGCTCTCGCGTAGTCCGGCGCCGCGGGCGGTTTGTAGACCGCATAGGGGATCTTGGGATCGAGCAAGGCCTCCAGAATATCGTCGCGCCAGAAGCCGATCGCCGCGACGGCGAGGCAGACCAGAACGATCAGCCCGGCGAACCAAAGCCTCCGGGACCTCATCGGTAGGCGTCGCTCCGATCGAGATAGCGCTTCACATAGTCGGCGACGCCGTCCTCGAGCGTTGTGAACGCGGCGCGGTAGCCGGCGGCCCGCAGGCGATCGAGCCGGGCTTCGGTGAAATACTGATAGGCCCCGCGGAGGTCTTCCGGCATCTCGCCATAGCGGATCAGCGGCGCCTTCCCTGCGGCGTCGAAAGTGGCGGTCGCCAGGTCGGCGAAGGTCCGCGCCTCGCCGGAGCCGACGTTGAAGATACCGCTCGCCTCGGGATGGTCGACCAGCCAGGCGACCACGCGCGCGGCGTCGCGGACATAGACGAAGTCCCGTTTCTGACCGCCGTCGGGGCAGTCCTCGCGGTAGGAACGGAAAAGCTGGACGGTGTCTCCAGCCCTCACCTTGGGCCAGATTCCCGCGACGACCGAGCGCATCGAGCCCTTGTGGTACTCGTTCGGGCCGTAGACGTTGAAGAACCTCGAGCCCGCCCATTGCGGCGCCAGCCCTCGTCCCGCCTGACGCACCACATGGGCGTCGAACAGCAATTTCGACCAGCCGTAAGGGTTGAGCGGACGCAACGCGGCCAGCGCCGCCGGCGACGGATCGTCCTCGAAGCCCAGCGCGCCATCGCCATAGACGGCCGCCGAGGACGCGTAGATGAACCGCCGGCCCCGCGCCGCGCACCAGGCGAACAGGTCGCGCGACAGGGTGAAATTGGTGTGGATGACGAGATCGGCGTCCGGCTCCCGCGTCGAGGAGATTGCGCCCATGTGGACGATGGCGGCCACGTCCTGGCCCCGCCCTTCCAGCCAGTCCGCCAGGGCCTCCGGCGCGATGAAGTCGGCGATGGCGTGCTTCGCGAGATTGCGCCATTTGCCGCCGGCCGAAGTCCGCAGACGGTCGCAAACGACGACGTCATAGGCCCCCGTCTCGGTCAGCTCCGCGACGACGTTCGAGCCGATGAATCCCGCGCCGCCGGTCACGAGGACGGTTTGCGCCATCAGCGCGCGGCCGCGCGTTTCAGGGTCGCCGTGGTCGAATGGCCATCGACGAACCCCGCCAGGCGAACCTCTCCGCCCCAGCCGCGCACGAGGTCGCCGCCGACCACCGCATCCAGCGCATAGTCGCCGCCCTTGACCAAAAGGTCCGGTTTCGCCGAGGCGATCAACCCGATCGGGGTATCCTCATCGAAGGGGACCACCAGATCGACGCACGACAGGGCGGCGATCACGGCGCTGCGCGCGTCGAGCGGGTTGACGGGACGGCTATCGCCCTTGCCCGCCCGGACCGAACGGTCGGTGTTAATCCCCACGATCAGTCGATCGCACCAAGACCGCGCCTGGGTCAGATAGGCGATATGACCGGGGTGCAGGATATCGAAGCAGCCGTTCGTGAAGCCCACCCGCAAACCCTGCCGTCGCCACTGATCGACCTTGGCCTCCATCCCCGCGCGATCGGCGATCTTGGCGTCAGGCGTCGCGCGGTTGGACGCGCTTTCGGCCTCCAGCATTTCCTCGGCGGTGGTCACCGCGACGCCGGACTTCTCGACGACCACGCCGCAGGCGATCAGCGCCAGTTCGATCGCGGTCGGCAAATCAGCCCCGGCCGCCAAGGCCAGTCCCGTCACCGCCAGCGCGGTGTCGCCCGCCCCCGCGGTGTCGAAAACCTCGGGCGCCCGGCGCGAGAAATGCCGCACCGCTTCGCCGCGCACGGCCAGCGACATGCCTCTGGCCGCGCGGGTGACCAGGATCGCCCCCGCCTCGCAGGTCTCCAGCGCCGCCGCCAGGGCGACCTCGATCTCCGCGTCGGTCTCGGTGGGTAGACCGGCAGCGCGGCCGAGTTCGGCGGCGTTGGGCTTGATCACATCCGCCGCCCCATAGCGCGCGAAACCCCGCGCCTTGGAATCGACGATGAGGCGCGCGCCTCTCGCCGCCGCCGCGCGGCAGGCCGCGATCACCGCGGGGGTGACGACGCCCTTGCCGTAGTCGGACAACAAGATCGCGCCGCTCTCCCGCGACGCGTCTTCGACCGCCTGGACGATCCCGGCTTCGACCTCGCCGGCTATGGGCCGGATGGTCTCGGTGTCCATCCGCAGAAGTTGCTGACCCGCCGAGGAGAAGCGCGTCTTCACCGTCGTCGGCCGCTCGGGGTCCGTCACCAGATAGCCCTCGACCGCGTTCGCCGCCTCGATCAGGCGCAGGGCCTCGTGAGCCGCCGCGTCCTCGCCGACCACCCCGACCAGAGGCGCGACCCCGCCCAACGCCGCGACGTTGCGCGCGACATTGCCGGCGCCGCCCAGCATGACGCTCTCGCGGACATGAGCCAGGACGGGCACCGGCGCTTCCGCCGAGACCCGGCTGACATCGCCATAGATGAAGCGGTCCACCATGACGTCGCCGACCGACACGACCCGCACGCCGACCAGTCGGTCCAGCCAGCCGCGAAGCACGATGGGGTTCATGGCGCGGTCAAGCCCTTCGTCAGCGCGTCGTGGGCGAGCAGGGCCTTCAGCATCGGCTCCAACTGGTCGAGACGGACCATGTTCGGCCCGTCGGAGGGAGCATTGTCGGGATCCTCGTGCGTTTCCATGAAGACCGCCGCGACACCGACCGCGACCGCCGCCCGCGCCAGGGCCCCGACGAACTCCCGCTCGCCGCCGGATCGATCGCCCTGGCCGCCGGGCTGGGCGACGGAATGGGTGGCGTCGAACACCACCGGACAGCCGATCCGCGCCATGATCGGCAGCGCGCGCATATCGTTGACCAGGGTGTTGTAGCCGAACGAGACCCCGCGCTCGCACGCCATCACATTCACCGCGCCCGCCTCCACCGCCTTGACGACGACATGGACCATATCCCAGGGCGCGAGGAACTGGCCCTTCTTGATGTTGAGCGCCTTGCCGGTGCGCGCCGCGGCGACGATCAGGTCGGTCTGGCGGCTGAGGAAGGCGGGGATCTGCAGCACGTCGGCGACCTCCGCCACCGGCCCGCAATGTTCGATTTCGTGGACATCGGTGATCACAGGCAGATCGAAGGTCTCGCGAATCTCGGCGAAGATCGGCATCGCTTCGTTGAGCCCAATCCCACGCGCGCCGCGCGATGAAGTGCGATTGGCTTTGTCGAAGGACGATTTGTAGATCAACCCGATCCCCAGCCGCGCGCCAACGCCGGCCAGAACTTCCGCGATTTCCAGCGCGTGGGCGCGAGATTGCATCTGGCAGGGACCCGCGATGACCGATAGGCGTTCGGCGTTTCCGATGCGAAGTGTGCGCCCCGAATGCGCTCTGATCTCGATGACGGAATTGGGCGTCAAGAAGGCTGTCTCCTGATCCGGGGGCGGCTGGCTAGCGTAGTATAGTGCATAGGATTTGTCCGGCCCTCGCCGGTCGACGCGGAGAGGCAATGTCGCCAAGCGGCCCACCGACGATCGTATGGTTGCGCAAGGATTTGCGCCTCGCCGATAATCCCGCCCTGGTGGACGCGGCGTTCAGCGGCGCGCCGGTGATACCACTCTACATCCACGACGAGGAAGGCCCGCCACGCGCCATGGGCGCCGCATCGCGTTGGTGGCTGGACAAGTCCCTGCGCGCGCTCGGCGCCGGCTTTCGCGAGTTGGGCGCCGCGCTTGTGCTGCGACGGGGCGGCGCGATGGAGGTGATCGGCGACGTGGTCAAGGCGACCGGAGCGCGCCGCGTGGTCTGGAACCGGCTGTACGATCGCAAGTCCATCGCCCGCGACGACGCGGTAGCCGCGGCCTTGAAAAAGGGCGGGGTCGAGAGCGAGAGCTTCAACGCCAGCCTCCTCAACGAGCCGGACGCCGTACTCACCGGTTCGGGCGGTCCCTACCGCGTCTTCACACCCTACTGGAAGGCGGCGGCGCCCTTGGCGGCCCACGCCGAGCCCCTGCGCGCGCCGGGGCGCCTTGCGCCGCCGGCTTCGCGGGTGGCTTCCGAGGATATCGATGAGTGGGCGCTCCACCCGACAAAGCCGGACTGGTCGTCGGGCTTCCAGGCCTGGACGCCGGGAGAGGACGGCGCAAGGCGACGCTTGGCTCAATTCCTGGGCGACGCCGCCGAGCGCTACGCCAAGGGCCGCGACATGATGGGCGAGCAAGGCGTCTCGCAACTGTCCCCCCACCTCCACTTCGGCGAGATCGGTCCGCGACAGGTCTGGGCGTCCGCGCGGGAGGCGGCCGATCAAGGCGCGTCGCATCGCGATATCGAAACCTATCTGAAGGAACTGGGCTGGCGCGAATTCAACTACAGCCTGCTCTTCAACTATCCCGAGATAACCCACCGCCCCTTCAATCCAGCCTTCGCCGGCTTTCAGTGGCGGGACGATCCCGAGAGCTTCAAGGCCTGGACTCGGGGCCTGACCGGCTATCCGGTGGTGGACGCGGCCATGCGGCAACTTTGGTCGACCGGCTGGATGCACAACCGCGCGCGCATGATCGCCGCCTCCTTCCTGATAAAGGACCTTATGATCGACTGGCGAGAGGGCGAGGCCTGGTTCTGGGATACGCTCGTCGACGCCGACATGGCCAACAATGTCGCCAACTGGCAGTGGGTCGCCGGCTCCGGCGCCGACGCCGCGCCCTTTTTCCGTATCTTCAATCCCATGCTCCAAGGCGCTAAGTTCGATCCGGAGGGCGCCTATGTCCGCCGCTGGGTGCCCGAACTCGCCAATCTGAGCGACACGGACATCCACCAGCCCTGGAAGGCGGACGCGGCCGCCTTGAGGACAGCCGGGGTCGAACTTGGCGTTACCTATCCCCAACCCATCGTCGATCACTTCGCGGCGCGCGACAATGCGCTCGCGGCCTATGCGAGGCTATCATGAGCGCTGAATATTCGATCGACCCGGGCGTCGCCGCTCCTCCTGGATCCGCCGCGCGGATCGGCGCCAATGACAACGAGCTGCGCTCGGCCCCGGCTGCGTTCCGGACGGCCGTGGCCATCGCCCAGCGCAAGTGGGATCGCGGCTTCCTGATCTTTGAACTGCCGTCGGGTCGGGAGATTCATGTCCAAGGCAAGGTCCGCGGGCCTACGGGTCGGCTGATCATCCGCGATTTCAAGTTCGTCGCCCGGGTTCTCGCCTCGGCGGATATCGGTTTCGGCGAAGGCTATATCGCCGGCGAGTGGGAAACCCCCGATCTCGCGGCTCTGCTCGAGGTATTCACACTTAACTTCGATCACCTCGAGAAGCTCGTCGCCGGCAATCCGATCATGAGCGCGATCAACGTCCTGGCGCACGCCTTCAACCGCAATTCCAAGTCGGGGTCGAAGCGCAACATCCACGCCCACTACGACCTCGGCAACGACTTCTATGCGGCTTGGCTGGACACTTCGATGACCTATTCCTCGGCGATGTTTTCCCATGCCGGCCAATCGCTCGCGGATGGACAGCGCAACAAATACCGCGCCTTGGCCGACTCGATCGGCGTTCGCCCGGATGAGAATGTGCTGGAAATCGGCTGCGGCTGGGGAGGTTTCGCCGAGTACGCGATCAAGGAAAGAGGCGCGCGGTTGACCGGCCTCACCATTTCGCAAGAGCAGTTCGACTTCACCCGAAAACGCCTTTTCGAAGCCGGCCTCGCCGAGCGGGCGGATATCCGCCTGCTGGACTACCGCGACATCCAGGGTCGCTTCGACCGGGTCGCTTCCATCGAGATGTTCGAAGCCGTGGGCGAGGCCTATTGGCCGACGTTCTTTCGCAAGGTGAACGACGTCCTCGCCCCTGGAGGCCGCGCCGGGCTACAGATCATCACCATCCGCAACGACCTCTTCAAGGTCTACCGCCAGCGTTCCGACTTCATGCGCAAATACGTTTTCCCCGGCGGCATGCTGCCCAGCGAGCGGCGGTTGCAGACGGAGACCGAACGCGCGGGCCTCAGATGGGCTGGCCTGACGCGCTTTGGCGAAGACTACGCGCGCACCTTGGCGGACTGGGCGACACGGTTCGAGGACAGCTGGACCGACCAGGCGGCGCGTGGTTTCGACGAGCGGTTCCACAGGCTGTGGATGTTCTATTTGCGGTATTGCGAGGCCGCGTTCCGCACGGGGCGGACGAATGTGGTTCAATTGGGATTGGAGCGGGTCTAGCGCGCCAACAAGGCGGCGCGGCGTTTGGGTCGGGAGATCGACCTCGGCGCCGTGGTCAGTGGATGAAGCCGCGCTTTGGTGAACGTGACCTTGGTCAAAGACTTAACCCCGGCGCTCACCGCCGATGAAAAACGACGCTGGCTCGCGATCAACGGCCACGAGGCGTTTTAGCGCGAGATCGGTCAGACCGAGACTGTCGCCGCCCGACGACGCGAGCGGGCCACGGCGCCCAGACCGCCGAAACCCAACAGCAGCATCGCCCACGTCGCCGGCTCGGGTGTGCCGTTGAGAGGAACGGTCCCAGTCAGGCCCGACGCCAGTACGCCATCCACGGCGTAGTAGTCGGGCACTATGGTTTCGCCCGTCGCGCAGGGTCCGCTGGTCGCCTGAAAGCAGAAATATTGAAAGCCGGAAGAAAAGCCGTGCAATGTTCCTTGGATCACGAAGACAGCGCCGGCTTTGCTGAAGTCGAACGAAAGGCTTGTGGCGCCCCCGATCAGGCCATTGCCGATATCCATGTAAATACCCGAATTCGCGGGCGTCAGATTAACATCGTAAATAGGACGCAAGTTGTCGTTGACTTGAAGGTTGTAGCTCAAAATGTCGCTCGACTGAAGAGCGCCGATGGTTCCGTTGGTGGTGATCGTCCCGGTGATCGTGTCGGACAGCGGCGACAGTTCACCCGGAACTTCCGGCACCGTACTGGTTTGGTTAATTGAGTAGATAATGTTCGCGCGCGCTGCGGTGGACAAACCCGCGACCACGGCCAGAAGGGTAAGCGCCGACGAGAATTTGTTCATGCCGAGTTCGCCTTTTATTGATGTTTCTGATTCGGCCGCGTGGGACATCTTAGCGCCCAGACCAAGTAGAGGGTTAAGAACACGATCCCATAGCGTCGAGAGTAAGTCAACATCGTGGCCCGGTGGCGAATGCAAAGGATTGTCGGCGTAGTTGTGGGCCATTGGCGCGAGATGAAAACGACATCTGAAACCTCCCGCCTCCGCAACCGCGGGGTTTGCGGTCAGATCCCCCGGAGTGCCGACCGAGGTCGATGCGGATCGGCCCTTTTGGCTTGCATTGGCGGGCAAGCCCCTCGAAGAAGCGCGGCATGGGAAACGTCGCGGTGCTTGGAACCGTCATCGACGCGATCGGGAACACACCCCTGATCCGCCTGCGCCGCGCCAGCGATGCGACGGGGTGCGAAATACTTGGCAAGGCGGAGTTTCTAAATCCCGGCCAGTCGATCAAGGATCGCGCGGCGCTGGGCATAGTGCGCGACGCCGAGGCGCGCGGCGCGCTTCGGCCCGGCGGGCGCATCGTAGAGGGCACGGCGGGCAACACCGGTATCGGGCTGGCCATGGTCGGCCGCGCTCTGGGCTACCCGGTCAGCATCGTGATCCCCCGGACCCAGAGCCAGGAAAAAAAGGACGCCATCCGCCTGATGGGCGCCGAGCTGATCGAGGTGGACGCGCTGCCCTATGCGAACCCGGGGAACTATCAGCATGTTTCCGGTCGCCTGGCGGAGGAATTGAACCACACGGAGCCCGCCGGAGCCATCTGGGCCAATCAGTTCGACAACCTCGCCAACCGCCGGGCGCACGAAGCCACGACCGGCCCCGAAATCCTTGCGGATACGGCGGGCGCGGTGGACGCCTTCATCTGCGCGGTAGGGACCGGCGGAACCCTCGCGGGGGTCGCGGCGGCTCTGCGCGCGAAAAAGCCGGATGTCGTGATCGCTCTGGCCGACCCTCATGGCGCGTCGCTCTATGAGTGGTACGCCCACGGCGCGCTGAAGGCCGAGGGCTCGTCGATTTCCGAGGGGATCGGCCAGAGCCGGATCACCGCCAACCTGACCGGCCTGAAAGTGGATCGCGCCTACCGCATCGACGACGTCGCGATGATGGCGGCGATCTTCGATTTGGCGGACGAGGGCATGGTGATGGGCGGTTCGACAGGAATCAATGTCGCCGGCGCGGTGCGCCTGGCGCGGGACTTGGGACCGGGCGCCACCATCGTGACGATCCTCTGCGATTACGGCTCGCGCTATCAGAGCAAGCTCTTCAACCCCGATTTCCTTAAGGAGCGCGGCTTGCCGACGCCGCCGTGGCTATGAGCGATCCCATCGTGTCCTGCGACTGGTTGGCCGCGCGGATCGACGATCCCGCGATCGTGGTGCTCGACGCGAGCTGGCACATGCCGGGTTCGGGTCGCGATCCGGCGGCGGATTTCGCGGCCGCCCACGTCCCCGGCGCGACGCTCTTCGACATCGATGAGGTTCGGGACCACGGCAATCCCTTGCCCCACATGCTGCCGGACCCGTCGGACTTTGCCGTGGCGGCCCGACGGCTGGGCGTCTCGACCGGATCGACGATCGTCGTCTACGACACCGTGGGAGTCTTCTCCGCGCCGCGCGCGTGGTGGAGCTTTCGCGCCATGGGCCATGACGCCGTCTTCGTTCTGGATGGCGGCCTGCCGCGCTGGATCGCCGAGGGTCATCCCGTGGAGACCGGATGGGCGGCCCCGCCCCACGGCGACTTCAAGGCCCATTTCCGCGCCGAGCTCGTCGCAAATCTGGAGAGCGTGTCGGCCGCCATCGCGGCGGGATCGCCGCAGATCCTCGACGCCCGGCCGGCCGGACGCTTCACCGGCGAGGTCGCCGAGCCTCGGGCGAATCTGCGATCCGGGCACATGCCGGGCGCGAAAAACGTTCCCTTCAGCGCTCTGGTCGCGAACGGCGCCCTCGTTTCGGCAGGCGCGGCGCGCGATATTCTGACGGCGGCGGCCGCGGACATCGACGCCCCGACGATCGCCTCCTGCGGATCGGGGATCAGCGCCGCCGTGGTCGCTCTGGCCCTGGCGCGCCTGGGACGCTGGGATACCGCGGTCTACGACGGCTCCTGGACCGAATGGGGCGGACGCGCCGACGCCGCCGTGGTGACCGGACCATGACGACCCGTGGTTCCCCGTCCGACGCCACGCGGCTCGTCCATGCTGGTCGGCCGGCGGAGACCCTGGTGCGCACCGTTGGCCCGCCGGTGCAGCGCGGCTCCACCGTCCTGATCTCGGCGGCCGACGCGCTTTATGACGAGTCGAGCCCGACCTACGGGCGCGGCGGGTTGGCGACCCAGGCGGCGCTGGCGAGCGCCCTCGCGGAACTCGAGGGCGCGGCGTCGGTGAAGCTGTTCCCATCGGGGCTCGCCGCCCTGACCGGCGCCATGCTGGCCGTGTTGCGCGCGGGCGACGACATCCTCGTCACCGACGGTATCTACAAACCGATCCGCCGCTTCTGCGACGGCGCTCTGCGCCGGTTCGGCATGACCGTGCGCTACTACGATCCGGCGATAGCGGCCGAAGACCTGCTCGCCATGGCCACGCCGAAAACCCGGCTTATCGTCATGGAATCGCCCAGCTCGCTCACATTCGAGGTGCAGGACGTCCCGACCATCGCCAACCTCGCGAAGGCGAAGGGCATCCTGACCCTGGTCGACAATACCTGGGCGGCCGGACGGTTGTTCCGCCCGCTCGAACACGGGGTGGATCTGTCGGTGCAGGCCCTGACGAAATATGTCGGTGGCCACTCCGATGTCTTCATGGGCTCCGTCGCCGCGACGGCGCCAGCGATGGTCCGCGCCCTCGACCAGGCGATCTGGGATTTCGGCTGGGCGGTCTCACCGGACGACGCCTACCAGATGCTCAGAGGGCTGCGGACCCTTGGCGTGAGGATGGATCGCCACGCCGCCAGTGGCCTCGCCGTGGCCGAATGGTTGGGCTCACGGCCCGAAGTCGCCCGCCTGCTGCACCCCGCGATCCCCGGCGCGGTCGGTCACGAATTCTGGCGGCGCGACTTCACCGGCGCGGCGGGAATCTTCGGCGTGGTTTTGCGCACGCGCGACATCGGCAGCGTCCACGCTTTCCTCGATCGACTGGAACTGTTCGGCCTGGGCTTCTCCTGGGGCGGCTTCGAAAGCCTGGCGCTCGACGGCGACCCGCAACTCAGCGTCCGCGACACGCCCGTCGATCTCGGCGGCGCCCTGATCAGGCTGAACATCGGACTGGAGGATCCCGCCGACCTCGTCGCCGACCTGGAACAGGCCTTCCGGAGCCTCGTCTGACGGCGAATGCAACGCTCCGCCCACCCCGCCGTTTAAACGCGTACAAACGAAAGAGCCGAAACATGGCGACGGACCCCCCGGGCGAAGGCCACACCGATCTCGACGCTACCGAAGCGCGGGGCGCGCGGCCCGGCCTCGATGTATTCTGGGTGATGGCGATCTCCACCATCGTCGCGTTGATCGCGGTTTTCGCGATCTGGGCTTTCTTCTTCCATGGTCTCGGCGGCGGCGGCGGCCAAAGCCAGGTCGTCACGCCTGCTCAGGCGGCGAAGTTCGACACGCCGACCGTACCGGCCAGCACGCCACTCTCGAAGAGCGGGACGAAATAGACCACCCCTGGCGACCCCGGCTGGATTCGAACCAGCAACCGTCCGCTTAGAAGGCGGATGCTCTATCCGGTTGAGCTACGGGGTCTGACGCGCGCGGTGCCACGCGTGGTCAATGGGTCCAGGGTTGTTTGCGGTTGAAGGCGAAGTTGTCGGCGTAGGCTTTCACCACGCGTCGCCTCGGCGGCTCCGGGACAACCTCGAAGGCGATACCCTGACGTTGCGCAAAGGCCACCGCCTCGTCGCGGGTCTCGAACGCGAGTTGAACCTGTCCGCGCGTGTCGGTCGTCTGCGTCCAGCCCATCAAAGGATCGGGGCGCCGCGCCGAATCGGGCGCGAAGCGCAGCAGCCATTCCTTGCTGTTCGCCGCGCCCGACTGGGTCGCGGTCTTCACGGGACGATAGATACGCGCGAGCATGGACCGCTCCGAAGCTCCTGAGGTTTCGATGGTCGGGGCGGCAGGATTCGAACCTGCGACCCTCTGCTCCCAAAGCAGATGCGCTACCAGGCTGCGCCACGCCCCGAGAACCATCGCGGGAGCGGCGCTCTTGCCACGACGAGGCGTCGCCCGCAACGATCAGCCGTCGCGCGCGATCCTCCGCATGAACTTGAAGACCCCCGTCGCGCGCGCCAGGTCCCGCTCTCCCACGAAAGCGCGGCCCTCGACGAAGGCCAGGTCCTTGGTCGCGCGGGTGACGCGGGCGTCTCCCAGGATCCAGTCGCCGGCGCGTCCCATGCCCAGAAAGCTGACAGAAAGTTGGATCGTCACGGGGATCGCCCCCGCCTGGCGGCCCGCCGCGCCCGCGAGAAGACCATCGAGGAAGGCCGAGAGCATGCCGCCGTGGATCAGGCCCATGCTGTTGCAGTGCCGTTGCTCGGCGTGAAAGGCCTGCTCGACCCGCCCCTCCCGGGCCCGGTGATAGAAGGGTCCGTTGTGCGTCGTGAACGGTCCGCGCTCAGTGGAGCGGACGAAGCCATCCGGCGGATCGTTCATGGGCGGAAGATGCGCTCCCGCACCGTATCGCCGACCTTGACGCCGATTTCAGCCGCCCGGCCGCCGCGCAATTCCAGCACCCCCACGATCGCGCCTTGGGACGGAATAAGCGCCTCGGACATCGGCTGCGCGTTGCGCGCCACCGAAACGACGTGGCCGTCGCCGTCGATGAAGATCAAGTCCAACGGAATCAAGGTGTCCTTCATCCAGAACGTCACCGGCTGGGCGACCTTGAAGTCGAAGAGCATGCCCTCGACCGCCGACAGGTGCTTGCGGAACATGAGGCCCTTTTCCCGCGTGGCGTCGGTGTCGGCGATCTGCACGCTGAAATGGCGGACGCCGTGATCGGTGACGATCTCCAGCGGTTCGGTCCGCAGATGCTGGGGCGCCGGCGTCGCCATCGCGCCGACACCGGCAAGCGCGATCGCGAGGCCGACCAGGAATGACCATCGATGGAAGCGACGCAACACGATCTCCGCGGGAAACCTTACGGCCTCAACCGTGGACGAGTTCGATCTCCGCGACAACCATGCCTTTGGGACCATCGCCGAAACGCACCCGGACATCCTCGCCCGGCTGCAGGTCTTCGAGACCGGCGCGGCGCAACACCTCGATATGAATGAAGATATCCCCCGACGAGCCATCCCGGATAACGAAGCCGTAGCCCTTGGCGCGGTTGAACCATTTTACCTTGGCGTTCTCGAGCGGCCCGCTCGGCGTCGCGGCGCGACGCTGACCGCGATCCATCCCGTCGTTGGAATGACCATGATCACGCACTGAAAAACCGCCGACGACCGGGCGATCACGATCCCGGCCGTCATGACGCGGTCCTCCGGGGTCGCGCACCTGGAAGCCGCCCCAATGTTCGCCGGCGTCCTCGTGCCGTCGACGCGGACGGTCCTCGACGTGGGTGGCGACGCTCTCGTCGAGATCGTGGATTTCGGAGACCTGCCAGCCCTTCGGCCGCTTGACCACGTCACAGACGATGGCCGCGCCCTCGGACGCCTCATCCCGGCCCGCGTTCCTCAGCGACGTGACATGGAGCAAAACGTCCCGCAGTCCGGTTTGCGAGTTGTCGTCCGGCACGATGAAGCCGTAGCCCTTGCCGGCGTCGAACCACTTGACGTGCCCGCTGATCCGAACCGCTTCTTCGAGCGTATCGTGACTTTGGTATTCGTAGTCGGCCATCCGCCCCTCAGCCCCCCCCCCCCGCGCCCACCCCACGGGACACAGGGGATGAAAGACTGCTCCAATGGCTGTTCCCACGTCAAGGCCCCACGGTTCCGTGGAGAGTCCCGCACGTCTCGAAACGCACAATATTTTACATTTGAGGGCGCGTGGCTGGTAGGCCCTAGGGGAGTCGAACCCCTCTTCCCAGAATGAAAATCTGGTGTCCTAACCGATAGACGAAGGGCCCGGCCACGCGAAGACCGGGGATATATCCGCGCCTCCCCCATGGCGCAAGCACTCGCGGGCTCTCAGACCTGGCGCGGGTCGGCGACGTCCTCGATCTCCAGTTGCGCCCGGTCGGCCCCGTTCCAGTCGTCGATTTTCAGCTTGCCGACCAGGTGAAGCGCGCCGCCGCCGGCCATTAGCCGCTCGCCCATCGGCTCGCCCTGGGCCCGCCAGGCGATCGCTTTCATCGGGCCGCCGGAACCGTCCCGGAGCGTGACCCGGACATGGCCGCCGCGCACCGCCATCGCGTCCTCGCAGCGCACATCGGCCATGGCGTAGACCGGCTCTGGATTGCCGGGTCCGAAGGGCGAGAGACTGGCGAATTGCGAAAGCAAGCCGCGCGCCGCGCCGGGGGTCGCCAGGACGTCGATGTCGAGGCCATCCAGCGCCGCGGCCGCGGTGGTCTCCTCCGCCAAGCGCTCGCAGAGGAAGGCGCGGAACTCGGGGATCGCGTCCGGCCGGATCGTCAAGCCCGCGGCCATGGCGTGGCCGCCCCCGGCGAGCAGCAGACCCTCGTCGAACGCCGCCTGGATCGCGCGCCCCAGATTGACGCCGGGCTGCGAGCGTCCGGAGCCCTTGCCGATATTCGCCGCCCGATCGATCCCGATAACCACGACCGGCTTTCGGTATTTCTCCCGTAGACGGCTCGCGACGATGCCGATCACGCCCGGGTGCCAGCCTTCACTGGCCACGACGAGCGCGGGCGCCGTGGGATCGAGATTGCTGTCGCGCTCGAGGGCCGAATGCGCCTCCTCGGCAATGGCCAGTTCGACGGTCTTGCGCTCCACGTTCAGCAAATGGAGTTGCAGAGCCAGGTCCTCCGCCTCCGCGAGATCATCGGTGGACAGCAAGCGCGCGCCCAGGTCGGCCCGGCCGATCCGTCCCCCGGCGTTGATCCTGGGGCCCAGGATGAACCCCGCCTCGAACACGCCCGCGATCCCCATCTTCGAGCCCGACACCCGCATCAGGGCGGCGAGGCCGGGATTGGTCCAGCCGGACATCACGCGCAGGCCCTGCGCCGTCAACGCCCGGTTGAAGCCGACCAGCCGGGTCACGTCGCAAATCGCGCCGAGCGCGGCCAGATCGAGCCACTGGCGTGCGTTGGGCTCTTCTCTGTCTTCGAACAGTCCCCGTCGCCGCGCCTCGCGATTGAGCGCGGCGATCAGGACGAAACTGACCCCGGCGGCGGCCAGGACGCCCTGCCCCGAGCCGCAATCGGCGCGATTGGGGTTGACCAGGGCCCGCGTGGTCGGCGGCGGGTCCCGCATCATGTGATGATCGATGACGACGACATCGAGACCGATTTCGGCGGCCGCCTGCAAGGCGTCGTCGGCGGCCGCGCCGCAGTCCACGGTGATCACCAGATCGACCCCGTCGTCGCGCAGTCGTCTGAACGCCGCGGGACTGGGGCCATAGCCTTCGGTCAGGCGGTCGGGAACATAGATCGGCAGGGTTTTGCCCATCGCGCGGAACCAGCGGACGAGCAAAGCCGCGCTCGTGGCCCCGTCCACGTCGTAGTCCGCGAAGACCATGATCTTCCGCTCGGCCGCCATGGCGTCGAGGATGACCCCGGCCGCGAGGTCCATGTCCGCGAAACTCGATGGATCGGGAAACAACGCCTTGAAGGTCGGCCTCAGAAAGTCGTCGCCGTCCTCGACGCTGACGCCGCGCGCCGCCAACGCCCGCGCCAGTGGCTCGGCGAGACCCAGCCGCGCCTGATGTCCGCGCGTGACCTCCGGATCGGCGGGACGCTCACGCCAGCGCCGTCCGCTCAGCGAGCGTTCGACCCCGAGGAACGCGCCGCCGTCGTTCATCAGAGGCGCCGTTTCATCCTGACTTCGCGCACGGTCTGCGTCGCGGAGTCCATCACCAGGGTGTGGGTGTGGACGAAGCCGTCCTTGCGCCTCACCCCGTCCAGCAGGGCCCCGTCGGTGACCCCGGTGGCGACGAAGATAGCGTCGGCCCGAACCATCTCGTGGAGGTCGTATTTCTTGTCGAGGTCGGTGACGCCATGGCTCTTGGCCCGCGCCCGCTCGTCGGCGTTGCGGAAGACCAGACGACCCTGGAACTGCCCGCCGACGCACTTCAGCGCCGCGCAGGCGAGCACGCCTTCCGGCGCACCGCCCTGGCCAATATAGAAGTCGATCCCGGTGTCCGGATCGGCGGTGTTCATCACCCCCGCAACATCGCCGTCGGTGATCAGATGCACGCTCACCCCGGCTTCGCGCAGGGAAGCGATGATTTCGGCATGGCGCGGGCGGTCCAGCACACAGGCGGTGATCTCACCCACCGCGACCCCCTTCGCCGCGGCGATGGCGCGCGCGTTGTCCGCCGCGCTGGCGTCCAGGTCGAGCATGCCTTCGGGATATCCTGGACCGCAGGCGATCTTGTCCATGTAGGTGTCCGGAGCGTGCAACATGGTCCCGGTCGGCGCCCAGGCCATCACGGCCAGGGCGTTCGGCATGGCCTTCGCGGTGAGCGACGTCCCCTCCAGCGGATCGAGGGCGATATCGATGGCGTGGCCACCCGTGCCGACCTTCTCGCCGATATAGAGCATGGGGGCTTCGTCGCGCTCGCCTTCCCCTATGACGATCACCCCGTCGATGGGGAGTTCGTTGAGCGCCGTGCGCATGGCGTCCACGGCCGCCTGATCGGCGGCCATTTCGTCGCCGCGGCCGACGAGCGCCCAGGCGGCGATGGCGGCGGCTTCCGCCACGCGGACGGCCTCCATCTCCAGCGATCGGTCAAGCGCCATGGCGTTCATCAGGACGTTCCTCGTCTTCTCGTTAGACATCAGTATCTGCGGATTCTCACACGCGCGCGATCAGGATCACGCGCGGCGGCGTCATCAGCGCGGCAAGGGACGCCATGCGCGCCACGGCCTGGTCGAGGGCGCGTTCCGGCGCGGGATGGGTGGTCATGACGATCGGCACGCCGCCGAGGCCCTCGACGGGCTTTTGCAGGAAACTGTCGATGGAGACGCCGCTCTCGGCCAGAATTTCAGTGACGCTGGCGATGACCCCCGGCTCGTCGCGCACCAGCAGGCGGATGTAGGCGCGCCGCGAGGCGTCGTTCTCGGCGGACTTGCAGGCCTCCAGGCCCGACGCGGGCGACTGGAATACCGGCCTGACCGCGCCGGTCATCACATCGGCGATGTCTGCGGCCACCGCCGCGGCCGTCGGTCCCCCACCCGCCCCTGGACCTTGGACGAAGATGCGGCCGATCCTGCCGCTCTCGATGAAGAGCGCGTTCAGCGCGCCGCCGGTCTCCGCCAAGGGATGACCGAGCGGGGTCAGCGCGGGGTGGACCTCCACCGAGACACCCTCCCCGGTCCGTCCGGCGCTGGCGATCAGCTTGATCCGATAGCCCAGGGTCCTGGCCATCTGGATGTCGAGCTGTTCGATGGTGTCGATGCCGGAGATCCTGGCGGCGGAGAAGGTCGGCGCGCAGTTGAAGGCCAGGGCGGCGAGGATGGTGATCTTGTGCCCGGCGTCGAAGCCGCCCACGTCCGTCGTCGGATCGGACTCGGCGAAGCCCAGGGCCTGAGCCTCCGCCAGCACCTCCGCGAAGGGGCGGCCGGTCTTTTCCATTTCGCTCAGGATGAAGTTGCAGGTGCCGTTGAGGATGCCGGCGACCAGTTCGACCTCGTCGCCGACGACAGCCTCCCGCAGCATCTTCACCGCGGGCGTTCCACCCATGACGGCGGCCTCGAAAAGCAGGGCCGCGCCCTTGGCTTCGGCGACCTCCGCCAGGGCCTTGCCGTGATGAGCGATCAGCGCCTTGTTCGCGGTGACCACGGGCTTGCCTATCGCGAGCGCGGCCTCGACCGCCGCCCGCGCCGCGCCTTCCGATCCGCCGATCAGCTCAACGAAAATGTCGTTATCGGGCGACCGCGCGAGGGCCACGGGGTCATCGAACCAGGCCCCAGCGCTGTCGCGCCGGCGCCGCGCGCTCACGCCCGTGACCACGGCCTCGCCGCCCGCCGGAGCGAAGTCCGGCCGCTCCGCGAGATAATTCACCAGCGCGCCGCCCACCACGCCCAGGCCCGCCACGCCGATCCGCCAGGTCTTGATCATGCGGTGTCCGCCGCCGCGCGGTCGCGAGAGAGGATCTGACCTGCCTGGTCGAGCAACCGGCGCACGTTGCGCGCGGCCTGGCGGATGCGATGCTCGTTCTCCACCAGTCCGATCCGCACATAACCCTCGCCGCTGTCGCCGAAGGCCACGCCGGGCGCGACGGCGACACCCGCCTCTTCTATCAGCAGCTTGGCGAACCGCATGGAACCCAGTTCCTTGAAAACCTCCGGCAGAGGCGCCCAGGCGAACATCGAGGCCGGGGGCGAGGGGATATCCCATCCAGCGCGCGCCATCGAGGAGATCAACACGTCGCGGCGCGACTTGTAGATCGCGCGGATCTCATCGACGCAATCCTGCGGACCGTTGAGCGCCGCCGCCGCCGCAACCTGGATCGGCATGAAGGCGCCGTAGTCGAGGTAGGACTTCACCCGCGCCAGCGCCGCGCACATCCGCGCGTTGCCGACCACCATACCGACGCGCCAGCCGGCCATGGCGTAGGTCTTGGACAGCGAATTGACTTCCACCGCCAGGTCGCGCGCGCCGGCGACCTGAAGGATCGACGGCGGCGGATTGTCGTCGAAATAGATCTCCGAATAGGCGATATCCGACAGCACCAACATGTCGTGTTTTTTCGCCAGGGCCACGACCTCTTTGTAGAAGTCGAGATCGACCCACTGCGCCGTCGGGTTGGATGGATAGCTGACGATCAGAACCGTCGCGGGCGGCGCGGAACGGCTGACCGCCCGGCTGACGCCGCTCAGATATTCCTGCGGCGACAACGCCGGGATTTGCCGGATCACGCCGCCGGCCATGATGAAGCCGTAGGCATGGATCGGATAGGCGGGGTCGGGACAGATTATCACGTCGCCGGGCGCGGTCAGGGCTTGGGCCAGATTGGCGAAACCCTCCTTCGACCCCAGCGTCGCGATGACCTCGGTGTCGGGGTCCAGCGTCACGTCGAAACGGCGCTGGTAATATTTTGCCATGGCCCGGCGCAGGCCGACGATGCCCTTGGACGCCGAATAACGCCCGGCTTTCGGGTCGCGGGCGGTCTCGATCAACTTGTCGACGATGTGTTTGGGCGTCGGCATGTCCGGATTGCCCATGCCGAAATCGATGATGTCCACGCCCTCCGCGCGCAGGCGCGCCTTGAGGCGGTTGACCTCCTCGAAGACGTAGGGCGGCAGGCGCCGGATGCGATGGAATTCGGGGGTCATGGTCTTGGTTTTCGCGGTTCTTCGTCAAGAGACCGCGCTTCGCGGTCTTCAGTGGCGATGTTTCTTGGGCGGCTTGACCTGGGCGCGCGCCGCTCTGGCGAACGCCTCGGTGTCAGGCAGGCTGGAGGTGGTCACGGGAGGCGGGGCCGCCGCCTCGGTGATAGCTCGCCCTGAGAAATCCGTGGTCGCGTCCAGGGTGAAAGTCGAGGGGACCACGGCCTCATCCAACGCGCGCCCGGCGAGACGGGTCTCCAGCACTTCGCCATGGATGGTCGTCGGCGACGACACCGGCGCGGGCCGGGGTATCGAGCAAAACGTGGGATAGCCGCCGTTGTCCGCCACGCTCGCCGCGCAGCCGCCCGCGACGGCGGCGCCGGTTCCGCCGACAGCGGCGACGACCAAGATCGTCATTGAAATATGTCTTGGCAGGGCCTTCATTAGGCGCGAGGTCATAGGCCAGTCCGCGCCCCGGATAAAGGCGGGACTTCCGGGTGGAGACAACGATGAGCGGCAACGACGACATCCCCGCCAAACCCGACGCCGCGCAAAACTCGCCTGTCGCCGAAGGCTTCAGCTTTCTGAACCCCCAGCAGCGCGCCGACCTGGAAGCGGTCAGCGCCAACATGGCGGAAGCCGCCCGCTCGGCCCAGATGATGTTCGCCGCCTCCGCCGTTCGCGCGACGGAAAACCCGCGGATGCCGAACACCGATCCCATGCACGTCGCCGGTTCCCTGGGTGAGGTGATGACCGCTCTGGCCGGCCAGCCGGACCGCTTGATCAAGGCCCAGGCCGACCTCTACGGCCGCTACATGGACCTCTGGCGCAACGCCGCCCTGACGGCCACGGGCCAGGAAACCCCCGGCCCCGTCGTCGCCCCGGCCAAGGGCGACAAGCGCTTCACCGATCCCGATTGGACCGCCAATCCGATGTTCGACGTGATCAAACAGTCCTACCTGATCACCGCCAACTGGCTGAACGACCTCGTCGCCGGGGTCGAAAACGTCGATCCCATGGCCAAGAAGCGGGTCGAATTCGCCACCAAGATGATGACCGACGCGGTCTCGCCAACCAATTTCCTGCTCTCCAACCCCGCGGCGCTGCGCGAGGCCATGGCGACCAAGGGCGAAAGCATCGCCAGGGGCATGGCCAACCTTTCCGCCGATCTGGAGCGTGGCGGCGGCCAGCTTTCCATCAGCCAGACGGACCCAAACCTATTCACCGTCGGCGAAAACGTCGCCACGGCCCCCGGCAAGGTCGTCTTCCAAAACGACCTGATCCAGCTCCTTCAATTCGACGCCTCCACCGCTCAGGTCTGCGAGATCCCGTTGCTGATCTTCCCGCCGTGGATCAACAAATTCTACATCATGGACCTGCAGCCGGCCAATTCGATGATCCGCTGGCTCTCCGCCCAGGGCTTCACCGTCTTCGTGACCTCCTGGGTCAATCCCGACGCGCGCCTCGCGAACAAGACCTTCGAGGACTACCTGAACGAAGGCATCTATGCGGCCACCGGCGCCGTCTTGCGCCAGACCGGCGCCAAGACGGTCAACACCGTGGGCTATTGCATCGGCGGCACTCTACTCTCGTGCGCCCTGGCGCACATGGCCGCGCGGAAGGACAAGCGGATCGCCTCCGCCACCTTCTTCGCCGCCCAGCAGGATTTTTCGGAAGCCGGCGACCTCCTGCTCTTCACCAACGCCGAATGGATGAAGGATCTGGAGGCAAAAATGGACGCCGGCGGCGGTGTCCTTCCAGGCCAGTCCATGGCCGAGACGTTCAACGCCCTGCGCGGCAATGACCTGATCTGGTCGTTCTTCGTGAACAATTACCTGATGGGCAAGGAGCCGAAACCCTTCGATCTGCTGTTCTGGAATTCCGACCAGACCAGAATGCCCAAAACCCTGCACCTCTTCTATCTGAAGAAATTCTACATCGAGAACGCCCTGGCCAAGGGCGAACTCGACCTCGCCGGCGAGCATCTGGACCTGAAGACCGTGAAGACGCCAATCTTCGTGCAGTCGTCGCGCGACGACCACATCGCCCCCGCGAGATCGGTCTACAAGGGCGCGCGCCTCTTCGGCGGCAAGACCAAATTCACCATGGCCGGCTCCGGACACATCGCCGGCGTCATCAACGCCCCGGCCGCGAACAAATATCAGCACTGGACCAACGACGCCCTTCCCCCGACGCTGGAGGAGTGGCTCGCCGGAGCGGAGGAACATCCCGGGTCATGGTGGCCGGTCTGGGCCGCTTGGCTGAAGGAGCGCTCGGGAAGTCTCGTGGCGGCCAGGGATCCGGCGGCGGGGATCTTGGGGGTGATCGAGGATGCCCCGGGGAGTTTCGTTAAGGTTCGCTCCTGAGAGGACGCAGGAAGGACATCGCAGGCGCCCAACAGAAGCGTGGGTTGGCATTGCCGACCAAAACGAAGCCCCTTCAAATGGCCAGCGCCCATCTTCGGCGGCGTCGAACCTTGGCAACCCGGGCGGCGTTGTCGTATACTTTCGACCGTGAACAAGCCTTAAGCGCGCAAGGCCGTCGATAGACGCGGATCGAGCTTTTGCGCTCCCGCTATCCAAACAAATTTCGAAGCGGGCGCGTTAGTTTATCGTCGCTGGCGCTTCAGAAACGCCGTTTCGGATGCCAAAAGATACCACGGCCGCTGGCGTCGATGATGCCGCTAATGGTGTTAGAACAACAGTTATGGCTGACTTCTCAGTGTTGGCTCTCGATCCGAGCGCAAATTTGCCCGTATGCGAAAAACCGTGCGCTAGGCGGCGACGAATTTCAGCGCCACGCCGTCGTTGCAATACCTCAAACCCGTAGGCGCGGGGCCGTCGTCGAAGACATGGCCCTGGTGGCCCAGGCAGCGGGCGCAGTGGTATTCTGTGCGCGGGAGGCCCAGCGCCAAGTCGGTCTTCTTGGTGAGGGCGCCCGCGATGGCGTTGTAGAAGCTGGGCCAGCCGGTGCCGGAATCGTACTTCCATTGCGACTTGAAGAGCGGCAGGCCGCAGCCCAGGCAGGCGAAGACGCCGGCGCGGTGCTCGCGGAGCAGAGGGCTGGTGAACTGGACCTCTGTGCCTTCGTGACGCAGCACCGCGTAGGCCTCGCTCGGCAGGCGCGCTTTCCACTGGGCGTCCGTGAGCTTGCGAAACGGCGAAGCGGCGTAGCGGTCGGGCGAGGCGAACGCGGGGGCGCAGCTCACCGAGAAAACGGCCCCGACGCTGGCGAGAAGACGGCGGCGGTCGAGGGCATGGCGCGGTTGGGTCATGGCCCCTTCTACGATCCAGAGCGGCCCAGGGTTACGTCCGCGCGCTCACGATCCCGTGATCAGAGGCCGGTGGCCTCCTCGAGGCCAAGGGCGATATTCAGGTTCTGCACAGCCGCGCCCGCGGCCCCCTTACCGAGATTGTCGAGTACGGCGACCAGTCGGGCCTGATCGCCTGCGGCCTCGCCGAAGACATGAAGTTCGAGCCGGTTGCCGCCGTTCAGGGCTTCAGGATCGAGCTGAGGGCCCAAAAGGTCCGTCTCCCGCGAGGCCACCGCGACGAAGCGCTCGCCATCATAAGCCGCGCGCAGGGCGTCCCTCAGGGCGCCGACGGTGGGCCTCCCCGGCATGGCGGCGAGCTGGAGCGGCGCCTCGACGATCATGCCCTGGGCGTAGCGGCCGACCGCCGGCGCGAAGAGCGGACGCAGGGTCAGGTGACAGTGCGCTTGCATCTCCGGCACGTGTTTGTGCTCGAGGGTGTTGGCGTAGGTGCGGTACGTCGCTGTCGTGTAGTCCGGCGCGGTGGGCTGCGTGAAGGCCGCGATCATCGCCTTGCCGCCGCCGGTGTAGCCGGAAACCGCGTTGCAGGTGATGGGCCACTCGGCGGGGATCAGGCCAGCTTCCACCAGAGGCCGCACCAGGGCGATGAAGCCGGTCGAGTAGCAGCCAGGATTGGATATCCGGGTGGCCGCGGCGATTCGCGCGCGCTGGGTTTTCGCCATCTCGGGAAAACCGAAGGCCCAGTCCGGCGCGGTTCTGTGAGCGGTGGAGGCGTCGATGACCTTGACCGCCGGATTGTCGATCAGGCTCACCGCTTCGCGCGCCGCCTGGTCAGGCAGGCAGAGAATCACCGCGTCCGCGCCGTTCAGGCACGCGCGCCGCGCCGCCGGGTCCTTGCGCAGGGCCGGGTCGATCGTGAGTAGCTGGATATCGGCGCGGCGCTCCAGCCGGTCGCGGATCTGCAGACCGGTCGTCCCCGCCTCACCGTCGATGAAGACCTTGTGCATGTCGACCACCCGTTCCCGGGGGCCGAATTATCGCTTCGAGAACTGGAAGCTGCGGCGGGCCTTGGCCTTGCCGTACTTCTTGCGCTCGACGATCCGGCTGTCGCGGGTCAGGAAGCCGTGCGGCTTGAGCAGGGCGCGAAGGCCCGGCTCGTAATAGGTCAGGGCCTTTGAGATAGCGTGGCGGACGGCGCCGGCTTGGCCGGAGAGGCCGGAACCCTCCACCGTGGCGATGACGTCGAACTGGCCGACGCGATCGACCACCTGCATCGGCTGGGCCAACATCATCCGCAGGACGGGGCGGGCGAAATAGATTTCCTGGTCGCGGCCGTTGATGGTCACCGTGCCCTTGCCCGGCTTTATCCACACCCGGGCCACGGCGTTCTTGCGCTTGCCGGTGGCGTAGGCGCGGCCGCTCTTGTCGATCTTGGGCTCGGCCGGGACGACAGTCGGGGTGGAGGACAGGCTCTGGAGCGCTTCCAGTCCGTGGGTCTCGCTCATGACTATTGGCTCCGGGCGTTCTTGGCGTTCATGGAAATGAAGTCGATCGTCGTCGGGCTCTGGGCCTCGTGGGGATGATCGGCGCCGTTGTAGAGTTTCAGATGGGTCAGCTGACGCCGCGCCAAGGGGCTTTCCTTGGGCAGCATGCGCTCCACGGCCTTTTCCAGCACCCGCTCTGGGAAGCGTCCGGCCAGCACCTTGCCCGCCGTGGTCTGCTTGATCCCGCCGGGGTGGCCGGTGTGACGATAGTAGGTCTTCTGAACCAGCTTGCGACCGGTGAACTTCACCTTGTCGGCGTTGATCACCACGACATGGTCGCCGCAATCGACATTGGGGGTGTAGTCCGCGCGATGCTTGCCGCGCAGGCGCATGGCGATGAAGGTGGCGAGGCGCCCGACAACCGCGTTCTCCGCGTCGATCACGATCCACTGCTTGCCGGGATCGGCGGCTTTCACATAGGTCGTCGTCTTGGTGTTCATGCCGGCTACTCGAGAGACCGGCCTGGGCCGGGCGTTGAGGGAGGCGGGCTGGTACAGGGCGAAGGCCCCGCTGTCAACTTCCACAAGATTTCTGCCTCAAAACCCTGCGAATTCAACAAATTAATAAGTTGGTATTATAATACCTTCTGAGTTCGGGACGTCCAGGCTAACGCTGTCGCGCAGGCCAGCAGAAGGCTCGCCGTGAGTTGATGGCCGAGCGCCCAGGCAAGCGGGACGCCGCCGAGGAGAAGCGCGATCCCAAGACCGATCTGGACGGTGACGATGCCCGCGATCGCCAGACAGAAGGCGCGGATCGCCGCCGATCCCGACCGCAACCCCGCCGCCGCGAGCGCGAGCGCGAACGCGGCGAGCCCATAGGCCAGCAGGCGGTGGTGAAGCTGCACCGCCGCCAGACCGTGGACGACCGTGGTCCAGAGCCCTCCGCGCCAATAGTCTCTCGGGAACAGACGGCCCGACATGAGCGGCCAGTCGGCATTGGCCAGGCCGGCGTGGTTTCCCGCCACCAGCGCGCCGAGCAGGCACTGCAGATAGACGAGGCCCAGGAACCCGAAGGCAGCCACGACCCATGGCGAACGGGCTCCGGGTTCGCGCCGACCGCCCCACGCCGCCTCCAGCGCCGTCCAGATCAAGGCGCAAAACAGGATCAGCGCCAGACCGAGGTGCGCGGCCAGACGCTCGGGCGCGACATAAAGCCGGGTCTCCAACCCGCTGGCCACCATCCACCAGCCGACGAGGCCCTGCAGGCCGCCAAGGACGAAGAGCCCCACGCAGGGCCAGGTCAGCCGCCTTGGCAGACGTCGGGTCGCGATGAGGACGAGGAAAGGCACCGCGAAAACCACGGCCAGCACACGCGCAAGCAGCCGGTGCGCCCATTCCCACCAGAAGATCGATTTGAACGCCGCCAGGGTCATCCCGGCGTTCACCACGCGATACTGCGGGATCGCCTTGTAGCGGCTGAAAAGATCCTCCCAGGCGGCTGCGTTCAGCGGCGGCAACGCGCCCGTCAGAGGCTGCCATTGGGTGATCGAGAGGCCGGACCCGGTCAGCCGGGTCGCGCCGCCCACGGCGACCATGCCGATGACCACGATCGCCACGGCGACCAACCAGATCGCGGCGGATATCGACCGCTCCGGCGGGACGCGAAGGCTCGCCAGAGGCCGATTGGCGCGGATTGCGGCGTGGGGAAGGCCGATCATGGGTCCGTCGAGAGAAGTGATGGTCGGAGCGACAGGATTCGAACCTGCGACCCCTTGACCCCCAGTCAAGTGCGCTACCAGGCTGCGCCACGCTCCGAAGAAGCAGCGCTCTTATAGGCGAAGGGGGGCGGCGGCAATCGCAAATGCAACGGTCGGCTCAGCGAGCGGCCAACGCGGCCTGCAGGCGCGCCCGCGTCGCCAAGAGATCGGCCAGGGCCCGCTCCAACGCGGCGCGGGAGTCGCCCGAAGACGGCCTGAATCGACCCTCGTGATGGAGGAGAAGAATTTCGTCGGCCGAGCGGCGCTCCTCCCGCGACAGTCGCGCGATCTCGGCGAGAATGGCGATGTCTTCCGGGCGGTAGTAGCGTCGTCCGTCCGGCCGCCTGACCGGCTTGAGGAAGGGAAAGCGCGATTCCCAGGTTCGTAGCATGTGTTGAGGCGCGCCTACCGCGTCGGCCGCCTCGGAGATGCTGCGAAAGGCTTGCGGCCCCTTCAATCCCGCCTCGGACTATTCACCCAACGCGCGTTCCACGCGCGCTTTCATGATCTGAGACGGGCGAAATCCGATCACACGTCGCGGGTCTATCCTGGCCGGCTCTCCGGTCTTGGGATTGCGGCCCATCCGCTCGCGCTTCGAGCGGACCTGGAAGACCCCGAATCCAGAGAGTTTCACCACCTCGCCGCGCTCCATCGCCTCGGCGACCAGATCGAGCGTCCGCTCGAGCAGGTTCGAGCAATCCTGGCGGGTGAAGCCGATCTGTTCGTGCAGGGCGTCGGTGATGTCGGCGCGCGTGAGTGTTTTTTCTGCCATGGCGATCCCCGCTACGCTGCGATTGATGGGCGCGATCGGGCGATGAAGTCAACGTCTTCCGCGACTTCACAGGCGCGCGACGACCGCGCCCCAGGTCAGCCCTCCGCCCATCGCCTCCATCAGGAGGAGTTGGCCGGGCTTGATCCTGCCGTCCTCGACGCCCTGCGCGAGCGCGAGGGGAATGGAGGCGGCGGAGGTGTTCGCGTGATCGGCCACCGTGGAAATCACCCGGGACGCATCGATGCCGATCCGCTTCGCCACGCCGTCGAGGATACGCTGATTGGCCTGGTGCGGAATGAACCAGTCGACCTCGGCGATCGTCACGCCCGCCACCTTGGCCGCCGCGAACACCGCCTCGCTGATGTTCACCACGGCGTGGCGGAAGACCTGATTGCCCTGCATGCGCAGGTGACCGACCGTACCCGTGGAGGAGGGACCGCCATCGACGAAAAGCAGATCGCGCTTGGACCCGTCCGCCCTGAGCGAAAAGCCGAGTATGCCGCGATCGGCGGTGCCGCCCTCCCCTTCCCCAGCTTCCAGCACCACCGCGCCGGCGCCGTCGCCGAAGAGGACGCAGGTCCCCCGATCAGTCCAGTCGAGCAGACGCGTCATGGTCTCCGCGCCGATGACCAGCGCGCATCTCGAAAGACCGCGGGCGACGAAATTGTCGGCGACCGCGAGAGCATAGACGAAGCCCGAACAAACCGCCTGGACATCGAAAGCGATCCCGATGGGCGCGCCGATCTTCAGTTGCACGATGGTCGCCGTGGCCGGAAAGGTCAGGTCCGGCGTGGTGGTGGCGACGACGATGAGGTCGATGTCCGCGGCCGTCCGTCCCGCCGCCGCGAGGGCCTTTTTCGCCGCCTCGGCCGCGAGATCGGAGGTGGCGAGGTCAGGCGCCGCGCGGCGCCGGGAGCGTATGCCGGTGCGCTCGACGATCCATTCGTCGCTGGTCTCCACCAGTTGGGTGATCTCGGCGTTGGTCATCACCGTAGGGGGCAAATAACCGCCGATACCGGTGATCAGGCTGCGGATGACCGTCACGCCGAGACGCTCGCCACGCGCGCCTCGGGATCCTTTTCCGAAGCGGGCGGGATGGCGGAGGGCGCGGCGGCGCGCTGACCCAGGTCGCGTTCGATGGCCCGCGTGAAGTCGCCACGCGCCAGATCGATGGCCATCTCGACGGCGTGGGCGAAGCCGCCGGCGTCGGCGCTGCCGTGGCTCTTCACCACGATGCCGTTGAGGCCCAGAAACGGGCCGCCATTGACCGCGCCGGGATCCAGTCGCCGGGCCATGTCCCGCAGCGCGCCGCGGGCGATGAAGGCCCCGAGTTTAGAAGCGGTGCTGGAGGTCAGGGCGGCGCGCAGTTCGGCCCGGAAGAAGCGCGCCAGACCCTCGGCCGTCTTCAGCGCCACGTTGCCGGTGAAGCCGTCGGTGACGATAACGTCGACGGTCCCCTTGGCGATATCGTCGCCCTCGACGAAGCCGCGATAGTCGAGGTCGAAGCCGCCAGCGCTCAGGATGCGGTGCGCGCCGCGCACGTCGTCGTGACCCTTCTCCGACTCGACACCGACATTCAAGAGACCCACGCTGGGCCGCGTCGTCCCGTGAACCGCGCGATGAAAGGCCACGCCCAGGATAGCGAATTCAACAAGCCGTTCGGCGTCGCAGACGATGTTCGCGCCGACGTCGAGCACGGTGGTCAGCCCCCTGCTCGTCGGCCAACTGGCCACTAGCGCGGGCCGGTCCATGCCGCCGACCATGCGCAATTGCAGCCTGGAGATCGCCATCAGAGCGCCGGTGTTTCCCGCCGAGACCGCCGCCACGGCCTCGCCCTTCTGGACGCTTTCCACGGCGTTCCACATCGAGCTGCCCTTGCCGCGACGCATAGCGTGGGCGGGCTTGGCGTCCGCGCCGATAACGCTGGTCGAGGCGCGCGGCTCGCTGACCGCCGCCACCGCCGGATGCGCGCGCAGGGCCGCCTGGACGGCCTCCGCTTCACCATGGATCAGGTAGCGCGCGCCAGCCGCTTTGGGCGATCTAAGCGCCACGCCCAAGCCCGGAACGATGACAGCCGGCCCGTGGTCTCCCCCCATGGCGTCGATCGAAATGACCAGAGGCTTGGTCACGATTGCGCGTCATCCATTACAAGAAGGTCTCGTCGAACCCGACGCTCGCCGGTAGCGCGGATGATTCCGCCGAATAATCGAGATGCAATACGCGCCCGCGCGGCCATGCCGCAAGGCGAGCGGAGAACGGCGCCATCCCGAGCCACACCGCCTCAGCCCCCGGTTTTCAACGATTTCAACGCCGCGAACGGCGAGATCGACGCCGATGACAGCGGCAAATCCAGTTCGGCGCCCGCCTTGCGCGGAAACGGGTCGAGAGCCAGAGCGAGGGCTTCGACGACATAGTCGCCCAGATCGACGCCGGGGGCCGGCGCGGTGTCCGGCGGATCCTCCTCCTCCAGAGAAATCGTCAGTTCAGCCTCCGCCGCGGGCGCGTTGGCGCTGCCCTCGGGAACGACGCGCAGGTCGAACGACTCGTCGATCTTCTCCTCGAGCGGATCGAGGGTGACCCCGCACGTCCGGGTCGCGGCGCCGGTCAGCCGTCCGCTCACCTCGGCGCCGTCCAGCCAGGGCCGGTAGTTCAACGCCGCCGTGAGGCGCGCCAAACCTTCAAGGCCCAGAAAGTCCGCGATCCGCGCGCGAGTCGCCGCATCGGCCTCCAGCGTCAGGTTTCCGCCGCTCCTGAGCGTCGCCCAGGGAAGCAAATGACTCCATGGCGATTCGCTCATTTCAGAGGCTCGGAGAGAAGGACGTCGATCGGTGTCGCGGCCAGTTCCGCGTGATCGGCGACCAGCTGTTTCGCGATCGGTCCAGCGTCGATCCCTTCGCGACCGAACAGGATCGTGCGCGCGACCAGACCTTCCAACTCGCCGGGGTCGGTGGAGGCCAAGGCCGCGCGATAAGCCGCCGCCCGACCGTACACGTGTCTGCCGAGCGTCTTCATGCGCTTGCCGACCGCGAGATCGCCCACGCCCATCTCGCGCAGGGCGCCGTCCAGATTGCGGATATAGAGGTCGAAGAGCGTCTGGCGGACGGCCTCGGTGGGCGCTCCCTCGAGCGTGAGGCGCTCGATGACCAGAATGATCTCCGCGGTGAGAAGCTCGAACCGCCCCTCGACCGTGTCCGGCGCGCCCATGACGGCGTAAAGATCCGGCCGCCGGGATCGCGCGACCGCCAGACCGTAGAGTCGCTGTGCGGCGACCGCGATGGCCGAGGGTCGCCTGCGCAAGCTGAGCATGGGGCCTCGCCTCGAAATCGCCGTGCGTCTAGAATGTAGTAAGGGGGCTGGACGCGACGTCACGAACGCCGTTCCCGTGATTGGAGAAGATGATGGTGCAATTCCCTCGTGGCAAGTCCGCCGCGGCCTTGGTGGTGGGTGTCGGCCTGGCGCTGGGCGGCGCGGCGTGCACGCCGACGGCCAGCTACAACGGGTTTCAGGTCGTCGATCAGGCTCCGGCCGACGTCAAGGTGGGCGAAGCGCGGTCCGCCGTGCTGGCCAAGCTCGGGACGCCGACGGCGACCTCCACCTTCGACAAGGACACCTGGTACTACATGTCCCAGCTTTCGAGCCGCACGGCCTTCTACCATCCCAAGGTCGCGCGTCGGGACGTTGTCGCGATCCATTTCGAGAAGGGGACCAACCAGGTCGCCGCGGTGAACACCTACAGCCTGAAGGACGGTCGAGTGATCGCCTTCAACGGCCGCGAGACGCCCACGCGCGGTCGTGAGATGACCGTACTGGAACAGCTCCTCGGCAGCATCAGCGCCGCCGGGGCCCTGCCGCAGGACCAGAACCAGACGCCAGGCTCCCACGGTCCCAACCGAAATGGTCCGTAAGGCCATTCAGCCGCAGCTCGCGGCGGTCACCAGCCCCGTCCGAGCGTCGAAGAGGACGGTCTGACGGCCGGGGACGATTTCCGGCGATCTTGGACAGGTGTCGCAGAGTACGCGACGGCGACCGGGCTCCAGCGGAATGGGGATATCGAGCCGCGAGCGGCCGACGACGCCCTTCAGCTCGCTCAGTCCGCACTGATCGGACGCGGGCCTCGGTTCAGGCGGCGGAGCCGGGACGGCCGACGGCGCGGGGCCATACGTGGCGGCCGGCGCGGCGGGAGCGGTCGCGCGTTTGGGTGAGCCGGCGCAGGCGACCAGAGTGAAGGTCAAGACCGCGGACAGCAGCCGCTTCACGCCTGCCGCGCCCATCCCCGAGCCTCCTGCTGCTTCCAATAGGACACCGTCGATCCCGCGGCCTTGTACGCGGACCACAAACGCCGCGCGCGCGCCAGCGCCGCCTCTTCACGGCCTTCGAAGAGAACGATGCAGCGCTCGTACGACGATACGCCAGCCGGCGGTTCGTCGAGGATGAAGAGGGCCTGAGCTTCGTTCTCGTTGACCTCGTCGCCCGTCAGCAGGATCGGCTGGCGGGCCGCGTGCGGCTCTCCGGCGCGGCCGTGCGGCAGGAAGCCGTCGTCACGATAGGTCCACAGCCACTCGTCCAGATGATCGGCCAGATCGGGGTCGGTGGTGCGGACCAAAGCGCGCCAGCCCTTGGCGAGGGTCTTTTCCAACAGCTCGGGCAGGGCCTCGTCCACCGAGCCGCGCTCCAGATGATAGAACCAGGCCTCGCGCGGCGCCTCAGTCTTCGTAGGCATCCGCCACCAGCCGGTCGAGCAGCCGCACGCCGAACCCTGTCGCGCCGCTCGGTATCGTCGGGACGGTAGAGTTCGGCTCCCAGGCCGTGGAAGCGATATCGAGGTGCGCCCAGGGCAGGTCGTTGACGAAGCGCTTGATGAAGAGCGCGGCGGTGATCGAACCGCCGTGGCGGGGTCCGACGTTCTTCATATCGGCCACGGCGCTGTCGATCAGCTTGTCGTACTGCGGCGGCATCGGCATCCGCCACAGCGGATCGCCGCTAGCCGCCGAGGCGGCGAGGAGTTTCGCGGCGAGATCGTCGTTGTTGCTGAAAAGCCCGGCGACGTCCTTGCCCAGCGAGATGATGATCGCCCCGGTCAGGGTCGCCAGATCGATCATGAACTTCGGCTTGAAGCGGTTCTGGCAATACCAGAGCGCATCGGCCAGGACGAGGCGGCCCTCGGCGTCGGTGTTGATAACTTCGATGGTCTGGCCGGACATGCTGGTGACCACGTCGCCGGGCCGCTGCGCGTTCCCGTCCGGCATGTTCTCGACCAGACCCAGGATGCCGACCACATTGGCCTTCGCCTTGCGCGCGGCCAGGGCCATCATCAGACCGGTAACGGCCGCGGCGCCGCCCATGTCGGTGATCATCTCCTCCATGCCGTCGGCGGGCTTGATGCTGATCCCGCCGGTGTCGAAACAGACTCCCTTGCCGACGAAGGCGATGGGCTGCGCGGCGGGGTCGGCCGCGCCCTTCCACTGGATTATCGCGAGCTGGCTCTCGCGTACGCTGCCCTGGCCGACGCCCAGTAGCGAGCCCATGCCAAGCTTGGTCATTTCCGGGACGCCGAGGATTTCGACCTCCAGGCCGAGGTGTTCCAATGCCTTGACTCGCCGGGCGAATTCCACGGGATAGAGGATGTTCGCCGGCTCGGTGACGAGGTCGCGGGCGAAGAGGACCGCGTCGGCGAGGCCCGACTCCTTCGACCATTCCGCTTCGGCCGCCGCCGGATCGTCCACAGCGATCTTCAAGGTCTCGATGGAGGGCTTCTTCTCCGGCTTTTCCGTCGTACGATATTTGTCGAAGCGATAGGCCGCGAGGCGCACGCCGAAAGCCGCGCGCGCCGCCAGAGGGGCCGGTTCGCCTGGCAGACGGAGCAGAAGTGTCGTCGCCCCGCTGGCCTTCACGGCCTGATAGGCGTGGGCCGCCCCCGATTCCACGGCCATGGCGTCCACCGTGTTCAGCGCCCCCACGCCCACCAGCAGAACGCGGCCGGCGTCGACACCGTGCGGCGCCAGCAGTTCCAGCGTCTGCCCGGCCCCGCCCTTGAACCGCGACCCCGCCATGGCGCGCGCGAGCAGGCCGTCCGTCGCGTGATCGAGGGCCGCCGCCGCCCGCCCGAAACTACCCTCGAAAGCAGGAAGCGCCAGGACGCCGTCTGGGCCGGCTTCGGTGTGGAGGGGAACAAACTCGATTTTCATGCTCGCACTTTCTGGGGCGCAGCCGCCCCGAACTGACTTGGAAATTTATAACTTCGCGGCGCGGGCTACCAGCCCGCATATTTCAACGAGAGCGGGACGCCCCCCGCTCCGAAGGTCAGGGGCTTCGTTCAGCCGCCTTCGAATTCCGCGATGACCTCATCGGCGGCGATGCTGTCGCCCGCCTTGGCGCCCAGGGTCTTGATCGTCCCGTCGCGCTCGGCGCGGATGATGTTCTGCATCTTCATCGCCTCGAGGACGCAGATCACCTGGCCGGATTTGACCTCCTGGCCCACCGTCACGTCCACCGAGACCACCAGTCCCGGCATCGGTGCGACGACGATGCGCGAGGTGTCCGGCGGAGTCTTTTTCGGCAGGCGCTTGTGAAGGTCGGCGGAGTTCGGGGTGAGGACAAGGACCTTGGCCCGCGCCGCGCGGTGGCGGATCAAGAAGCCTTCGGGAGCGCCGGCCACGGTGGCGCTGAACGCGCGCCCGTCCAGCCGTCCTCGGAACATCGGCGCGCCTGGCCGCCAGTCGATCGCCGTCAGTTCGAGCTCGCGACCGCTGTCGGGAAATGCCAGATGGAGGGCGCCCCCCTCCAGAGCGAGGTCGACGTCGCGGGCCTCGTCGTCCACCACCACGACCCAGCGGGATCGCTCCGCAGCCGCCGGCCCGAAACGAGACTGAGCGCGACGCCTCAGGGTGAGGTGCATCGCCCCCGCCACCGCCGTCATCAGGTCGCGCTGATCCTCGGTGACCGCCAGCCCGTGGAAGCCGTCTGGAAACTCATCGGGAATATAGCGCGTCGAAAGCTTGCCCGAGGCGAACCTCTCCTGATCCATCACCGCCGAGAGGAAGGGGATGTTCTGGCCTGGACCCTCGATGTGGAAATCTTCCAGCGCCCGCGCCATGCCGGCCACGGCCCCGCCGCGGGTCGGCGCCCAGGCGCAGAGCTTGGCGATCATCGGATCGTAGAAGGTCGAAATCTCGTCGCCCTCGCGCACGCCGGTGTCGTTGCGCACGACGAAGTCCCCCTGATCGCCCTCCGCCGGCGGCGCATAGCGCGACAGCCGGCCGATCGAAGGCAGAAAGCCGCGGTAGGGATCCTCCGCATAGATCCGGCTCTCGATCGCCCAGCCCTTGATCGCCAGATCGTCCTGGCCGAACGCCAACGCCTCGCCCGCCGCGACCCGCAGCATCTGCTCGACCAGATCGACGCCGGTGATCAACTCCGTCACTGGATGCTCGACCTGAAGCCTGGTGTTCATCTCCAGGAAATAGAAGGATTTATCCTGCCCGGCGACGAACTCGACGGTGCCGGCGGAATCGTAGCCGACCGCCTTGGCGAGCGTTACGGCCTGCGCCCCCATGGCCGCTCGGGCCTCGGCGTCGAGCAGGGGGGACGGCGCTTCCTCGATCACCTTCTGGTTGCGGCGCTGGATGGAGCATTCCCGTTCGAACAGGTGAACCACGTGGCCGTGTTTGTCGCCCAGCACCTGGATTTCAATATGGCGCGGATTCTCGATGAACTTTTCGATGAAGATGCGGTCGTCGCCGAAGGCGCCCTTCGCCTCGGCGCGCACGGCGGGAAAACCCTCCTCCACATCCTGGCGGCTGTAGGCGACGCGGATGCCCTTGCCGCCGCCGCCGGCGGAAGCCTTGATCATCACCGGATAACCGATCTCCTCGGAGATCCCCACCGCGTGGGCGACATCGGCGATCTCGCCTTTGAAACCGGGCACCACCGAAACCCCGGCTTCCGCCGCGCGCTTCTTGGACTCGATTTTGTCGCCCATGGCGTCGATCGCGCCCGGGTTGGGCCCGATGAAGACGATCTCGGAGGACGCGCAAAGTCGCGCGAATTCAGCGTTCTCCGACAGGAACCCGAAGCCGGGATGGATGGCCTGCGCGCCCGTCTCCTTCGCCGCCGCGATGATCTTCTCGCCGCGCAGATAGGATTGCGACGCCGGCGAGGGACCGATCAAGACGGTCTCGTCCGCCATGCCCACCGCCAGGCTGTCCGCGTCGGCTTCCGAATAGACCACCACGGTGGCGATCCCCATCCGCTTGCAGGTCTTGATGATCCGCACCGCGATCTCGCCGCGATTGGCGATCAGGATTTTCGAGAACATCGTGGTTGGGGCCGCCCCTTTGAACACTATCTAGGGCCTAGCCGCGCCGCCCCGACAACACAACCGCGCGAACCCTTTGGAGGACCGCCATGACCGAAACCCTGCACAGCCGCCACCTCTCGCCTTCGGGCTTCGACCTGACCGCCCCCTCTCCCGAGGAGCGCAAGGCCTTGGAGTCCGGTCTGACCCGCGACGAGCGGGAGGTGTTGCTCCATCATGGCACCGAGGCGGCGTTCTGCGGCGGTCTGCTCGATAACAAACAGGACGGCGTCTACGCCTGCCGCGTCTGCGGTCTGCCCCTCTTCGAATCCAAGACCAAGTTCGAAAGCGGGACCGGCTGGCCGAGCTTCTTCGCCCCGTTCGACAAGGCTCACGTCCTCGCCATCCGCGACACCAGCTACGGCATGATCCGCATCGAAACGCGCTGCGCGCGATGCGACAGTCACCAAGGTCACGTCTTTCCTGACGGCCCCCCGCCGACGCGGGATCGCTACTGCATCAACTCGGTGTCGTTGCAATTCGCGAAAAACGGCGAGGCGCTTCCAGATCCGCTCCATCGGGGAGATCGGATTGAAGGCTGGGCTGGACCTAGAGCTTAGAGATAATTTCCTCGGCCATGATCGCCTGAGCTTTTTGACCTTCGGTCGTGCTGAAGTCGTTGGCGAGTTCGGTCACCACCTGGTTGACGACGGCGATGTCCGCGCCGGCTTTCCGTAGCCGGGCGTAGGTCATCTCGTCGCCCTGGACACTGGTCGTGCCGCAGGCGTCGGCGACGACCAGGACCTCGTAGCCAAGCTTCATGGCGCTGGTCGCGGCCCAGTACATGCAGATGTCGGTGGTCAGGCCCGCCAGGATGATCTTCCTGCGGCCGAGGGCGGCCACGGCGGTCTTCAAGCCAGCGTCGTCCCAGCAGTCGAGCTGACCGCCGCGCTTGAACCGGTTGGCAAAGGCGGCGCCGGCCACCTCCTCCACCTCCGGGATGGTCGGGCCGACCTGCTCCTCCATCGTCGTGGTGAGGATCAGCGGCATATCGTAGGCGACCGCCATTCTCGCCAGAACGCGCGTGCTGGTCACCACGGTGGCGGACGGTAAGCTTTTCACCCAACCGACCGTTCCGGTCTGGTGATCAACCAGCATGATCAGGCTGTTGGCGGTGGTGTAGGTTTTGTCGGTCATCGAAATACCTCTGGGGTTCCGGCTTGACGGCGGCGTCGGCGAGAGGGCTACATCGCGCCACCAGCGGAACGAATACTCCGATCCGGACAAGACCTTTCCGCGCATGGGATAATGACCGCGTGGATATGCTTCGCGAGATGGCGCTGTTCGTCGAGGTCGCCAAGGCGATGAGTTTCAAGCGTGCGTCCGAAGCCTCCGGTACGCCGGCCTCGTCGCTCTCACGAAGGATCGCGGACCTCGAAAAGGCGGTGGGCGTCCGCCTGCTCAATCGCACGACCCGCTCCATCGAGCTCACCGAGGCCGGGGCGATCTACTACGCGCGCTGCCGCGAGATCGTCGATGCGGCCCGCATCGCCCACGAACAGCTTGGCGAGGTCGCTGAAATCCCGCGGGGACGATTTCGGGTGTCCACGACCGTGGAGTTCGCCCGACTGTTCCTGGGGCCGCTGATCGCCGACTACATCCGCCGCTATCCCGACATAACGCTGGAGTTCGACCTCCAACCGCACAAGGTCGATCTGATCGCGCAGAACTTCGATCTGGCGCTGCGCATCGGACCCCAGCCCGACTCCAGCCTGATCGCAAAGCGGCTGGGCTCGATCCGCACCGCGCTGTTCGCCGCGCCGTCCTATGTGGCCCGGGCCGGACCGATCGAGACGCCGGAGGACCTGGCCAGTCGCGCGGCGATCCTCAATCTCAATAGTCCCGAGCCCGACGCTTGGGTGTTGTCGAAGGGGTCGGCCATCAACACCGTAGCCGTCAGCGGACCCGTATTGGTCAACAATTTCGGCACGATGCGGGAACTGGCTGTTCTGGGCGTGGGTGTCGCCGGACTGCACGAACCGATGGCTGCCGTCGATGTGCGCGCCGGCCGGCTCGTGCGCGTTCTGCCCGATTGGATACTTCGCGAGGCCCCCGTCTACGCGGTCATGCCCAGTCGGTTGCTGCCGGCCAAGACGCGATTGTTTCTCGACATGCTGAGTGAACGCGTCGCGCCGCAGCTGGACTTATCTGTCTCGCCCGCAAGTTGAATATTCGGCGTACGACGGGCTGTCCTAGGCTCGACGGAACGCTGATGGCCAACCTTCCCCGCAGCGCGAAGGTCGACCTCGCGCGGCGCGGCCGTTTGACCCTCGTCTCGGCGGTTCGTCCCCAATTCCCGTGAGCGCGATGTGACCGGCGTCACGCCAGCGACAATCCAATCGAGCGCAGGTTTGCGGCTGGGTGCAATGCAGGCTTGAAACTTAAGACTTTCACCGCGTGTCTTGCGCTGGTTTTTACTGAGAGTATCGTATCTTCCGTTCAGCGGCGGCGCTCGATTACTTTGAAAGCCGTGGTCGTGAATTGGGGAAGCAAACGCAAACACTGGAGGTGCGCCGTGGCTAAACAGACTGTTTCAAAATCGCCGGTGAAAGCGAATCCGCGTCTGAAGTGGAAAATCAGCGCCGGCGGCGGGGTCGCTCCCGCGCAGCACCCCGCCAAGGCGCGGGTCGTGGCCGGGCCCGCTCCCGGCGGCGCCGATTTGGTGGTGCAGAAGTTCAACAACGCCAGGGACTCGCCGCCGAACACGACGGTCGCCGACGGCGGCGGCAAGAAGCTGAGAGGCGCGACCGTCGACCTGATCTTCTGGGGCGACGCCTGGAACGCCAACCCGCCACCCAATCCGTCACTGGCTCAAGTCGTCAGCGACGCGGCCAGCATCCTGTCCGGCCCCTATCAGACGAGGATATCCCAGTATGGAGCCTCGCCCGCGCGTCTGGGCTCTATCTTCGTATCGGTCCCCGGCAACAATCCGCCGGCGAACTACACCACCGCCGACGTCTCCAATCTGATCACCAACGCCATTGAAGGCGGCGCGCTTCCGGAACCGGACGAGGAAACCAACGACGTTCTGCATTGCGTCTTCATGCCGCCGGGCACCACACCGCCGCCGAATGTCGGTGGTCTTCATACTTACGCGAGCTATTCGGACTATGATTTTCCCTTCGACTTTGATGTCAACGACCGCTCCCACATGGCCTGGGTGGCGTTCGGCGGACGGGCGTTCATCTCGGCGGTATTTTCTCACGAAGTGGTGGAGGCGCTGTCGGATCCCGAAGGTGACGGCATTCAGGTCAATCCCACCAACGCCAACGCCTGGAATGAAATCGGCGACGCCTGCAGCTCGACCGGACTGGTGAACGGCGTCACCGTGCAATCCTACTGGTCCCAGGTCGACAAAGCTTGCGTCATCCCGGCGGACATCCCCTTGTCCATGCAGATTACCTGCATCCACAAGAACCCCCGAAATGACCCCTTCCATCCGATCCGAATGGTCGGCGGCACGAACCTGACCCAGAACGCGCCGTTCAGGATGACCCAGGCGCAGTGCATCCAGTCCATCGACCGCGGCAATTCCTTCTTTGTCATCGGCGCCGATGGCAGCCGCGCCGAGGTGAAGGTCTTCATTCATTTCCCGCCGTGGGGATTGCAGGGCATCCGCTACATCGCGACCGTGGCCGACAACTCCCACGCGGATAATCTGCTGTCGCTTCCCGAGTGCTGACCGGGAAGCGCGGCGTTTGGCGCGGAGCCTGAATGCCGCGGCGAGGATGCATGTGCGGCCGACGATGGCCACCGCGACGCTTCCGAACCCGGCAAAGGACCGCGCGGTTGGTGGGCGGCGAGGGGATCGAACCCCCGACCACCTCGGTGTAAACGAGGCGCTCTACCGCTGAGCTAGCCGCCCACGAAAAGAGCGGCGAGGCTTGCGCCCCGCCGCTCCAGACGTGTTAGCCGATTTCGGGCTAGTGCGTAATCGCCAGTCCGCCCTCGCTCGCGTCGCTGGTCGGCGGCACGATGATCGGAGCTTCGTCCGCCTCGCTCCACTCGATCGGCGTGAGGGGACCGGTGAGGGCGTACTTGAGCGCCTCGTCGACCATCCGGATCGGGATTATTTCCAGGCCGGACTTCACATTGTCCGGCACGTCGGCGAGGTCCTTGGCGTTTTCGATTGGGATCAACACGGTCTTGATTCCCGAGCGCAGGGCCGCAAGCAGCTTTTCCTTCAAGCCCCCGATGGGCAGCACCCGGCCGCGCAGGGTGATCTCGCCGGTCATGGCGAGATCCTTGCGGATCGGAATGCCGGTGAGCACCGAGACGATGGCGACAGCCATGGCGACGCCGGCCGAGGGACCGTCCTTGGGCGTCGCGCCCTCGGGGACGTGCACGTGGACATCGGTCTTGTCGAACACGCTCGGCTTGAGGCCGAAGGTGGGCGCCCTGGCGCGGACGTAGGACGCCGCCGCAGAGATCGACTCCTTCATCACGTCCTTGAGGTTGCCGGTGATCGACATCCGGCCCTTGCCGGGCATCTTCAGCGCCTCGATGGTCAGGATGTCGCCGCCGAATTCGGTCCAGGCGAGACCGGTGACGATGCCCACCGCATCCTCCTCGTCCGTCGCGCCGTGGTGGAAGCGGCGGACGCCGGCGTATTTGGCGAGGCGCTCTTCATCGATGGTGATGGTGAGCACCGCCTCGCGGCCCATGTCGCGCACCGCCTTGCGTGCGAGATTGCCCAGCTCCCGCTCCAGCGACCGCACCCCGGCTTCCCGGGTGTAATAGCGGATGAGATCGCGGATCGCGTCGTCCGGCACGATCCACTCGCCGTCCTTCAGGCCATGATCCTTGGCCAGCTTGGGCAAGAGGTGGCGTTTGGCGATCTCGACCTTCTCATCCTCCGTGTAGCCGGGGATGCGGATGATCTCCATGCGGTCCAGCAGAGGCTGGGGCATGTTGAGCGAGTTGGCCGTGGTGACGAACATCACGTTCGAGAGGTCGTAGTCCACCTCCAGATAGTGGTCGTTGAAGGTGGAGTTCTGTTCCGGATCGAGCACCTCGAGCAGCGCGCTCGAAGGGTCGCCCCGCCAGTCCGCGCCCATCTTCTCGATCTCGTCGAGCAGGAAGAAGGTGTTGGTGGTCTTGCCCTTCTTCATCGACTGGATGATCTTGCCGGGCATGGAGCCGATGTAGGTGCGGCGGTGGCCGCGGATCTCCGCCTCGTCGCGAACCCCGCCCAGGCTCAGGCGCACGAACTCACGCTGGGTCGCCTTGGCGATCGAGCGGCCAAGCGAGGTCTTGCCGACGCCGGGAGGGCCGACGAGGCAGAGGATCGGCCCCTTCAGCGCGCCGGTGCGGGCTTGGACCGCGAGGTATTCGAGAATGCGCTCCTTCACCTTTTCCAGGCCGTAGTGATCCTCTTCCAGGATCTGTTCGGCCCGGACGATGTCGATCGGCTTGGACTTGCTCTTGCCCCAGGGGATGGAGAGCATCCAGTCGAGATAGTTGCGCACCACGGTGGATTCCGCCGACATCGGGCTCATGTTGCGGAGCTTCTTCATCTCGCCGTCGACCTTCTCGCGGGCCTCCTTGGAGAGTTTGGTCTTCTTGATCCGCTTTTCGAGTTCCTGCATCTCGTCGCGGGTGTCGTCCGGCTCGCCCAGCTCGCGCTGGATCGCCTTCATCTGCTCGTTGAGATAGTATTCGCGCTGGGTCTTCTCCATCTGGCGCTTGACCCGGCCGCGGATCTTCTTCTCGACCTGAAGGACGCTGATCTCGCCTTCCATCAGGGCAAAGACCCGCTCCAGCCGCTTGCCGATGTTGGCGGTTTCCAGCAGGGCCTGGCGATCGGCGATCTTCACCGCGAGATGGGCGGCGATGGCGTCGGCGAGGCGGCCGGGCTCGGTAATCTGCGGGATCGCCGCCAGGGCTTCGGGCGGGATCTTCTTGTTGAGCTTCACATAGTTTTCGAACTGCTCGACCACGGCGCGCGAGAGGGCCTCGGCTTCGTGCGCCTCGCCGCCTTCCTCTTCAACCGGAAGCATCTCGGCTTCGTAGAAATCCTCGCGGTCGGTGAAGTGGTGGATCGCGGCGCGGCTCTTGCCCTCGACCAGCACCTTCACGGTGCCGTCGGGAAGCTTGAGCAGCTGCAGGACCGAAGCGACGACGCCGACGGTGTAGATGTCGCCGGGCTCGGGATCGTCCTGGTCGCGGTCCTTCTGGGTGACCATCAGGATCTGCTTGTCGGCCTTCATCACCTCTTCGAGCGCGCGCACGGATTTCTCGCGGCCCACGAAAAGCGGGACGACCATGTGCGGGAAGACGACAATGTCGCGCAGCGGAAGCACGGGCAGTCGGTTGGGATTGGACATCGTTCATACTCCTGGCCGGCGACGTCGTTACGCGCGCGGCGATCGTCCGGATCGTTGAAATCAGCTGGCGGCCATCAACCTCGACGTTTGCGCCGAGTCGTTCCGCCTGTCCGCCGCGGGCGGGCCTAGGTTCACCAGATTATGTGGATTGTCGGCCTGGAGGTTTCAAGCGACGCGTTTTAACGCGCGGATCGCCGGCTGAAAGTCACATCGCTAGCTGCGCTCTCAGCAGGGCCTTCTGCACCTTGCCCATGGCGTTGCGCGGCAGATCCTCGACAAAGACGATCCGCTTGGGACGTTTGAAGCCCGCCAGGCGTTCGGCGAGGGCGGCCAGGATTTCCGCCTCGTCGATCGTCGCGCCTTTTTCCCGGACCACGACCGCCGTCACCGCTTCGCCGAGGTCGGCGTGGGCGAGCCCCACCACCGCGCTTTCGACGATTCCCGGCAAGGCGTCGATCTCGTTCTCGACCTCCTTGGGATAGACGTTGAGGCCGCCGGTGATGATCAGGTCCTTGTCGCGCCCGACGATCGCCAGGTAGCCGCGCGCGTCGAACTGGCCCAGATCGCCGGTGACGAAGAAACCATCGTCGCGGAAGGCTTCGGCGGTCTTTTCCGGATTGCGCCAATAGCCCTTGAAGACGTTGGGCCCGCGCACCTCGATCATCCCGATCCCGCCCGCCGGAGTGGGGCCTTCGGCGTCGGCCAGACGGAGGTCCACCCCGGGCAGGGCGAAGCCCACCGTCCCGGCGACCCGGTCGCCCTCGTAGGGATTGGAGGTGTTCATCCCGGTCTCGGTCATGCCGTAGCGCTCCAGGATGGCGTGGCCAGTGCGCGCGCGCCACGTCTCGTGCGTCTGGGCAAGGAGGGGCGCGGAGCCGGAAACGAAAAGGCGCATCCCGGCGGCGGTCTCGCGGTTCAGCCCGGGCTGGTCGAGGAGCCGGGTGTAGAAGGTCGGGACGCCCATCAGGGCGGTCGCTTTGGGCATGTCGGCGAGGACCGCCGCAGCATCGAACTTCGGCTGCCAGATCATCGCCGCGCCCGACATCAGCGCGACGTTGATCGCCACGAAAAGCCCATGGACATGATAGATCGGCAGGGCGTGGATCAAGACGTCGTCCGCCGTGAAACGCCAGAGCTCGCGCAGGGTCGCCGCGTTGGAGACGAGGTTGCGGTGCGTCAGCATCGCGCCCTTGGAGCGCCCGGTGGTGCCGGAGGTGTAGCAGATCGCGGCCAGGTCATCGTCGGCGCGCTCGACGGTGGCAGAGGCCGGCCCCGCTCTCGAGGCCGCGTCGGCGAGCGTCCCCTGCCCCGCCGCGTCCAGCGTCTCCACCGCCGCACGCCCGGCGATCGCCGCCACCCCGTCGCGAACCGCCGGATCGCAGACCACCAGCGCCGGTTCGGCGTCCTCCAGGAAATAGCGCAGCTCAGGCAAGGTGTAGGCCGTGTTCAACGGCAGATAGACCGCGCCCGCCTGTATCGTGGCGAGGTAGAGAAAGAGATTGGCGGGTGACTTCTCGACCTGCGCCGCAACCCGGTCCCCAGGCCGAACGCCCGCCGCGACGAGCGCCGAGGCGCAGGCCCCGACCCGCCGCTTCAGGCCGGCATAGTCGAGGACATCCGCGCCGACGATGAGAGCCGGGGCCGCCGGTCGGGCGTGTTGGAACAGCGCGTCGTACAGGGGATTGGTCATGGCTGGCATGTCGCGCCCGCGAGTCGGCGGCTCTACCGCCCGATCGCGCCCGCCAGATACTTCCTGATCCCGGCGCCATAGGGCGGGCGGAGCATCTTCAGTTGCGGGATGTCTTTCTTCATCTGGGTGAAGATCGCCTTCTTGTGGCTGAACTCCTTGAAGCCGTCGTGGCCATGGTAGCTGCCCATGCCGGAGGGGCCGACGCCGCCGAAGGGCAGGTCTTCCTGGGCGACGTGCATGATGACGTCGTTGACCGTCACGCCGCCGGAGGTGGTGCCGCCGAGCACACCTTCGCGCTCCGCCTGATCTTCGCCGAAATAATAGAGGCCGAGGGGGCGATCGTGGGCGTTCACGTAGGCGACGGCCTCGGCCACGGTGGAATAGCCCTTCACCGGGAGGACGGGGCCGAAGATTTCCTCCTTCATTACCTTCAGATCGTCGCCGGGCTCGAGGATGAGGGTCGGGGCGATCTTGCGGTGTTCCTGCTGCGTCAGATTCTCACCGTCCGGCTTGAGTTCGAGCACCGACGCCCCCGCGGCCCGCGCCTCGTCGACGTAGCCGGTGATGCGGTCACAGTGTTTCTGGGAGATGATCGCGGTGTAATCCGGATTGTCCTTCAGTGTGGGGAACATCTCCGCGACGGAAGCGCGCGCCTCGTCCACGAAGCTTTGCAGCTGGTCGTTCGCCACCAGGACATAGTCGGGCGCCAGGCAGATCTGGCCGGCGTTGAGGGTCTTGCCGTTCATGATCCGCGCCGCGGCGGTTTTCATGTCGGCGGAGCGGCCGAGGATCACCGGGCTCTTGCCGCCGAGCTCCAGCGTCAACGGAGTCAGGTTGGCGGCGGCGGCGCGCATCACATGCTCGGCCACGCCCGTCGCGCCAGTGAAGACCAGGTGATCGAAGGCGAGGCCCGCGAATGCCTGGCCGACCTCCGGCCCGCCGGTGACGACCACGATCTCCTCGGGGGAGAAGACCTTGGCGAACATCTCCGCCATCAGGGCCGAGGTCGCCGGCGTGTACTCCGAGGGCTTGATCATCGCCCGGTTGCCCGCCGCGAGAACCCCCGCCAGGGGCGTGAAGGTGAGGTTCACCGGGAAGTTCCACGGCGAGATGATGCCGATCACGCCCTTGGGCTGAAAACGAACCTCGGCCTTCGCGCCGAAGAGCGCCAGGATCGCGGGGGTGGTCTTGCGCTTTTCGGGCTTCATCCAGGCCTTCAGGCCGGCCTTCGCCGCCTTCAGCGCGCCGATGGAGGAAGCGACGTCGGTGAAGGCGCTCGCCTCCGCCGAGCGGGCCCCGAAGTCCGCGTTCAGCGCCGCCTCGATCCCCGCGCGGTGATCGACCAGCAGGGCGATACAGCGGTCGATCCGCTCGATCCTGACCTCGGCGCTGGGCGCGCCGTCGCGCAGATGGGCGGCTTTCTGGGCGGCAAGTTGGGCCTGCATATCGCTCGGCATCGATGTCTCCCCTTGAACGGCGCGCACGATGGAGATTTATCCGACGCACCGCAACCTGAGCGGCCGTATCCGGAGACCCGCAATGCATCCGATCGTTCGTCTGCTTATCGCCTCCGGGTCGCTCGCCTTGGGCGCGACGTCGGTGCCCGCGAAGGATCTCGTCATCCACGCCGGACACCTCATCGATGGCGTGACCAAGACCGAACGCGGGCCGTCTTCGATCCTGATACACGACGATCGCATCGTCTCGGTCCAGCCGGGGTACGCGACGCCGGCGGGCGCGGAAGTGATCGACCTTTCGAGCCAGACCGTGCTTCCCGGCCTGATCGACTGCCACGACCACATCACCTCCAGCTTCCATCGCGGCGATCCGATCCGCAACGCGGTGACGCGGACCACTTATGACGACGAACTGGACGGCGTGAACAATCTGCGCGCCGAGCTGATGGCCGGCTTCACCACCATCCGCGATGTCGGCGCGAACACCCAGGTGATCGTGGCGCTGAAGCGCGCGGTGAGCAGCGGCGAGATCGTCGGCCCCCGGATGTGGGTATCCGGCAATCCGCTGGGCCCCAGCGGCGGACACGGCGACGCGGCCAACGGCCTCGACCCAGAATTGGAACACGTCGGCTGGAAGGACAACCTCGTCGACAGCGCCGAGGACGGCCGCCGCGCGGTGCGCGTGCTGAAGCGCGAAGGGGTCGATCTGATCAAGATCATGCCCTCCGGCGGCGTCATGTCGATCGGCGACGATCCTCGCCTGCAGCTGATGCAGGACGACGAGATCAAGGCGGTGATCGACACCGCCCACTCGCTCGGCATGCGCGTCGCCGCCCACGCCCACGGCGAGGTGGCGATCAACCACACCATCGCGCTCGGCGTGGATTCCATCGAGCATGGCTCCTACGCCGACGCGGCCTCGTACAAATTGTTCAAGGAACACGACACCTATCTCGTGCCCACCATGCTTGTCGGCGCGCGCGTCTATCAGCACGCCAAGGACCATCCGGAGGATCTCAACCCCTCCACGGCGGCCAAGGCTTTGGTGATCGGCCCTCTGCTGCAAAAAAACGTCCACGACGCCTATGCCGCGGGGGTGAAGATCGCCTTCGGCACCGACACCTTCGGCATGAGCAACCACGGCGAAAACGCCCAGGAATTCGCCCTGATGGTCCGCGCTGGCATGCCGTCCGCCGAAGCCATCTGGTCCGCCACCCACAACGGCGCCGACCTGATCGGGGATCTGGCGGATATCGGCTCGGTGCAGGCGGGTCGGTTCGCGGACATCGTCGCGGTGGACGGCGATCCCTATGCGGACGTCACCATGCTGGAGCGGGTGAACTTCGTGATGAAAGGTGGGAAGGTCTACAAGGAGGGTGGGAAGGCGGTCGATTGATCGCAATGTTAGAACATTGTTACAACGCCGCGCTTGCGGGCTATCCTTTGGCCTAACCATAAGGGTCAAGCGATGCGAAGCGCCGTTCGAAAAATGGGGAATTCGTCGGGGATCATCATCCCCAAACCGATTCTGGCCGAAATCGGCGCGAAGACAGGTGACCATGTCGATATCGCCGTGGAGGGCGGACGCATCGTGATTGCGCCCCTGGCCAATCACCCTCGCGCGGGCTGGGCCGAAGCCTCGAAAGAGATCGCGCGCACCGGCGATGATGCGTTGGTTTGGCCGGAGTTCGGCAATGAGGACGATGCGAGCCTAGAGTGGTGACGCGAGGCGAGGTCTGGCTTGCAACGCTCGACCCCACCATCGGAAGCGAAATCCAAAAGATACGCCCGTGCCTGATCGTATCGCCTCCGGAGATGCACGATCATCTTCGGACGGTCCTCGCTGCTCCCATGACGACCGGGAACCGCCCCGCCCCCTACCGCATCGCCGTCAATTTTCAGGGCAAGGACGGGTTGATCCTGCTGGATCAAATACGCGCCTTGGACAAGCAGCGATTAGTGAGGCGACTGGGGGCCGTTCCGCTATCAGTGGTTACGAACGCGCTCGCCGGTCTTCGGGCTGCTTTCGAAAATTGAGGCCGCTACTCTTCCGCCGCCACGATTGTCACGCTCTCTCCACACCCACACGCGTCTGTCTGGTTCGGGTTTCGGAAGGTGAACTTGGAGGAGAGGCGCGTTACCTCATAGTCGATCTCGGTCCCGATGAGGAACAGCACGGCCTTGGGGTCGATGAGGATCTTGACGCCCTTGTCCTCGACGACCTCGTCCATCGGGGCGGCTTCCTCGGCGTAGTCGAGAACGTATTCGGAGCCGGCGCAGCCGCCGTTCTTCACCCCGACGCGCAGGCCCGCGTAGGGCTTTTCGGCGCGGTCCATGATCTCGCGCACCCGCGCGGCGGCGGCGTCGGACAGGGTGACGACCTTGGGACGCGGGCGGCGGACGCGGGCTGCGCCAAGTTCAAGATTGGGGGCGGTTTCCATCAGAACATGTTCAGTTCGAGCTTGGCTTCATCCGACATCAGGGAGGGATCCCACGGCGGCTCGAAGACCAGATTGACGTGGCAGACGGTGATTTCGGGGATCGTCAGCACGGCGTCGCGGACCCAGTCGGGCATCTCGCCGGCGACCGGGCAACCGGGCGCCGTCAGGGTCATGTCGATGGCCACCGCCCGCTCGTCGGAGACATCGACCTTATAGATCAGGCCCAGCTCATAGATATCGACCGGAATTTCCGGGTCGTACACCGTCTTCAGCTTCTCGATGAGGACGTCAGTCAAGGCGTCGAGCTCGGCCTGGGGGATGGCCGAGACTTGCTGGGTCAGGTCGGGGGCGGTCGCGTCGTCCATGATCACTCGAAAAAGGTCCGCGTCTTGTAGAGGGCGTCGACGAAGGCGTCGGCTTCCTCGAGGGTGTTATATAGGGCGAATGAAGCGCGCGCGCTGGAGGTTATCCCGAAGCGCTTCATCAAAGGCTCGGCGCAGTGGGTCCCGGCGCGGACGGCGATGCCGTAGCGGTCGAGGATCTGGGCGACATCGTGGGCGTGGGCGCCGACCATGTTGAAGCTGAAGATGGCGCCCTTGCCCGGCGCGGTTCCCAATTCGGTGAACCAGTTGGCGCCGTTGAGGCGCGACTTCACCCGGTCGTAGAGCGCGTGCTCGTGGACGGCGACGGCGTCGCGGTCGAAGCCCTGCAGCCAGTCGATGGCGGCGGCCAAGCCGACCGCTTCCAGAATCGCGGGTGTTCCCGCCTCGAACCGCGTCGGCGGATCGGCGTAGGTGATCGCCTCCTGCGTCACCGTGGCGATCATCTCCCCACCGCCCTGATAGGGCGGCATCGCGGCGAGGCGCTCGGCCTTGCCGTGCAGGATGCCGATGCCGGTGGGGCCATAAAGCTTATGGCCGGAGAAGACGTAGAAGTCCGCGCCGAGCGCTTGAACATCCACGGTTTGATGAACCACGGACTGGCAGCCGTCGATAAGCACGGCGGCGCCGGCGGCATGAGCCAGTTCGACGATTTCGGCGACGGGGTTCACCGTGCCCAGCACGTTCGACATATGGCTGATTGCCACCATTCGGGTGCGCGGCGACAGGCGCTGGCGGAAACCGTCCATGTCCAGACGACCGTCGTCGAGCACGGGGACGAAGACCAGCTTGACCCCCTGCCGCTCGCGCAGGAAATGCCACGGCACGATATTGGCGTGATGCTCCATTTCAGAGAGCAGAATCTCATCACCCGGACCGAAGTCGCGGCCGAAGCTGGCGGCGACGAGATTGATCGCCTCGGTGGCCCCCTTGGTGAACACGATCTCCGAGGCGTCCGCCGCGTTGATGAAGCGCCGCACGGTCTCGCGGGCGGCCTCGTAGCCCTCGGTCGTTTCATTCGCGAGGGTATGCAGTCCACGATGGACGTTGGCGTAGGCGGTTTCGCTGGCCCGGGTCATCGCGGCCATGACCGCGGAAGGCTTCTGGGCCGAGGCGGCGCTGTCGAGATAGACCAGCGGCCTGCCGTTGATCTGACGCTTCAGGATAGGAAACTGCGCCCGCGCGGCGGCGACATCGAACCTCATGGCGCGACCCCCAGGCGAGCCGCGATCCAGCCGCGCTCGACCTCTCGGGCGGCGGCGTTCTCGATGCGATCGACCACGGTCTCGACGAAGGCGCGGGTCAGCATGGCGCGGGCGGCGTCCTCCGGGATGCCGCGCTGGGCCGCGTAGAACATCGCCTCCTGGTCCAGCGCGCCGATCGTATTGCCGTGGGTGCAACTGACGTCGTCGGCGTAGATCTCCAGCTCCGGCTTGGCGTCCACCTCGGCCTGGTCGGAGAGCACCAGGGCGTCGTGCTTCATCTTCGCATTGGTCTGATCCGCGCCATGGGCGACCACGATGCGGCCTTGGAAGACGCCGCGCGCCTGATCGGAGACTACGCCCTTGATCATCTGGTCGGTGTCGCCGCCAGGACCCGTGTGATCGACCACCGTGGTGATGTCGGCGTGGCGCTGGCCGGCGAGAAGATAGACCCCGTCCATCCGCACCATCGCGCCCGCGCCGGGATGGGCGATCCGGGTCTCCAGGCGCTGCCGGCGCGCGCCGGTGGTCATCACGGTCTGGGCAAAGCGCGAATCCGCCGCGAGGCTCACCGTCGCGATGGAGACGCTCACCGCGCCCGCTCCGTCTTCCGAGACGACAAGGCGCTCGATGTTCGCGCCCCGCGCCAGGCGGATGGCGACCGCCGTGTCGGCGACATAGGCGGTGTCGTCGCCGAGGTAGGTTTCCAGCAGCAGCAGGCTCGCGCCTTCGGCGACATCGACCTCGAGGGTGTTGAGGTGCGTCCCCGCCTCGGCGTTGGCGCCGAAGACGACGCGCCAGATTTCGTGCTCTCCGGCAGGGACGGCGATCGCGCCGCCGCCGCCGTTGACGATGTCCAGGTTCGAGGCCTTCAGTTTATCGAACGGGCCGGCGAAGCTTTCGTCGGTGGCCGCCGATTTCGGCGGGAGGGCGCGCAACAGCCCGCGCAGGTCCGTCCACCGCCATGCCTCATCGCGGCGGCTCGGCAGCTCCGTGAGATCGCCGGTCTCGATCGCCCGCGCCAGGCTGGGAGAATGGACCGTCATGCGGCGCGCGCGTAGCGGTCGTAGCCTTCGCGCTCCAGGTCGAGGGCCAGCTCCGGTCCGCCCGAGGCGACGATCTTGCCGGCGCTGAGGACGTGGACGCGGTCGGGACGGATGTAGTCGAGAAGGCGCTGATAGTGAGTGATCACCAACATGGCGCGGTCGGGCGAGCGCATGGCGTTGACGCCTTCCGAGACGATGCGCAGGGCGTCGATATCCAAGCCGGAATCGGTCTCGTCGAGGATGGCGAGCTTGGGAGACAGCACCGACATCTGCATGATTTCCATGCGTTTCTTCTCGCCGCCGGAGAAACCGACGTTGAGGCCGCGCTTGAGCATCTCGAATTCGATCTTGAGCTCCGCGGCCTTGGCGCGGACGAGTTTCAAGAATGCGGGCGCCGCGACTTCCGGCTCGCCGCGCGCGCGGTGCTGAGCGTTGAGCGCGGTGCGCAGGAAGGTCAGGGCGGGGACGCCGGGGATTTCGGTAGGGTATTGGAACGACAGGAATACGCCCTTCGCGGCGCGCTGGCTGGCGTTCAGGGCGAGCAGGTCTTCGCCGTTCAGCGTCGCGGTTCCGCCGGTGACCTCGTAGCCGGGGCGACCGGCCAGGGCGTAGGACAGCGTCGACTTCCCCGCCCCGTTCGGCCCCATGATCGCGTGGACTTCGCCCGCGGGGATATCGAGGGTCAGGCCATTGAGAATCGGGTTACCCGCGACGGAGACGGAGAGATTGTGGATCGAAAGCATTGATTTACCTTGGCCCAACGGGCTTGAGAAATTCCAGCCGATTGCCGAACGGATCGAACACGAACACCCGCTCGTGGCCCGGCAGATCGCCATCCTCGACGACCTCGAAGTCCTTTGACCGCGCTAAGGCCGCCAGCCCACCCACGTCATCGACCCGGAACGCGATGTGCGCCTTGCGGGCGGGCCGGAACGGCTCCTCCACGCCACAGTGCACTTTCACCGCCCCCTCGAACCAGCACCCGCCGCGCTTGGCGAGCTCCAGCGGCTTCGGCTGTTCGACGAGGCCGAGGACGCCGGCATAAAAGGCCCTCGCCGCTTCCTCGCCGCCGGCGGGGATGGCGAGCTGCACATGGTCGATGGCCTCAAGCATTGTTTGAAGCCTTGCTCGCTTCGGCAAAGGTCATGCCGCTCTGTACGCGCGCATTGACGTACGTCCGGCGCTTCATGAAGCTCGCGAGCACCAAGAGGAAGAACCCGGCAAACAGCCCGGCCGTGATCTCGTTGTCCCGGTAGATCGTGTGTAGCGGATCGAACACCGGACGGCCCATGCCAACAGGGAGAAAACGCGTCGCGAACATCGCGGCCGCCGCCACCAAGAGCAGCCAAGCGAATACGCGAACGACGATCTCCGCCCGACCGCCGGCGTCAGGGAGATAACGCCACAGGAAGTTGGTCACCGGGCGGCCGGCGGGGAGGTCGTCCGTCGTCATCCCACGCTCCCCTCCAGCGAGATCGCCACCAGTTTCTGCGCTTCCACCGCGAACTCCATGGGCAGTTCCTGGAGCACGTCGCGCACGAAACCGTTGACGAGCAGGGCCACCGCCTCCTCCTGCGAAAGCCCGCGCTGCATGGCGTAGAACAGCTGGTCATCCGACAGCCGCGTCGTCGTCGCTTCGTGTTCGAAGGTTGAGCTGGCGTTGCGGGCCTCGATGTAGGGCGTGGTGTGGGCGGCGCAGTCCTTGCCGATGAGCAGGCTGTCGCACTGGGTAAAGTTGCGGGCGCCCTTGGCTTTCGGGTGGGCCGAGACCAGGCCGCGATAGGTGTTGCTGCTGTGGCCGGCGGAGATGCCCTTGGAGATGATGCGCGAGCGGGTGTTGGCGCCCAGGTGGATCATCTTGGTGCCGGTGTCGGCCTGCTGGCGGTTGTTGGTGATGGCGATGGAGTAGAACTCGCCGCTGGAGCCTTCGCCGCGCAGGACACAGGACGGGTATTTCCAGGTGATCGCCGAACCGGTCTCGACCTGGGTCCAGCTGACCTTGGCCCGGTCCCCTCGGCAATCGGCGCGCTTGGTGACGAAGTTGTAGATGCCGCCCTTGCCGTTGACGTCGCCGGGGTACCAATTCTGCACGGTCGAATATTTGATCTCGGCGTCGTCGAGCAAGACGAGTTCGACCACGGCGGCGTGCAGCTGGTTCTCGTCGCGCATCGGGGCGGTGCAGCCCTCTAGGTAGCTGACGTAGGCTGCCTTGTCGGCGATGATCAGGGTGCGCTCGAACTGGCCGGATTCGGCGGCGTTGATGCGGAAATAGGTCGACAGCTCCATCGGGCAGCGCACGCCCGGCGGAACATAGACAAAGCTGCCGTCGGAGAAGACCGCGCTGTTGAGGCAGGCGAAATAGTTGTCCGACACCGGCACGACGGTGCCCAGATATTGCCGCACCAGATCGCCGTGATCGCGGATGGCCTCGCTCATGGAGCAGAAGATGACCCCGACCTGGGCCAGTTCCTTCTTGAAGGTGGTCACCACCGAGACGCTGTCGAACACCGCGTCCACCGCGTATTTCGGCGCGCCCTTCACCCCCGCCAGGACTTCCTGTTCCTTCAGCGGGATCCCGAGCTTGGCGTAGACGGCGAGCAGTTCCGGATCGACCTCGTCGAGGCTGCCCAGCTCCGCCTTTTCCTTCGGCGCGGCGTAATAGTAGCTGTCCTGGTAGTCGATGCGCGGGAAGTTGACCCGCGCCCAGTCGGGCTCGTCCAACGCCAGCCAGCGGCGGTAGGCTTCGAGCCGCCAATCCAGCATCCACGCCGGCTCGCCCTTCTTGGCCGAGATGAAGCGGACGATGTCTTCGGAGAGACCCTTGGGCGCGAACTCCTGCTCGATGGCGCTGGCGTCGCCGTGCTCGTAGCGTTCGAGTTCGGCCACATGTTCGATGGTTTGCTGGACGGCGGCCATTTTAAGCGTACTCCATCACGCGCTTAGATCGGCGCTCAAGGGCTTCAATCCAAGCCTCGCCGCATCGAACCCAGTCGTTTTCCGTCGTCGCCCAGCCGCCGCTGATGCGGATCGCAAAGGGGGCGAGGTCGGGTCGGCCCATGGCGGCGACCACCGCGCTCGGCTTCATCTTGCCTGACGAGCAGGCCGCGCCGGCGCTGACCATCACGCCCGCAAGATCTAGCGCCATGACCTGGAGTTCGGCGGGAAAGCCCGGTGTCGCGACGCAGAGCGTCTGGTGGAGGCGGCCGGCGCCCTCGCCGAGGACGATCGCGCCCTTCGACTTCAGGGTGCGGGCCAAGTCGTCGCGCCATGCGCTCTGATCGGACTCTTCTTCAAGCACGACCTTGGCCGCCGCGCCGAAGCCGGCGATGCCGGGGACGTTCTCGGTGCCCGCGCGAAGACCCCGCTCCTGGCCTCCGCCGGGTTGCAGGCGATAGAGCGTCGCGCGAGGACCCGCGACCAGGGCGCCGACGCCCTGCGGCCCGCCGAGCTTGTGCCCCGATAGGGCGAGCGTGTCGGCGCCAAGCGTCGCGAAATCGATCGCGTGCTTGCCGGCGGACTGCACGGCATCGACGTGAAGCCAGCCGTCGACGTCCCGAACCATCCGCGCAGCCTCGGGCACAGGTTGGATGACGCCAGTCTCGTTGTTGGCGGACATCAGGCAGACAAAAGTTTTCGGACCCTCCAGATTGTCGCCAAGCCAATCCAGGTCCGCCACACCGTGAGCGTTCACCCGCCACACGATGACTTCCGCTCCCGTCGCATCCGCCGACGCGCGCACCGCATCATGCTCGGTGGCGCCGACGATGATCCGCTTGATCCCGCTCGCCATGGCGCTGGAGATCGCCAGGGCGTTGGCCTCGGTCCCGCCGCTGGTGAAGGTGACCGCGGCAGGGGATGCGCCGACGAGGCGCGCGACGTCCGCCCTGGCGGCTTCAACCAGCGCGCGCGCGGCGCGGCCAGCGGCGTGGACAGACGAGGGATTGCCACCGACCGCCAGAGCCCGCTGGACGGCCTCCGCCGCCTTGGGCCGGACCGGCGAGGTCGCGTTGTAATCGAGGTAGACGCCCATTCTTCCCGGGCCGCTCATGACGGCTTTCCAGGCTTGAGCCGGCCGGCGACCACGTCGGCCAGAGACACCGCCGAGAGATAGTCGTGGATATGGCGGCCGGTCTCTTCCCAAAGGTCGTGGGTGAGGCAGCGCGCGCCGCCTTTCATGCAGCCGGCGCCGTGGCCCGCGCAGCGCGTCGCGCGCAAAGGCTCGTCGACCGCGATCACCACCTCGGCGATGCTCAGGTCCTCGGCGGAGCGCGCCAGGCGATAGCCGCCGCCGGGACCGCGCACGGACTCGACCAGGCCACGACGGCGCAGGCGAGAGAAGAGTTGTTCAAGATAGGGCCGCGAAATCTGCTGATGCTCGGCGATCGCGGCTAGCGACGTCGCCCGCGCCGCCGTGGCCTGGCCCGCCAGATGCGTCATCGCCATCACGGCGTAACGTCCCTTCGTGCTCAATTGCATGGCGTTGATTTCCGGCGGCGGTATTTTCTCGCTTTTGACGGCGGCTGTTTGCTACAAGCCGCCCCCTTCGCGGGACACCGGTTTCCATGGCGGAACCGGGATGTCTGCCTACATTAAACCAACCCCAGCGGTCAAGTATTCCCGAGCCGCGACGAGACGACATCATGCCCGACATCATTCTGCCCGGCGGCGCCGGCCGTATCGAAGCCCGCTATTCCCCGCGCAAGGACGACACCGCGCCGATCGCCTTGATCGTCGCTCCGCATCCCAAGGCGGGCGGACACATGAACCATCCCGTGGCGCTGCAGATGTACCACCTCTTCATGAAGCGCGGGTTCAACGTCCTGCGCTACAATTCGCGCGGGGTCGGCCGCAGCCAGGGCGAGTTCGACGCCGGCGTCGGGGAGCTGGCGGACGCGGCGACGGCGCTGGACTGGCTGCAATCCACCCATCCCGCGGCGTCCCAGACCTGGGTCGCGGGTTTCGATTTCGGGGCCTTCATCAGCATGCAGCTGCTCATGCGAAGGCCGGAGACCGACGGCTTCATCTCCATCTCCCCGCCGACCAATATGTACGACTTCAGCTTCCTCGCGCCCTGCCCGGCCTCCGGCCTCTTCCTCCACGGCTCGGCGGACACCGTGGTGCCGTATGCGGACGTCGAAAAAGTCGTCAACAAGCTGCGCACCCAGAAGGGCATCGTCATCGACTACGAACTGGTGGAAGGCGGCGGACACTTCTGGACGGAGAACCTCGTGGAGGTGGAGCAGAGGGTGGCGCGCTATCTCGACAAGCGCATCGCAATGGATCCGATCTGAGAGGGCGCCGGAGCGCTGACGCCAGTCGACATCATCCGGAACGTCATGCGGCTCGCGATGGATCGATCGGTATCCGCTAAGGGTCGCGAGAAAGCGTCACGCCCTTGGCGGTCAGGGTCTTGACCTCTCCCCTAGGTCCGCGATCGATTTTCACGTCGATGTTCGATCCGCCCGGGTCGGCGAGAAACGCATCGGAGCCTAAGGCAATCAACTCGGCCCGTTGACCCGCGTAGGTGATGCTCAAGGCTGGACCGGTCGCGGAAATGACCACTTGGCCATGGCCGTAGGTGAGGGCCATTTCCTTGGCCTGAGCATCGCTCAGCGCCACGGGCGCGATCTCCTTCGGCTCAAGCCCCTTCCACCCATAGTCTTGCGCCACCGCCTGCATGAGTTCCTCGACGACCACCACGCCGTCATCGCCATTGGCCATGGCGACAATGGCTCTGCGATCGGATGGCCAGGCCATGAGAATGGCCTTGAAACCCGCATCGTCACCGCCGTGAGTGAAGTAGAAATCGCGGCCCGATCCCCCGGTTTCGATCCCCAACCCCCAATGGGCCAGACCGGGGGTCAGCATGGCTTGCGCGCTCTTTCGCGACATCAACAGGCTCGACGAGCCGTCATAGGCCCGCTCCAAGGCAATCGCCCATTTGGCCAAGTCGGTCGGCGTGGTCCACAAACCCGCGGCGGCCATCTCCGGGTAAGTGTGGAAGCGACCCTCAATCGGAAGACCGCTCTCCAGATATCCCGTCGCCGCGGCCGCGGCGCGCGCTGGCGAAAGCGGTTGTTCGTAGGTGCTGTCCGTCATTCCCAACGGCGCCAAGACCCGCTGGCGCATCAAGTCGGGAAAGCTCTGATGGGTCACATCGGTCATCAGGAGCTGCGCGACCGTCATTCCCCCGCCCGAATAGTTCCAGACCGCGCCGGGTTCGTGCTCGACCACGACGGCTGGGGTGTTCGCCGGCGGCCTGCCCTGCAGAACCTGAACGACGCTGGGGACAGGCGCGCCCGCCGCGTAGCCGGGAAAGCCATGCACTGTCAGGCCGCCGGTGTGTGTCAGAAGATGTCTCAACGTGACCGGGTGATCCTTGGTGAACTCGTTCTCCGGTATGGTCCAGCTATGCAGTTGGTGATTGACGGGGGTATCGAGGTCCAGGAGGCTGGCCTGAATAAGGCGCATGGCGCCGCTGGCGGCCACCGGCTTGGAGATCGATCCGGCCTGAAACAGCGTTCGGGTCGTGGCTTCACGCCCGGTTTCGGCATCCGCCAATCCATAGGCTTTGGCCCAGACGATCTTGCCATGATCCACCACGGCGATACTGATCGCGGGCACGTGGTGAGCGGCCATTTGCCCAGTGAGCGTTTGAGTCTGCGGGGAGCGACCCTTCACGTGAACGGTCGGCGTCATCGCCGCCTCGATGCGCGCGATGCGGTCAGTCTGCGGGATGGCGCCGCGACTCAGCGAGGGGAACACGAGGGAAATAGCGGTCAGGACGCCGACGGCGAAGCGCATCATCTCACCCCTCACCCCAACGGCGCGACGCACTTCAAACTCCCGCTTTCAAATCCGTCCGCCGTTTGGTCCCGTTACAGCACCGCGGCCCCGGCGTCTCGCGGAGCGCTAGATCGCGCGTTAAACTTCAGGAACTGGATGTGGCCAAAACGGTTGGCCGGCAGATCCGACCGCCAGCCCGTGGTGCGAGGATACCCGTCGTTCCCGGAAACGAGATCGGCAGCCCCTTAGCGGTTCGCGCCGCCAGATAGGCGAACGCTTCGGCCTCGATGGAATCGCCGCGCCAGCCGACCGTCTCGGCGGTGACGACCGGGGTCGCCGCGCGGTCCGCGATCCACGCCATGAGCACCGGGTTGTGCCGGCCGCCGCCGCAGGCGACGACCTGCCTAGGTGGCTCCGCGCAGGCGCGGAGGCCGATGGCGACGGTCTCGGCGGCGAAGGCTGTCAGCGTCGCGGCCGCGTCTTCGAGGGAAAGGCCGGCGACGTTGTCGAGGGAGAAGTCGAAACGATCCAGGGACTTCGCGCCCACTCTTCGAAAATACGGGTGATCGAGATAGGCGGCGAGGATGGAGTCGTCGATCCGTCCTTGGCCGGCGAGCGCGCCGCCCAGATCGCAGCGCGCGCCGGTTCGGGCCTGGACCAGCAGATCTATCATGCCGTTGGCCGGCCCGGTATCGAAGGCTTCGAGCGAGCCCTCGCCGACCAGGGTGACATTGCCCACTCCCCCCAGATTGAGCACCGCGACGGGGGTCTCCAGCCTCGACCAGTGAACCAGGGCCTGATGATAGACCGGCGCGAGCGGCGCCCCCTGCCCGCCCGCCGCGACGTCGGCGGAACGGAAGTCGTGAGCGACGGGAAGCGCCAGGCCATCGGCTACCCGCTGGGCGTCGCCGAGTTGCACCGTGCGGCCGACTTGCCGGGTGTCGCTCGCGGGTTGGTGCAGGACGGTCTGGCCGTGGAAACCGACGAGGTCGAGGTCGCCGGTCACGATTCCGTGCTCGGCCATGAACGCGCGCGCGGCCAGCAGATGCTCGTCGGCGACGGCGCGCGCGGCGGCCTCGAACACCCCGGGCCTCGGCGCATCCCATGGCCAGGCCAACGCCTCGGCCGTTGCCTGCTCGACGAGCGCGCGGGCGCCGGCGCTAAGCTTGCGCTCCCCCGCCGGGCCGAACGCCAGGATCGCCTCGCCATCGGTCTCCAGCACCGCCATATCGACGGCGTCGAGAGAGGTGCCGGTCATGAAGCCGAGGAAGCGCATGGCGGATGATGTAGGGCGGAAAGGCCTCAGAGTCGTCAGTCGGCGCCCGAAAGCCGAAGATGCCGGTCAATGGCTTCGACCCCGCTGGCGTCTCTCACCTTCCCTTGGGTTGCCATAGCTCGATCTTGGCGCCGTCGGGATCGAGGATCCAGGCGAACTTGCCGGTGGCGCCGCCGTCTTCGCTCTTGAGAACGGTGACGCCTTTTGCCTTGAGCCGGGCGAGATAGGCGTCGAGGTCGTCGACGGCAAAGTCGAGCATGAACTCGCGCGTCGAGGGCGCCATGTAGTCGGTCTTGTCGGAAAAGGCGTTCCAGACGACGACGGGAGGGTGTCCGGCCTGGTCGTAGGCGAAGGTCGCGCCGCCCCAGGGTTGCAGCGTTATCCCCAGCACGTCGCGGTACCAGTGGGCCAGGGCCTTGGGGTCTTTGCTCTTGACGAAAACGCCACCGATCCCGGTGATGCGCCCGATCGGCTCGGCCCGGAGCGCCGTCGCGAGGCCAAGCGCCAGAACGATGGCCAGCCCGCGCAGGCTTTCGCGGGGCCGCGTCATGCCTCGCCGCTCGGATGGCGCCGGAGCGGCCGAGGTCCCCTAGTCATCGGGCGGCTCCCATAATTCAACCTGGTTTCCTTCCGGATCCTGGATGTGGGCGAAGCGGCCGGTCTCGGGGGTGTCCCATTCGGCCTTGGTCGTGACGGCGATCCCTGAATCGCGGAGCGCCGCCAGGAGCTTGTCCATCTCCGTGACGCGAAAATTGATCATCCACTGCTGGCTGGCCGGAAAATGATCGCTGTCTCGCGCAAAGGGCATGAAAAGCGTGGGGCCGGCCTCCGGCGTCCACGGCGAGGCGTAGTCGACCACCACGCCGAGGTGTTTTCGATACCACTCCTGAAGCGCGTCGGGATCGTTCGCCCGAAAGAAAACGCCGCCGATACCGACCACTGACATGGGAACCCTCCGCCGAGCCTCGAGAGCATAGCCGCAGCGCACGCTCGGACCAAGCGGCTCGGCGCGCCATCGCGTATAAGCCGTCCCGCGGGTCCTGAGCCGTCACCATGGTCAAGGCTGCGCGGGCATCGCTCCTGGCACCACCAGTCGGCCGTCGCCGCTCCTGACCATCAGGGAATAGGGATGGCCGTTGAGGGTCTGGGAGGTAAAGACACCCTCCGGCTGCACGAAGAGATACTGGCCCTGATAGGCCCCGGTGACCTCGGACTCGTTCTTGCCGAGCGCGCGGAAGGCGAGGCGCATCTTCTCCAGCTGAGCGGCGCAATGTTCGAGATCGGCTTGATGATCGGCCAGACGATTGAACTTCGGCGGCTGACCCGGCGGCTGGACGAGGTGCCAGCAGACGCCAGGATCGGCCGGCGCCTCCAGCTGTTTCTCGCACCCCGCCAAGGCGAGCGCGGCGCCCGTCAGGAGCAATGCGGCGGCGCGGACGTGGCGTCGATTTGGCATGGAGTCCTTCCTCATTCCGGCTTGGCGCAGCGGCCGTCGGCGTCGATCAGAAAGCGAAAATCATGGTTGTTGAGCGAGTATTCCACCGCGCCTCGCGCGGCGAGGTTTCGCAAGGTCTGCTCGCCCCAACGCGCATAGAACACCGATTGATCCGGGCGGAAGCAGCGATGCGAAATCTGCGCGGCGCAAGCGCTCTGGGTCAACTCTCCCGGCAGGCGGTTCCATGCGCCATCGTCATAGGTCCAACACGCCGCGGATCGGGCGGGCGCGCCCTGGCTGTCGTCCGTGACCGCCGAGACGGCGGGCTGGGCGGCGTCGACCCGGGCAGGCGGCAGGGGCGTTATCTCGCCGGTGGGGCCGTTGGACGCCGCGAGAGCGCCGCTGGGATCGACGCCGACATCGAGCGCGCCGGTCGCCACGCCGTTCCTCTTCGCGCAAGCGCCGAGCGGGAGTTCGCCGACGAACTGGCCGCCGACGAAGCAACGCAAGGGCCGCATGGGATCCAGCTTGATGTCGTCGTCGCGGCCGGTCTGGACAACGAGACCGCCTTGCGAGGCGGGCGGCGCTTCATGCGCGGCGTTCGGCGTCCGGACGAGCAGGAAGGCCACGGCCAGTCCGGCGGCGAGCGCGACGCCGCCGCCGCCGAGCGCCAGAACCCGGCGGTCTTTCAGCACTCTCCAGCGACCTCGGCCGCCATCGGCATCGGCCACCGACGTCTCCTATTTGAAACGATAGGTTATCCGGCCCTTGGAGAGATCGTAGGGGGTCATCTCGACCAGCACCTTGTCGCCGGCGAGGACCCGAATCCGATTCTTGCGCATCTTGCCCGCGGTATGGGCGATGATCTCGTGCTCGTTTTCCAACGTGACCCGGAAGGTTGCGTTCGGCAGCAATTCGCTGATCGTACCGGGCAGTTCCAACTGTTCTTCTTTAGCCATGCGGCTCCTCAAATGTGACAGGATCGAAGGCGACCATAGGACCATGAGCGCCCAAGGTCGATTCCCGGCGCCAACTGCGAGGCGAGCGATGTCGAACCTGAGCCTTGTCGGAATGATGGCCCTGGCCCTGGCCGGCGGGCTCCTTCCGCGCGGCGTCTCCGCTCAAGGGACCTCCGCGGTTTCCACCGACACCTGCGGCAAGACCTTGAGCCCGGCGTCGCTGGCGGCTTGGCGAGGCGTTGATGGCCGCGCGGGGCGACTGGGCTGCCCCCTCGATTCGGAGGGCGACACCGCGACCTCGATCAAGGGAACCGCCGCGCGCGCCGCGCGGTTCGAGGGCGGCGAAGTCATCCGGCACATGTCCGGCCCCCTTGCCGGAAAGGCCTTCGCGGTGGCGGCCTGCGACCGGCTTTATGTCCAATATGGCGGCGCGAGCGGCTGGCTGGGCCTGCCGGTCTCCGACGCCATCAACTTTCCGGACGGCCAGCGCCAACGCTTCGAAGGCGGGACCTTGACCTACTATCGCGCGCTGACGAGTTGCGAGGCGGAACGGGGCTAGCGGCGCGGCGGGGTTCAAGCGCCCGGCGGATCGAAGCGTTTGGTCGTCCAGTATTTCCACCCATTGTTCTCGCTGTAGCGCCAGCCCTTCGCCTTGAACGCCCGCGCGACCATGGTGTTGAAAAAGCCGTGGGCGAGGAGAAGGACGTCGCCGTCCTTGGCCAGTTCGATCAGCCGATCGGCGGCGCGCCGGGCTCGCGCCTCGGCCTCCGCGCGGGACTCCTCGCCGAAGTGGAGGTTGAAGAACCACCAGGTCACCCGCGTCAGGAACCCCCAGACGCGCGGCGACAGCTTGATCCAGCGCGGCAGACGGGGGGGCGGCAGCGGCGCCTCGACGAAGACCGGCTCGCTGACCAGCGCGCGCCCCGGCGCGACGAGGCCGGCGCTTTCCAGAGCCCGTCGGCGGATCGAGGTGGCCACCACCCGCGCGCCCCGGGCGGCTGCGACAAGTTCCGCCGGCGGCGCTTGGCCGGCCAGCAGCCCGCCCGCCTCGTATCTCGCCCACCAGTCGCGGTATTCGGCGGCGCTCAGCAACAGCTTGCGCGTCAGCGCCGGCTTCCCGTGCCGCGCCAGGATCACGCCCCCCGTCATGGCGCTTAGGGGTCCCGAAGCGCGCGAGCGTGGGCGACGACGGAGGCGCCCAGCGCCGCCAGATCGTAACCGCCCTCCAGCGAGGAGACGATCCTGCCCCCGCAACGCCGGTTCGCCACATCGACCAGCGCCCGGGTCGCCCAGGCATAGTCGTCGGCCTCCAGGTTCTGCCGGGCTAGCGGGTCGCGGGCGTGGGCGTCGAAGCCGGCGGAGATGATCACGAGATCAGGCGCGAAGGCGTCCATCCCGCTCAGCAGACCCTCGAACGCCTTGCGCCAGGCTTCGCGCGGGGAACCCGGCGCGACGGTGGCGTTGACCACATTGCCCAGACCCGTCTCTCCCGCCTCCCCCGTTCCGGGATAGGCGGGATATTCGTGCACCGAGGCGAAGTAGAGCGACGCGTCCGTCCCCGCCACGGACTGGGTGCCGTTGCCGTGATGGACGTCGAAATCGGCGATGGCCACGCGCTTCAATCCCGCGTTTTGGGCGGCGCGGGCGGCAAGAGCGACGGTGGAAAACATACAAAATCCCATCGCCCGGGACGGCTCGGCGTGATGACCCGGAGGCCTCACGACGCAGAAGGCGCGCTGGAGGTCTCCGGCCGCGATCGCCCGCGCGGCGCCGATCGCCGCGCCGGCCGCCAGCCTGGCCGCGCGGAACGAGCCGGCGGACATCTCGGTATCCGGATCCAGCCGCTTGATCCCCTCCCCGGGCGCCACCGCGCTGAGCGCGGCGACGTAGCCGGCCCCGTGCACCCGCTCGAGATCGGCGATGCTCGCCTCGGCCGCGGCGCGCTCGTCCAGGCGCAGATCCGAGGCGTCGCGCAGGGCGTCGAGCGCCGCGACAAGCCGCTCGGGACGCTCGGGGTGTCCCTCGCGCGGCCTATGGTCCAGCATGTCGGGATGGGTGTAGAGGGCGACATCCATGAGCTAGCCCTTAAAGGGAGTCCCGCGTGGAAACCATCCGCAAGGCCACCTTGGCCGACGCCGACGTCCTCGCCAAAATCAGCCACGCCACCTTCGACGCCGCCTTCGGCCCCAACTACGCCGCCGAGGATCTGCGGCATTTCGTCGAAGAGAACTACGCGCTCGCGAAGGCGCGCGACGAGCTTTCCGATCCCGGGATCGGCGTCTGGCTGCTGGAAGCGGACGGCGTGGCGGTGGGCTATGTCATGGCCGGCCCTTGCAAGCTCGACAACCCCGACGTCACCCCCGACTGCCGCGAGATCTACCGCCTATACCTGCTCCCGGCCTATCAGGGCGGCGGTCGCGGCGCCCGGCTCATGGCGGCGGCGATGGCCTGGCTGGAGCGCGACAAGCCGCGCAAGATCTGGCTCGGGGTGTTTTCCGGCAATGAAGGCGCTCAGACGTTCTATCAGCGGCTAGGCTTCAGGAAGGTCGGCGAACACACCTTCACCGTGGGCGAGACGGTGGATCGGGAGTTCACCTACAGGCGGGGGTAGGCGCCAGACCGCTCCCGCCCGGGCTTGAACGAAGGCTGGACACGCGCGCCCGCGCCCGCCATCTTCGCTGGACGCCTCGCGAAAGCCGCCTCCATGTTCTTGAACTTCTTCGCCGAACTGCGCGCCGCCAAGGTTCCGGTGACGCTGAAGGAATACCTCATGCTGATGGAGGGCATGGACAAGTCGGTGATTGGGCGGCGGGTGGAGGATTTCTATTACCTGTCGCGCACCACCCTGGTGAAGGATGAGCGTTATCTCGATCGTTTCGACGTCGTCTTCGGCCACGTCTTCAAAGGCCTGGAACTGCTGCAGCGCGAAGAGATCAAGGACATCCCCGCCGAGTGGCTCAAGCGCCTGACGGAGAGCTTTCTCACCGAGGAAGAGAAGAAGCAGATCGAGGCCATGGGCGGTTTCGACAAGCTGATGGAACAGCTTCAGGAGCAGATGAAGCGGGCCCGCGAACAGGGTGACGGCGAGGACGGGGACGGCGACGAGAACTCCCGCGGCAGGGGACAGAACTTCCCCATTGGCGCCGACGGCTATCACCCCGAAGGTATCCGCATCGGCCAGGACAAGGGCCGCCACGGCAAGGCGATCAAGGTGTGGGACAAGCGCGAGTACAAGAACCTCGACGACCAGGTCGAGCTTGGCACCCGCAACATCAAGATCGCGCTTCGCCGCTTGCGCAAGTTCGCCCGCACCGGCGCGCCGGACGAGCTGGACATGAAAAGCACGATCAAGGAGACCGCCAACCACGGCTATCTCGACATCGTCATGCAGCCGGAACGGCGCAACACCATCAAGGTGCTGATCTTCTTCGATATCGGCGGCTCGATGGACAGCCACATCCGCGTCTGCGAGGAGCTGTTCAGCGCCGCGCGCACCGAATTCAAGACCATGGAGTTCTTCTACTTCCACAACTGCCTGTACGAGGGCGTATGGAAGGACAACCGCCGGCGCCACGCCGAGAAGATCGACACCTGGGACCTGCTCAATAAATACGGTAAGGACTACAAGGTGATCTTCGTCGGCGACGCCACCATGAGCCCCTATGAGATCACCTATCCCGGCGGCTCGGTGGAGCATTGGAACGAGGAGCCGGGCGCGGTGTGGATGGACCGCGTGGGCCGGACCTGGAACAGCGTCGCCTGGCTGAACCCCACCCCCGCGCGCCATTGGACCCACACGCCGAGCATCGGGGTGATGAAGCAGTTGGTGGGGGATCGCATGTTTCCGCTCACGATCCAGGGCCTGGATCAGGCGATGCGGGCTCTGGTGAAATAACCAAACGCCCTTCCCACGGGGAGAGGAGATCAGACGCCCACCGGGACCCCATTGACCACGGCGGGCGGCTTGCAATGGCCGGCGCGGGCCTCGACCACATAGAGCAGGGCCTGGCTCCGGGCGAATTTGGCGTGTTCGGCCATGGCGTTGGTGGGCTGGCCGGTGACGGTGCTGATCGACTGTTCGGACGGCGACATGCCGCCAGGCGAGCCCAGGCCCATCGTGCCCTGGTTCCAGTTGGAGAGGGCCGCGGAGCAGGCGGCGACCGCGGCGTCGGCCACGACGTCTGCGCCATCCCGCGAGCTCGCCAAGCTGTACGCCCAGTGTTTCACACAAGTGTCGACCGGCGTCGCGGCGTCGCCCGAAACGGGAACGACGCCGGCACCCGGGGCCACCCCGTTCTGCACCGCCGCGGGATCGACAGCGGCGGTGGTGGGCGCCGCGGGCGTTTTCCAGGTCGCGCAGATCTTGCCGTTGGCGGCCATGCGATCGCCGTTCTCGTCGCACGCGGCAAGACCGAAGGCGACGGCGGCAAAGGCCGCGAACGAGACAGCGCGCTGCATAAGTCTTCCTTCTTCAATCGATGGCGAGCGCATCAACGGCAGGGGGTCGCGGGCTGCTGAACGAGATTGCCGCGCGAGTCGTAGTAGGACTGGTCGACGCCGCAGCCGGCCTGGCGATAGCTCGTCCGGGAATAGCCGGAAGGCGCGTAGGTGGTCGGGGCATAGCCGCTGGGCTGAGCGGCCGGAATGGCATTGCCGCGCTCATCGTAATAGGTCGTGCGGGTCGCCGGGCCATAGGTCTGGCCGCGATAGCCGTAGTCGCGCGAACCGTAGGATCTCCCACGACCGTAATAGCCTCGGTCGTAGTAGGCATGGCGATAGCGGCCGCAGCCGGCGCCGCCGACCTCGTGGCCAACCACCGCGCCGCCGAGCCCTCCCAGGATCGCCCCGCCGCCGCCGCGAGAGATCGAATTGCCGATCAGCGCCCCGCCGATACCGCCGACGATCGTTCCGGTCGTCTTACGGTCGGCGCAGGACGCCGAGGCGGTGGAGGCCAGGGCCACGGCGAGAGCGGCGGCGACACCGCCAAGGACGATCGAACGGTTCATGACGGGCTCTCCAGACTCTACCTTGGGAGGGGAAACGCGGGCGGGGGCGGAAGGATGCAGGTCGGACCAACGGGAACCCCTCCCCGCCCCCGGCATTTCCCCGGCCCAACACGTAACGCTTAAAGGAGCCCCGATGCCCGCCAACCTCACCGGCAAGACCGTCGCCATCCTGGCCACCGACGGTTTTGAACAGGCCGAACTCAGCGAGCCGCTGAAGGCGCTGAAAGACGCCGGCGCCGCGGTCGACATCATCTCGCTGAAGACCGGCCCCATCCAGGGCTTCAACCACCTCGAAAAGGGCGACCCCGTCGAGGCCACCAAGGCCCTGAGCGATGTGAAGCCGGACGCCTATGACGCGCTCATGCTTCCAGGCGGCGCCAACAACCCGGACGCCCTGCGCATCGAGCCGGCGGTGCAGGCCTTCGTGAAGGCCTTTTTCGACCCGGGCAAGCCGGTGGGCGCGATCTGCCACGCCCCCTGGATCCTGATCGACGCCGGCCTCGCCGACGGTCGCACCCTAACCAGCTACAAGACCATTTGCCGAGACCTCGAGAATGCCGGCGCCAATGTGCTCGACCAGGAAGTCGTCGTCGACGGCAACCTGATCACCAGCCGCGACCCGAACGACCTGCCGGCCTTCAACGCCAAATTGGTCGAGGCCATCGCTTAAGGACCACCACGCGCGGCCCCGCCCGCAAAGCGCGAGCGGGGCCGCCGCCCAAGAGTGCTTCGCCACGCCAGGGGGTATAGCAATGGCTGGAACGGATGCAGGTCGCGACCACACGTAGGGCTCAGACCTGCGTTTCGTTCGTTGTATTTCCGTAAGCCACTTTCCTGGCTAAGGTGGCCCTGAACTCTGGGGCGGCACATGCGCATTTGGATTTTGATTGCGGCCTGCGCCGCCATCGCGAACCCAACCCTCGCGGCGAGCTATTGCTCAGCCCCAAGCACCCCGTCCAGGTCGTACAAACCAGACAAGCCGCGAAAGCCGTCTCTGCCATATTGCGCGAATGAATACAGCACAAGCAATACGTGCAAACAGTTAGAAATCAATGATTATAATTCTGAGATTGATTTATACAATTCACGCCTCCGGTCATACAATGACGATGTCGAGGAATATGTCGGTAAGCTCAAAAATTACTTAGAGTCTGCGACCGCGTACGCAAAGTGTGAGGCGAACTCGTTGAATGATTGAGCCGCGAATTGCTCCGCCTGCGATCATCGGCACCGCAATGGTTGGACAGGATTAGGTCGCGACCCCACACATTGATGTGCGTGGCTGTGCAATAGCGGTCGGCGTGGCTGTCGCAAAACCAGGGCCACAGAAGCTATGAACGACGCGATTCAAAAAACTATTTGACAGCAGATAGTGCTATCTGCTTATTTCTCCGCAGAAGGAGAAAAGCAGATTTCCAAAACCATTTCCGTTTCCACCGAGGTTTTCGCCGCTATTTGGGCGCGCCGCCAGCCGGGACAGGAAACGGAAGACACCATTCTTCGAAGTGTCCTGGGGTGTGACGCGACCGGGAGTCCCCTACCCCCATCATCGCCGGTGGCAGGGGGCGGCGTCCACGACGTGCGAAACGACGTCCGCTTTCCAGAGGGGTTCGAAATCCTCCGAACCTACAAGCGGCGGGAATACTCCGCCATGGCAACGGCAGGCGTGTGGGTGCGAAACGACAACCGCCAATCCTATGCGACGCTCAACCAGCTGAACGCCTCGATTGCAGCCGGCGCTGAAAACGTATGGAACGGCAATTGGAAGTACCGCACCCCGAACGGCGAACTTCGTTCCATCGGCGAGCTACGTCACCAATCCTAAGCCGATCGCAATTCGAGGAAGCCCACCATGCCCGACCATTCAAAGGTCATCAAATTCATCGAGACCTGTATAGACCCAAAAGCCCTCGCCATCCTCGAGCAACGCGCACGGGAGCAAAATGCGCCTGAGGTGGGGAAGGCGGCCTTTCACAAACTGATTGCTATCGTCCCGGAGGCTCAGCCCGGAACCGTGGAGCATGATTTTTGGACAACGATCCATGCCTTCGAGCACCTCCTAACCGTAGAGCGAGGGAAAACGACACGCCTCAGCCGGACGCGGCAGAAAGTCGCCCGAGTTGGTGTCATCCCGACCCTGGAAGATTGGGCTCACGGCAAGCAGACGGAGGGGTTTGAAATGCTGCTGCAGCGGGGCATGCCCGAGCTCACCGGTGAAGCTGTCGTGCTCCGAAACGCCTCTCATTTCTCGCCGCAAGTCGTCTCGGCTGCGAAGCAGAGGCTGCTCGCTGTTGGGTACGATCCGGTGGCCGAGGCAAATTAGTCAGGTGCGGAACATGGGCAGAACTTGACCACAGGTGCCCGGGTAATAATGCGCCTCAGCTCTCACGCTGCCCCAAGGTGGATAGCGGCCATTGGATCGGTCGTGGCAACTTTCATCCCGGTAATAGTACACGCCGATGATGCCGTAACAGGTACCGGATACTTTACCGTTCAGTCGGGGGATGGCGCGTGGAATAGGATTCAGGACCGTAATTTTGATCTAGTTATCACAGATAATCCGCCCCTTATGATCGAAGATATTATAAACCCATGCGAACAAATGTGCGATGTAGCTGTATGGTCATCGAACGAGATTGATCTAACGACACATATAGTACGAGGGGCAACGCAACTGATAAAGTATGACAGTATTAGGCATGATTTTGGGGAAGTCTATGGTGGATTATACTGATAAACAGATAATACACACCGCTCTAATCGAACATTAAAAGTCTAGGTAAACCCGTGGTCCGTCTTTTAGCTGCAAGCTGAAATTTTATCTCGGCTTAGATCTTCCAGTATCTGAAGAATGTGTTTGACCCTCTCCCGCGAATCCAACACGAGCTTCACCTTCAGCAGTTCCGCCTTTCCGCAGAGGAGGAGCACGGTTTCCGCCACGGCGGCGGGATGGCCAAAGACATTCGGATGAGACCATAGGCGCGCCGGATCCGTGGGCTTTGCATGCCGACCCGAATGTCGCCCAGCCTCGAATAGCGAGCTATTGGATTCTTAGACAATATAGTTATGGCCCGATCCGGTCAAGGTACCATCGGAAAAATTGGGCGCATGGAAACGGAGATTGGTTCGATTTGCGCAGAATTCATGATTAGGTTGAGACCGGATCCAGCGAAACTCAGACCCTCTTTCTTACACTATTGTTTGATGTCGGGTTACTATCAGTATCTAGTCAATGGGGAAAATAAAGGCCTTGGGAACAATAAGAATATTTCTTTAACCAAAGTACAAGACTTTCCGGTCATAGAAGTCCCGCTTTCAGACCAGGATTCTATAATTGACGATTTGGACACGGTAGTGAAGCGATTCGACGGCGATATCGTTGAGGCAGAAAGATTGCGCCGCGATATCGAGCTTCGCCTCGTCAGCGCAATGGCACTGTGAGATCGGGCAGACGCTGGCTTTGGCTGTGTTGTTGCAAGCTGTAGCTCGGCCACCGCTAGCTATACCCCGCCCGGCCAATCAGGGGATATCCCCGCCCGGCCAATCAGGGGGTATAGCGAGGCGCCGATCGCGGGCAGGTGGACACCACACCCAGGCCTACTGCGCGGCTGCGGTGCGAGCGGGCGCCAGACCGACAGCGTTCTGGCTTCCGCGTGGGCAGTCGCCGCGGAGCAAATCCAGAATGGGTGCACGGCCACGAGTTTTGACGCGAGAGATGGGTGTCTGTGCCAGCCTTTGGTGCCCAATCAGGGGACACTGTCCGACACGAGTGTGCATAGGCTTTGATCCGATTGGGAAAAAGGCTAGTGAAGGCCTATGCTCGGTGTGGGGGATGGATTTGCTACTATCACAGGCCCTAGGCCTAAACTCGTCGCAACCGCTTCTCGACTTTGTCGATATTGATCTCGGGTTAGACTTTCCGCTCTACATAGATCCTATTGGTTTTATGGGGCGACGGGATGAGTTCGCGGAAAAATGTCAAGATGACCTGGCGGACTTTTTCGATGCCGTTCTAACGTCAATCGCGGCCGGTGACTCTTCGAAGAGTGCCCAACTCCTCGCGGGTCTGGGAGAGCCCAATGAGACACATCTTGGGGTATCGAAGGGTAAGCCCCAGGGTCGAGGGGTAGGAAAGGAACAAGCTAAGGAAATCTTGGCTAACCTGCGCTCATCGCCGGCTGCGGCGTCGGGACTTCTGAAGGACTTGACCGATGCCGCACTGTTCATCGGCGGAATAGGTCCTGACAAAATATCGGATATCACGACAAACATCATCCGCCGTCACCTAATAGAATACACGCAACAGCAATTCGAACTACTGGGAATTCCGATTGAAGGTGAAATTCCTGCTGGTCTTCTATGGGACACTGGGAACGGACGGTGGATAAATGATGAAATGGCACGCATTCCAATCATAGCTGATAGCAGGGTGCTGCTAGTTCCCAAACGGTATGTACGATGGAAGGGAGGTCTGCAGCAGGCTGCCAGCCATTACTATAATCAATTCGTGACAAATTACATACGCGACGAGGAACTAAGAACAAATGGGCACCTGGTCCGGGTAGTTAAAACCCGAAAAGCCGAAAAACGGGTTGTTTACAAAAAGGATATACACGAAAAGTTTTCCCCCTCTAAGCCGTTTCTTGCCCGTTTTTCGGTAGAACATCCTCAAGAGTATGAAAAGTTTCGTAAAGTTCTAGACCGACATGCACCAGTTGGCGTACGAACACTCGTGGAAGCGAAGGGCGGCGTCTTCAATGAGGGCGCGTTCAATGCTGGGCTTGCAAAAACACTCGATCTGATACCTACCGGAAGGCGGCATGCGACGAATTATCATCACTTAATAACGGGTATATTGACGCACATATTCTACCCGGATCTTATAAGCCCTGCCTTGGAGCAAGAGATCGACGATGGGCGAAAACGCATCGATCTGACCTTCCTTAATACAGCGGAGGACGGATTTTTCAAAGACAGGAAAGACGATCCCTTTACATTGTCACGTGAAGTCATCATCGAGTGTAAGAATTATACGGACGATATAGCTAATCCGGAGATAGATCAGTTAAGCGGACGATTTGACCCAAGACGAGGCCGATTCGGACTAATGCTTTGTCGAACTATTGAAGACCAGGCTCTCGTCACACGACGTTGCCGGGACGTGTTTCAAGCACAACGGGGAATTATAATCGTACTCAGTGACAATGATATCATCAGTTTACTTGATGTGGCAGGTCTGATGCGGGATGAGGCGGTACAAACCTTATTGAGGTCGAAGCTACGTGAAATATGTAGCTAGCCAGATGGATTTCCAAATCGCTCTGTTTATCGACGGTAAGGTGACGCGGCTTGGGGCCGCCCCAACTGCCAGCGCTCCTCAACATCTTGTAAGGTGATGTGCCCAGCTAATAACGGCGCTTGTTGGTTTTGGGCGCTGCTGTCCTTACGGCCACTCTGCTCTGAGAACATCAAGGATCGGATAATAACAGACGCTTGGCGAGATTTGAAGAGTCCATCCCCAACGCTCTCGCTGCTGGTCGAATCCCTCCGTGCTCACGCACTGCGTTGCGGAACCTCTCTATCTCAGCATTCTTCTTCTTAGTCGCCTTCTGAGCTTCAACTTTCAGCGCCTCTAGGCGAACTCGAACTCTCGCCAATTTCATTCGGGTCGTAAGCGGCCGTCCCTCCCGCGCCTTCGCTACGGCCGCACGAGTTAGTCCGGTGGCCCGTGATACTGCTGAGTCGCCGAACTCCTTCGCCGCGCCTCCAACGTCTTCCATGGTGCCCTTTGTTAGCTCCGGGTTGGCTCCATGCTTGATAGCGAGCTCTTCCCCCAACCCGAGCAGATACGCCTCCTCGTAGCGATCGGCTTCCTTGCCGATCAATTCGGTGCCAGTGGCGCGGATGTGCCGGCGCTCCGTTCGGCCCACGTCGAAAGCCTCACCGTTCCGAAACTTGCTCTCTGGCGAGAGATGGTAGCCCGCAAGCGCTTGCTCGTAGGTTTGAAGGCCCCTGGCGGAAATAGCGTCGCCAGTCACTCGGTCGAAACCTTTGGCGATCGAAGCCTCTCGCGTTACGTCGTACGGCGCGATTGGCCGGACGTCCCCCTTGAGTTTCCCTCTGGAGCCTCGGCCGGCATGAAGGCAGTACAGGAAGCCGAACGGTTTAACCTGTTCTGGATAGTCCCGACCCGCATTCCAGGACGCGAACCAACGCCAAAGTTCCGGACTTGTGGCGGCGTAGCGACTCAGGGCCGGCTGTTTCAGCTTGGGGTGGAATTCGTAGCGTACCTCGTTTGGCCGGCCTCGCCGCGCAGCCTCGATGATGGTGTACCAAAGATCGTGCTGCCAGCGCGCTAGCTCCGTGTCCTCCGCCATCGTCGCGGGCGTTCCGGGCGCGGGCTCGTCGGCGTCGTAGGGCGGCAACAGGTGGCCCAGGCCATGGGCGGACCCCTTGCGTATGACGGGTCGGCTGTCCGTGCCAATATTGAATAAGGCGTAGCGCTTTGACGAAACCGCAAAGCAGTAAAGTGGCTCGCGTCGGGCGGCGTCATTCTGAGTGAAGTTCGCTCGCTCTGGCTTCAAAATTGATTCGCCGTCGCCGTAAGGATTGAGCGGCTTGAACCATCCAATCACTCGGTAGGCGGCGGCGTCGAACGCCTCAGCGCTGATGTTATCCGGCCGCGCCAGCGCTAAGCTGTCGGTATCGCAGAAAACCCAATCGAGCCTTTCGGCAATGGCTCGGTGTTCGGCCAACGCCAACATAAGCCGCGCCGCACCCGTGATCATGGTGGCAAGCAGGGGATGGAAGAATGGGCCGGGTCGTTCGACCTTGCGCGAGCGCGCCTCGAACGATGGGCCATCCGGCTCGAACACCTCAATCGCAGCGGGCTTTGGCTCGGTGTCGACGTTCGTCTGTATGAAAATCCCGTAGGCGCTCGCGTTGGCGATAAGTTTTAGCGATCGGGCCAGTTCCTCCGCCGCTTCCCGTTCGACCGAGTCTAAAGATTTGGCCTGCGCTTTTTGGGCGATGCGCTCCTGAATTGCCGACTGAAACAGGTCGTCCGTGCGAGGGTCCACTAAGTGGCGGCCGAGAAGCCGTATGGACTTGAGATTCGGCTGAACGGGGCCGGGTGCGAAACCGCTCGCCTCCACCACTGCGGGCGCTTTCCCGCTCAGCAATTTCGCGGCGATGCAGTCGGCCAGCGTCACCCACATTGGCTCGTCGGCCGTGAGGTAGTTCAAGCCGATGGTCGCATTCTTTTCCTGGCAATAGCCGGCCCGGACCGGGAAGAGATCGTCGTCGGGTTGAACTTTCACCAGCATGACCAGACGTGGCCAGAACGCAGGGTCTTGAAGATCCTCCGCGGTCACGGTGGCGAGGATGTCGCGGGCTTCGTCCGTCGCGTCGCGGGTCTGGAATCCAGTGGCGATAATGAATTTCCACAATCCCATGAGCGTGCAGACGGTGGGGTACATCGACGTGAAATCGGTGTGGAAAACCTCTCGGATGGTTTTGCGCCAGCGGACTTCCGTGCGGCCGCCGAAATACGAGCCAAGAATGCGCGTGAGAAGCGTGGGGCACGGGTCCGGGTTTAGCGACAGCCACGGCTGAATTCCCATGGCGGACAACGTCGCTTTGCCGATGCTAGCCTCGCTTAAGACGTCCCAATGGGCGTCCCCCAGACCGTAAGTCGCGAAGCGCTTGGTTAGAACGTCGGAGCACTCCCACGTCGCCTGAACGTCGGCACGGGCATAGTCGAGATACTCCATGGTCAAAGGTCCACCATGTTCCGCGCTGGCGACCTTTTGAGTCGGGACCCGCAAAGCGCGGGTTAGAGACGCGAGACTATGGGTCTTGCTCGTCAATGCCGCGGCGAGTGTTTTGACGTCGGTGAAGTGACCCCGATGCACGGGCACATATTTCCGTCGCTTGCGGTCGGGGCGGCTGGCACGTTGCCTGCCGTCCGCAGCGAATTCGTAGAGGGTCGCGCGGGGATTGAGGTGGCGTACCTGAAGGTTCGGCCGCCAACGATGTTCGGAGATCTTGAGGCTGAAGCCATCCCGCATCTTTTTACGCCACTGTGTCACCCGCGCCGCCCCCGCGCCGATGGCGATGCGCGCCAGATCAAACGCTAGGTTGAAGCCGACAATTTGCGCGCCGCAGTCATAACCGCGGCCCATGAACACCTCTTCGCGGAAGGCTCCGATCGTCATGGGTTCGGGGAGATCGCGCGCCGCGCAATAGTCCCGCAGGGTCGCTACCTCCGCAGCCGTTAATACGTCGGGATCGTATGCGGCGGCTTCCTCGTCTAGACGGCCGCCAATCCGCAGCTGGTAGAACAAGACCCGAAGCCGCTGGCTGGGGTCGATCGTGGTCTCAGTATCGAAGATCAGCACCCACTTGCTCGGTCGAGGTTTGGCCCGCCGCGCTCGGCCTTCGCCCTGAGGTTTAGGCGCGGTGGCTGCGGCGGGTCGGCTGTAGGCGCGAAGATGGATCGGCATGGTTTCGGCACGCCAATCGGTGGTGATGTGCGGTGGAAAGCGCATGGGTCTCAAGCCTCGCTGTCGGCTCGGGGAATGATCGTCGGCAGACCGTGAAGCATTTCCGCGGTGTCTCGTTGGGCTGCAGCTGCCAGCTCGAGGAGCAGCGCGTGACCCTCGTGCATCGCGATGAGTTTCGCCCGCTTCGGGTCCGGGCAGTCGTCGAGAAGAGGTAGCAGTTTTTGCATTGTAGAGATCTCATTGTGACAGTTGATACAAAGGCAGATAGTCAAACTTGAGTACTTGCGGCCGGCGATATGATGGTTTTCGTAGCGGACCCACAGTCGTCGCTCCCCGCAAGTCCCGCAGCGCGGACTATCGGTCCCCAGAGTTTGGATGCGACGAAATCTAAGCGCCTCGTATCGGACTTCGATGGGGGTCATCAGACCATGACCAGCTTGTAGATTTGCTCGAACGGCCGATCGCGGGCGTGGAGGGCCTGGTAGATTTCGTTGATATCGGTCGTGAAGGTGACAAGCCGGCCGTTGGCTGTCCGAATGGCCCGGTAGCCCCACCGATCTTGGAAATCCGCAATCCGACGTGGGTCGGCAATCATGCGCGCCGCGTCGTCCATGTATTGGCCGGCCGCACGGGCGGGCTCGTACCCTTCATCCAAGATTTGGACGACTTCGCCGTTGTGGATGATCTGCACGCGGCGACGCCGCCGATCGTTGAAGGTCCATGATTTGCCGGACCGGGCTGCGCCGGCTTGCACTTTGGCGTAGCCGCTCAATCGCTCACGCGAGACCCTCGCCCTGACGGCGGCCTCCGTTAGCGTCACGCCAGACCTCATGGTCTTGAGCGCTGCCTCTAGTGTCGGGTCAAAGCTCGGAAGGCGCAGGCCCTTCTCGCCGGCGCGGGGATGACCCCGGGCGACCGAGAGGCTGATGCCCCGCTCGGTCGCCCGCTTCTTTCGACGGGCGTATTCGGCTTTGAAGTCGCGGTGTCGCATCGACGGTCTCGGCGCACGGAGGTGTGCGGTTCGACGGTCAATTGACTAGCCATAAGCCGGCTATGCGAGCGAAGTGATGTTCAAAAACAGCATGTTAGACTAAATAGACTTTCTAGACGCCGCCTCGGTAAGATGGCCCTCCGCCCCAAGAGCGCTCCGAACCTTCTCCCGCGACGGCTGGGATGGACGGGGAAACGTGTTCGGCCATAACTCACGCGCTCTGGCACCAACGATCGCCTCTTTTTCCTTCACGAGCCTTCCCGCGAACTTTCCTTCTGCGTGGAGGGCCCGAACAACTTCACGCAGTTGATTATCGATCCGCGGGCGTCCCATTGGCTTGGTCGCGAGATCCCCCGAGGCCTCTTTTGGCGAACTCAAGGCAGCAGCGCCGCTTTCCGACTGGACCATATCCGCTGCGGGCACTACTCGCACCGACTCAAAATTGCGCAGTCCCTCGGAGATTGATGATTTCTCCCAATTAACGTAATTGTCGTCAGCGAAATGCGCCGGAATTAATACTGGAGAATATGCGACACCTGAGGAATGAAATATTACCTTCAATCCGATCGCTTGCAATTTACGTGCGCGCAATTGATTTAATAGCCACCATCGCATTTGCTGTTTAGCATTTTCGTAATCCTGAACAGTGGGTTGACCTCGCCATCCTTTCGGTAACGCGTGGCGCCCTGGCCATTTGTCCCACTCATCATCGGGTGCAAATTGAAACCAGGCGTCTCCGAGCAGGCAGGCCGCCTCCCACATTTCGCGGATTTCGCTATTTGGTTTAATTTCTTCGGCCATCGCTAATTAGCGTAACCGATTAGCGAACGAGCGGTAAAATAGCTTCCGTTCTCCGATATCTCATTTAGAATCCAGCGACTTAGACAATTGGGTTTAACCAGATGAGTTCGGCCGAACCGCATTTGGCCGAAATTGGCGACAGCCAATTTCGCGGCAACAATTCGCCGAACGATTTTTCGGCATGGGCCGATCGAAACGATCATTGGCTTAACCTGACCCGCCCCAAACACCGCCGTGCCAAACGGGAGAGATCTAAGGAACCGTTGATCCTGTGTGGTCATGGCGTTTCGCTAAATATCGATCGCGGCGCGCTAACAATCCAGGATGGGCTTACCCACTACCCTCAGGATCGCGCATCCTATCGCTTTTTCAAAGGCGACCTGGCGCTTCCGCCCCGCATCATCATGCTCGACGGCAGCGGCAGTCTGTCATTCGACGTGATCGCCTGGCTGAGCGAACAACGGATTCCGCTGGTGCGGATCGATTGGCGTGGTGACGTCATCAGCGTAACCGGCGGCCCGGGCTTCGCTCAGATCCTGGAAAAGGTTCGCTGGCAGGTCGAGACCCGAAACGATCCGGAGCGAAGGCTGGATTTCTCGCGCGAACTAATCGCTGAGAAACTCCGCAGCAGTCTGAACACTCTTATCGCGGTCGTCCCTGCAAGCTCGTCAAGGTCCCTTGCCATTGCCCGCTGCGAGGCCGGCATTTTTCAGCTGGAGCGGCGAACACCTCGATCAATCGAAGATGTGCGGGGGATCGAAGCGAACGCGGCGGCGGCCTATTTCAACGCGTGGAAGGGGCTACCGCTGATCTGGCGCTCGCGCTGGAAACATCCTGTGCCGGACGCCTGGCTGGCGTTCGATGGACGACGCTCGATCAGCCACGGGCGATACGCGACCAACCGAAACGCCAGTGATCCGATCAACGCCATGCTCAACTATGCGTATGCCGCCTTGCGGAGTCAGATCCACATCGAGGCCGCGAGCGAGGGCTACGACCAATGCCGCGGGATCATGCACCACGACCGGGACGACACGCAGGCCTTTGTCTATGACCTGATCGAGCCACGGCGGCCTATAGTTGATGCGGCGGTGTTGGCGTTCGTGTTGAAGACACCGTTCACGGGTGCGGATTTCGTGCTGCGCTCGGACGGCGTCTGCCGGCTTGGACCGCAGCTGGCGCGCCGCGTCACCAACGTGGCAGCTGCCTGCTAGTTGGCTGCCCAATCTAAAGCTCGGTGTACTTTTTAGCCGAGCCCCGGGCTTTTTCGATCGGGTACTTCAACCCGTTGAGCTCAATCTTCCGGCGCGTCGCTTCAACAAGATCAAAGCCGGCACGATCGGCAATCAACAAGAGATAAGCCATCACGTCTGCACACTCGTTCTGCAGCTGAGACGCTTGTTTGCCGTGAGCCAGTGCCAAAACCTGATCATCCGTTTTCCACAGCGCCAATTCCAGGAGTTCGCTGGCTTCAATTGATAAAGCTATCATAAGGTTCTTCAGGCTATGAAACTGTAACCAATCACGCTCGTCCCGGAATTTGAGAAGGATCTGAATAAGGCTGTCGAGACGATCGGGCCGTGAAAGCTGAGCGTCGCCAGGCTCTTTCGCCGTTGGAGGTGGTCCGACGCGCGCGACGGAGCGTACCATATCCCTAGCTCGCCAGAACGAGATGTTGAATGACGACGGGCGCCGCTGTCACCCCATTTAGCAGGTCCAGGAGCGTGCTCTTGATCGTCGGCCAGGGGGTCGTCAGGTCGATCGCGTCGACACGCACCTCATAGCCGAGCAGGCGATAGCTGAGGCTCAGGGGCTGTCCTGCCGCGGCGTATATTAGACCTCCGGACACCTGATGATTCGGATAGTTTCTGGTGGCGTGCTGCAGGTAGGTCACGATTTGATACAGATTGTTCGAGTTAATCTTTGGAGAGCCGAATCTCGATTCGAACGGTGCCTTGTAAAACTTCGCATCAAATATTTTTACCTGATCGATCGACTTCAACGTCACATCAGTTTGCATTTTCGGGAGATACGCCAGAGACAAGGAATCGGTAGTTCCGAACGAATCCCACTGCATCTCTTCTTTGCGTACACGATAAACCTTTTGTTCGTAGACATAAAAGTTTCGGAGAAACTCCTCGAACACTTTCGACATCCGATCTTCGTCATCAAGGACATCAGCAAATCGCGACCCGGCTCCACCCTCCTCGGGCATAATGGATCGAAAAACGAATTCGCAGAGCTGGAGGAGTACTCGGTAGGGGCCAGTATTTCGGGATAGTTGGACGAGCCTAAAGGCGTCCGCCGAAAGTCGAATATCGGATACCATTCCCAACTTGCGTTCGATGATGCGGAGCTCGTGAGCAAGCGGTTTGGTCATTGACGGTTCGCGGGCAAGCAGTCGGGCCACCGCCTTGATAATCTGGTTATGTAGGACGTCGTGGCTCAGTTCATCGAAGCTGCAGACCACCATCCCGCGCCGCATAGTTTGCGCCTTCGCGGTTGAGTCGAGCTGAATCCGCCCCCTGGGGGACCGCGTCTCCTCGATAAACTCACGGTAGCCGCGGTCGAGGCCCCTTCGTATCAATCGATTGACGCCCTCGATGAGGACCTTCCCGAAGAGGTTCTGAAGGTCGGGGCATTCATCGACGCCCACGTCCACGGTGTTTCCATCTGGAAACTGCGCCCAGGCATAGCAGAAGAGATAATAGAGATTGCGGATCGGTATAGTCACGATTGGGCTAAGAGTTTCACATGCCAGCCCTGCGCCTTGTCGGCCGCGTCGAACCAATATTCGCTGAGGAGCGGCGCGATCTCCGTGTCGATGACGCGGCGATACCAAACTTCATCATCTTCAACGGAGTCTCTCGGAACAAAGAAGCTGTGTCCTATTCGATATCCGGGGCCAAGATTGAGGGCGTCTTCAGCAATGGCTTGATTAAGCGATGCCATGCGGGATTTGATGCGGTCTATCACGCCCTCTGTCACTGAGGCGGACGACAGAAAGTCGCGAAACTTTGGGCTGGCGAACGCCGGCTCGAGCGTCATGAACGCAAACCGACGTCTCAGCGCATAGTCGACCATCGAGAGTGACCGATCGGCAGTGTTCATCATGCCGACTATGTGGACATTCTCCGGGACGTGGAACTTGGGATCACCGTCCTTGGCATATGCCAGCTGCGTCCCCCATTCGGGCGACCGCTTATCCGGCTCAATAAGGAGCATGAGCTCGCCGAAGATTTTCGAGAGGTTGCCCCGATTGATCTCGTCAATAATGAAAACATAACGGCGCCCGAGGTCGGCAGCGGCTTTCAGGCAAAACCTGTAAAAAATCCCATCGCGGAGTAAAAAGCCGCCCGATTCGGTCGGCTTGTAGCCTTGAATGAAATCCTCGTAACTATAAGCTTGGTGAAATTGGATATTCTCTATGCGGGCGTCGTCCTTTCGCTCCATAAGAGCATAAGCCAGACGTCGCGCAAAAAATGATTTGCCGACACCCGGAGCCCCTTGGAGCACCAAATTCTTCTTCCGGCCCCACACCTCGAGAATATTCTCAAAATCTACTTGATCGATGAATAGGCCATCTAACGCCTCGGTGATATCGTATGGCGCTGCTTCTGCCTCTGGCTCGATCTGGTCCTCGATCACGTTGTCAGCATCTTCATCATCCACTCGGGCAAGTCGGTCATAGGCCGCCAACAGCGGTTCCAGGAGATTGGCCAAAGATCCGTCGGTCGGCAGGTTGTCAGTTTGGAATTCGACGTATGCGACGGTGCTCGGTTGATAATTCTTCGCTCGCCAATTGTCGGTGCGAAGATCGATATCGTCTCCAAGCTCGAAGCCAGCATCCTCAAGCTCGGTCACCTGCGATCGGTATTTGGCGGCACGTTCTTTCAATATGGAGACGGCAGTCTTTTCACCGTGCGTGCGAACCAATTTTGTCATACCCTGGTTCAGGGTTAGATAAATAACTGATAGGTCTTCACTGACTAGGAATACGACGTAGAGCCCGTCTTGAGTGGACGTGGTGACGTTCCTGTTCATCAACGCAATCCAGGGCACCTTCGCCCAGACACCTTTGCCAAGGCTCCACTTGGCAAAAATGTGAGGGCGGGTCCGGATCGCGCTGAACGATGCGAGCTTGCTGACTAATCCATCCATCGACTCCCACAGGTCGCCCACGGTCCCGAATGGAGCCGTGCGAACCTCTGCAAACTGGCTGAGCGCGCCGGACGCGATCGAAGCGAAGGTGTCCGATGCGCGGTGCTGAGGAAGGAGGACCGGCTGTTTGGCGATACGGCCGCTTGCCCGCACAGATTCCATTAGCGGCTTAAATGTTTCGGCCATCTGCCGAACGTCTGATCGCAGATCAGCATGATCAATTTCTGCGCCGACAAGGTAGCGGGAGATGTTGCCACCAGCAGAGTGGAAATCGCTCATTCCATGCAAGTGGTTGAGCCAGGCCGTGAGATTGGGGAAGTCGGTCGTGTTTGGGGGCAGCCGCTCCTTCCGTCGAAATGTCCAACGGCCACTCCGGCCGAGCTGGCCGTCTAATTTCTCCGCGGTCGCGGACCCAGCTTCCGGTAAAAGCCGAACAATGTTCGGCGCTGCGTTTCGGACTAAGGTTTTGATGCTGGCGTCGGAAAAATCTGCCGGGTGGGTGAGTGCCGCGAATCCATATTCCAGGCCGCGTTCGGATGCGATCATGAAAAGCTGGGGGTGACCTACAAAAGCATCGCCGTTCTGATTAGCGAACACACCAAACCAAAGGTCTTTTGGAAGAGAGCCGCGAACGCCGCTTTTGAGGGTGTAGCCTGACGTCAGGCGGCATTTATAGTCGCCCTTGCCTAGGACCGACACGACAATATCCCCGAGGTCACGCAGCCCCTTGTGGACGCGCTCGTAGGCCGCCAGCTCGTCAACCGAAAGTTGGGCATACTTTTGATGTTGTCGGGATTGCTGGATGAGTCGGATGTCGCTCGAAGAGATGATTGGACCAACTGCGGTAGACTCTCCGTCCTGCTCATCCTGCCAGCGGCTTTTCATGTCGTCCTGGTAGAAATCAAACTCCCCATTTCCACGTTCGTCAGTCAACTCGCGCCTTATCCTTGCCAGGAGCCGATCCCGGTTGGTTCGGTCGAGCTGTTTTATTCTCTCGGGATCTTCGTTCGAGAACGCCACTATGATTTTTCGCTTGTCGCCACCGGACGCGATCCGCTCGAAATCGTCTGGAAAAAGCAAAAATTCGAGAATGTGCGAAAGCTGTCTCGTTCCGTCGACGGCCACCTTCGAGAGAAAATCCGAGAAGGCCCATGGGTCGCGCAATATGTCTTCGCGTGCGGCCGGGTTGGCCAACTTCAAGTCGCGCACCGCGGTGATGAAATAACAGAACTCTTTCGGGCGGAGCGTATTGAAGGCGGTGCCGGTCGAACCGATCCCACTCAAGATGCTATCGGCTAACAGCCGGTCCTCGGTGGGGACATCGTCGGTCCGCCACGAAAGCACTCTGCGTACACCGTCTCGCTTCGATGCCGGTCCGGTATTTGAGGGAAACAAAAACATCGCCCAAAGCAGTTCGGCAGCGAGTTGGACGACCTCACTCGGCTGTCCGGCCAGCTGGGTCTCGAGCTTATCAAGAAAGCTCCCCTGACCCGGGTTTGTGTCGGCGCTAAATGCGCCCTCAAGCGCCCGTATGTTGTCCAACGTCCAAATGGAATGTCCCGGGGAAAGGACTGACCCATCAGCCGCCAGGCATCGATCTTTCCACTCGACGGCAGCGGCGAGGACCGGACCGACGTCGTGGTGTGGATTGAAACGCGCCATGTTTGACCTTGAATAGGCAAGCCGAGGCTGGCCCGAGTAGGATAGACCGACTTTGGAAAGGCAATACGGCCGATTCGGCGTAATCCCTATTTTGGAGCACCTCGGGGATAACCAATGGCTACGACGACGGAATTGGCCCAGGCGATCGGCACCTTGGTTGCCACCACGGCCCAGGTGGTCCCGATCACTTTGATGAATCACAATGTCGATGAAGCCGCCGAGATTATCGCGGCGGTGGCGGAGCGTTGCAGCGCTGTCGGCATGACATTGACGAGGATATTCGTGGATCCCGAATTAGGAAGTGAACTCGGTCTGAAAGACGGGACGAGGCTGACTCACGCAGGGCGTCCGGTTGTCGTTTACGAACCGGGTCTGGCGCGACAGCTTCGCTTTGAGAAAGCCGACACGGCCTGATCGCGCGGGTCACCCGTGCGCGCTGGCGACGCAACAACGTCAATGTCTGGGCACCCCGGCGCGCGGTTCGACGCCCACGCGACTATCTAGTGGAGCGACTCTAACGTTTGCTTCCCTCGTGCGACGGCGGCGAGGACGCGTTGAGGGTCTGCGGTCCAGGTGAAGGGACGTGGGCTCTGGTTGTGCTCGGCGACGTATAGGTTGATGGCGGTCTGGAGGTCGACCA
>JBBRLN010000006.1:0-206462 GCA_038231315.1 Caulobacterales bacterium
TGATAGTGATAGGACTCGATGCCGCCCCCGTTGTAGCGCCGCACCGCATAGGGCCAGTCGCATTGAAATCCAGTGCGGTCCGGCGCGGCTTGGAGCGCGTCGCAGGACTGGGCCGGCGTATCCGCCCACGCCAGGCTCGCGCCTGGGTAGACAGGGTGGCCCGGTGTGACATCCACAGTTCCCGCCTTGGCGGCGCAGGCTTTGCAGTCCGAGAGATATCGCGGATCGGCGCTCGCGTATTTGCAGAGCCTCAGCGGCGAAATGGGCCATTCCGAGAAACGGTCGTTCGCGCGGAGGGCGGGGTTCGCCGACACCAGTCCATAGTCGAACCTGTCGCGCAGCAAATAGGCCGCGCTCTTGGCGTTGGCGACAGGATCGAGGATCTGGCTATCGATATCCGCCTGTATCGGCGGCTGGCGGAATAGGGTGTGCTGCCCCAGTCCATAGCCGCGGGATGTGATGTGGTCCGGCGCGGCGCCGTCGTTGCGGTCCAGGCAAAGCGTCATGAAGCCCGGCGCGCCCGCGTCGTCCTCCCGGAAGTGTCGGGCCCCCGTCTCGTGTTGGAAGATGGCCATCAAGAACCGCATCGGGGCGATCCCATCGCCGGCGCTTTCAGCGAGAGCCAACGCACGCCGATTAGCCGCCGTTGGAGAAGCGCTCACGGGGAGCTTGGCAAATCCAGGATCGCCGATCATGGCGTCGAGGCAACGCGCAAGCTGCGGCTCGAGCCGGGAGCCGCCCGATGAGGGCGTCCTGACAACCGATCCGGCCCCATTATACCGCGCCGACAAGGCGCTATCAGGATCGGTCAGATCATATCGCACCGAGCGGATCGCCGCATCCAGCGACTCCGTCCAGCCACCCGCGAACGAACCGGTATAGTAGCCCAGAGACGCGAGATCGTACCGCAGGTCAGCGACGACCGATGGCGGTGTTTCGACGGCTCGAGAAAGCACCTGCGTGTAGCCGCAGTAAGAACGCACGGGACTTCCCCCAAGACCGCCGAACCTATCGTTGCTAGCCCGCCACCCGCCGCGATGCAAACAACGCGGCCGCGCGTTTCGGCGATAGGGCTTCGGCGCCGCGCGGCGTGACGTTCGTCATCCCGCCGGCGGGATGTCGGCGTTGAAAGCCGCCAGGCATCGTGAGAACAAAGTAAACCCATGAGCGCGCCGCCATCGAATACCGTCGAGGGCATCGCGGCCCTTATAGCCGAGGCGGCCGGGCCCTCCATGGCGGCCGCGATACAGCCGCCCTTCGTGATTGGCCTGTGCGGCGCTCAAGGCAGCGGCAAATCGACGGTAAGCCGCGCGCTCGCCTCGCGGCTCGAGGCGGCGAACCGGCGGGTGGCGATCCTGTCGCTCGACGATCTCTACTTGCCGCGCGAAGACCGCGCCGCCCTGGTCGGCGTCCATCCCCTGCTGAAGACCAGGGGACCGCCCGGGACGCACGATGTCGCGCTCGGGGTGGACATTCTTGAAGCGCTCGGACGCCCAGGCCGCGTCGCGCTGCCGCGCTTCGACAAGGGCCGCGACACCCGCCTGTCCGAACGCGACTGGACGGATATCGCCGCGCCGGTCGATGTCGTCGTTTTCGAAGGCTGGTGTGTCGGCGCCCGACCGCAGACACCCGACGCTCTCGCCGCGCCGGTCAACGATCTGGAGCGGGAGGAGGATCCTCAGGGACTCTGGCGCGCCTGGGTGAACGATCGACTGGCGAGCGACTATCAGCGGCTATTCGAGAGGCTGGATTGGCTGGCTCTGCTGGCCGCGTCTGATTTCGCGGTGGTGGCCGGGTGGCGGCGGCAGCAGGAGCGCGAATTGCGTGAGGCGCGTCCCAACCTTCCCGCCCAGGCGCCGCACGCCCTGCGCGACGACGAAGTCGATCGCTTCGTCGCGCACTACCAGCGCCTCACCGATCACATACTCCGGGAAATGCCCGCCCGCGCTGACCTCGTCCTCCACCTCGATGGCGAGCGCCGCGTAGTGAGATCGCAGGTGAAATAAGGAATGACGGGCGAGGCGCTCGCGGACCTTATCGCACCGGACTATCCGGCCACGAAAGCTGCTCGCGCGCTCGCCAGTCCTCGGTGACATAGTTCATGATCACCGAGCGGCGCACGCCTCGGATCGGGCGGCGCTGGAGGCCGTGCCAAGTGTCCCCGCCCGGCACGAAAATCACCGCCGTATTGTCTTCGAAGGCGCTCCGTTTCGCCCACGTTCCGGCGTCGGCGAAGAGGTCCGTGCCCAGATCGGACTGGTCCTCCACGCCGTCGGCGAGGTAGATCAGCATGGTGAGCCGCTTCACGCCGAGGTCGGTGTGCGGCTCCAGCCAGAACCCTTCGGTGTCCTGGGCGTACTCGAGCCGGACGTAGGTTTTAGTCAGATCAGCGCCCGTCAGTCGCTCGATCGCTTGGATGATCACAGGCGACTGGAAGGCCTGCGCCACGGCGGCGCAGGCGGGGAATCGCGCGATGTTGGCCGCGTCGAAATAGGCCCTCGTGTCGTTGTGCAGCTCACGTTTGCCCGAGACGCCATCGGTTCCCGCGCTTGCGATGGGCAGAGCGCGAAGGTCGTACACGACCGAGGCCGGAAAAACCTTGGCGGCGACCCAATGGCGGAAAGGGTGGTCGAACAACGCGGCCCGCTCAAGGCTAGCGAGCAAGGTCTCGGTCGCGTCGCTTAAGGCCGTGGTCGCCAATTGATCGATCCCTGAAAACCCGGTGGTGTTGCGCATGTGAGCGCGGCGTCTCTATGACCGAAGCATGGGCGAGGCCAACGACAAATCCCAATCAGCCATCCTAATCACGATCTATGTGGACGCCGACGCCTGCCCGGTGAAGGACGAGGTCTACAGGGTCGCCGCGCGCTACGGCCTGCACGTCCAGGTGGTCTCGAACGCCTTTATCCAGGTTCCCGTGGGACCGCGTGTCAGCCGCGTCGTGGTCGACGCGGGACCGGACGTCGCTGACGACTGGATCGCTGAACACGCGACGCCGGGCGACATCGCCATCACCAACGACATTCCCCTCGCCGAGCGCGTGCTGCAGGCCGGCGCGGCGGCGATCCGGCCGGACGGGCGCATTTTCACCCACGACTCGATCGGTTCGGCCATCGCGCAACGCGCAATCATGGAGCAGATCCGCTCCACTGGCGCGGTGACCGGCGGCCCGAAGCCCTTCGGCCCGCGTGATCGTTCGCAATTTCTCCAGGCGTTGGATCAGGCGGTGAACCGCGAACTGCGGCGGCGAAGATGATTGAAGTCGCCCACGACGTCGTCCTCGATGAGAACGAGTTGGAGTTCAGCTTCATCCGCGCCTCGGGGCCGGGCGGCCAGAACGTCAACAAGGTCTCGAGCGCGGTGCAGATGCGCTTCGACGCTCGTCGGTCGCCCTCGCTCAGCGATGCGGTGAGCACGCGGCTGCAAGCCTTGGCGGGATCGCGGCTGACCAACGACGGCGTCATCGTCATCACCGCAGCCCGCTTTCGCGATCAAGGTCGCAACCGCGCCGACGCGATCGAGCGGTTGGTCGCCCTTATCGCCAAGGCCGCCGTTGCTCCTGTCGCGCGGCGCCCGACCCGCCCGACCAAGGCCGCCAAGGCCAAACGGGTTGACGACAAGACGCGGCGCGGCGGGGTGAAATCCATGCGCGCCCGACCTGAGCGGATCGATTAAAAGGACAACCGATGCGGATTGCGAATGTTTTGGTCGGCTTGGCCGTCGCCTCGGCGCTTGCCGCCTGTACCCCGCCGAAGACCGGCGGCGGCTCCGCCGCATCACCGCCGCCTCCGTCCGCAACGCAAGCCGCCCTCCTTGCAACCCTTCCGGCCGCCTATCAGCATCCAGACCTGGACAACGGCGAGTCCAAATCGGCGCTCTGCCGATCTTGCCACGTCCTGGAAAAGGGCGGCGGCAATGGCGTCGGTCCCAACCTCCATGGCATTTTCGGGCGTAGGGCGGGATCGCTTCCTGATTTCAGCTACTCGCCCGAACTGAAGGCGACAGGCATCATGTGGGATGCGGCGTCGATCGACCGTTGGATCGCCAATCCCCGCGCGGTCGTCGCGCGGACGAAGATGGCCTACGTCGGCATGCCGGACGCCAAGGATCGCGCGGACCTTGTCGCCTATTTGAAGATAAAGACCGGGAGTTAGGCGAGGCCGCCGCGTCGGAACGGAACCTCTCCGCGTGGGTTTGATCGCACGACCCCGCAGGAGAGCGTCATGGCCGCCGAGCTCGACACCGATTCCCAAGACCTCGCCGAAGTGTACGACGAGACCAACATCACTGAGGATGGCGAGGACATCGCCCATCCGGACATGGAGCGCGATGTGTTCGACGTCGTCACCGCGGCCGACGACGCGGACGACGATGAATTCGGCGGCGGCGACGACGAGGACTACGATCCCGACCAGGCCGATGACGCGGAAATTGACGCGATGCTCGAGCCGGATGGCGTCGATAGCCCGCATTCCCTCTCGCGAGATGACGCCGACGTCGTGACCGATTCCGCCGATTCGCCGGCGGACTTCCAAGGTGGGGTCGACGACGACGCCGAGCCCGAAGACGCCAACTGATCCAGACCGCCGCGACAACGGCGATCACCAAACCGGCTTGAATGTCCGCGCGCCGTCATTAGGGTGCCGCGACTTAACATCGGTCTGGGGCGTGGCCCCTATGGGAGCCCCTGGATGAGTAAACGCTTTGAAGGCACGCGCGACTACGTCGCCACCGATGACCTCAAGATCGCGGTCAACGCCGCCATCGCCCTCGAACGCCCGCTTCTGATCAAGGGCGAGCCGGGCACGGGCAAGACGGTGCTCGCCTATGAGATCGCCAAGGCCCTCGATGCGCCGCTGATCACTTGGCACATCAAATCCACCACCAAGGCGATGCAAGGGCTTTACGAGTACGAAGCGGTGACCCGCCTGCGCGACAGCCAACTGGGTGACGAGCGCGTGAAGGACGTCTCGAACTATATAAAGCACGGTAAGCTGTGGGACGCGTTCGAGGCGGAGGAGCGGCCGGTTCTTCTGATCGACGAGATCGACAAGGCCGATATCGAGTTTCCCAACGACTTGCTGCAGGAACTCGATCGGATGGAGTTCTACGTCTACGAGACCGATCAGACGATTCGCGCGAAGGTCCGCCCCGTCGTCCTGATCACATCCAACAACGAGAAAGAGCTGCCGGACGCCTTCCTCCGACGCTGCTTTTTCCACTACATCCGATTTCCCGAAGAAGAGACGATGAAGGCGATCATCGATGTCCACTATCCGGGCATCAAGCAAAAGCTGGTCTCCGAGGCGCTGCGTATTTTCTATGATATGCGCAAGGTGCCCGGGCTGAAGAAGAAGCCCTCGACCTCGGAACTCCTCGACTGGCTTAAGCTGCTGATGGTCGAGGATATCGATGACGAGGCGTTGCGAGAACGTGACCCCACCAAGCTGATCCCCCCGCTGCACGGCGCTTTACTGAAAAACGAGCAGGACGTCGCGCTTTTCGAACGCTTGGCCTTCCTGGCGCGCCGCGAGGGATCGGGCGCCCGACCGGGGCAATAGAGCGCTTACCACGTTTTAACTGGACGCCGCGCCACGCTCTCCGCATCCTCATCGCCAGGGTTGTAGCGAGGGAAAGTCGATGAAACTTCAAGTTACTGGCGCGGTGGCGGCGGGGGCCGTCCTGGCGTGTCTCGCGGGCTGTTCGCCGCCACATCCGCACGGCCATGAAGGCGGCGCGCTGAAATCGGTGAGCGGCCTCGATTGTCCGGCGGAGCAAGGCGACCTCAAACTGGCCTCCGGCGCATCGGGCGCGGGACCCTGCGTCTATGGCGACGACGCCGGCGACAAGATCACCCTTACCCTCGTCGCGCTGAACGGACAGACGCCTAAGCTAGCCCTCGCGCCCTTTCAGGTCGCCGCTCAGGCGGAGTTACCCGCGATGGCCCCTTCCGCGGGCGGCGCGACGGCGTCCTCGACAGGCGCGAACGACGGCGCCGGGGACGGCGAGAAGGTCGATCTGGACCTCCCGGGGATACATATCCACGCCAACGGTTCGGGCAAGGCTCAGGTCAACGCCATGGGTGTTCACGTCAACGCAGACGACAAGGACCATGCCACGGTGACCGGCGGCTTCGGCGGCGATCATGTGCAAGTCAACGCGAACGAAGGCGGCGCGCGCATCGATGTTCAGGAGAGCGGATCAGGCGTGCGTTCGATCTTCCTGCTGGCTTCCGACAAGCCGGGCCCCAACGGCTGGCGCTCAGCGGGCTATCAGGCGCGCGGCCCAGAAAGCGGGCCGCTCGTCGTCGCCTCCATCCTCTCGAAGCAGGACCACGACGAGGACCTGCGTCACGACGTCAAGCGTCTGCTGGAACGCAACGTGGGCGGATAGACCCGCCTGGGACCCTTGACGGGTTGTGTGGGATCGCGATGGAGCGGCGCCTAGGCCAGCGGGGCGCGGCGCGAACTTGCGAGAAGAAGAATATCGCGCGGTCCGCGATTCGGCGTTCTAGGCGGATAGGGCTCCAGGCTTAGACTCCCGTCACCTCCACCACCTTGTAGGTCAGGGGCCTGCCATCCTCGTCCGTCACGGTGACGTATTCGCCGACGGCAAAGACGTGCTCGCCCAGGCGGAAGACGGGTTCCTCCTCGAGGTCGTCGCTTTCGCCGTAATTGAAGAACCAACGTGAGGCGCGGCGGTCCAGTTGACCATCGACGGCGTCCTCGTCGGGCGCGAAACGGTGGACGGTGCAGGCCTTGGCGTCTTTCGCGAAGGCGGTGGCGTCAAGCTTTCCCGAAGCGTCCAAGGGGGCCACCAAGGTGTAGCCGCGACGGTCGTCGCCGCCAGCGAACTCGGTTCCAGGGTTACGGGCAAGCCGCATGACGATCCGCGAGAGAGGCATGGTGACTCCTTCTTTTGTTGTTTAGTGGGAGATGAAGAGCGAGGGCCCTTCGGCTCCGAGAAAGGCGCGGGTCGCGCCGCCGAAAATGAATTCGCGAAGCCGCGTGTGGCCGAAGGCGCCCGCGACCAGGACGTCCGCGTTCGCCTCGCGCGCGGCGCTAAGCAAGGCCGGAGCCGCGTCGCCGGTGTCGCCCAGAACCCTGATTTCGCAGGGGACATCGCGGGCGGCGAGGAAAGTCTGCAACTTTTCTGGAACGATCTTTCGCTGCGTCGCGGCTGGCGCCGTTATCACGACCACGGAGGAGGCCTTGCGCAGCAGGGGTAGCGCGGTGCGCATGGCGCGACTGGCCTCCTTGCCGCCATCCCAAGCCACGGCGGCGACGCCTCCGACCTTGAAAACGCCCTTGGCCACGAGGGTGGGCCTCTGCTCGTCGGCGACGATTTGCTGGAACGAACGATAGAGCGCGCCGCGTCCCCGCGCGGCCATGTCGTCAAACACGACGACATCCGAGAGCCTCCCGGCCATCGCCAAGGCCGCCCAGACCGGAGAGCGCAGACTGACGAAGCTGCACTTCGCGTAGCCCTCTGCTTCCATTGCGGCGCGAGAGGCGCGCTCGCCCTCCTCGGCCGCTTGGCGCACCGTGTCGAGGGCCGCGCCCTGAACGCCGCCCATGAAACCATCACCCATCCAGGGCGCCAAGTCGGCGATGTCGGCGGGCGCGTGAACGCACAGCAGTTCCGCTTCAAAAGCGCGCGCCAGCGTAGCCGCCGCCGCCATCACTCGGCGGTCGCCGTCGCCGCCCGAGAGCGGCGCCATGATCCGCGCCCATTCCATCAGTCTGTCGCCATCATCGGCTCGAATGCCCCCAAGCGGCCAATGTTCCGTTTCGCCCGGGGTCGTGGCATGGAGAAGCCATGAGGTTTGCCGACAAATTGGAGAAGGGCTGGGCCACGTCCGGCGGTTTCCTCTGCGTCGGCCTCGACCCTGACATCGATCGTCTGCCGCCGGAAGACCGCGCGTCGCCGCGCCCAATCCTGGCCTTCAACAAACGCGTGATCGACGCGGTGGGCGACCTTGTCTGCGCCTTCAAACCCCAGGCGGCGCATCACGCGGCGCACGGCGCCGAAAATGATCTGGCGGAAACCATCGCTTATATCCGCCGCACGCAACCTCACGCCTTCATCATTCTGGACGCGAAACGCGGCGACATCGGCTCGACCGCCGAGATGTACGCGCGTGAGGCCTTCGATCGCTATGACGCGGACGCGGTGACCGTGAACCCGTACATGGGCGACGATACCGTGACACCATTCCTGGGCCGACCCGATCGCGGCGCCTTGGTGCTGTGCCGGACCAGCAACCCTGACTCCGCCCGCTTTCAAGGCGCGGCGGGTGAAGAGCCCACACTATTTCGCGCCATCGCTTATCGGGGACAGACGGTCTGGAACGCGGACCGGAACGTGATGCTCGTCGTTGGCGCGACCGCGCCCGAGGAGCTTTCGGAGATCCGAAGCATCGCGCCCGACCTTGCCTTCCTGATCCCCGGCTATGGCGAGCAAGGCGGCAAGGCGGAGGACATTCTGCCCCGCGGCAAGCGGGCGGATGGCAAGGGGCTGGTGGTCTCCTCTTCGCGAGGCATTCTCTGGGCGGGACACAACGACTCGATCCGCGCGGCGGCGAAGCGCGCGCGCGCCGAACTGTCGATCGGAGCCTGAGCGCCATGGCGGCAAAGCCCGCCCCCCGCGCCTGGCAGAGGATGTTGTCCGGCCGCCGGCTCGACCTTCTCGATCCCTCGCCGATGGATATCGAGATCGAGGACATCGCACACGGCCTCGCGCGAGTGGCGCGCTGGAACGGCCAGACCATCGGCGATCATCCCTTCAGCGTGGCGCAACATTCGGTGGTGGTCGAGGAGATCCTAGCCCACATTGAGCCCGGCATCCCGCCGAAATGGCGCCTTGCGGCCCTGCTTCACGACGCGGCCGAGTACGTGATCGGCGACATGATCTCGCCGTTCAAAGCGGCCCTCGGCCTCGACTACGAGACGTTCGAAGATCGCCTGGCCGCGGCGATCCACATCCGCTTTGGGTTGCCCGCGCGGACGCCGGCGAAGATCAAGGCCCTGATCAAGGCCGCGGACCGCGCCTGCGCCTACTTCGAGGCGACGCAGCTTGCGGGGTTCGGCGTGGCCGAATCCTTGAGCCTCTTCGGCCGCCCGCCGCCGCGCTATATTCTGACTATCGAGCCCCTCCCCGCGCGCGAGGCCCAGGCGCGCTATCTGATGCGCCATCACGTGCTCTGCGAGGCGACCGGTCAAGGCGCCGCCGACCTCGCCTTCGACAGCGAATGACAACGCTCGCCAACGCGACGCCAGTGGTAATCGGCCTCTCGGCGGTCATCGTCGCCCTGCGCGAAGGCGAGGCCTGCGTCCTGACGGTTAGGCCCCGCGACGGGTTGACCGGCAAGCTATCCGACCTGGAGGGGCTCCCGTTCGGCCCCTTCGATCCCCAAGGCCAACGCACCTTCGATCTCGCCCTTCGCGACTACGTCACCCAGCAGACGCGGTTCGACCTGGGCTATGTCGAACAGCTCTACACTTTCGGCGACAAGGGTCGCGACGCGCCGCTCGCGGACGTCGGCGCCGGCGCCGCGCGGGTCATCTCGGTGGGCTATCTCGCTTTGGCCCCCACCGCGCTCGCCACCGAGGCGCCGGATACCGCATGGTCGCACTGGTCACGCTTTTTTCCGTGGGAAGATTGGCGCGCTGGGCGTCCCGCCCTGATCGACGGCGCCATCATTCCAGCGATCGCGCGGTGGTCGGCGCGATCGGAGGGTCGTCGAAGCCGCGCGCGCCTGCTCTTCGCTCAGGATGACGCGCCATGGAATGAGGAGCGGGTGCTGGAGCGCTACGAACTGCTCTACGAAGCGGGTCTCGCCCCCGAAGCCGCCCGCGACCGCGCCAGAGCCCAGGGGGGCGATCCGGCGGAGCCCCGCGCGCTCGGTCCCGCCTTTGGCGAACCGATGATCTCCGATCACCGGCGTATCCTGGCGACCGGCCTCGGCCGGCTGAGGGGCAAGCTTAAGTACCGCCCGGTGATATTCGAACTGATGCCGGTCCAGTTCACCCTGTCGGCCCTGCAGCGCGCAGTGGAGGCCGTGTCCGGCGTCGCCCTGCACAAACAGAACTTCCGCCGCGTGGTCGAGCGGACCGGATTGGTCGAGGGCCTGGGACGAATGGACGCCGAAACCGGCGGCCGGCCCGCCGAACTGTTTCGCTTCCGGCGCGAGGTGCTGGAGGCGCGGCCCGCCTCGGGGTTGTCGCTGTCGCTGTTGCGGGACTGACCAACGCTTAAACCGCCACAAACCCCTTGCGCCGCGCGCCTTGCCAAGCTCTGATCCGCCAAAGGGTCCGTCAGCGATCCGCGGGACCGGCGCTTTGAGTGAGGAATACGTGATGACGGCCGCGGACGAGTCTTCAGGATACCCGCGATTATCTCTTTCCAACCTGATCGCCTTTTCCACGCCCAACCTCTGCATAGGTGCGTTGGCCGTGGCGCTCGGAGTCTACCTGCCTCGCTACTACGCGGGTCACATCGGACTAGGCCTCGGGGCTGTCGGGCTGGCTTTCATGGCCGTGCGCCTGATCGACACGTTCTTCGACCCGTGGATCGGCGTCGCGATGGACAAGACGCGGACGCGCTACGGTCGCTACCGCCCTTGGATGATGGTTGGCGCTCCAATACTCATGGTCGCGGTCTACATGCTGTTCGAACCGAGCGCCGGAGTCTCCTATCCTTATCTGATCGGTTGGCTTTTCGTTTACTACATCGGCACATCCCTGATTACATTGTCGCACTCGTCCTGGGCTTCGGTGATCGCGGCGAAATACCACGAACGGTCGCGCGTCTTCGGAATGATTCAACTGCTGGGCATCATCGGCGCGGCCATCGTCATCCTGCTCCCCATCCTCATAGCGAAGCTGAAACTTCCGAGCGCCAGCCAAGGCGTCGGGGAAATGGGCCTGTTCGTGGTCGCCGGCGCGGGCCTGGGAGTCCTCTGGGCGACAGTTCAGACCCCCGAGCGCTTGACCACGCACGTTTCGCCGACGATCCGCCTGCGGGACTATTGGCAGATGATAAGCCGCCCAGACATGCGCCGGATCATTCTGGCCGACTTCTGTCTGGCGCTGGGACCGGGCTGGATGGCGGCGCTCTATCTGTTCTACTTCCACGATGCGCGCGGCTTCACCATCGCCAACGCGAGCATTCTTCTGGGAATCTACATCATCGCCGGGATCCTTGGCGCGCCCACCTTGACCTATGCGGCCAGGCGGCTGGGCAAGCATAAGACGCTGATGATAGCGAGCACTGGCTACTCGCTCGGCCTTGCGGCGATGATCTTCCTGCCGCGCGCGAACCTGCTGTTCGGCGGGATCTTCATGTTCATCATGGGTTTCTTGGCGTCGAGCTTTCCGCTCCTCGACCGCGCCATGGTGGCCGATGTCGGCGATGCGGTGCGCCTCGAACAAGGTCAGCACCGCATCGGCCTGCTCTACGCGATGATCACCACGTCGCAGAAGGTGGCGACCGCGCTGGCCATCGGGCTGTCATACTCTGTCCTCGGTTGGATCGGCTACGACGCCAGGGAGGGGGCGATCAACACACCGGCCGCGATCCATGGGATGGAACTGGTCTATCTGATCGGGCCGATCGTTTTCGTCATGCTCGGCGGGGCCTGTTTCATCGGCTACAAGCTCAACGCTACCCGCCATGGTGAGATCAGGGACGCTCTGGACGCGCGGGACGGGGCCATGACCGCGGCCGGCAAATCCATCGACCTTTCGAGCGCGGGAGCGATCATCGAGACCTTTCCCGCCTGACCAGGCGTCACTCACGATCTCGTCAACGGCTTCCGCGATGATTTGGTGCTAGGCTCGCGCCTGGATCGTTGGGATCCGGTTGGGGGGAACCGTCATGACGCAGTTCGGCTCGGACCGCGCGAGCGGCGTCGTCCATGTTCATCCGGAAATTCTGGACAACCTGGTCTCTCACGCGAGGAAGAAAAAGAAGGGTGCAGGAAACATTGCGCCTGGCTTCACCCCGGCCAAGCGGTTCGACCTGAAGTTCAACGGCGGCAAGACGCTGCAGCATCTGCGGTTCAAGAGCTTTTATCTAGGCGGTCCGGCCTTCCCGGCGGCGGACATTCCTTTGATCGACAAGGCGCTGTCCGGGGCGATGTCCGATCCGCCTCTCAACAACGTCATGCAGCAGTATTTTCCTCGGGGACCGATCACCACGACTTTCCTGGGATCGACGGTCTGGGCGCCCGCGACGTCGGCGACCTTCACCCGCGACAGCATCGATACCGTCCTGACAGATCTGAACGCCGCCAACGCTCTGGCCGGGATCGACTTCACCTCCACGGTGATCTGCTTTTTCCTGCCGCCGGGGATCATCCTGACCGACGACAAGGTCGGCAAGGTTGCGGGCGCCGCGCAGGGGGCCGACAAACGGAAGGCCTCGTATCTCATCGGCGATAGCGACCAGGCAAGCTCTCTCGAGGGCCTCGGCGGGTATCACGGCTCGACCCACGTCACGGGTCAGAAAGTCTATTTCGCTGTGGCTGTCTATTCGCAGATGATCAACGGCGCGCCCAACGGCATTCCGTTCTGGCCGGACTCCTGGAAGAACATGGTGGCGACCTTTTACCACGAGCTCAACGAGGCTCGGACCGACCCCGATGTCGAGGAATACAATCTCGCGCCCGGCCCAAAGATAATCGGCTGGTACGCCAATGTTCAGGGTGGCGGCGAGATCGGGGACACGCCGATCAATCAATCCGGCGGTCGGCTGGCGCTCGTCTTCACGGAGGTGAAACTCGCTGACGGAACGACGGCGCCGATCCAGCTGATGTGGTCCAACGCGGTGCACGGTCCGGAGGGGCCGTTCACCTGAGCTTCGACCGGCTTCGCTGATTGACGGGCCGTTCCCCTCGGCTCGGCATGACGGGCAGTTGTCGTTGGCGACGACGGGCGGCGGCGTCGAAGCTAGGCGTGCGGTCCTCACGCATTCGGGGCCGCAAGATCGAAATCGACGATCAAACTTCATCGCCGCCCTGACAAAAGACGGCGCACGGCCCGCGCGGCGTCCAGGGTGGCGTTGATCGGCTCGGCGTGGAACGCGAATTCGGGGTCGCCGTTGAAGCGCCGAACCCTGCCACGATCGATAAGCGCCTGGAGAAACCCGGCGTGTCTCGCGAAGCCGAGGTCCAGCACATCCACGGCGCGGTCGGTGGAGATCGCCTCGGAGATCATCGAGACGCTGTCGCCGGTGACGACCAGCCGCCGGGCGAGGGCGAGGATGGCGCGATAGGGATTGGCGTCTTCGAGATTCCACAGGAAAACGCCGGATTCGCCGCGGAAGGCCTCCGCGAGAAGGCCGCGCACGGCCTGGGGCGTGCGGCGCGAGGGGGTTATCGCCAGCCCCAGTGAAGATCCGGCGCGCAGCCGTTTCAACCCGGCCAATAATTCGCGAGCGTCGTCCAAGGTGAAGGGCCGACCCTTGAGGTCGCCGCCCACGATCACGCCGGCGAACGCGGGGCCAAGGGCCGCGAACCGCTCGCGCCAGGGCAAGGCCGCCTCGCGCAGCAGTTCGGGCGTCAGATCGTGCAAGGCGGTGGCGACCTTGATCACCTTCGGCCCGGCCGCGATTCGGTCGTGGTCCATTGCGACAACGAGGTCGAACCGGTCGGCGCGGGCGCGAGGGTCCTGGACGTGGACAGCCAGTGTGCGACCCTTGGCGCGGCGGACGATTTCCAGCGCGTAGGGCGCCGCGCGTCGACCGCAGGAGATCACCACATCGGGCCAACGCGGCGCGGCGCGTCCGATTCGCGCGGCCCCGATCCGCGCAAGACCCGGCAACCCCCAGAGCGCGCCGCGCGGAATGTTCATTTCGACCACGGTCGCGGCGACCGCGGCGGCGAGACCGCGGGCTTGGGTCCGCATGCCCGCTTCGCCGCTGGTCAAGGTCCAGGCGGCGGTCGCCCGTGTGGAGCGGGGCTCGGTTTGCAACCCTAGGGCGCTCCCTGTACTCGTCGGGTGACTCGACGCTTGGAAGGGGATGCCCGTGTCGGCGCAAGCTGTCGATCCGGAAAGAGACACGAAGGAACAGCACTACGAGACCCTGTTCCGTTCGATGTCGGAGGGTTTCGCTCTGTGCGAACCCATACGCGACGCCGACGGACGGTTCGTCGATTACGTGATCCTTGAGATCAATCCCGCCCTTCAGGCGATGCTCGGCGTCGGACCGGAAGCCGCCGGGACACGGCTCAGCGATGGACCGGCCGACCCCCGGTGGTTCGCCGTCTGCGCCAAGGTTCTGGAGACCGGCGTCGGGCGGACCTGGGAATTCCACAACGCGGCGACGGAGCGCTGGCACGAGATCCGGGTCAGCCGCGTCGGCAGGGATCGCCTCGCCCAGTTCTTTTTCGACATCACCGAACGCAAGGCGGCGCAGGCGCGCCAGGCGCGGCTGTTCGACGAGCTAAATCACCGGGTAAAGAACAACCTCGCCATGGTGGCCAGCATCCTACAGCTCCAGGCGCGTGGCGCCCCCGCCGGTGAGAGCGCGGGCTTGTTGAAGGCGGTGGATCGGCTGGCCTCCGTGTCGGCGGTTCACGAGAGCCTCTACAGCGGCGGCCGGCGCGAGGATGTGGACCTGGGCGATTATCTGACGGGCCTATGCGAACGTCTGAGCGACGCCCTCATCGGCGACGACGACTTGCGGATCGAGGTGGCCGCCTGTTCCGTGGTGGTTTCGGTGGAACAGGCCGCGCCATTGGGCATGATCGTGAACGAGCTCGTCACCAACGCGGTGAAGTACGCCTATCCAGGCGGCCATGGCGTGATCGCCGTCTCGCTCGTCGTTGAGGGCGAGGAGACCGTGCTGACGGTAGCCGACCGAGGCGTCGGGCTGCCTCTCGACGGCCATAAGGGCCGCACGGGAGGCCTCGGGATGCGCGTGGTCAGCGCGCTCGTCAGTCAGATCGGTGGCGTCCTCGATTATCAGCGGGGTGAAGGTTCGCGCTTCTCGATCCGCTTCCCGCCGACCTCCGCTTCCGCCCCCACAGCCGCCTAAGGCGCTTCAGCGCGGGGAAAGAGTGAGCGGCAACCGCTCGATGCTCATCACGACCCCGCCGTGCATCACCGCCTCGTCCCCGGGTACGAGAGAGAAGGCGCCCATCCGCGCGAACCAAGTCTCGTACATCACGCGAAGCTCCAACCGCGCGAGATGGATTCCCAGGCAGAGGTGCGGCCCCGAACCGAAGGCCATGTGCCGCGCGGCGCGGTCGTCCGCGGCGGCGTCCGCGCCGGCGCTCCAGAGCACGCACTGCAGCGCGTCACCTTCCTTGATCGTCACGCCGCCCAGTTCGACGTCGCGCGTCGCGACCCGCACGGTGTTGATGAAGGTGTAGAGCCGAAGCAATCGCTCCACGGCGGCGGGAATCAGCGAGCGGTCGGCGCGCAGCGCGGCCTGCTCCTCCGGATGTGTCGCCAGATGGCGCATGCCGTATCCCATGGCGTTCGTCACCGTATCGAGGCCGGCGAGGAAAAGGAGGAAGCAGATCGAGTCGATTTCTTCGGCGCTCAACGGCCGGCCTTCGTAGCGTTCCGCGAGAAGGCGGCTGATCAGGTCGTCACGCGGCGCGGCTCGACGTTGGCCGATGATTTCGCGGAGGACGGCGAAAATCTTCACGGTGAACATTGGCCGCACGCTCGGATCGGGATCGGGCTTGAGGGCGCCGGCGGCCAAGGCGCGAAACTCGTCGAAACGCTCCAAGGGGAAGCCCATCATCTCCATGAAAACCGAAACCGGCATCGGCTCGCCGACCTCGTGGATGAACTCGCAGGACGTTTTCCCCGCCAGCGCGCTGATCAGCCTCTCCGCCCATTGCCGGACGAAGGGCTCCATCGCGCGGATTTCCTTCGGCCCGAAATATTTCAGGAGTAGGTGGCGCCAGGGCGTATGCTCCGGGGGATCGAGGGAAAGCGGGATCAAGCGCTGACCCTCGCTGGAAGGATCGGTGCCCAGCCGGCGGCTGGAGAAGGCCGGATCGCCGCTCAGCGCCTGCTGAAGTTCGTCGCGGCCGAAGATCAGCCAGTGCCCGCCGTTGCGCGGCGTCCATGAGAGGTTTGGCGACCGCGCCCGCATCTCCGCGACACGGGCGTGAGGATCGCGCGCCATGCCCGGGTCCATGTAGATGTCGAAGTCCAGGACCCGGTCGGCGGGCACGTGGGCCGGAATGGCCAGCCGCTCGATCACATCGCCCATCGCGTCCTCCAGCGGCCCCTTCTGGAGGCTTCGCAGATCGATGGCGCCGGCTGCAGGATTCGAACCCGCGACCTTCGCTTTACAAAAGCGCTGCTCTACCAACTGAGCTAAGCCGGCCCATCGCGTTCTTATCGCAGGGCAGCGTGCCCTAAGGCAACGCGCCAGCTTGGGCAATCGCGCCGCGCCGTCCTATATGCGCGCGCCATGTCCCGCATCCTGATCACCTCCGCCCTGCCGTACATCAACGGCGTCAAGCATTTGGGCAATCTGGCGGGATCGATGCTGCCCGCGGATGTCTATGCGCGGTTCCAGCGGGCGCGCGGCGTCGAGGTGCTCTACATCTGCGCCACCGACGAACACGGCACGCCGGCCGAACTCGCCGCGGCGGCGGCGGGCCAGGACGTTTTCACCTACTGTGAGGAACAGCATCGCGCCCAACACGGCATCGGCCGGCGGTTTGGGTTGAGCTGGGATTTTTTCGGTCGCTCGTCCTCGCCCCAGAACGCGCGCCTTACCCAGCATTTCGCGGATGTTCTCGAAGATCGAGGGCTCATGGAGGAACGGGTCGATCGGCTGCTCTATTCCCTGGAGGATCAGCGCTTCCTGCCTGATCGCTACATCGAGGGGACCTGCCCGATCTGCGGCTACGGCAAGGCGCGAGGCGATCAGTGCGACAATTGCAACTCGCTGCTCGATCCGATGGAGCTGATCGAACCCTATTCGGTGGTGTCCGGCTCGAGAGCGCTCGAGGTTCGAGAGACCCGGCATCTCTATCTGCTTCAGTCACGGTTGCAGACGGCCATCCGTCAATGGGTGAACGGCCGGCGGGATTGGCCCTCCCTCGCGAAGTCCATCGCCTATAAGCATCTCGACGAGGGCCTGATCGATCGCGGCATCACACGTGATCTCTCCTGGGGCGTTCCGGTCACGCGTCGCGGCCAACCGCGCATCGGGATGGAGGACAAGGTCTTCTACGTCTGGTTCGACGCGCCCATCGAATACATCGCCGCGACGGAGGAGTGGGCCGAGGCCGAGGGCGGAGACTGGCGGCGCTGGTGGCGGACGGACGCCGGGGCGGGGGATGTCCGCTATGTCGAATTCATGGGCAAGGACAACGTCGCCTTTCACAGCGTGAGCTTCCCGGCGACCATCCTGGGTTCCGGCGAACCATGGAAGACGGTGGATACGCTCAAGGCCTTTAACTGGCTCAACTGGTACGGCGACAAGTTTTCGACATCGCAATCGCGCGGTGTGTTCATGGACGCGGCTCTGGAGATTCTCCCCGCGGATTGTTGGCGCTGGTATCTGACGGCCAACAGCCCGGAACACGCCGACAGCGCCTTTACCTGGGACCAGCTTGTCGGCGCGGTGAACCGTGATTTGGCGGACGTGCTCGGCAATTTCGTCAATCGCATTCTGAAGTTCTGCGAGACGCGGTTCGAGGGTGTCGTTCCCCAGGGCGGCGAGGCCGGCCCGCTGGAAGACAAACTCCACGCCGAGGTCGCCGCCAAGCTTGCGGACCTGACCGCGCAGTTCGAGGCTATCGAGGTGCGCAAGAGCGCCCAGGCGCTGCGCGCGTTGTGGGTCCTGGGCAACGAATACCTCCAGGAAGCCGCGCCGTGGACGGCGATCAAGACCGACCCGGAGCGGGCGGCGGTGATCGTGCGCACCGCGATCAACCTCGTCGCCCTCTGTGCCCGGGTCAGCGCCCCGGTGATCCCGTTCGCGGCGGAGGCGATCGCTGAAGCGGTGGGGGAGGGGGGCGTCATCGCCTGGCCAGGCGCCGACGTCGCCGCCGAGCTTTCGCGCGTCCCGGCGGGGCGGGCGCTCACGACACCGCCGGTGCTCTTCCGCAAGATCGAGCCGGCGGACGTCGAGGCTTGGTCGGCGCGGTTCGGCGGCGGATAAAGCGGCTGGGGAAACGGCGGAGGGGTCTCCGGGCGCTAAACCCCCGACCGTTACCCCGGTTCGGCGGCTAGTCGCGCGAACACCGCCAGGAAATCGTCCCGCGTGGCCCGCTCTACAGCGCCGTTTTGCACCTCGGCCATGGTCCACATCCAGGATCGCGCCGGATCGTCGCGCATCGCCCAGGCGGGAAACAAGCGCCGTGTGGTTCGGGCCGTCGCGCAGCGCCGCACCTCGAGATGGCGGTTGTCGCGGGCGATCCTTGTGAAGGTCGCCTCGATCGGAGCCTCGGGCCCCTCGATCAGCTGCAGGTAGAGATCGGCTCGGCAGATCAGCGCGCCGGTAATGTCGTCCCGGGCGTTGTTGCGCCGGGCGCTCATCAGGATGCTATTGAGCATGCCGTCGTCGAAACCGAACGGCCGGGACGCGTAGATCAACTGCACTAAATCGCTCACGCGTGTCATCTCCGTAGGCTTCAACGCTAGTCGAGATCGGCGCGCGTGGCCACAGGAAGATCGAACCGTGTACGGTATCCGGACACCAGTCTGAAACTTGCTTCTGGCCGCGGGCGGACGTCTTGGACAACGGCTGCGGTTTGGACAGGCGCCCAACAACCGGCATGGATCGCCACACGGAAATTTTTGAATCAGGATTTATCCGGCGTCGGCGTCGGCGCCCGCGCGGCGCCGGCCGCCGTTTCGCTAGCGCAGCTGGCTGTCCTTGCTGCCCCGTCGATTGATCCCGCCAAGGACGATCCGGCTATCGCGGCCGGACTGGCATTGGACACAGGTTCGGGCGCCGGGAAGGGCGCGGCGGCGCGGTTCGGGAATTTCGTCTCCACACTCGACGCAAAGCGACGTCCCCTCGCCATTGGGCAGGCCCGCACGGGCGCTCAGCACCCCGTCGGTGATCGTGTCGTCGATCTGATCCAGAACCGCGCCATCGCGTGTCCAACCGCCGGCCATGTCCGCTTTCCCGCTTTCAGCGCCCCGATCCTCAGATGGCGCGTCGGGAGCTGAATCCAAGTCACCGATAGCGTAGTCTAAATCGAGATGCTGGAGCGGTCTGGGCGAAGAGCTTTGCGATGCACGCGGACGGACTGACAAGGCGGGTCGTGCTCTTGACCACTGTACCCGGCGCGGCCTTCGCGTTCGCTGGCGACGGATCGGTGAGGTCGGGCGCCAACGAGTTTCCAGACCCGCAGATGACGATCCAGGACGCCAATTCTCAGGTGACCGCGATCAACGACAGCTTGACCGGCGAGGTGAGGCCGTTGCGCGTGCAGGCCTACACCACGGGTTCAAACACCGTGATCTGTTCGACTCGCGTCACCGGCCAACTCGATATCGGCGACATGGTGGTGTTCGATCGGTCGGCGGACGCCGCGCTCAAAGACACTTGGTTGCGGGTCACGGCGGTGACACCGAATAAATCGTTTACCGTGGTGACGGAGTATGTTTCCGGCGCGCCGACCGTCTCCGCACCGTGCGCGGCGCTGGTCGTTCAGCGAGGCGACACCACCGGCGCGGCGGGAGGCAATATCACCAGCCAGCTCCGCCGCTACGCCGACGGCGTCGTCTTTCCCCAGGTCTGGATCAGCGATCGCCGCGCGCACACCGCTCTGCTGAAGGGGATGCGCCGGGTCCTGATAGCCCGGAAGGTCACCGCGGGGGCGGAATACGTCTTCTGGCAGGCGGGCGACCTTCTGCCCGCTCTGAGAAACACCACGCGGGCGTTCGGCGCGGCGGTCCACATCGCCAATGGCGAAGGGGCGACGGCGCGGGCCTATATCAACAATAGCGCGGTGGTGTTTGGGCAGGCGACCTTGTCGACATCCGGCGTGCGGGCTTGGCTTTCGGCGTCAGCCGCTATCCCAGGTGTCTCGACCATCTACGCCGCGGGGATCCAGATGAACGGACCGCCGGGTTCGACCTTCGTCATCGGGGAATTTACCGAGCTTTCGTCACCGGAGCCGCTGGCGGACGGGTCCTTCTCGACTCCACGCGGCCAGACGATCACCGTCCTCGCCTCGTCGAACCCCCTCGTCGGTCGAACGATCGCCGTGCCACAGTCCGGCGCCTTCGAGATGGACATCGAGCAGGTGAGCAACGGCGTCGTTCGCGTGGGGACTTCAGCGATGAACGGTCTGCTCGAGGGCCAGTCGCGCACCCTCGACAGCCTGCTTTTCTACCGGACGCAGGGGTCGCTCTATAATCCCATCCTGGCGCAGCGCGCGGTGGGTCCCGATGGCGACGGTCGCTATTATGCTCTGTGCGGGGGCCAATTCCTTCTGAGGGGGAGCCGGATGTTCTGGCAGGGGACGGCGGCGGTTCGATGGCTCCACGTCAGCTTCGACATCGCCAGCTATACGCTCTACAGCGGGCCCTAGCGGCCACGGCGGCGGCAAGGACGAGAGAGGGCACTGTCATGGCGAAGCCGGTCATCGAGCCCGACGACTTTATCTTCACACTTTACGACGTGCGGGAGGGAATCGCTCGCGTCACCTTGAACCGGCCAGAGCGGCGCAACGCCCTCAACCGTCGCGCCTATGACGAATTGGAGGCCGCGTTTCGCCACGCGTCCCGCGACGATCAGGTGCGCTGCGTCGTCGTCACCGGCGCCGATCCCGCGTTCTGCTCGGGCGAGGACGTCAAGGAGATGATGACGGGAGAAGCGCCTGCCACGCCGTCCACCGACGAAGGCGATTTCCGCGCGACGCCGGCGGCCATGGCGGTGATCGATTGCGCCAAGCCGGTCATCGCCGCGGTGAACGGCTCGGCGGTGGGCTGGGGGATGGAACTGGCGCTCTATGCCGATATCCGCGTTGCCTCGGAGCGGGCGGTTTTCGCCGAACTCTTCGTCAAGCGTGGTCTGGTCTGCGATGTCGGCGGATTCTGGAAGCTGCCGACCTTGGTCGGGTCGGCCAAGGCCGCCGAGCTGCTCTTCACTGGTGATCCCGTCGACGCCGCCGAAGCCGCCCGAATCGGCTTGGTCAACACTGTCGTTCCCCATGCCGACCTCATGCCTTGCGCGCTCGAACTGGCCCGCCGCATCGCCGCGAACCCACCTCTAGCCCTGGTCGCGATGAAGGAAGGCCTGCGCCGCGCCATCCCGGGCGATCCCAATGCGGTTGGCGCCTGGGCCATCGAGACGATCCACCGCCTCTTCGCGACCGAAGATCATCGCGAAGGGGTGAAGAGCTTCCTGGAAAAACGCGCGCCGGCTTTCGTAGGGCGTTGAGGGGCGCGCGCTCCAGGCTGGCGAGGCGCTATAGGCGCGGGCTCAAGGCAACCCGAACTTGGCGCGCAGGTTCGCCTCGTACATCGCCACCGCCGCCGCCGCGGATACATTGAGACTCTCGAAACCGCCGGGCATCGGAATGCTGGCGAGCGCGTCGCAGTGTTCCTTGATCAAACGGCGCAAGCCCTCGCCCTCGGCCCCCATGACGAGGACCGTTGGCCCGCCGTCGAGGCTGTCGTGGAGCGACTGCGCCGCCTGGCCATCCAGACCCACCGCGCGCCAGCCGAGGGTTTCCAGACGTTCGAGGGCGCGCGACAAATTGGTCTCTCTCGCGTGGCCGATCTTGTCGATCGCTCCGGCGGCGGCCTTGGCGAGCGCCCCGGTCAGCGCTGGAGCGTGGCGATCCTGGAGAATTACGCCGCGCGCGCCGAAGGCCGCCGCCGACCGGAAGATCGCCCCGACGTTCTGCGGGTCGGTGATCTGGTCCAACATCACCAGAAAACCGCTCGGGTTTGCGGCGAGGTCGTCCAGGGCCGTCGGCTCCAGTGGCGGAATACGTAGGGCGACGCCTTGATGGACCGCGCCTGGCGGCACGCGCTCGCTGATCTCCCGGCCCTCGGCCATTTCGACAATCCGCTCGAGGTCCGGGCGCCTTTCGAAGGCCCGGCCTTTCTCGGCGGTGACCAACAAACGTTTCGCGGGCGCGCGGGCGGGGTTTGTCAGCGCCGCCTCCACGGCGTGCCATCCCCACAGCCATTCCGCCTGGGCGTCTTCGAGGCGTCTGCGATGGGCGGCGCCGGCCGCGTGATCGGGTGAGCCCGGCGCGCGCGGCGCGGGCGTCCAGCCGCCGCCTCCTCTGTCGTTGCGTCGATTGCGCGGGGTCACTATAAGACGCCCTCCGTTTTTTGGGTTTGCGGTTTCCGGTTTGAACGTTTGGGCTTCCTGGGGCCTTGCCCACGCGGTGTTAGCACTCTAGACGCGGCGCGCCTCGCAAGACTTCATCTGTCGGAGAGGCGATGCATCGGACGGATATCTCGAACGCGCGTTCTGGGGGAATGTCCCGAGCGGCAAAGGGGGCGGACTGTAAATCCGCTGGCGTACGCCTTCGCAGGTTCGAGTCCTGCTTCCCCCACCACGCGCATTCGAGGCGGACGTATTGCCGACTTCGATCCGGCGCGGGTATAGCACAAAGGTAGTGCAGCAGCCTTCCAAGCTGAGGATACGGGTTCGATTCCCGTTACCCGCTCCAGATCAACCTACCGTGTTCTGACAAGAATTTAAGCTGCATCGAAGAACCGGTCGGGCTAGTCTCGGAAATATCGAAGGTCCGGGGAAGAGACACATGCGCCAGACCGATATTTTTCTTGCGGTGATCGCCTCGGCGGGCCTCGCCACACCCATCGTCGCGGCGCCTTCGCTGGACATTCGCGGCGCGGCGGCCCGCGTGGTGGTGATACCTGAACCTCGGACGGATATCCTCGTCACCCTGACGCGCGCCTCGAAGCGGCTGCCGATACGGGTGCGCTCATTTGGCAAGACCACTTTCATCACCGGCGATATCGGACATCGGGTTCACGGCTGCGAGGTCTCGGGGGGTGTGCGTTCGGTGGGAATTTGGGGCCGGGGGCGGTTCGCCTATGACGACCTCCCGCAGTTGGTGGTTCGCGCGCCCAGAGACGTCAAGGTCACCGCCGGCGACGCGGTGTTCGGCGAAGTTGGCCGCAGCGATAGCCTCGACCTGACCAACCGGGGTTGTGGCGGCTGGACCATCGCCAACGTCAACGGACGCGCCCGGATCAATCAGGCGGGCTCCGGCGATACCCGGGGCGGCGGCGCGGGCGCGGCGGATCTGAGCGTCGTCGGCTCTGGCGACATCAATTTCCGGGACGTTCGAGGCGGGGTGACCGCTGTCTCGAGCGGCTCTGGCAATATCACCATCGCGTCTCTGAGAGGGCCGTTCAACGTCCGCATCGCCGGCTCCGGCGACGTCACCGCCAAGAGCGGCGCGGCGTCGAACATGAACGCCGAAATCGCCGGGTCTGGCGATGTCGGCTTCGGCGGGGTGGCGCGCACCCTCAAGGTCTCGATCGCCGGATCAGGCGATGTCAGCGTCGCGAGGGTCGAGGGCGCGGTGAACAAGCGCGTGTTTGGCTCGGGCTCGGTGACGATCGGCCCGTCGGACCCATCCCGAGACCGTTGACGCCAAGCCCCTTGGCGAGTATCACGCGCCCTCTTTTCGAGGCCCCTGGTTCTCTGGGTCGGCCCGATGAACCGGCGGTCCATCCTCTTTGGACGGCTCCACGCGGCGAGGCGATGCGCTTCGGCGCGGTTTCGTGTTTATCGGACATGACGTCGAGCCCTGGTTTCGATCCCGCCGATTTTTACCGATGCGAAAGACCTGAATGCCGACCGTCAACCAATTGATCCGCAAGCCGCGCGTCGCCCCGGTGAAGCGCAATACTGTCCCGGCCCTCAAGGGCTCGCCGCAACGCCGGGGCGTCTGCACGCGCGTCTATACGGTAACGCCGAAGAAGCCGAACTCCGCTTTGCGTAAGGTCGCCAAGGTGCGCCTGACCTCGGGTATCGAGGCGGTTTGCTACATTCCCGGCGAGGGCCACAACCTGCAGGAGCACTCGGTGGTCCTGATCCGCGGCGGCCGCGTGAAGGACCTTCCGGGCGTCCGCTACCACATCCTGCGCGGGGTGCTCGACACCCAGGGCGTGAAAGACCGCAAGAAGCGCCGCTCGCTCTACGGCGCCAAGCGTCCGAAATAAGGAAGTTTTAGACCATGTCCCGCCGCCGCCGCGCAGAAAAGCGCGATGTCCTCCCCGACCCGAAGTACGGGGATCTCGTTCTCACCAAGTTCATGAACTATGTCATGTATGAGGGTAAGAAGGCCGTCGCCGAGAACATCATCTACGGCGCGTTCGATCTCATCGAGACCAAGCGCCGCGATCAGGGGCCTCTGGAGACCTTCCATTCCGCGCTCGAGAATGTCTCGCCGTCGGTCGAGGTGCGCTCCCGCCGGGTTGGCGGCGCGACTTATCAGGTCCCGGTCGAGGTCCGCCCGGATCGCCGCCGCGCCTTGGCCATCCGCTGGCTGGTCACCGCCGCGCGCAAGCGGGGCGAGAACACCATGACCGAGAAGCTGGCCGGCGAACTTCTCGACGCTTCCAACAATCGCGGTTCCGCGGTGAAGAAGCGCGAAGACACCCACAAGATGGCCGAGGCCAACCGCGCCTTCTCGCATTATCGCTGGTAGCCACCATATAGGCGCGACCCCACGATAGCCCTTCTCCGAACCGGCGGTCCGCGCTAGACCGCGCGCGCCAACGCGCGCCGACCCGCCGGTCAGATCAACGCACCAGTCAAGACATCCCCATGCCCCGCACGACCGACATCAAAGACTACCGCAACTTTGGCATCATGGCGCACATCGACGCCGGCAAGACGACGACCACGGAGCGGATTCTCTACTACACCGGCAAGAGCCATAAGATCGGCGAAGTCCACGACGGCGCCGCGACCATGGACTGGATGGAGCAGGAGCAGGAGCGGGGGATCACCATCACCTCCGCGGCCACGACCGCGATGTGGAACGGCAAGCGCCTCAACATCATCGACACCCCCGGCCACGTGGACTTCACCATCGAGGTCGAGCGTTCGCTGCGCGTGCTGGACGGCTGCGTCGCCGTGCTCGACGGCAATCAGGGCGTCGAGCCCCAGACCGAGACGGTTTGGCGCCAAGCCGATCGCTACGACGTGCCGCGCTTCGTGTTCGTGAACAAGATGGACAAGATCGGCGCCGATTTCGAAGCCTGCGTCGAGTCCATTCGCGATCGTCTCGGCGTCAAGGCGGTTCCGATCCAGCTGCCGATCGGCTCTGAGAACACGTTCAAGGGCATCATCGATCTCGTCCGCATGAAGGCGGTCGTCTGGGAAAGCGAAGGCCTGGGCGCGAACTATCACGACGAAGACATCCCGGCCGACATGAAGACGATGGCCGACGAGGCGCGCCACTTCATGGTGGAGAATTCCGTCGAGCTCGATGACGAGGCGATGGAAGCCTACCTGAACGGCGAAGAGCCTTCGGCCGACGTGCTGCACAAGTGCATCCGCAAGGCGGTGCTCACCGGGGCCTTCTACCCCGTGCTTTGCGGTTCGGCGTTCAAGAACAAGGGGGTGCAACCTCTTCTCGACGCCGTCGTCGAATACCTGCCCTCGCCGGTGGATATCCCGCCGACGCCTGGCCTGGATTATAAGACCGAAGAGCCCGTGACGCGGAGAGCGTCGGACGACGAGCCGCTGTCCGTGCTGGCGTTCAAGATCATGGACGACCCCTTCGTCGGTTCGCTGACCTTCTGCCGCATCTATTCGGGCAAGCTTGAAAGCGGCATGGGTCTGTTGAACTCTTCGCGCGACAAGAAAGAGCGCGTTGGCCGCATGCTGCTGATGCACTCGAACAATCGCGAGGACATCAAGGAAGCCTACGCCGGCGACATCGTCGCCCTGGCCGGCCTGAAGGACACCCGCACCGGCGATACCCTGTGCGACCCGAACAAGTCGCCGATCCTGCTCGACAAGATGGATTTCCCCGAACCGGTTATCGAGATCGCGATCGAGCCGAAATCCAAGGCCGACCAGGAAAAACTGGGCGTCGCCCTGCAAAAGTTGGCGGCCGAAGACCCCACCTTCCGCGTCTCGACCGACCAGGAGTCCGGCCAAACCATCCTCAAGGGGATGGGCGAACTGCACCTTGACATCAAGGTCGACATCCTGAAGCGCACCTACAAGGTCGAGGCCAACATCGGCGCGCCGCAGGTCGCCTATCGCGAAACCCTCGGCCGCAAAACCGAGATCAACTACACCCACAAGAAGCAGACTGGCGGTTCGGGCCAGTTCGCCGAAGTGAAGATCATCTTCGAGCCGGTCGAAGCGGGCACGGGTTATTCGTTCGAGAACAAGGTTGTCGGGGGCTCGGTGCCGCGCGAGTTCGTCCCCGGGGTCGAAAAGGGCCTGCTGCAAGCCAAGGAAAACGGCCTGCTGGCCGGCTTCCCGGTGATCGACTTCAAGGCGACCTTGATTGACGGCAAGTACCACGATGTCGATTCAAGCGTCTTGGCCTTCGAGATCGCCGCTCGCGCGGCTTTCCGCGAACTGCGCGACCGCGCCTCGCCCAAGCTGCTCGAACCGATCATGAAGGTGGAGGTCACCACGCCGGAAGACTATGTCGGCGACGTGATCGGCGACCTGAACTCCCGGCGCGGGATGATCCAAGGCACCGACCAGCGCGGCAACGCTCAGGTCATCATCGCCATGGTGCCCTTGGCGAACATGTTCGGTTATGTGAATACCCTGCGCTCCATGAGCCAGGGCCGCGCCAACTTCCACATGGACTACGATCACTACGAGGCCGTGCCGCAAGCCGCGGCCGACGAAGTGATCAAGAAGTTCGCTTAAACCCTAGACCCTAAACCTTTTTTACAAGTAGCCCCGAGGGGGCTGGAGCTCGAGACGAATGGCCAAAGCTAAGTTCGAACGGAACAAGCCTCACTGCAACATCGGCACCATCGGTCACGTGGACCATGGCAAGACCACGCTCACGGCGGCAATCACGATGGTGCTCGCCAAGACGGGCGGCGCCACGGCGATGAAGTACGCCGACATCGACGCCGCGCCTGAAGAAAAGGCCCGCGGCATTACGATCAATACCGCTCACGTGGAGTATGAGACGGCCAACCGTCACTACGCCCACGTCGACTGCCCGGGCCACGCCGACTATGTGAAGAACATGATCACCGGCGCCGCCCAGATGGACGGCGCGATCCTGGTGGTGTCCGCCGCCGACGGCCCGATGCCGCAGACCCGGGAGCATATCCTGCTCGCCCGCCAGGTCGGCGTGCCGTCGCTGGTCGTATTCATGAACAAGGTCGACCTGGTCGATGACGAAGAGCTGCTCGAGCTGGTGGAGATGGAAGTGCGCGAGCTGCTCTCCAGCTACAACTTCCCGGGCGACGACATTCCGATCGTCAAAGGCTCGGCCGTGGCCGCCGTCGAAGGCAAGACCCCCAAGATCGGCGAAGAAGCCGTCCTCGAACTGATGGCCGCGGTCGACGCCTACATCCCGCAACCGGAGCGTCCGGTCGACCTGCCGTTCCTGATGCCGGTGGAAGACGTGTTCTCCATCTCCGGCCGCGGCACCGTCGTCACCGGCCGCGTCGAGCGCGGGATCGTCAAGGTCGGCGAGGAAGTCGAGATCGTCGGCATCCGCCCCGTCCAGAAGACGATCTGCACCGGCGTCGAAATGTTCCGCAAGCTGCTCGACCAGGGCCAGGCCGGCGACAACGTCGGCGTGCTCCTGCGCGGCACCAAGCGCGAGGACGTCGAGCGCGGCCAGGTTCTCTGCAAGCCCGGTTCGATCACGCCGCACACCAAGTTCGTCGCCGAAGCCTACATCCTGACCAAGGAAGAAGGCGGCCGCCACACGCCGTTCTTCACCAACTATCGTCCGCAGTTCTATTTCCGCACCACGGACGTGACCGGGATCATCAAGCTGAAGGAAGGCGTCGAGATGGTCATGCCCGGCGACAACACCGAGCTGGACATCGAACTGATCACCCCCATCGCCATGGAAGAGCGGCTGCGCTTCGCCATCCGCGAAGGCGGCCGTACGGTCGGTTCAGGCGTCGTCACCAAGATCGTCGAGTAGGATCCGCGTTGGAGGCGGCGTCGCTTGAAGCGCGGCGCCGCCCCTGCTAAACGACCCTCCCTTCGGCAGAGTTGAACGCGCTGGCGGCCCGCTTCCAGCGCGTTCGTCGTTTTTCGGCCCTGTCGATCTAGGAGTGTAGCTCAGCTGGTAGAGCATCGGTCTCCAAAACCGAGGGTCGTGGGTTCGAGTCCCCCCACTCCTGCCATTACCGTTCCGGCGCGCCTATCTATCGGCGAGCCCATCACAGAAGAGAGTTGAAGGCCGCCATGGCCAAGGATCAGATCGTCACCACCCCGGGAGGTTTCGGACGCCGCTCGCCCGCGCCGGCGCCGCGCGGTGGTCCGGTGGACGCGCCGGTGAAGAAGCCGTTCAATCCGGTTCAGTTCCTCCGCGAGGTGCGCATCGAAGCGCGCAAGGTGACTTGGACCAGTTGGAAGGAGACCTGGATTACCTCGATCATGGTCGGGATCATGGTGGTCATGACCGCCATCTTCTTTTTCGGCGTCGATTGGGTGCTCCATCTGGTGATGGGCTCGATCCTGAAACTGGCGAACGCGGAGTAGTCATGATGCCCGAAGCCGCCGTCCACGCGACGAACCCGCGACACAAATGGTATATCGTCCACGCCTATTCGAACTTCGAGAAAAAGGTCGCCGAGAGCATCCGCGAGCAGGCCCACAACCAGGGCCTCGAGGAGAGCTTTTCCGAGATCCTCGTTCCCACCGAGGACGTCGTCGAAATCCGCCGCGGCCGTAAGATCAACGCCGAGCGCAAGTTTTTCCCGGGTTATGTCCTGGTGAAGATGGACCTTTCGGACGAGGCCTATCACCTGATCAAGAACACGCCGAAGGTCACCGGCTTCCTCGGTTCCGGCCTCAAGCCGATGCCTGTCTCCGAAAAGGAAGTCGCGCGCATCATCGGCGCGATCGAGGAGGGCGTGGAGCGGCCCAAGCCGACCATCCAGTTCGAAATCGGCGAAGCGGTTCGCGTCACCGATGGCCCCTTCGCCAGCTTCAATGGCTCGGTCGAACAGGTCGATGAGGAGCGCGCCCGCTTGCGCGTCACCGTCTCCATCTTCGGTCGCGCGACGCCTGTGGAGTTGGAATACGCGCAGGTCGAGAAGGTGGGCTAAAACCGTTTACCCTTGGCGGCCAATTTCGGGCGCCATCAAATCCGTGGGAGGGCGTCACCCGCACCACGGCTCACAGAGTGTCGGATAGGATCCGGCCACAGAGGAGATCATGGCTAAAAAGATTCTGGGATACATCAAGCTGCAGGTGAAGGCCGGCTCCGCCACGCCCTCGCCGCCGATCGGGCCGGCCCTCGGCCAGCGCGGCGTCAACATCATGGGCTTCTGCAAGGAGTTCAACGCCCGTACCGAGAACGTGGTGAAGGGCACACCCCTGCCGACGGTGATCACCGTCTATCAGGACAAGAGCTTCACCTTCGTCACCAAGACGCCGCCCGCGACACACTTCCTCAAGGAAATCGTGGGCATCAAGTCGGGCTCGGGCAAGACCGGCGTCACCTTCGTCGGCGACGTGACGCGCACCCAACTGCGCGAGATCGCCGAGAAGAAGATGAAGGACCTCAACGCCAACGATATCGAGGCCGCCGCCCGGATCATCGAAGGCTCCGCCAAGGCCATGGGCCTTCGCGTGGTGGAGGCCTGAACATGACCAAGCAAGCCAAGCGCATCAAAGCCTGGACCGGCGATCGCGACGCGATTCACGGCCTGACCGACGCGGTCAAACTGGTGAAGACCAACGCCACCGCCAAGTTCGACGAGAGCATCGAGATCGCCGTCAACCTCGGCGTCGATCCCCGTCACGCCGACCAGCAGGTCCGGGGCGTCGTCGCCCTACCGTCGGGCACCGGTCGCGAGGTTCGCGTCGCGGTCATCGCCAAGGACGCCAAACAGGCCGAGGCCACAGCCGCGGGCGCCGATGTCGTGGGCGCGGAGGACCTCGTCGAACGTATCCAGGGCGGCTTCATGGATTTCGACCGGGTGATCGCCACGCCGGACATGATGGCCCTGGTCGGGCGCCTCGGTAAGATCCTGGGTCCCCGCGGCCTGATGCCAAACCCGCGGGTCGGCACCGTCACGCCGAACGTCGGCCAAGCGGTCAAGGACGCCAAGGGTGGTTCGATCGAGTTCCGCGTCGAGAAATCCGGCATCGTGCACGCCGGCATCGGTAAGGCCAGCTTCGACGACGCGGCTATCACCGCCAACGTCAAGGCCTTGGTCGACGCCCTCTCCCGCGCCAAGCCGACCGGCGCGAAGGGGACCTACATCAAGCGCATCAGCCTGTCCTCGACCATGGGCCCGGGATTCAAAGTCGATACCGCGAGCGTCGCGGGATAGGCCGACCTTCGTGCCCCGACGCTGGGCCGCGCCAACAGCTCTCGCCGCGATCTTAGCGGCGGAAGAAGCGGTCGCGGCCCACGCGGGGGTCCTTCTTCCCGCGACCACAAGGTCGCCTTGTGGTTGTCGCGACGACTGGACCCGACCCGTGACGGCTCGGGCGACCAATTCAGGATTCATTGGTCGCGGCTCTGCGCGGGGGCCGGAGATCTCGCCGTGGTTTACGTCGAGGGGAGCGATATTTGCGGTTCGGGCGGCTGCAAAATGTATGTGCTTGAAGAGCACGGGAACGATTTTCGGGTGCGGGCGCGAACGACCGTCACTTGGCTGCCGATCTCCAGGTTAGCGACCCGGACGCTTGGCTGGAGCGATCTCGCCGTCGGTGTCGGCGGGGGCGGACTGCCGACGCACCGCGTGCGCCTTCAATTCGACGGTTGGGAATACCCAGGCAATCCAAGCTTGGCCCCCGCGCTTGACCGGCATGTCTCCGAAGAGGCGTTGATCACTGTGAAGACGCCGTCGATGCCTATTCCTTGACGTGTGAATGGCGGCGGGTGAAGGAATCGAACCCTCATCCTTTCGGAGGCACGGTTTTCGGGACCGTTTGCTCACCTTGAGCGCCACCCGCCTGAAGACGCGGGTGTGCGAACCCGCCTCAGTCGTTTGCGGATGATCGGGCTGGCGAGGTGTCGCGAAAACGCATGACTCTGTCTTAGATCAGGATGCGGTGAGAAATTAAATACGTGCTGAGCGGGGCGTCTAACTGGCGCGTGCCGTAACGATAAACGCCTCCCTCTCATCCTCCGTTTCTACGCGGTGGCGGTCGAACTCCCCATCCGCGCGGCGGATGTCCGCGAACAGGCCCGCCTTGTCCTCGTGGAAGTGCAGGTAGGCGATGGACTTGCGATAGAAGACGCCTCGGGATTTCTCCCTGAGGCCGGGCAGTTCGCGAAGCTCGGCGAGCAATGGCTCGAGCCGGTCGAGGCCGGCGGCGGTGGCGTGTTTCACGGCTAAAGCCTCCGTGGATCTGTCCTGGAGGTTGCACTTATTCGCCGCGTCCTGTAAACGCCCGCCTCCGGTGCGAGATCTTCGCATCGACCCTGTCCGAGAACCGCGGGCCTTGACGGCTTAATCATCGCGGGGAGACGGGAAGCAAACTCTCGATGGCGCGCCGCGCCATCGCGCGTTCGCATCCTTCGGACATCGCTATTCGAACTGGCGCGCCCGTCCAGGCGCGACGGACCTCTCGCCCCAAGGAGATCGCATGGATCGCGCCGGAAAATCTGAATCGATAGAATCGCTGAAAGGCGTCTTCGCCGGGGCCGGTGCGGTCGTCGTGACCCACTACATGGGTCTGACGGTGGCTGAGATGAGCGATCTGCGGCACCGTCTGCGGGCCCAGGGCGCGTCCCTCAAGGTGGTGAAGAACCGCTTGGCCCAAAAGGCGCTGAACGGCGCCGGCGAGGGCGCTCACGGTTTGTTCAAGGGTCCGGTCGCGATCGCCTACGGCCCTGATGCTGTCTCCGCCGCCAAGGTGTCGATGCAGTACGCCAAGGACAATGAGAAGTTCAAGGTTATCGGCGGGATGATGGGCGAGCAGTTGCTTGACGCCGCGGGAATCGACGCTTTGGCGAAACTTCCCTCGCTCGACGAATTGCGCGGCAAGCTGCTCGGTTTGCTCAACGCGCCGGCGACCCGCATCGCTGGTGTCCTGCAAGCGCCCGCGGGTCAACTCGCCCGCGTCTTCAACGCCTACGCCACCAAGGACGCCGCCTAAGCGTCCGCTGTCGTTCACGAATCTTCACTCACACTCGTTCTCTTCAAAGGATCAACTCATGTCCAAGCTTGAAACCATCGTCGCCGACCTCTCGGCCCTCACCGTCATGGAGGCCGCGGAGCTTTCCAAGATGCTCGAAGAAAAGTGGGGCGTTTCCGCCGCCGCGCCTGTCGCGATGATGGCCGCGGGCGGTGGCGGCGCGGCGGCCCCGGCCGAAGCGGTCGAAGAGCAGACGGAATTCACGGTCGTACTGACCGGCGCCGGCGACAAGAAGATCAATGTGATCAAGGAAGTTCGCACCGTTCGTCCCGACCTCGGCCTGAAAGAAGCCAAGGACCTGGTCGAAGGCGCGCCGCAGAACATCAAGGAAAACGTGTCCAAGCAGGAAGCAGCCGACATCAAGGCGAAGCTCGAAGCCGCCGGCGCCACCATCACCGTGAAATAAACACCGGTAGGCCTTTAGGCCGTCTCGCGCTCGGTGCGTGGGGCGGCCGAGATCTTCGCGGTCGCGATCTCCAACCTGCGGTCGAGCGCGCTCGCCAGGGCGTTGGCGCGTTTCAACGTCTGTTCGCTCAAGAGAATCGCCTGCCACATTTCGCTTGTCGATAGAGTGACCGTGTCGGCGCTGAACGCCAGCGTCGCGTGATCCAGGAGTTCTGGGTTGCGTCCGGAGAGGTCGCACCCGAGGCGCAAAGCGGCGCCCAATACCCTGGCGCGCTGGCGGCGTTCGTCGCCAAGCAGTCTGTTGGTGATTTCCGTCTGCGGCAAGTTCGTGGACGCGCTGTGGCGAGCGAAGGCCGCGCAGGCCAGGAAGACGCGCTCGGCGTGGTCCATTCCGGCAATCGGCGCGCGCAGGACTTGGTCGAAGATCAGCCTGGCGCGGTGATCGGGATGAAGCTGAGCGCCGAGTTCGGCGAGGCGGCACGCCGCCGCCAGAAGCACCGGCTCACGCGAGCCGAACACCGGCTCCAAGGTCACAAAGGCGCGGACGAGCCAGTTTTCAAGCGCGGCGCCCAATGGCTCGGCGACATTTTGACGGGCGCCTAGGGCGGCGCAACCTTCGACGAGGGGATCTCGCTTGCGCATGCGAGGGCTCTCGGCCTCCAGCAACAAGCCTTCCCGCAGTCCATACGCTGAAAGAACGATCCGCTCGAATCCGAGGTGTTCGATCAAGCCTTCCAGCACGACGGCGGCGTGGGGCAGGGTCTCCAGGCGCCGCCGTGAAATCCCCTCGATCCGCTCCAGCGAGCCCCGCGATTGGCGGCTCATGAACGCCGCGGCGTCGAGCGCGTCGCGGGCGTCGATTTCGTATTGGTGGACGATCTCCAGCGGATAGTTGGCCATCCTCATGTGGATGAGCGCGAAGTTACGCCAGCCCCCGCCGACAGCGTTGAAGGTCCTGCCACCGAAGCGTCCGACGATGGGCCGCAGGCAACGATCGACCGCCGCCCTCACCTTGGCGGCGTCGAACCGCCCCTTGTCCGGCACCGCGAAGGGGCCGAGCGGCAGGGTTATCCCGCCGCTGGGCTCACCGTCCGTCAGACGCGTGAGCTCGAGACTGGCGCCGCCAAGATCGCCGACGATGCCCGTCGATTGCGGTGCGCCGGCGATAACGCCCAGAGCCGAGTATCTGGCCTCTTCCTCCCCGCTCAGGACGCGAACGTCGAGGCCGATCTGGCTCTTCACCCGCCCGCAGAAGGCCTGGCCGTCGTTGGCTTCGCGGACGGCTGCCGTGGCGACGGTGAATACCGCGCGCGGACCCGCGGCCTCGATCAGGACGCGAAACCGCCGTAGCGCCGTGATCGCCGCTTCGACGCCCTCTGGCGAGAGTCTTCGGGTGACCGCGAGGTCCCGACCAAGCCCGGCCAGCACCTTTTCGTTGTAGACGGTCCAGATCGCCCGCCCCTCCAGTCGGTAGAGGACCAGACGAACAGAATTGCTGCCGACGTCTATGACCGCGGCGTCGCTGTGGGTGGCGCTAGCGGCGTGCGGCGACATTCTCGAACGCGCGCGGGCGATCCTTCACCTTGTGCCCGCGACCGGAGAGCGAGGGATTGGTCATGAAATATTCGTGAGCTGAAAACGCGCCTTTCTGACCCCAGCCGGGCGCGCGGCGATAGGCGCCGTCGCCGTCCAGCAGCCACGTCTGGGCCTCGTCCCGCAGATTGGCGACCAGGATCTGATCCAGCACCTGTTGATGCACCGTGGGGTTCTCCACGGGTATCAGGGTCTCGACCCGGCGATCCAGGTTGCGCGGCATCCAATCGGCGGACGAGATGAACACCTTTGTTTCCGGCGATGGGATCGCCTTGCCGTTGGCGAAGGCCACGATCCGCGCGTGCTCCAGGAAGCGCCCGATGATACTCTTGACCCGGATGTTGTCGGACAGGCCCGGCACGCCCGGCCGGAGACAGCAGATGCCTCGCACGACCAAGTCGATCGAGACGCCCGCCGTGCTGGCGGCGTAGAGCGCGTCGATCATTTCCGGGTCGACGAGCGCGTTCATCTTGGCCCAGATCGCCGCCGGCTTGCCGGCCGCGGCGTTGGCGACCTCTGTCGCGATCAACGCCAGCAGATCGCGCTTCAACGTGACCGGCGAGTAGGAAATCTTCTCCAGGCGATCGGGCTGAGCGTAGCCGGTGATGTAATTGAAGAGCTTACCGGAATCCCGGCCGAGGGCGGGATCGGTCGTGAAGAGGGACAGATCGGTGTAAACCTTGGCTGTCACCGGATGGTAGTTGCCGGTGCCGAAATGGCAGTAGGTCCGCAGGGTCTCGCCTTCGCGTCGCACGACCAGCGATAGCTTGGCGTGGGTCTTGTACTCCACGAAGCCGAAGACGACGTAGACCCCGGCGCGTTCCATATCCCGCGCCCACTTGAGGTTGGCCTCTTCGTCGAACCTGGCTTTGATCTCCACCAGAGCCGTGACGTTCTTGCCGCTCTCCGCCGCCTCGATGAGCGCCGCCACGATCGGGCTGTTCTTCGACGTCCGATACAGCGTCTGTTTGATGGCCAGCACATTGGGATCGCGCGCCGCCTGCAGCAGGAATTGCACCACCACGTCGAAGCTCTCGAAGGGGTGGTGAACTAGGATGTCCTTTTCCCGGATGGCCGCGAAACAGTCGCCGCCGTGATCGCGGATGCGCTCCGGAAAGCGCGCGGCGAAGGCCTTGAACTTCAGATCCGGCCGATCGTTGGGAATGAGCTGGGCCATTTCCGCAAGGCCGAGTTTACCGTCCACGGTGACGACATCCTGAGGATCCGCGTCGAGCCCGCCGAGGATGAATTCGCGGATATCGTTCGGCATCGACGCGTGGATCTTGACCCGAACCACGTGGCCCAGCCGCCGACGCTTTAGCCGGGCCTCGAACTCGCGAACCAGATCCTCGGCCTCCTCCTCGATTTCCACGTCGGAGTCGCGGATGATGCGGAAAAGGCCGCTGCCCAGCAGCTTGCAGCCAGGAAACAGCTTGTCGAGGAAGAGGATCAGAAAGCTTTCCAGCGCGATGAAGCGCCTCTGACCCTTCCGCCGCCCGCGCGTGGGCGGCAGCTCCCAAAACCTCGCGACCTGGGTCGGGATCGGCGCCAAGGCGTAGAATGTCTTGTTGTCGGCCTTGCGGTGCAGCTTGAGCGCAAGGGAGAAGCCCAGGTTTGGAATAAAGGGGAAGGGGTGGGCCGGATCGATCGCCAAGGGCGTCAGCACCGGGAAGATGTTGGTCAGAAAAATCGCCTCGGCCGCCAGGCGGTCCGCCCCGGTGACCTCGCGAGCGTCCAGCAGGCGCAGGCCCACGGACGCCATTTCAGCCCGCAGGTCGATCCAGGTCTTCTGCTGATCGGCCATCAGGCTGGTCGATTGCGCGTCGGTGCGGCGCAGGGTTTCGGCCGGGGTCAGGCCATCCTGGCTGGTCACGCGAACGCCTTCGCGCACCTGGGCCTTCAATCCAGCGACGCGGACCATGTAAAATTCGTCGAGATTGCTGGCCGAAATCGAGAGGAAACGCAGGCGTTCCAATAAGGGGTGGCGTCGATTGCCGGCCTCTTCCAACACCAGCCGATTGAACGTCAGCCAGGAAAGCTCTCGATTGAAAAATCGCTTCGGCGAAGTGACCAATGGACTGACAGGCTTCGGCGCGGCGGGCGACGAGGGGACCGGAGGTCGGATGGGCGAGATTTCGGCGACCTCCGACGCCAAACCCGGCTCCGGAATCGCGAGCGCTTGGGTCAGAACGACGGCTTCCATGGTCATCCGGTCACGCTGATCGCCTTGCCTCAGGCGAAGTCTTTTCGCCCAGCGGCGTTCGAGCCGCAACCCTGCTAGCCGGGATCACCCGTCGTTTCCATTCCATCGAGAACTTCTCGCACAAACGCGCGCGTGACCTCGCGGCCTTGCGCATAGGCCGCCTCATCGATCCGCGCGACGACCTTGAACGCGGTGGGCGCCGACCGTTCGATGCGCCTCAGAAGATAGGGCAGAACCTCGGGATCCGGCTTGATATTCCGTTCACGGAAGAACTTCTGGAGTAGGCCGCTCAGCACCGCGTCGTCTGGCGATTCCAGTTCCACCACTCTCAGCGCGCGAAGCCGCGATCTCAGATCGGGCAGGTCGGTCGGCCAGTCCCGCGGCGTCGTTCGGGTGGTGATCAACAGGCCGCCGCGCGCCACCGCGCCGTTGAGGAGATGAAAAAGCGTCTCGTCGTCCGCCCTGCGGTCGGCGTCCTCCAGAACAACCGGGCCGCTGAAAGCAAGATCCACGACCTCGCCGAAACCGAAGATACGGGCGCCGACAAGGTCGCTCCAGACCGTCGCCAGATGGGTTTTGCCTGACCCTTCCGGGCCGACCAAAGCCAATCCGCCGCCCTGCCAATCGCGCCAGGCGTGGATCGCGGCGAACGCCTCCGCATTCCCGGCCGACTCGACGAAGGCGTCGCGATCAAGCGCGGGCGTCTTGCTCAGGGCCAGGGGGAGTTGTTTCGCGGGCGTGGGTCTGTCGGAATTCACAATCTGCTTATAGCGCGATCCGCGGTTAAATTTTCACGACACCCCTCAGGGCGTCACGGCCGGTTCGATCGGGATCAATGTCGGCCTGCCGGACCACTTCCGCGGCGCGCAGGGGGGTGGAGTCCAGTCCGTCGTCAGCGGTCGGCGACGCGGCGATCCTAATCTTCAATCTGGCGGCGGCGGCGCCGCGCGGTGTATGCCGTCAGGCATGCCCGTCCTCTCCACGACTTACGCCTCAAGCGGGAAGGCAGCCGCCGAGAACCGAGCGACCAATCTCTCCCTCGCCGACACCTTGCGCGAACGCGTGGCGAAAGCCGCCCTGGGCGGACCCGCGGCCGCTCGGGAGCGTCACGTAGCGCGGGGAAAGCTGCTGCCCCGCGACCGGGTCGAACGGCTGCTCGACATCGGTTCGGCCTTTTTGGAGATCGGTCAGCTTACCGCCTTCGACCTCTATGACGGCGAGGCGCCGGGCGCCGGCGTCATCACCGGTATCGGACGCGTATCGGGCCGCGAGGTGATGATCGTCGCCAATGACGCCACGGTGAAGGGCGGAGCCTATTTCCCGATGACGGTGAAGAAACACCTCCGCGCCCAGGAGATCGCGCTGCAGAACCATCTGCCGTGCGTCTATCTGGTCGACAGCGGCGGGGCCAACCTGCCTCATCAGGCCGAGGTCTTTCCCGACCGCGACCACTTCGGCCGGATCTTCTTCAATCAGGCCCAGATGAGCGCGCGCGGGATCCCACAGATCGCCTGCGTCATGGGCTCCTGCACGGCCGGCGGCGCCTATGTGCCGGCCATGAGCGACGAGACCGTCATCGTGCGCGGGCAGGGGACCATCTTCCTCGCCGGACCGCCGCTCGTTAAGGCCGCCACCGGCGAGGTGATCAGCGCGGAGGAACTGGGCGGAGCGGATACCCATGGTCGGCGCAGCGGCGTGGTCGATCATGTCGCGGAGAACGACGCGGACGCCCTCCAGATCGTTCGGCGTATCGTGGCCCGGCTGGGTGTGGTCAAGCCGGCGGCGCTCGATACCTTGCCGCCGGAGCCGCCGGCGCTGGACCCCGCCGATCTCTACGGCGTCATCCCCACCGACGTCCGCGCGCCCTATGACGTCCATGAGGTGATCGGGCGGATCGTTGACGGTTCGCACTTCGATGAATTCAAAGCGCTGTACGGGACGACCCTGGTCACCGGATTCGCCCACATCTGGGGTTATCCCGTCGCCATCCTCGCCAACAATGGCGTGCTCTTTTCGGAAAGCGCGCTGAAGGGCGCTCACTTTATCGAGCTGGCCTGCCAGCGTGGCCTGCCGCTGGTCTTTCTCCAGAACATCTCTGGCTTCATGGTCGGCGGCAAGTATGAGGCCGGCGGCATCGCCAAGGATGGCGCCAAGCTCGTCACCGCTGTCGCCTGCGCCGAGGTTCCCAAATTCACCGTGATCATCGGGGGCTCGTTCGGCGCGGGCAACTACGGCATGTGCGGGCGAGCCTATTCGCCGCGATTTCTGTTTACCTGGCCTAACAGCAGGATCAGCGTGATGGGCGGCGAGCAGGCCGCAAGCGTCCTCGCCACGGTCCGTCGCGATGGCATGGAAGCGCGGGGGGAGAGCTGGTCAGCGGAAGACGAGGCGGCGTTCAAGGCCCCGATCCGCGCCCGCTATGAGTCCGAGGGCGATCCCTATCACGCCACCGCGCGATTGTGGGACGACGGCGTGATCGATCCCGTCCAGACCCGCGACGTGCTAGGCGTCGCCATCGCCGCCAGCCTCAACGCCCCCATCCCGCCGACGCGCTTCGGCGTGTTTCGGATGTAGCCGGAGCTCAAGGAGCCTCATGTCCGATCTGACCAACGATCCCTACGTCGAGGTTGTCGACACCGACGTCCAGTCGACCTTCGTGCGCCTCGACGCCGACGATCGCGGCGTCGCCACCGTGACGATCGACCGGCCGGGCCGGCGCAACGCCTTCAACGACGAGGTGATCGGCGCGCTGAGAGAAGCGTTCGAGACCTTGGCCGGGGCCGACGGGGTCAAGGTCGCTTTTATCCGAGGCGCGGGCGGCGCCTTCTCCGCCGGGGCCGATATGGAATGGATGCGCGGCGCGGCCGACCGCACCCAGTCCGACAATCACGACGACGCAATGCGGATGGGCGATATGCTCAAACAACTGCATGATCTGCCGATGCTGACCGTCGCCCTTGTCGAGGGCGCGGCGTTCGGGGGCGGCGCGGGCCTCGCCGCGGCCTGCGACATGGCTATCGCCACGCGAAACGCGCGGTTCGCCTTTTCCGAGGTCCGGCTCGGCCTCGTGGCGGCGACGATCAGCCCCTATGTCGTGGCGGCGATCGGCCCACGGAAGGCTAGGGGTCTTTTCGCCTCGGGCCGGATGTTCGACGCCGAGGAAGCGTTTCGCATCGGCCTGGTCGACCAGCTCGCCGAAGACGCCGCCGCCCTCGAGGCCGCCAGGGACGACATCGCGCGGGAGGGCCTTCTCTGCGGACCGGAAGCCGTTCGCCACTCGAAGCGTTTGGTCGATCACGTGGCCGCCCACGCCCTCGACCGGGGGCTGATCGAGCACACCGCCCGAGAGATCGCCCGCGCCCGGGTCAGCGAAGAGGGGCAGGAGGGAGTGAAGGCCTTCATCGAGAAGCGCCGGCCCGCCTGGCTTTCGCCGCCTGGGGGAACATGACCCTCCCCGCCTCCATCCTTGTCGCCAATCGCGGCGAGATCGCCTGCCGGGTATTCCGCACGGCCAAGCGGCTGGGACTGCGGACGATCGCCGTCTATTCCGAGGCGGACGCGAACGCGCTTCATGTCCGCAGCGCCGACGAGGCCCACCTGATCGGCCCCGCGCCGGCGCGGGAGAGCTACCTCGACACGGCGAAGGTGCTGGACGCGGCGAGACGATCCGGCGCGGCCGCGATCCATCCGGGTTATGGCTTCCTCTCGGAAAACGCCGCCTTCGCCGAGGCGGTGATGGCCGCGGGCATCGTCTGGATCGGCCCGCCCCCGGCGGCGATTCGAGCCATGGGCGGCAAGGACGCGGCGAAACGGCTGATGGCCGCCGCCGGGGTGCCGGTGACGCCGGGGTACCTGGGCGACGACCAATCCCCCGAACGCCTCGCCGAGGAGGCGGCGAAGATCGGCTATCCGATCCTGATCAAGGCCGTCTCCGGCGGAGGGGGAAAGGGGATGCGCCGGGTCGATCGGGCCGAGGATTTCGCCGAGGCTCTGGCGGGGGCCAAACGTGAAGGCGCCGCCTCGTTCGGCGACGACCGGGTGCTGCTCGAAATCTACGTGACCCGGCCCCGGCATATCGAGGTCCAGGTCTTCGGCGATAAGCGCGGCGACGTCGTGCACCTGTTCGAACGGGATTGTTCACTGCAGCGCCGCCATCAGAAGGTGATCGAAGAAGCGCCGGCCCCGGGCATGGACACCGCCACCCGGGATAGCCTCTGCGCCGCCGCCGTTCGCGCCGCCAAGGCCGTGGCTTACGAGGGTGCGGGCACCATCGAATTCATCGCCGACGCCTCCGACGGCCTACGCGCCGATCGCATCTGGTTCATGGAGATGAACACGCGGCTTCAGGTCGAACACCCGGTCACCGAGGCGATCACCGGCCAGGATCTCGTGGAATGGCAGATCCGTGTCGCGGCGGGCGAGCGGCTCCCTCTTCGCCAGGACCAGCTCGCAATCAGCGGTCATGCCGTGGAGGCGAGACTCTATGCGGAGGATCCCACGAGCGGTTTTCTGCCGTCAACCGGTCGGCTGAAGCGCTTGCGATTGCCGGGGGACATTCGCGTAGACACCGGCGTCGAAGAGGGCGACGCGGTGACGCCCTTCTACGATCCCATGCTCGCCAAATTGATCGCTCATGGCGACGATCGGGCGTCGGCGATCAGCGCGCTCTCTCGCGCCTGCGCCGCCATCGAGGTCTGGCCGGTCAAGGTCAACGCCGGCTTTCTGCGACGCTGCCTGGACGCCCCGACGTTCCGCGACGGCGCCGTGAGCACCGGCTTCATCGAAGGCGAGCTTCCTTACTTGATCGCCGTCGAGCCGCTCAAAGTCGAACCGGGCGACGTCGCCGCGCTTGGCGCGCCGCCGGCGCGGGTAGGCGCGCTGGGGTTCCGCCTCAACCGCGCCCCCATGGAGACGGCGGTCGTCTACGTCGATGAGGTCGCGTCCGAATTGCCCTATCGTTTCGGGGCCCCGTCTTCGGGGATGAGCGACGGCGATGGCGGCCGGATCGTCTTCCACGATGGCGCCGCCCATCGGCTCTCCCTGGGGCCCGCGGCGTTAGGCGCGACGTCGGCGGCAAGCGACGGCGGCGTACGCGCGCCCATGCCGGGCCGCGTGGTCGCGGTGTCGGCCGCATCTGGGGACAGGGTCCTCAAGGGCCAGGTGATCGTCGTGCTCGAAGCGATGAAAATGGAGCACGCCTTGCAAGCCGGCATCGATGGCGAGGTCGCCGAGATGGCTGTCGAAGTGGGTGATCAGGTGGTGGAAGGCGCGGTGCTCGCGCGGGTGAAACCAACCGCGTGATGTCGCCCACGCTGCACATGATCAAGTTATGTGTGGGGTGCGACTCCGTCGAGGCGCTACTCGCCTGGCGGACCAGCATCGCGCGGCCCGGCGAGCCGTGGATCCTGCGCACCCGCCAGACTCCCAAGCGCGCCGGCGAACTCGAAGCTGGGGGTTCGCTCTACCGGGTGTATCGCGGCGTGATCCTATCGCGGCAGCAAATCCTCGCCGTGAAAACCGTGGCGGAGGGTCCGCTGGCGCGGTGCGAGATCACCCTCCACGAGGAGGTCGTTCCGACGGTCCCCAGTCCGCGCCGGCCATTCCAGGGCTGGCGCTATCTCGCGGCCCATGAGGCGCCGGCCGACCTGGCCGCGACACCCGAGGCCGCCACCCTGCCGCGCGATCTCATGCGGCGGCTGTTGGACGCGGGAGCGTGGTGAGACCAGCCCCGGTCGCCTCGCCGCTTCGTCACCTTGTCTTGGCCAATGTCGGCCCCTAAGCGAGGCTGATGAAATCGCCGAAAATATGGGTCGTCTCGGGCCTCGCCTTGCTGGCCGCCTCCGCCGCCCCGCTCTCCCACGCCGCGGAGGCGTGGCCCCAGACGACCAGCGACCTTCCCGCCGATCCTCGTGCGCGCTTCGGTGTGCTGGCAAACGGTATGAAGTACGTCGTGATGAAGAACGCCACGCCCGCGCGTTCGACCTCGCTTCGTCTACACATCGGCTCCGGCTCACTCGAGGAGAGCGACGCGCAACAGGGGCTGGCCCACGTCCTTGAACACATGGCGTTCAAGGGATCGACTCACGTGCCGGCCGGCGAGATGATCCGAAGCCTCCAGCGCCTTGGCCTTGGCTTTGGCGCGGACACCAACGCCGAGACCGGCTGGACCCATACCGTCTATCAGTTCGACCTTCCTCACAGCGACGAGGAGAGCCTGGACACCGGCCTGATGTTGCTGCGGGAGATTGCCGGCGAATTGACCCTGGACGCCAAGCAGTTGGACTCCGAACGGGGCGTGGTGCTTTCCGAGGAGCGGCTGAGGGACACCCCCGGCTATCGCGCGCAGAAAGCCCAGCTCGACCTCTTCCTCAACGGCCAGTTGGCGGCCCGACGGTTTCCCATCGGCCAGGTCGACATCATCGAGCACGCGCCCGTCAGCCTGATCCGCGATTTCTACCAGCGCAACTACAGGCCTGATCGCGCCACGGTGATCGCGGTGGGCGATTTCGATCCGGCGGCGATGGAAGCCAAGATCAAGGCGCGCTTCGGCGGCTGGAGCAATCCGGCGACGCCCCCGCCCGCCCCCGACCTCGGCGGGGTGCGGGCAAGCGGCGTGACAGTGAAACTGGTCTCGATCCCCGGCGGCTCGTCGGAGGTCGTGATGGCCTGGGCGAGGCCCTATGACGCCGCTCCCGACACCGCCGCCAAGGAGAAGGGCGAGCTGATCGACAACCTTGCCATGGCGGTCCTCAATCGACGCTTCGCCAGGCTGGCGCGCGCCGCCTCGCCGCCGTTTCTAAGCGCGCAAGCCGAGCTGCAGAACCTCTTTCGCTCCGAAAAGATCGCCGTGGTGCAGACCACCGCCGCGCCGGGCGGCTGGCGCGCGGCCATGACGGCGACCGAAACCGAGGTTCGCCGGATAGTGGCAAGCCGCGTCAGCCCCGCGGAACTCGCGCGCGAGATCACGGAGATGAGGGCGACCTTCAAAGCCGCGGTCGACGGCGCGTCGACTCGCCCCAGCGCTACCCTGGCCCAGAGTCTCGTGGACTCCGTCGATGAGGACGAAGTCTTCACCGCGCCGTCGACCGACCTCGCGCTGTTCGAGCAAACGGCGAAAGCCATCACGCCGGCCGATTTGGACGCGGCGATCCATCGGACGTTCTCGGGCGCGGGTCCTCTGGTCGAGCTGGTGACGCCCGAGACCGTCGAGGGCGGCGAAGCCGAAGTGGTCAAAGCCTTCACCGAAGCGGCCGCGGCGCCGCTCGTGGACCGGGGCGCGCGGGCCGAGGCAAAGTGGCCCTATGACTCCTTCGGCCCCGCCGGACGGGTGACGACACGGCGGATGATCGATGACCTTGGCCTCACAGTGGTCCGCTTTGGCAATGGGACCACATTGACGGTCAAGCCGACCAAATTGCGCGACGACCAGATCCTGATCGCTGTTCGCTTCGGCCGGGGGCGTCTCGATCTGCGCCGCGATATCCCGACGGCGAGTTGGGCGGCGGGCGCCCTGATCCCCGGGGGTTTCGGCAAGATCGATTTCGAGGACTCCCAGACCGCTCTGGCGGGAAGGGTGCATCCCGTCGCCTTCGCCATCGACGACAACGCCTTCGCGCTGAGCGGAGCAACCCGTCCCGCGGATCTGACGACCGAGCTGCAGTTCCTTACCGCCTACGTCGCCGACCCGGGCTTTCGGCCGGAGGCCTTCGAGCGCCTGCGCACCGCCTTTCTTGCTCAGCTGCCCCAGTTGGACGCGACGCCGGGCGGCGTCCTGGCGCGCGAGAGCGAGACGCTGCTCACCAGCGGCGATCGCCGCTTCGCCTTTCCCAGCCGCGAGGAACTCTTGGCCGCCAAGCCCGGCGATCTGCGCTCCCTCCTGCTGGGCCCGCTGAGCCGCGATCCGCTGGAGATCACCATCGTTGGCGACGTCACCGTCGACCAGGCGATCGCGGAGGTCGCCAAGACCTTCGGCGCCCTGCCGTCTCGCGCCCCGGCGCCGCCGATCGAGAGCGGCGCCCTGAAGTTGGCCTTTCCCGCGCCGAGCAGCGCGCCCGTTCGGCTGACGCACACGGGGCGCGCGGATCAGGCGGTGGGCGTGGTGGCTTGGCCGATGACCGACTTCTACGCCGACATGCGTCGGTCGCGCGCCGACATGCTGGCCGGCGAGGTGTTCGAAAATCGGCTGCTCGACCAGGTGCGCATCGCCGAGGGCGCGACCTATAGTCCAGAAGCCCAGGTCAATCTGTCTCAGGTTTTCCCGCATTACGGCTATGCCCTCGCCGAGGTCGAGATGCCCCCGGCCAAGCTTCCCGGCTTCTTCACCGCGGCGGACAAGATCGCCGCCGACATGGCGACGAGCGGCGTCACGCCAGACGAGCTCGTGCGCGCCCGGGCGCCGCGTGTGGCCGGTCTGGCCAAGGCCCAGCTGACCAACGAGTACTGGCTGGCCGATCTGGCGGGTTCCGTCGCCGAACCGCGCAAGCTCGATCTGATCCGCTCGACCTTTCCCGACTACGCGGCGGTGACAACCACCGACATCCAGGCCGCGGCCAGGCGCTGGCTGGCGGCCGGAAAAGCCTGGCGGCTGGAGATCGAGGCGGGGAAGTAGGGGCGGGAACGTGCCGCGCTTCGTCTAGACCTTCCCAGCGCGGCGCTGGCGGTGGCGACCATCGCCTATCTCGCGCCGGGTCCCTTGCGGAAATATTTGAAGAAGTCCGCGTCGGGAGACAGCACCATCGTGGTGTCGCCGTCGGCGAAGACGCCCTCATAGGCCTGCATCGAGCGGTAGAAGGCGGCGAAGCTGGGGTCCTTGCCGAAGCTCTGGGCAAAGATCTTCGCGCTCTCGCCGTCGCCGGCACCGCGGGTGGTGAAGGCTTCCTCCGTCGCGGTGGCCAGGGTGATGGTGACCTGTTTGTCGGCGTCGGCGACGATTTCGCGGCGGTTCTGTTCGCCGACGGCGCGGATCTGAGCGGCCTGCTGCTGCAGGTTGGAGCGCATCCGCGCATAGACGGCCTGCTGGTTGGCGGCCGGCAGGTCGGCGCGCTTGATGCGCAGGTCCACGACTTCGACGCCGAAATGCGATCGCCCCGCCCGGGCGCGAACGTCGCGAAGGGTGTCCGCCATCAGGGCGTCGCGCTTTTGAGAGATGATCTCGTTCGCCGTCGCCGCGCCGAGAACCTGGCGCAGGGAAGAGTTGATCAGCGGCTCCAGCCGATCCGCCGCGGTGCTCTCGTCGCGCAGGGTTCGATAGAATTGCAGCGGATCGGAGATACGGTAGCGGACGAAGGCGTCCACCACGAGGCGCTGCTGATCGGCGGAGATGACCTCTTCCTTCGTGGCCTCGATCGCCTGATTGCGCTTGTCCAGGACGACCAGCGACTCGACGAAGGGTATCTTCAGCTTCAGGCCGGGATCGTAGGCGCCCGGCGGATTGATCACCCGCACCGGCTCCCCGAGGTTCACCACCACGACTTGCTGCCGTTGGTCGACGATAAAGAAGGCGTTGGCGAGGACGACGCCGATGAAGAAGGCGGCGATCAGCCAGATGAAGGGGGCGCGCTTCACTTGCCGTCGCTCCCTTGCTGGGCCGGAGCCGCGGGCTGAGCCGCCGGCGCGGGCGCCGTGACGGTCACTCCGGAGCGGAAGGCGTCGGGCGGCAGAATGATCGGGGCCGTCGCGCCCTTGGCGTCGACGATCACCTTGTGCGAGCGCGCCAGGACCGTCTGCATGGTCTGGATGTAGAGCCGCTCCCGCGTGACGGCGGGCGCGCGGCGGTATTCGGCGTATAGCTGGTTGAAGCGCGCCGCCTGGCCCTGCGCCTCGCGCACCACCTGTTCGCGATAGCCCTGGGCGGCCTGCACGATCTTGGAGGCGTCGCCCTTGGCCTCGTTGACCACGCGGTTGCGATAGGTGTTGGCCTCGTTGATGTAGCCCTGCTGGTCCTGACCGGCGCGGGCGATGTCCTGATAGGCGGCGACCACGTCCTGCGGCGGATTGGCGTTCTGGATCTGCACCTGGTCGATCGTGACCCCCGACTGGTAGCGATCGAGGATCTTCTGCATCAGGACGAGCGTCTGGCTCTGCACCGCGCCGCGTCCATTGGTCAGGATGTCCCGCAGCAGGCTGCGGCCGACGATTTCGCGCATGGCGCTCTCGGCCACGGCCTTCACCGCGTTGTCCGGCTCGCGCACGCGGAAGAGATATTTGGCGGCGTCGGACACGTGCCACTGCACGGTGAACGACAGATCGATGATGTTCTCGTCACCCGTCAGCATCAGGCTTTCGTCCGGCGCCTGCGCGCTGGGCGAGCCGCCGACCACGGTCTTGTTCTGGTTGGTGACCGGGACGATTTCCGCCCGCTCGATCGGGATCGGGAGGTGGTAGTGCAGGCCGGGCCCCACGGAGCGGGAATAGCCGCCGAACCGCGTGATGACCGCCTCTTCGTTGGCTTGGACCGTGTAGACCCCCGTGATCATCCAGACGAGCGCCGCCACGGCGAGGAGCGCCCACAACACATTGCCGCGCAGGCCTTGTCCACCGGGGCCGCCGAAGACTTGCCGCGCCCGGTCGGAGAGACGGCGCGCGAATTCGTTCAGGTCGGGCGCGGTTGGACCCCCGCCGGAAGGCGGCGGCGGGCGGCGACGCGGTTCGTCCCGCTTGGGCGGCTCGCCCCCGGATTTTCCGCCCTCGTTTCCAGACGGCGGCGCGCCCCAAGGTCCCGGGTTGGCGTTGTCATTCCATGGCATGCGAAGCGGCGTCGTCTCTCATCAAGGCGGGCCCGAGCGGCCGCGCGGCGTTGGAGGTTGTAAAGCCACTCCAGGGACCGGATATGAGACGCCCCGCGCCGCAAAGCAACAGCAACCGATGACGCCACCCCCGCCTCCCGCCGCCGCCCCGCCCCACGAAGCGGCCGCGGCGCTGGTGGAAAAGGTCAGCGATCCGAAGTCCGGAAAGGGCTTGATGACCGCCGGTTTGGTTCAAGGCCTGAGTGTCGCGGCCGGCAGGGTGAGCTTGATTCTCGAGGTTCCGCGCGCCGAAGCTTCGCTCTACGCCCCCGTTCGCGACGAGGTCGAGCGGATGCTGAGAGGCCTGCCGGGCGTGGATAAGGTCCAGGTTGCGCTCACCACCACCACGGCGCCGGCGTCCGGGCTCACCGTCGCGCCACGCCGCGCCGCGCCCTCCGTCCCTGGCGATCCCCGGGCCAATCCTCAGGCGATACCGCCGGCCAGCCGTCTGGAACACGTGCGCCGCGTCATCGCGGTGGCGAGCGGCAAGGGCGGGGTCGGCAAGTCCACCGTGGCTGTGAACCTGGCGGGCGCCCTGGCGGCCAGGGGGCTGAAGGTCGGCCTGCTCGACGCCGATATCTACGGCCCCTCCGCGCCGCGAATGCTCGGGATCGATGTGAAACCGATCTACCAGGACGGCAAGCTGATCCCCCTGGAGGCCCACGGCCTGAAAGTCATGTCCATCGGCTTCATCGTCGAGGAGGGCCGGGCGATGATCTGGCGCGGACCGATGGTCTCCTCCGCCCTGCGTCAGATGATCGAGGAGGTGCGTTGGGCCGGCGTCGACGATCCGATGGATGTGCTGGTCGTCGATCTGCCCCCCGGCACGGGCGACATTCACCTGACCTTGGTCCAGAAGCTTCAGATCGACGGCGTCGTCATCGTCTCCACGCCGCAGGAAATCGCCCTCATCGACGCCCGTCGCGCCTCCGCGATGTTCGCCATGATGAACCCGCCTGTCCCGATTCTGGGGGTCGTCGAGAACATGGCCTACTTCTCCAACCCGGCGTCCGGCGAGCGCATCCCGATTTTCGGCGAAGGCGGCGCCCGGCGCGAGGCGGAGCGGTTGGGGGTTCCGTTTCTGGGCGAGGTGCCCCTCGAGATGGCGGTGCGGGAAGGCGGCGATAGCGGTCGCCCGGTGATCGTGGCCGCGCCGGACAGCGCGGCCGGATTGGCTTTCGCCGCGATGGCGCGGACGTTGATCGTGGCTTAAGCGGTCAAACCGGCGCCGGAGCGGGGTAGTTCCGCGAGGTTATGCTTGTAAGATCCTATATCTTATGGACAACGGAACTTCTCCAGCGATTGCGACGTGGCAGGTTTTGGCATCCGAGTTGGCGCTTTTCGTCAGCCGAATACGCCTTTTGCTCCACAGCTGAAGCGTCGCTACCTCCGTGTAAGCGGCTTTTGACCGGCTCGCCGGGACGCGAGCCGGGGCAGACCTCGCAGAGATCGACGCGGACCCGCGCCCAAGTGAGATTGAGGCGGCGGCCCCCGCGACTAACGCTCATGTTGTGGCGGCTGCGCCGACCTCGGAACGAACCTTGTGCCCAGCCAAGTGACCCCTTAGCGGACGTTGTGAGAGTCACAGATGGGTGGCGAGCGGAAGTTGACCCGAAAGCAGCGGCCAGACACCATGAGCACATGAGAACAATCGCTGCGATTGCCATCGTGCTGTTTGGAGCCTCATCCGCCGTGCCAGCCGTACGTCGGGCTGTCACGCCGGAGGCACTAGCCACCGCGATCAACAATGCGGACGCCGAGCTAGTCCCCTATCGTAAGACGAAGGTGTCGCCTGCCAACGTGCGGGAGGTCCGTTGCATTGCCCCGGATGAGGAGCCGACCGAGTTCGAGTGCAAATGGGAGGAGCACACCCAAGGGGGTTGGATCAAACGGACCACTTGGCTCACCATCGATGGCAACGGTTGGCGCGTGATGGATGCTTGATGTCCGCTAAGGGGCAAGCGTCGTCCCGACCCCACGTCCTGCCTGACGTGTTAGTCCTCGTGGATGGACTCAGAGAGACTGACGCCATCCGGTCCTTAGTGCCTGTTGCGTCGCGGCCTTTAGCTAGAATACGGTAAGCGTCCGACTTGAACCATTTGCTTGCGCAAGTTGCGGACACTCTGTTGATGGCGCAGGCTCCGCCGATAGCGGGGGATTGCGATGCGTCAGTTGCGGCTAGCAGGCTTCGGCTTGGCCTTAGTGGCAGGTTCGGTAGTGGCCGGCCCAACCGCAGACAGATACGCCGAAGGGCAAGTGTGGGAATATCAAACCCGCCCACAGGATAAGGGTTCATTGCTGAAAATCCAGAAGATCGAGGTGCTTCCGGAGTTAGCCAAGACTGGTCCTGTGTATCACGTCAGCATCATCGGATTGCACTTCACTGGCCTTCCGCTTGACGGCACGCTTCAACACGCACCGTTCTCAAAAATGTCATTGGACGCGAGCGTAACAAGACTTTCACCGTCCAAGGTCGCGTTCCCTGACGCAAGCGGTGGCATCGCCGAGTGGAGGCAGGCACGAGGGGGGATCTTCACCGTAACCGTTGCCGAAGCGGTGGGTTTTGCCGAGCAGATGATGCGCAAGCAGGCACCAACCGAGCCGAACGGCAGCTAACCAAGGCGGGTGCGCTGGGCGAGTTTGAGCACCGTGACACGGGGCTCGTCGGCTTCCGCCAACACCGCGGTCCGCTCTGACGGGCTATATCGCCGTCGCCGCGCGGTCCGGGTGATGATCTCCATCCGACTCATCTCCAAACCGTTAAGGGTCGCGAACGGTCCCCAGCATCAAGCCAGAAACCTGCCGTTCCGACTAGGCGAGTTGATCCCGCCGGGAAAGCGGACCTCGCCAACGACGGCAGGGGGTGGGTTTTTGCCGTTCGGTTCGGCGTTTACCTCACTCGGAGTTCCCTGGCGATTTTCAGAGCCGACGTGAGATAGTCGGTTCCGTTTGGGTCGTCGGCCCAATAACCGAGATTTATCAGGAAAAGCCGGTTGTCTAACTTGCAGAAAAGATCGATGTCATGTTCGATCCTGACGTGATCTTCGTCCCCCATGTTACTCTCCGAAATCATAGCATGGATTTGGCTGCATCCGCGTCGCGATCTACTTCCGTGATAGAAGGCGGCCGAGTAAGGTTCGTCCTCTTTTTGAGCGGCACTCCAACGGACAGCCCATTCGGTTGCAGCGTCGGCTGGTGGTACTTCCCAGACCTCAACCATCGCCTGTCCTTGGCCGATGATGACACCCTCTGCACGTTGTCCCGGACTCAAAATTGACAGCCGATCACGATCGTTTCCAAACGTCGACCAGTTCGACGGATAGCGTGTGGTGAAGACGGGGCCATCGTAGGTGATCCATGCGGGTCGAGCGTCAGAACTTCCGGCTGTTGTCAAAGTGAAAATGAGAACAACGACAGGGATCGCCCGCAACGACTTCCATCTTTTCAACCCATTCGATGCCATCGCGATAATGAAGCCCCACAGGATCGCCGTACCGTAATCGTCCGTGGGCCGGCCGCAAAACAGACTGCGCTAACGACCGCAACGTGGTCGCGCGCGGCTCCCACCCTCACGCCCACAAGCGGACGTCGATGAATCGACGGGCCGCTCAGAGTCCCGTCGACAACTGGGGGCGTTGTTAACGAACGATCGCTAACGCACCCGACCCGCGCGGACTTTCCGGGGTGGCGGGGACCCGATTTAGCATGTTCACGATTTCAAAGATCGGTGGACGCCGCCACGACGGAAGCGAGCAAGGAGTCTGCGCCAATTGGTTGCATAATGCAATCGAAATCCGCCGGGCTGGAGGTCTGTCCGCGGCGTCGGCCGCTGCTCGGTTCCATCGTTCTCGCGCGCCTCGCGAGTTATCCACCGTCCGTCCACCGCAACGGGCTGTTTTGAGCACAGTTGGAGGTCTTTCGGCCGTTGCGCGGTCGATCCGGCGGAGTCACCCTCGTCATGTTGAAAGGCCCCGACGTCAAACGGGCCGGTGACCGAAGATGACCCCAAACGGCGACGGATGGGATCGACGAAGGAAACCGGAGCACGAGTCGGCGGAGTGGTTTGAAAACCTGATGGCGGCGTCAGCCCCTGAGACGGGCGATGTCCAAACGTTCGAAAGTTCGGATGGACTGGCGGTGACAAACGGCGGAACAGCCAGCCGAGGACGGCCATCCGGGGCGACCCGGCGGCTTTCCGGGGCGAGCTTTCGACACAGCCCTGGCCCAGCCGGGACTGGGTGAAGCGGCGGCCATCGGGTAAAACCGGTGCGCCGTCCTTTGCTCGTCCGGGCGACGCCCGTAAGCGGCGGCGCCCCGAGGGTTGTAAGCGACGATGCGACGTCGGTCCGGCCGAGCCATCTTCAACCTCTTCGCCGGGCTGCTGGCGTGCGTTTTCAACGGCCACGGGCAGGCCCAATCGCCGGGCGCGTTCCACGATCCGCGCCCGGTGCGGATCGTCGGCTATGGCGGGGAGGTCATGGAGCCGTTCCTGTCCCGTGACGGGCGCCTGCTGTTCTTCAACGACCGCAACGATCCAAGTGTCGACACCGATCTTTTCTGGGCGGAGCGGATCGACGATCTCGACTTCCGCTTTCGCGGGCGGCTCGACGGCGCGAACAGCCGCCATCTCGACGCGGTGGCGTCGATGGATGCGAACGGCGCCTTCTATTTCGTCTCGTCGCGCGACTACGCCCGGACCGGCGCCCTGATCCATCGCGGACGGTTCAGGGACGGGCGCGTGGACGGCGTCGAGGTCGTCCCGGGCCTCGCGTCCAGGGCCCACCCCGGCTTCAACTTCGACGCCGAGGTCAGCGCCGACGGAAGCCGGCTCTATTACGTGGAAAGCCGCCGGGGTGCGCGCCGGTCGCGCCTCGCCGTCGCCGACCGGCGGGGACGGGGCTTCGTCAAGGACCCCCGGTCGGACGCCATGCTGCGCGCGGTCAACAGTCCCGGCAAGGTCTATGCGCCGGCCACTAGCGCGGACGGGCTGGAACTCTTCTTCACCCGCGCAGCGCCCGAGCTGTTTCTCCTGCTAGACGAGCCGAAGATCTACGTATCCCGCCGCCGCTCGGTGGACGACCCCTTCGGGCCGCCGACCCGGATCGCCGCCATCCAGGGCTTCGCCGAGGCCCCGACGATCTCGCCGGACGGGCGATCGCTGTATTATCACGCGCTGGTCGCAGGGCGGAACGGGCTTTGGCGCGTCACGCGGTGACGCCACGCTCCCGACATTGTGAAAGACGGCGTCGGCCAAGAGCCTAAGGTGGAGCCGACCACGTTTCGCGGGAGATCCATCATGTCCAGCGGCATGTTCGCCACCCAGGACGGCACGCAAATCTTTTACAAGGATTGGGGCGCGGGGCAGCCGATCGTCTTCCACCACGGCTGGCCGCTGAGCGCCGACGACTGGGACAGCCAGATGCTGTTCTTTCTCGCCGAGGGCTATCGGGTGATCGCCCACGACCGGCGCGGCCACGGCCGCTCCAGCCAAACCGACGCCGGCAACGACATGGACACCTATGCCGCCGACTGCGCCGAGCTGTTCGCCCACCTCGGCCTCACGAATGCGATCCACATCGGCCACTCGACGGGCGGCGGCGAAGTCGCCCGCTATGTCGCGCGGTACGGCGGCGATGGCCGGGTGGCCAAGGCGGTGCTGATCAGCGCCATCCCGCCCCTGATGCTGAAGACGGATGCCAACCCGGGCGGGACGCCGATCGAAGTGTTCGACCAGTTCCGCGCCGGCATGGCGAACCGCGCGCAATTCTATCTCGATATCGCGGCGGGGCCCTTCTACGGCTTCAACCGGCCGGGGGCGAAGGTCGTCGAGGGCCTGATCCGCAACTGGTGGCGTCAGGGCATGATGGGCGGCGCCAAGGCCCACTACGATTGCATCAAGGTGTTCTCCGAGACCGACCAGACCGAGGACCTCAAGGCGATTACCGTGCCGACCCTGGTGATGCACAGCGAGGACGACCAGATCGTCCCCTTCGCCGACTCCGGCCCGCTGTCGGCCAAGCTCCTGCGCAACGGGACGCTGAAGGTCTACAAGGACCTCCCCCACGGCATGCCCGCCACCCACGCCGACGTGGTCAACGCGGAGGTGCTGGCGTTCGCGAAGGGGTAGGGGAGTTTAGGGACAGGAGTACCGTTCCCAACGGATCGTAAGGTTGCTTGTGTCGCATCCTGGGAACATTGCTCTATCCCCCAAATCGAAAGCTTTGAACAGCGCCCGATCTGGCTACCTAATCAGCGTGGTTTGCAGTGCAACAGTAGTCCAACGGCCATTTACCTTCTCATAAACTCGCGTGAACCAGTAGTCGCCGCTGTAGTCTTTGCCGTACTCCGCGCCCGTCTGCGTGGCTCGACCCGTGACGACGGCGGAATTGCCATAGACGCGGATGTTCAGGTCCTTGATGTCGCGCGATTGATATTTTGCCGCCCCCGAGCGGAAAGCACTGACGATCTGCGCTTTTGTCCGCATTTCACCGCGCAGGGTGACGAAGGTGTAGTCATCCGAGGTCATTCGCTCCAGCGCGCCGGAGTCGCCGCGAACGATCGCCTGATTGCGCGCCTCTTCAAGGCGCCGGATCGTCTCCGCCGCGGCGTCGCCCTGCTGGCGATTTGGGGGGTGGCGATTTCGGGCGGCGGACGGCGGCCCTACCGACAGCGCCGCGAGAATGAGTATCGCCGCGACGGGTGAGATCATCCTTTTCATCGACTCGGCTCCTGGGTTTGGGCGCTGAACGGCATCCGGCTATTCGATCTGACCCGCGGTGGGAGAACGGCGCCGCGACGCGAGCGAACCGCGCGAGCCTAGGACAAACAAAGTATCGGCGAAAGCATGTCGGGGCTATTTTGCCCCTTCACAAACCCCCTCAGATACCCTAACTACGCGCCCTCACATATTTTCGAGACCGAATTCCGCTCGCGCCGCGATCCGGCGCGCGCTCTACGTTCCGAGGCGTGGCGCTCCCTCCAGCCACCGCGAAGGAACGCCGTCGGCCCTGTGCTCCCTTAAGCGAGCCGGCCGCGCGGAAAATGGAGAATGCGCCCCTGGAGGGGGGACGCGAACATTCATTCGGCGCCCGGAGTCCGTTTCCGCCGGCGCCCGTTAGGAGCCTCGATGGCGCACGCGACCGTACAATCGATCCACAACCAGTCCTTCACCGGGCGCAAGCGGATCCGCAAATCCTTCGGGCGCATCCCCGAAGCGGTGCGGATGCCGAACCTGATCGAAGTCCAGCGGTCGTCCTACGAGCAGTTCCTCCAGCGCGAAGTCCGCCCCGGTCAGCGCCGGGACGAGGGGATCGAGGCGGTGTTCAAGTCCGTCTTCCCGATCAAGGACTTCAACGAGCGCGCCATGCTCGAATATGTTTCCTACGAATTCGAGGCGCCGAAGTACGACGTCGAGGAATGCATTCAGCGCGACATGACCTACGCCGCGCCGCTCAAGGTCAAGCTTCGCCTGATCGTCTGGGAAACCGACGAGGAAACCCAGGCCCGCAGCGTCAAGGACATCAAGGAGCAGGACGTCTACATGGGCGATATTCCGCTCATGACCGACAAGGGCACCTTCGTCGTCAACGGCACCGAGCGGGTGATCGTCTCGCAGATGCACCGCTCGCCGGGCGTCTTCTTCGACCACGACAAGGGCAAGACGCACTCCTCCGGGAAGCTTCTGTTCGCCGCCCGGGTGATCCCCTATCGCGGCTCCTGGCTCGATTTCGAGTTCGACGCCAAGGATGTGGTCTATTGCCGGATCGACCGGCGCCGCAAATTGCCGGCGACGACCTTCCTGATGGCCTTGGGCATGGACGGCGAAGAGATCCTCACGACCTTCTATGACGTCGTGCCCTATGTGAAGCAGGAGGGCGTCGCCGGGGGCTGGGCCACGCCGTACAAGCCCGAGCGCTGGCGCGGTGTGAAGCCGGAATTCCCGTTGATCGACGCGGACACCGGCGAGGAAGTGGCGCCGGCCGGAACCAAGATTTCCGCGCGCCAGGCCAAGCGTCTGGCCGACGCCGGCCTGAAGACTTTGTTGCTCTCCCCCGAGGCTCTCGTCGGCCGCTATCTGGCCCGTGACGAGGTGAACCCGGCCACCGGCGAAATCTATGCCGAGGCCGGCGACGAGCTGGACGTGACGTCCATCGCCGCCCTGGAAGAGCAGGGCTTCACCACCATCGACGTGCTGGACATCGACCATGTCACGGTCGGCGCCTACATGCGCAACACCCTGCGCGTGGACAAGAATTCCCTGCGCGAGGACGCCCTCTTCGATATCTATCGCGTCATGCGTCCGGGCGAACCGCCGACGGTGGAAGCCGCCGAGGCGATGTTCAAGAGCCTGTTCTTCGACCAGGAGCGCTACGATCTCTCGTCCGTCGGCCGGGTGAAGATGAACATCCGTCTGGAGCTCGACTGCCCCGACGACGTGCGCACCCTTCGCAAGGAAGACGTGCTCGAAGTCCTGAAGACCATCGTCGGCCTGCGCGACGGTCGCGGCGAGATCGACGACATCGACAACCTGGGCAACCGCCGGGTGCGTTCGGTGGGCGAGCTTCTGGAAAACCAGTACCGCGTCGGCCTGCTGCGGATGGAGCGGGCGATCAAGGAACGGATGTCCAGTGTCGACATCGACACCGTGATGCCGCACGACCTGATCAACGCCAAGCCGGCGGCGGCGTCGGTGCGGGAGTTCTTCGGCTCTTCCCAGCTGTCGCAGTTCATGGACCAGACCAATCCGCTGTCGGAGATCACGCACAAGCGCCGTCTCTCGGCGCTTGGCCCTGGCGGCCTGACCCGTGAGCGCGCGGGCTTCGAGGTCCGCGACGTGCACCCGACCCACTATGGCCGGATCTGCCCCATCGAAACGCCGGAAGGCCCGAACATCGGCCTGATCAACTCCCTGGCGACGCACGCGGTGGTCAACAAATACGGCTTCATCGAAAGCCCCTATCGCCGGGTCGTGAACGGCAGGGCCACCGACGAGGTGGTCTATATGTCCGCCATGGAAGAGGCGAAGCATGTCATCGCCCAGGCCAATATCGCGATGAAGGACGGGGAGATCGTCGACGATCTGGTTCCCGGCCGCGTCAACGGCGATCCGACCCTGCTGGCCAAGGACACCGTCGATTTGATGGATGTGAGCCCCAAACAGGTCGTCTCCGTCGCGGCGGCCCTGATCCCGTTCCTGGAGAACGACGACGCCAACCGCGCCCTGATGGGCTCGAACATGCAGCGGCAGGCGGTGCCGTTGATCCAGTCCGACGCCCCCCTCGTCGGCACCGGGATGGAAGATGTCGTCGCCCGCGACAGCGGCGCGGTGGTGATCGCGCGGCGTCCCGGCATCGTCGAGCAGATCGACGGCACGCGGATCGTCATTCGCGCCACCGAGGAGACCGACGCCACCAAGCCCGGCGTCGATATCTATCGCCTGTCGAAGTTCCAGCGTTCGAACCAGAACACCTGCATCAACCAGCGTCCGCTCGTGCGGGTCGGCGACAAGATGGCGGCCGGCGACATCATCGCCGACGGCCCCTCGACCGATCTGGGGGAACTGGCGCTGGGCCGCAACGCCCTCGTCGCCTTCATGCCGTGGAACGGCTACAACTTCGAGGACTCGATCCTGATCTCCGAACGCATCGTCCGCGACGATGTCTTCACCTCGATCCACATCGAGGAATTCGAGGTCATGGCGCGTGACACCAAGCTCGGACCCGAGGAAATCACCCGCGACATTCCGAACGTCGGTGAAGAAGCTCTGCGTAACATGGATGAGGCCGGTATCGTCGCCATCGGCGCCGAGGTCCTGCCGGGCGACATCCTGGTGGGCAAGGTCACGCCCAAGGGCGAATCGCCGATGACGCCGGAAGAAAAGCTCCTGCGCGCCATCTTCGGCGAGAAAGCGTCGGACGTGCGCGACACCTCGCTTCGCCTGCCGCCCGGCGTCGCCGGCACGGTGGTGGAAGTGCGGGTCTTCAACCGTCACGGCGTCGACAAGGACGAACGCGCCATCGCCATCGAGCGCGAGGAAATCGACCGTCTCGGCAAGGACCGCGACGACGAGTTCAAGATCCTGCGGCGCAACATGGCCTCCCGCCAGGGCCAGTTTCTGCTGGGTCAAAACGCGGTGTCCGGCCCCAAGGGTTTTGGTCGCGGCGAGATCACGCAAGCGAAACTGGACGAGGCTCAACCCGGTCTATGGCGCGACATCGATGTCGAGGATGAGAAGACGCAGCGTGAGTTGGAGGCGATCCGGGGGCAGTTCGACGAGGCCCGTAAGCGTCTCGACGCCCGCTTCGACGACAAGGTCGACAAACTTCAGCGTGGCGACGAGCTGCCGCCCGGCGTGATGAAGATGGTCAAGGTCTTCGTCGCGGTGAAGCGCAAGCTGCAGCCCGGCGACAAAATGGCCGGACGTCATGGCAACAAGGGCGTGATCTCCAAGATCCTTCCGATCGAGGACATGCCCCACCTGGAAGACGGCACCCCGGTCGATGTCGTGCTCAATCCCCTGGGCGTGCCCTCGCGGATGAACGTCGGTCAGATCTTCGAAACCCACCTCGGCTGGGCCTGCGCCGGCCTCGGCAAGCAGATCGGCGAGTTGCTGGAAACCTGGCAGCGCGACGGCAGCCAGAAGAAGGCGCTCACGGACCGGCTGCGCGCTATCTACGGCCCCGATCAGATCCTGCCCGACGACGATGAGGAGTTGATCGAGCTTTCCCGCAACCTGACCAAGGGCGTTCCGATCGCGACGCCGGTGTTCGACGGCGCGCACATCAACGATATCGAGGATATGCTCGAATCGGCGGGTCTGAACCGCTCCGGCCAGGTGATGCTGTACGACGGCCAGACCGGAGATCAGTTCAAGCGCCCGGTCACAGTCGGCTACATCTACATGCTGAAACTGCACCACCTGGTGGACGACAAGATCCACGCGCGCTCGATCGGGCCCTACAGCCTGGTCACCCAGCAGCCGCTGGGCGGCAAGGCGCAGTTCGGCGGCCAGCGCTTCGGCGAGATGGAGGTCTGGGCGCTGGAAGCCTATGGCGCCGCCTACACGCTGCAGGAGATGCTGACGGTGAAGTCCGACGACGTGGCCGGACGCACCAAGGTCTACGAGAGTATCGTCAGAGGCGACGACACCTTCGAGGCCGGCATCCCGGAAAGCTTCAACGTCCTGGTCAAGGAGATGCGCTCCCTGGGCCTGAACGTGGAGCTGGAGAACAGCTAGGCGGCCTAGACAAGATCGGTTTTTCGGGGCGTCGCCGCGCGGCGCTCCGATAGCCAAGACCTATCACCAAGGCAAAAAGGGTCCTGTACGGCGTCGCGCCGCCCCGGACCGGGAATGACGAGTTTAAAATGAACCAAGAAGTCCTGAACATCTTCAATCCGGTCGTCGTCGCCCCGACGTTCGACCAGATCCGTATCTCGCTCTCCAGCCCGGAGAAGATCCGCTCCTGGTCGTTCGGCGAGATCAAGAAGCCGGAAACCATCAACTACCGCACGTTCAAGCCGGAACGCGACGGCCTGTTCTGCGCGCGCATCTTTGGTCCCACCAAGGACTACGAATGCTTGTGCGGCAAGTACAAGCGGATGAAGTACAAAGGCATCATCTGCGAGAAGTGCGGCGTCGAGGTCACCCTCGCCCGCGTCCGTCGCGAGCGGATGGGCCACATCGAACTGGCCTCTCCGGTGGCGCACATCTGGTTCCTGAAGTCCCTGCCAAGTCGCATCGCGATGATGCTGGACATGCCGCTGAAGGACATCGAGCGCGTCCTCTATTTCGAATATTACATCGTCACCGAGCCCGGCCTCACCAGCCTGAAGCAGCACCAGCTGCTGAGCGAAGACGAGTACATGCGCTTCCAGGAGGAGTTCGGCGACGACAGCTTCAGCGCCGAGATCGGCGCCGAGGCGATCCAGGGCCTGCTCAAGCAGATCGACCTCGTCACCGAGGCCGACCGCCTGCGCGAAGAGCTGCTGACCACCACCTCGGAGATCAAGCTCAAGAAGACCTCCAAGCGCCTGAAGATTCTCGAAGCCTTCAGCGAAAGCGGCAACAAGCCCGAGTGGATGGTGATGTCGGTGATCCCGGTCATCCCGCCGGAACTGCGTCCGCTGGTGCCGCTGGACGGCGGCCGCTTCGCGACGTCCGACCTCAACGACCTTTACCGCCGCGTGATCAACCGCAACAATCGCCTCAAGCGCCTGATCGAGCTGCGCGCGCCGGACATCATCATCCGTAACGAAAAGCGGATGCTGCAGGAATCCGTCGACGCCCTGTTCGACAACGGCCGCCGCGGCCGGGTGATCACGGGCGCCAACAAGCGTCCGCTGAAGTCTCTCGCCGACATGTTGAAGGGCAAGCAGGGGCGTTTCCGCCAGAACCTGCTCGGAAAGCGCGTCGACTATTCGGGTCGCTCGGTCATCGTGGTCGGCCCCGATCTGAAGCTGCACGAGTGCGGCCTGCCCAAGAAGATGGCGCTGGAGCTGTTCAAGCCGTTCATCTACGCCCGCCTCGACGCCAAGGGCCTCTCCGGCACGGTCAAACAATCCAAGCGCATGGTCGAGCGCGAGCAGCCGCAGGTGTGGGACATCCTCGAAGAGGTGATCCGCGAGCACCCGGTCCTGCTCAACCGCGCGCCGACGCTTCACCGCCTCGGCATTCAGGCGTTCGAGCCGAAGTTGATCGAGGGCAAGGCGATCCAACTTCACCCGCTGGTCTGCACCGCCTTCAACGCCGACTTCGACGGTGACCAGATGGCGGTCCACGTCCCCCTCTCGCTGGAAGCTCAGCTCGAGGCGCGGGTGCTGATGATGAGCACCAACAACATCCTCTCGCCCGCCAACGGCAAGCCGATCATCGTGCCGTCGCAGGATATCGTGCTGGGTCTCTATTACATCTCCCAGGCCAAGGCCGGGGAGCCCGGCGAGGGCAAGGCGTTCTTCGACCTCGGCGAGATCGAGGCCGCGCTCGACGCCGGCGTCGTCACCCTGCACAGCAAGATCAAGGCGCGCTTCACCGAGATGGCGGCGGACGGCAAGATGGTCCGCTCGCTGATCGAGACGACGCCGGGCCGGATGAAGATCGCCGCTCTGCTGCCGGCCAATGTCCACATCGGTCACCGGCTGGTCGACAAGAGCCTGACCAAGAAGGAGATCGGCAACCTGATCGATCAGGTTTATCGCCACTGCGGTCAGAAGGCGACGGTGATCTTCGCCGACCAGATCATGGGCCTGGGCTTCCGGGAAGCGGCCAAGGCCGGCATCTCGTTCGGCAAGGACGACATCATCATCCCCGAGGCCAAGAAGGGGATCATCGAGACCACGCGCAAGCTGGTCGAGGAATACGAGCAGCAGTACGCCGATGGTTTGATCACCAAGGGCGAGAAGTACAACAAGGTGGTCGACGCCTGGTCCAAGGCCACCGACCGCGTCTCCGACGAGATGATGGCCGAGATCTCCACGGCGCCGAAGAACGTCGCCGGCCGCGAGGCCGAGATCAACTCGGTGTGGATGATGGCCAACTCCGGCGCCCGCGGCTCGCAGGCCCAGATGAAGCAGCTCGGCGGGATGCGCGGCCTCATGGCCAAGCCCTCCGGCGAGATCATCGAGACGCCGATCATCTCGAACTTCAAAGAAGGCCTGACCGTGCAGGAGTATTTCAACTCCACTCACGGCGCGCGTAAGGGCCTCGCCGATACGGCGCTGAAGACGGCCAACTCCGGCTATCTGACGCGCCGCCTGGTCGACGTGGCGCAGGATTGCATCATCACTGAAGAAGACTGCGGCACGACGCGGGGCATCACGCTTCGCGCCGTGGCCGAGGCCGGCGAGGTGCAGGTGACGCTGGGAACTCGGGTCCTCGGCCGATTCAGCGCCGAGGCGATCAAGAAGCCGGGTTCCGACGAAACCATCATCCCCGCCGACACCTATCTGACCGAGGATCAGGTCGATCTGATAGAATCCTCGGGTGTGCAGTCGATCAAGGTCCGCTCGGTCCTCACCTGTGAAAGCAAGGTCGGGGTCTGCGGCGCCTGCTATGGTCGCGACCTTGCCCGGGGCACCCCGGTCAATATCGGCGAGGCGGTCGGGGTCATCGCGGCGCAGTCGATCGGCGAGCCGGGCACTCAGCTCACGATGCGGACCTTCCACATCGGCGGCGCCGTGCAGGTCGCCGAGCAGTCGTTCTTCGAGGCGGCCAATGACGGGGTCCTCAAACTCTCGCCCGGCAATACGGTCGTCGCGGCGGACGGCGACGTCGTGGTCATGAGCCGCAATCTCACCATCGCCGTCGAAGTCGATGGCGTGGCCCGCGAGAGCTACAAGCCGCCCTACGGCGCGCGGCTGAAGGTGAAGGACGGCGCCAAGATCAAGCGTGGGACCCGCTTCGCGGAATGGGATCCCTACACCACGCCGATCATCACCGAGGTCGCCGGCCGCGTGCGGTTCGAAGACCTGGTCGAGGGCATCTCGGTGCGCGAGGAGGCCGACGAAGCCACCGGCATCTCCAACCGCGTGATCATCGACTGGCGCGCCTCGGCGCGGGGCAACGATCTGCGGCCCGGCGTCGCGGTGCTGGACGAGAACGGCGCCTATATGCGCCTGGCGAATGGCGGGGAGGCGCGTTACCTGCTTCCCGTCGGCGCCATCCTCTCGGCCGGCGATGGCGACGAAGCCAAGCCCGGCGAGGTTCTCGCCCGTCTGCCCACCGAAAGCGCCAAGTCGCGCGACATCACCGGCGGTCTGCCGCGGGTCGCGGAACTGTTCGAAGCCCGCCGGCCCAAGGACTGCGCGGTCATCGCCGAGATGGATGGCCGGGTCGAATTCGGCCGCGACTACAAGAACAAGCGCCGCATCAAGATCGCTCCGGAAGAGGGCGAGGCGGTTGAGTTCCTGATCCCGAAGGCCAAGCATATCGCGGTGCACGACGGCGATACGATCCGCAAGGGCGAGTACATCATCGACGGCAACCCCGATCCGCACGACATCCTGCGCATCCTGGGCATCGAGGAACTGGCCAACTTCCTGGTCAACGAAATCCAGGACGTCTACCGACTGCAAGGTGTGCCGATAAACGACAAGCACATCGAGACGATCGTGCGCCAGATGCTGCAAAAAGTGGAGATCCTGGAGCCCGGCGACACTGGCCTGCTCAAGGGCGACCACCTCGACAAGACCGAGGTGGACGAGGAGAACGCCAAGGCGACATCCCGCAAGGGCGGCCGTCCGGCGCTCACCCAGCCGGTGCTGCTCGGCATCACCAAGGCGTCGCTGCAGACCCGCAGCTTCATCTCGGCGGCGAGCTTCCAGGAAACCACCCGCGTCCTCACCGACGCGGCGGTTCACGGCAAGCGCGATACGCTGGAGGGCTTGAAGGAGAACGTCATCGTCGGCCGCCTCATCCCGGCGGGCACCGGCTCCTACCTGCGCGGCCTGCAACGCATCGCCGCCAAGCGCGACGAAGTCTTGGCCGCCAGCCGCGTGGTGCCGGAACTGGAGCCGATGCCGGAACTCAAGCCGGAGCTGGAAACGGTCTGAGGCTTGAGCCTTCGACCTTCGAAATGATCAGGGCCCGGGAGCGATCCCGGGCCCTTTTCTTGTCGACGCATGTGCGCTGCGGCCGTCAGTCGGTCAGGCCTCCCCGGCGACCTCGCGGAAGAAGTCGGTGCAGGCGGCGAACAACGGTGGCAAACCGTTGGGGCGGTCCAGGGGGGTCGTGATCCTACTGGTGACGCGCACGGTCAAAGAGGAAGACGCCGACGGCGCATCGGTTGAGGTCATCCGAATCATTTCAGCGCGACGAGCCACGCCGTCGATTAAGCAGGCGCGCCGGGCGTAGAGGAGGGGGCCTTCACCGGAAGCCGGTTGCGTGGCAGCCTCAGGCTATGCGTCTGACCTGTCTGCTGAGCCTTGCGATCACCGCGATGCCGCTTCTCGCCGAAGCTCAAGACCTCAGCGCCGCGCACGCCTTTGTGGCGGCCCTGTATGACCGCTACGGCCACGGCGATCCGGAATATCTGGGTCGCGATGGCCCTTCCGTTTTCGACCCGTCATTGCTTCGGCTCATACGACGGGATCAAACTCGCGCAGGCCCCGGGTATGTGGGCGCGCTGGATTGGGACCCCATCTGTGGCTGCCAGGACGCTGACGGTCTGAAGCTGGTCGGGGTAAACACTCTGTCTGCCGGTCCGACCAAAGCGCAGGCAACAGCCAAGCTCTCCTTCCCGAGCGGCGGCCCGATCGCGATTCGCCTCGACCTCATCAGAGTAGGGGGCGCATGGCGCGTATCGGACATCCATGAACGGGAGACACCAAGTCTCGTTCATTTGCTCAATCGCTCGGGGCAGAAACGATAGCTGGAATCGGACCTTATTGACGTCCGCCAAGGGGGGGCTTCCGGTAGTGAGCGACCCTTAGGGTGGCAACCCCTGGCTCGATTTGCAGATCGACCACGATGACGGTCCAATGGCAGATTCAGGACAGGGGCGCATATACGTGTCGCGTGGTCTACACCCATCGACCCTGCGGCCAAGGGCGAGCCCTTAGCGATGGAACCGACGATGGAGAACCTCACCAAACCTGGGCGATTTGCTTTAGTCGGTGCGCTCATTTGGTTCGCCGCAACGGGGTCAGCGCAGGCGCAGGCCTCATCCGGGGCGCCGGCCACGGTCACTGTACGTGAAGCCCAAACCTTGCCGTTGCGGGAGCTCACGCGCCTGGTGTTGGGGGCGGCGGGCGGAATCGTTGTGGATGTTGACCGGCCTCAATGGGGGCCGGAGCCCAGGCCGCCCTTGCGTTTGCCACCAGGGACATGGCCACCCACCGGACCGCCGCCTATGTCGGAACTCGTCTTCTATGGCCAGCCGCGATTCGTCGGGACCTATAAGGGACTGTGCGGCGCCGAGCGGATTACGGTTCATTTTGACGACGAAAGCAAAGGAGCCCCGGACGCGGGCCTTGCCGTTACCGCCATCCAGGCTGACACGCGATTTGGCGTCGAGGGGCCGATGGAAGGGTCATACCCGTCAATCGACGTGCACGACGCGCTGTGCCGCAAGGTTAAGAACTCGCGTGAATATTTCCCGGCCCCGGATGTGGGGGCAGCCTGGGATATCGCCCAATACCTGCACGTTATATCTCGGGAAGCGCAGGCAGATACCGCTTTGCCATTTATGGTTGCTTGCGGCCCGGAAGCATTCGGAGTGTGTGCCGATCAGCGCCGCTTTCTCAAGTCTGTCGCCCTCGCAGACATCGATACAGCCCAAACTGTGACGTGCCCGAAGACTACGCCCAAAAATGCCTCTTGTTACGAATTGACGATGCGGGAACCTCGCCGCCACATCAATCGGATGACCTTCCTCACTTGGCGGGTCTTAGTCGTTGGATCGACTTATATGAACCAACCCAAGGTCTTCTCGCTCAAACTCACGCCGGAGATCGCCATATCTTGAGATCGGTTCGCTGGCCGAGTGGGCCAGCTTAGTGCTCACCTGCCCAAGGTGCATAGCCGCCCGGATTTCCCGCCTTCCGACTCGCCAAATCACCGCAGCTTCGCCCCTGCGGCGTGGAGCGTTACGCCGGTTCGGCGCGCCATGGATTCGGCCCTTTTGGCGAACGGCAGGGGCCAGAAACGACGAAAGCCCGGCTTGGCGGCCGGACGTGTCTGGGCGTAAGGGCCATCCAAAGCGACGGCCCGCAAGGGCGGCCGCGCGGCGATCACTCAGCCCGTGCTGCTCGGCATCAGCGGCGCTCAGGACGCCTGACCGCCAGAAAAGATGCCATCGCGGGCGAATCCGTGAAACATGCCTCCCTCAGGGAGGGGAACCAAGTCCTGGACAGGGTCCCAACCGCGCGCGCCACGCTGAATCCCGCCCTCGACGCGAGGGCTCGCGCCGTCACGTCGGCTCTGATCATCCTGCTCGCGCTCGCGGCGATTTGGCTGCTGATCTTCAAGCTCGCCCGCCAGCCGCCCTTCATCGACTTCCTCACGATGTGGACCGGTGGGCGGGTGGCCAATGTCGAGCCGAGCGAGCTCTACAATTTCGCTTCGATCGATCGCGCTCAGGCGTGGCTGTTGGGCGACATGGCGCACGACCGCCCGTTTCCCTATCCGCCGAGCAGCCTGGTGATTTTCGGCGCGCTCGCCCGACCCCCATTCTGGGTTTCCGCCGTCGTCTGGTCCGTGTCCGGGCTGGTCGCGTATTTCGTCGCGGTCTGGCGCCTGACGCCGCGACCGCAGCCCAAGGCGTTGGCGGCGATCGCTGTCCTTCCGGGGGTGGTCTGGGCGGCGTTGGCCGGACAGTCCGCCTTCGTCCTGGGCGCGCTCGTCCTGGCCTGTTTGAGCCAATTGGAGCGGCGGCCCCTCCTGGCCGGCCTAGCGTTGGGCGCCGCGATCGCGCTGAAGCCCAGCGTGCTCGTGATGGCCCCGATCGCTCTGATCGCCGGGGGTCACTGGCGCGCTCTCGCCGGAGCGGCGGCCGGGTTTCTCGGCCTCGTCGCTCTCTCGATCGCGGTCTATGGGATCGCGCCCTGGATAGACTGGCTGACCATCGCCCCGGGATACCTGGCGCAGATCAGCGCCGACCCGAAGTACCGCTCGAACATCATCTCACCCGTAGTGCTTTTGGCGGACCTTCACCGGCGCGGCGTTGTGTTTCTCGCCTGGCGGACGGTATCCATCGCCGCCGCGTTGCTGCTGGCGGTGACCACGTTTCGGCGCGTCGGCGCGACGCTCGGCGACCGTCTTTTCGCCCTGGTCGGCGCCAGTTTCCTCGCGAGCCCCTACGCCATGAACTATGAGACGACGCTTTTGGCGCCGGCAGCGGCCATGGCCTTGGCGGGGGCCAGGGAAGCGCGAGGTTGGATCCTGGCGATCCTGGCCTACATCGCGCTCGCCGTGGCGGGTTTCCCCTACGTCGGGGTCTATGGTTTCATGGCCTACCTCGCGTTCGCCTGGATCGGCCGAGGGAAGGGGGATGCGTCCGCGACCTTCGACAGTGAGACCGATGAGGATGCGAGCGAAGTTCACGGTGACACGCGATACTTCGCCTAGCTGGCCGCGCGCGTTTCCGCCGCGGACGTTCACCCCGTGCGCGACAAAGCCAATCGCGCGCCGAAACCGATGAAAACAAGGCCTGTTACCCGGTCGAGGGTCTTCACCACGACGGGGCGGCGCATGGCCTGGCCGAGCGGCCGGCTGGCCAGGATCAACGCCCCGCACCAGCAAAGGCCCAACACCGCGTGGATCGCGGCCAGCAGAAGGATGTAGGGGGCGACCGCCACGCCCGCCGGCACGAACTGCGGAAGGAACGATACGTAGAAGACGCCCATCTTCGGGTTGAGCAGATTGCCTGCCAGCCCGCGGGCGAACCAGCTCACGTCACGCGAGTCGCCCGCCGACGCGCCAACGGGGCCGAGCGCTCGGGGCCTGAGGATCATTCGGCCGCCGAGCCAAAGCAGGTAGAGCGCGCCCGCCCACTTCAGCACATCGTAGGCCAGGGGCGAAGCGGTGATCAGCGCCGCCAGCCCGAAGGCCACCAGGGCGCCCCAAACCAGACATCCGGTCAGGATGCCCAGTGTGGCGCGCAGGCCCTTGGCTTGCCCGTCGAACGTCGAGGCGCGTAGGACGAGGGCGGTGTCGACCCCCGGGGTCAGGGTAAGCAGCCCGGCGGCCACCACGAAAGCGGAAATCGATTCGACTATGGTCATGGCGACCGAAGTTTACCCCGCCGGTCGCCAGGCCTCCACAACGCGAGCGTCCAGAAAACCGGAGACTGTGCGACATGGCTAGGACGAAGGCGGTCGCCGAGCCCGTGGCCGCGTTCGGGTTTACGCCGCGACTGTTCGACCTTGATCCCAACGTGTCCACGAGCGCCGCCAAGATCGGCCGCTGAGGTTCAGGTCGACGGACAGGTCTCCGACAGGCGCTTAGCGGAAATCGTCGCCTTCCCGGCCACTGGAATGCCCAGGAGCCGGAAGCTGGCGTCAGCGGACATGCTCAGGCTGGTGTCGGTATAGGTTCCGGCGCCGACGACCCCGACCTTGGCGCCGCTCTTGATCTCCACGCACTGTCCCTTGAACACGACTTTACCACCGGAGACCTCGTCCTCGGCGCAGGCGCAGTCATAGTGGTGGTTGATGTAGCAGGACATGAACTTCCGGACCTGGTCGGCCGTGACGCATCGACGTTCCGTGCTCGTCGTATGGATCGGCGCGGTGACCTGGCTGGTGGTTTCCCAATAGCCGGGCTTGACCCCAGCGCCGTGCGCCGAGCCGGCAAGAGCGGTCACGATCAAAATCGCCGGGAGGCCCTGTCGCGTCATCCTTCCTCCATCCTCGATCCTTCCTCCATCCTCGATCAGGGGTGAACGTAGGTTGAACCCGGGCCGGTTACCACGCCGCCGCCAAAGTCCGTGGGTCGGCCGTGCTTGGCTTCGATGGCGCGCATCGGATCGACAGGAGCGGCGTTGCGGTCGGCGTCCTGCTTGGCGGCGGCCCTGTCGAAGGCCGCGCGCTTCGCCGGATTGATGCCGTCGAGGGTGGGCGCGCGGTTCATCTCGACGCCGAAACGTTCGTTGCAATGGGCGCGCTCCACGGCGCTGAGACGCACCGAGTCGGCATTGGCGCAGCCGATCAGGGTTCCACGCAATCCCGTCCCACCGCTGGGCAGGGCGCCCAACGGAAAGGGGTTGAGACCGCTCAATCGCGAACCCGCCGGCTGGGCCGCTCCCGCCGAAGGCGCTCCCGCCGCGGGCTGACTGGGCGAGGGGGCCATGGGGAGGGTGGCCACGCTCGACGGCGCCTCTTCCTTGGGTTTGTGGATGTTGAGCTTGGCGGGAGCGGCGATGGCCGATGGCGCCGTGGCGGGGGCTGGGGGCGCCGGTTTGGGAGCGGCCAGCTTAGGCGGCGCTGGCTGCGGCGGCGCGGGCTGCGGCGTTGGCGTGCGTGTCGGCGCGGGCGCGACGACGAGCGGGGTCGGCTTTGCCGGCGCCGGCTTGGCGGGAGCGGGTTTGGGCGGCTCGGGTTTCGGCGGGGTTGGGGTCGGTGGCGGCGCAGGCGTCGGCTTCGGCTCCGGCCGTGTCGGCGCGGGCGGCGGCGGCGTTTCGGTGACGAGTTTTCGCGGTGTCAGCTTCGGCGGGACGATTGGGGGCGGCGGAGGAACCTCGATCCGCGGCATGGGGACGATCTGGACGTCCATGGGCTGGGCGGGCGGTTCGGGAAGAACGTAATCCGGCGCGGCCTGACTGACGAGGATCGCGATCAACACGACATGCGCGATGGCGGAAAGCGCCAGGGCGGCGCCGTCGCGGCGAGTCGTCTTTACTCTGGTCACGAAAGCTCGCCCCGCGAATGCGAAAACCCAGCTAGCCCGGCGACGGCGGCGCTTTCAAGACGCCCTTGTCGACGATGACCGCGACGCGGGAGTGTTGACTGATCGACGCCGCGCCTATAGGAACCGCGCTCTTCGTTGAACTGGCTGTGTCGCTCTTGGGCGGCAGACGCGGTTCGCATAGAAACGAACCAGGTGAAAGCGTCACGCTTTCGGCCGAAGTTGTCGGGCCTACGCGGGCTGCCTGCGTGGGCCATTCGTTTTTTGCGGCTTTCGCGTTCGCCTCGGCAATCGTGCCGGGACGGGCTGGTCTTTGAAACTGTCTAGCACGCGGGTGAGCGTCTCCAAGACGCCGTCCGAGGGAATTGAAGAGCGATATGGATCGTCAGAATATCCGCATTCGGCTCAAGGCCTTTGACCATCGCGTGCTGGATCATTCCACCCGCGAGATCGTCAATACCGCCAAGCGCACCGGCGCCACGGTTCGGGGGCCGATTCCGCTCCCCACCTTGATCGAACGGTTCACCGTCAACCGCTCGCCGCACATCGATAAGAAGTCGCGCGAACAGTTCGAAATCCGCACGCACAAGCGCGTGCTCGATATCGTCGATCCCACCCCGCAGACCGTCGATGCGCTCATGAAGCTCGACCTGTCGGCGGGTGTCGACGTCGAAATCAAGCTTCAGTAGGGAGCGGGCCAATGCGTACCGGCGTCATCGCCAAGAAACTGGGAATGACCCGCCTCTTCGACGAGGCCGGAACCCATGTGCCCGTCACCGTCCTCAGCCTCGATGGTTGTCAGGTGACCGCCCAACGCAGTGTCGAGCGGGACGGCTATGTCGCCCTTCAGCTGGGCGCCGGCGCGAAGAAGGCGAAGAACACTTCCCAGGCCATGCGCGGACATTTCGCCAAGGCCTTGGTCGAACCCAAGCGGGTCCTGGCCGAGTTCCGGGTCTCGGACGACAATCTGATCGATGTCGGCGCGGAGTTCACCGCCGACCACTATCTGCCCGGTCAAAAGGTCGACGTTTCCGGCCTCACGGTCGGCAAGGGCTTCGCCGGCGCCATGAAGCGCTGGAATTTCGGGGGCATGCGCGCCACCCACGGCGTCTCGGTTTCCCACCGCGCGCATGGTTCGACCGGTCAGCGTCAGGACCCCGGCAAGGTCTTCAAGGGTAAGAAGATGGCCGGCCATATGGGTCAGGAATTGATCACAACCCTGAACCTCACGGTCTTCCGCGTGGACGTCGAGCGCGGACTGATCCTGATCAAGGGCGCGGTTCCTGGGACCGAAGGCACGTTCGTGAAAATCCGCGACGCCATCAAGAGCGCCCCTCCCGCCGACTTGCCGCTGCCGGGCGGAATCAAGAGCGCCGCAAAATCCGCTCCCGAAGCGGTCGCCGACACGCCGGCCCCCGAGGTCGAAGCGACCGAGACCGCCGAAGGCGGAGACGAAGCATGAAGATCGATGTGATGACTCTGGCCGGGACAGCCGGCGGCGATATCGAACTCGCGGAAGCCATCTTCGGCATCACCGAGATCCGCGGCGACATCCTGCAGCGCTGCGTGACCTGGCAGCTCGCCAAGCGTCGGGCGGGCACGCACAAGATCCAGGTGCGCAACGAAGTCTCGCGCACCGGCAGCAAGATGTACAAGCAGAAGGGCACCGGCGGCGCCCGTCACGGTTCGCGCCGCGCGGCTCAGTTCGTCGGCGGCGCCAAGGCCCACGGCCCGGTCGTCCGCAGCCACGCCTTCGGTCTGCCCAAGAAGGTCAGGGCCATGGCTCTTCGCCACGCGCTGTCGTCCAAGGCCCAGGCCGGCGACCTCATCGTGCTTGAAGACGCGGCGATGACCGAGGCGAAGACGGCGGCCCTGCGCGGTCATTTCGCGGGTCTGGGTTTGAGCAATGCCTTGATTATTGCCGGCCCCGCCGTGGACACCAACTTCGGTCTTGCCGCGCGCAACATTCCCAACATCGATGTGCTGTCGGACGCCGGTCTCAACGTCTACGACGTTCTGCGCCGCCGCAAGCTGGTCCTCACCCGCGCCGCCGTGATGGCCATCGAGACCCGCCTCGGCGTCGATAGCGCGGATGAGGCGACGCCCGCGAAGGCCAAACCCGCCGTCAAGGCAAAGGCCGAACCGAAAGCAAAGGCCGCGCCCAAGGCTAAAGCCGCCGCCGTTGAAGACGCGCCGGCCGCCAAGACGGCTCCGGCCGCCAAGACGGCTCCGGCCGCGAAGAAAGCCGCCGCCCCGAAGGCCGCCGCCGCTCAGAAGGACGCCGAATAATGGCCGTCACACCCCGCCACTACGACACCATCCTGGCGCCGCTGATCACGGAGAAGGCCACTCTGCTGTCAGAGCAGAACAAGGTCGTCTTCAAGGTCGCGCTCGATTCGACCAAGGACGAGATCGCCGGGGCTATCGAGGAGCTGTTCAAGGTCCAGGTCGTCAAGGTCAACACCCTGATCCAAAAAGGCAAGACCAAGCGTTTTCGCGGTCGTCCGGGACGCCGCGTGGACGTGAAGAAAGCCATCGTCACCCTCCGCGAGGGCCAATCCATCGACATCACGACGGGGCTTTAAGCGATGGCCTTGAGAACCTTCAATCCGACCTCGCCTTCGCGCCGCGAACTGGTGCTGGTCGACCGCTCGGAACTGCACAAGGGCCGACCTGAAAAGAGCCTGGTCGAGGGCCTGACCAAGTCCGGCGGACGCGGCGGCGGCGGTCGGGTCGCCGTGCGGTTCCGCGGCGGCGGCGCCAAGCGGCTTTATCGCATCGTCGATTTCAAGCGCCGCAAATGGAACGTGGTCGGCACCGTCGAGCGTCTGGAGTACGACCCCAATCGCACCGCCTTCATCGCCCTGATCAAATACGCCGACGGTGAGCTGAACTACATTCTCGCGCCGCAGCGCCTGAAAGCCGGCGACACGATCGTCGCGGGTGAGAAGGTGGACGTGAAGCCGGGCAACGCCGCGCCCCTGCGCGCCCTGCCGGTCGGCACGATTATCCACAATATCGAGATGAAGCCGCTCAAGGGCGGACAGATCGCACGCTCCGCCGGGGCCTACGCCCAGCTGGTCGGACGCGACGCCGGCTACGCCCAGATCCGCCTCGGGTCGGGCGAGCTGCGCATGGTACAGGATAGCTGCATGGCCACGGTCGGCGCGGTGTCGAACCAGGATCACATGAACGAGAACCTCGGCAAGGCCGGCCGTTCGCGTCACATGGGTCGTCGTCCCCACGTCCGCGGCGTCGCGATGAACCCTGTCGATCACCCCCATGGCGGCGGCGAAGGCAAGACCTCCGGCGGCCGAAATCCGGTGACCCCCTGGGGCAAGGACACCAAGGGCAGGAAGACCCGGTCCAACAAGACCACCGACAAATACATCATCCGCACCCGCCACAAGAACAAGGGCCGCTGATCCCCATGACCCGCTCCGTTTGGAAAGGTCCCTTCGTGGACGGTTATCTGCTGAAGAAGGCGGAGGCCGTACAGGGCACGGGACGCAAGGATGTGATCAAGACCTGGTCGCGCCGCTCCACCATCATGCCGCAGTTCGTCGGCCTGACCTTCGGCGTCCACAACGGCCAGAAGCATGTCCCCGTGCTGGTCGGCGAGGACATGGTCGGCATGAAGTTCGGCGAGTTCGCTCCCACCCGCTATTTCCCCGGTCACGCCGCCGACAAGAAGGCGAAGAGGAAGTAGCATGAGCAAGAAAGCCAAAGATCGCCGCCTCGGCTCGACCGAAGCGATGAGCAAGATCCGCACCCTGCGCACCGGCGCGCGGAAGCTCAATGTGGTCGCCCAATCCATTCGTGGGCTTCAGGTGCAGAAGGCGTTGAACGAACTTGAGTTCAGCCCCAAGCGCATCGCCGACGACGTCCGCAAATGCCTAAATTCGGCGATTTCCAACGCCGAGAACAATCACAGCCTGGACATCGACAATCTTGTCGTCGCCGAGGCCTTCGTCGGACGCAATCTGGTGATGAAACGCTTTTCCGCCCGCGCTCGCGGCCGCTCCTCGCGGATCGAAAAGCCGTTCAGCGAGATCACCATCGTCGTCCGCGAAATGGGAGCCGCCTGATGGGTCAGAAGGTCAATCCGATCGGTCTTCGTCTCGGCATCAACCGGACGTGGGACAGCCGTTGGTTCGCCAGCGGGGAGGAATATTCCCGTCTCCTGCACGACGACATCAAGGTCCGTCGCGAGCTGAAGAAGCGCCTCTATCAGTCCGGCGTGTCGCGCATCATCATCGAGCGTCCGCACAAGAAGTGCCGCGTGACCATCTACGCCGCCCGGCCCGGGGTCATTATCGGCAAGAAGGGCGCCGACATCGAGAAGCTGCGCCAGGATCTCTCGGCCATGACCGAGGGCGAGGTGCACCTGAACATCGTCGAGGTTCGCAAGCCGGAAACCGACGCGCAGCTGGTCGCCGAGAATATCGCCCAGCAACTCGAGCGCCGGATCGCCTTTCGCCGCGCCATGAAGCGTTCGATGCAATCGGCCATGCGGCTCGGCGCCAAGGGCGTTCGGGTCGAAGTCGCCGGTCGCCTGGGCGGCGCGGAAATCGCGCGGGCCGAATCGTATCACGAGGGCCGCGTCCCCCGTCACACCCTGCGCGCGGACATCGACTATGGCTTCGCCGAAGCGAAGACCACCTACGGCATCATCGGCGTGAAGTGCTGGATCTTCAAAGGCGAGGTTCTCGAGCACGATCCCATGGCGTTGGACAAGCGTCTGGCGAGCGAGTCCGGTCCGGCCGGCGAGGGCGGCGGACGCGAGAACCGCGGCGATCGTCCCGATCGCGGCCCGCGTCGCGATCGCGCGGCGGCCTGAGGGTAGAAGACAATGCTGTCACCGAAAAAAACCAAGTACCGCAAGCAGTTCAAGGGCAAGATCCACGGCCTGGCCAAGGGCGGCTTCGCGCTGAACTTCGGCTCCCATGGCTTGAAGTCCATGCAGCCGGAGCGGATCACCGCGCGCCAGATCGAAGCCGCTCGGCGGGCGATCACGCGCCAGATGAAACGTCAGGGCCGGGTCTGGATCCGCATCTTCCCCGACGTTCCGGTAAGCGACAAGCCGGCCGAGGTCCGCATGGGCAAGGGCAAGGGCGCGATCGAATACTGGGCGGCCCGCGTCGCGCCGGGACGGATCATGTTCGAAGTCGATGGCGTGCCGGATGATGTGGCGCGCGAAGCGCTGCGCCTTGGCGCGGCCAAGCTGCCGGTGCGCACCCGCGTGGTGACCCGCATCGCGGCGGAAATGGAGGTCGCGGCGTGAAGATCGATGAAGTGCGGCGTCTGACGCCCGACCAACTCACCGACCAACTGCTCAGCCTGAAGAAGGAGCAGTTCAACCTCCGCTTCCAGGCGGCGACCGGCCAGATGGAAAAGACCCACCGCGTTCAAGTCATCCGCCGCGACATCGCGCGGATCAAGACGGTCATGCGCGTCAAGTCCGCCACGGCCTGAGAAGAGATCAAGAACCGTCATGCCCAAACGAATCCTCGAAGGCCTCGTCGTCTCCACCAAGGGTGACAAGTCGATTACCCTGAAGGTCGAGCGCACCTATCTGCATCCGCTGCTGAAGAAGACCGTGCGCCGGTCGAAGAAGTATCACGCTCACGACGAGACCAACGCCTACGTCACCGGCGAGATCGCGCGGATCGTCGAATGCGCGCCGAAATCCAAGACCAAGACCTGGGAAGTGCTGCCCAAGTCTCAGGCCGCGGCCGGCTAGGACCGAATAGATGATCCAGACTCAAACCAATCTCGAGGTGGCCGATAATTCCGGCGCGCGTCGCGTCATGTGCATCAAGGTGCTCGGCGGCGCCGGTCGCCGCTACGCCAGCGTCGGCGACAAGATCGTCGTCTCGGTCAAGGAAGCCATTCCGCGCGGCCGCGTGAAGAAGGGCGATGTGCTGCAAGCCATCGTCGTGCGCACCGCCGCCAACATCAAGCGTCGGGACGGCTCGGTGATCCGATTCGACAAGAGCGCCGCGGTGATCGTGAACAAGCAGTCCGAGCCCATCGGCACCCGCATCTTCGGCCCAGTGCCGCGCGAACTGCGCGCCAAGGGTCACATGAAGATCATTTCCCTCGCGCCGGAGGTGCTGTGATGTCGGCAAAAATTCGTAAGGGCGACAAGGTCGTCCTGCTCGCGGGCAAGGACAAAGGCCGCACCGGGACGGTGCTCCGCATCCTGCCGAAGGACAATCGCGCCTTCGTCCAGGGTTTGAATCTCGTCCAACGCCACACCCGCCCGACGCAGTCCGATCCGCAGGGCGGCATCAAATCCAAGGAAGCCAGCGTCCATCTGTCGAACGTCGCGATCGTCGACGCCAACGGCAAGGCGTCGCGCGTCGGCTTCCGCATCGACGGCGACACCAAGGTCCGCGTGGCCAAGACCACGGGAGATACCATCAATGGCTAAGGCCCCGAAGAAGACCGAGGAAATGGTCACCGCTCCGGCGTCCGCCGCCGGCGGCGAGGGCTACGAGCCCCGGATGAAGACCGAGTACAAGGCCCGCATCCGCAAGACGCTCAAGGACCAGTTCGGCTACACCAACGAGATGCAGATCCCCAAGCTCGACAAGATCGTCGTGAACATGGGTATCGGCGAAGCGGTGACGGATTCCAAGAAGGCGCAGACCGCGATGAAGGACCTCGCGGCCATCACCGGTCAAAAACCCCTGCCGACCAAGGCGCGCAAGTCCATCGCCGGCTTCAAGCTGCGCGAAGGCATGGTCGTGGGCGCCAAAGTCACCCTGCGCAAGGACCGGATGTATGAGTTTCTGGACCGCCTGATCACCATCGCCCTTCCCCGGGTGAAGGATTTTCGGGGCCTCAAGCCCACCAGTTTCGACGGCGCCGGCAACTACGCCATGGGCCTGAAGGAACATCTGGTCTTCCCCGAGATCAACTACGACGAGATCGACCAGGTCTGGGGCATGGACATCATTGTCTGCACCACCGCCAAATCCGACGACGAAGCGCGCGCGCTTCTCAAAGAATTCCAATTCCCGTTCACCACCGCCTGATCGACGGGACAAGAGAGACAAGCCATGGCCAAGAAGAGCGCCGTCAACCGTAACCTGATGGTCCGCAAGCTGGTGAAACAGTATGCGCCCAAGCGCAAAGCGCTGAAAGAAACCGCCGAGAACGAAGCCCTGTCGCTGGAGGAGCGTTTCGACGCGCGTCTGAAGCTGGCCGCGCTGCCGCGCAACTCGGCGCCGAACCGCATTCGCAATCGCTGCCTGATCACCGGTCGTCCGCGCGCCTTCTATCGCAAGATGAAGATGAGCCGGATCGCCCTGCGTGAACTGGGTTCGGCCGGGCTGATCCCCGGTCTCGTGAAGTCGAGCTGGTAGGGGAGACGTAGCATGGTCAACGATCCCATCGGCGATCTGATCGCCCGCATCCGCAACGCCGGCATGCGCAAGCGCGCCAAGGTCTCAACCCCCGCGTCCCGCATGCGCGAGCGCGTGCTGGGCGTCCTGGAGTCCGAGGGCTACATCCGCGGCTTCACCCTGGTCCAGAAGCCCGGCGCCTTTCCTGAATTCGAAGTCGAGCTGAAGTATTTCGACAACGAGCCCGTCATCGCCGAGATCAAGCGCGTTTCGAAGCCGGGCCGCCGGGTCTATTCCTCGATCGGCGATCTGAAGCCGGTGAAAAATGGCCTGGGCATCTCGATCCTCTCGACGCCCAAGGGCGTGATGTCCGACACCGCCGCCAAGGAAGCCAATGTCGGCGGCGAAGTTCTGGTGCAGGTTTACTGATGTCTCGTATCGGAAAGAAAGCGGTCGCCATTCCGGCCGGCGTCACCATCGGTCTCGATGGTCAAACGGTCTCGGTGAAGGGACCCAAGGGCGAACTTGCCTGGACCGTCAGCGAAGAGATCGTGATCAAGCAGGAAGCGGGCGAACTGACGCTCACGCCCCGCGACGAGTCGACGCGCGCCCGCGCGATGTGGGGTCTTTCCCGCACGCTGGTGAACAATATGGTCGTCGGCGTCACCACCGGCTATGAACAGACGCTCGAGCTGGTTGGCGTCGGCTATCGCGCGGCGATGGACGGCAAGGCTCTGGTGATGCAGCTGGGTTTTTCCCATGAGGTGCGCATCCCCGCGCCCGAGGGCATCGCCTTCGCGTCACCCCGGCCGGTCGAGGTCAAGATCGCCGGCATCGACAAGCAACTCGTCGGCGAAACCGCGGCGAAGATTCGCAAGATCCGTCCTCCTGAACCCTACAAGGGTAAGGGCGTCCGTTATGCGGGCGAGATGGTCCGGCGCAAGGAAGGCAAGAAGAAATAGGTCATGGCTCTTTCCTCCAGAGACACCGCAAAGCAACGCGCTTCGCGCGTCCGCCGTCGGCTCAAGGCCGTCGGCGCCGAGCGGCCGCGCCTCAGCGTCTTTCGCTCGTCAAAGAACATCTATGCTCAGGTCATCGACGACCGCGCGGGCGTCACCCTGGCCGCGGCCTCCTCGCTGGAGGGCGGGAAGGGTTCGGCCGGAGCCGACGTCGAAGCCGCGGCCAAGGTCGGCAAGCTGGTCGCCGAACGCGCCCTGGAAAAGGGTCTCAAGGATGTCGTCTTCGATCGCGGCGGCTACATCTATCACGGTCGGATCAAGGCCCTCGCGGACGCTGCCCGCGAGGCCGGTCTGAACTTCTAAGGAACAACGCATGGCCCGTGGCGAACAACAGCGCGGCGGCGGCGAACGCCGCGACCGCAGAGACCGCAACAAACCCGAGGAACGGGGCGATGGCGACATCGTCGAAAAGCTCGTCCATATCAATCGCGTCGCGGCGACCGTGAAGGGTGGCCGGCGCTTCTCCTTCGCCGCGCTCATGGTGGTCGGCGATCAGAAGGGCCGCGTCGGCTTCGGTCACGGCAAGGCCCGCGAAGTCCCGGAGGCCATCCGCAAGGCGACCGAAGAAGCCAAGAAGACGATGATCCGCGTGCCGCTGCGCGAATCCCGCACGCTGCACCACGACGGTCAGGGCCGCTGGGGCGCGGGCAAGATCATGATGCGTTCGGCGCCCGCAGGAACCGGCGTCATCGCCGGCGGCCCGATGCGCGCCATTCTGGAGACGCTGGGCGTGCAGGACGTGGTCGCCAAGTCGGTCGGTTCGTCCAATCCCTACAACATGATCCGCGCCACCTTCGAAGCGCTCAAGGTCCAGGCCTCGCCCCGCCAGGTCGCGTCCAAGCGCGGCAAGAAGGTCAGCGAGATCATCGAGCGCCGCGTCGATGTGGGTCCCGTTGGCGAGATGGCCGATACGGCCGAAGCCTAGAGGAAGCTCATCGTGTCAGACAACACATCCGCCACGGTCACCGTGCGCCAGACCGCCAGCCCGATCCGCCGCAAGAACGATCAGCGGGCGACTCTGGTCGGCCTCGGCCTCAACCGCATCGGCCGCACCTCCGTGCTCAACGACACCCCTTCGATCCGCGGCATGATCGCCAAGGTCGCGCACATGGTCGAGGTGGTGAGCTAACCAGGAGCGCGGGCGTCCTCGCCCGCTCTTTTGCCATACGGGCGAGGACGCCCGTCTTCCAGACAAGCCGAGTCGGGCCCGCGCCCGGCGATTGATCTCCAAGGAGAGGCGCTATGACGAAACTGAACGACCTTAGGCCCAGCGAGGGCTCGACCCACGCGCGAATGCGCGTCGGACGCGGCGGCGGCTCCGGCAAGGGCAAGACCGCCGGTCGCGGCGTCAAGGGTCAGAAGGCACGCTCCGGCGTCGCCATTCACGGCTTCGAAGGCGGCCAGATGCCGCTCTACATGCGGATGCCCAAGCGCGGTTTCAACAACATTTTCCGCAAGGACTATGCGGAGGTGAATTTCTGGCGGCTCGAACAGGCGATCGCCGCCGGCAAGCTCGACGCCGGCAAGCCGATAGACGCCGAGGTCCTCGTCGCCGCCGGCATTCTGCGCCGGGCGAAGGATGGCGTCAGACTGCTGGGCAAGGGCGAACTGACCTCCAAGCTTACCCTGACCGTGCACTCGGCCTCCGCCTCCGCGAAGGCGGCGGTGGAAAAGGCGGGTGGCAGCCTTACCCTGACCGCCAAGAAAGACGACGCGGAAGCCACACCCGAAGCCTGATGCGTGCCAGACTGGCGCGCGGCCTCGCGCGGCGGTCCGTCACGCCCTATGTGAACGCCAGACGCCTAACGATTCCGAGGATGTAGATGGCTTCGGCCGCCGAACAGCTTGCCGCCAATATGAACTTCGGCGCCTTTCAGAAGGCGACGGAGCTTCATAAGCGTATCTGGTTCACCCTGCTGGCGATGCTGGTCTATCGCCTGGGGACCTACATCCCGATTCCGGGGATCAACGCCGCCGCCTTCACCCACGCCTTCCAGGGTCAGTCCAAGGGCATCCTGGGCATGTTCGACATGTTCTCGGGCGGCGCGGTGCAACGGATGGCGGTCTTCGCCCTGAACGTGACGCCGTACATCTCGGCCTCGATCATTGTGCAGTTGCTGCAGACGACCTATCCGCCCTGGGAGAAGCTGCGCAAGGAAGGCGGCGAGGCCGGGCGCAAGCAGCTCAATCAGTACACGCGCTACCTCACGGTCGTCCTGGCGCTCTTCCAGTCGTTCGGCATCGGCGCGGGCCTCTCCAACAGCCCCGGGATCGTGGATCACCCGGGCGTGCTCTTCATCGTCTCGACGATGGTCGCGCTGACCGGGGGGACGATGTTCCTGATGTGGTTGGGCGAGCAGATGACCAGCCGGGGCGTCGGCAACGGCATCTCGCTGATCATTTTCGCGGGTATCGTGGCGCGACTGCCCGTCGGCCTGTGGAACATGCTCCAGGACGCGCGTCAGGACTCCTCCAAGAGCCTGCTGATCCTGGCTTATCTCGTGCTGGCCGTCGTGGTGGTGCTCTTCATTGTCTTCATGGAGCGGGCGCAGCGCCGGCTGTTGATCGTCTATCCCAAACGACAGGTCGGCAACCGCATGACCGGCGGGGAAAACTCCTTCCTGCCTCTGAAGATCAACGTTTCCGGCGTCATCCCGCCGATCTTCGCCTCGTCCCTGCTCCTGCTGCCGACGACGGCGCTGGGGTTCATGGCGGGCGCCAAACTGCCGGACTGGTTGCAGTGGTTGCCGTTGGCGGTAGGACAGCTGACCCATGGCAAACCGCTCTTCATGGTCTTCTATGGAGCGCTGATCGTCTTCTTCTGCTTCTTCTATACCTCGGTCGTCTTCAATCCGGACGATACGGCGGAGAACCTGCGAAAGTACGGCGGCAATCTCCCGGGAATACGTCCGGGCAAACGCACGGCCGAATATATCGATTTCGTCCTCACCCGGCTGACCATGATCGGCGCGATCTATATCGCCGTCGTCTGTCTGGTGCCGGAGTTGCTGGCCGGGGCCAACGGGTCCTATGCTTTCGGCGGTACGTCGATTCTCATCGTCGTCTCGGTGACCATGGACACCGTGGCGCAAATCCAATCTCATCTGCTGGCGCACCAGTACGAAGGGTTGATCAAGAAGTCGAAGCTGCGCGGCGCTCGTCGCTGACGTCGGCTCTTTAGTAGGGCGGAGACATGTTGGGGAGGGGACCATCAACCTGATCCTTTTCGGGCCGCCGGCTGCTGGCAAGGGCACGCAGGCCAAGCGGCTGGTCGACACCCTCGGCATGGTCCACCTCTCGACCGGAGACATGCTGCGCGCCGCGATCGCGTCCGGCTCGGAGCTTGGCCACCGGGTCAAGGACATCATGAGCCGGGGCGAGCTCGTGACCGATGAGATCGTCATCGGCCTGATCGAAGAGCGGCTGCCGGAGCTCGACGCCCACGGCGGCGGAATATTCGACGGCTTTCCGCGCACGACCGCACAGGCGGAATCGCTGGACGCCATGCTCGAGCGGCATTTCCATCACATCGATCTGGTCATCCGGCTGAAGGTCGACGACGAGGCCTTGAAAGCGCGGGTCGCCGGCCGCTTCGCCGAGTCCGCCCGCCCCGACGACAATCCCCAAGCCTTCGAGATCCGCCTCGCCGCCTACAACCGCGACACCGCGCCCCTGCTTCCCTATTACGAGCACCAGAACAAGCTGATCGAGATCGACGGCATGGCCAGCGTCGGCGTCGTGGCCGCGGCCATCGACGAGGCGATGAGCGGTCCGCGTTTCTGAGCGAACCCGCCGAAGAAAATTCGCTCCCGCGCGCGGATGGAAGACCGACTTTAACCTATCCGATAGACTCCGAGTCGCAGTGATTCGCGGCTGTGGGCGCATCCGGCGACCCGTGGAGTTGTAATGGCCGATATCCGACAGTCCCGCTACGAAGAGCCGCTGGCCTTCGACGATCGCCGCGCCCCCGCGCCGGGGCCTCGCCGCGGTCCTGCGCCCTTCACCTTGATCCTGAGCGTGTTGGTCCTGCTTGGTGTCGGGGGCGGCGTGGCCTACCTCTATCGCGACGGCGTGCGCGGCGCCGATGGGCCGCCCCGTCCGGTGGGCGCGCCGTTGCGCGACGTGCGGACGATCGCGCCGGCCCATGCCGAGGAGGCCGATCCGGCGGCCGGCCTCTCGATCTACAAGAGCGATCCGAACGACAACGCCGCGCCGCAATTCGCGCCGCCCCCGGAGCAACCGGTCCAGCGTGTCGTTGCGGCGGCCCCGGTCGCCGCCGCGCCAGTCGCCCCATCGGTCGCAACGGCTCCCGCCGCGACCCTCGACAAACCCCTGACGATCGACAAGATCATCGCCCAGGCCGACGCCACACCGACCCGGACGCCCGCTCGGGCCGAGACGGTAGCGAAGACGGCGGACGCCACCAAGGCCGTCGACGCGCCCAAGCCCGCGGTGAAGGCGATCATCCAGATCGGGGCCTTCTCCACCGAGGCTCTGGCCGACAAAAGTTTTGCCGAGGCGATGAAGCTGGGCGGCGGGAAGATGTCCGGCAAATCCATGCGCGTCGTTCCAATCGTGAAGGACGACGCCACGCTCTATCGTGTCGCGGTGACGGGATTTAACTCTCGCGATGACGCCGAGGCGGTTTGCGCCAAGCTGAAGGCCGCCGGCAAGAGTTGTTTCGTGCGGTGACCGCGACCGGCCGCCAGCCATGAACGCTCTCGTCCCGGGACGGCGGCTGCTCGACGCCGAACCGCTTGGCGGCTTACCCGACCAGCCGCTGATGCTGGAGCTGGGCGCCTGGGAAGGCCCGCTTCACGTTCTGCTCGAACTGGCGAGGGCCCAGAAGGTCGATCTGATGGCGATCTCGGTGACGAAGCTCGCCGACCAGTTCCTCGCCTTCATCCGCCGGGCGGAACGGCGGCAGTTCTCCCTGGCGGCCGACTACCTGGTGATGGCCGCGTGGCTGGCATACCTCAAATCCCGGCTCCTCCTGCCGAAGCCTGCGCGCGAAGCCGAGGTCGAGGAGGCGCCGGAGGAAACGGCGCGCCGACTGGCCCTGCGCCTGGTCAAGCTGGACGCCGTCAGGCGAGCTTCGGCCCTCCTGGAGGCGCTTCCTGCGCTGCGTCGGGACGTCTTTCCGCGCGGGGATCCCCAAGCGACCACCATCGTCTCTCACGACGTGCTGGAGGGCGACCTCCACGCCTTGATGACCGCCTACGTGGGTCAGCGCAAACGCGCGTGGGATAATGGATACCGGCCGCCGGTACTTCAGGCCTGGAGGCTCGACGATGCCCGGGACCATCTCCGCGCAGCGCTGCCCCGACTGGCGGCCTGGACATCCCTCGATGAGATCGCGCCCGAGGCGGAGGCCGAGGGGCCGGCGCGGCCGTCCTTGATCGCCTCGACCCTGTCGGCGGGCCTCGAGTTCGTGAAAGACGGCGCCCTGGAGATGCGCCAGCGCGGCCCCTTCAGAGCGCTCTATATGCGCAAGCGGGCGGCGTGACCGCGGAGCTCGAGGTGGAGCGCATGATTGAGGCGCTGCTCTTCGCCGCCGCCGGTCCGCTCAGCCTCGACGACCTCACCGCCCGTCTTCCGCGGGGCGCCGATGTCCGCGCGGGTCTGGAGGGGCTGCTGGAGCGCTACGCCATGCGCGGCGTGCGGCTGGTCGAGGTCGGCGGTCGCTGGCGCTTCGAGACCGCGCCGGACCTCTCGTTTCTGATGACCGTGGAGCGCGACACCCCACGCCGCCTCTCGCGCGCCACTCAAGAGACTCTGGCGATCATCGCCTATCATCAACCGGTCACGCGGGCGGACATCGAGGCTATTCGCGGCGTCCAGACCAGCCGAGGGACGCTGGACGGCCTTTTGGAGCTGGGTCTCATCCGCATGCGCGGGCGACGCCGCACGCCTGGCCGCCCGGTCACCTGGGGAACGACTAGCGCCTTTCTGGAGCATTATGGTCTGGCCTCGCTCAACGATCTTCCCGGCGCGATGGAGATGACCGCGGCCGGGCTGCTCACGTCGGGCGAGGGGGATTTTTCCCTGCCTCCAATGGGGATCGAAGCCGACGACGAAGATCCGCTCGACGACGACGGCGGCGCGGAATTCCACCTCGATTTTCTGGAAACGGACGCCAGCACGCCCGCGGAGCCTTAGACGCGACGCCGGCCTTGAACCGGCTTGGAGCCCCGGGGGCGGGATCAGTGATCCATACGGCAAAATCCGGCCGTGGCGGGCGCGCGCGCTTGGACGGCCTTGGCCACCGCGGCTGGGGCCAGGATCAGGCAACTCTTCCAACCCTCGGGCCCTCGCCTTTGTGGCGTCCGCGCGCAAAGGCCACTATATCGATCTCGAAGACAGCGCTCGTCACTTCCAATCGGGAGACTTTGGCGAAACGGCGCTTCAACGGTTACGCGCCCGCGTGAAGTCGGCGTCTGGAGAGAGCATCATGGGCGGTTTGGCTCCCTGGCATATCATCATCCTCGCGATCATCGTCCTGCTGGTGTTTGGCGGACGGGGGAAGCTGTCGGGCATGATGGGTGACGCGGCCAAGGGCATTCGCGCCTTCCGCGACGGGCTGAAGGGCGACGAGCCCACGCCGCCGCCGGCGCCGCCGCCGATCGCCAAGACCGAACGGGAAGAAGACCCGATCGTTCGCTGACTCCCACCGCTCGCGCGCCGCTGATCCCGAATGTTTCCTGAAGGCCGCCTGTTCGAGATCGTCATCGTCTTCGCGGTGGCTCTGATCGTGGTTGGGCCGAAAGACTTGCCGATCATGATGCGCAAGGTCGGACGGTTCGTGGCGCACATGCGCGGCATGGCCGCCGAGTTCCGCGCCAGCTTCGACGAAATGGCCCGGCAGTCCGAACTCGACGAACTGCGCAAGGAGGTCGAGGCGATGAAGTCGGGCCGGGCCATCGCGGGTCTGGAAGCTGATCCGCACACTCAGGGCATTTTCGACGACATCCACAGCAGCCTGCGAACCGACAAAGCCGCACCCAGCGTATCACCTGAGGGTGAGATGACGACGTCGTCGTCCCACGCGCCCGTGGGCGACCCAGACGAGCCCGAATTGCCCCTCGCCATGCCCGCCGCTCCGGCCGAGCCCGCGCCGGGCCGGGTTCTTTCATGAGCCTTGATCGGGACGAGGCCGATATCGAGGGCTCACGCGCCCCTTTGATGGAGCACCTCGTCGAGCTTCGCTCGCGATTGATCGTATGCGCGGTGGCCCTCGCGGCGGGCTTTGTCTTTTGCTACATCTTCTCGCGGGACATCTACATTTTCCTGCTGCAGCCGTTCGAGGTCGGCGCGAGCCTCGTCGCCGAACAGAAGGCCAGCGGCAGGCACGGCGACTATTTCGATCCGCACATCTTTACGGTCCTGCTCGGTTTGCGGGCCGCGCCACACGGGATCGAACACCTCAAATTGATCTTCACTCAGCCGCTGGAATTTTTCTTCACCAAGGTGAAACTGGCAGTGTTCGGGGCCATCGTGGTGACCTTTCCGATCCTGGGCTGGCAGATCTATCAGTTCGTCGCGCCCGGCCTCTATCGTCGAGAACGCTTTGCCTTCCTGCCGTTTCTGATCGCGTCGCCGATCCTCTTCACCCTCGGCGCGGCGCTGGTCTACTATGTGATGCTGCCGTTCGTGCTGTGGTTTTCGCTTAACCAGCAGATCGTCGGCGCCGGCAACGTCTCGGTGGAGCTGCTGCCGAAGGTTTCCGATTATCTCTCGCTGGTCACGACCCTGTTGTTGGCTTTCGGCCTGTGCTTCCAGCTGCCGGTCGTTCTCTCGATCCTGGGCATGACCGGTCTGGTCACAAGTCAGATGCTTCGAAGCACGCGACGCTACGCCATCGTCGCGGTCTTTGTCGTCGCGGCGCTGCTGACCCCGCCCGACCCGATCAGCATGATCTCCCTCGCCCTGCCTATCACCCTGCTCTACGAGGTTTCGATCTGGTGCGTGGCCTTGATCGAGCTGCGGCGGAAACGAGCGGACGCCACCGAAATCAGCGTCGCCTAGCGGCATCCGCCTCCGCGAGTCGCGGAGGCGGATTTTACCGGCTTAGCCTTCGATCTTGATTGGGACGAACAGGGTCACGCCGCCGCGATTGACCGCCAGGGGAATGCTGGTGCGGCCGGCCTTTTTCCAATCGCCGAGGGCGGCGGAGATGTCGCCGGTGCTGGCCACGTCGCGGTCGCCGGCGCGGACGATGACGTCGCCGCGCTTCAGGCCCTTGTCCCCCGCGTCCGAGCTGCTCTTCACATCGCGCACGACCAGGCCATGAACCGCCGCGCCGATGCTGTATTGCTGACGCGTCGCCGGGTCGATCGGCGCCAGCGACATGCCCAGAATGCTCGAGCGCGGCGTCTGGCCGGACGGACCGCTCGGCCCGTCGTTCTGGTCGTCGCCACCGGAAAGTCCGCCATTCTGCGCCAGTTGCGCCTCCGACGGCCTCAGCCCCGAAAGGATCGACAGGGTCTTCTCCTTGCCGTTGCGGAAGACCTGGAGACGAATCGTATCGCCGGCGTGCGCCTTGGCGACTTCCCGCGTCAATTCCGTGCCGCTCTTCACCGTCTGGCCGTTGACCGCAACGACGACATCGCCTTGTTCAACGCCGGCGCGAGCGGCGGGGCCGTTCGGCACGAGGCCGGCGACCACGGCGCCCTTACGGCCCGTCAGGCCCCAGGAACTGGCCATCTCGTCGCTCAAATCCTGGATCGTCGCGCCGATATAGCCGCGCGTGATCTTGTGGCCGCCCATCAACTGCTGGGTCACGCTCTCGGCGACGTCGGCGGGTATGTCGAAACCGATGCCGACCGATCCACCGGACGGCGAGAAAATCGCCGTGTTCACACCGATCACCCGGCCATAGGTGTCGAAGGTCGGACCGCCGGAGTTGCCGCGATTGATCGGCGCGTCGATCTGGATGTAGTCGACGAACTTCTCGCCGATGTCGCGGTTATAGGCCGAAACAATGCCCGCGGTGGCCGTGCCGCCGAGGTCATAGGGATTGCCGACCGCGAGCACCCAATCACCGACCCGGGGGCGCGCCTTGTTCTCGAAACTGACGTAGGGGTAGTTCGACCCTTCGACGCGCAGGACAGCCAGATCGGTCCCTTCGTCGCGGCCGACGAGGACCGCCTTCAGTTCCTTGCCGTTGTTGAGGACGACCTTGATGTCTTCCGCGTTCTCGACGACGTGGTTGTTGGTGACGAGGAAGCCGTCCGCCGAGATGAAGAAGCCCGAGCCCGAAGACATCTGCTTCGGCGCCTTCCGGGGATCGACCGGGGCGTCGCCCTGCTCCCCGCCGCCGCCGCGCGGGACGAGGTCGAAGGGGAAGTTCTCAAAGCCCGGAAGGACCTGACGGCGCAGGCTGGCGGGATCGACCTTCGAGGTCACCTTCACCGAAACCACGGCGGGGGAGACCTTCTCGAAGATATCGGCGAACGACAGCGGCGCGCCTGGCGTCGAGGCGACAACCGGTTCGGTGGAGGCGTCGATCAGGCGGCCAAGACGGCTGGAGGAGAGGCCTCCGTGATGCCCGTCCACGCCAGCCATGGCCACGGCGGTGACAGCGGCGGCCGCGAGCGCGGCGACGGCGACATGAGATCTAGTAACGGCCATTTGGTCTTGTTTCCCTATTCCGGATCAGCGGGGTCCGGAGCCCCTATTTAGGAAGGCCACCGCGCGAGCGGGAGGCCGGAAGGCTTCGATTTCGTCGCATGTCACGGCGTCCATAAAGCTTAAATCCGGCGTCAGCATGTCAATACCGTCTTGACGTCTTGCACCGGAGTAGTCGGTTCACAATTACAGCGCCGCCGACGACACGGCGCCGTGATAGGCGGGTTTGGCGCCCTCGCCGCGCCACTCGCCCTGCGCCTTCAGGGCGTCGGAAAGCGCCTTGGGCATATACCGCTCGTCGTGCTTGGCCAGGATCTGGGTGGCGACGAATAGACCGCCCGGTCTGAAAGCGCCGACGGCGATCACGCCCTGGCCCTCACGAAACAGATCCGGCAGGGCGCCGGAATAGGCGACCGGCATGGCCATGACCCGGTCGGCGACGACAAAGCGAATCTCGCCCGGCGCCACGTTGCGGACGCTGCCACGCTCGACCATCCCGCCCAGCTGGATCGAGCGGCCCGCCGGAACATGCGCGGCCCTGGCCTGGGCGGGGGTGTAGAAATACGAGATCGAGCCGCGCAGGCCGTACAGCGTCAGCCCGATCGAGAGGGCGACGACCGGGGCGATCCAGGCCATCATCGTCAAGCGCCGTCGGGCCGCGCGTGATTTGGGAAGCCAGCTCATCGCGCCCTCAGATAACCGATCGCGGGATGCGGTTCCACTATTCCGCCCTCGGCAAGACGACGTCCGACTTCAGGCCGCCGAGCGTGGAGACGCCGAGAGAGATCTCGCCTCTGTAAGCCCGCGCCAGTTCATCGACGATCGAAAGACCGAGCCCCGACCCCGGCGCGCTTTCGTCGAGCCTCGCGCCCCGGCGCAGCACCTCGGCGCGGTTGTCGGCGGCCAGGCCCGGGCCGTCGTCCTCCACGGTCACCACCAGCTGCAGCGGCCCCCGGCGAAGGGCCGTCACGCGGACGCGGCTTTTGCACCATTTGCAGGCGTTCTCCAGCAGATTGCCCACGATCTCGAGGAGGTCCTGGCGTTCGCCGGCGAAGACCAGATCGTCGCCGCAGCGCCAGTCGATCTCCGAGACCTTGTCCCGGAAAATCCGCTCCAGCGTTCGGGCGAGCTCCTCCAGAACCGGCGCGACCGGCGTACGCTCCCCCTGGCCGCCCGCGCGCGCCGCGGCTCGGGCCCGGCGCAGATGATGGTCGATCTGCTCGCTCATCGTTTCGGCTTGCTGGGTGACCACCTCGGCCAGACGGCCCGGCTCCGACCGCGCCTCGGTCAGAACGACCGAGAGCGGCGTCTTGAGCGCATGGGCCAAATTGCCGACATGGGTGCGTTGACGCTCCACCACCTCCTGATTGTGCGCGACCAGAGCGTTGAGCTCCGCCGCGAGGGGTTCCAGTTCACTGGGATATTGGCCGGTGACCCGCTCCGATTGACCCGTGCGCACCCGCGCCACTTCCCGGCGAAGCGCGAAGAGCGGTTGCAGACCGAAGCGCACCTGGATGACGATGGCCGCCAGCAGCCCCGCCCCCAGCACCAGCAGGGCTATGCCCACCGTGGTGTCGAAGCGCGCCGCGTCGCGATCGATGGCGGTGCGGTCCTCGCCGATCATGAAGACCACCGATTTGGGAACCTCGGGCAGGCGCCCCTGCAAGGCGCCGATCCGCAGCTTCTGGCCCAGCGGCCCGCCGCCATTGTAGAAGATTGCCTTGCCCGGGGTCCGGGCGATGATCGCCGTCCCCGAGGCGGGGGCCGGCAGGGCGTGGTCCCACAACGAACGCGAGCGGGCCAAGGCGTGCAGTCCCCCCGCCGGATTGATCTCCGCGATCTCCCAGTACTCCCCGCTGTAGGCCCGCAAGGATCGGGGGTCGCTGAACTGCGGCCCGACGACCCGCCCCCCTTCCACGCCCGCGCCGGCCACCAGACCGTCGACGTCGGCGGCGAGATCGCCGTCGAACCGGCTGATCGCCGCGTGGCTGAAGAAGGCCGAAAGGGCGAAGCCCGCCGCGATGAGAAGGGCTATGCTCCACGCGGTCGCCAGGACGATGAGCCGGCCGACCAGGGATGGACGGCGCAACCTATCGCCAAGCGCGCCGATCAGTTCGCCACGCGGTCTCGGCGCGGCTTGGTCGGTCACGGCGCGGGAGCCTCCGAAGGCTCGCCGGCGAGAGGGATCAGGCGGTAACCCAGGCCACGCACCGTCTCGACCCTGTCGGGGCCGATCTTCTTGCGCAGGCGACCGATGAAGACCTCGATGGTATTGGAATCCCGGTCGAAATCCTGGTCGTAGAGATGCTCGACCAGTTCGGTGCGGCTGATCACCCGGCCCTGGTGCATGATCAGATAGTGCAGCAGGCGGTATTCGAGCGAGGTCAGTCGCAGGGGCTCGCCCGCCACGCTCGCCCGCGCGGCGCGCGGATCGAGCCGCAGGGCGCCGCAGCTCAGACTGGGCGAGGCGTGCCCCGCCGAACGGCGCAACAAGGCGCGCAGACGGGCCAGCAGCTCCTCGGTGTGGAACGGCTTGGTCAGATAGTCGTCGGCGCCGGCGTCGAAGCCTGCCACCTTTTCGCTCCACGCGCCTCGCGCCGTGAGGATCAGGACCGGCGTCGCCATGCCCGCCTTGCGCCAGCCTTCCAGCACCGAGACGCCGTCGATCTTGGGCAGCCCCAGATCGAGCACGACGGCGTCGTAGGGTTCGGTCTCGCCGAGGAACCGCGCCTCCTCGCCGTCCGGCGCGTGATCCACCGCATAGTCGGCGTCGGAAAGGGCGCGCTTGAGCTGGCGCGTGAGTTCGGGATCGTCTTCGACCAGAAGGATTCTCATCAACGTCGGTTCCTAGTGTTCGCTCAGGATCTGGCCCGTGGCGGCGTCGACCAGATAGTCCACCCGGCGGCCATCGCTCGTCAGCCAACGGACGCGATAGACCGGGCGGCCGCCTTGATATTCGATGCCGGCGTCGAGCGTACGGCCGCGCGCCCGCCGGTTGATGCCGGCGATGACGCTGGTGAGCGGGGCGAGTTGGCCATGGCGCACGCCGCTGCGGGCTTCCTCCTGCTGCTCTCGCCACTCGGAGCCGAGGGAGTTGGGCCGCCTTGCATAGACCGGGCCCGGGGGCTCCGGGGGATAGGCGGGTCCAGGGGGAACGTAACGTCGGACCGGCCCCGGAGTGCGATACTCGCCGGGATCGCCGCCAAACCTTGGTCCGCGAAAGTCGCCGCCTTCCTCGCGCCGCCCACCCTCGCGCGGCGCGATTTCGCGCGGTGAATAGCCGCCGCCCTGTCTGTCCCGCTCGTCAACCTCGCGGCGCGACTGCGCGAACGCTCCGCCCACCGCGGCGGACGCCAGCGCCGCGACTCCACAAACAAGGGCGAGGCGTCGTTTCACCGCTCACCGATGGAGCGGAGCGGCTGAACGTCGTCTGAACGTCGCCTCGCGAAGGGCCGTCACCCTTTGGACCTTGGCGTGTAGGGCCGGTCGCGGCGCCAGGTTTCGGCCAGTTCGGTCAACTCGGGGTCCAGCCGTTCGGGCAGACTGACGACCAGCCGCGCCAGCAGGTCGCCACGCTTGCCCGACCCGTCGGCCAGGCCGCGCCCCTTCAGGCGAAGAACCGAGCCGGAATTTGAGCCGGCGGGAACGTTGAGGGTGACCGAACCGTCCGGCGTCGGCGCCTGGACTTTCCCGCCCAGGACCGCGTCGGGCACGGAAATCGGCAGGTCCATGACCAGGCCGTCGTTCTCTCGGCGGTACAGCGGATGGGGACGCACCGCGATCTCGATCAGCGCGTCTCCGGGTCCGGCCCTGCCCGGGGAGCCTTGCCCCTTCAGGCGGAGGACCTGACCATCCGCCGCGCCCTTGGGAATGGTGATATCGAGGGTTCGTCCATCGGAAAACGATATCCGCTTCTTGCCGCCCTGAATCGCTTCTTCCAGATCGATCTCCAAGCGGGCGCGAACGTCGGTGCCGCGCGAGGAAAAGCCGCCGCCGGACCGGCCCCGGCCGCCAAACACCCCGCCTAGAATGTCGTCGAGATCGACACCCTCGAAGCTGGCCGAACGACCCCCGCCCGGGGCCTCGCCCCAGGGGCCGCTCTGCGCGCGAAACCCACCGCCGGGAAATCCGCCGCCGGAAAAACCGCCGCCAAAGGCGCCCGCCGTCTCACGGCCGTCGGCGTCGATCTCGCCCGCGTCGAATTTCTTGCGCTTGTGCTCGTCGCCCAGGATGTCGAAAGCGGCGCTGAGACGCTTGAACTTTTCCTCGGCATCCTTGTTGCCGCGGTTGACGTCGGGGTGATGCTTCTTGGCGAGTTTGCGGAACGCCTTGCGGATCTCGTCCCCGCTGGCGCCGCGCGCGACGCCCAGTTCCTGATAGGGATCTTTCGCCAAGGAAGCCGTCCTCTGGGAGTGAGGCTTTCAGTTAAGGTAAGACGCGGTCGACGCAAGACCTGACTGTGGCTGATTTGCAACTATTAGTCGCCGCTGCGATCCAGCAGCAGATCGACGGCGAGATATTGCAAGGCGTCGTCGGGATCGTCGAGCGTAGCTTCGCTGACCGTCTCACCGCGGATCGAGACGCCAGCGTCATGGACAGACTCCGGGTCCCCCGAAACGAGGGGGTGCCAGGGGGCCAGGCCTCGCCCCTCGTTCAGACGGCGATAGGCGCAGCTGAGCGGCATCCAGGCCAGGGCGCCCACATTTCGCGGCGTCAGCTTGATGCAGTCCGGCACAGTGCGCCGACGGGCGGCGTAGTCGGTGCAACGGCAGGTTTCGCCGTCGAAGAGGCGGCAGGCGACGCGGGTCGGCGTGACCACGCCGGTGTCCTCGTCCTCGAAGCGGATCAGGCAGCACAGACCGCAGCCGTCGCACAGGCTCTCCCACTCGCCGGGCGTCATCTGATCGAGGCTCTTGGTCTGCCAGAAGGGCGCGGACATGGGGCCGCTCTCTAGACCGCCGGCCCGCCAACCGATAGTCACCCGCCTTTCCGCAAAGCCTGGATGGAGATCATGGCGCCGCCGGTTCTGGCCCTGCGCGACGCCCGCCTGATGGACGGCGCCCGCGCGCTGTTCGACGGCGTCGACCTGGCGCTCGAGACGAGGGCGCGCGCCTGTCTGGTCGGCCGAAACGGCGCGGGGAAATCGACGCTGCTTCGCATCCTCGCCGGCACTACCCAGGCGGACAGCGGGGAGCGCACCTTGGCCCCGGGATTGAGGATCGTCTTCGTCGAACAGGAACCGGCCATCGCCGGCGACACCCTGCTGGACTACGCGACCGCGGGCGGCGCGGCGCGGCACGAGGCCGAGGCGGCGCTGACGGCCTTCGGCGTCGCCGGAGATCGTTCGACAGAGGGGCTTTCCGGCGGAGAGGCGCGGCGCGCCGCGCTGGCGCGGGCGTTTTCCGAGAACCCCGATGTCCTCCTTCTGGATGAGCCCACCAATCACCTCGACATTCTGGCCATCGAGACGCTGGAGGCCCGGCTGGGGCGCAGCCGCGCGGCGATGCTGATCGTGAGTCACGACCGCGCCTTCTTGGAGCGCGTGACCACCCGCTGTTTCTGGCTGGAAAGCCGTAAGCTGCGCCGGCTCGACGACTCCTTCCGCGCCTTTCCGGAGTGGTCGGAGAAGATCGCGGCCATGGCGGTGGAGGACGATCGGCGGCTGCAGAAGTCCATCGAGCGCGAGCACGACTGGATGCTTTATGGCGTCACCGCCAGGCGCGCGCGGAACGAGGGTCGCCGTCGCCGGCTGGTCGCCCTGCGCGCCGAAAAGTCGGAGCGGATGAGCCTGGCGCGTGGCGAGCTGAGCGTGGCCGCCGCCGAAGCCCAAACCTCCGGCAAGCGGGTGATCGAGGCAAAGGGCCTGACGAAGGCCTATGGCGACCGCGCGCTGATCTCCAAGTTCTCCACGCGCATCCAGCGCGGCGACCGGGTGGCCATCGTGGGGCCGAACGGCGCGGGCAAGACGACGCTGGTCAAGCTTTTGCTGGGCGAGGTCCAGCCGGACGCGGGGTCGGTGGTCCTGGGCTCCAATCTGGAGATCGCCTACGTCCATCAGGCCCGGGCCGATCTGGACGAAGCGATGACCCTGACCCGGGCCTTGGCGCCCCTTGGCGGCGATCAGGTCATGGTCGGCGGCGCGCCACGCCATGTCGCCTCCTACGCCAAGGATTTCCTCTTCCGCGACGACCAGCTGCGGCAGCCGGTGGCCAGCCTCTCCGGTGGAGAGCGCAATCGTCTCCTGCTCGCGCGGGCCCTGGCCAAGCCGTCGAACCTGATGGTGCTGGACGAACCCACCAACGACTTGGACATGGACACCCTGGATCTCTTGGAGGAGGTGCTCTCCGACTACGCCGGCACCTTGATCCTGGTCAGTCACGACCGGGATTTCATCGACCGCCTGGCGACCTCGACCATCGCCTTGAACGGGCGCGGCGGGATCGTCGAAACGCCGGGCGGCTGGGTCGACTTCCAGTCGCAGAACCCCGGCTTCCTGGATCCGCCGCCCGAGGTCGCGGGCAAGGCCAAGCCCGCGCGGCCCGCGCCCGCGCGCAAGGCGGCGAAGCTGTCGTTCAAGGACGAGCATCAGCTGACGACCCTCGAAGCGCGCTTGCCGGCCCTGGCGAGGGAGATCGAAGCTCTCGAAGCCCGACTCGCCGACCCGGTCCTCTTCACGCGCGACCCGTCCGCCTTCACGAAGGCCAACGCGTCGCTGGAACAGGCCAGGCGCGAACTCGAAGCCGCCGAGGCGAAATGGCTGGAGATCGAGATGCGTCGCGAAGCCCTTGGCGAGGGGTGATCGCGCCACCCTCTCGCGCCCGCGCGCCGGACGGTTATAAAGCGCGGATCAATAGGGAGAGGCCGCGTGGCGTTCGGCAAGGCTTGTATCATCGGCGCGGGCTGCTCCGGCTTCACCACGGCCAAGCGACTTAAGGACCACGGCGTCCCCTTCGACTGTTTCGAGATGTCGGACGACGTCGGCGGCAATTGGTATTTCAAGAATCCGAACGGCTTGTCCGCCTGCTACCAGAGCCTGCACATCGACACCTCCAAATGGCGGCTGGCTTTCGAAGATTACCCGGTTCCCGCCGGCTGGCCGGACTTTCCCAGTCATGCCCAGCTGCTCCAGTATTTCCGCGACTACGTCGATCATTTCGACCTGCGTGGATCGATCACCTTCAACACCAAGGTCGAGGCGGCCGATCGAGGGGCGGATGGTCGCTGGAGCGTTCGGCTGAGCGATGGGCGAACCGAACTCTACGACTCGCTGATCGTCTGCAACGGCCACCACTGGGATGCGCGGATTCCCGACTATCCGGGCGAGTTCGACGGCCCGGCCTTCCACGCCCACGCCTACAGCGATCCCTTCGATCCGGTGGACATGCGGGGAAAGAACATCGTCGTCGTCGGGATGGGCAATTCGGCGATGGACATCGCCTCGGAGCTCTCGCAACGCCCGATCGCGAAGACCCTTTGGGTCGCGGCCCGACGGGGCGTCTGGGTCCTCCCGAAATACTTCGACGGCAAGGTCGCGGACAAGGCGGTCCTGCCCTCCTGGATGCCGCGCAAGCTCGGCCGATCCCTGGCGCGAAAGAAGATCCTCAAGACGATCGGTCGGATGGAAGACTACGGCCTGCCGAAGCCCGATCACCTTCCCCTGGAAGCCCACCCCTCCGTGTCCGGGGAATTCCTCACCAGGGCCGGCTGCGGCGACATCAAGTTCAAGCCGAATATCAAGGCGCTGGAAGGGAAGCGGGTGCGCTTCGAGGACGACAGCGTGGAGGATGTCGACGCCATCGTCTTTGCGACGGGCTACCGCATCAGTTTCCCGTTCTTCAGCGATCCCTCGCTCGTGACCGACGCGGACAATCGCCTGCCCCTCTTCAAGCGGATGATGAACCCGGACGCGCCCAACCTCTTCTACATGGGCCTGGCCCAGCCCCTGCCGACCTTGGTCAATTTCGCCGAGCAACAGGCCAAACTGGTCGCGGCCTACCTGACCGGCGCTTACCGCCCGCCGGCCCCGGAGGAGATGCGCGCGATCACCGCCAAGGACGAGGCGACCCATCTGGAGGGCTACTACCCCTCCGCCCGGCACACCATCCAGGTCGATTTCTCCACCTACGTCCGGGACCTTCACGCCGAGATTAAGGCCGGGGCCAAGCGGGCGGCGCGTGGGCCGGCGCTGGCGAAGGCGTAGAGACCGTCATGTCCATCGAAAGCCAGATCATAGCCGCCGCCGACGGCCGCTCGCTGCCGGGCTTCGTCGCCAAGGCGACGCGCGGTGGAACGCCGATCTGCGACGTCGCCTCGGGCGCGCTGGCGCTCGGCGGCGATGCGCCGATGACGAGCGATGCGGTGTTCTGGATGGCGTCGATGACCAAGGCGATCACCGCGGCCGCCGCCATGCAGTTGGTGGAAGACGGCGAGGTCGGACTGGACGAGGCCCTAGGCCCGATCCTGCCCGTCCTGGCGCGTGTCCAAGTCTTGGACGGCTTCGACGCGGAGGGCCGGCCCGTGTTGCGCGCGCCGCGCCGACCGGTGACCTTGGCCCACCTGCTGACCCACACCTCGGGCTTCGGCTATTCGATGTGGAACGCCGACATCGGGCGCTACACCGAAGCGGCTGGCACGCCGGACATCGGAACCGGACTCGACGCCGCGCTCGAGCTTCCCCTGATGTTCGACCCGGGCGCGCGCTGGGAGTACGGCGTCGGCATCGACCTCGCCGGCAAGGTGATCGAGGCGATCTCGGGCGAGACGCTCGACGCCTCTTTCGCCAAGAAGATCTTCGCCCCGCTCGGGATGACGAGCACGGGCTTTCGCGTGACCGCCGCGATGGCGGCGCGACAGGCCGGCATGACCATGCGCACTCCAGAGGGCGGCCTCGCGCCATTGACCCTACCTTTAAATCCCGAGCCGGAGTTTTGGAGCGGCGGGGGCGGCCTCTACGGTACGGCGGGAGATTATCTGAAATTTCTCAATGCCATACTCGATGGCGGCAAGGGACAGAATGGCCGGATCTTGCGGCCTGAAACAGTGGCGTGGATGCTCCGCCACCGGATCGCGCCGGTCGCCCTTCGCTCCCTGACCTCGGTGGCGCCCATGCTGACCCGCGATCTCGACATCATGGGCGAGGGGGACGAGTGGGGCCTCAGCTTCTTGGTCAGCACGCAAGCGGGCCCTCACGGCCGTTCGGTCGGCAGTATCGCCTGGGCCGGTCTCGCCAACACCTACTATTGGGCGGACCCCGCCACCGGGACCGCCGGCGTTTTGATGAGCCAGCTGCTGCCGTTCGCCGATCCGGCTATCCTCGGGCTCTTCGCCGCCTTCGAACGCGCTGTCTATGTCGCCTGAGCGCGCGGTCTTGGCGCCCGCCGGGGCCGGGCCTAGTTTCGCCGTTTGTTTTTCGGGGGTGGTTTGAAGTGAAGTGCGTCCTGTCCGCCTGCGTCGTTGCGCTGGCCTGCATCCTCGGCGCGTGCTCCAAGCCCGTCCCAAAATCGTCCGCTGCGGGCACGCCGGTCCGCTTCGCCACCGACTGGCGGGCCGAGGCGGAGCAGGGCGGCTTCTACGAAGCGATCGCCAACGGCGAATATAAGAAGCGCGGCCTCGACGTGACGGTCGTTCCCGGCGGCCCGGGGACCAACGTTCCGCAGCTGGTTGCGTCCGGCGCGGTGGAGCTGGGCATCGGCTCGAACAGCTTCATCGTCCTCAACCTCGCCGCCGAGCGTGTGCCGGTGAAGGCGGTGGCGGCCTTCATGCAGAAGGACCCCCAGGTCCTGATCGCCCACCCCGGTGCCGGGGTACAAACCCTGGCGGACCTGAAGGGTCACCCGATCCTGCTCTCGGACGCCTCGATCAGCGCCTTCTGGGTGTGGCTCAAGGCGAAATACGGCCTGACCGACAGTCAGGTGCGGAAGTACACCTCCAGCAACGCGCCCTTCCTCGCCGACCCGCGCGTGGTGCAGCAGGGCTATCTAACCAGCGAGCCGTACACGATCGAGAAGCAGGCCGGGTTCAAGCCGGTGGTCATGCTCCTCGCCGACGAGGGTTACCCGGGGTACGCCGATATGATCCTTGCCGGCGACGCCTTCATCGCCAAACACCCCGAGGCGATCCGCGCGTTCAACGCGGCGTCGGCGGCGGGGTGGAAGGCGTATCTCGAAGGCGATCCTCGCCCCGGCGACAAACTCATCCTGGCGAGCAATCCGGAGATGACCGAGGACGTCCTTTCGCAGGCCCGCGAGAAGGTGAAGAGGTTCTCCATCGTCGCGCCGAACGTCGGGGCGATGAGCGACGCGCGCTGGGCCGAGTTCTTCGCCATCGCCGCCAAGCAAGGGGTCTATCCGGCCGGCCTCGACTACAAGAGCGCCTATACCCTGAAATTCCTGCCCGCCGCCCCGTGAGCTCGGTCGCTCCCCTTGGCTGAGTCGGGAGCGACGCCGGTGGCTTCGCTTGAAGCCGTCGAGGTGGACTACGTCCGTGGTCGAGCGCTGGGACCCTTCGACCTGGCCCTGGCGGCGGCGGAGATCGTCGCTCTGGTCGGACCCTCGGGCTGCGGCAAATCGACGGCTCTGCGGCTGCTCGCCGGCCTCGAATCACCGACGCAGGGAAGGGTGCGCCGCTCGGCGGTTCGCGGAGAAACCTCGGTGGTCTTCCAGGCCCCCACGCTGGCGCCGTGGCAAAGCGCGCTCGCCAACGTCGCTCTACCCCTCGAACTCGCGGGCGTCGATCGCCGCGTGGCGCGGGAGCGGGCGGGGGACGTGCTGCGCCGCGTCGGGCTCGCCGACGCCGCGGAGGCGCGGCCGGCCCAGCTGTCGGGAGGCATGGCGATGCGCGCCTCCCTGGCGCGAGCGCTCGTCACCGATCCCCGCCTCCTGCTGCTCGACGAGCCGTTCGCGGCGCTGGACGAGATCACCCGCCGCAATCTCGCCGACGACGTCCTGGCGCTCTGGAGCGAGCGGCGGCCGGCGATCGTCTTCGTCACCCACAACGTCGAGGAGGCGGTCTATATGGCCTCCCGGGTGGTGGTGATCAGTCGTGGTCCTGGCCGGGTGGCGGGAGCGGTTTCGACACCCGGTCCCGTTCCCAGACCGGCGGACTATCGGCTCTCGCCCGAGTTCCGTCACGGCGTGGAAGCGGTGTCGCGGATTCTCGTCCACAGCTACGGCGGCCAAGCCTGATGAAGGCCCGTCTTGCGCCTGCTCTGCTGATCGTCGTGCTTCTGCTGATCTGGGAAGCAGCATGCCGGGTCATGAACGTGCCGCTCTATTTCCTGCCGCCGCCGTCGGCGATCTTCGCGGCCCTGGCGGCCAACGCCTCCCTCCTCGCGGTCTCGGCCATGAGGACCCTGCTCATGGCGCTCGAGGCCCTCGCCGTCGCCAGCCTCTGCGCGACCGTGGTCTCCCTGGGGATCAGCTTCAGCCGCGCGCTGGAGCGGGCCGTGCGGCCGATCGCCGTCGGACTGCAGGTGACCCCCGTGGTCGCCATAGCGCCGCTGGTGGTGATCTGGGCCGGGGTCGACCATCCGGGTCGGGCGATCGTCGCCCTGGCGGCGGTGGTGGCGTTTTTCCCGATTTTCTCCGGCGTGACCTCGGGCCTCGCCGCCGCCGACCCGGACCTCGAGCGGCTGTTCAAACTCTATGAGGCCTCGCGCTGGGATACCCTGGTCCGGCTGCGCCTGCCCTCGGCCCTTCCGTTCATCCTGGAGGGTCACAAGGTGGCGGCGGGCCTCGCCATCATAGGCGCGGTTGTCGCGGAGTTCGTCGCCGGGTCGGGCGGAGCCCAGGGCCTCGCCTGGCGGATTCTGGAAGCCGGCAACCGGCTGAAGACGGCGGAGATGTTCGCGGCGATCCTGGTCCTGGCCGTGATGGCCTCGGCGCTTCACTTCGTCTTTCAGGCCATGGAGCGGCGGGCGTTGTCGTGGTGGCGCGGACGCTGAAAGCCCTTCAAAGCCCGGCCGAGGTCTCTGCGGTCGCGGGCCGCAGGCGAGGCGCGAAGGGTTCGATCAACTGGCCGGTCAAACTCTCCGGCATATAGGTCGAGGCGCCGTATTCCTCGGGCCAATGCTTGGGCAGGTAGAAGGTCCCGAACAGGCGGTCCACGAAGGGGAGCATCGCCGCGTAGTTGTGGTCCTTGTGGTCGTCCAAGGTGTGATGCCAATGGTGGAAGGCGGGAGAGGCCATGACCTCCTCGAAGAAGCCCAGACGCCAGCGCAGATTGGCATGGATGAAAAAGCTCCAAAGCGACCCGACGAAGAGCACCACGGCGGGGATCAGATCGGGATGCGGCCCGACCAGCGAGGTCAGTCCAGTCGCGTAGAGCAGCACCAGACCGCAGAGCCGGGTGAAGACGATATCGACCGGATGGGCGCGCGTGTTCACCAGGAAGTTCACATGGGTGGCGCTATGGTGGACGGCGTGGAAGCGCCAGAGGAGGGGCCATTCATGGCTCCAGCGATGACCCCAGTAGAAGCCGAACTCGCCGACCACCATCGCCAGAACCATCCGCACGCCAAGAGGCAGGCCGCCGGCGGCGCCGGTGAACCAGGCCGGGAGAATGGCGTGGATCGCCCAGGCGACGAGGGCGATCGGCGGGCCGAGAAACAGGGTCCCGGCAAAGGCGTTGGCGCAATACCAGCCAAGGTTGGTGGACCAGCCCTCGGCGAAAAATTTGGCCCGACGCACAGCGAAGAGGTGTTCCAGCGGCGCGAAGACCGCGACGATCACCGCCAGCATCCCGGCCGCGCTCGCCGCCTGAAGCAGCAGTCCGGCGAGGTGATGATGTTGGGAAAGCAGGGCGGGCATTTCGTTGCGTCTAGCTGAAAATCACGGGCTCGGCAGCGAGAAATCAAAAGGGGCGGGATCGCTCCCGCCCCCTCTCGAAAACGATCGTTGGAGCGCGGCTCAGGCGGCGAGCGCGGCGCTGCGACGGCGGCGGGCGATGGCGCCCATGCCGCCGATGCCGATCAGCATCAGCGCCCAAGTCGCCGGCTCGGGCACGGCGTCCGGCGTGAAGGTGACGCCGCCCAACACCGCGAACGGGGGAACGGGGACATCGCCGTAGGCCAGGAACGACAAGGTTTCGGCCGCGCCGGTCGCGGTGAAGTTGAAGTTCTGGTGGAACCAGCCGGTGAAGCCGTGGCTGGGGTTCGTCAGCTTGGCGGTGCACTGCGCCGCCGAGGCGCCGAGGTTCACGCACCAGTCCTGAACAGTGTCGCCGGTGAAGCCGAACTGTTGGGCGTAAGCATAGTCGAAGCCGACCGTATAGGTTTTGCCGATGGTCAGGCCGGTGATGTCCTGATTGATCGGGGCGTTCTGGAAGTCACCGTCCTGCGCGACGAACTGCGCGGCGCCAGAGGGCGGGGCGGTGATGGCGTCGAGACCGCCGTTGTTGGTCCCCCACAACTCGTTGTTACCGTACTGGCCGTTCGTGCAGCAGGTATCGGCGGCGCCGGTCTTGTAGATGAAGGTGTAGCCGCCGCCCGGGACATACCAGCCCGTCGCGGAGGTGTTGACGTTGATCTGCCCGGGACCACCGTTGGCGGCGAAATCGCCGTTCGTGAAGCTGTTGGCCTGGACGCTCGTGGAGGCGATGGCCAGTGCGGCGGCGACGAAAATCAAGCGGTTCATTTTGGGTCCTTGGGGCACGTTCGCGGATGTCGAAATGCGCCTATCCCGCGGCGCATTTTGGTGCAACCGCGAAAAAGAAAACAATTGCAAAATTCCGGGTTTAACCCGCGCACAACAGTCTTACAAAGCGGCTAAATCAGATTATATTGTCAAATAGCGCCGAATGTTCCTCAGGCCTCAAGGGTCTGAATTGACCCGGCGAAAGGTCTTCGGGTATGGCAAGGTTTCCTACCAACTCGCGATGTAGATGTACGACATGATTTCCCACAGCCGAGAACATGCGCCGAACCTGGTGATAGCGTCCTTCGGTTATGGTGATCGCCGCCGAAGCAGCGCCGAGTGCTTCGAATTGAGCCGGAGAAAGCGGCGAAGTCTCACCGCTTAAAACAAGCTCACCGGAGGCAAATATTTTCCCCTCCGCGCCGTCCAGCGGCCGCGCGAGGCCCACGAGATAGCGCTTTGGGATCGCGCTCTTCGGCGAGATCACCCGGTGCAGCAGGTCGCCGTCGTCGGTGATCAGAAGCAAGCCCGTGGTGTCCACGTCCAGGCGCCCGATGCTGGAGAGCGCCGGATCGCGGGAGCGCCAGCGGGACGGCAGCAGCTCGTAGACGCTTCGCCCGGGTTCCCGGTGTGAGCAAACCACCCCCGGCGGCTTGTTCATGATCAGCGTGAAAGGCGCGGGGGGATCGACGGGCTGACCCCGCACGGTCATGCGCTCGATCAGGTCCGGCCCGAAGGGGATGCGGCGGCCGATATCGAGCAGCGGCGCGCCGTCGTAAATAACGCCGCCCGACTGGATCATGGTCTGGACCTCTCGCCGGGAGCCGTATCCGAGGTTGGCGAGCAGGCGATCGGCGCGGGCCATGGGCGGGTTGGCGGGCGCCTTGCTCATCGGCGTCCTTCGATGATCTTGAAGCCGCCTTCTCGAACCAGCAGCTTCACGCTCGAGCATTCCGCGGCCAGGACCGCTTCGTAGGGCAGGGCGACATTGGCGACGAGGCGGCAGATTCCGCCGCGCCTAAGGGCGCGCGCGCCCGCGACGACAAGGTCCTGACCCAGGCCTCGATCCTCGGCGCCGCCGCTGTGAAAGGGTGGGTTGATGACGACGAAATCGAGTTTGTCCGAACCTTGGAGGGCGAAGCGGCCGTCGGCGTGGAGAAAGCGCGCCCGGGCGTCGGTCACATTTCGGCGGGCCGCGTCGACCGCCCGGCGGTCGGTGTCGATCAGGAGCAGATCCCGCACCCCGGCGCGCTCCAGGACCGCGAGGGCAAGCGCGCCATAGCCGCAGCCGATGTCCGCGCCGACGCCGGAGAAGGGTTCGCCGGTCCGGGCGAGGAGCGCGCTGCCGGGATCGAGGCGATCCCAGCTGAAGAGGCCGGGCTGCGACCAGAGGCCGAGGCCCGGCGGGATCTGCGGCGCCCCGATCGCGATGGCCTCGGCGATGCCGACGGGATATTCCGGCCGGGCGCAGTGGCAGATGCGGTGGTGAGCCTTGGCGGCCTCGTTGACCTCGCAGCCGAAGGCGTTCAGCTCGGCGCGGAGCCGCGCCCCGCCCTTGGTCTTCGGGGCCATGGCGACCAGCCGGCCGCCGGGCGCCAAGGCGCGCAGGGCATGCGCGAGGACATAGCGACGCTCCAGCGTGCCGGCGGGCGCGAGCACGGTGAACGCGCTGAGCGCGCCGTCGCCCAGATCCTCGATCGCCGCGCCGTCCAGCGCGAAGGGTGAGAACTGCCCCGCGTCCCGGGCCGCCGTCGCCAGTGCGCGCGGCGGTTTGCCGTAGAGACCCTCGCTCATCCCCGCTCGCGCGTCCGCTCGAACGCCACCTTGGGGAAGCGCTCGGCGAGATAGCTTATCTCCCACGCGGATTTGGCGAGGAAGACAGGCTGGGCGTCGATGTCCGTCGCCATGGCGGTGCGGTGCTTGCTGGTGAAGTCCTCGAGGTCGGGCTTGGCGCCGGATATCCAGCGGGCCTCGGCATAGGGGGAGGGCTCGAACACGACGTCCAGGGCGTATTCCCCGCCCAGCCGGTCGGCCATGACCTCGAACTGTAGCTGACCCACCGCGCCGACGATGAAGTCCGCGCCGAACTGCGGACGGAAAAGCTGGGTCACCCCTTCTTCGGCGAGGCCTTCCAATGCCTTCTTCAGGTGCTTGGCCTTGAGCGGATCGGTGACGCGGACGCGCTGCAAGATTTCCGGGGCGAAATTGGGCAGGCCGGCGAAGCGCAGGGTTCCGCTCTGGGACAGGCTGTCGCCGACCCGCAGCACGCCGTGATTTGGAATTCCGATGACGTCGCCGGCGAAGGCTTCCTCAGCCAGTTCCCGGTCGGAGGCGAAGAACATGATGGGCGCGTTAACGCTCATCTGCTTGCCGGTGTTCTCCACCTTCAGTTTCATGCCCCGCGAAAACCGTCCCGAAGTCAGCCGCACGAAGGCGATCCGGTCGCGGTGATTGGGGTCCATATTGGCCTGGATCTTAAAGACGAAGCCGGAGACCTCGTCGTCTCCCGGCGCGACGTGGGTCTCGTGACCGGACCGCGACGCCGCCACGATCTTGGGGGGCGGGGCGAAGGCGCCGAGACTGTCCAGCAATTCGTCGACGCCGAAATGGCGCAGGGCAGAGCCGAACAGCACGGGCGTCATATGGCCTTCGAGGAAACTCTGCGGATCGAAGGTTTTGGAGGCGCCCAGGACGAGGTCGGCGCCGTCCCGCGCCTCTTCCTGCTCGTCGGCGTTGAGCCAGCTGTCCAGGGCCTTGGCGTTCATCGGCACTGGCGGCGGAGCCGTCTCGGCGTTGCGCTGATAGGGCAGGAAGCGGTCGTGGCGCAGGTCGATCATGCCCTTGAAGCGCGAGCCTGAACCGGCGGGCCAATAGATCGGCGCGGGGTCCAGAGCGAGCTTCGAGGCGATCTCGTCGAGGAGGGCGAAGGGGTCCAGCGCCTCGCGGTCCATCTTGTTGATGAAGGTGATGATCGGGATGTTGCGCAGGCGGCAGACCTCGAACAGTTTGAGGGTCTGCGGCTCGATCCCGCGCGCGGCGTCAAGCACCATCACCGCGGCGTCGGCGGCGGTCAGGGTGCGATAGGTGTCTTCCGAAAAGTCCTCGTGGCCCGGCGTGTCGAGCAGATTGAACATCAGCCCGGCGTGATCGAAGGTCATGGCGCTGGCGGAGACGGAGATGCCGCGCTCGCGCTCGATCTTCATCCAGTCCGACCGCGTCCGCCGCTGTTCCCCCCGCGCCCGCACCGCTCCAGCCGCGCGGATCGCCCCGCCGGCCAGCAGCAGGTTTTCGGTGAGGGTGGTCTTGCCGGCGTCGGGATGGCTGATGATGGCGAAGGTCCGCCGGCGGGCGGCCTCGGCGGCGGGAGACAGGCTGGGCATCGCCGGGGCGATAGCGCGGGCGAAGGCGTGAGGCAAACCGGCGCGGGTCGAGGGATGTGGGACGAATCCGTCGGCGCGGTCCACGATAGATTCAGGAGTGGGTCTGAACATTCTGATTCCGATTGAAAACCGGCGCGTGGGCCTCGCGGGTGCGTGGCATCTTTTGGCATCTGAAACGGCCATTTGAAGCGCGGGGGCGGGTGGCGTTGGACGCGAATGGGACTCGCGGACGCAACAGGGAGATCGGGGTATGCGTGTTTTCCCGCATGACTCGGGACCACGGCGACTTTGCAATAACTGCGTGTTTCGCGGGAGACGTCGTTACTCAGCGCTGCCGCGCTCGCCCTTCGTAAGCCTGATTGCGGGTCTCCAAGCCGTGACGAACTACATGGTTCGCCGGATGACCTTGGCGACTGTAAACACTCGAAAACCGCGTCCCCAACCCTTCTATTTTGCAATAGTCTCCACCCCGTCGTCAATCCCGGCCCATCGCGGCGATGGGTTGGAAACAGCCCAGGATAAGGCGTTTCGCATCGAAGGGCGGCTCTCCCGCGGAGTCCATGCGCGGGTCCTGGTGCATCTTCTCCTCGGCTTCCTGGAAGCTCGCCTTGTCGGGCCAAACCTGCCAGGTGAAGACGATCTTTTCGTTCGGTTTGGCGGCGACCGCGCGCCGGAAGTCGGTGGTCTGACCGTCGGGCACGAAATCCTCCCAGCTCTCGACGATCTCCAGGCAGCCATAGTCCTTGAAGAACCGCGCGCTGTTTTCCGCCCAGGCGCGGTAGGCCTCCATCTTGTCGGCGGGGACGGGGATCACAAGGCCGGCGACGTACATGGCGGAACTCCTGATCTATCGGTTTCAGTCCCATCGCCCGGCGGGTTCGTCGGCGGATATCACGATCGATCCAGTGCCTATCAGGGCAGGGCCGTGATGTAGGGCCTTAAGCTTTCAATTTCGGATGTCGGCTCCTTCTTTCCGGCTGACTGTGTCGCCGGACCCGCTCGCGGATCAATTTGCGGTCTTCAAGAACATCCGATCCGCTGTATCAAGGCATTCCGCCCGGCGTGGCAATTTGGGCTCGGGTCGTCTTCAAAATCTCGAAAGCGATGGCGCCGTCGCGGCCCTTCCGGCCCAGCCGGGGAACCTGACGCGGACGATCCAATAGAGCAGCACGACCAGCATAAGTAGTTGCGGCAAGAAGAACGCCGGCGGCACATGGTAAGAACCTGGCAACAGACGCGCAAATCCGTTGGTGAAGGCGGATCCGAGGGACAACGCCAATCCGAAACACATCCGCCAGAGATGCCGCGCGATCCGAGACGTCCCTGAAATTCCCTGTCTAAGAACGACCATGAGGTCGCCGAACGCGGCGGTCGCCATGATCACGGAGAAGACGCACAAGGCGATCAGAATCGGGCCTTCGATGGTGAAGGCGCTTTTGAATACGGTCACCCCGCTCACGATCTGAAATATCACCAGAGCGAACGGCGCGCACAGCATGAGGGAGATCGCCAGAGCGATCTTCTCTGGAGCACCCGCGACCGCGTCTCCTCGCCGCGCCGTCAGCCATGCGGTGGCCACGAGGTAGAACGTGAAGCCGGCGATGAAGATATTGATGATCTGGCCCGGCCGAACGACACCGAGAACGGCGGCGAAGATCGCCATGATCAGCATGGCGACGACAAATACGTCGCCCGCCGTTCGGTGAAGGCGACCACCGTTCCTTACGCAGAGCGCCGTGAGCCCCGCCACCATGGCGATTGCTCCACCGACAATGTGGAGGGCGAAGGCTATCCCGGTCAGAGCCTGAGCCATTCGCAATCCTCGACAGCGCCGTTGTGCCCAAGAATGCGCCTAGGGGCGCCAAGGGCCAAGTTACCGAATGTTCATCGCGCTGTTTCGGTATGCCGCCTTGATGAGGTCGCCTAGGGCCTCATCGTTTGTCGGTTGGCCCCAGCGCAGCTTCACATTCCGCATGCGCTTGCCGGCGCCGTCGAGGAGGCCTGACGGATCGTGGACCGCCACACCGTGGAAGACGCCAACGTTGGCGCGAGCGTTGGAAGCATCGACATATCCGAACGCCGTGTCGTCCACGCAGGCCGTCGGATGGCCGTCGCGCGGACGCTCCCGCGGGTCCGGTCCGCAGGCGCGCATCCGCTCGAACCACGGCCGCGCGAGGGTGGCGGGCCGGACCGAAAGGCGAGCCTGACTCGAGAGCTCCGCGCTTCCGACCGGGCCAATCTCACGTGACCGCTTCGGTGAGAAACCGCTTTCCATCGACGTCTTCGATCTCCACGATCCAGATGTCGGGATCGCGTTTCACGGCGCGCTCGGCGTAGGCGTCGAGGTCCGGCTCGGCGGCGCCTTGCAGAGGCTGCATCCACACGCTTTCGCCGTTCCCGGCCTGGGCGAGGGTGTAGAGGTGTGCTGCGCGGTCACGCGCGTCCCAGGTGCGGACGAGCACGGCGCCCCCGGTGGCGTCGCCCTTGCGGACGATAGCGGCGTTGGAGCCGGCGAGTTGGACCCGGCGGATCAGGGCGTAGACCCAGATATCGGTGGAGAGGTTCATCGTCTTCCGGTTGATTCGATCGCCGCTTCGTGAGCATGGGCGCCGCCATGAACGGACCCGGCCGCGTCGACGACACCCTGAACGAACTTGTGGAAGAGTTCGAGGTCTTGGGGGCGGGCCCGAACGATTGGGAAGAGCGCTATCGCTATGTGATCGATCTGGGCCGGGATCTGCCGCCGTTGTCGGACGCCGAGCGTTCCGAAGCGAACAAGGTCACCGGCTGCGCCAGTCAGGTCTGGCTGGTCAGCGCGCGCGCGCCCGACGGCGCCCTGGTGTTCCGGGGAGATTCCGACGCCCATATCGTGCGCGGTCTGATCGCCATCCTGCTTCGTCTCTATTCGGGTCGCCAGCCCGAGGCGATCGCGGGTTTCGACGCCGAGAGCGCGTTCAAACGCCTCGGATTGGCCGGAGCGCTGTCTCGGCAGCGGTCGAACGGCCTGGCGTCCATGGTTGAGCGGATCAGGCGCGACGCCGCCGGGGCGCGCGCCTGATCGCTCGATAGTCTTAGGAGCGGGCGCCGCGCTTGGCGCCGCCGCGAGCCGCCTGACGGCCGCCTTGTCCGAGGCCCATCTGCTTGGCCAGTTCCGAACGCGCCTTGGCGTAGTTCGGCGCGACCATGGGGTAATCCTTGGCCAGACCCCACTTTGCCCGGTAATCCTCGGGGCTCATGTTGTACTTGGTGCGGAGGTGACGCTTGAGGGATTTGAACTTCCGACCGTCTTCCAGGCAAACCAGATGGTCAGGCGTGATCGAGCGACGCACCGGAACCGCCGGCTCCTTGGGCGCGACTTCGACCGTTTCGGCGCCGGTGGAAATTCCCGAGAGCGCGCGGTGTACGCTTTGAATGAGACCGGGCAAGTCCGTGGTGGAAATGGTATTGTTTTCCACGTAGGCGGCCACGATTTCCGCCGTCATCTCGATAACGTCGGCCTTGTCGTCCATGTTTATTTTCTTTCGCTAAAATGGGCGCGCGACTACTCTCTTGAGCGCCCGTGTTTCCAATTCGCCCGCTCTTATGGAGAATCGGGACCGAAGACAAGATTTTAATTACTGATTGGCGAAGATTGAGTTGGACAATAATTTGCCTTGATAGGATCAAGCCGCGCCGCAGCGCATGAAATCGTCAATCAAAGTCAGGCGCGGTCCAGTGCGGCCAAATGTCCGGAACATCTTTGGAGACCTTATCAGGGTAGCTCGCCGGGCGTTTCTCCAGAAATGACGAGACGCCTTCGCGGGCGTCCGCCGATGCGCCGCGCGACTGTATGGCGCGGCTGTCAGCCTGATGGGCGCGCATCGGATGCTCTGATCCGGCCATTCGCCAGATCAGTTGACGGGTCAGGGCGATGGAGACCGGCGCGGTGTTGTCGATGATCTCGCGAGCCAGGGCCCGGGCGGCCGGAAGAAGATCGTCGGGTTCATGCAGTGAGCGGACCAGACCCTTGTCCAGGGCTTCCTGGGCGGGGAAGACGCGGCCGGTGTAGCACCACTCCAGCGCCGTCTGGATGCCGACAAGTCTGGGCAGAAACCATGATGAGCCGGCTTCCGGCGTGATGCCGCGCTTGGCGAAGACGAAACCGAAACGCGCGGTGGTGGAGGCCATGCGGATATCCATCGCCAACTGCATGGTGACGCCGATGCCGACGGCGGGACCGTTCACCGCGGCGATGACAGGTTTCAAGCTATCGAAGATTCGCAGGGTGACCCGCCCGCCGCCGTCGCGGTCGACGCCGTTCACGCGGACGGCCAGATCCGCCGAGCGGGGATTGGCGTCGCGATCGAAGGTGGAGCCGCCGCCGGAGAGATCCGCGCCGGCGCAGAACGCCCGGCCCGCGCCGGTGACGATCACCGCCTTGACCGCGTCATCCGCGTCGGTGCGGTCGAAGGCGGCGATCATGTCCAACATCATCCGGGTGGTGAAGGCGTTGAGCTTTTCGGGCCGGTTAAGGGTGATGGTCGCGATCCCATCCTGCACGTCATAGAGAATGGTCTCGAAATCCGATGTCGCCACGCGGGCTTCCTCCTCAGGGTTGATCGTTCGCTCCGCCACGCTCTTTACGGCGCGGGTTCGGCGGGGTCATAAGTTCCGGAGGGACAGTAGACGCCCTCGCGGAGGAATCCACCCATGCCCGAGGCCCTGATGGTCGACTACATCGTCGTCGGCGCGGGTTCGGCGGGGTGCGTGATGGCCAACCGGCTGTCGGCGGATCCGAGTATCAAGGTGCTCCTGCTCGAAGCGGGCGGCGACGACCGTCCGACGAAGAACATCTCGCAGTTCATGTCGAACCTGATGATCCATGTTCCGGTGGGCTATTCGCGGACGCTGAAGGACCCGAAGGTCAATTGGCTCTATCCCACCGAGCCCGATCCGGGGACGGGGGACCGGGTGCATATCTGGCCGCGCGGCAAGGTGCTGGGGGGGTCGTCGTCGATCAACGGCCTGCTCTATGTGCGCGGTCAGCACGCCGACTATGACGGCTGGCGCCAGCTGGGTTGCGAAGGCTGGGGCTGGGACGACGTGCGGCCCTATTTCCTGAAGGCCGAGCATCAGGAGCGCGGCTCGGGCGATCATCACGCGGTGGGCGGCCCGCTCAACGTCTCGGACGTGACGACAAGCCACGAGGTTTCCGACGCGGTGGTCGAGGCCTGCGTCGAGGCGGGCATCCCGCGCAATGGCGATATCAACGGCGGGGATCAGGAGGGCGTCGGCTACTATCAGCTGACGGTGAAGAACGGACAGCGTTGCTCGGCGGCCGTGGCCTATCTGCACCCGGCGATGAAGCGGGCGAACCTCGGCGTCGAGACGCGGGCTCTGGCGACGCGGGTGCTCTTCGAGGGCAAGCGCGCGGTGGGCGTCGAGTATCGCCAGGACGGCGTGTTGAAGAAGGCCAAGGCCCGCCGCGAGGTGATCCTGTGCGGCGGCGCGGTCAATTCGCCCCAGCTGCTGCAGCTATCGGGCGTCGGACCCGGCGCGCTGCTGCGCGACAAGGGCGTCGCGGTCATCCAGGATCTGCCGGGCGTCGGCGAGAACCTGCAGGACCACTATGTGATGACCATGAGCTGGCGGCTGAAAGCCGGCACGGTCTCGGTCAACGAACTGACCAAGGGCGCCAGATTCCTTGGCGAAACGTTCAAATACGTCACCCAGCGCAAGGGCCTGCTGACGCTCTCCGCCGCCCACATCGCCGCCTTCGTGAAGTCGCGGCCCGACCTCGCGGGGCCGGACATCCAGTATCACATCCTCCCGGCGACGATGGACACCGACAAATTCGTCAACCAGGGCAAGATGGACCTGGAGGGCCAACCCGGCCTCACCATCGCGCCGTGCCAGCTGCGTCCCGAAAGCCGGGGGACGATCCGCATCGTCTCGCCCGATCCGGCGGTCTATCCCAGCATCGCGCCGAACTATCTCTCCGATCCGCTCGACCGCGAAGTCGCGGTGGCCAGCCTGAAATGGGGCAGAAAGATCGCCGCGCAGCCGGCGCTGAGCCCGTGGATCGACCACGAGATGATGCCTGGCCCCGATCTTTCCACGGACGAACACCTGCTGGCCTATGCGCGAATGGCGGGAACGACGATCTATCACCCGGTCGGCACCTGCCAGATGGGACACGGTCCGGGCGCGGTGGTCGACCCTCAGCTGCGGGTGATCGGGGTGGAGGGCCTTCGCGTGGTTGACGCCTCGGTCATGCCCCGTCTGGTCAGCGGCAACACCAACGCCCCGACGATCATGATCGCGGAAAAGGCGGCGGACCTGGTGTTGGGCCGCGCCCCGGCGGCGGCGCTGGCGGCCTAGACCATGACCCATCCTTCCCATCACGCGAAGACCCATCCGAACAAGGCCGCCTGGATCATGGCCGGCTCGGGCGAGACGGTGACCTATGGCGAGCTGGAGGCGCGCTCGAACCAGGGCGCGCACTGGCTGCGGAGCCTGGGCGTGGGCGTCGGCGACGGCGTGGCCTTCTTCATGGACAACAGCCCACGTTACTATGAACTGCTTTGGGCGGCGCAGAGGAGCGGGGTGCGCTTCACCTGCATCTCGTCGAAACTGACCGCGGGCGAGGTGGAATACATCGTGCGCGACAGCGACTCGAAGGTGCTGGTCGCCTCGAAGGGGGTCGCCGAAGTGGCCCTCGCCGTGGCGCCCCTCATCGAGGGGGTCGGGCTCTACATGGTCGATGGCGCGGTCGCGCCCTACGCCAGCCTTGAAGACGCCCGCGCGTCGTTCCCGACCACGCCGATCCCGGACGAAAGCGTCGGCGCGGCCATGCTCTATTCTTCCGGCACCACCGGCCGGCCCAAGGGCGTCAAGCGCAAGAGCGGGCCGCTGGTCGAGACCGCGATCGATCAGGCCTCGCCGCTCGCGACGCTGGGCGGCATGCTCTACGGCATGAACGCCGATACGGTGTATCTCTCGCCCGCGCCGCTCTATCACGCCGCGCCGCTCGGCTGGTCGATGGCGGTGCAGTCGCTCGGCGGAACGGTGGTGATGATGGAGCGCTTCGATCCGGAGCTGGCGCTCGCCTACATCGAGAAATACCGCGTCACCTGCGCGCAGTTCGTGCCGACCCACTTCGTCCGTATGCTGAAGTTGCCGGCGGAGACGCGGGCGAAATACGACGTCTCCTCCCTGACCTGCGCCTTCCACGCCGCCGCGCCGTGTCCGATCCCCGTCAAGGAGCAGATGATCGCCTGGTGGGGCCCGATCATCCACGAATACTATGCGGGGACCGAGGGTAACGGATTCTGCGTCATCGGACCCGAAGACTGGCTGCGCAAGAAGGGCTCGGTTGGGCGCGGCCTGACCGCGGCGGTCAAGATTTGCGACGAGGACGGCAATGAGCTCCCGGCGCGCGCCGAGGGCGGCGTCTATTTCGCCGGCGGCGGCGAGTTCGAATATCACAACGCCCCGGAGAAGACCGCCGAGAGCCAGAACAAGCATGGCTGGACGACGCTGGGCGACGTGGGCTGGGTGGACGAGGAGGGCTTTCTCTTCCTTACCGATCGCAAGAGTTTCATGATCATCTCGGGAGGGGTGAACATCTATCCGCAGGAGATCGAGAACCTGCTGATCGGCCACCCCAAGGTCGCCGACGTCGCCGTGGTCGGCGCGCCGCACGAGGAGATGGGCGAGGAGGTCGTCGCGGTGATCCAGCCGGCGGACTGGTCGATGGCGGGCGACGAACTCGCTGCCGAGATCTCGGCCTATGCCCGCGCCAACCTCAGTCACGTGAAGACGCCGCGACGCATCGACTTCATGAAGGAACTGCCCCGCCACGCGACGGGAAAGCTCTACAAACGCCTCATCCGCGACGCCTATTGGGGCCGCGCCGACACCACCATCGTTTAAAAGGACCCGACCGAATGGCGACGAAGATCGAAGACCTGCACACCCTGGTCGGTACGGAGGTCGGGGTTTCCGACTGGCTGGAGATCACCCAGGAGCGGGTCAATCAGTTCGCCGAGGCCACAGGCGATCACCAATGGATCCACGTCGATGTGGAGCGCGCGACACGTGAGATGGGCGGCCCGATCGCCCACGGCTATCTGACGCTTTCCCTGATCCCGTTCCTGTCCGAAGGCCTGATGCCGGTCAGCGGCGTGACGCGGGGGATAAACTACGGTTCCGACAAGGTCCGCTTCACCAACATGGTCCGCATCGGCAAGAAGGTGCGGCTGCGGCAGAAGCTCTTGTCCGCCGAGCCGAAATCGGGCGGCACGCAGCTCAAGAGCCAGTGCACCATCGAGATCGAGGGCGAGGAGCGCCCGGCCTGTGTCGCCGAGACGATCAGCGTGGTGTATAGCTAGAAAATGGACGACGCTGGTCTCGCTCCGAATTCGAGACGCACGGGTTACGACGAGGATTTCTCGTTGTGGGCTCAAGACCAGGCGCGGCTGCTTGAAGAGCGTCGTTATGACACCTTGGACTGGGAAAATCTGGTGGAGGAGGTCGCGTCGCTGGGGAGGAACGATCGGCGGGAGCTGAAGAGCCGCTTGGAGGTGCTTTTGATGCACCTTTTAAAGTGGAAGTTTCAGCCGGAGCAGTTGGCGCTAAGTCGCAAAAGTTGGCGCCAGACGATCGCGGAACAACGATCCCAGATCCGACTTGTTCTCGAGGACTCGCCTAGTTTGCACCGGTGGCTGCGCGATCCAGACTGGACGCGTTCGGTTTGGACTATGGCGGTGGTGAAGGCAGCGGATGAAACGGACCTCGAGCTGGCGAAATTCCCCGAGGAGCCGATCTGGCGTCTCGATCAGATACTGGAGTGGTCCTTCTACCCGGATTGACCGTCTGGAAGTTCGACAGCGCAACGCTCCCCGACCGTCGGTCGGCTCACCGCGACCCGTCGGAGCAGCGGGAACGCCGGACCAAGCTGTCCGGCGAACCACAGGCACAGCGCCTCGAGCGTCGGACTTTCCAGGCCGACGTGGTCGTTGAGCAGGGAGTGATCCAGTTCAGCCGCGGCGGTCTTGAGCGCGCGGTCCAGCGCGCCAAGGTCCTTCACCCAACCCACCGGCGCCGTCGCCTCGCCTCTCAGGGTCGCCTCCACCTGAAACGAGTGTCCGTGCAAGCGCGTGTAAGGGCCCTCGGCCGGGCCGCCTTGCAGGCGGTGGGCGGCGTCGAAGGTCGCGGTCTTGCTGATCTCGAAAATGGCGTCAGTCATGGCAGGCCGAGGTACTTATGCGTCTGCACGCTCAGGCGCCACTTGGGATGGGCCAGGCAATAGGCCACGGCCTCCGAGGTCGCCGTCCCGCGGTTCGGACCGTCCATGGGCTGGAGAAAGAAGCGCTCGAAGTCGAGCGCCGTGAATCGAGCCGGATCGACGCCGGCCTGAGGATAGACCAGCTTCAATTCCTGGCCGCTTGTCTGCACGACAGTCGCGCCGGCCTTGGGACTGACGCAGATCCAGTCGATTCCGGCGGGCGCCGCGAGCGTGCCATTGGTCTCCACCGCGATCTCGAATCCGGCGGCGTGCAAGGCGGCGACAAGGGGCGGATCGAGTTGGAGCAGGGGCTCGCCACCGGTGCAGACCACGAGGCGCCCCTCGGGGGGTCCGCTCCACCGCGCGGCGACCGCCATGGCAAGCGCGGCCGCAGTGGGGAACTTGCCGCCGTTGACCCCGTCCATACCGACGAAATCGGTGTCGCAGAAGGTGCAGATGGCCTCGGCCCGGTCGCGCTCCAGGCCGGACCACAGGTTGCAGCCCGCGAAGCGGCAGAACACCGCCGCGCGGCCGGCCTGACCGCCCTCGCCTTGGAGGGTCAGAAAGATTTCCTTGACGGCGTAGGTCATGCGGGAAGCGCCGGACGCCCCTCGGCCACCCACTGGTCGAATCCCCTGGCCCGGAGCTCGCAAGCCGGGCATTCGCCGCAGCCGAAGCCCCAGTCGTGGCGATGGTCGCGGTCGCCGAGGTAGCAGGTGTGGCTGTGCTCCACGACGATATCGACGAGGTCGTCGCCGCCCAGCCCTTGAGCCAGCGCCCAGGTCTGGGCCTTGGTCAGTTTCATCAGCGGCGTGTGGATGACGAAGGTCTGTTCCATGCCGAGGTTCAGCGCCCGCTCCATGGCGTCGATCGTCTCGCGGCGGCAGTCGGGATAGCCGGAATAGTCGGTCTCGCACATGCCCCCGACCAGGGCCGCCGATCCGCGCCGGTCGGCGATGGCCGCGGCGTAGGTGAAGAAGACGAGGTTGCGGCCCGGCACGTAGGTCGACGGCAGACCCTTGGCGGTCATCTCGATCGCCCGTCGCTTGGTAAGGGCGCTGTCGCCGATGGCGCCGAAGGCACGGATGTTGAGCATCCAGTCGTCGCCCAGACGCGGCGCCCACAGCGGAAAACGCTCGGCCATCGCCTCGCGCACCGCGACACGCGCCTCCAGCTCCACCGCATGGCGCTGGCCGTAGTCGAAGCCGACGGTCTCCACGGTCCCGAAGCGCGAGAGCGCCCAGGCGAGGCAGACGGTGGAATCTTGACCGCCGGAAAACAGAACGAGCGCGTTGCCGAGGGGAGGGGGCATGGGGCTCCTTTACCCGAGCGTCGGGTCGAGGAGCAAAGCACGCTTATTGTTGACCAGTTGGTCTGATCGTAGGATGTTACCGTCTTGGAGACGCCGATGACTAGCGAAGTCAGCCTTTACGAAGCCAAGACCCACCTGTCGGCGCTGATCGAACGCGCCGCGGGCGGTGAGGAGATCGTCATCACCAAGAGAGGCGCGGTTCGGGCCAAACTCGTTCCGGTTCCCGCGGCGCCGTCCAAACGGGAATGGGGAAAGAACGTCATGGGGATGGCGGGGGTCGATCTTGGTTTCCTCGACCCAGATCCTGAAATAACCGCTCTGTTCGAGGCGTCGGACGACGATGACGAACTCTTCGGATCGTCCATTTGAATTATATTCTCGACACCCACGTTCTGATTTGGCTCGATGCCGAACCCGACCGCGTCGATAGGCGGGTCCGGACGTTGATCGATGATCCGACCCACAAGGTGTACGTTAGCGCGGCGTCCGCTTGGGAAATCTCCGCGAAAAGACGGAAGGGGGCCCTTCCGGCGCACCTTTCCGCAGCGTCGTTCTTGGCGAGCTACCAGGTGAACGAACTTCCGGTCACGATCGATGACGGTGAACTCGCCGGCGACCTGGACTTGGACCACGCCGATCCTTTCGACCGGATGATCTTGGCTCAGGCGCAACGACGGGGAATGACGGTCGTCACCTCCGATCGGATCATGCGGTCATATGCGGGCGTGGCGATCCTATCCGCGGGCTGAGTTCCGTCGCGTTGCGCAGCGCGCGCCCAGTCGCTATCTCACGCCTTCTCTCACAACCTCGAGACACAAAGGACCGGCGCACTCCGCATGGCCGCTCAATATATTTTTCAGATGCAAGGCCTGACCAAGGCCTTTCCCGGCGGCAAGAAGGTGTTCGAAAACATCTGGCTGTCGTTCTATCCGGACGCCAAGATCGGCGTCGTCGGCGTCAACGGCTCGGGCAAATCGACCCTGCTCAAGATCATGGCGGGGATCGACAAGGAGTTCACCGGCGAGGCGAAGGCCCTCGCCGGCACGCGGATGGGCTATCTGGAGCAGGAGCCGCACCTCGATCCGGCCCTCAACGTCTGGGACAATGTCGTCGCCTGGTGCGAGGAAAAGAAGACCTTCGACAAGTTCAACGCCGTCGCCGCCGAGCTGGGCGAAAACTACACCGACGAACTGATGGAGGAGATGACCGCCCTCCAGGAGAAGATCGACGCCGGCGATCTGTGGGACATCGATTCCAAGATCGAGATGGCGATGGACGCCCTGCGCTGCCCGCCGGACGACTCACCGGTCGACAAGCTCTCCGGCGGAGAGCGCCGCCGCGTGGCGCTGGCGCGCCTGCTGCTGTCGAAGCCGGACATGCTGCTGCTGGACGAGCCGACCAACCACCTCGACGCCGAGTCGGTGGCCTGGCTGCAGCACCACCTGGAGAACTTCCCCGGCTGCGTGATCCTGGTCACCCACGATCGCTACTTCCTCGACCAGGTCACCAAGTGGACGCTCGAACTCGATCGCGGCAAGGGCGTGCCCTATGAGGGCAACTATTCCGGCTGGCTGGAGCAGAAGGAAAAACGCGTCCGCCAAGAGCAGTCCGAGAGCGAGGCCCGCCAGCGCGCCATGGCCCGCGAGCTGGAATGGGTGCGCTCCTCCGCCAAGGCGCGCCAGGCCAAGTCAAAGGCCCGCCTCGCGGCCTACGACGAGATGGTCAACCAGCAGGAGCGCGAGAAGCAGAGCTTCGCCACTATCCAGATCCCGCCCGGCCCGCGTCTCGGCAACGTCGTCATCGAGGTCGACAAGCTGGAGAAGGAATACGGCGACAAGGTTCTCTTCAAGGGTCTTTCCTTCAAACTGCCGCCCAACGGCATCGTCGGGGTGATCGGCCCCAACGGCGCCGGCAAGTCGACCCTGTTCAAGCTGATCACCGGCCAGGAAAAGCCGGACCAGGGTGCGATCCGCCTCGGCGAGACAGTGAAGCTGGCCTATGTCGACCAGAGCCGGGACGATCTGAAGCCCACCGACACCGTGTGGCAGGCGATCAGCGGCGGCCTCGACGTGATGAAGATCGGCAATCGCGAACTGATCAGCCGGGCTTACGTCGGCTCGTTCAACTTCAAGGGCGGCGACCAGCAGAAGAAGGTCGGGCTGCTCTCAGGCGGAGAGCGCAACCGCGTCCACCTCGCCAAGACCCTGACCGAGGGCGGCAACGTCATCCTCCTCGACGAACCGACCAACGACCTCGATATCGAGACCTTGCAGAACCTCGAAGACGCGCTGGAACAGTTCGCCGGCTGCGCCGTGGTCATCAGCCACGACCGCTGGTTCCTCGATCGGCTCTGCACGCACATCCTCGCCTTCGAGGGCGACAGCCACGTCGAGTGGTTCGAGGGCAACTTCGAGGCCTATGAGGAAGACAAGAAGCGCCGGCTGGGCGCGGACTCTCTGATCCCGAAACGGATCAAATTCCAGAAGTTCGCGCGGTAGGCTTTTCGGGCGGGTTCAGGCTTGTTTGGGCGGTTGGCGGGCTTGTCCGGAGGTCTGCTTCCGGACCGGACATCGGTGGTAAGGATCGGCCCCTAGCGGACCTTCCTGAGCAATACCAACGCTGATAAACACCATCCATGGTGATGTCGCATCAAACCAAGACGGGATTTGCCCGGCTGCCTTACGCCAGCATAGCGGTCTTAGCAGGTCTCGTCTTCTGGACGCCTGACTTGCTTCTCAAAGCGTTCTTCCCACAGACATCACCGGTCGTTATCTTAACCGTAGTCTGTCCATTGGTGTCACTGATATTCTACGGGATTTTGAGAGCGAAATCTATCGATAATCGGAAGCGATGGCTGCCAGTGACCTTTCTATTGGGCGTGTGGTTTTTGACTTCTCCAATGATTGTCGCTGCTACATTGCTTTCATGTTGGAGTTCAGGAGCCAAATTGCCTGAGGGCTTACCTTTGGTCCTATTGATGGGTCTTTTGCCACCTTATGCGTTGATGATGATGACATACGATGGCTCGCTTCTCGCTTTTATACTTGTCGTTTTGTTGTGCGGTGCTGGGACGGCGTGGCGTTTGAAAAGGTCAGCCCCCTTCTTGGCGCCCTGAGACGACGAGACCGCTCTCCACCCACTCCCGCGCTTCGGAACTTCCGCTGCCAGGAGGGAATCGATTCGAACCACCGAGGGTCCGCTTCCTGGATAGTTGGCGACTGGGACAATCGACCCAAAGCGGACCTTAGTCGAGTGGTTTTGGCTAGAGGCTGTCCTATGCAAGAAGTCTGTGGGACGACATGGGAGGGCTCGATGAGAACGTCTACGACCAGCTTTTTAGCGCTCTTCCTCGCACTGTCAGCCCCACCCTGTTCAGAAGCTGGAGAGTCTCCACTGAAGGATTGTAGGGCTGTGTTGGCGACCGCTGACGAGGACGTTCTTGCATTCTATCCCGCCAACGCAAAGACACTGGGGCTTGAAGGGACGGCGACGATTGCGTGCAGACAGTCTGTGAGAGCAAGGTATGAAAATTGTACTATAGTCTCGGAAACGCCGTCAGGACAGGGTTTCGGAAAGGCAGCTTTGGACATTATGGATGCTGCCAATAAAGACGTTGATCTTAATTCCAGTCACAAGCGATCTGCTAGCGCACAATCCATTTCGTTGCGTTTCATACCTGAACCTCTATCGGTAAGACCAAATCCATTCAGGTGGTCAATTACGGGAACGACAGATTGGGCCGCTTTTCCCACGGTGCCTGAAACGGAACTCGCCTACCGAACCACAAAGCTCGCCCGCCTCGGCGTAGACGGCACCGCCGTTCTTTTTTGCAAGCTCGCAAAAGACGGCCGCTTAGAAACCTGCAGTGTAGAGTCCGAAAACCCCACTGATGCGGGTGTTGGCGCGGCGGCTCTGTCCTTGACGGGTCGATTCCGAATGAAGTCCACGACCGAGTTCGGTTGCTCCGTCCAAGGGACCGAGGTGCGGGTTCCAGTCTTCTTCCAGAGGCACTGATCTTCCGGTCATCGTGCGACCGCGTTCCACCCTCACCGTCGGTTGAGGATGTCCGCTAGGTGGTGGTCAGCCCGAACATCCGGAGACGGGCGATAGGCGCACTTCCTTTCTCGACCCCGTGGCGACGTTCAGACGCTCCGATTAATGGCTGTAGGTTGGACGCCCGCCTGTCGGATCAGGGACGGTGACAACTCTCGAACCTTTGCGAGCCATTTTGGAACCAGTAGACTACCGCTCCTGTCAGGAAGGACGCCGTGCCGGACCACTGCTGCCTCACCATGCAGTCGCAATGCCGAACCCGGTGGCGTGATCAACCCGAGGAGGAGAAATCAGACGCGTCCATCGAATATGACCCCGACGGCGGGTACTACATTATTGCAAACTCCAACGGTAACTTCACCTTCGCCATCTATCATTGCCCTTGGTGTGGAACTCCGCTTCCGCCCAACGCGGACGAGATCGAATCGCTGGAGCGCGCGTCGAAGGCGGCCTATCTTTGGACTCCACAACCTGACGGATTTCTAACTGCCCCGCTAAGCGATCCGGGAGGGTGCCCGTCCGCCGCGAATGACTGAGTTGTTCGATAAACTTCCACTCTCGGCTCTATCCCGCTGAGCATTTCAGAACGCCAGGACGGTTCAACGGGAGACATCGAATGTCGTGTCCCGGGAGGAAGTGAGACGGCGAAAATCGACCCTAGTGGGACATTGACAACTGCCGGCCTACCCGGAACCATCAAATCATGGATCGCGACGGAATTGCTGCGCGCTTCGGCAAGCGCTTGCTTCTCTGCGTTATTACGGTCGGGTGGGCCTACGTGCTCTTTGTTCCTCCTCCCCGACTTCCCACCTCGTTTGCAAACGGGGTCTACTACAATACGTGTTGCGGCTCGGTTACGCTGTCAAACGGGACGGGCACATCTAAATTCGGATCGTTTGAATATGTAATTGAGAAAGACAAGGTTGGTCCCTACGTTCTCCCGACCGACCATGCCGTGATCGCTGCTCCTCAAGGCATCGTCGTACTCCCGCGAAAGCCAGACCTCTTCATTCGCACAGACACATCGACGCCGCCGCAGTGGATCGACATTTTAGGTCCACAAGCCGAGTACAGGTTGACGCGGCAACAGGAGTAGAACGCCGTAGTTCCCACCCATTCCCGTCCCTCAGAAAGTCTGCTGGCCGGAAAATGCCGGTTCGAGCTGCTGAAGGTCCGCTTACGGGATAGGCGTCAACGGGGCCAATCGACCCTAAGCGGACTTAGTTCTCCGTTCTCACGGCTGATGGCGAATCCCGACAACGCCATAACCATGAGCGGTTCCAACGGCGTCTTGATAGTAAGTCTCGCCGAAGAATAAACAAAAGACGAGGGCGGGGATTAATGCTATAAGCCCCAAGAAGAAAGCAAAGAACTTTTTTCGACGTAGATCCCCAATAAAATGATAGATACAGTAGCAGACTGAAATTGGGCCCGTCAGAGAAACGGCGATCAAGAACCATTTCATGACTACTCTCAACCCCCGCTATTTACTGATTCTAATTGCAACTCCCCACAGCGGCAATGTCCACTAGCCACCCATCTCGGAAGTTCGCAACGACCGCCTATGAGAAGGTTCGCGTCCCTCTAACCGCGGAATTGCGATATCCAAGACGGGCGCGGACTCGCTGATCCCGAAACCGATCAAGTTCCAGAAGTTCGCGCGGTAGGGCGGCGCTTACCAGGCTCCGTTTCCGCCTGGAGCCCAAACCTCTCGCCCGAGATTGGCCGCCGGAAGCGCCAGCTTTTCCACGGTGCTGGAAATGCTCGCGAATCTGTGTTCGGTAGCGGGATAATAAAGGGAGGGTCGAAATGGCCAGGCTAAGCGGACGGAACCGGATCGCGGCCGGGGTCGCGTGTGCCGCCGTCGCGCTCGGCGCGGCGGCGTGGCTTGCCGGGGCGACGGGGGCGTCCAGTTTCGGAAACCTCGGGGTCGCCCGGGTGGATGACGCGAGGCTGCTGGCCGCCGACTCCGATCGCGGCGACTGGCTGACCTACGGCCGAACCTATGACGAGCAGCGTTTCAGCCCCTTGACGCAGGTCAACGCCGACAACGCCGGCAAGCTCGGACTCGCCTGGTCCGCCGAGATGGACAGCGCTCGGGGTCAGGAAGCGACGCCCATCGTGGTCGACGGCAAGATGTACGTCTCCACCGCCTGGAGCATGGTCAAGGCCTTCGACGCCAAGACCGGCAAGGCGCTCTGGGCCTACGATCCGGAGGTCCCGCGCGAGACCCTGGTCAAGACCTGCTGCGACGCGGTCAATCGCGGCGTCGCGGTGTACAAAGGCAAGGTGATCGTCGCCACTCTGGATGGCCGCCTGGTCGCGCTCAACGCCGCCACCGGCAAGCCCGTCTGGACCACGCGCATCTTCGACGCCGCGCTGGCCCACACCAACACCGGGGCGCCTCGTATCGCCAAAGGCATGGTGCTGATCGGCGCCGGCGGCGCGGAGTACAATGTGCGGGGCTTCATCTCCGCCTATGACGCGGAGACCGGAAAGCGGATCTGGCGCTTCTACACGGTGCCCGGCAACCCCGCGAAGGGCTTCGAACAACCGGCTATGGCAAAGGCGGCGGCGACCTGGAAGGGCCAGTGGTGGAAACGCGGCGGCGGCGGGACGGTGTGGGATTCCATCGTCTACGATCCCAAGCTCGATCTGATCATCTTCGGCACCGGCAACGCCGATCCCTGGAACCCGGAATTCCGCGCGGGCGGCGGCGCCAATCTCTACACCTCCTCCATCGTCGCGGTGCGGCCCGAGACCGGCAAATACGTCTGGCACTTTCAGGAGACGCCGGAGGACCGCTGGGACTTCGACTCGACCCAGCCGATCATGATCGCCGACCTGCCGATCGGCGGCGCCGAGCGCCGGGTGGTGCTCCACGCGCCGAAGAACGGTTTCTTCTATGTCCTCGACGCCGCGACGGGGAAGTTCCTCTCGGGCAAGGCCTTCACCGCGGTCAACTGGACCAACGGTCTGGATGCGGCGGGCCATCCCCGGCCGACGCCGGAGTCGATGTATGAAAAGACCGGCAACCCCTTCGTCTCGCTCCCCGGCGCGGTCGGCGCGCACAGTTGGCAGCCGATGGCCTTCAGCCCGAAGACGGGGTTGGTCTACCTGCCGATCAACGAGGCGGGCTATCCCTATGTCGCGGCCGGCCACGACTGGAAGCCGGAGAAGGTCGGCTTCAACACCGGCCTCGATCCGTCCCAGGCCGCCATGCCGGCGGACACGGTCGCCCGCGACGCGGCGAAAAAGGCCACCACCGGCGCTCTGATCGCGTGGGATCCGGTGGCGCAGCGCGAAGTCTGGCGCCACCAATACCTCGGGCCCTGGAACGGCGGCGTCCTGGCGACGTCGGGCAATCTCGTCTTCCAGGGCACCGCTGGAAGCACCTTCAACGCCTTCGCCGCGGACACCGGCCGACAGCTCTGGTCCTATCCGGTCCAGACCGGGATCATCGCGGCGCCGATCACCTATGAGATCGACGGCCAGCAGTACGTCGCGGTCATGGCCGGCTTTGGCGGGGTGTGGGACATCGCAACCGGCGTCCTGGCCGACAAGTCCGGGCCGACGCGAAACATCAGCCGCCTGCTGGTGTTCAAGCTCGGCGCCAAAGGGATTCTACCGCCCGCGCCCCCGGTCGCGGAACGCCTTCTGGACCCTCCGCCTGTCACCGCGCCGGCCCTCGTCGCGGCGGGCGGCCAGCATTACGGCCGCTACTGCGCGGTCTGCCACGGCGACGCCGCGGTCGCCGGCAGCCTGAACCCCGATTTGCGTCACAGCATAACGGTCTATGACAAGGACGCCTTCCAGACCGTCGTCCACGATGGCGCGCGCAAGAGCAGGGGGATGGTCTCCTTCGCCCAGGCCCTGACCCCGGCCGACGTCGAGGGGGTGCGACAGTACATCCTGAAACGCGCCAACGAGGACCGGGTGCTGGAGCGCGAACAGAAGGTCGCGAGCCGTTAGAAGTTGAAATTTCCGCGGTCGTCACCGCGAGCGTAACGCCGAATACGGATGATCGCTTGTCGCGCGATCCCCGGGCGGATAGCGGCATGTAAACTTTCACGTTGGAGAGCCTCATCATGAATCGCGCTATCTTGGCCGTGACCTCCGCGGCCGCGGCCCTTCTGGGATCCGGCGCCTTGGCCGGACCCTTCGACGCGCCCAGCCCCCTGCCGCTGCACGCGCCGCAGTTCGACAAGATCAAGGACGCCGACTTTCAGCCCGCCATGGAAGCGGCGATGGCCCAGCAGCGGGTGGAGATCGACAAAATCGCCAACGACCCGGCGAAACCGACATTCGCCAATACCCTGGCGCCGTTGGAGCGCTCCGGTCAGATGCTGGACCGCGTCAGCCTGACCCTCGCCACCCTGACGGGGGCGAACACCAATCCCACCCTGCAAAGGATCGACGAGGAGGAGGCGCCCAAGCTGGCCGCCCACCACGACGCCATCGTGCTCGATCCCAAACTCTTCGCGCGGGTCCAGGCGGTTTACGATGCGAGGGACAGGTCCGGACTGAACGCCGAGCAGAAACAGCTCGTGATCGTGACCTACGAGGACTTCGTCCATTCGGGCGCCAAGCTCTCGGCGGCCAACCAGACGCGGCTGCGCGCCATCAACGAAAAGCTCTCTTCGCTATCCACGGCGTTCGAGCAAAAGCTTCTGGCGGCGGACAAGGCCGGGGCGCTGGTGGTCACCGACCCGGCGAAGCTATCCGGCGTCGGCCAGGGCGCCCTCGAAGCGGCGGCTCAGGACGCAAAAGGTCGGGGTGTTGCCGGCTATGTTGTGCCGCTGCAGAACACCACCCAGCAGCCGGCGCTCGCCTCTTTGACCGACCGGGCGACGCGCGAGACGCTCTTCAACCAGTCCATCACCCGCACCGAGAAGGGCGACGCGAACGACACCCGCGCTTTGATCACCGAGATCGCCAGCCTGCGCGCCGAGAAGGCGGCGCTGTTCGGCTATCCAAACTACGCGGCCTATGTCCTCGAAGATCAGATGGCCAAGACGCCGGAAGCCGTTCTCGCCTTCCTCGGGCGTCTGGCCGGGCCGACCCGCGAGAAGGCGGCGAAGGAGGCGGCCGACAACCAGGCCGCGATCGTCGCCGACGGCAAGGACTTCAAGCTCAAGCCCTGGGATTGGGAACTCTATTCCGACAAGGTGCGCAAGGCGCGCTACGACCTCGATCAGGACCAGCTGAAACCCTATTTCGAGCTGAACAAGGTGCTCAACGACGGTGTCTTCTACGCCGCCAACCAGCTCTATGGCGTCACCTTCAAGCGCCGCACGGATCTTCCCGTCTGGCAACCCGACGTCATGGTCTTCGACGTCTTCGACAAGGACGGCTCGCAACTGGGCCTGATGTATTTCGACTATTTCAAGCGCGACAACAAATCCGGCGGCGCCTGGATGAGCAATCTCGTCGGCCAGTCAAAGCTGCTCGGGACCAAGCCGGTGATCTATAACATCGCCAACCTGCCCAAGCCCGCGCCCGGACAGCCCGCCCTGATCTCGTTCGACGACGTGACGACGATGTTCCACGAATTCGGTCACGCGCTACACGGCCTTTTCGCCGACGAGACCTATCCCACGCTTTCGGGGACCAATGTCGCCCGGGACTTCGTCGAGTTTCCGTCCCAGTTCAACGAACACTGGGCGCTCGATCCCAAGGTGCTCGCCCACTATGCGGTAAACTACAAGACCGGCGCGCCGATCCCCACCGAGCTGGTCGCCAAGATCAAGAAAGCCTCGACCTTCGATCAGGGGTACGAGGAAGGCGAACTGCTCGCCGCCGCCCTTCTGGACATGCAGTGGCACGCCGTGAAGGCCGGACCGCCCGTCGCCGACGTCGACACCTTTGAGACCGAGGCGCTGAAGCGCGCGGGCGCGGATTTCCCGGACGTGCCGCCGCGCTACCGTTCCAGCTACTTCTCCCATATCTGGGGCAGCGGCTACGCCGCCGGCTACTACGCCTACATGTGGACGGAGATGCTGGACGACGACGCCTTCGCCTGGTTCACCCGTCATGGCGGCCTGACCCGGGAGAATGGTCAGCGCTTCCGCGACATGATCCTGTCGCGCGGCCATACCTTGGACTACGGCCCGATGTTCAAGGCCTTCTACGGCCAGGATCCCGATATCGGACCGATGCTGGAGCACCGTGGCCTGACCGGCGGCGAGTGACACCGCGCAGCCCGGTCGCCGCGCGTTTTCCCGCAGGACGTCTCAGCCGTTCGCGCCGTCGAGAAGCCGAACCTGGGCCGCGGCGAGGACGGCCGGGTCCATCAGCCGCGCGTTGACACCCATGCGGTCGCGCGCCGCGTCGACGGCGGACCAGTAAGTGACGCAGCCGCAGGTCTTGCAGCGATGGAAGGCGATCGAGCGGTCGCCCCACATGTAGCTGTCGGTCGCGCCAGCCGGCCTCTCGATCCGGACGTCCCGCGGGGAATAGTATGCCCAGAGCACGCCGTAGCGCCGGCAGATCGAGCAGTTGCAGTCGGTAACCTCGACCGGCGGGGTGGCCGCCTCGAGCCGAACCGCGCCGCAGTGGCAGGAGGCGGTCACCATCGCCCGCGCCTATTTGAGGGTGGCGGGCTTCCAGGCGAAGCCCGCGCCGTTCGTGACCACCTCACCGACGCCGGGGTAGGGGAAGTGCGGGGCGTACACGCGCCCATGGGTCGCCGCCAAGCGGGTCAGTTCGTTGCGGCGGGTCGTCTTGCCGGCCGCCTTGTCCACGTCGAACTGCACCGTCCACTCCGGCTTGGCCAGGGAGATGATCGAACTGTGGGCCATGTCCCCGATGTCGAGCAGCCGCGCTCCGCCCAAGCCGATCTGATAGCCGACGTGGCCGGGTGTGTGGCCGGGCAGCGAGATCGGCGTCACCCCCGGGATCACCGCCGCGCCCGGCTCGAAGGTCGCGACCTTTGGCGCGACGATGGCGGAGAGCGACGGGTTCTGACCCTGCATGAAGGTCCATTCCTTGGAGGACATTCGAATCTTGGCGTTGGCGAAGATGAGTTTCCCACCCGCCGCGAGGCCGCCGATGTGATCGGCGTGGCTGTGGGTAATCCAGATATCGCTGACCTCGTCCGGCTTCACGCCGGTGAGCGCGAGACTGTCCAGCAGCCCGCCGTGGAGACCCGCGCCCAGGCCGGTGTCGAACAGCATGACGTGCCCGGGCGTCTTCACCAGCAGGACGTTCACCGAAAGCAGAATGCGGTCGGTCGGCGCGTCGGCGGCTTGCAGCACCGCGTCGACATCGCTCTTGGTCTGGCCGACGCCGAAGGTGGTGCTGTCGTTCGGGGCGGCGAACTGAGCGTCGTGCAGCGACCAGGCGGAAAAGGCGCCGATGTGGAAGGCGACGGCCGCGGCGGGCGCCGGCTGAGGGCCGATCTGCGCGACGGCGGCGGAGGCGAGGGCGAGACTTGCCATGATCGCGGCGGAAAGGCGTTTCATTCTGGGGTCAACCTCGAAGATTTTCCAACGGCCGCAGTCTATTCCTCGCCCGGGAGCGTGGCCAACCCCCGGCGTGGGCGCAACCCCTGAAACTTCGGCAGCGGAGGCCGTCCTGAAAGCAGAGGTCATCGTCGTGGGTCTGGGCGCCGTGGGCTCGGCGACGCTGCACCAGTTGGCCCTCCGCGGGGTCAGCGCGGTGGGGATCGACAGGTTCTCGCCGCCGCACGATCACGGCTCCAGCCACGGCGAGACTCGGATCACCCGAGAGGGCGTCGGCGAGGGCGAGGTCTATAGCCCCCTCGCCATCCGTTCCCATGAAATCTGGCGCGCGCTCGAAGCGGCCACCGGCGCGGACCTGCTTTTGAGCTGCGGCATGCTGGCGATGGCGCCCGCGGAGGGCGACGCGGTCTTTCACGGGCGCGACGATTTCGTGGAGACCAGCGCCGCAGCCGCGAGGCGCTGCGGCGTGGCGCATGAACGTCTGGGGGCCGACAACATTCGCCGCAGGTGGCCGCAGTTCATTCTCGAGCACGAGGTCAAGGCCTATTTCGAGCCTGGCGCGGGACTGGCCTATCCCGAGCGCTGCATCGGGGTCCAGCTCGCCGAAGCCGAAAAGCTGGGCGCGCGGGTGGTCCGCGATGAAATCGTCGTGTCGCTGGATGAGGAGAGAGATGGCGTGCGTGTCGTCACCGCCAGCGGCGTCCACCACGGGGATACGGCGGTCGTCGCGGCCGGAGCTTGGCTTCCGGCCCTGCTGGCCATGCCACCCGGCCTGCTCCGCTTGCAGCCGCAGGCCCTGCACTGGTTCGCGCCGGAGGATCCGGCGGCCTATGCGCCCGATCGCTTCCCGACCTTCATCTGGTCGCAGGGCCCGGGCGCCGACGACAACGTCTATGGTTTTCCCATTCCCCCCGGCGCCGCGACGAAGGCGGTTAAACTCGGGGCGGAGACATGGGAGACCATCGCCAAGCCTGAAGAACGGGGGGCCTGTATAGTCGACGCCGCCCGCGTCCACGAAGACCGCGTGGCAGGACGGCTTGCCGGTTTGACATCACGCGTCATCCGCTCGGCGGTTTGCGTCTACACCACAACGCCGGACCACGATTTCCTCGTCGGCGCATGGCCTGGACGGCCCCGCACCCTGATCGCGTCCGCCTGTTCCGGTCACGGATTCAAGCACTCCGCGGCGCTGGGCGAACGCCTCGCTCTGGCCGCGATGGGTGACGGGGCGGCGATTCCCCAGGCCTTCAACCCGGCGCGCTTCGATTTCTCGGGGCTCGAGGGAGAGACGATGTGAGCGCCCTCACCGTGACGGGGCGGCGCCCGCCCGGGCTGGCCGTTTAGCGCGGCATTCGCTAGAGCGTGAACGCATCGGCGGGGCGTCGAGGCCGTGGTTTTGCAAAAATCTTCCAACCTGATCCGCGCGCTCGTGATGGCTGCGGCGCTTTTCGCGTCGGCGACGGCGTCGTCGCAAGCCCTCGCGCCCCTGCCGCCGCCGGCCATCCTGGCGCCGCCCGACTACGCCGCGGCCACCGACATCGACGGCGCGAACCTCGGGCTTCAGGGGACGATAGTCCGTCTCCGCGCCCATCAGCTGAGCGACCGCGACCTGAGGGCCGAGATCGCGACCCTGCCGCCGATCCGCGCCAAGCTGGCCGCGGCGTTGGCGACCCTGACCCCGCATCTGCAGGACGCCGATCTTCGTCTGGCCCAGCTCGGGCCGGCGCCCGCGGCCGGCCAGCCGCCGGAAGACCCGGAGACCGCGGCCACGCGCCGCGCCCTGACCAGCGGGCGCGCCGCCATCGACACGGAGGTCAAGGAAGCCAAGCTGCTGACGGTGGAGGCGTCGCAAGTCGATCGCACGCTCTCCGATCGCCTGCGGCGGAATTTCTCGACCCGCCTGTGGACCCGCGAGCGCTCGGTCCTGAACCCCGGCTTGTGGGCCGACGCCGCCACCGCCGCGCCAGGGGACATCGCGCAACTGCTGACCCACACCGAGGCTGAGGCGAGGCTCTTCGCGCGTGTGATGACCAAGCCTCAGGCCTGGCCGGCGGCGCTCTTCGCCGCCGCGGTCGCCTTCTTGCTGCTCGGGCCCGCGCGCATCCTGCTCAACAAGTTCGCCGAGCGGCATGCGGGCGACAAGACCGCGCCGACGCCGTTTCGACGGGCGGGGCTGGCCGTCGCCCTGGTTCTTGTCGCCGCCGTGACACCCCTGGCGGCGGGAGAGGTCCTGCGCTCCGCCCTGATCGACGTGGGCGGCCTGACCAATGTCTTCGCCTCGACGAGCGGACTTTTCATTCGGGTCGTTGTCTTCGCCATGGCGCTGGAAGGATTGGGCCGAGCGCTGCTGGCGCCGTCGCGACCGGCGTGGCGCCTGGCGCCGATGTCGGATCGCCTGAGCGCGCGCCTGGCCTCCTTCCCCGTTCTGATCGGCGCGGCGAGCGGTATTTCCACCCTGGCCACGGGAATAGGCGCGGCCCTGGACATGAGCGTCGCCTCCACGGTGGCGACGGACTATTTGGCGATGCTCCTCGAACTCGCCGCGATCGGCGGGGCGTTGGCGGTGACGTCCCAGGCGCGCGCGGCGCGGCTGGCGCAAGCGGACGTGACGGCGCCGCCGGCATCGAGACCGCCGTGGGTTCTGGCCGCGCTCGGGGTCTGGATCACGCTGATCGTGTCCTTGGGCGCCATGCTGTTCGGCTATCGCGTGCTGGCCGGTTTCCTACTGCGCGAGACGGTGTGGATCGGCTCGGTCCTGGCGGCGCTGTTCCTTCTGCTGAACTTCGTCGACGAATTTTTTCCCGCGGTGATGTCGCCGCGCGGGCTCGTCGGTCGGACGATCCAGACGGGTCTTGGCCTGTCGTCATCCACCATGGAACAGATCGGCGTGCTGCTGGCGGGCGTCGCGCGGCTGCTGCTTCTGCTTGCGGGTTGGACCGCGATCCTGCTGCCGTTCGGGGCCAGCGCCGGCGATCTGGCGACGCGCGTCACCGGGTCGGGCGTGGTCATCCGTTTCGGGCAGGTTTCGATCTCGCCCACGGCGGTCGCCGGCGCGGTGGCGCTGTTCCTGCTGGGGCTGGTGGCGACGCGGGCGGTGCGGCGTTGGGTCGAGGGGCGTTATCTGCCCAAGACCTCCCTGGACGCCGGCCTGCGGACGTCCGTCGGCGCGGCGGTGACCTATGGCGGCGGAGCGATCGCGGTGCTGATCGCCTTCGCCTATCTGGGCTTGAGCTTCAGCCAGGTCGCGCTCTTGGCCAGCGCGCTGTCGGTGGGGATCGGCTTCGGCCTCCAGGCGATCATCGGCAATTTCGTTTCAGGCCTCATTCTCCTGGCGGAGCGGCCGGTCCAGGTCGGCGACTGGATCGCCATCGGCGACTTGGAAGGCGATGTGCGGCGGATCAACATCCGCGCCACCGAGATCGAGATGATGGACAAGTCCAAACTGATCGTCCCCAATTCCGACCTCGTCTCGAAGACAGTCCGCAACGTCACCCACGGCGGCGCGTCGGGGCGGGTGCGCATCATCCTGCGGGTCGACGACTCTTCGGATCCCGCCCTCGTTCGCGAGGCGCTCCTGGAGACGATCACGGCGCACGAGGGCGTGCTGAAAGACCCGCCGCCGGCGGTCTATATCAGCGACGTGAAGGACGGCGCCTTGGAGTTCACGGTCTTCGCCTATGTCGCCAGCCCGCGGCTGGTCTTCCGGATCAAGAGCGAGCTTCTGTTCAAGATCGTGCCGTCGCTAAAGGCGCGCTCCATCGGCCTCGCCAACTCCACGCCGGTGGTGAATGTCGGCATGCCCGACCGCCCGATCGAACCGGCCGCGTAAACCAGACGTGATCGCTTTCGAACCGCGGGGGCTTTCGTCCCCGACGCGCGACGCCTAAAACCCGATGACGTTTCGGGGAAACGTCTGAATCAAGCTCTACACTTTTAACTCTAGAGCAGGATCCAACTTTGAGGCGATTCCGCTCTAGCGTGAGCGGCAAAACGGGGGGCAATCCAATGGCTGATGTCGATGGCGACAAACTCAATGCCTTGCTCGGCAAGGTTCTGGGAGACCTGGGCGCGGCCTACAGCGTGCCGACGGTGCGGATCGGCTTTCGGCTCGGTCTCTTCGACGCGTTGCACGAGGGCGAGGCGAGCGCCGCCGAACTCGCCAAGCGGACCGGATTGACCGAGCGCTATGTCCGCGAGTGGGCTCTGGCCCAGGCGGCGAACGGCTACATCGTCTGCGACGCCGCCGCCGAGCGGTTCTCGATGACGGCGGAGCAGGCGATGTTCTTCGTGAACAAGGACAGCCCGCTCTACATGGCCGGCGGCTTCGACCTCGCGGGGGCGATGGTGGAGGCGGAACCCAAGGTCGAGGCGGCGTTCCGCAACGGCGGCGGAGTTCGCTGGGGCGAGAGCGCCGGTTGCATGTTCTGCGCGGTGGGGGCTTTCTTCCGGCCGGGCTACGTCAACAACATCGTCCAGGCTTGGCTGCCCTCGCTCGAAGGCGTGCTGCCCAAGCTGGAAGCCGGGGCCAAGGTCGCCGACGTGGGCTGCGGAGTCGGCTTCTCCACCCTGCTGATGGCCGAAGCCTTTCCGAAAAGCAGTTTCGTCGGCTACGATTTCCACGCGCCTTCGATCGAACAAGCCAACGCCCACGCGATCGAGCATGGCCTCGCGGGCCGGGTGCGCTTCGAGACGACGCCGGCCAAGACGATCGCGGACCGGGACTTCGACCTCGTCACCATGTTCGACTGCCTGCACGACATGGGCGACCCGCGCGGCTGCGCCGCTCACATCCGCGCGATGTTGAAGCCGGAGGGGTCGTGGATGCTGGTCGAGCCGATCGCCGCCGATGACGCTGGGGGGAACATCGGCAATCCGGTCAGCCGGCTCTACTACAACGCTTCGACCATGATCTGCGTGCCGACCTCCCTTGATCAGGAAGTGGGGGAGGGGCTGGGCGCCCAGGCCGGTGAGCGCAAGCTGACGGAGGTCCTAACAGGCGCGGGCTTCAGCCGGGTGCGCCGCGCGACCGAGGGGGCGTTCAACATGGTGCTCGAGGCGCGCCCCTAGCGCGTGACGCCGCTGCCTGGCCTTGCTCCGGCATGAGTCAGGCGCCGTAGGCTATATGCGGCCGTGGCGGCGATGGATGACGGCAACGGCGCTTGCGCGCCTATGTCTGCGGTTCAGGGCCGGCGGTCGCCGCGACCTGTCCGGCGTCGTTCAGCAGCGTCGATATCGCCGTCACCATTTGCGCGAGGGCAAAGGGCTTGCTGATCATAACGCTGTTGGGGACACCCGAAGCCGACCATTGGGCAGCGCTGTCGCCACTGATGTAGACGACTGGAATGCCCGGCAAAATTTCGCGCGCGCGATGGGCTACCGCCCAGCCATCGGGACCGTTTCCAAGCCTTATGTCGGTTATGAGGCCCTGAATTCGTTCATGGTTGGCTTCCAATTCCTCGAGGGCTTGCCCCCCGCTTTCGCATGCGACCAGCTCGAACCCGGCGTCGGCAAGGGCAGTTTCCAGGGTCACCTGAATAAGGGGCTCGTCCTCAACCAAAAGTAACACCTTCGTGCGTGTCCTTTCGTCTGTCGCGCGCATTGCAAAGGGGTGTCGGAACGGCCTGTGCCCGCAATGGTCGCTCGGCGCTAAATGACGGCGTTATCACCAAGTTCCCGGGGCAGGGGAGGAAAAAAACGTTATTGCGCTGATGTCAATAAACAAAATTGAGCTCAGGGCCGCGTGCGGGGTGTCGATTTGGCAAAACACGCCATCGGGCTCGAACCGCGCTCGGCGCGACCGCCGTGTGACGCAAACACGCTGTTCAGCTGACCCGCGCCGATCGTCTTGGCGTTGAGCGCTCGCTAGCCGCGGTAGACGCGCTGCAGCTTCTTCATCCCCCCGATCCAGCGGTTGTAGTCGGTGGTCTTGCGCCGCATATAGTCCAGCACCTGGGGGTGGGGGAGGATGAGGAAATCCTCGGCTTCCAAGCCCCGGATCACCGACTCGGCCAGCTCCTCCAGCTCCATCATGCCGTCCACGCTGGCGACGCCGTCCGGATTTCCGGCGGTCATCGCGGTGCGCACCGCCTGGGGGCAGAGCACCGAGACCTTGATCCCCTTGTCGCCGTGGGTGATCGCCAGCCATTCGGCGAGGCCGACCGCCGCGTGCTTGGTCACCGCATAGGGCGCCGAGCCGATCTGCGAGAGCAGGCCCGCCGCCGACGCGGTATTCAGCAGATAACCCCCGCCACGCGCGATCATCAGGGGAACGACGTGCCGCGCGGCCCAGACGTGGGCCATGACGTTGACGTTCCAGCTTCGCGTCCAACCCTCGTCCGCCGCCTCCGCTCCGCCGCCGACGCCAATGCCGGCGTTGGAACAGAATAGATCGATCGGGCCGTGGTCGGCCTCGGTGCGCGCGACAAGATATTCGATGTCGGCTTCGCGAGCGACGTCGGTGGTAAAGGCTACTCCACCGACCTGCTCCGCCGTAGCGCGGGCGCCGTCGCCGTTGATGTCCGAGCAGACGACGAGCTTCGCGCCCTCGGCGTGAAACCGCCGGGCAAGTTCCGCTCCGATGCCGCTCGCCGCCCCGGTGACGACGATAATCTTGTCTTTGACGTGCATGCTGCCTCGAAGCTCTGCTCGGAAGAAAGTCGAACCACGAAGAGCACGAAGGAAGATAAGGTTTGACGAAGGAAACTCGACCGCGACGATATCGCGCGAAGCGCCTGAAATCTCCTTCGTGAATCCTTCGTTTTTCTTCGTGCTCTTCGTGGCTAATCTTTTCTTGCCTCCGGCCGCTAATGCCTGCTGAGTTCGGCGCGGCCCACGACCATGTAGTGGACCTCGTCCGGGCCGTCCGCCAAACGCAAGGTCCGTTGCGAGGCGTACATCCGGGACAGCGGGCTCCATTGCGAGACGCCGGTCGCGCCGTGCATCTGCATCGCTTCGTCGATGATCTTGCACACGCGCTCGGGCACCATGGCCTTGACCATGCTGACCCACACCCGGGCCTCGCGGTTGCCCATCACATCCATGGCGCGGGCCGCTTTCAGCACCATCAGGCGCATCGCCTCGATCTCGATTCGCGCGCGGGCGACCACTTCCAGGTTCTTGCCGAGTTGGATAAGCGGCTTGCCGAAGGCGACCCGCGTGGTGGCGCGCTTGACCATAAGGTCGAGCGCCCGTTCCGCCTGACCGATCGAGCGCATGCAGTGGTGGATGCGGCCGGGACCCAGGCGCACCTGGCTGATCTCGAAACCGCGCCCTTCGCCGAGCAGCATGTTCGACTCGGGCACCCGGACATTGTCGAACTTGATGTGCATGTGGCCGTGCGGGGCGTCGTCCTCGCCGAACACCTGCATGCCTTCCAAAACGTGGACGCCGGGTGTGTCCATGGGCACCAGGATTTGGGATTGCTGGAACTGGCTGGGGGCGTCGGGGCTGGTGCGCACCATAACGATCATGATCTTGCAGCGCGGATCACCGGCGCCGGAAATGTAGAACTTTTCGCCGTTGATCACCCATTCGCCGTTGATCATTTCGGCGCGGCACTGGACGTTCTTGGCGTCGGATGAGGCGACGCCCGGCTCGGTCATGGCGTAGGCGGATCGGATCTCGCCGTTGAGCAGGGGCTTCAGCCACTTTTCCTTCTGCTCGGGCGTGCCGACGCGCTCCAGCACCTCCATGTTGCCGGTGTCCGGCGCGGCGCAGTTCAGGGTTTCGCTGGCCAGCGGCTGCTTGCCGAGTTCGGCGGCGATGTAGGCATAGTCGAGGTTGGTCAGGCCCTGGCCGATCTCCGAATCGGGCAGGAAGAAGTTCCACAGGCCGGCGGCCTTGGCCTTGTCCTTCGCCGTTTGCAGCAGTTCCAGCTGACCCGGCGCCCAGCTCCAGCGCTCCGCCCGACCCTCGCCCAGGCGGTGGAACTCCTCGGCGATCGGCGCGACGTTCTCGGCGATGTGCTTTTTCACCGCCTCCAGCAGCGGTTTGGCGCCCTCCGACATCGCCAGCTTGTTGAGTTCGGCCTCAACATCGATGTCCGGCCGGTGTTCGACGACGATCTGGTTCATGGGCGTTTCATCCTGAGGCTTCTGGGGGGCGCCTAGCGTTGTGCACCCGACGCGCGCGGCTGTCACCGCTCGACGTCAATCATTTCCGCTTGACACATACCGACCGACCGGTATGTTGACGCCATGAACGCGGCGACTTTCCCCGCTCCCCCCCGAACCAGCGCACGGACCAAGCTGCTGGACGCCGCGCTGACCGCCATCCGCGCCAAGGGCTACAGCGCCACTTCCGTGGACGAGCTCTGCGTCGACGCCGGCGTCACCAAGGGGGCGTTTTTCCATCACTTCGCGACCAAGGAAACCCTGGGAGTGGCGGCCGCCGACCATTGGTCAGGGATCACCGGAGGGCTATTCGCCGAGGCGGACTATCACCGCCACGCCGATCCCCTCGACCGGGTGTTCGGCTATGTCGATTTCCGCGCCGACCTAATCGAGGGGCCGGTCAAGGGCTTCACCTGCCTGGCCGGCACCATGGTGCAAGAGGTCTACGACACCAGTCCGGCGATCCGCGCCGCCTGCGAAGCCAGCATCTGGGGCCACGCCGCGACTCTAGAGGCCGATATCGCCGAAGCGATCGAGCGGTACGGGGTGAAGCGGGTCTCCGCTCGCTCTCTCGCTTTGCACACCCAGGCGGTGCTGCAGGGCGCCTTCATCCTCGCCAAGGCGAGCGGCGGCCCGGACGTGGCGATCGAGACCATCGAGCACCTCAAGCGCTACCTGGCGCTTCTCTTCCTCCCATCATCAAACCCGAAAGGAAACGCATGATGCCGACCCAGCCCAGCCATTTCATCTGGTATGAACTTTGCACCAGCAACCCTGGAAAAGCGGCCGCGTTTTATGGCGCTGTGCTCGGCTGGACGGTGCAAGACAGCGGCCAGGAGGGCATGGACTACAAGATGTGGCTCGCCGGCGGCGAGGCTGTCGGCGGCATGCTCCAGATCACGCCTGATATGGCGCTCGGCGGCATGGAAGACGGCTGGCTGGGTTACGTCGACGTCGCCGACGTCGATGCCTGTGTGGAGGACATCGTCGCGGGGGGCGGCCACTCGCACATGGTCCAGGATGTTCCCGGCGTCGGCAAGATGGCGATGGTGACCGATCCGCAGGGCGCCGCCTTCTATGTGATGAAGCCGACGCCGCCGCCGGGCGGTGGGGCCAGCACCGCCTTCGCGCCCGATCGACCCGGACATGGCGGCTGGAACGAGCTGCACACCAAGGACAGCGCGGCGGCGGCGGAATTCTACGGCGCGCGGTTCGGCTGGGCGGAGTCCACGTCTTTCGACATGGGGCCGATGGGTCTCTATCGCCTGTTCAACGCCGGCGATGGCGATATCGGCGGCATGATGGACAGTCCGAATTTCCCACGGCCGATGTGGGTCTACTATTTCAACGTCGAGGACATCGACGCGGCGAAGACCCGGATCGAGGCGGCGGGGGGCACGGTCCTGAACGGTCCGCACGAGGTGCCCACCGGGCGCTGGATCATTCAGGCGCGCGATCCGCAAGGCGCGATGTTCGCGGTCCTGGCGCCGGGCAGGGCTTAAGGCGGCGCGCAACCGCCCTCACCGGCCGGGCGTCACGAGCCTTTCTGGGCCTATCCAATTGGAGATCGCCGCTGGGCGCGGCTGAGCCGAAGCCAAGGTCAAGATCGCCGCCTGAGGGCGGCCCATCGGCTGGACGCTTCGCTTCACGTGTTCTAACAGGCGCCACTCCCGCAACAGAGGCCGCCCGCGCGCATGAAGACGGTGATACTGGCCGGCGGTCTCGGCAGCCGGCTGGGCGAGGAAACGGCCGTTCGGCCAAAACCCATGGTCGAGATCGGCGGCAAGCCGATCCTGTGGCATATCATGAAGATCTATTCGGCCTATGGCCTGAACGATTTCATCGTTTGCCTTGGCTACAAGGGCTATCTGATCAAGGAATACTTTTCGAACTATTTCCTGCACATGTCGGACGTCACGATCGACTTGACCAGCAATACGATCGAGACCCACCAGAATTCGGCCGAACCCTGGCGGATCACTCTGATCGATACCGGGGCGGAAACCATGACCGGCGGACGTCTGAAGGCGGTGCGACCCTATCTGACCGAGGGTGAGGCGTTCTGTTTCACCTATGGCGACGGGGTCGCGGACATCGACGTCGGCAGGCTGATCGCCTTTCACAAGGGCCACGGCCGCAGAGCGACCCTGACCGCCGTCTCGCCGCCCGGCCGCTTCGGGGCGATGGAGTTCGACGGCGATTTCGTGACCCATTTCCGCGAAAAGCCGGATGGTGACGGCGTGAAGATCAATGGCGGCTTCTTCGTCGCCGACCCCTCCGTGCTCGACCTGATCGAAGGTCCTTCGACGATCTGGGAGCGCGAGCCCCTCGAGACCCTTGCGACGGGCGGCGAACTGGCGGCCTATCATCACGACGGCTTCTGGCAGCCGATGGACACCCTGCGCGACAAGATCGTGCTGGAAGAAATGTGGGCCGCGGGCAAGGCGCCGTGGAAGCTGTGGTGATCGGGGCGAAGTTCTGGTCGGGAAAGCGTGTCTTCCTGACCGGCCACACCGGGTTCAAGGGGGCGTGGCTCTCGCTGTGGCTGACCGAGCTTGGCGCCCGCGTCACAGGCTATGCGCTGGCGCCGCCGACGGAACCCTCGCTCTTCGAGGCGGCGCGGATCCGCGACCTGATGATCCACATCCCGGGCGATGTGCGGGACCGCACGGCGCTGGCGGCGGCGCTGAACCGCGCGCGACCGGAAATCGTGATCCACATGGCGGCGCAGTCGCTGGTGAGACAGTCCTACGATCAGCCGGTCGAGACCTACGACATCAATGTGATGGGGACGGTGAACCTGTTGGACGCCGTGCGCCGCGCCGGCGGGGTGCGCGCGGTCGTCTGCGTCACCAGCGACAAGTGCTACGAGAACCGCGAGACGAACCAGGCCTACGTCGAGAGCGACGCCATGGGCGGTTACGATCCCTACAGCAGCAGCAAGGGTTGCGCCGAGCTTGTCACCGCCGCGATGCGCCGCTCGTTCTTCAATCCGCGGAGCATCGCCGAGCATGGCGTCTGCGTGGCGAGCGCGCGGGCCGGCAACGTGATCGGCGGCGGCGATTGGGCGAAGGACCGTCTCGTTCCCGACCTCATGCGCGCCTTCGCGAAGGGCGAGCGTCCGGTGATCCGTTTCCCAGATGCGATCCGGCCATGGCAACATGTGCTCGAACCGCTGTCGGGGTATCTGGCGCTGGCCGAACGGCTCCATGCGGGGGACGCCGCGGCCGCGACCGGCTGGAACTTCGGACCCGTCGAGGCGGACGCCAAACCGGTAAGCTGGATCGCCGATACGGTCGCCCGTCTATGGGGCGAGGGCGCCGGTTGGGACCTGGAGGCGGGGCCGCAGCGCCACGAAGCGCACTATCTGCGCCTTGATATCGCCAAGGCGAAGCGGGAGATGGACTGGACTCCGGCGTGGCCGCTCATCGAAGGGCTCCGCCGGACCGTGGCCTGGCACCGCGCCAACGCCGACGGCGAAGCCGTCAGGGCGCTGACCCGGGGGCAGATCGCCGACTACGCCCGCGACCGGGATGCGCAAACCTCCGCCGGAGCCGACCATGGATGACCTGAGTATCGCGCCGGGCGGCGTCTCGATCGAGGCCCTGCTCGCCTCGGACGACGTCGAGGCCTTGCGCGAGACGATCCTCGATCTTTCGGCGCGCTACGCCGACCTGAGGCACGGCGCGCGCCCGTTCGTGCCGGGCGAGAGCGCGGTTCCGGTGTCCGGCAAGGTGACCAACGCCGCCGACATGCGGTCCCTGGTCGATTCGGCGCTCGACATGTGGCTGACCACCGGACGCTTCAACGACGCCTTCGAGGCCAAGCTGCGCAAATTCATCGGCGTGCGCCACGCGCTAACCACCAACTCCGGATCGTCGGCGAACCTGCTGGCGCTCTCCACCCTGACCTCGCCCAACCTCAAGAGCCGGGCGCTCAAGGCCGGCGACGAGGTGATCACGGTGGCCACGGGGTTCCCGACCACGGTGAACCCGTCGCTGCAATACGGCCTGGTTCCGGTCTTCGTGGACGTCGATATCCCGACCTACAACGCCAAATCGGAGATGCTGGAGGCGGCGGTTTCGGACAAGACCCGCGCCATCATGATCGCCCACACCCTCGGCAACCCGTTCGATCTTGGCGAGGTCATGCGTATAGCCAAGAAGTACAAACTCTGGGTGGTCGAGGACTGCTGCGACGCGCTGGGCGCGACCTATGACGGTAAGCTGGTCGGCACGTTCGGCGATATCGGCACCCTCAGTTTCTATCCCGCGCACCACATCACCATGGGCGAGGGCGGCGCCGTCTTCACCGACAAGATCTTCCTGCGCCGGATCATCGAGAGCATGCGCGATTGGGGCCGCGACTGCTGGTGCCAGCCGGGCATGGACAACACCTGCGGTATCCGCTTCGAGCGCCAGATGGGCGATCTGCCTTATGGATACGACCACAAATATACCTACGGCCACGTCGGCTATAATCTGAAGATCACCGACATGCAGGCGGCGGTGGGTCTCTCGCAGATCGAGCGGGTCGATGAATTCATCGCCGCGCGCCGGCGCAACTTCGCCCTGCTCAGCGAGGGCATGGCGGCGTTCGAAGATGCCCTGATCCTGCCCAAGGCGACGCCGCGCAGCGACCCGTCGTGGTTCGGCTTCCCCTTGACCGTGCGCGACGGCGCCGGCTTCACGCGGGACGAGATCGTGCAATTCCTCAACGCCAACAAGATCGCCACGCGTTTCCTGTTCGGCGGCAACCTGATCCGTCAGCCGTACATGAAGGACCGGAACTATCGGGTGGTCGGCGACCTCACCAACGCCGACATCGTCACCGAGTGCACCTTCTGGGTCGGCCTGTTCCCCGGCCTGACGCCGAACCATATCGGCTATATGCTCGAACAGTTCGGCCGGTTCGTAAAAGGCGCGCGGGCCTGAGCGGCGCCACGCCCTGCGCGGTGTTCGACCTCGACGGGACGCTGATCGACAGCGTTCCGCTGTTGACGACGATCATCAACGGGATGCTGGTGGAGCGCGGCGCGGCCTTTCGGGTGACCGAGGCGCAGACGCGTCCTCATGCCACCGCCGGCGGCCACTCGATGATCGCGGCCCTGCTGCGGGAACACTGCGGCGACGTCGCCGAGGCGCTCGCCGACTTTCGCGCCCGCTACGCGTCCCTGCCGACCCCGGCGGACAGTCTCTATCCCGGTGTCCGCGCGGCGATCGCCCTCTTGCGGGACGAGGGGGTCGCGATCGCGGTCTGGTCGAACAAGGCGCAGCATCTCTGCGACAAGATCTTCGCCGACCTAGGGATGACCGACATGCTCGCCGCCGTTGTCGGGACGTCCGACGAGGTGCCGTTGAAGCCCGATGTCACCGGTCTCGACCGGGCGCTGGCGGCGGCGGGCAGCGCGCGCGGCGCCTGCTGTTTCGTTGGCGACAGCGATCTGGACCACGAATCCGCCCGCCGCGCCGGCGTGCCGTTCGTGATGGTCACCCATGGTTACGGCGACTATACGCGGCCATGGGCGGGCGCGACGATGGTCGACGGTTTCGCCGCCGTTCCTGGCGTGGTCCGGGCGCTCCTGAACCTCCCGGCCCTCGCTTGATCCCGCCCAGCCCGTACCCGGCGCTGACGGGCGCCGGCGCGCGCCGGCTGGCGAACTCGAACGACCGCGTCGTCGTTGTCGGCGCCGGAGGTTGGCTCGGCCTCGCCACGCTCGAGGCGCTGCACCGGACGCTCGGCGACGACTTTCATGAGCGCGTGGCGTGCTTCGGTTCGAACGCCCGCGTTCTGCGGCTTCGCGGCGGCGTCGAGATCGCGCAGGCGCCGCTCGGCGAGCTATCACAACTGCCGTCCGCGCCAAGTCTCGTCCTGCATCTCGCCTTCCTGACCCAGGAAAAGGCCAAAACGATGAGCGAGGCGGACTATGTCGCCGCCAACCGCGCGATATCGCGACAGGTGTTGGACGCCCTCGATATCATCGGCGCCACGGGGGTTTTCGTCGCCTCTTCCGGCGCGGCCTATATGGCGCAAGATCCCGCCGCCGAGGCCTCCAAGCGGCTGTACGGCCAACTCAAGCTCGAAGACGAAACCGCCTTTACCGAATGGGCCGAGGGCCGCGGGGCCCGCGCCGCCATCGCCCGGGTCTTCAACGTCTCCGGCCCCTATATCAACAAACTGTCGAGCTACGCCCTTGCCGCGTTCATCGCCGACGCCCTCGCCGGACGGCCGATCGCGATCAAGGCGAGGCGACCGGTCATCCGATCCTATGTGGCGATAAGCGAACTCATGAGCGTGGTGTTCGGCCTGTTGACGGACGGCGAGAGTGGAGCTTCGCGGTTCGACACCGCCGGCGAACGGGCGCTCGAAATGAGCGAGATCGCGCGGGCGGTCCGAGCGGTGGTTCGACCTTCGGCGGAGATAAGCGCCCCCGACGATCGGCGCGGAACGCCCGATCGCTATGTGGGAGACCGGCGTCGCTATCGGACGCTCCTGGAACGCCATGGGGTCGCCGGACTCGACTTCGAGGCGCAGGTTGGCGATACGGCTGGCTTCATGGCCGGGGCGCTCGGCCTCGAATCGACCCCCGCCGCGCGAACGGGGACGGAAGGAACGACATATTGAACGGGCGCTTTTCTCGAAGCCGATCAAGAGTGGAAACCCTGTTCAGATCGGTCGCCGCGAGCCTCGCGCTCACGCTCGCGATCGTGTTTTCCGGCGTCCCGGTCGCGGCGCAGACCTATGGCGTCGGCGTCTCCTCGTCTGGCCAGAACGGGGTCGGCTGCAACAACGGCCAGTCGGGTTCGGCCTATTCGACCAACACGAGCGGCCAAACCAACACGGGCGCCTCGGGCTACGATCAACAACAGAATTGCGCCGGGTCGGCCTATCAGCAGGGCGGTGGGTCCTCCGGCGCCGCAAGCGCGGCCTTCACCCCGCTGGTGATTCCGCAAGTCGACAATGCCGCCATCGCCGCCGGCACGCCGACGGAGAACCTCAGGGCCGTCAACCCGCTCACCGATAACGCGTTGCCCGCGCCGCTCTATGCCCGGCCAAGCGCATCGCCAGGGCAATTCCAACTCTATCAGAAGCCCGTCGCGCAGCTGAACGAGTTCGAGAAGTTCGTGAAGGTGACTCTGGGCCGGCCCCTGCCGCGCTTCGGCTCCTCTCTGATCCTCAACGGCGGACGGGGTTTCACGACATCGCCCACGACCACCGTGCCGGCGGACTATGCGCTGAACCCGGGCGATGAGCTCCTGATCGGCGTCACGGGATCGGTCGAGGCGAATTTGCGACTGGTGATCGATAGCCAGGGGAAGATCTTCGTCCCTCGCCTGGGCGCGATCAACGTCGCCGGGATCCGCTATGGCGAGCTTCAGGCGGCGTTGTTGCGGCGGTTCAATGAGCAGTACAAACAGGTCAAGATTTCCGCCGTCGTCAGTCGACTGCACGGGATCACAGTCTATGTGACCGGATACGCCGTCAGCCCCGGCTCGTTCGTCGTCAGCAGCCTCTCGACCATGATCGACGCGGTCCTGCAGGCCGGCGGGCCGTCCGAAGGCGGCAGCTTCCGCACCATCGAACTGCGGCGCGGCGGCCGCCTTGTGACGACGCTGGATCTCTATGATCTGCTGCTGCGCGGCGACACCTCCCGCGACGCGGTGCTGCAGAACGGCGACGTCCTCAACATCGACCCGGTCGGCCCCGAGTCCGCTGTGACCGGCAGCGTCAATTCCGAAGGCATCTATGAGGCCAAACCCGGCGAGACCCTGGGTGATTTGCTGCACTATGCGGGCGGACCCACAACCCTGGCCGACGATTCCCGTATCTTCGTCGCGCGCCTGGCCAATGCCGACAAGACCGGCTGGGAGGAGATCGGCGTCGCTCGCGCGTCGGGCTATCCCGCGGAGGCCGGTGACATCCTGCGCCTGGTTTCCCGCGCGCCGATAGCCGAGCCGCAAGAGCGGCAGGCCGTTCTCGTCAGTATCGAGGGCGAGGTGGAGAAGCCCGGCCGTTACTATCTGAGGCCCGGCGCCAGTGTCGGCGAATTGTTGTCTCGCGCCGGCGGCCTCACATCGAGCGCCTTCGTGTTCGGCACCCAGATCGATCGCGATTCGGTTCAGCGCCAACAGCAGATCAGCTTCGACAAGGCGGTGGACGACCTCGAGCTCGCCGCCGCGGCCGCGCCGCTTTCCTCGCTGGCCAGCAGCAGCGATCGGGCCTCGCTCGACACATCTCGCCAGACGGCCGCGCTTGCCGTGATCGACCGGCTGCGCCAACGCAAGCCGGACGGCCGTCTCGTTCTGGAGTTGCCATACGAGGCGACCGCATTGCCCACGCAATTGACGCTGGAAAACAACGACAAGATCTACATTCCCGCCAAGCCCACGACCATCGGCGTCTTCGGCGCGGTCTATCGGGCTGGCTCGTTCCTTTATACCGGCGGCCGACTGGGCGACTATGTCAGGCTGGCCGGGGGCGCCCAGAGGTTCGCGGACCGCGGCGATGTTTTCGTGGTTCGCGCCAATGGTTCGGTGCTGGCCGCGCGTATCGACAAGGATTTCGTCCGACGAGCGGCGCTTCCCGGAGACGTGATCTTCATGCCGGTGCGCACCTCGCAGAGCGCGCTTCAGAGGCTGGTGGATATAGCGACGATCATCTTCAACTTCGGCATCGGCGCGGCGACGATCCGTGGGTTGGTGGGATGACGCCACGCGAGACCTTGATGGGGCGGCTGGTCTCGGCGCCCCTGATCCGGCGCAATCGATCGCGAAGGATTTCGGTCGCGGTCGTCGCCGTGGTCCTGCTGGTGCTGACGTTCTTTCCCGAACACTATCTCGCCGAGGCGCAATTGATGCCTCAGGATTCCGGCGGCGGTCTCAGCACCGCCCTCGCGAGCCAGGGCTCGAGCGGCGGGCTCCTCAGCCTGGGCGCCTTGCTCGGCAACAAGCAGCCTGTCGAAGCGGACCTGACGATCGCCAGAAGCCAGGCCGTCATCAATTTGATCATTCAGCGTCTCCATCTGATCGGCCGGTCCAACGCCGCCGATCTTCAAAAGACCCAGGCCAAACTCGCCAAGAAAATCGGCATCATCGCCATTCGAGGCAGCATTCTGCAGATTACCATCAAGGACGCCGACCGCGACTTCGCCAGACGGCTCGCCGCGGCGACGGCGCAATCGATCCAGGATCGCCTGACGCAGATCAGTCTCGCGCAGGCGGCGCAGAAGCGCGCGATCGCGAGCGCGCGCCTGAGCGACGCCGCGATCACCCTGGCGAAAACTCAGGGTGCCCTGGGTTCATTCCGGAGCGCCAATCGCTTGGCCGCGCCCGAGCAGCAACTTGGTACGGCGGTCGGCTTGCTGGCGTCGTTGGAAGGCCGTCTTCAAGCCAAGCAGGTGGAGGTGGACACCCTACGGCGATTCACCACCGGCTCGAACATCCAGCTTCAGTCGGCGGTGGCCGAACTCGCCGCACTGCGACAGCAAGTCGAGGACGCCAAGACGCACTCGCAGGTGGGGCCAGCCTCGAACTTGGCTGGAATCTCCGAGCTCAATGAGAACTACTTCAATCTTTACAGGGACGAAAAATCCGCCGAAATCCTCTACGAGGTTTACCGTCGATACCTCGAGGAGGTCACCGTCGATGAACTCTCGGCCAACGAGAACCTGATCCTGGTCGAGCCTGCCTATGTGCACCCCGAGCGACAAATCAACGTCCTGGCGGTCGCCTCGCTCTTCATAGTATTGCTCGCCGCCGCGCTCGCGGAACTTTATCTTGCCGACCCCGCGATGCGGGACGGCCGGCGGCTTCAACCCGAAGCGTGACCGACACAGTCTGGAGACGCGGCGTCGCGGACTGGGTTGGCGGCATGAAGCCGAAAAAATCAGAAATGTGGGAAGCACCGTTCGTGGTGCTTATCGTCGGAAGCATCGCCTTTACGGTGTGGTTCGTGGCTGCCAAGGGATATTTGCCGCAGCCGTTTTTCTACGGCTCTCAATCGATGTTCACGGATTGGACGGCTTCGGTATATTATTCCGTGAATCCTGGCGCGTATACGTCGTTCTATTCTGTTTATCCGCCACTATCATTTGATTTTCTGCGCGTTTTTAGCATAAATAGTTGTTATCGATACGACGATATATTCGCATCCAGAGAATGTGACTGGCTCTCTTCCGTCACTTTGTTGTCTTTCTACCTCGTCACCATTCCTATTGTCTATGTGTCACTCCTCAAGGTGAACGCAAGAACCGCAATCATGCGGACGGTGGCCATCTGTCTGGGGTTGCCGATTGTCTACGCCTTGGAGCGCGGCAATTTGATCGGCCCCTGCTTTGTATTCTTCGTACTCGGCGAAGGGCGGTTTTTCAAATCGGCGCGACTGAAGTGGGTCGCCCTCGCCACTTCGATCAACTTCAAGCCGTACTTGATCTTGGCCCTCGCCGGACCGTTGCTGCGCCGCCGCTGGCGATGGCTGGAGGGTTGCGCCGTCGCGGGGCTGTCGGTCTATCTGGTCACCTACGCCATGGAAGGCGCGGGCGATCCCATCACGGTCCTGACCAATATCGGACTTTTCGCGACCTCCGACCCGCGAGGCATCTTCGAGCGTTCGACCTACGCTTCATCGTTCATTCCCCTCATCGATCTGCTGAAATCGACGTTTCCGGTCATGTATTTCGTGGGCTCAAGGCCCATGGAACTGCTCGATTGGCTTTTGCCGCTCTTGATCAATATCGGCCGACTGGGCGTTGTGGCGTGCTTCGCCGGCGCCCTCGTCAAGCCGAAAGTCGTGTCGACGTCTCGGCTTTCCGCCCTGGGAATCGCCTATGTGATCACCACGCAGGATCCCGGCGGCTACGCCGTTTTATTCCTGCTATTCCTGGTGTTCCTCGAACGCGGAGACCGTTTTTTCACCGTCGCCGCTCTCGTCTGCGCTTATCTGCTTTCGATTACCCTGGACTACATCGTGGTGAAGTTCAGCCATGAGATCATAAACAGTTATCTGACCAATCGCGTGGTGGGGTACGATTTGGGAGTGACGGTGGGGATGCTCACCAGGCCGGCCCTTATACTTCTTCTCGAATATTTCCTGGTGGCGGCCTCGCTGATGGACTTTCACCGGGCTTTCGCCGTTGGAGCGAGACCCTCGCGCCAATTCATCGGGGCGACGGTGGACGCATGACCGAACTGTCCGCCGTCATCCCCTGCCTGAACGAGGCCGAAAACGCGGTCGCGATCGCGGAGGCGGTGGGCGCGGAGTTACGCGCCTTCACCGAGGACTATGAAATCGTCTTCATCGACAACGGCTCGACCGACGGGACGGTGGATATCGTCAAGGGCCTCTGCGCCGCCGATCGGCGTGTGAAGCTCATCGTGAATACGCGAAACTTCGGCCAGCTTCGTTCGCCGACGCACGCGATCTATCAGACCTCCGGCCGGGCGGTGATCGGCATTGCGGCGGACTTTCAGGACCCTCCGGCGTTGATCAAGGAATTCGTTCTCCGTTGGCGCGCGGGGGCCATGATCGTCCTGGCGGTCAGTCCGTCAGGCGATATGAACGTTTTCAATTCAATCGCGCGCCGCATCGGCTACGGCTTTTTCGCGCGTTTCGCCGACTATAGGGTCATTGCCGGCGCCACGGGGTTCGGCCTGTACGACCGCAAGGTGGTCGACACGCTTTCGCGCTGGCGCGACCCGGAACCTTTTTTCCGAGGCAGCCTAGTCGAAAGCGGATTCCTGATCGAGACCGTGGAGTTTCATCGCCCCGAGCGCGCCCGAGGCATATCGAAGAACCGCTTTTGGACCCTCATCGATTTCTCGATCACCGGAGCGGCCAACTCGTCGCGCCGGCTCATGCGCCTGCCCATGTATCTCTCGGCCGGCTTGGTCTTCATGGCAGCGATCACCGTGCTGGCGGCGGCCTATCGGGCTGTCGTAGGTTATTCGCCGTGGGGAGCGTTGTCTTTCGCCTTCGTGCTTGGACTTTTCGCGGTTCTGTTTTTTTTTCTTGGGTTTCTCGGCGAGCAGGTGCGTCTGGTCGCTCTCGGCCTCCGTGAGACGCCCCTCGTTGTAGAGAGAGAGCGGATCAATTTCGGCGACCCGGAATAGGCGGCCGTGATCACACTCGAGCGTCTTCCGCGTGCGATCGGCCTGTTATGGCGCTACGGGATTGTCCGCTTCGGGGTGGCGGGGGTCGTCAATACGCTGTTCGGCGCGTCTGCCTATGTCGCGCTCGTCTGGCTGGGAATGAACCTCTTCGCGGCCCAGTTGGTCGCCACGATACTCGGCGTCGGCTTCAATTTCATGATGTTCACGCTTCACGTGTTTCCAGGCTCCAAGCCGGCGCCGGTGAAGTTCATCCTGGCCTACACGCTCAATTACGGGCTGAGCCTGGCCTTACTCGCCGCCTACCATTTGGTGATCCGTTCACCCTATATCGCCGGCGTCTTCACGATGGCGACCGCGGCGGTCGTTAACTACCTCATACTGAAGCGGTTCGTTTTCCTGAAGAAGCCAGCCGAAGGGGCTGACCCTAGAGCTTGAACACCACGGCTTGGCCGGTCATGAGCGCTAAAGGCCTCTCGGGTTTGTCAGCGAAGAAGGTCTCGACCGCGCGCCGCGCGCCCGGGCAGGAGGCGAAGCCATAATCGTCGAACACGATGGCGCCGCCCGGTGAAAGTCGCGGATAGACGAAGGCGAGGGCGTCGAGGATGCTGCCATAAAGGTCCAGATCGATATGCGCGAAGCAGAAGCGGCGATCTTCCAGACCGGCAAACGTCTCCGGAATCCAGCCCTTGAAATACTCGACGAACGGCTCACGTCCGACGAAGCCGCTGACGCCCTCGAGCGACGTGTCGGCAAAATCTCCCCTTCGATGCCGGTCGAGATCGTCGCTCACCGTCTTCATTCCGTCGAAGGAGTCGAACAGCGTTAGCTTGCGCGTGCCTCCAGTCGGCAGCGCTTCCTTCAGCAGCATGGCGGTGCCGCCGCGATAGACGCCCGCCTCCAGCACGTCGCCCGGCGCGTGCAGTGACTGGCGCACCATCTGGTCGAGCGTCCAGCACCGATCGAGAGAGACCTCGGTCCTGTGGCTTATCTTGTCGAAGCGAGCGCGAAATTCTTCCGCAAGCCAGGGCGAGTACATCGGACGGTAGCGGTCGCCATCGGGGACGTCCTTGACGACCACCGCGCGATAGAGGCGATCCCAAATCAGGGGTGGCAGCACGGCTTTCAGACGTGTCGCGAGAGAGGGACGGGAGGACCTCAGCGTGGTGGCGTAGCTCATGCCTTCGCCTCCGGGCCGGCCGTTGCGATGAGGTCCCCTACGCGCACGAGCCGATGATTCGAACCCGGGTAAAGGCGGTGGATATCCGTCGTGATCGCATCGGCGAAGTCGATGCTGTTCACGAGCACCGTTCGCCGCGCGACGCCAAGCGCCTCGGGACCTCGCACCGGACGCCCGAGCGTCGTCGACCCCACCTTCGCCGGATTGGCGTCGATGAAGAAATCGATGCTCGCGGGATCGAAATAATTGGCCAGCACCTCGTCGGCGAGACTGCCCGCGCCCCAGACGACTATACGTTCTTCTCCGGCCAGCGCGGGGTGATCCGAAAGTTGGGTTCTCGACCATTTGGGCGTTTGGAACGGCGTCGCGACGACCTGCAGTGAATCGGCGTAGCGATCGTCCAGCTTCGCGCCCGTAGCGGCGGCGACGGTCTCGATACCGTGGTTCGCCAGCAGGCGCATGAGCGAAGTCGCGCAAAAGAAATGCAGATGCGAGCGATTGTCGTCGATGTCGAGCGATCGGGCGCCGCCCCGGTTGGGAACTTCAAGGAAGATTATGCCGTCTGGCGCAAGCACCCGCTTCATCGCCTTCAGCTCCGCGCCGGGATCCGCGAGGTGTTCGAGAACGTGCGACATCAGGATCGCATCGAAGGTGTCGTCGATCACGCCATCGGCCAGCAATTCCGGCAACGGTTTCACGTACAGGCGATCGACGACTTGGCGCGCGCTTTCGCCGGCCGGCGATAGCTCGATGCCGTCATAGGCTCCGATGGAGAGAGACGCGCGGACGGCGGCGGCCAGTTCGCCGGTTGCGCAGCCGATTTCCAGCACCCGCGCGCCATCCGTTACGTAGGGCGCGAAGAACGCAATCTGCATCTTCAACCGCGCCGCCGAGGTGCCCAGGCCGCACATCGCGGTGTTCGTATAGGGATACGCCGGTCGGTCGGTGCGCCAGCCGTGGAAGCACACCCGACAATAAGCCCGCGGGCCGACCGCAGTGACGAGCGTCTGCGCCTCCGACGACGCGCAGACGGGGCATGCCATTTGGGGGTTTGCAGTCGGGCTCACGGGGACCGCTTCAGCCCTCGAGCACAGGGATGAGCATGTTGTCCGCCAACTCCTCGCGGCTCAGGAACGGCGCGAGGTCTTCCATCGCCGAGGTCACCATCCGCCCGTCGTCCAGCCGACGCGAACTGAGTTTCGGTGCGAAGGGCTGGGCCTTGTCGAGGATGACTTCGCAAAGCTGACAGCCTTCGCCATCGAGGGTGGCGGCGATGGCGGCGCCCATGTCGCCATGGCTCGTCGCGCGCCTCACCGGGAAGCCGAACGCCGCGCCCAATTTCTGGAAATCCGGGAAGGTGACCCCGCTTTCCGGGCCGCAGCCCACAACATTGTCGGGGAAGTAATTCTGTTGAGTCTGACGAATCGAGTGATAGCCGTCGTTGTTGAGAACGAAGAGCTTGATCGGCAGATTTTGCCCCACGATCGTCTGCAGTTCCTGGATATTCATCATGATGCTGCCGTCGCCGGCGATGCAGACGATCCGTTCAGGAGCATTGTCGGCGTAACAGGCGCCGATCGCCGCCGGCACGTCATAGCCCATTGAGGCCGAGCCGGAGTTGGAGAACAGGCGCTGTCCCTGTTTCAGCCTGGCCGACTGGAAGGTGACCACGCAGGCGGTGCCGTCCCCGGTGATCACTGCGTCGTCCGGTTTCAGGACATCAAACAGGCTCGAGGCGAAACAGTATGGATTCACGCCGTTTGCGCCTTCCCAGTAGCTTTGCAGGACCACGGGATAGCGTTCGAGGCGGTCACGGCACCAGCTCAAATAGTCAGCGTGGGCGGCCGGACGCGTGTAGGTCTCCAGGCGCGCCTCCAGCGCATCGAAAAAGGCGTTGAGATCGGCGTGGATCGGCAGGTCGATCGAGAGCGTGGGCTTGGTGAGTTCGGCTTTGTCGATATCCACCATCACCTTGAACGCGGCCCGGGCGAAGGAATCCCAGTTGTAGCTGATCTGCCGAATGTTCAGTCGGCATCCGAGCACAAGCAGGAAGTCGCTGTTCTGCACCGCGAAGTTGCCGGCCCGGTCGCCGACCGTGCCCGGTTGGCCGACGAAGAGGGGGTTGTCGTCGGCCATGACATCGTGGGCGTTGAACGCCGTCGCCACGGGCAGGCCGAGTTGTCGCGCAATCTGGAGAAAACGCTCCGCGGCGCCGGCTATACGCACCCCGGTCCCCGGCATGATGCAAGGCCGCTTCGAAGCGGCCAGGCGTTCGAGCACCTGATCGACCAGGGCGTCGAGAGCCCCGCCGGTCGCGGCGCCCGATTCGGTCGAGATGGCCCGCTCATCCTCGTCCACGCTCGCCGGATCGAAGCCGACCTGGGTCGCGGGATCGATCTGGCTGCCTTGAATGTCGATCGGAACATCCACCCAGGTCGGCCCGGGACGGCCTGTCACGGCGAGATGATAGGCCTTTTCGACTTCGTATCGGATCCGCTGAGGATCCTGCACGGTGATGGCGGACTTGGTGATGCCGCCGACCATCCGCACGATATCGACCTCCTGGTCGCCTAATTGGCGCAGGCCGATGGGGAAGTTGTTGGCGATCGTTTCGCGCCTGACCTGGCCGGAGATCACCACCATGGGAATGCTGTCGGTGTAGGCGCCAAACACGCCGTTCAAAGCATTGACGCCGCCGGGACCGGTCGTGACGTTGAGGATCGCCGGCCGGCCTCCCAGACGCGCGTAACCTTCCGCGGCCATGGCGCAGGCCTGTTCGTGATGCATGGCGACATAAGTCAGGCCGGGCGCGCGACCGAACGCGTCGTTGAGGTGCATGGCCCCGCCGCCGGTGACCATGAAGACATGGGTCATACCCTTGTGGGCCAGAAGTTCGGCAATGTAGTCGGCGACGCGCATGGGCGGCGGTTATCCAGGCTTTCGGTTGCTGATGTTCAGTTCGCCCCGTTGATACCATCGGAGCGAAAGTGAAAGGCTTAACGGATCAGGCGGCCCCGACGCGCATGCGCTCGCCGGCCAAGATCGTCGGCGCCCCGCGATCGATGCCGCGAGCATCGACCAGGCGTTGCAGCGCAAGGTCGTTGGCGTAAGGCGCGTCGATCTCCCGTAGCCGAACCGGCGCCTCCTGGGTCAGAGGCGACTTCAGGCGCTCGCCCCCGATGAATTCGCGAACGGAAATTTGACCATGGAGGAGGGGGACGGCGAAAAACACGTCGTCGGCCGTCAACAGGTGGCCGGCCGGAAGGGCATGCTTGGCGTACACCCCGCGAACCAACTCATCGAGGTAACGCACCTCCTTCTCCGGTGGCGAGCGCTTGGCGATGCCGGGCGCGCCACACATCTCCCTGGCCTTTTTGAAGGCCTTGAACCAGACGTCCGCCTGTTCGGGCAGGGTGCAATAGGGCGACACCGGGACGCCGTCATGATCGATGTCGATGTGCCGCTCGAAGGTGCGCGCGCCCTTGGCGTAGGCGATCATCACCGAGGACGACCAGTCGGTCATCTCATGGGTTGAAAAGCCGATCACCGTGTCGGGAAAGCGTGCTTTCAGAAAGTCGATCTGGTTGATCTCCAGTTCGGCATCGTTCGAGGGATACAGCGAAACGCAGTGGTTGAGGGCGAAGGGAATATCGCGCTCCGCGAAGAAGGCGACCAGCCGATCGACGTCCTCGAGATTCGAGCCGCCGCTCGAGGCGATGACCGGACGCTTCGTGGTGGCGATCTTTTCGATCAGGATGCGATCGCGGATGTCCGAGCTGGCGATCTTGACGATTTCGACATCGAACTCGACGCATTTGTCGACCGAGGTTTCGTCGAACGGCGTCGCCATGGTGACAAGCCCGTGGCTTCGCACCCGCTCCACGAGATTGCCCAGATCGGACCACGACAGTTCCGTCGCCGCGACCTTCTTGATGTAGCGGGAATCGCCCCGATCACGGTGGCCGTCGTGGATAAACGAACCGACATCGCGAAACTGAAGTTTTATCGCGGCGCGCACGTCGTTCGCCCGAACAACCTCGGCGAACTGGTCGATGATCCGATATCCGCGCTCGACGCTGCCCCAATGGTTGTTGGCCAACTCCAGCACGAAAAGATCATCAAAAATCGACATTATGGCTCCCGGTCACCAACAAATCGCGCCCCAAGAAAAATGCAGGGTGGCGCTCGCTGTTCCACCTCGGCGCTTCCCGAGACTTTCTCTTCCCAGCGGTTGCCGCCTAAGCACGGCGCCAGATCGTAAATGTTTCACGCGCTTTTCAATGGCCAAACCGGCGCGTCTGTAAGCAACAAAAGACGGATTTGAGTCCCTCATCTCGGCGGCGGGTCGGCGTCGGTCGGGGTTGCGATCCTGCCGAAACCCGACCTCGTTCTCGGCCCGCCTCAAGTTCATATTTAACACAATCCCCCGGATTCGCGAATTTTGTTCGGCTGATCCTGGCCTCGATTCACCCGCGTCATAAACCATCGCCCAACCGGTGGCGCTCCGCGAGCCGCGCTCTATAGTCCCGATGAATGAAGGCATGGCGTCAATTCGGCGCCCAAAAAAAGGTCAGTCGTTGAACGATGGGGCAATTGTCGCCACTGGAGTTTCGAGCTTTCGATCCGCCGGCGGCGTGGCGCGCGCGCGCCCGCGGCTTGGCGTAGGGGCTTGGTCAGTCGTGTCGGGTGGGCATGGCTCGCGGCGATGCTCACCCTTCTGGCGATAGGGCTCCTGGCCTACCGGTTCGGCGTCGAGGGTTATTTGCCGCAGCCGATCTATTTCCGGCCAGACGACAGCCTTATGGACCTCTATTCGCCGGCGTATTGGGCGCATACGACGCAAGCCTACGCCAAGTGGCGCGCGGTTTATCCGCCCTTGTCCTTCGCGCTCCTCAAGCTCGTCTCGTTCGGTCGCTGCTACGGGCTCGATGGCGTCACGGGACGCGCCTGCGACCCCATTCCGCTCGTTGCCCTGATCGGTTTTTTTCTGCTCAACGCCGGGCTCGTCTTCGCGAGCCTGCGGCTGGCGGACCGCGTGACGGCCTTGCCGCGGACGATCGTTCTTTGCGCGGGGCTCCCCTCGCTCTACGCGCTGGAGCGCGGAAATCTGTTGATCCCGACCTTCACGGGAATCGTGCTCGCCTACGGGGGAATTCTGCGGGGAGAACGCGCGCGGTGGGCGGCGATGGCCTGGGCGATCAATATGAAGCCCTATGTGATCATCGTGGCCTTCATGCGCCTGTCGCGTCTGGACTGGCGTTGGTTCGCCGGCGTGGGGAGCTTTGCCCTGGCGATCTACGGCGTCAGCTACTTGATCTACGGCGCCGGCACCGTCGCGGACATCGTCGGTCACGAGACCCAGTACGCCGGCATCGCGGAGAAGCGCTATTTTTCCGACCTCTATTACGCCACGGCGTATTGGCCTCTGATCCGCATTCTACGCGCCGCGCCGGATGGTTTGCGGCTGCTACAAGCGCCCTGGTCAGGGGTGGCCGCCCTTGGTCTGGACATGGCTCTGCGAGCCACCCAGATCGCCGTTGGCGTCCTGCTGGCGATGTCCTTCCGCTGGCCCCGTCGGATCGATCCGCGTCGGTTCGGCGCGATGTGCGTGGTGCTCTCCATCACCGCATTCGTGCGAGGGTCGGCCGGCTACACCCAAGTCTTTCTCTTTTTCCTGCTGCTGCTCGAGCCCAGGCGCGGAGGGCCTTACGCGGTCATCGTCGCTTGCGTCTATCTGCTGAGCATCCCCTTCGACATCGTTTTCCTTCCGGTGAATCAGGGCAGAGTGTTCAGCTTTTTTGGCGGCCGCTGGGTCACGCCGTATTTTGGTGTGTCGGTCGGCCAGTTGGTCAGGCCAGGCCTCCTGCTCGCGATCCAGGTGGCGCTCGTGATCGCCAATCTACGCGATCTTCTGGACCCCGCGCGCGACCGGGCGCGGGACGCGCTTCCCGGCGATCCCGACTTCGCGGAAGACGGCGTTGCGGCGCGCCTTCCCAGTCGATAGGTTCCCCCCGCTCGATCGGGGGACCGCCCCGTCGCAGGGAGTCTCTAGGTTTTGGTCGATTTCGTCGAAGAGGTGGAAGAACAGCTTCGCGCCGAGCGTTACGCGACTTTCGCGCGTCGCGGCTTGCCATGGTTCATCGCCGCCCTGGTCGTCGTCGTCGCCATTTGGCTGGGTCTCTGGGGCTGGCGGACCTATCAGGACCGCAATGTCGCTACGGCATCGGTCGCCTACGACAAGGGCGTCACACAGCTCGCGGCCGGAGACGCTCTGGGCGCCTACAACACCTTCGCCCCCATCGCCAACGACGGCCCCGCGGCGTACCGCGCGCTATCGTTGATCCAGCAGGGCAACATCCGTCTCGCCTCGGATAAGACCAGCGACGCCGTGGCCCTCTATGACGCCGCCGCCAAGGCCGCGCCCGGCGCTTTTCTCGGGGATCTGGCCCGGTTGAAGGCCGCTCTCGCCCTGATGGACACCGCCGCCTATCCGGTCATGGCGGCCCGTTTCCAAGCCTTGATCGGCGACCGGAAACCCTATGATCTGGAGGCTCGCGAAGCCTTGGCCTTGGCCAAACTGCAGGCCGGTAGGATCAGCGAAGCGCGCGGGGATTTGAACGCGGTCAGCCTCAACCTCGATGTCACGCCCTCGGTGCGCGCCCGGGCGCAAAGCGCCATTGCACTCATTGACTCCGGTCAGGCCAAGAGCGCCGCTGACGCCGTGAAGCTCGCCGCCTCATTGCCGCCGCCCTCGGCGGAGACTTTGGCTGCTCTGGGAGGCGCTCCCGCCCCGCCGGGCGCCAACGATGGTCAGCCTCCCGCAGCGGCCGGTTCCAATCCATGACGTCAGTGAAGTTCGGCCTCGCGGTCGCGGCGGTTTTGGCGCTCGCGGGCTGCGGCACGCTTTCCAAAGTCGGCAGCCTCAGCCCATTCCACGGCAAGGCCAAGGCGAGCACCGCCTCCCGGGGCACGCGAATCCCGATAATCGCCTCCAGCGATCAGTTGGCGGTTTCCGACGCCCTGAAAGGTCAGGATTTCCAGTTGCCGCCGGCGGCCCCTCAAGCCGACTGGCCGCTTCCGGGCGGAACACCCGCTCAATCGGTCGAACATGTCGCCGCGGCGCAGGACTTCACCGTCGCCTGGCGTCGTTCGATCGGCGTGAAATCCTCGCGCCGAAATCACGTCACGGCCCCGCCAATCGCGGCGGATGGCAGGATCTATGTGATGGACGGCTCCGCCGATGTCACCGCGCACGACATGCGCACCGGCGCCCAGATCTGGCGGACCAATGTCGCGCCCAAAACAAAGCGCGGCCATGAAGCCTGGGGCGGCGGCGTCGCCTATGCCGACGGCAAGGTCTACGTGTCCTCCGGGTTCCGCGAAGTGGTTCAGCTCGATGCCCGAACCGGCGCGATCGGGTGGCGTTCGCCGGTGGAGGCGCCGGTCCATGCGGCGCCGACGGTCCACGGCAGCCGGGTTTTCGTGGCGGATGTCAACGATGAGATGCTGGCCTTCGACGCGGCGACCGGCACACAAATCTGGACGTACCAAGCCCTCACCGAGCCTGCGCGAATTCTGGCCGCCTCCAGCGCCGCGGTGGACAACGAGACCGTCGTAGCCTCGTTCGCTTCGGGCGAGCTTGTCGCGCTCAGGGCGGAAAACGGCAACGAATTATGGAACGCCAGCCTTTCCAAGGCCAGCCGCACGAACGCCTTGTCGGAGATTCGCGATATCGCCGGGCGTCCGGTGATCTATCGCAGCGACGTCTTCGCTGTCAGTCATTCCAACGTCTTCGCGGCGGTCGATCTGCGCACCGGCATCGCCCGCTGGACCTTGCCGATCTCGGCGGTGACGACGCCATGGCCCGCCGGCGACGTTGTCTATGTGGTCGATCAGGACGGCCAGGTGATCTGCGCATCGCGGGACTCGGGGCAGGTCTATTGGATTCGCGACCTGAACGCCGGTCTGAAAAAGAAGCGGCGCGCCGCGTGGTCCAGCCCGGTGCTGGCTTCCGACCGCTTGATCCTCGGTTCGAGCAAGGGGGAGGCGATCGCGCTCAACGCGAAGACGGGCGCGACGATGCGAACACTCAAGCTCGGCGCGGACACCCTGATCGGCCCGATCGCCGTGGGTGGCATGGTTTATTTCGTGACCGAGGCGGCCGAACTGGTCGCCATCCGCTAGGCCTCCCGTCGTGCTGACGCTGGCCATCGTCGGGCGGCCGAACGTCGGCAAATCGACGCTGTTCAATAGCTTGGCCGGGCGCAAGCTGGCCATCGTCGACGACCGGCCGGGCGTCACCCGCGACCGCAAGTTCGCCACGGGCCGGCTGGGCGATCTCGACCTGATGCTGATCGACACCGCCGGTTTCGAGGATGTTGTCGACGAGAGCCTTGAATCGCGAATGCGCCGGCAGACCGAACTGGCCGTGTCTCAGGCCCAGATCGTGCTTTTCGTCATCGACGCTCGCGACGGTGTCGTCGCCCTGGATGAACTTTTCGCCGAGGTTCTGCGGCGCGCCGACAAGCCCGTGCTCATGATCGCCAATAAGACCGAGGGCCGGATGGGCGACGCTGGCGCGCTGGAGGCGTTCAACCTCGGGTTCGGCGAGCCGATCTCGATCTCCGCCGAACACGGCGAGGGGATGAGCGATCTCTACGCCGCTCTTCTCGCCATCGCGCCCGACGAGACTGAAACGTTCGAGGAGGACGACGAGGCGCCCTCGCCGGAAAAACCGATCCGCATCGCGGTCGTGGGCAGGCCGAACGCGGGTAAATCGACCCTGGTGAATCGCCTGATCGGCGAGGACCGACTGCTGACCGGGCCAGAAGCGGGTATCACGCGTGACGCGATCTCGGTGGATTGGGAGTGGAACGAGCGTCGCGTACGCCTTGTCGACACGGCGGGTCTGCGGCGCAAGGCGCGCATCGACGAGGCGCTGGAAAAGCTTTCAACCCAGGACTCGATCCGCTCGATCACCTTCGCCGAGGTCGTGGTCCTGGTCATGGACGCGACTCATCCGTTCGAGACCCAGGACCTCACCATAGCCGATCTCGTCGAACGCGAGGGCCGCGCGATCATCTTCGTCCTGGCGAAATGGGACCTGATCGAGGACCAGGGCGCGCGGCTTCGCGAATTCATCGAACAACTCAATCGGACGCTGCCCCAATTACGTGGCGCCCAGGTCGTGGCGTTGTCGGCCGAGACGGGCAGGGGACTCGAGCGTCTGATGCCGGCGGTGATCAAGGCGCACGACGACTGGTGCACCAAGCTGAAGACTCGCGACCTCAATGACTGGCTGAAGATGGCGGTGGAACGTCACCCGCCGCCGGCGGTGAACGGCCATCGCGTCCGACCGAAATACATGGCCCAGATCAAGGCGCGCCCCCCGACCTTCGTTCTCTTCGCCAGTCGCGCGGAGAAGTTGCCGGACAGCTACAAACGCTATCTCGTGAACTCGATCCGGGAGAGTTTCGAACTGCCGGGCACGCCGATCCGCATCAGCGTCAAATCAGGCAAGAATCCCTACGCCGAGGAGACCGACGACCCGGTCAAGAAATTCCAGGCGAAGCGGCGCGCCTTACGGACCGCCAATCCGCGAAGCTGACGACCTTGTCCGGTAGGCCGGGATCGGCGCAACCGGCGAGTTCGACGATCAGCGGACCGATCTCCGAGGGGAGGGGAAGGGCTTCCTTATCCTCGCCGGGAAAGGCTTCGGCCCGCATTTTGGTGCGCATGCCGCCGGGGTTCAGCAAGATCGCGCGTATGGAGGAGTTTTCGACCTCGTCCGCCCAGCACCGTACCAGGGCCTCCAACGCCGCCTTCGTCGCCGAATAGGAGCCCCAGAACGCCCGCGGGCGTTGCGCCGCGCCGGACGTCAGGAAGATCGCGCGCGACGAGTCGCCGGCGCGCAGGAGGGGTTCCAACGAGCGGATCAGGCCGTAGACCGAGGTCAGGTTGGTGGCGATGATCTTGCTCCACAACGCCGGCGGGATGTGCGCGACGGGGCGTAGACCACCCATCATCGCCGCGGCGTGGACGAGGATGTCCAGCCTGCCGTGGCGCTGGGATATCGCATAGCCGAGCTGGTCGGTTCCGCCGACATCGGAAAGGTCCATCGGCACAATCGTCGCCGGATCGAGGCCGCGCGAACGGATTGTATCGTCGAGTTCCTCCAGCGCGCCTTGGGTTTGCCCGACGGCGATGATGTGTGCGCCGGCGTCCGCGAGCGCGAGGGCGGCGGCGTTGCCTATTCCGCGCGTCGCGCCGGTGACAAGGGCAATCCGACCCTTCAGCGGCCTCTCACTCAAGCATCCACCAGGAAACTGAGTTGGCGTTCCACCGCCTCGTTGCGACCTTCGGCCAACTCGCGATCGAGCAGTCGCGTGGGATAATCGCCGGTGAAATAGTGGTCGGTGAACTGCGGACGTTCGGCGCAGCGGGGACCGGCGCCCATGGCCCAGTAGAGGCCCTCCACGGAAAGGAAGTCCAGGCTGTCCACTTCGAGGAGACGGGCCATTTCGGGCACGGTGCGCGTGGCGGCGAGCAGATGCGCGCGGTCTGGCATGTCGATGCCGTAGAAGTCCGGAAATTTCAGTTGCGGCGAAGCGCTGCGCAGATGCACTTCCGCCGCGCCCGCCTCGCGCACCATGCGGACGACGCGAAGGGACGTCGTGCCGCGCACGATGGAGTCGTCGATCAGCATCACGCGCTTTCCCGCCAGGACAGCGCGGTTCGGGCTCAATTTGCGTCGTACGCCCAGTTCACGGGCGCCCTGGGTGGGCTGGATGAAGGTTCGCCCGGCGTAGTGGTTGCGGATGATCCCCATCTCGAAGGGGACGCCGCTTTCTTGAGCATAGCCCAGCGCGGCCGGCACGCCCGAATCCGGGACGGGGACGATCACATCGACGGGGACGCCGCTCTCCCGCGCCACGCGCTGGCCCATGCGCTTGCGCAGGTCATAGACCGATTGGCCGTTCATCACGCTGTCGGGCATGGCGAAATAGACATATTCCAAGACGCAGGGTCGCGCCCGCGCGGCCGGGAACGGTCGCAGGCTTTCCACGCCGCTTTCCGAGATCACCACCATCTCGCCGTGCTCGACGTCACGGACGAAGCGGGCGCCGATCATGTCCAAGGCTCGCGTTTCCGAGGCCAGCACCCCCCTGCCGTTCAGATCGCCCAGTACGAGGGGGCGGATGCCCAGAGGATCACGCACGCCCATGAGCTTCTTGTTGGTCAGGGCCACCAGGGCGTAGCCGCCCTCCACCTGAGAAAGCGCTTCGATGAAGCGGTCCGCCACCCGGCGTTTCCGGGATCGGGCGATCAGGTGAAGGATCACCTCCGAGTCAGAGGTCGACTGAAAGATCGCGCCATCCGAGACCAGTTTCTGCCGAAGATGGAGGAAATTGGTCAGATTGCCGTTATGGGCGATGGCTATGCCCCCGGCTTCGAGGTCGGCGAACATCGGCTGGATGTTGCGGTGGAAACTCCCGCCGGACGTCGAATAGCGAGTGTGGCCGATCGCCGCATTGCCCGGCAGCTTCGTTGGCAGGTCGATCCTGGAAAAGGCGTCGGCGACATGGCCCATGTGCCGCTCGGTGTGAAAGCCGGTTCCGTCAAAGGCGGCGATCCCGCAGGCCTCTTGCCCGCGATGTTGAAGAGCATGGAGGCCCAGCGCCACGGTCGAAGACGCGTTGGCCATGCCAAAGACGCCGAACACCCCGCATTCCAGTCGCATCTGCCGGTCGTAGGGGTCGCGGGCGACCGGAAGCTCTTGATCCATCATGACGGAGCCTCTTTTGCGTTGACCGGCTCTGCCGCGGCCTTGGCGAAACTCAGAGTTTTGGGCGCGAGGGCGCGCAGTGAAGTGGCCGCGCCAATCACCAAAGGATAGGTGCGCGCGCCCGTAATCCAAGTCGGCATCCGGGCTATCGGCGTGACCGCGTCGAGCAGAAGGGCCAAAACCCCCACGACGATCCACCCGCGCACGGCGCCGATCGCCGCGCCCGCGACCCGATCGGGTCCGGAGAGCACGGTGCTTCGCACCCCTCGTGTCAAGATGCCGCCGACGGTGCGCAAAAGGATGTAGAGCACGATGAAAACGCCGATCACCGCCGCCGCGTCGGCGAGCCAGTGCGCGTGGATGACGTGATGGACGAGAGGTCCAGTGAACCGCAGACCGAACCAAGACAGCAGAGCGGAGACGACGAAGGCGAAAATCGTCGTCAGTTCCCGGGTCGCGCCTCGCGCCAAGCCAATCAGGGCGGAGAGCCCGAAGACGGCCAGGACGGCGTAGTCGAACTTCGTCACGCGGCGCCTTCGCCGATCCGGCTCACGGCGTCCGCAAGCCTGGAAAAACTGGTGACCCCCATGCCGGCGCCGCCTTCGGCGCCCTGTGGCGCGAGCGCGCGGGAGAAGCCGAGCTTCAGCGCCTCCTTCAGCCGGGCTTCCATTCTGCTCACGGGACGGATGTCTCCAGAGAGGCTGATCTCGCCGAACACGACGCAGGACTGGGGCAAGGCGACATCAACGGCGGAGGAAATGAGCGCCGCCGCCGCCGCCAAGTCGGCCGCCGGCTCGCTGATGCGAAGTCCTCCGGCGACGTTCAAATAAACGTCACGCATGGCGAATCCAAGTCCACACCGCGCTTCGAGCACCGCCATCACCATGGCCAGACGTCCGGCATCCCAGCCGACGACGGTTCGGCGGGGTGTTCCGTAGACGGACGGCGCGACCAGGGCTTGAAATTCCACCAGGACCGGGCGCGATCCCTCGATCCCGGCGAAGACCGCCGCGCCGGCGGAACGTTCCGCGCCTTCATTGAGGAACAGCGCCGACGGGTTCCTTACCTCGCGCAGGCCCATTTCCCCCATCTCGAAGACCCCGATCTCATCGGTGGCTCCGAAGCGGTTCTTCGCCGCGCGCAGGATGCGGAAGGGGTAGCCCCGCTCGCCCTCGAAGGCGAGGACCGCGTCCACCATGTGCTCGACGACCCGCGGACCGGCGATCTGGCCGTCCTTGGTGACGTGGCCAACGAGTATGATCGCGATGCCGCGCTTCTTGGCCAAGCGCACAAGTTCGCCGGCGCAGGCCCTCACCTGGGTCACCGAACCGGGGCCGGCCTCGTGTGCGTCGCTCCACAAGGTCTGGATCGAGTCGATGACCACGAGGTCGAATCGTCCGGTCTTGATGCCGTCCATGATGTCCCGCAGCGCGGTCTCGGCGGCGAGCTGGACAGAGGTTTCGGCGACGCCCATGCGGTGGGCGCGGGCGCGGATCTGCTCGACGGCCTCCTCGCCGGAGATGTAGGCGCAGGACGCGCCGTTGCGTGTCGCTTCCGCGCAGACCTGGAGCAGAAGAGTCGATTTGCCGACTCCCGGATCACCGGCGAGCAGAAGCGCCGATCCCGGCACCACGCCGCCGCCGCAGACGCGATCGAACTCCGCCACGCCGGTGGCGATGCGCGGCGGGGGCGGCGACAGCGCCTCCAGTCCCTCGAACGCCAAGCCCCGCGATTTCGTCGCGCGGGTCGGGGCGAGAGACCCCGGCGCGCGCGCGCCCGACTCCTCGACAAGGGTGTTCCACGCGCCGCACGAAACGCACTGTCCCGCCCACTTGGCGTGAACCGCGCCGCAGGATTGACAGACATAGAGGGCGCCGTCGCGGGCCATGCCGAATCGCTTTCAGAGATCGACCCCAAGTCTACCACGCCCAGCGTGCGGCGGCCTTGCGCCGGGAGGCGCGCGTTCAGGCCGTCCGGGTGTCGCCCAGCGGCCGGTCGTGGATCCACTGCGATAGGACGTACTTCTCTCCCCGGCGAATCGGCAGGCCCGAGTGAAGGCTGAGGCCCTCGGGTTTCCCGGCGCCGTCGATGTGCGCGAAATAGATCGCGTCGCCTTTCGCTCCCCGGAAGCGACGGTCGACCTTGGGGAACTCGAGTTCCCCGCCGTCGAAGTCATCGTTGAGGTAGAGGAGGAAGGTGACGATCCGGTCGCCCTGATAGCCGCGCCCGCCGTAGTCGCCAATGCCGTCGTTGAGGCGGTCGTAGTGAGGTTTGATGTCCTGGCCGAGGGCGTAGTGGAAGACCCGAGGCGGCTCCATGCAGGCGGTGGGAACGCCGGTCGCCAGCGCGATCCGCTCTCGAAGCAGGATCAAAACGACGTCGGAAGACACGATATCGAACTCCAGATCACTGCAGGAGCGATGCGGATCCAGGACCTCTTTCTTGACGTCGCCATGATACATCAACGCCGGTCGCATACGCCCCTGCACGAGGCCCACGATCCAATCGCAGATGGCCGGCGGGACGAAGGCGTCGGACGCGCGAACGCGCGGCTGGTCGCAAAGGACTCTGCGCCCAGGCGGCTTGAACCAGACCGTGAGATCGAGCGGCCCGCCGCGCTCTCCCGTGGCGAGATCGCCGCCGGACAGAAGAACAAGCTGTTCCTTCGCCCGTCGCGAGCCCATGGCGGCGGCTTGTTCGAGGAGGTCGAGCGCGCCCGGCCAACTTTGGGGGACCCAGGCCCCGCCGGCGGTCAAGGTCGCCAGGACAGCGGCCGCTTCGCCGTCGCCCCGCGACACCGCCTCGCGCAGAAGGGCGACGCCGCGCGCCGGATCCTGAGGCGTCTCGCGTCCGATCAACAGCCTCGCGGCCAGTTCGCCGGTCTCGCGCGCGTCGGTCGCCACGCTGGTCATCGTCAAACTAAAGAGCGCCTCCGCCCGCGCCGTTGAAGTCGTCCGCCGCCGCCGTCACCCGGCGGATCATATCGCGTTCGGTCGGTGAGAGAAGCGGGCTCCAGATATCGAAAATCAGCACGGTCCGGGGCAGATCGCTGTCGTTCCACGCCTCGTGCTCGATGGTGTCGTCGAAGACGAAAGCTTCGCCGGGGTTCCACGACCGGGTTTCGGCGCCGACGCGAAAGCCGCAGCCGGGGGGCACGATCAGGGCGAGGTGAACCACCAGACGCGTATTGCTGACCCCCGAATGCGGCGGGATTCGGGTGCGGGGTTTCAGGGTGGAGAACATCGAGGCCGGCGAGCGGCCCGGAAGGTCGGCGCGATCCGCCCGGCTCATGGCTTCCAGCGTGCGCGGCGCCTTCGCGCAATTCACTTCGAGGCGCGCGCCATCCTTCTCCAGATGGAAGGCGTTCCAGCGCGGGGAGCGGTTGAGTTCCGCCCATTGGTCCAGCGGCAGGCCCTCGTCGTAGTCGACATAGGGGCGGAAATCGTCCTCGCCGTCCGTTCGGAGGATGGCGCGGAGCTCCTCGGCGATCGCGCGCGCGGCGGCCTCCACGCTCTCCAGCCATTGGAAGTCTTCCCGGGGATAAAACTCGATCGAGGGCAGGCCGGGATAGTAGAAGGTCGACGGTTGCTGGTGAAAAGGGCGACGTCGGCCAACCGCGTGGTCGATGAAGGCGGCGATGCGCCGGCATTCTTCACTGCGGCCAAGGGCCTTGCCGCCGGCGACCGCATCGGTCAGACACGCGCGCAGCCTGGCCGTATAGTCCCCGTGGACCGCGACCGCATGGTCGTGGGCCCGCCGGGTCGGGACGTCCAACTGTTCGGGCGGGGGCGCCTGAGTGAGGGCGAGGCCGTAGCCGATGGCCGCCTGGGTGAGGTCGCCCGAGCGCTCGATGAGGGAAGCCTTCATCAAGAGGGCCTGAAACGAGCGGGGGTTGAGCCGCAACGCCCCTTCGAGGGCGGCGAAGGCGCTCTTCATCTCGCCCAGAGCGCGATGCGCGCCCGCGAGGTTGAGCCACAGCGCAATGTCCGACGGCTCGCGGGCGATCGCTTCCTCCAGGAGGCCTCGCGCTTCCGCAACCCGCCCGGCGCGCATGGCGGTCACCGCCGCGTCGCTCGGCGAATGCGCCGACTGGCTCATTTCGGGATCACGTCGAAGGCGATGCTCAAGCGCGGCTCATCGCCCGAGAAAGGCACGGTGCCGTGCCACATATAGGAGGGGAAGAGGACAAGCTGACCCGGCTCCGGTTTGACGCGGTAATCGGGTTGCAGCGTCGGAGACGTCGGGATGCCGGGCGCGCCGAATTCGAGCCAACCCTCCGGCTCCTTCGCCACCGCTTGAGGCAGCGTGATGTGGCAGGCGGACGAAAGCCAGCCCTTGGGATGGACATGAGGCACATGAAACCCCCTGGGCGACAGATTGACCGACCAGATGCCGTTCAGAGCGTAGTCCGATTTCAGCCGGCCGCGCAGGGGATCGCGGCCTTTGCCGAGGCCCGCCATGTATCTGCGGATCGGCGCTTCGATCGCCCCGAAAAACGCGGCGATGGCCGGGCTCGTCTCTCGCGCGAGATCGGACTCGGTTTGAGAGCCATGGCGCATGGATTGCCCGACCGGGTGCGCCCGCGCGCCGTGCAAGGGGCGGAGTTCGGAAGCGAGATCGGCGAGATAGGCCTCCAGATTGCTCCAGCCCCGCGGCGTATCGATCGGGGAGCGGACAACGAGGCGCTCATAGTCGTAGAGCCTCGCGTATCGGGGGTCGCCCAACATCCGCCAAGTCGCGCCCATCAAGGCCCAGCCGTACTGATCTTCCGGCACGCGGCGGGTCAGCCCATCGGCGATGTTCGAGGCCAGGCGCGGTTCTCCCATCGCCAGGTAGACTTGCGCGAGGGCCGCCTTGGCCGCGCTATGTTTTGGCGCAATCTCGAGGGCGCGACGCGCGTGCTCGAGGGCCACCTTGGGGTCGTCGTAGACCGCGATTTGAGCGGCGAAAACCTGCAGTTCCGGAGTCTCGAGCCGGGAGAGAGCGTCTTTCAACGTCGCGTATGCGCCGGCGCGGTCGCCGATTTCTTCCTGAAGCTTTGCCTTGTGACGCGCGAGGTCGCGAGCCGGATCCTGGACCTTCGCCGCCTCGTCGTAAGGCGCGAACGCCGTCTCGGGGTCCCCCGTCGCCAGCCAGAGGGTCTCGGCGAGTTCAACGGTCGCCAAGGTGTAGTTAGGTCGGCGCCGAAGGGCTTCGGCGAAATCGTCGATCGCTTGGGAAAGGCGGTTGCGCCCACGGGCGGCGCGACCTTCCACGACCCACATTTCCGCGGCGTCAAGGCCGAGCGCTCGCGCCCGCGCCTCCTCGACCTCCGCCGCGACAAAATTCCTGTCATCGACATGGGCGCCCGCGAGGTTGTGGTGCGCGAGAGCGCTGTCGGGTTGGACCCAGAGCGCGCGTTCGAACATCCGGACGGCCTCCTTATTTCGGAAAGCGCATTGCAAGGCGAGGCCGGCCCAGGTGAGGAGGTTGAAGTTCGTGGTCTGTTCGTTGACGAACGGCTTCAGGATCGCGACCGCATCGTCACCCTTCTTTTGCGCGACCAGCGCCTCCACGAGACCCAGCGCGATCCTGGCTTCCTTGGGTTGAAGCGCGAGAGCGGTGCGAAACGACGCCTCCGCCGCGGCGCAATCGCCGGTCTCATTGAGGGCCACGCCGAGAAGCCGATGGGCCTCCACGTTGCCCGCAGCCATGACGGCAAGCACGCGCAAGGCCGCGACGGCCTCGGCGCGGCGGCCTTCCTGAAGCAGACGGCTGGCCGCGTGCAACCGCGATAGCTGCTCATCGGGCGACAAGGCGTCGCGCCTAGCCGACGTCACGAGGCGGGCTCGACGACGTAGCCGAGCGTCGTCGCCCAGCGTTCCAGGGTCGGCATCACGGGCGCAAGCTGGTTGGCGTAGCGACGCCATTGGCCGACGCCGGTCGCGTAGAGGCCGCGACGAACCTGTGGTGCGCTCGGTGTGCGAATTTGACGTTCGCGCGACCGCTCGGCGAAGCGAGCCATCGTCCCGCTCCACTCTAGGTTTAGGAAGCCGCACAGCGCGCGGCTCTCCCCATCGAAATCCGCCACCAGAGTCTCGTGGCGTGTCGGGCGAACGATCATGGGGAAGGCGCGCAGATACTCGTGTGCGACGGTCATGGCGAGATCGTAGTAGCTGGCGGCGTTCTCGAGGCTGGTGAATTGATACATCCCGGCGTTGATCTGGAACGCTCTGCGAAAGCAGCTGAAGACCACATCCCGCGGGTCGCGCTCCGCGAATAGGATTTTGGCGTCCGGAAACAGGCGCGCGATGAGGGGTAGCAGGAGGCTGTAGAGCGGCATCTTGTCGACGAACACCTTGCCGCGGGGTTCAAGGCCAAGCTCACGCACCTGCGTCCAGTAGAGCGCTCTGAAAGGGTCCAAAAGTGCATCGTCGGCGTCAATGAGGCGTTCGAATGCACTCAGGGTCTTGAAGAACTCGCCCTCCGCCGGATTGAGAAGAGGCCGTTCCTCCAGGCTGACGACGTCTGGGTGCGCGGAGAGGACCTGTTCGAGCAGCGTAGTCCCGGACCGTGGAAAACCGAGCAGAAAGACGTGTTCACGCGGGCCGTCGGCCGGGGCCACGGTTGGCGCCGGGGGCGGCCTTGGCGAAAGGTCGCGGGTGAAGGCGAGGAATTCCTGGACCCGCGCTGTGCCCGCGGCCGCCGACCGGCCCGGTTCGCGATCGGCATAAAGCGCCCGCGAAAGGGCCTTGCCCTTCGACCAGGCGGCGAAGGCCTCGTCGCGTCGATCGAGCAGATCGAGCGCATCACCGATGGTGGCGAAGAACAGACTGCGATCACCCTCCAGCACCGCGGGGTTCTCGAGTTGCGGAGCCAGGCGTCTCACGACCGCCGCCGCGTCACCCGCCTCGAGGTCGGCCTGAGCCACCGCTAGATTTGCGATCGGCTGACCCGGCGCAACGCTCAGCGCGCGCGCGGCAAACGCCCGAGCCTCCTCGAAGTGTCCGCGCTGAGCGGCGATCGCGGCCCGCCCAGCGAGAGGGTCTTCGTAGTTTGGATCCGCCGCGATGGCGGCGTCGTAACAGGCCCGTGCGCCCTCTTCGTCGCCTTGGCGGCGCAGGATCATACCCTTCTGAAACAAGGGCGCCGGCGCGCCGGGCCGAGTCTGCAGGGACGAGTCGAACGCCGCGAGCGCGCCGTCGTAGCGCTCGAGGCGTGAGAGGCAGAAACCGATGGAATAGAGGATGAAGTGATCCGTGGGCGCGACCTCCAATCCTTGGTGGAGAAGCTCCAGCGCGCCTTCATAATCTCCTGCTTCCGAAAGATTGAAGGCGGCGAGGTTGAAGATCGCTGCGTCGCGCGCGCCGTCCTTCAACGCCTCCGCCGCGAGAGCGGACGCCCGCGCGGAATCTCCCGCTTCAAGCGCGCGATTCACGTCGTTAAATATGCTCATGGACGTTCGCACGACCCCTCCAGCGGGTGACCGCGCGGCCTGGGGGACCACGTCGGCCCCTCGGTCTTTATAACGCGGGAAACGCGCGCGCCAAACCGTCCCGATGGCGCGTTCTGCCGGTTCCTGATAAGCTGCGAGGCGATCATCAACTAAAGTCGAGACTCCTCCCATGACATCTCTGAAGCTCTACGCCTGCGTGACCCTGGCAATTCTGTGCGTTGGCCCTTCGGCGTTCGCCGACACCAGTCCGACATCGGTTCCCACCTCGGATGCGAAGACTACGAAAAAGGTCGTCGATCAGCGCCTCGACGATCAGACAATCGTCTGTAAGCGCGAAGAGGCGACAGGGACTCGGCTGGGCGCCACGAAAACCTGTCACACCCGCTCCGAATGGGCAGTTCAAGCCTCCGAAGCGCGCAGTCAAGTCGATGGAGTCCAGCGAACCCAGCTTCCGACGCCGCCGCGCTGAGAGGCCTTTGTTCACAGCCCCGTCGCCTAGCGGCGGGGAGACAAAAAAAGGGGCGGCGGAGATATCTCCGCCGCCCCTTGTCGTTGTGCTAGGCGGTCACCTTAAAAGTTGGCGGTCAGGCCGACGAAGATATTACGGCCCAGAGAGTCATAGAAACCCGGGAAGGTATTGCCGTTGCCGAAGGGCGGTCCGGAGATCGCGAGGCTGTTGGCATCGACGAGGGGGGGGTCGAGGTCGAACACGTTGTTGACACCACCGCGAAGCACCAGGCCGTCCTTCACTTTATAGGTCAGCGCGACGTCGAAGTAGCTGTAGGATTTGATGTTCGCTTCGCTCTTGACGTTGTCGATCACCCCCGTGTTGAGAAGCGGGTTGGGCGACAGCTGGTCCAGCGCGACCGGGCCGTTGTAACGCCAGCGCACGGAGGCGGTGAGGTTGAACGGCGTGTTCCACGTCACGCGCGTGACGGTCCGGAAGTGAGGCGTGGGAACGCCGCAAGTCGCTCCATACAGTCCGGCGCAGTCATAGGTGTCGCTGGACGATGACGACGGCTCAGTCGTTAGTTGGTTGGTCCAGGTGCCGACGAAGCTGAAATCCAGGCTGCCCGCCGTCGATCCACGCCACCAATCGGGGAGGTGGTAGCGATAGTTCAGGGCGGCGTCGACGCCATCTTCCAAGAGATAGCCGGAGTTGGCGTTGCGCAGATCGACAAAGCCGTTGTTGGTGTCGAGACCGCCGGTCACTGGATCGCGATGGATCAAGGCGCAGAACGGGCTGGCGGCGTTCGCGAGGCACTGTTGCAGGATCACGGGCGCTGGGGCGACCCCGGCTTGAATGATGCCGTTCACTTTGATGTGGAAGTAGTCGAGCGAGGCGCTGAAGCCGGGCAGGAAGCTCGGCGTGAGCACGGCGCCGACGCTGTAGGTGTCGGCGACCTCGGGCTTGAGGCCCGTGGGGTTGCCGCCGATCCGCGCATCGCACTGGCCGGACGGGCATTGGTTCAGGTTGCCGTAGAACGCCGGATTGAGCCCGGTGTTCAAGCACTGCGCGAGAGTGGCCGCCGGCGTACCGGTGTCGGAGGCGCAGGGGTCGGTATAAACAGCCAAGCCCGTCGTGTTGGGCGTGAACAGCTCCTGCACCGTCGGGGCGCGAACAGCGCGGTTGTAGCTTGCGCGCAGCAGCAGGTCATGGACCGGCCGATACTCACCAGCGAACTTGTAGGTGTTGGTGTCGCCCGCGAAATTGTAGTGCGAGAAACGGTAACCCGCGCTCAACGTCAGATCATCCGCGAACGGAAGGTCGTGAGCCAGGGGCACGCGAATTTCGCCGAAGAGTTCTTTGACGTTCGTCGAACCGTGGCTGGGAAGGGTCTGTCCGCCGCCGCCGGAGAGGTCGCCGGCCTGTTGAACACTGTCGAAGTTGATGAAGATGCTATCGCGACGATATTCGGCGCCGAAGTTGACGCCGATGCCGTCGGCCGCCCATGGGCTCTTCAGGCCGTAGTGACCAAGGTCGCCGGTGACGTTGAAGCTGGCGATCTGCTGCCGCGCCTCGCCGGTCGTGAACCCGTCGGCGAGGACATATTTCAGAGCGGCGGGGGTAAGGCCGGCGCCCAGAGCCTTGAAGATGTTCAAGGGAACGCAGCTCGTGTCGCCATTGGCGCAGACGGGCAGGCCGGTGACCGGGTCGTTGATCACGTTCAGCGCATTGCCCACCTTCGAGATGGAAGCGTAGCCGGTGATGTGCTCATCGAGGCGGGCGATGCCGATCTGCAGATAGCCGTCGTAGCTCCAGCCGCTGCCGAGATCGCCGCGCAAGCCGACATTCGCCTTGTAGTCGGTGTGAGTGAAGTCAGAGACCCGCGGTACGTTGGCAAAGCGGTAGCCAATGCTCTGCAAGGTGTCCAAAGTGCCGCCGGGAGCGCCAGGCACGATCACCGCGCCGGGGCAAAGCGCCGCCGCCTGCGAAGCGCTCAAGAGCGGGTTGTTGCAGTTTATGGTGTAGCCGCTGGTCAGATTGGGGCCAGTGTTGCGGAACAGGCCGCTAGGCGCGATCTGCGCATTCGTCTGGTCATCGGTGAACATGAAGTCCGAGTAGACTTCGGCCGCCTTGGTGATTTCATAGTGCGCAAAGAAGCCGGCCGTGTAGCGGTCGTCTTCCCGCTGCAGGAAGTTCAACGGGTTGAAATTGTACGCAAGCGCGGCGCTGTACGGCACGAAGGTTTGCGTGCCGTCCGGGTTGTTGGCGCGGTTGCCCGGAAGGTTCCCGGTCTTCCTGTCGAAGCGACCGTAGGCGCTGTTCGACGAGCCGACGCAGCTATGGATATTGTTGGTCACGCCGCCCGGGCCGGTCACCGTCGCCAAGCCGCAGTCGCTGAAATCGCGCGTTCCCTGAAGGATGGCGTCGGTGTGGCGATAGGTGGCGTAGGCGGTGATGTTTCCTTTGTCGTCAGGAGAGTTGGCGCCCAGGATGATCGAAATGTCGTGGATGCCGCCGCCGCTGCTATCCTTCGGGATCGGCAGTTTGAACGCAGTAAGGAATTGGCGCGCGTCCGCATTATTATTCTGGTGGTTGTCGAAGCTGTACTGGTAGTCGATCTGCACCCCTTCGAAATTTTTCTTCAGGATGAAGTTCACCACGCCGGCGACGGCGTCGGAACCATAGGTCGCCGAAGCGCCGCCGGTGACGACATCGATCCGATCGACCAGAGCGGCGGGGATGTTGTTCAGGTCGGGCACCTGCGTGTTGGGGTCGCCGGGCGGCAGACGCTTGCCGTCGACCAGAACCAGGGTGCGTTGGGCGCCGAGGTTGCGCAGGTTGGCCTGGGCGGTGCCGTCCGACCCGTTCGAGACCTGGGAGGTCTGCGCGGCGAAAGAGGAGGGCAGATCGTTCAGCAGCGATTCGACGTTGCTCGTACCACTCAGTTTGACTTCGGCGCTGGTGACCGTGGTCAGCGGGCTGACGCTGGTGAGGTTCGGCTGCGGGATGCGCGACCCGGTGACCACCAGCTCCTGCACTGTGTTTCCGCTATCGGAACTGGCGGCCGCCGCGGCGGCGAAAGCACTCGTCGAAACGGAGACGAGGGCGACGCCCGTGATCATGGACGAGGCGAGGAGTTGGGCGCGAATGGTCGCGGTCTTCATATTCGGTAGTCCTCCAAGTCAACTCGCCAGGTCCGTGTGACGGACTCGGAATGGGCGAGCAAAAACGATTCCCGGTGATATGCCCCCGGTTGATCGGCAGTTATGGTCCGCTCGCATGTGCGGTCAACGTCGATTACGGTCTGGTAACCCATTCGCCGAGACCCTGTCACTTTCCAGTCACAGATCGCGTGATGGATCCGTTCGGCGCACCGAGTTACAGCAATGGGAGAGGCGAATGTCGCGTTCATTGGGGCAGAATTTACCCTTAAGGCTGGTTGTGTTCGGCATGGCCCTCGGTCTGGGTTCGACCGATGGCGCGTGGGCGGCGCCGTCAAAGGCCATGCGGGCGGCGCAGGTGCAGACCGTTCTGGATTGCCGCGCGATCGCCGACTCCACGCCGCGCCTGGCCTGTTTCGACGCCGCGGTCGCCGCGATGGCGGAGGCGGAGACCAAAGGCGACCTTCTGACCATGGATCGCGAGCAGCGCCGTGAGGTTCGACGCCAAGCCTTCGGACTCACGCTGCCGTCGCTGTCGATTTTCGATCGCGGCGAGAAGGGCGACGACGCCGAGCGGATCACAACCAAGGTCGTTTCAGCCTCGCAAAACGCGGGCGGCAAATGGCTGGTCGAACTGGAGGGCGGCGCGCGCTGGCGTCAAATCGACGACACCGACCTCTTCAAGACACCCCACCCGGGCTCCGTGGCCGTGGTGAAACGCGGAACGCTGGGCAGCTACTTTATTAAGATCGACGGTGATTCCGCCTTCCGCGCCCATCGCGACAACTAGTCCCGCGACCATGCGATATGCCGTGCGGCGCGCGTTGAAGGGGTATATGCTCACGGTCTGGAGAGGGTGGCGTGCACATGGCGGGCGGTCGCCTCAGCCGTAGGGAAGCGTTCGGAACGGTCGGCGCGGCCTTGGCGTGCGCACAGACATTCGGCGCGCCCCGGGCCGCCGCGGCGCCGATTTACGACGCCCAGGCCAGCCGACTGAAACCTTTGATCGACGCGCCCTATGTGCCGCCGCGGTCGATCGCCGCTGTCAGCGACATCTATCGGCGAATGACCGCCGGCGTGCGTGTCTCTGGCCAAGGGCCGTTCGACTTCGTGGTCGACACCGGGGCCAATCAGTCGGTGATCTCGACGGAGCTCGCGGAGATGCTCGGGCTGCCGGTCAACCCGTCGGCGCCACTCAACGGCGTCGCGGGGGTGATGATGGCGCCGACGACGTTCGCCGTTCTCGACATCGCGGGCAAGCGTAAGCTCGGCGCCGCCTTCTCCATTCTTCCCCAGGCGTCGATCGGCGGGCAGGGTCTGCTCGGTCTGGATCACCTCGGCGGCCAGAAGCTGACGCTGGACTTCAAGACTCCGGCCATCCGGATCGAGGCCTCGCACCGTCCCTGGAACGTGGGCCGCGATGTCGTGGTCCGCGGCCGGCAGGTGAACGGTCAGCTCACCCTGATCGACGCCGATCTGGCGGGATTGAAGATCACCGCCTTCATCGACTCCGGCGCGCAGAACACCATCGGCAATCGCGCCCTGCGCGCCGCCGCCGAGCGCCGCGCCATGGGGACCTGGTATCCCACGCCCATCGTCAGCGCGACGGGCCAGACCATCGACGCCGAGATCGCCAACCTGCCCAATCTGCGGGTGGGCGGGGTCAAGCTGCCTAATTGGCCGGTGGCCTTCGCGGACCTGCACACCTTCCAGATGTGGAACCTCGTCGAGAAGCCGGCCATTCTGATCGGCGTGGACATCCTCAGCCGTTTTGAAACGGTGTCCCTCGACTTCGTCCGCGACGAGGTGACGTTCCGCCTGCCCGGAACCGAAGGCGCATTCGTCGACCAGGCCTGAGCGCCTGTATCGCCCCACGCGTTAATGTCGCTAGAATGGCGAGATGAGCGCCTTCAAATCCATCACCGAAACCCTCGCCGTCGCCCCGCAGATCGCGCTCTCCGATCTCGCGGTGGCCGCTGACGAAGGCTTCAGTCTGGTCATCAACAACCGGCCGGATGGCGAGACTTCCGATCAGCCGAGCAGCGCGGCGATCGAGGACGCGGCGCGGGCGGCGGGCTTGGACTATCTGTGGATCCCCGTGACCGGGGGTCCCACCGACGCTCAGGCCGACGCGCAGGCGGAGGCGGTTTCAAAGGCGGCTAAGACCCTGGCCTTTTGCCGATCCGGCACGCGATCGATCAACACCTGGGCGCTAGGGCAGATAAGGTCCGGCGAAATGACCGCCGAGAGCCTGATTCCCCTGGGTTCCGGCGCGGGCTACGACCTTAGCTGGCTGCGCGGTTACCAGCGGTGATCCCTTACGTCCGCGAGATCGACATCGAATACGGCCGTTCGGACGAGGTCTCTCCTCTGATCCGACGGGTGACGGCGAACAATCCGGGACCGTTCACCTTTCGCGGCACGGGGACTTACATCGTCGGCCGGGGCGAGGTCGCGGTGATCGATCCGGGACCGGACCTGCCGGATCATCTCGCCGCGATCCTGGCGGCCACGGCGGGCGAACGAATCAGCCATATCCTGATCACCCACCACCACCTCGATCACTCGCCCCTGGCCCGGCCCCTCTCGGCGGCCACCGGCGCGACGATCCGCGGCCGAGCCGTCAAGAGTGTCGTCGAGGACGATGAAGTGACCCTCGAAGCCGGCTACGATCACTTCAAGCCGGATATAGAGATCGCCGACGGTGAGACGGTGTCCGGTCCGGGATGGACGCTGGAAGCGCTCCCGACGCCGGGGCACACGTCGAACCACATCTGCTACGCCCTGGCGGAGGAGAACGCCCTCTTCAGCGGCGACCACATCATGGGCTGGTCGACCACCGTGATCACCCCGCCGGATGGCGACATGACCGACTATCTCGCGAGCCTGGAGCGGGTCAGGTCGCGGGACTTCCAGACCCTGTGGCCGACTCATGGTCCGCCGATCACGACGGTCCGCCCGTTCATCGACGCCTACATCGCGCATCGCCACGACCGGGAGCGTCAGATTCTGGACCGCCTCGCGGCGGGCGATCTCACGATCTCTGAAATGGTCCCCCATGCCTATGCGGCGGTGGACCAGCGCCTGTGGCCGGCCGCGGCGCGCTCGATGCACGCGGCGGTGATCGCCCTGGTCAAGGCCGGTAAGGTCTCCAGCGACGGGCCGCCGGAACTCGGAAGCGCATACCGGCTCGCTTAGACGGTCGCGGCGATTCGCTGGCGGATCAGTTTCTTGTCGATCTTGCCGGTGCCGCCGAGGGGAATCTCCTCGATGAAGCGGACTTCGTCGGGCATCCACCATTTGGCGATCTTACCGTCCAGGAAGACCAGGAATTCCTCGGCCGTCGCCGTCTCTCCAAGCTTGAGCTGCACCAGGAGGAGGGGGCGCTCCTCCCACTTCGGGTGGTGCACGCCGATCACCGCGGCGATGAGGGCCTTGGGATGACCGGCGGCGATGTTCTCGATCTCGATCGAGCTGATCCACTCGCCGCCGGACTTGATCACGTCCTTCGCGCGGTCCGTGATTTGCATGTAGCCTTCGGCATCGATGGTCGCGACATCGCCGGTGTCGAAAAAGCCGTCCTCGTCGAGTATCGCGCCGCCCTCGCCCCGGAAATATTCACCGACGACAAAGGGGCCTCTCATCTTCAGGCGGCCGAAGGCGTGTCCGTCGTGTGGGACGTCGGAGCCATCCTCCTCGCTGAGCCTCAGTTCGATGCCCACCGGCGGCCGGCCTTGTTTCAGCTTGGTCGCGACCTGTTGATCGAAGGGGAGGGCGGCGATCTGCGGGGTCAACGCGGCCACGGTGCCAAGAGGTGAGGATTCGGTCATGCCCCAGAGCTGGATGACGTCAACGCCATGCTCGTCGTGAAAGCCGCGGATGAGGGATTCGGGCACCGCCGAGCCGCCGATCGCAACCCGCTTTAGGGTCGTCAGCTTTTTGCCGGTAGCCCGCAGCTCGGCCAGCAACATCTGCCAGACGGTGGGCACCGCGGCGGAAAAGGTGACCGCTTCGGTCTCTAGCAGCTCGTGGATCGAGGCGCCGTCCATCTTCTGGCCCGGCATCACCATCTTGGTTCCGGCGGCGGGACAGGCGAAGGTCAGGCCCCAGGCGTTGGCGTGGAACATGGGGACCACGATGAGGGCGGTGTCCCGGACCGACAGGCCCATGACGTCGGTCTGCAGCATGGTCAGGGCATGGATGTAGTTCGAGCGGTGCGAATAGAGCACGCCCTTGGGATTGCCGGTGGTGCCCGAGGTGTAGCAGAGCCCGCAGGCGGTGTTCTCGTCGAAGCCGCCCCAGACGCAGTCGGCGTTGTTGCGCGCGATCAAGGTCTCGGAGGCGAGGGCGCCAGGGCAGTTCGCGTTCCGCAGGCTGTTTTCTTCGCCAAAAACGATGATGCGCTCGACGCTCGGAATCTGGTCCCGCAATCCCTGGAGGATCGGCAGGAAGGTCGTGTCCGCGAAGATCACCCGGTCGCCCGCGTGATTGATAATGTAGCAGAGCTGATCGGCGAAGAGGCGGGGGTTGAGCGTGTGACAGACCGCACCGATCCCCATCGCGGCGTACCAGGCCTCGACATGATGGGCGCTGTTCCAGGCCAAGGTGGCCACCCGGTCGCCGGGGACGACACCCAGTTCCTTTAGCGCGTTTGAGAGGCGTTTCGCCCGGTCCCGAACCTCGGCGTAGGTCGCCCGCACGATCGGCCCCTCGACCGAGCGGGTGACGATCTCGCGTCCGCCGTGCCATTTGGCGGCGTGGTCGAGGAAGCGGTCGACCGTCAGGGGCCAATCTTGCATCAAGCCGAGCATGCCAATCCTCCCCGAAGGTTTTTGTATTGCATTAGGGATAAAGCCGGCGTGTCGTCCAGCGATCCGCCTCGCGCGCGAAAACCAGCCGCTCGTGCAGGCGGAAAGGCCGGTCGCGCCAGAATTCGAAGGTCGCCGGTATCACCCGGAAGCCCGACCAGTTTGGCGGCCGTGGAACAGCGCCGAGACCGAAGCGCAGGCCCACCTCCGCAACCCTTTTTTCAAGGGCGAAGCGATCGGGCATGGGGCGTGACTGATCCGACGCCCACGCTCCGATTCGCGCCGAGCGCGCGCGGCTGGCGAAATAGGCGTCGGCCTCGGCCTCGGTGACGCTTTGGACCGCGCCCCGCACGCGCACCGCCCGCCGCAAGGTCTTCCAATGAAAGGACAGCGCCGCCTTGGGGTTGGCGAGCAACTCGCGGCCCTTGGCGCTTTCGAAATTGGTGTAGAAGGCGAAGCCGCGGCTATCGACGCCCTTGAGCAGCACCATGCGCGCGTCCGGCATCCCCTCGACGTCGACCGTGGAGAGCGTCATGGCGTTGGGATCGTTGGGCTCCGACGCCGTGGCTTCTCGCAGCCAAGCCTCGAATAGGACAAAGGGATCTTCTTCCGGGAGGAGGGACAGCGGCGCCGCAGCCTCCACCGCGCGAACATAGTCGTCTTCGGCAGGGGATGGGGGAATAAGGGTCGCGTCGTCCATAAAGGTAAGCCTAGTCGCTTGAGGGGCGGTCCGAAAGCCGGCTCGGCGGTCGGCAAGGTTGGCGAAGCGGGAAAAGTGTGACAGCAAGGGGGCGAACCGGCGACGCCGACACCGCGTCGGCGCCGAATCCCAGAGAGAACGCCACCATGTCATTCGCCAAACTTAGAAGCGCGTTCGCGGCCGCGGCGGCGCTCGGCGTCGGCCTTTCGGGCGGCGGGGCCATCGCGGGAAGCTATACCCTCATCACCCCCTATGCGGGCGTTGGCGCGACCACCTCGGTTCTGGGTGTGAACGACGCGGGCTACCTCACCGGTACGATCTTCAGCGCGAGCGGAAGCGCCGATGGCTTCATCCGCGATCCGGCGGGCGTCTACACACTCTTCAACGACGGCTTCAACACCATCGGCCGCAATATCAGCAACACCAATACCATCACCGGCTACGCCACCGACGCGACTTTCAATCTGCGAACCGACACCGAATTTCAGCGGTCGGCCGGCGGGGCGTTCGCCACCATCTCGAACCCCGTCACCGCCCAGCCGCTCCACGGCATCGCCCAGGGCCAGAACGCCTCCGGCGTGATCGTCGGCGACAATTTCTACACCTCCGGCGGACTCAACTACCGGCACGGCTACGCGATCGACGGATCGACATTCACCGATATCTCGGCGGGGCCCTCGAACGTGCAGAAGACCACCACGCGCGGGATCAATGATTCCGGAGTCATCGTGGGCTGGAACTTGGACGCCTCGACCGGGGTGACCCAGGGCTACGTCGATGTCGGCGGGACTTTGACCTTCTTCAGCGATCCCAATCCCCTGGACGCCAGCACGACCTATTTCGAGGACATCAACAACAACGGCTTGGTGAGCGGTGACTTCGCCGACGCGGGCGGCCTTCTCCACCCCTTCGAGTTCAATACGCTCACCAACACCTTCACCGACCTTAATCCTCCAGGCGCCAACTTCGCCGCCTTTGGCCTCAACAACGCCGGAGAGATCGTGCTGACGGACGGCAACGGCCTGAACTATCTCTACAATCCCGCAGGAACCCCCGAGCCGGCGACCTGGGCCGTGATGCTCCTGGGACTGGGTTTTACCGGCGCCGCGCTGCGTTGGCGCAAGGCCCCGCCGCTCGTCCGCTAGCCTCGATGCCGGCCCCCGCCGTGATGGACGGGTCGGCGAATTCCGCTAGAACCCGCCGGCCATGTCGCACAACACCTTTGGCCACCTCTTCCGTGTAACGACCTGGGGCGAGAGCCATGGGCCGGCGATCGGCTGCGTGATCGACGGCTGCCCGCCCGGCCTTCGCCTGACCGAGGCGGACATCCAGGTCTGGCTCGACAAGCGCCGGCCCGGCCAGGGTAAGTTCGTCACCCAGCGTCAGGAGCCGGACGCGGTGCGCATACTCTCCGGCGTCTTCGAGGACGAACGCATTCGGGCGCGGTACGGCGGCCAGGTGACGACCGGAACCCCGATCGCCTTGCAGATCGAGAACGTCGATCAGCGCTCCCGGGACTATAACGACATCGCCACCCGCTTTCGTCCCGGCCACGCAGACTTCGCCTATCAGGCCAAATACGGGGTGCGCGACTATCGCGGCGGCGGGCGTCAGTCGGCCCGCGAAACCGCCTCTCGCGTCGCGGCCGGCGCTGTGGCCCGACTCGTGCTGGGCGAAGCCGTCAGCATTCGCGGCGCGCTGGTGCAGATCGGAACCCACAAGATCGATCCGGCCCGCTGGGACTGGGAAGAGACGGCCCGCAACCCCTTCTGGTGTCCGGACGCCGAAACGGCGCCGGTCTGGGAGCGCCATCTGGAACAGATCCGCAAAGCCGGATCCTCCACCGGGGCGGTGGTCCAGGTGGAGGCGGACGGCGTTCCCGCCGGATGGGGCGCGCCGATCTATGGCAAGCTGGACGGCGAGGTGGCAGCCGCCCTGATGTCGATCAACGCCGCCAAGGGGGTGGAGATAGGCGCCGGCTTCGCCGCCGCGGCCCTCACCGGCGAAGACAACGCCGACGAGATGCGGGTGGGGGAGGACGGCCGACCGACCTTCCTCGCCAACAACGCCGGCGGGGTGCTGGGCGGCATCTCCACGGGCCAGCCTGTCGTCGCCCGCGTGGCGTTCAAGCCGACCTCCTCCATCCTAACGCCTCGCCGCTCGATCGACGAAGACGGAAATGAAGTCGAAATCCGCACGACGGGCCGCCACGATCCCTGCGTCGGGATCAGGGCCGTGCCGGTCGCCGAGGCGATGGTGGCCTGCGTCCTGGCGGACGCCATGTTGCGACACCGGGGGCAGATCGGCGCCTGAGGGTGAGAGACGGAGCGGGGCGGCGTGAACTTCCGGCTTCACCCCCATGTTATTGAAAAATCTGAAGGTCTGTAGCCGACCCGCGTTCCCTGCCTCAGGAAAAAATCTTCACCACCCGTATCTTGATCAGTCTCGGCGAGAGCGTATCCCGGATTTCATCGAAGGCGATGGGGCTGGAGCCGCGCAGGTTGGTGTAGACGAGGCGATCGTTGACGACGTGCTGGCCCAGGAAGTTCAGCCATTGCACGGTGACGGTCAGTCCCTTGCTCGGCTTGTAGTTCCAGAACAGGACGGAATAGGCCTGCACCGCTTGGTGATCCAATTCATTGAAGCGGTAGAAGTCGCGCGTTTGGCCGCCTTGGATGTCGACGCCCCAGTCGCTGCGCAGCGTGGGAAAGGGTTGGTTGAAATGCCCCTCCCAGACCAGGTCGGGGTCGTCCGAAAGCGGCCTGCCGACGCCCGTCGTCGGATCGGTGACGCGGGTGTGGCGCGCCGTGACCGAGCCGGAGAAAAGGCCATTCTTAAGGGCAAAGCGGTCGGTGGGCAGGGTCAGCTCGGCCTTGATCTCCTCCCCCGTCGCCGATCCGATATTGCTCGGCTCGTCGAAGACGCCGGACGGGGTGAAGACCGGCGCGCGGTCGGTGGCGTCCTGGCGCCAGAAGCGAGAGGCGGTCAGGGAGAGGTCGCCCTTGCCCCAGAACTTGTGCTCCAACGCCGCTTCCAGCACCCATTGTCGGTAGGGGTTGAGCGTCGGATTTCCGGTGTGCACCGTGCCGGTGTTGAGGTTCGCGGCCTGGGCGGTGAAGTCGTCGAAATTCAGCTGGCTCACCTCGCGCTCCGCCCGGAAGCGGATCTGGTCGCCATTCTGGAAAGCCCAGGTCAGTTGCAGGCGCGGTTTGGGATAAAACAGCGACCGCTCGCTGACGACGTCGCCGGAGGACGTGATACGCGACTCCTCCACCCGCACCCCCGCCTCGGCGGTCAGTCTGGGCGTGGCGTTCCAGGTGGCGTCGGCAAAGCCCTCGCCGCGAGTCTCCGCGACCCGCACCCGCGCCGCCGGCAAGGGCACGAGGGCGCCGTTTTCGACGAAGGATTGCCGCACGCGCAGCCAGTTGTAGGCGAACTCGCCTCCCACCCGCAGCGACAGTTTCGACGACGGCTGATTTTTGATCGTGACCCGGGCGATGCTTTCGGCATTGCGGCGGTGAATCTGGAAATCGTTCGATAGATCGTCTCCGGTGAGGGCCGACACCTGGGGGGAGCCGGTGAAGGCGTCATCCTCGTCATAGTGGCTAAGTTGCTGCAGCAGATAGGTCTCGACCGACCATTTGGGGCCGAACGCGCGTTCGTAACGCAGGCCGGTCTCGCCCTTGAGGCTCTTCTGCGCAAAGGCGGTGGCTTCTCCGCCTGGACCGGACAGGAGCCGGTCGTTCTGCGTCCCGCTATAGCCGTCCCGGATCAGCGAGACATTCAGTTTCAGCTTGCCGCCGAGCACCGGGGTCTCGATGGCGTCATTGGTGGTGTACATCGGCTCGTAGCCCTGATCGTGCTCGCGGCCATCGATGATCAGGGCGCCGGACCCGTCCCGCCGCCGCCAGGTCCCACCGCCGAAACCGCTGTCGATAAAGCGGAGCGCCGCCAGGGACCCTTCAACCGTGGTCTGGCCGAACCGCCGCTCGCCATCGAGGCTGAAAAAGCCGCTTCTTTCGCCCTCGTATTGCCGCGTCGCCGAGGCAGCGATCTTAAGTTGGCCGTTGCGGTCCTTGCGGCGGATGACATTGGCCAGGATGGTCTTACCCTGCATGTCGACGCCGGGCGCGCCGCCCCGGATCAGGTCGATGCGCAACACCGCGTCGGCGGGGATACGCTTCAGGATATCGTCCAGGGTGTCGCTTTTCGTCGCCGGCCGCTCGCCGTCGATGACGACATTGCCCGCCGCGCCGCCGAAGCCCCGGACGTTGGCGCCGGAATCGAAAGTGAACCCTGGAAGGCGCGACACCATGTCGAGGGCAGTGGTCGGCTGCAGGCTGGCGAAATAACCCGCCGGATAGCCGGTGATTCCCTGACCTTGCTCGACCGGCGCGACAGCGACCACGGCGGCGGCCAGCAGAATGGCGAGGCCCATGGCCGTTTCCCCGTACGACGATTTATCCAGACTGTCGCGATGCTTAGAGCCGCGCCGGTGTCAGACCAGTTAATTCGCCGTAAGGGGCCAACCCCTCCCTTAGTCCGTTCAAAGACCGTCGCCCGCCAGATCGAGCGCGTTCCTCAGCGTTCGGAGGGGTTCGGGGGGGTCATTCCCGCCCGGGATGTCCCAGTATTTGGTGTGGGTGAATGACCAGCTCTGGCCGCGCAGCCCGGCCAGATCGATGTCCGCGACGCCGGGGCCGAAGAGCGGCGCCACGGGACCGGAAATAATGTCGCCGCAGAACACGAAGCGGCTGTTGTCGTGGATATTGGTCCACTTCACGGCGGCATAGGGCGCGGCGTGGTGCAGCTGCCAGTGATCGCCGCCGAACTTGAACGCCATGAGTTCGGCGGGGTCGCCGAAGGGCAGGCCGGCAGCGCGCGCCTTGTCCTTCATATCGTCATCGAGCAGTTCCCGCAGCGGCGGGCTGATCGGATACTCCCGCGCGGCGATCCGGCCCTCGAGATCGGCTGCGTTGGAGGTGAGAAGGAACTCGGCGTGGGTCAGGGGGCTTCCCAGCGTCACGAGATCGGTCACCAACCAGCGGGTGTCGACCTCTCCCGGCCCCGGCTTGGGCCGCTTGCGCAGCGCGGCGGCGAAGGCGCGGCGGGCGTCGTGAAAGCGGGCCACCGCCGCCGCGTCACCGTTCGCGGCCCCCGCCACCGCGATCTCCACGGCTTTCAGAGCCGCGAACTCAGGACTGCCCTCCACGATCGTGTGGGCGGCCAGACGACTGGCCCAGAGGTGAGCGATGAGATCGTAGGCCAGCATCGATCCCAGGCTATGACCGACGATAACGATCCGCTCGTACTCCCCGCCGTGCAGGCCATTGAGAAGGGCCAGTCCGCGCTCGCGGATTGCCTGACGAGCGGCGATGTTATCCGGCGTGGCCCGGGTCCAGCGCGCGATTCGGCCCAGATAGGGCACAAGCAGCGCGTGGGCGAAAACGCCTATGGCCGCCGCCGCGAGGGCCCAGATCCAGCGCGGCCACGTCGCGACCCAGCGCCATGGCGGCCACGTCCAGACAGCGACGTCCGCCGGCAGGATCGAAGTGATCAAAAGCAGCACCGCCAGTGCGCTCGCCAGCCACAGAACCACCAGGGCCAGCCGCAACCTGGGCGGCGCGCCAGTGAAGGGGTTGCGCAGCAGCAGGCGGATGATCCAACTCTCCACCGCGCCCAACGTCGAGCCGGCGGAAAGGTCGGCCCAGTACAGTTCGTAAAAATCGCTTCGCGCGCCCTTGGGAAAGGCGGTGCTGGGGCGGCTTGGGCGGGTGGTGATGCGCCGCAGTTCGAGGGAGCCGGTGTGGGCGTCCGGCTTGCTCCATACCTCTCCCGGTCGGGGCATGCCGTTGACGCTGATTGCGGGATCGCTCTCCCAGACGGCGCGGACGAAGCCGCGCACAGTGTCCATCGGCATCTGCTCGCCGATGCCGTGAATGACCACGATCGCCTGTTTCGGAAAATTGGCCGCCGGTGTGACGCCGCCCATGATCAGGCTCCCCAGTCATCGCTCGCGCGAATGTCTGATTGGAGTAGCACGATCGGCGGAAGGGAGCCGAGCGCCGCGGGCACTCGCCTTCCAAGGGTTAAGGATTATGATCGCGTCATGCGCTTTCAAGACCTTGGCCCGTTCCGGGGCGTCAGCCGCCTGACCCTCGGCGGCGGCGGGCTCGGTCAGATCTGGGGCGAGACCGATCGCGCGGAGGCCGTGGCGACCCTGAAGGCGGCGCTGGACGGCGGGATCAACCTCGTGGACACCGCGCCGCTCTATCGGGATTGCGAGGCGGTTGTCGCCGAGGCGTTCGGGGGCGCGCCCCCCGCCGGAGTCCGCTTCACCAGCAAATGCTTTCTCGGCAGTCCGCCGCCGCGGGCGGTGGCCGCCCGATTGGCCGCCTCTCTGGAGGCGACGCTAAAGGCGACCCGGCTGGAACACATCGACGTCTTTTTCCTGCACACCAACATTTGCGCGGACGACTATGTCTACGAGCGCTATCAGGACCGCCGAGACCGTTTCGCGACGCGGCTTTCACTCTATGTCGAAGAGGTCGCGCCGGCCTTCGGCCGGCTGAAGGCGCAAGGGCGGATCGGGGCATGGGGGATCACCGCGACGGGGGTCCCCGCCGACATCCTGCGGGCGTTCGAAGACGCCGCGCTTCCCGATGTGGTCCAGGCGGTGGCCAATCTGCTCGACAGCGCAGGCGGTATGCGCAACTTCTCCGAGCCGGCGATCCCGCGAACGCTCATTGCGGCGGCAAAGGCGGTGGGCGCGGGGGTGATGGGTATCCGGGCGGTCCAGGCCGGCGCCCTGACCGCCCAGCCCGATCGACCGCTGAAGCCCGACGATCCGGAACGACTGGATTACGAGCGGGCCGAACCCTTCCGCGCGCTGTGCCGACAGTGGGGCGAGGATCCCGCCGCGATCGCGCACCGCTACAGCCTCGCCATGGCCGGCGTCGATACGGTGGTTCTGGGCGTGAAGAACCGCGCCGAGCTGGCGGCGTGCATGGCCGCGGAGTCAGCCGGACCCCTGGGGGCCGAGGCGCTCGCAGCGATCGACGGCCTGGGGCTGCGGGACGACGCAGCTTAGAATGCGGAGTTTGTCCCGAGCTCGTGAGACTTCGTTCGAATAGTCTGATTTCCACGGCCGCCGACGACTGGGTATTGGCGCGCAACAATCGATCCTCTTCGGAAACGGCGCGAGGATCAGTATGATTTTGCGAGACTCGGCGAACCCGTCGACCCAGGAACGCCGGATCGCGACGCCACCAGAGAGGCCGGATGGAACTCCAGCAACTACGCTATTTCAATGCGGTCGTCAGCACGTTGAACTTCACCCGCGCCGCTGAGCAGTGCAACGTCAGCCAGCCCTCGCTGACCCGCGCGATCCAGATGCTTGAGTCGGAACTGGGCGGTCCGCTCTTTCACCGCGAACGGGGCAATACTCATCTGACCGAACTGGGCCGGATCATGGAGCCTTATTTCAACGCCGTGGCCGCCCAGACCACCGCGGCGAAACTTCGGGCGCAATCCTTCGGCCGGCTCGAGATGACCCCGCTGAATATCGGCGCGATGTGCACCGTCGGGCCGGCCATCGTCTCCGAACTGATCATCAAGTTCCGGATGGGGAATCCCGGCGTCGAATTTGTCGTGCAGGACTGCACCGCGCGCTCCCTGACCGAGATGCTGGTCGCGGGCGATCTGAGCCTGGCGCTGTTCGGCTCGCCCGATCCTCTTGACGAGCGCTTTCACGCGCTGACCCTTTTCGAGGAGAGTTTTGTCATCGCCGTGTCGCGCAACCATAGTCTCGCGTCGAAGGCGGCCATCCGCGGCGCCGATCTTCATGGCGAGCCCTATGTCAATCGCGCCAATTGCGAATACCTCGACCACGCGCGCGCGGAATTGCGTTCGCGCGGGGTCGTCACGCGGCAGGTCTTCAGCAGCGAGCGGGACGATTGGGTGCAGGGCATGATCAAGGCGGAGCTGGGCTTCGGCTTCTTTCCGGAGTTCAGCGTGACCGATCCGTCGCTGGTCACCCGACCGCTCATCGAACCGGAGTTCGTGCGGCGCATCGAGTTGGTCACGGTGCGCGGTCGTCCTCATTCTCCGGCGGTGGGCGCCTTTGTCGCCGAGGCGCGCCATTTCATGTGGCCCAAACGTCGAGACCATCACGCCGCCGGCCACCGTTGGACCAACCGCGCGCGGGAGCTACTCCAGAGGCGAAAGCCGGAGGGTCAGTTGAAATCTTGAGGCGCCCCCGCGACGGCGATCCGCCCCGCCGTTTCAGTCGATGGCGGCTTGAGCCTCGTCCCGACCGCCATGGCGAGGACAATGGCGCCAGCCACGCCGCCGACGCAGGCCTCCCAGCCGAAGCGGTCGAACACCGCGCCCAGCGCGGCGCTGCCCACCAGGCCGCCGGAGAAATAGGCCGCTAGATAAACCCCGCTGGCGGCTGCTCGATCCTGGGCGGCGCGGCTGACGAAACCGGTGGCCGTGGCCTGGGCGAAGAAGGTCCCCGCACCCACGAGCGTCATGCCTCCGAGCACCAGCGCGAGATTCCCGCAGACGAGCAGGGGCAAGCCCGCAAGGGCGACGCCCAGTCCGGCCCACAGCGCCGCGCGGGCGCCGAAGCGGGTCGCGAAAGCGCCGGCCTGCGGCGTCAGGGCGATGGAAGGGAGGAAGACGAAGTAGACCAGGCCCACGCTCATCATGCCCAATCCCAGTGGTGGGCGAACGAGGACGAAGTTGACGTAGGTGAAGACGCCCAAAAATGCGAAGAGGATGCAGAAGCCGACGGCGAAGCCCGCCAAGAGGGGCGCGGTGGTCAGGGCTTGCAGGCGTTCCCGCGCGCTGGAGGTCATCTCCTCGGTCGCGCGTGCCATGGTGGGTCGGATGGTGACCCAGGCCAGCGCGGCGCCGACGAGGTTCAGCCCGGCGAAAAGATAGAAGTTCGTGGCCAGACCGAGCTGGCCGGCGACAGCCGCCGCGATGAAGCGACCGACGAGATTGCTCGCGACATTGCCCGTGACATAGGCGGCGAAGGCGCCGGCCTGGCTCTCGGCGTCGCAGTGTTCGCCCAGATAAGCGAGTGTCAAGGTGAAAGCGGTCGACATACAGAGGCCCTGCGCGATCCTCAGCCCCGTGAAGACCATGAGATTCGGGGCATGGGCGAGAAGGGCGGTCGGGATCGCAAGGATCACGAGGCTCGCGACGATGCCCAATCGGCGATCGATCCGGCGGCTGAACAGCGCGACCGCCAGACCGCTGATCGCCATGCCGATCGTGCTCGCGTTCACCGCCACACCCATCGCGGCCGGGGCCACCCGATAGGCATGGGCCAGGAGCGGCAAGATCGCCTGGGTGGCGAAAAGGTCGACCACAGTGAAGAAGGCGGTCAACGCGATGACGAGGCTTCGGAAAGCCGCGCCGCGCCTCGCGCTGTTAATCACAAGGGGCCGCCAACTACATCATCTTGGCGTCATCGCCGACCTTGAGCAGATCGGCCGATAGCAACACGGCTTTGGTCTTGCCGGTGTTCTTCCACCAGTGGGCGGTATTGTGCAGCTCAGGCGTCGCGTCGCCGGCGGGGTGGACGATGGGGACCGAACAGCTGCTGGCATATTCGGTGACCGTGCCCTGCACGACATAGATGATCGCCGGGCGATCGCCGTGGCTGTGCCATGGCACGACGCCGCCGGGTTGGATCACGAGGCGACGCATCCGGAAACTCCGTCCGGCGATCGCGACGGGTTCGTGAGCGACATCGATGGATGTGAGGACGGTGTCGGTGACGCCCTTGGCCGGGGTCTTGTTCTCGGCGCGAACGTTGTCGCCGCCTTTTCCAGCCGGGCACTGTCCGGCGTGAGCGAGAATGGGCAGGCCCGCGACGGCCAGCGCCGCGACGGCGGTCAGCAGGGGACGGGAAGTTATGGACATCGTGACCAGGCCTTTTTCGGCGCCGAAGGGGTGTCCCCGGCTATCGATCGCCTCATGCGGGGTTCGTCGCGCGCTGGGAAATACCGCTTTGCTAATGTTTCGATAGCCAGCCGCTATCGACAAACCCTTGTCGGCGCCGCTCCCGGTCCATAGCCAAAAAGCATTGAACCGTTAGGAAAACGGTATTCGACCGGGGTAGGGGGCGTCGGTGTAAAGCAGTCGTCGCCACCGCCTGAGAGCCCCCCAAACGTCGCTGGGGGGACGATACATTGAACCATCGAGAGGACCGCTACATGGCCGAGGTTGCGCCGCCGAACCCCTGGGGGGAGTCGAACGACTTTGCCGCCCTGTCACGCAACGGAGTGGGGTCCATGCTCGAAGCCGCGCAGGTCGCCTCCAATGGTCTCCAGGACTTGGCCGTCGAAGTCGCCAACTTCTCGCGCGAAAGCGTCGAGCGCGCTTCTTTGGTGGCGAGGGACATGACCAAGGTCACTTCTCCGATGGAACTGATGCAACTCCAGGCCGGCTATGCCCGCGCGCAATACGATCATTCGCTCAGGGAGGCGGCCAAGCTGTCGACGATGATGTTCCAGCTTGCTCGGGCTTGCCTCGCGGAGCCTCGCGCGTGACGGCGGCGACGTCGCGGCCGCTGACGGGTCGGGTCGCGCTGGTGACGGGCTCGACCAGCGGCATCGGCCTGGGCATCGCGCGTTCCCTCGCGGCCGCCGGAGCCGACATTGTGATCCACGGTCTGGACACGCCCGAGGCGATCGCGAGCCTCGAACTCTCGATCGCCGGGGAGTTCGGCGTGAAGGTGATGTCTTCGACCGCGAATATGGCGGCGCCCGCCGCCATCGCGCAGATGGTCGCCGATGTCGCCGCGGAGTTCGGCGGGGTCGATATCCTGGTCAACAACGCCGGCATTCAGCACGTCTCGCCGATCGCGGAGTTCCCCATCGACAAGTGGGACCTGATCCTGGCGATCAATCTCAGTTCGAATTTCCACGCCATTCGCGCGGCGCTGCCTCACATGCGCGCGCGGGGTTTCGGCCGGATCGTGAACATCGCTTCGGCGCACGGCCTCATCGCTTCGCCATTCAAGGCGGCCTACGTAGCCGCCAAACACGGCGTGCTTGGCCTGACCAAAACCGTGGCGCTGGAGTGCGCCGAGGAGCCGATCACCTGCAACGCGATCTGTCCGGGCTATGTATTGACGCCACTCGTCGAGTCCCAGATCGACGCCCAAGCGGCGGCGCACGGCATCAGTCGCGAGAGCGTGATCCGCGATGTCCTGTTGGCGCAGCAGCCGAACAAGCGCTTCGCCACCGTGGAAGAGATCGGCGCGATGACCGTCTTCCTCACCAGCGGAGCGGCCGTCTCGATCACCGGGGCGGCAATCCCGATCGATGGCGGCTGGACCGCTCACTAAGCCGCCCCTCTCGTCCAGCGAAGGAATCGTCATGACGGAAATCGTGGAGCCGGCGACCCCGCCGCCGCCGGTGCTCGACAAGTCGCGCCTTGGCCAGATCGTCTTGGTGCTTCAGGGCGGCGGCGCCTTGGGAGCCTATCAAGCCGGCGTCTATCAGGCGCTCGACGAGGCGGGCATCGAGCCCGATTGGGTCATCGGAACTTCCATCGGGGCGATCAACGCCGGTATCATCGCGGGCAACAAGTCCGAGGATCGCCTGCCGCGTCTGCGGGAGTTCTGGGCGCGCATGCGCCACGGCGCCTTGACGAAAATGGCCGCCTCGATCCCGGGCTGGGGAACGCTGGCCGCCACGGCGATGACCGCGACGACCGGCGTGAAGGGCTTCTTCGAACCCAATCCGTGGGCAATGATGAGCGGCGTTCTCCCGATGAACCCGGAAGCCGCCGGCTTTTATTCGACGACGCCGCTGCTCCAGACCTTGAGCGAGCTGATCGACCCGGCCGAACTAGGGCGCTGCGCGATGCGGCTGACGGTCGGCGCCGCGAGCGTACAAACCGGCGAGATGCGCTATTTCGACAGCCGGGACGCGGCGCTTACGCTGAAGCATATTTTGGCGTCCGGCGCCTTGCCGCCGGCGTTCCCGGCGGTGCGCATCGACGGCGAACTCTACTGGGACGGCGGCATCCTCTCCAACACGCCGGTCGAAGCGGTGTTCGATGACAATCCGAGGCGCTCGGGGCTGGTCTTCGCCGTGCATATCTGGAGCCCGAACGGGCCCGAACCGAACAGCATCCAGAGCGTCCTCAGCCGTCAGAAGGACCTGCAATACGCCAGCCGGTCTTCGGCGCACATCCAGCGACAGAAACAAATCCACAAGCTGCGACACGTCATCGCCGAACTGATGGCGAAGCTGCCTGAAGACCAGCAGGCCGACGCCAAGGCGCTCGGCGCCTATGGCTGCGTGACCCGGATGCATGTCGTGCGTCTGCTGGCCCCGCCGCTCGAGGGCGAGGATCATACCAAGGACATCGATTTCAGCGCCGGCGGCATCAAGCTACGGTGGGAGGCCGGCTACGCCGACACGGTTCGCGTCCTCGCCCAACGGCCCTGGACCCACGAGTTTGACCCGATGGAGGGCTTCATCCTTCACGAAGCGGCCGCCGGCGCCATCATCCAGGAAGGCTGAAGACTATGTGGAAACTGCTTTCGCGTGTGGCCTTGCCGCTAATTCTGGCCGCGGCGGCGGTAACGCCGTGCGGCGCCGAGCCCAACGTCGCTGACGCGCCCGCGAAGGGCGTGATCAAGGTCAGAAGCCACTATGGCTTCGACGAAACCGTCTCACGGGTCAAGGCGGACATCGCGGCGAAGGGCATCCGCTTCATCGACGAGATCGACCAGTCCGCGCTTGGCGCTGGAGCCGATATCCAACTGCGGCCCTCGAAGCTGCTGATCTTCGGCAATCCACCGCTGGGCGTACAGTTCCTCACCTCCAACCCCCTAGCGGGTCTGGACTGGCCGGTCCGGATGCTGGTGGCCAAGGACGCCGACGGCGCGGTCTGGGTCACCTGGACCGACTTCGGCTTCATCGCTGACCGCTACGCCATCACAGACCGCGACGCCGCACTGAAAATGACGAGTGAGGTCTCGTCCTCGATCGCATCGAGCGCGACGCGTTAGGCGTCGAGCAGTTTTTCGATCCGCACCGGAAGGTCCCTGATGCGGATTCCGGTGGCGTGGAAAACCGCATTGGCGACCGCGGCGTTCATGCCGACGATGCCGATCTCGCCGATCCCCTTCACCCCCAGGGGATTCACATAGACGTCGTGCTCGGGCACCATGATGATCTCCACCGAGGGGACGTCGGCGTTCACCGGGACCATATAGTCGGCGAGGTTTGTGTTGACGTAGCGCGCGTGGCGCTCGTCGAGTTCGGTCGCCTCATGCAGCGCCGAGGACAGCCCCCAGATGGCGCCGCCCATCAACTGGCTGCGCGCGGTGAGGGGGTTGATGATGTTCCCCGCCGCGAAGGCCGAGACGATGCGCGGGGCGCGGATCTCTCGGGTCCGGGCGTGGATGCGAACCTCGACGAACTGCGCGCCGAAGGCGAAGGCGGTGTAGTCCTTGCGGCCCGAGCCGGAGGCCATGGCGACTTGGCCCTTGTAGAGGCCCGCCATCGCGCCGGGCGGAAGGCCGTCTGGCAGGTTTTCCGCATAGACCTCGAGTTTGGAACCGGTCCGCGCCACGGCGACACGCAGAGATTCGCGCTTGCCGCCCGGTCCGACCAGCGCGCCGTCCGCCAGACGCAGACCGGCGGGATCAGCGCCATGGAAGGGGCTGTCCGACGCCCCGACCGCCGCTGCAGCGAGCTTACCGAGCACCTGCGCGGAGGCCTTGTGCGCGACGTGGGCGGTCGAGGCGGCGTTGTTGGAACCGCCGGCGACGACCATGGGCGGCAGGTCGCTATCGCCCAGGTGAACGGTGACATCCTCCACCTTGAGGCCGAGCGCCCTGGCGGTCACTATGGCGATGGTGGTGTAGGCCCCAGTGCCGATCTCGTGCGCCGCGATGGCGATCGTGGCCTTGCCGTCGGGTGTGAGGGACAGCCGCGCGGCGCCCGGACCGATGTTGGTGGGGTAGCAGGCCGTGGCGCAACCGTAGCCGATCAGCCAGTCGCCCTCGCGCATCGAGCGGGGTTTTGGATTTCGCTTCTTCCAGCCGAACGTCTCGGCGGCCTGGTCGAAGCAAGGCATCAGCGAGCGGGAGGAGAATTTCAGACCGCTGACCGGATCGATCTGGGTGTCGTTCACCCGGCGCAATTCGATCGGGTCCATGTTCAGCGCGTGGGCGAGCTCGTCCATCGCCGACTCCAGGCCGAACATATACGGCGTCTCGGCCGGCGCGCGCTGAAAGCCCGGCGTGTTGCGGTCGGCGTGGACCACGTGCACGGCCGTAGCGATGTTGGGGCAGGCGTACATCCGCGCCGTCCCCTCGACCCCGGCGACGTTGTACCCCGAAGGACGGGACGTGAGCTCCCAACCTTCGTGCTGGAATGACACGAGCTTGCCGCCCGCCGTCGCGCCGAGTTTCACCCGCTGGCGGGTCTCGGCGCGGAAGGTGGCGGTGGTGAAGCCCTGATCGCGCGCGACCACAAGCTTGACCGGCCGGCCCAGGCGCCTGGCGGCGATGGCGCAGAGCGCGGTTTGCGGCCGCGTCGCCCCCTTGGAGCCGAAACCGCCACCGACGAAGCGCGACACCACGCGGACATTCGCTGGGTCCATCTTCAGCTGACCGGCGATGGCGTTCTTCATGCCCCACATGAATTGCGAGGCCTCGTAGACAGTCAGTCGTGGGCCGTCCCAGACACAGGTTGTGGCGAAAAGCTCAATCGGGTTGTGGTGCTGGGGCGGAGTGTAATAGCTCGCATCCACCTTCACCGGCGCCGAGGAGAAAGCGCTGGCGGCGTCGCCCTTCTGCGGATCCTCTCCGCCCATCATCGACTTATGGGGCTCGGTCGTGGTGCCGGGGCTGGCCAGTGTCGCCGAGGGGGTCTCGACCACGTAGGTCACGGTGACCTTGTCAGCGGCTTCCCGCGCGGCTTCGAAGGATTCGGCGAGGACGACGGCGACGATCTGGCCGTCGTGCCAGACCCGGTCGCTTTCGAGGGTCGTCGTCTGACCGTCGTGACCGCCGAAGACCGGTGGAGACTGATACTCACTGCCGATGTTCTCGTGAGTGAGGATGTCGATGTATCCGGGAACCGCTCTGGCGGCGTCCAACTTGAAGCCGGTTACGCGGCCGCGCGCGATGCTGGAGGTCACGAGATAGGCGAAAGCGGGTTTGGCCACCGGCTCGTCGGAGGCAAAGCGCGCGGCGCCCGTGACCTTCGCGGCGCCGTCGATCCGCTTATGCGATTGGCCAAGAGGATTGGTGGGGGTCTCCAGGTCATAGGCCATCGTCAGACGTCTCCCAGCGCGCCGGCCTGCAGCAACGCCCGGACGAGGGTGCGGCGGCCGAGTTCGGGCTTGTAGTCATTATGGCCGTGGGTGACGGCCCCGTCGTAGGCGATCCTCGCGGCGGCGGTCGCGGCTTCCTCGGTCAAGGGCTTGCCGACCAAGGCGCGCTCCGCCGCCTCCGCGCGCCAAGGGCGATAGGCCACGCCGCCCAAGCCGACTCGCGCCTGTTTCACGACGCCGCCGTCGAGTTCGAGGCCGACCGCCGCCGAGGCCACGGCGAATTCGTATGACTGCCGGTCGCGGACCTTCAAATAAAGCGAGCGCCGGGCGAGCGGGCCGCCGGGAACGCGGAAGGCGACGATCACCTCGCCTGGTTTCAACGTGGTCTCGAGGTGCGGTTGTCCGGCCGGGCGGTGAAGATCGACGAAGGCGATCCGGCGCGCGCCACTCGAGCTGGCCAGCTCGACCTCGGCGCCCAGGGCCGCGAGGACAACGCCGAAATCTCCAGGGTATTGCGCGATGCAGTTGTCGTCCACGCCGAGCACCGCATTCTGACGGTTGAAGCCGCCTATGGCCGCGCAGCCCGAGCCGGGGCGCCGCTTGTTGCAGGCGCTCCATGATGGATCACGATAATAGGGGCAGCGCGTGCGCTGCAGGACATTGCCGCCAAGGGTTGCCATGTTCCGCAACTGCGGGCTGGCCGCGAGGTCGAGGGACTGGGCGATGGCGGGCCAACCGCGCCGAACCTCCACGTGGTCCGCGACGGCGCTCATGCTGGCCAAGGCGCCCAGGCGCAGGCCCTCCGGCCCCGCCTCGATCTCAGAGTGGCGGTCTTTCAACGGCGTGATGTCGATGACCCGTTCGGGACGCAGAACATCGAGCTTCATCAGGTCAATCAAGGTCGTCCCGCCGGCGAGGAACTGTACGGCGGCGTCGGTCTGGCCTTGTGCGGTTTCGTTCCGCGCCGCGATCGCGACATCGCCGGCGCGTTCGTATGTAAACGGCCTCACGCCGCGCCTCCGGGCATGGCCGTCCGCGCCTGTTTCACGGCGGCGACGATGTTGGGATACGCCGCGCAGCGGCATAGGTTGCCGCTCATATATTCCCTGATCTCGTCGTCGGTCTTGGCGTGGCCCTCGTGAACGCAGGCGACGGCGGACATGATCTGTCCAGGTGTGCAATAGCCGCACTGGAACCCGTCATGATCGATGAATGCCTGTTGCATGGGGTGCAGCCCGCCGTCCGGCCCGGCCAGGCCCTCGATGGTGACGATCGTCTTGCCCTGAGCGGCGACAGCCAGTGTGAGGCAGCTGAGCTCCCGGGCGCCATCGATATGCACAGTGCATGCGCCGCATTGGCCGTGGTCGCAGCCTTTTTTCGAGCCCGTGAGATCGAGGTGCTCGCGCAGCGCGTCGAGCAGAGAGGTACGGACGTCGAGCGTGGTCTGCCGGTTGCGACCATTGACGTTCAAGGTCACGGGAACCGAGCCGCGCGCGACATCGCCTGCCGGTTTCACTGGCGCGTCAGCCCCGCTCGCAAGTACCGGGGCCGCGGCGACGCCCGCCGCCGCCCCAATCAAATTTCGCCGGGTAGGCCCGGCTTCAGGGTTTGAATTCATAGAGACTCCCGTCGATCGCTAGGAAAGAGATCAGCCATCATCGGGTTCCATCGCCGCCTCCGCTTCCAGGCTTGCCAAATCCCGATTCAGGGTTGCGACCGCCAGCCGCCGGCCGCTTTTCTCATAGCTTATCGTGGCGTCATAGGCCGCTACGGAGCCCTCGATTTCCGAGCGATCGAAGGCCTCTACGTGACCGTCATAGTGGATGGCGGCGTCGTAGTGCGCGGACCAGAAAAAAGGAACGTCCGTGTACGGCTTATCCTCGCCCATGATTGTCCGGGCTACGTGCTGCCCCTGGCGCTGGGCGTGAACCCAGTGCTCCACCCGTATCAGCTCGCCGGATATATGATCGGGATATCGAGCGATGTCGCCCAGGGCATAAACGTTCGCGGCGGCGCGGAGGCGATCGTCGACCACCACACCCTTGTCGACCGTCAGGCCCGCGGCCTCGGCGAGACCCGTTCTGGGCCTCACGCCGACGCCCAGGACAACGACGTCGGCTTCGACGCGATCGCCGGTGTCCAGATGAAGCGCCCCGTCGGCGTGGTTCTGGACTTTGGCTCCGAGATGAAAGTCGACGCCTTTGCTTTCGTGCAGGTCCTTGACCCAGCGGCCGACGGTTGCGCCGAGCAGTTTTTCGAAAGGGACGTCTTCGGGGGCGATGACGTGTACCTTCAGGCCGCGCTTCACAAGCGCGGCGGCGGCTTCCAGGCCAATGAAGCTGGCGCCGACAACCGCGACGATCTTCGCCGTTCCCGCTGCGTTTGATAGCGCTTCGGCGTCCTCGAGGCTGCGCAGGAGGACGGTCTTGTCGCCGTCGAGGCCGGGAATCGGCGGACGTTGCGGTTCCGCGCCGGTAGCAAGTATCAGCACATCGTACGCATGGCTTTCACCGCTCTCGAGGATGACGGTTTTCGCCTGGGTGTCGAAGCTGGCGACGGTCGTCTTCAAGCGCAGGTCGATCTTGTTTTCCTTGTAGAAGGCGGCGTCGCGCAGCGGCATCCATTCGGCGGGGGCGTCGCCGGATAGGAAGTCCTTTGAGCAATTGGGCCGGTCGTAGGGTGCGTCGCGGTCGGCGCTGAACACCGTGAGGTCACCAATGTAGCCGAGGCGTCTGAGCATCTCCGCCGCGGCGAAGCCACCCGCGCCGCCCCCCACGATCACCACGCGGTTTACGCCGATCGGAGAGGGCGAGGTCTCGGACTTCGGGGCGAGCTTTGTGCCGACCGTGATTTTGCCGTCCGTTTCCTCGACCACGTAGCAGGCGACGGGATCGAACGCCGGTGCGCCCACCGCCTCTCCCGTTGTCAGGCTGAAACAGGCGTGATGCCAGGGGCAACGCACGGCGCCGTTCTTGAGGAGACCCTCGGCGAGCGGGCCATGGTAGTGGGTGCATTCCGCGCCGATGGCGTAAAGCTTGCCACTGACACGCGCGATCATGACGGCGTCGGCGCCGACATGTCCGGCGAGCATCTTGCCCTCGTCGAGCGTTACGCTCGGCACGCCTTTGGCGAGATCGGGACCCCGCGCTGTTCCTTCGTCGCTCATGATCAATCTCCCGTACCTACGAACGCGCCACGCGGGACCCGGATCAACGGATAAGGACGATACCGGCCTTTTCGCGCGGCGGCTTGGGCTTTGCGCCTAATCCGCGTCCCCCTCCGCGAAGACCTTGCGCGCGATGGCGACGGCCGTCGCGGCGGTCGGCCAGCCCGAATAAAAGGCGAGGTGGGTGATGGTCTCGATCAACTCCTCGCGCGTGACGCCGTTCTCCAGTGCGCGCTTGAAGTGAAACGGCAGTTCGTTGATCCGGTAGAGCGAAACCAGGCTCGCGACGGTGATCAGGCTGCGTTCGCGCTTGGAAAGTTCCGGTCGTTCCCACGCATCGCCGAAGAGAACCTCATCGGTATAGGTCGCGAAGGCGGGGGCGATATCGCCGAAGGATATTCGCGCGGCGGTCGGTTTGTCGGGCATGATGGTTCCCTTCTGGCTCGGGGGTTTGGCGTGGTGTCCGGCTTTAGTGTCCATGTCGATCGGCAGCGTCGTGATCGCACCTCAGACAAGGCGACCGATGGCGGCGGCAACAACCGGAGCCGGACCATCGACGACAATGTCTCGGTCGGAACTTGCTTCCACTCAGGCCTCGTCGACACAGGGGTTGTCCAAAGCCCCAAGACCTTCGATCTCCACCCGCACGCGGTCGCCGGCCTTCAGAAACTGCTTTGGCGTCATCGCCATGCCGACGCCGCCCGGCGTCCCGGTGAAGATCAGATCGCCGGGTTCCAGGGTCATGGCCTGGCTCAGCTGTTCGATCTGGTCCCAGACGTTGAAGACGAGGTTATTCGTGTTGGAATCCTGACGCACCTGGCCATTGACTAGGCAGCGTATCGACAGGACGTGAGGGTCGGGAACCTCGTCCGCCGTCGTGATCCAGGGGCCAAAGGGCGCGTGGCTGTCGAAGGACTTGCCGAGCACCCATTGCGGGGTGTGGAACTGCCAGGTCCGCTCCGTGGCGTCATCACCGCAGCAGTAGCCAAAAATGGCGTCCGGCGCGGCGTCTCGAGCGATATGGCGACCGCCCTGGCCGATCACCGCCACCAGCTCGGCCTCATAGTCCACCGTTTGAGAAACCTTTGGAATCTCGATCGGATCGTAGGGGCCGTTGGCTGAACTAGAGGCCTTTGAAAACCAAAGCTGCCGTTCGGGGGGCGCGGCATTGCTCTCGGCGATGTGGTCGGCATAGTTCAGTCCAATGGCCATGATTTTCCCCGGCCGACGGATCGGCGCGAGGAGGCGCACGTCGCTTAAAGGCAGCACGCCGACCTTGGCCGCTCCGATCCGGCGCACCTCGCCCTCTATCCTTGGCCATGCGGCGATCAGGCCGATCATCTCGGCCGGAAGAGACGGGGCCGCGGCGGCGATCGGTGTGATCCCCTGGCCGTCGACGACGCCAAGTTGAGGACCCGTGTCGGATTGGAAGGTCGCGAGTTTCATGTCCGAGGTCTTTCGATGAGCGGATGTTCGACCGCGCCGACAATCCACAGCTAGGTGAATGTCGCCCGCGAGGCGGACCAAGCCTCGGCTCGGCGCCGGGATCAAGCCTCGATCTTCGCGGCTGATCAGTCGGTTTTCAACGCCGCCAACTCGTTGCCGCTGGGATCGCGGAAGTGGAAACGCCGGCCGCCGGGGAACGCGAAAATGGGTCTGGTGACCGTCGCGCCGAAGCTTGTCACCTTAGCGAGGGTCCCTTCGAGATCGTCGACCTCAATCACCGCGAGCGGCGCCGCGGTCGCTTCGGCGGCGTCGCCTTGCAAGCCCAGATCGACGACGCCGGTCATGGTGCAGGCGTAGCTCGGGCCGAACTCGGTGAACGCCATTCCAAAGACGGCTGTGTAGAAGGCCTTGTCCGCGGCGTGTTGGCTGGACGGCAGCTCGACGAAAGTAATCTTGGCCAAGGGCGTTTTACCGTGTCCCAGCGGCGGCGGCCGTCGTTCCGGGGGCGCGGCGGGTGAGGGCGGACGCGGGCTGGGCGGCCAATCCGGCCGAGGCAGCCTGCAGGAGGGCGAAGGGCTGATCGAGAAGCGCGACCGTTTCGCGCACGAATTTGGCCTGTGTGACCACGCCGATGCCAAGGTTCTGGCTCCCGACCTCGACCTCCTGCGTCAACATTCCGGCGATGACCCGGGGGGGTGGTCCCTGTGCGTCGGGCGCCGATCGGGCGTTCAGATAAACCGGCCCCCCGGAATTGCCCGGGAAGACGCGGAAGTCGAGCAGGAAGGTCGGAAAGCTGGTGGAGGGTCCGAGCGGATAAGACGCCACGCGCCCAGCCCGCAGGATCGGAAATCCCGCCGCGTTCGCCGACAGGCCCTGAGGAAAGCCCAGGGTCATCATTTCATCGCCCGGCGCCATCGAATAGCGAGAAAGCGTGTCGTCTCCAGCCAGCCAGGAGAGCGGGATGGCCGCCTTCGCGAAGGCGGGGGGTGCGACGATGAGGATCGCCGCCACGTCGCGCGCGGCGTGGTGTGTCCAGAGCTCCTTGCCGTCCGCGCGGATCGCGATCTTTTCGGGTGCATAGCGCCATTCGCCGAAGGCGCCTTGGACGCGGAAACCGATAGTGGCTTTGTCGCCCTTCATCTTCTCGAAAACGTGATTAGCGGTGACGAGCACCACCCGTGGGCTTCCGTCCGGCGCAGGATCGGAGACAAGGAAACCGGTGCCGACCGTGCGCAAGCCCTGACCAAGCGGCTGTTCGATCTCCACGGTCGCGCCGATAAGATCGACTGACATGTCCAAGGCCATGAGCGCACCCCGATCTTGAGGATGAGAACCTCGATCTCCGTTGTGGACGGGGCCTGACGCCGCGTAAAAGGGACAACATGACGCACCCTCGTCTCACCTCGATAGCGGGAGGCGCCGGGCTCGGAGGCTCCTGGACAATGAACAGACGAAACCTGATCGCCGCCGCGGCGAGCGCGGCCTTCGCGGGGGCCCCTGAAGGCGCCCGGGCGGGGACGCGGAAGACGCGGTCCCGGCCCACCGACGCGGGTTGGCCGACCAATCAGCAATGGGCGGCGCTGGGCCGGGACGTCGGTGGTCGCCTGACGCGTCCGGATGCATTGCTCGGCCCCTGCGAAGGCGAGCCCCAGGGTGTGGCTTGCGCGACGCTGCTGAAACAACTGCAGAACCCCTTTTTCATCAGCGATCAGGTCTCGGGGACCCAGGTCTCGGGGTATCTGGACGCCTGGACGCCGGCGGCCAGCGCCTACGCGGTGTCCGCGACATCCGCCGCCGATGTCGCGGCGGCGGTGAATTTCGCCCGCGAACGGAATTTACGGCTGGTGATCAAGGGTGGCGGCCACAGCTATCTGGGCGGCTCCAACGCGCCGGACTCGTTGCTGATCTGGACCCACGCGATGCGCGATATCGAGGTCCACGACGCCTTTGTTCCGCTGAGCGGCGCCGGTGTCATCGCCCCAACCCCCGCGGTCAGTCTGGGTGCGGGATGCCGATGGATCGAAGCCTATGACGCGGTGACCACCAAACACGGGCGTTATGTCCAGGGTGGCGGCTGCACGAGCGTCGGCGTCGCGGGGCTCGCTCAAGGCGGCGGCTTCGGCTCGTTCTCAAAACGCTACGGCACGGCGGCGGCGAGCCTACTGGAGGCGGAGATCGTCACCGCCGACGGCAAGATCCGCGTGGTGAACGCCCGGCGCGATCCGGAGCTCCTCTGGGCGCTGAAGGGCGGCGGCGGCGGCAGTTTCGGCGTGGTGACTCGGTTGACCCTTGCCACGCATGAGGCGCCGAAAATCGGTGGCGGCTTCGGTGTCACGATCAAGGCGAGCGACGACGCGGCGTTTCGGCGGCTGATCGGAGCCTTCCTCGATCTGTACACGGAGCAGCTCTTCAACGATCACTGGGGCGAACAGGTCGCGTTCAAGCGCGATAATTCGCTCAAAGTCAGCATGGTGACGCAAGACCTCGACGACGCCGCCGTGCTGGCGGCCTGGAAGCCTCTCCTGGACGCCGTGGGTGGATCGAAGGGCGAGTGGCGCTATGCCAGCGAACCGGACGTGGGCAGCACGGCGTTTCACAACTGGTGGGACGTGGCGGCGCGCCGCGCGCGCAAATCGACTTCGATGCGCTACGACGAACGCCCCGATGCCCCGGCGATCCAGGGTTGGTGGTCGGGCGACAGCGATCAGGTGAGCGCGTTCATGCACGGCTATGATTCAGTCTGGTTGCCGGAGACGCTTCTGCAAGCTGATCAGCGGCCTCGCCTGACCGATGCGCTCTTCGCCGCCAGCCGGCATTTCGATGTCTCGCTTCATTTCAACAAAGGTCTCGCCGGCGGCCCGGCCGAGGCGTTGGAACGCTCGCGAAAGACCGCGACGAACCATGATGTCGTCTCGGCCTTCGCCCTGGCGATCATCGCGACCGGCGGCCCGCCCAAATTCTATGACCGGCTCGGCCTTCCATCGTCGGACGCGTCGGGCCGCCGCAGCGCCGAGGCCATACGCGCCGCCGCGACCGCGTTGCGCGTGGCGGCGCCGACAGCGGGGTCGTACATTTCCGAGGCCGACTACTTCAATGCGAACTGGCGGCGAGATTTCTGGGGCGCGAACTATCCGCGCCTGCGCCGCGTGAAAGCCAAATACGATCCAGGCGGCCTCTTCTTCGTCCACCACGGCGTCGGCAGCGAGGACTGGAGCGCGGACGGCTTTACTTCGGTGGCCTAGGCGATGTCAGCCGCGCCCGCCGCCATGGCGTTCCTCGGGCGGCGCGTAGAACCGCGCGAGGGTGTCAGGACTGATATCGCGCCCGACAGCGCTCTTGATCACCGCGGCGATGTCTGCATCGGATTTCCCGGCGGCGCGGAACTGCTCGATCTCGTCGCTGATCATGCCGACGAAGGCGGGGAGGGGGAACGCTTCGGCGCCTAATCCGAGGGAGCGGCGGAGTTCCCGCTGAACGGCCACGGCCTCTTGGGCGGAGAAGGTCTGCGTGTCATCCATGATAGTCCATTCCGTTGGCGAAAATCGTCTGCTGCATTATGCAGGTATTGATGGATACTGAAATACGCGAGGAGGCGGAACGGTTCCTCGAGGCGTGGTTCGAAACCCGCCGCATCGTCCAGACCCTCAACTTCAATCGATTCCAGCAGGAGGGTCTCAGCGCTAGCCAGTTTATCCTGCTGACCATGCTGGGCGACGGCGGCGCAACGGTTACGGCGTCGGCTCTGGCGCGACGATTGAACGTCAACGTCACAACCACCATGCGCACCGCCGACAGTCTCGCCGCGCGCGGCCTTCTCACGAAAGCGCGGGACGCCGCCAATCGCCGCCGTTTGGTGCTCACGCTTACCGAGGAGGGGAGAGTCGTGCATTCGAGAATGCACGAGGCTTTTGTCGGACAGGTCGCCGCCGCGTTCGCCGCCATCCCGCAACAGCGGCGTTTGGGGTTGGTCGAAGGCCTGGCCGCCTTCGTCGCCGCGGCGGTGGAGGAACGCTCTGGAGATCAGTCCAGGTAGCGCGAGATGACGACCAATTCCGCCCGTTGGGCATCGGCGGCTCGTCCGTGTCGCTCAAGCGTCGTCGCGGCCGCTTCACGCATGTCCCATTCACGCTTCAGCAGGGCGCCGACGTCGATGCTCGATAGAGCGCGCCGCGGCGCTTCGGTGGGTCCGGCACCCAATCCGGTCACCACATGCTCGGTGCTTTTCGACCATTCCCGGACCCCTGCCGAGGCGTTCGGGCTATCGACAGCGCCGGCGTTGTCCAGCGCCGCCATGAGGCAGCGCAATGTCGATATCTCCACCGCGTCACGCCTCTTCATCGCGCCACGCAGATCCGCTTGCAGACGCGCGCGGATGGCTATGGAAAAATCTGAATCTTTGGTCATCGCTCGGCATTCGAAGGTTTCTTCCGGAAAGGCTTCGTCGGGCGCGGCGTCACGCCGCCCTCATCCCGCGACTTGGGCGCGCCCGGCGCGCCCGCCGCTTCTATCCGAATTGGCTGAGGCGGGCCTGATTTGATCGCCGCGCTGAAGCGGTCGACGGCGTCGCGGGTGATCTCGAACTTGGTTTCGCGATCGAAGATGCGGATCGTGCCGATATCCTTCTTCGTGACGTGGCCCCGGCGGCAGATCAGCGGGATCAGCCACTTCGGGTCGGCGTTGGCGGAACGGCCGACGGAGAGGCGGAACCACACCATGTCGCCGCCGTTCGCGAAATCGCGCTCGGGTCGAGGCCCGCGCTCGGCGCGATCGGAACGGCCTTGGGGATCGTACGGTGCTCGCTCCCCGCGTTCACCACGTTCTGGCTTGCCGCCGGCGCGGGGTTCGCCGGGATCGTAGACCTCCTCCGGCGCGGGCAGCTTCTCGCGATGGATGCGGATCAAGGCGGCGGCGACCGAGGTGGGGTCGGCCTGGGCGAGCAGGAGCCGGGCGAGTTCCTGATCCTCCTCCGCCACCGGTTCGGTCAGCATCGGGTCATTGAGCAGGCGAGCCTGATCCTGGGCGCGAATGGCTTCGGCGCTTGGCGGGCCGCTCCATGTCGCTTCGACGCCCGCTGCCGCGAGGAGCTGTTCCACACGCCGGCGGCGCGAGAATGGCGCGAGGACGACGGAGATGCCCTTCTTGCCGGCCCGCCCGGTTCGCCCGCTGCGGTGGAGCAGGGCCTGACGGTTCGACGGCAGGTCGGCGTGAATGACGAGGCCGAGGTCGGGCAGATCCAGCCCCCGCGCGGCGACATCCGTGGCGACGCAGACCCGGGCGCGGCGATCGCGCAAGGCCTGGAGGGCGTCGGTGCGCTCGCGCTGACTCATCTCGCCGGATAGGGCCACGGCGTCGAAGCCGCGCTCGCGCAGCGCGGCGTGGAGGTGGCGCACGCCTTCGCGCGTGGCGCAGAACACCAGGGCGCTGCCGGCCTCGAAGAAGCGCAGGGCGTTGACCACCGCATGCTCGATCTCGTTGGGCGCCACGCGCATGGCGCGATACTCGATGTCGCCGTGAGCCTCGCCGACCCGGGCGGTGTCGATGCGGTGGGCGTTCTTCTGATAGGTCCGCGCCAGCGCCACGATGTCTTTCGGCAGGGTCGCGCTGAACAACAGGGTGCGGCGTTGGGTGGGCGTCGCCTCGAGGATGAACTCGAGGTCTTCCTTGAAGCCGAGGTCGAGCATCTCGTCGGCTTCGTCGAGCACCACGACTTCCAAAGCCGAAAGGTCGAGATGGCCGCGCTCCAGGTGGTCGCGCAGGCGCCCTGGCGTCCCCACCACGAAATGCGCGCCGGCGCGCAGGTCGCGCTGCTCCCGCCGGGAATCCATGCCGCCGACGCAGGTCACCACGATCCCCCCGGTCGAGCGGTAAAGCCAGCCGAGCTCCCGCGCGACCTGCAGCGCCAGTTCGCGCGTCGGCGCGATGGCCAGCACGAGCGGCGCGGAGGGCGCGCCCAGTCGCTCGGCCGCGCCCAGGATGGTCGGCGCGATCGCGAGGCCATAGGCCACGGTCTTGCCGGACCCGGTCTGGGCGGAGACCAGCAGGTCGCGGTCCTCCGCGCCGGACTCCAGGACGGCCGCTTGGACTGGCGTCGGTTCCTTGTAGCCCTGTTCGGCCAGGGCGCGCGCGAGGGAGGGATTGACGTCGTCGAAGGTCATGCAAACTCGAATGGGTCGAAGGGGCGCGGGGAAAACGTGGTCTCACCGGGCGCGGAAACGCTCAAATAGAGTATAGGGAGGCAAATGTCTCCGCTCCCTGATTCCTGCATCCCCAACGGCCTATCGGGCATTGATCCCCGCGTCCGCACCATCCCGCTGGAGAACATCTCGTCACTCGCCGGGGCCAACTTCGCCGATCCGGACGTGATCGCCCTGTGGTTCGGCGAGGGCGACGTCAAAACGCCGGCCTTCATCGGCGAGGCGATGATGCGGTCGGTCGAGGCCGGCGACGTGTTCTACACCAACCAGAACGGCGTCCCGCCGCTGCGCCAGGCCCTGGCGACCTATCTGTCCGGACTCGGCTCGCGACCGGTGGCGCCGGACCGCATCACCGTCACAACCAGCGGTATGCACGCGATCATGCTGGCGCTGCAGATCATCCTGGCCCCGGGCGAGAGCGTGATCGTTATCGATCCGGTGTGGCCCAACTTCGCCAGCGCCGCGACGCTGCTTGGGACCAACGTCCGCCGGGTGCGAATGGACCACGGCGCGAACGCCGGCTGGACGCTCGATCTGGACAAGGTCGCCGCCCAGATGGACGGCACGGTGAAGGCGGTGTTCTTCGCCTCCCCCGGCAACCCCACCGGCGCGATGATCCCGATCGAGACCCAGGTTGCTCTGCTCGACATCTGCCGCGCGCGGGGCGTCTGGGTCATTGCCGACGAAGTCTACAACCGCTTCCTGTTCGGACAGCACGCCGCGCCGACCCTGCTCGACCACGCCGCCCCGGAAGACCGGGTGCTGATCGTCAACAGCTTTTCCAAGAACTACTGCATGACCGGATGGCGCATCGGCTGGCTGGCGCACCCGCCGTCGATCGGCCAGACCTTGGCCATGGCGACGCAATATTCCACCAGCGGCGTCACCACCTTCATCCAGCACGCCGCCGTCGCCGCCATCGAACAGGGCGAGCCCTTCATTGAATTCATCCGCGGCTATAACGAGCGCGGGGTCGGCATCGCCTGCGACGCGCTGGAAAAGATGGGCCGCGTGCGGCTTGGCCCAAGACCCAAGGCCGGCATGTACGTCTTCTTCGAAGTCGACGGAATGACCGACGCGCGGGCGACCTGCCGGGAGATTCTGGACAAGACCAAGGTAGGCTTGGCGCCGGGGACATTCTTCGGGCCGGGGTCGGAAGGCTTCCTGCGCGCCTGCATCAGCCGCGAACCGAACAGCCTCGGCGAGGCGATGGAGCGGCTGGCGGGGGCGTTGAGCTGAAGAAAGGTTTCAACGCCAAGACGCCAAGACGCCAAGGTTTTGGCTCTTCTCGCGCCTCAACTTCGCATCGGGAAATTAATCTCGAGGACGGCTTCGCCGTCAAAATGATTGGTTCAACGTTGCTGAACAGGGCGCTTGAAGAGGAACTGCTTTGGCGCTCTTGGCGTCCTTCGCGTCTTGGCGTTTAAACCTTCCTTCCGCTCCCGCAGGACACCTAGACATGTACGATCTCCTGAACGGCATGCGGATCGTCGAGGCCTCGGCGTTCGTCGCCGGGCCATCCTGCGGACTTCACCTCGCCCAGCTCGGCGCGGAGGTGATCCGCATCGACCAGATCGGCGGCGGACCGGATTTTCGGCGCTGGCCGCTCGATCCCGACAACGGCTTGAGCTTTTATTGGGAGGGGCTGAACAAGTCGAAGAAGTCCGTCGCGGTGGATCTCGGACGCCCGGAGGGGCGTGAATTGGCCCAGCGGATCGCGACCGCGCCAGGCAAGAACGCCGGGCTGTTCGTCACCAACTTCCCGGTCGCCGGATTCCTCAGCTACGACAAGCTGCGCGCGCTGCGGGAAGATGTAATCTGCGTCCGCGTCATGGGCTGGCCGGATGGCCGCCCGGCGCTTGACTATACCGTCAACGCCGCGATCGGGGTGCCGGCGATGACGGGACCTCCAGAGCATGACGGGCCCGTGAACCACGTCTTCCCGGCCTGGGACTTTTTGACCGGGGCCTTGGCGGCCTTCTCTTTGCTGGCGGCGGAGCGCAACCGCCGCGAGACCGGCCAGGGCCGCGAAATTCGCCTGCCCCTCTCCGACGTCGCTCTCGGCAGTTTGGGCGCGCTGGGCCAGATCGCCGAGGCCATAGCGCTCGGCCGTGATCGCCCGCGCTACGGAAACGCCATTTACGGCGCCTTCGGAAGAGATTTCGCCACGGCCGACGGCGAGCGGCTGATGGTGGTGGCGATAACCCCGCGCCAATGGACGGGACTGATCAAGGTTCTCGGCCTGGAAGGTGATATTGCCGCCCTGGAGCGCGATCTCGGCGTCAGTTTCGCCAAGGACGAGGGAGTCCGCTTCGAACATTCCGACGCGCTCATGCCGCTGATCGAGCGCGCAATGGCGCGGCGCGGCGCCGATGACCTCGGCGAGGCGTTCGAGAGCAACGCCGTCTGCTGGTCGCAATATCGCACGCTGAAGGGGGCGCTCTCGGAGGACGCCTATTTCGGGGCGGCCAATCCGGTGCTCTCGACGATCACCCAGCCCAGCGGCCGCAGTTACCTCGCGCCAGGGTTCGTCGGTTCCAGTCCCACCGACGCCCGTAAACCATCGACCGCCGCGCCGCGACTGGGGGCCGACACCGACGAGGTTCTGGCTGACGTGCTGGGCCTGGACGGCGGCGAGATCGCGCGTCTCTACGACGCCGGCGTGGTCGCCGGCGCGTGACGGTCACCGAGGTCGCACTCGAAACCTGGCGCCGCCATATCGGGCTGAGCGAAACCCGCCGTCAGCGCCTCGATATCGAGACTGCCCGCCGCTACGCCGCCGCCGTGGGCTCCGACCTCGACGTGGAGGCGCATTTTCCGCCCCTCGGCCACTGGGCTTTCTTCATCGACGCCGTCTCGCCGGGCGCCATCGGCGGGGACGGCCATCCCCGGCGCGGGATCGGGATCATGCCTAACGTCAGCCTGCCACGCCGGATGTTCGCGGGCGCCAGCTTAACCTTCCCCGCGCCGCTGATCCTGGACCGCGCGGCCGAGCAGATCACCACCGTCGCCGACGTCCGCCGCCGCGCCGGCAGGTCTGGGGAACTGGTCTTCGTGGAAGTCGATCGCGTGATCGTCCAGGACGAGGAGGTCCGCGTGACCGAACGCCAGACCATCGTCTACCGCGCGCCCGCCGAGCCGCTGCCGCCGATCGTCCCCATGGAGATGCCGCCGGTGGAAGGCGAGGAGATCTGGACCCCCACCCCCGTCGACCTCTTCCGCTTCTCCGCCGCCACCTTCAACAGCCACCGCATCCACTATGACCTGCCCTACGCCAGGGAGGAGGAGGGCTATTCGGGATTGGTCGTCCACGGGCCGTTCACCGCGGCGAAGCTGTTTAGGTTCGCGGAAAAGAGAGGCGCGGTGCGCCAGTTCGAGTTTCAAGCGCGCGCGCCTTTGTTCTCCGGGCAGCCAGTCCGAATTCGCCCCGTTGACGGGGTCGCCGCCATGAGGAGCGACGGCGCCGTCGCGATGACCGCCGGCTCTGGATAGGGGGACGCCGTGATCCCTTCATGGCGAAGGTCGATCCGAAGCTGAGCGCGGCCGGGGTGGCGTGCTCGATCGCGCGGACGAACCCCTACCGCTCCCGCGCGACTCACCCTTCCATGGACAGGGCGAGGGGATCTAAGCGCGCGCCCTGTCCACCCCCTCCATCACCAACCCCCGAGCCACCGCCGCGTCGCGCCAGCCCACCAGCTTGACCCACTTCCCCGGCTCCAAATCCTTATAATGGGTGAAGAAGTGCTCGATCTGGTCGAGGGTGATCTTCGGCAGGTCGCTGTAGTTTTCGACATGGTCGTAGCGCTTGGTGAGCCAGGTCGAGGGCACGGCGATCAGCTTTTCATCGGCCCCCGCCTCATCCTCCATGAGGAGCACGCCCACGATCCGGCACGAGATCACCGCCCCAGGAAAAAGCGCCCGGGTGTTGGCGACGATTACGTCGCAGGGGTCGCCGTCGCCGGACAAGGTGTGCGGGATAAAGCCGTAATTCCCCGGATAGCGCATCGATGTGTAGAGAAACCTATCCACCATCAGGGCGCCGGAGGCCTTGTCCATCTCATACTTGATCGGCTCGCCGCCGATCGAGACCTCGATGACGACATTGACGTCGGTGGGCGGGTTGCGGCCGAGGGGAACGGCGTCGAGTCGCATGGCATTGTCCGTGTCAGGGGGTTCGAGTCGGAATGACTTTAAGGTCTTCCGTCGGATCGGCGAAGCGATTGCGCGCACTATGACCCTTGCATGACAGGGACGCGGTCGGTATACGCCGCGCCTCTTGGAACGGGAGCCGCCGTTTCGGAGATTTGAGCCGGCCAGAAATGGCTTGCTTTTCTCCGGAGCCGGACATATCTTCCGCCCTTTCAATCGAGTCGCAACGGACTGATGGGGGTTGCCCCGGCAGCCCCGGGCGACTTTTGCGCTCTGAATCAGGCCATTCCGGCGAAATTCGTGAGACGATTGACAGTCTAAAGGGTGGCGTTTAGAGACGCGCCTCCCCGCCGCCACCGGGCATTATTTGGTGGGTTCGGTCTTCGGATCGTTCTGGTCTTTGACATTGTGAATTTGGAAAGAGAAACGCAGGCGGCGGTGTCCTGGCGATAGTCACTAACCATGGCTATCAATCGACACTGACCAGTCAGCGGTCTCTTGAAGACAATACCATGACCATTCGGTCGGGGCGTAAGCCTCGGCTTGGTGGATATGGGAACTCGTCAATAGATTATGCGACTAAGTCGTCGACCGGAGGGTCGGCGAGGAAAATGGTCAGAGGTCAACTCAACCTGAGAGTTTGATCCTGGCTCAGAGCGAACGCTGGCGGCAGGCCTAATACATGCAAGTCGAACGGATCCTTCGGGATTAGTGGCGGACGGGTGAGTAACACGTGGGAACGTGCCCTTTGGTTCGGAACAA
>JBBRLN010000007.1:0-178565 GCA_038231315.1 Caulobacterales bacterium
ACAAGATCGAGAGAATATCCATCGCCGTCCAGCGCGATCCGGGGCCATCAAACGCTGAAAGTGGGGAAATTGGTGGGGAGGGAATTGCTGTGCCGACTATAATTGTTGTCCAATCAACGGCTTATGCAACGAACGTGGCGGAGAGGGTGGGATTCGAACCCACGGTGCCCTCACAGGCACGCCGCATTTCGAGTGCGGTGCTTTCGACCACTCAGCCACCTCTCCATCGGGGTCGAGACAAGGGCGTCGAAGGGGCGGACACCTAATGGGCGGGCGGCCCTGGCGCAAGCGGCGCTGTTTGCTGAGGCGTTCGAGGCCCAATTTTACGCTCGAGACCAACGGTGCTGCCCGCCACGACGGCCCGCAGCGAATCGACGCGGACCCACGTCAATGCCGTGAGATAAGCGTTCAAGGAAAGCCGCCCGCCCGGCTGAGCGCGGAGATCGGGGGTTTGCCGATCTTGTCGCCGATCCAGCGCCCCGCTTCGATCAGCCCGGCGACATCCAGGCCCGTGTCGAACCCGGCGCGATGCAGCATCCAGACCAGATCCTCCGTCGCGATATTGCCGGTCGCGCCGGGCGCGAAGGGACAACCGCCCAGACCGCCGCAGCTGGCGTCCAACACCCTGACGCCGCTCTCGATCGCGGCGACCGCGTTGGCGAGCCCCGTGCCTCGGGTGTCATGGAAATGCACCCGCAGCGTCGCCTCGGGCGCGACGGCGCGGGCGACGGCCAGGCGACGCTTCACCATCCAGGGATCGGCTACGCCGATGGTGTCGGCGAGGGCGATCTCGCCGATACCCAGCCTCGCGCCCTCGGCGGCGATCGCGGCGACCCGGGCCTCTGGAACCTCGCCATCGAACGGGCAACCGAAGGCCACCGAGATCGTCAGGGAAATCGGCGGCCCGCCATGCGCCTTCCGCGCCTCGGCGATATCGGCCAGGGCGGCGAGCTGTTGGGCGATGTCGGCGCCCTGATTGCGAATGCCGAAACCATCGCTGGCGCAGACCACCACATTGGCCTCGTCGCACCGGGCGGCCACGGCGCGGTCCCAGCCCTTGCGGTTGAGCGCCAGGCCGATGCGCGAGCGGCGGGGGCGCGACGGCAGGTCCGCCATGATCGCCTCGGCGCCGGCCATCTGCGGCACACGCTTGGGATTGACAAAGGATGCCGCCTCGATCCGGGTCACGCCGCAATCCTCCAGGCGGCGGACGAATTCGGCGCGGACCTCGGGGCCGAGGATCGCCGCTTCGTTCTGCAACCCGTCGCGCGGGCCGACTTCGACGATCTGGATCTTTTCACTCATGGCGCAGCCTCCGCGGCGGGCCCCGGTCGGTAGATAAGCAAAATGTCGGAGCGGTTGTTCGAATAGTCCATGCCCGCGACGGCGACGACGGGGGCGACCGTCTTTCCGGGATCGCCCAGCGCCGCGCGGAACATCGCCTCCTGGCGCGATTCCACGATTGCCGGTCTACCCGACCGCAGGGCCGCGGCCGCCGTCACGCCGTCGCCCAGTTCGGTGTCGGAGCCGAGCAGAAAGACCAGGCTGGGCTCGGCGTAGCCGGCGACGGCTACCGGTCCGGGCGTGACGCCGCCCCGGGGGTTCGCTCCTGCCGCAGACAGGGCGTCCGCGGCGCGGCTCGACAACCACAGTCCCGCGAGGTCGGGTGCGATCCAACCCAGGATCGCGGCGTGGGCGACCAGGCCGCCCGCGCCCGCCATGGCCACGGCCCTGATCGCCCGTCCTCGCCAGAGGAAAATCGCGCCCCCCGCGCCAGCGGCGATCAAACCGCCCAGGGCCAATCCGACTCCGACCGCGGTGGTAAAACGCGCCGTGACGCCGACCCCCAAGGCGACGAACGCGATGGCGCAGATCGCCACCAAAGCCGCCCCGAGCCGCCGAACGCTCTCGGGTATCGGCCTGGCCATCGCCCCGGCCATCAGCCACGTCAGGGCTCCGTAGAGGGGCAGCGGATAGTGGACCAGTTTGGTGGGCACGGCTTCGAAGATCAGCCAGGACGGAATCAGCCAGCAGAGCGTGAACCGCACCCAAGGTTCGCGCCGGTCGCGCCATGCCCGCCACGCCGCGCCCGGCAGCATGAGACAGAAGGGGAAAATCAACAGCGACAGCGTCGCCAGGTAAAATCCGGGCGGCTGACCATGTCCCAGATCGCCGGAGACCAGCTTTGGCCCAAGGTCCCCGCCGATCGCCGATCCCCAGAAGGCGCCGTCGGTCTCCACCGTGATCGCCATCGCCCAGGGTCCGACCACCGCGACGAGCAGGATCAGTCCCCAATTCCAGCCGATCGTCCGCAGCCACGACGCTTTCCGGTCAAACACCAACAAAGCCAGTATGGTCGCGAGAACCACCATCGGTCCTATCGGCCCCTTGACGATGATCGCCAGAGCCATGCCGATCCAGAACAGCGCCTTGGTCCGGGCGCCGCCGGGCCGTCCTTCGATCGCGGCGCAATACAGCCTCGCCAGGGCGGCCATCGAAAGCGTGACGGCGCCGCTGAGCACGCCGTCGGTCGCCGCGATGCCGGCTTCGGTGGAGAGCAGGAAACTCGTTCCGAGCATCGCTCCGGCTATCGTGGCGAATCGCGCGCCGAGGAACGTCGCCGCCCCCCACGCGCAGGCGGCGGCGGCCAGCATGGCGCCCGCCAGCGAGGGCAGGCGAAATGCCCAGATCTGCCGGTTCTCGACCCGAGAAACCGCGGCGACGGCCGCGGCCTGCAGCCAGTAGATTCCCACCGGCTTCTTGAATCTCGGCTCGTTCTGGAAATGGATGGTGACGAAGTCGCCACTCTCCAACATCTGGACGGTGGCCTGGGCGAAGCGCGACTCGTCGCGGTCGAGTGGCGGCAGGGCGAGCAGGCCGGGCAGCCCCGCGATCATCGCCACCACGGCGGCCAGGAGCGGTCCCCGCCAGCCCCGGCTCCAGTCCTCGAGACGTTCTGCGAGCGTCATGATGACGCAGATAGCATGATCCGGGGCGCGGTGGGGCAGTGGGCGACCCTTAACGATTTCTCGACTATGGACGACGCATGATCGCCGAAGACGCGTCCGTTGGCCAAAGAGCGCCCCCCGGGATCGCCCCGGAAGTCACTATCGTCGCGCCGGTCTTCGACGAGGCGGGCGCGGCGCCGGGCCTGGCGCGCGAGATCGCGGCGGCCTTCGCCGGAAAGGCGTTCGAGATCATCTTCGTGGACGACGCCAGCCGAGACGACACCCGCTCGCGGCTGCTGAGTCTGAGGGCCGAAATCCCCGAGCTCCGCGTTCTGACGCATGGCCGCAACGCCGGTCAGAGCCGCGCGATCCGCACCGGGGTTCTGGCCGCGCGCGCCCCGCTGATCGCCATGCTCGACGGCGACGGCCAGAACGACCCCGCCGACGCGCCGGCCTTGCTCGAGGCGCTCCGGGGCGGCCCGCCCGCATTGGCGATGATCGGTGGGGAGCGGGTGAATCGTCAGGACAACGCCTCAAAACGTTGGGCTTCGCGTTGGGCCAACGGCCTGCGCCGCCGGCTGCTGGACGATGGCGCGGCCGACACCGGTTGCGGCTTGAAGGTTTTCCGCCGCGACGCGTTCCTCCGCCTGCCGTATTTCGATCACATGCATCGCTATCTGCCGGCGCTGATGCTGCGAGAGGGATTCGAGGTCGCCTATAGGCCGGTCGGCCACCGCGCCCGCGCTACGGGACGCTCGAAATACACCAACATCGGGAGGCTCTGGGCGGCTCTATCGGATCTCGCGGGCGTGATCTGGCTGCGCGGCCGGGCGCGCGATCCGGGCGTGGTCGAAGAACCATGCTGACCTGGGGCGACCGCCTGGGCGCGATCCCTTTGCTGGTCCTTCCGGCCGGCGCCTACGCCCTTTTCGCCGAGGCTTTCGCCGACGCCCGCGCGCGGCTCACCGAGCCGCTGCTCCGGCTACCGACCGCGACAGGCGCGACCTGGCCGGTCAGCCTGTCGGACCTGCTGATCGCGGCGTCGCTGATCGTTTTTTTCCTTGAGCTGTTCAAGGCGATGGCCACTCGCCGCGTCGCCGTGGTCAATCACGCCCTGGCCATGCTGCTCTTCGCCGTCTGCTTGGCGGCGATGCTGGTCCTGCCGAATTTCGCGACCTCGACCTTCTTCCTGCTGACCCTGATGGTCCTGCTGGACGTCGTGGCCGGTTTCATCGCCACCGCCGCGCGGGACGAGGAGCGCTGATCTAGGCCCAACGCGCCAGATAGTCCGCGAGCGCCTGCGGGCTCATGTGGCGGGCGTCGGAAAGCGCGGTGGTATGGCCCTCGTTCAGCAGCTTGTCGCGCGCGTCGACGACCAGCAGGCTGGGGACGCCGGTGACGAAGTGGACACCCCAGTGCGCCGGAATGTCGAGGTTCTTGGTCATGTGGCCGACATCGACGGTGACCACGACATAGTGGGCCTGGACGAAGGCGGCGACTTCCGGCTCTCGCATGAGGGCCGCCAGCAGACGGCAGTCGGGGCACCAGTTGCCGCCCAGGTCGATGAGCAGAAGCTTGTGCTCCCGTTTCGCCTGCGCCTTGGCGGCGGCGACCTGGATATGCGGATTGGCCGCCTCATCATAAGGCAGCGGCAATGGCGTCGGCAGTTGGGCCAGGGAGGTGATCTTCACCGTCGGCGCCGGCGCGGCCTGCGCCGCGCTCACCATGGCGACGGCGGCCAGAGCAAGGGCGAGGCGGCGCATCATGCCGGTTTGCCGGGCGCGGCGGCCGGAGCGGCGGCTTTTGGATTGGGCGGCGGGATCGGCAGGTTCGACCCCAGCGTGTGCAGATAGGCGATGATGTTGATGCGGTCCTGCGAATCCTTCATCCCGGCATAGGTCATCTTCGTGCCGTTGATGTAGGCGCCCGGACCCTTGAGGAATTCGTAGATGTGCTCGTAGTCCCAAACCGGCTGTTTTGCGCCGAAGGCTTCCATCCCCGTGGAATAGGAGAAGCCGGCGTGGGAGCCGGGCTTGCGGCCCTCCACGCCCCAGAGTCCGGGGCCGATGAGGTTGGTTCCGGCGGCGTCGAAGATATGGCAGGCCTTGCACACGGCGGTCTTCTGCTCGCCGGCCGAGACGTCCGCGGTCTTCAACACCGTCCCCCAATCCGGCGGGGTGTCGGCGGCCTCCGCGGGGCCGCTTCCCGCCAAATCCGGCGCCACGGCAACCAAATAGCCGGGCTTGGTCGGCGGCTCTTTCTTGAAGACGATGGGTAGTCCGACGGTCAAGCTTACGAGAAGAAAGGCGGTGGCGAGCCCGGCGCCGAGAATCTTATTGGTGGTCAGCTCGGCCATCTGGTCCCGAATATTCCCTGTTTTCGAAGGCGCTTCAGGGCGTCGTTCAAAGCCCCTCGTTTGCCTTGGCGTCTCTGACACGCTACCCGCCGACGCGCAACCAGAGGAGCGTCTTCGCCTGGGGAAACGGGCGTCCGCGCGCCCGCCCCTCGGTCATCCAGCCCGATGAATCCCATCGTCATCATTCCGGCCCGTCTGGCCGCAACGCGGCTGCCCGGCAAGCCCCTGGCCGAGATTGGCGGGGTGGCCATGATCGTTCGCGTCCTGCGCCGGGCGGAGGCCGCGAAAGTGGGACCGGTCGTGGTGGCGGCTGGCGACGAGGCGATTGTTCGCGCCATCCGCGACGCCGGCGGGCGGGTCGTCGCCACCGATCCGAACCTGCCCTCCGGCTCCGACCGCATCCGCGCGGCCCTGAGCGAAATCGATCCGGCCGGGCGTCACGACGCGGTGGTCAATCTCCAGGGCGACATGCCTTTCATCGACCCCGCGGCGCTGACCGCCTGCCTGGGCCTGCTCGCCCGGGAGCCTGGCTGCGATATCGCCACCTGCGTCGCCGCCGAATCCGCGCTGTCGGACCGCGTCAATCCCGACGTCGTCAAGGCGATCCTCGCCCTGCCGGCGGGCGCCAGACACGGGCGTGCGCTCTACTTCACGCGTTCGACCCTGTGGGGGGAGCGGCCGATCTGGCGCCACATCGGCATCTACGCCTATCGCCGGGAGGCGTTGGCGCGTTACACGGCCGTCCCGCCGTCGCCGCTCGAGCGGCGCGAGAAACTCGAGCAACTCCGGGCGCTCGAGTTGGGTCAGTCGATCTGGGCGGCGGTGATCGACGACGCGCCATTGTCGGTGGACACGCCCGCCGACCTTGCCGTCGCGCGGCGATACGCGGTCGACAACGAGGGGAAGACCACATGAGCCAAACCAGACCGCGCATCGCCTTCCAAGGCGATCTGGGCGCCAACAGCGACGAGGCGTGCCGCGACTATTTCCCTGGATACGAGCCGGCGCCCTGCCCGACGTTCGAGGACGCCTTCGAAGCGGTGAAGACCGGCGACTGCCAACTCGCGATGATCCCCGTGGAGAATTCCATCGCCGGCCGCGTCGCCGACGTCCATCACCTGCTGGCGTCGTCGGGCCTCGTGATCGTCTCGGAGTTGTTCAAGCCGATCCGGTTTCACCTCATGGCGAACCCGGGCACGAAGCTCGACGATGTCCGAACCGTGATCAGCATGCCGTTCGCCGCGCATCAATGCGGTCGGGCGTTGAAGCGGCTCGGCGTCGCGATCGAGGCCGCCAGCGACACCGCGGCTTCCGCCAAGACGCTGCGCGAAAGGCCGGACGCGACGCGCGCCGCCATCGCGCCCGCCCTCGCCGCACGGATCTACGGCCTCGACATCCTGATGCGCGATATCGAGGACGAGGCGCACAACACCACGCGATTTATCGTCATGTCCGCCGACCGCGACACGCCCCGACCCCCCGCCGACGTACGCTGCGTGACCAGCTTCCTCTTCCGGGTCCGCAACCTTCCCTCGGCGCTCTACAAGGCGATGGGCGGGTTCGCCACGAATGGCGTCAACATGACCAAGCTCGAGAGCTACATGGAGAACGGCGTCTTCACCGCCACCCTCTTCTTCGCCGAAGTGGATGGCCGGCCGGAAGACGAGAACCTTGCCCGCGCCTTCGAGGAACTCCGCTTCTTCAGCGACCATTTCGAGATTGTCGGGGTTTTCGAGGCGGCGGCGTTCAGGGCCAATCCGACGCAGGGGTAGGGAAGTCCCGTCGGCCGGCGTGTATCTGGCCCGAGATGCACTCACACGGACCGCCCGGGCGTCGATAATGGCGCGGGTCGCCCCCTAATCTTCCTCGGCCCAGGCCCTGATCAACTGACTGGCGATCGCCATCATTCCGGGCGCCTTGGCGTCGGCGAGTTCGCCGCGCAGCATCGCCCTGGTCTGTTCGCGTGTGAACCAACGCACCTCGTCCAACTCCACCTGGTCGGCGACCGCGTCGTCGTTCTCGACCTCGGCGATCAGGCCGATCATCAGGGTTGAAGGGTAGGGCCAGGGCTGGGTCGAGTGGTAGCGCACCCTGGATGTTTTCAGCTTCGCCTCCTCCCAGAGCTCGCGCGCGCAGGCTTCCTCGATGGTTTCGCCGGGTTCCAGAAACCCGGCGAGCGCCGAATACATTGCCTCGGGCCAGATCGCCTGACGGCCGAGCAGACATTTGTCGCCCTTGACCGCCAGCATGATCACCACGGGGTCGGTGCGCGGAAAGTGTTGCGCCTTGCACGACGGGCAGATCCGCTTCCATCCGCCCTCCGCCGCGCGGGTGCCCTCGCCGCAGTTGGCGCAGTGACGGTGCTTGCGCCGCCATTCGAACATGGCCTTGGCCGTCGCCAGGATCGCCGCGTCGCCGCCCGGCAGGGTGAGCGCGATCATCCGCAGGTCCTCGAACCGGCCGAGCCCCTCCAGCACCCCGTCGGCGGGATCGCCGTCACTCTCCATATCGACCGCGAAAACGGCGGTCTCCTTCCACATCCCAAGGAACAGCAGCCGATCGTCGCCGCCCGCCAATTCCCGCGCCATGGCGGCGGAAAGATAGGCGATCTGTGCGCCGCCGGCCTTGGCGTCCTCGACCAGCGGCTTGCCGTTCCACAACGCCACCGCCAGCGACTCCGACGCCGCGAGCCGCCCCGCGACCCACTCCGGATCGCTGCGCTTGTAGCTCACCCGATCGAGGGGATTGCCGGCGAAGGTGTTGGTGAAGGCGGTCAGGGGCATGGGCTACAGGGCGATCGTGGTTTGAATGGTATCGTAGGGCGCCGTCAGGGCCGTCCCGTTTTCGCCGCGCTCGATCAGACCCGCCGAGGCCAGCGCCTCGACATCCTCGTGGACGCGTTTGTAGTCGCGTCCGACCTCACGCGACAGCGCGGCCACGCTGGCCATGGGCCGACGATGCAGCCGCCGCAGCAACTCCAGGCGCTTGGGTGTCAGGACTCGCGTCATGGTCTCGAACGTGTCGAACGAAAGATGGCGTTCGCTGACCGCCTCGCCCTGTTCGGCGCGACGCCACGCGTCGACGAAACGAACGCCGACGGCCGCGCGGTCTTCTCCGACATGGATTTTCAAGTCAGTCACTGCGTGTCTCCACCTTGCTCACTTCGGCCAGAAAGTCAGCCACCAGCTGTTCCACGCTCACGAAACGATAGGGGCGCTCCCGCCCCAACACGTGGACGTGATCGCCCTTGCCGCGTTCGTTATCGAAACCCACGATCCGTTCGCCGGCGCGTCCATAGAACAAACTGTACTTCGATTCATGCTGCGAGGGCGTCACCGGCAAGGGAACGCGCCAAATCGTCATTTCCATGATCGATCCATCCGCCTCGACCCTCTTTTCGCGGAAAAGCAAGGCCGCCTTCATATGGCATCTGATGCCATAGACGGTTCGTCGTGTCGAGAACTGTCCGCGCTCCGGCGCGTACGTCGAACTCTCGTTCTTCAAATCCTGGCGCGCGGCGTCCGGTCGCCTTGCGCCCGCCCCGCCGCCGGGCGATATGGGGAGCGGAGATCGGCGATGGGCGGAGTCCTCGCCAACCCGGTCAGGTCCGGAAGGAAGCAGCCGTAACGAGTTCAGCTTCGGGTCGTTTGTCGGTCTCCACCTAACCCCTCGCCACGCTGGGCCGATGACCGAGATCCTCGATATCGAGACCGATCGCGAAACGGCCCCCGAGGAACGGGACGACGCCACTTTCGACATGTTCGGCGGCTCGGCGCCCACGCCGGCTTCGGATGACGGCGAGACCGCGGCCTACACCGTCCTCGCCCGCAAATACCGACCCCGGAACTTCGACGATCTGATCGGCCAGGAGGGCATGGTCAGGACGCTGAAAAACGCGTTCGCCTCGGGCCGCATCGCCCACGGCTTCATGCTCACGGGGGTTCGCGGCGTCGGCAAGACGACCACCGCGCGGTTGCTGGCGCGCGCCTTGAATTACGAGAGCGACACGGTGCACGAGCCGAGCGTCGCCGATCTCGCGGTCGAGGGGGTTCACTGCAAGGCGATCATCGAGGGCCGGCATCTCGACGTTCTGGAGATCGACGCGGCGAGCCGCACCGGCATCAACGAGATGAAGGAACTGCTCGACGGGGTGCCCTACGGACCGGCGAACGCGCGTTTCAAGGTCTACATCATCGACGAAATCCACATGCTGTCGGACAAGGCATTCAACGCCCTGTTGAAGACTCTGGAGGAGCCGCCGCCCCACGCCAAGTTCATTTTCGCCACCACCGAGATCCGCAAGGTGCCGGTGACCATCCTCTCTCGCTGCCAGCGCTTCGACCTGCGCCGGGTCGAGCCGGAGGTGATCGTCGCCAACCTTGCCGCCATCGCCCGGGCCGAGGGCGTGACGATCGAAGAGGAGGCCCTGATGCTGATCGCGCGCGCGGCCGAGGGTTCGGTGCGCGACGCCCAGTCCCTGCTTGACCAGGCGATGGTCCAGGCCGAAGCGGGCGAGGCCGTCGGCGCTGATCTCGTGCGCGACATGCTGGGCCTCGCCGATCGCGCGCAGTCAATCGCTCTCTTCGAGATGATCACGAGGGGCGAAGCAGCCGCCGCGATCCCCGCCTTCCGCGCGCTGTACGCGGTCGGCGCCGATCCAGCGACGGTGATGCTCGACCTGCTGGAACACTGCCATGCCGCCTCCGTGGCGCGGACGATCGGGCCGGAGGCTCTGAACTTGCCGCGCGATCAGGCCGCGCGCCTGGCCGAGCTTGGCGGTTCGCTTTCAACGGGCAGCCTCGCGCGGCTGTGGCAGATGCTGCTCAAGGGACTCGACGAAGTCCGTCGCGCCCCCGATCCGGCCGCCGCGGTGGACATGGTCCTGATCCGCCTCGCCTACGCCGCCGATCTTCCGGGCCCCGAAGAAGCGCTGAATGTCCTGCGAGGCGAGGCCCCGGCGTCGTCGGATGCTCGCCCCACGTCGCGCGCCTCGGCGACCGGAGGCGGAGGCGGCGGGAGCGCGGCGGCGCGCGCGGTTTTGCCCCAGGCCGCGCCAATGCCGGCTGCGTCTGGCCTGCCCTCGCCCGCCACCTTCGAACAGGTCGTCGCCCTCGCCGGCGAGAAACGCGATATCGGCCTGAAGCTTGATCTGGAGAAGTATGTCCGGCTGGTCAGCTTCCGTCCTGGCGCCATCGAGTTCGAAGCCATCGCCGGAGCGCCGTCGAACCTGACCCAACGCCTGGTCACGCGCCTGAAGGAATGGACCGGCCAGCCCTGGCTTGTGGCCTACAAGAGCGGCGGTGGGGCCGATACTCTGTTGGAGCGCCAGAAGCGCGCGCGCGAGGCCAGCCACGCCGAGGCATTGGCCGAACCCTTCATCCAGGAACTGTTCAAAGCTTTCCCCGGCGCGGAGATCGTCGACGTCCGCCAAATCGCCGCTATCGACGTCCAACCCGACGACGACATCCCCGCCCCCGAAGACGATTGAGGTTCCCTGCGTGAAAGATCTCGGTTCCTTGATGAAGCAGGCCCAGGTCATGCAGGAGAAGCTGCAGGCCGCTCAGGCTCGGCTTGCCGAGAGCGAGGTCGTGGGCGCGGCCGGCGGCGGGCTGGTCCGCGCCACCCTGACCGGCGCCGGCGCATTGGCGTCACTGAAGATCGACGATTCCCTGATGCGGGAGGGTGACGCCGAGATCGTCGCGGACCTCGTGATCGCCGCCCATTCCGACGCTCGCAAGAAGCTCGAGGCGAAACAGGCCGAGGTCATGCGCGACGTCGCCGGTCCCCTGGCCGGTCTGCCGGGGATGCCTAAGTTTTAAGCCGCGAAGCGTTAGCGCAGCATCGTCAAACCGTTCTTGATCACCGTCGCCCCGCGCGCCTTCACCCGCGCCTCGAAGGCGATGGCCTGGCCGTCGCGCCAGAGGTCGACCGTGACGACGTCCCCGGGAAAGACGGGCGCCGAAAAGCGCGCCTGATGGCTGAGGATCGGCTCGGGATCATAGTCCGTAACGCCCTGAAGCACCGCGCGACACGTCAGGCCGTAGGTGCACAGGCCGTGCAGGATCGGCCGGGGAAAGCCGGCCTTGGCCGCGATTTCGGGATCGGAATGAAGCGGATTGCGGTCGCCATTCAGTCGATAGAGCAGCGCCTGATCGGGCCGGGTGGCATAGTCCAGCGATACGTCCGGCGTCCGGTCCGGGGTCGGATGCGGCGTGGGCGCGCCTTCGCTCGGGCCGCCAAAGCCTCCGTCGCCCCGCGCGAAGGTCGATCCCGTCAGGGTCGCCACCTTGCGGCCGGCCTCGTCGGTCCACACCGTCTCGTTGATCACCACCGCGCCCTTGTCCTTGCCCTTGTCATAGGCGCCCACGGTGCGGCTCTCGGTGGTGAATGATCCGGAGGTCGGCAGCGGGCGGTGAAGCTCGATCTTCTGTTCGCCGTGGACAACCATCAGAAAGTTGATCTGGCTTGGCCGATGGCCGGGCGGCATCTCCGGGGCCGCGCCGCCGCCGCGCGCGCCAGCCGCCAACACCGTCGCCGCCGTCGGCACGACCTTCAGGCCGCGCTCGTAGACGAAGGCCAATTCCGCTTCGTCCATCGGGTCGGCGCCCATGCCGATGCCCAGCGCATAAAGCATCACGTCCTTTTCCTCGAAGGCGAATGCCCGCGCCGCGCTCTTCTGGTCGAGAATGTCGGGATAGTGGATCGGCATGGCGTCCTCCTGTTTTGCCGCCATTGAAGCCCGCGACAGGGCGCGCCGCAACCGCCCATCGCCGTTGATTGCCGCCGGGGGATCTATCCGCTAGAAGCGCCCGCCTTTCCCAAAATCAGCGCGAGCAAACTCGATGGTCGAGTCTACCAACATGTCCGGCGGCATCGCCGGAGAGGTTCTTTTCTATTCGAAGCCCGAGCCGCTGAACAACGAGACGCATGGCAAGATCGGCCTTCGCCGCGTGGATCGACCCTTCCTGTTCGCCCAGGGCAGTCAGGTCGCGCCCCTGACGGTGACGGAATTTCCGGCCGCCGCGGTCTCCTATCCCATCGTGTTCGCCGGCGATCGGCGTCAGCCACTGGCGGTCATGGGCATCGAACAGAAGAACATGTTCATCGGGGAAAACGGCTTCTTCGATCCGGGGATGTACGTCCCGGCCTATGTCCGTCGCTACCCCTTCGTCCTGGCTCGGGACGACGCCAACGAGCAATTGGTGGTCTGTATCGATCGCGGCGCGTCGATGGTCGGCGATCTGCCTGACCTGCCGTTCTTCGACCCGGCGGGCAAACCGACGGAATACACCACCGGATGCATCCAATTCTGCAACGACTACGAGGTCGAGAACCGGCGCACCGAGTCCTTCGTCCAGGTGCTCACCGACCTGGATCTCTTCGAGGAGCGCAAGGCCAATTTTACCCCACAGCTTGCGGACGGCTCCAATGGCGAGGTCCAGCAGATCGCCGAATATATCGCGGTATCCGAAGAGAAGCTCAAAGCACTCCCCGACGCCAAGCTGCGGGAGCTAATGGATAACGGCGCCCTTACCCAGATCTACGCCCATCTCACCTCCCTGATGTGCTGGGACAAGCTCATCGCTCTCACGATCTTCCGCCAGGCCCAGCCCACCGCTGCGAACGCGAACTGAGGGGCGCTCACCAGCGCGAGCCGGTCACTTGGCGCGCGACGCCGGCGAACCAGGCGTCCACGTCCGCCGGTGGTCTGGACGACCCCGCCGTGTAGGCGGCGATCAGGATCGGCGCGCCCCTTGGCGGGAACAGCACCCCGACATCGGCCGCCGCGCCGCTGCGGATGCCGGGCAATTCGGGATGATAATCCAGGGTCCCGGTCTTGTGAGCGATGCGCCAACCCGCCGGCAACCCAGCCTTCAGCCGCGCATCGCCGGTTTTGCAGTCCAGCAGCCAGCGCATCAGCATGGCGCGCGAAGCGGGCTTGAGCACGTTCCCGAAGAGGATGCGGCGCAGATCGCCGATCATGGCGGCGGGGGTCGTCGTGTCTCGATTGTCGCCTGGCGCGATGAAGTTCATCGCCGGTTCGACGCGGTCGAGGCGAGTGACTGGATCGCCTTGCGCCTTTAGCCAAGCGGTCAGGGCGGGGGGGCCGCCGAGGGTCCCCAAGAGGAGATTGGCGGCGGTGTTGTCGCTCAAGGTGACGGCCGCCTCGCACAGCGCGGCCACGCTCATCGCGGCGCGAGCGCCGCCGCCCTCGGCGAGGACGGCCTTGGCTTTGGGGGCGTAGTCCTGGATGTCCGCGGCCGTGAAACCCACGGGGCGTTCCAGATGCTCCGTTCCAGCGTCGACCCGGGCGAGAACAAAGGCGGCGAGCAGCCATTTGAAGCTTGAACACATCGGAAATCGCGTGTCGGCGTTGGTCGCGGGACCCGGCCGCCCCCCTATGCGCATGGTCGCCCAGCCGAATTGCGCGCCCGTCCCCGGGCCCAGCTGCGATTTGTAGAGATTCAGCTGCGCGCTCGCCGGGGCCGCCAGCGCCGCGGCCGCGCCGCCCAACGTGGCTCGCCGTGTCCAGCTCATCGGGCGTGCACGCTGCGGGTGAGGCAGGAAAAGACCAGTCGCCCCGCTTCGTCGAGAAGGTCGTGCTGCGCGATGACGATCCCTTTGCCGTCGCCGACGGGATCCTTGGCCATCACCGTCATGCGTCCCCGTAGAAGCTCGCCCGCCGGGGGGTTGCGCATCCAGCGCAAGGCGTCGACGCCGAGGCGCTTGCCGCGCGGCGCCTCGCCGCGCGCCTCCAGTTTCGCCCAGATCGCATAGGTCATGGCGTCCGGCGCGCCGCTGTCGGCGGGCCATTCCGGGTCGAAGGCGGCGATGAAGCTCGCTATCGCCGCGCCGTCGACCACCGCCGCGCCGAGGGAGATCACCTGGCCGACATGGATGTCATCGAAAAGGGTCGGCATGGAGTGTCCTTAATTCATTGCCGTTGAGTTGGACGCCTGTCCACGCGCCGCCGAGCGGGCAGTCACCACGATCGGCGCCCCGACGACAAGTGCGCCCGTCGCTCGCTAGCCCCGCGCTGCCCAATTTTGCTAGGCCGATTCCCTCCGGATCACGTCGGAAAGTCGGCGCAACATTGCGGATAGCAATGCCTTGGCCGGTCTCGGCGAACACCTTTCGAATCCGGTTTTTCCACGCTAAACAAGGGGCGCCATTTATAATGTTACACAGTTTACGGTTCAAAACCCCAAAATACCGAGCGGGGTCTATTGATTTGCAATCTGAAACATACCATAATGCAAACAATGCAACAGTGTTCGAACGCCTTCAACCGGACGACCGCGCGGTGGGCGGTTCGCGGGGCAGGCGCAAGGTCGCGGGCGCGGAGACATCGCGGAGTCTCTCCGCGGCGTGATCAAGGGGGCCGAGGACCGCGTCGGCGCCACGCCAGCACGAGCCGCGGCAGGTGGGCCGCCGTCGCCAACCTTCTCTTTCAACCTTATGAGAAAGCGCGGGAAACCCGATGATCGTTTTCCTGAGACGCCTGCTGGACACCCACCTGCTGGCGCCACATGGCTTTTGCTTCCTCTGGCGACCCGAACTGCTGTGGACCCATGTAATTTCCGACGCGCTCATCGGCGTCTCCTACATGACCATTCCGTTCGCGCTCTTGGTCATCATCTTTCGTCGACGCGACATTCCCTTCAGCTGGGTAATCTGGTGTTTCGCGATCTTCATCCTGGCCTGCGGGATGACCCATTTCATGATGATCTGGACACTCTGGACTCCGCTCTACGGTGTCGAGGGGCTGGTCAAGGTCGTGACAGCGGTCGCCTCGGTCACCACGGCTATCCTGCTATGGCGGCTAATACCGCTGGCGACCGCCCTGGCCTCTCCGGAACAGTTGAGGATCGCGAACGAACGGCTCGAACTCCGCATAGGAGAGCGGGACGCCGCCATAGCCCTTCTGGAGGAGGAACAAGCCGAAGGCAGAAAGACCGAGGAGGCTCTCCTTCAGGCGCAAAAGATGGACGCCCTCGGCCAGCTGACAGGGGGGCTCGCCCACGACTTCAACAATCTGTTGCAGGCGGTGCAGACTTCACTCGAACTCATCGACCGCCGGGCCGACGATCCGGCCAGCGTCCGACGTCTCGCCCTCGGCGGACTTGGCGCCACGCACAGGGGCGCCGAGCTGACGGCGAAGCTTCTCGCCTTCGCCCGCAAGAAACAGCTCAGTCCCGAGACGTTTAACGTCGACGAGATGATCGCGGAGATGCGCGAGATCCTGGCGAGGACCAGCGGCAGTTCGGTCGATCTGCGCTTCGAACTCCATGCTGACGATGCGGTCGTCGAGGCTGACAAGACTCAGGCCGAGGTCGCGCTGCTCAATCTGGTCAACAACGCGCGGCAGGCGACGTCGGAGGGTGGCCGCATTCTTATCAGCTCGCGCGACTATGAGGTCGTGGACGCCGAGCCCGACCTTGCGCCCGGGATCTATGTCGAAGTCAGCGTGGCCGATAACGGCGCGGGAATGGACCCGGAGATCGCGCGCAAGGCCTTCGAGCCCTTTTTCACAACCAAGCCGATCGGTCAGGGAACCGGTCTGGGCCTCAGTCAGGTCTATGGTTTCGCGAACCAGGCGGGCGGCGTCGCCAGGATCGAGAGTGCTTTGGGCGAAGGGGCCAGGGTCAGCCTTTACATCCCCCGACTCCCTGCCGCGCGGCCGGAAAAGGTTGGGACCGCCGTGTCCGCTCCGACGGATCTCCCGCTAGCGTCAACCATCCTGCTGGTCGATGATGATGACCACGTCCGCGACACCGCGGTGGAGATGCTCGGCGACCTGGGACTGGAGGTGGTCGAGGCCAGCAGCGGGCCGGAGGCCCTCCGCCTGAACCTGCCCGAGCGCGTCAGCGTGGCCGTGCTCGACTACGCCATGCCGGAGATGACCGGAACGGAATTGGCCGCCCATCTTCGTATGCGTTGGCCTGGCCTGCCGGTGATCTTCGTCACCGGCTATTCGGACGTCGGAGAGTTGCGGACTTTGACGGGAGAGCGCGAGACCGTCCTGCGCAAGCCCTATCGCAAATCGGATCTGCGCGATGCGCTCGTCGGCGTCCTGGGGTCGGCGGGCTTCGCCCCAACGTCGTCGGGCGGCGACGCGGGAGAGGTCTGAAGCTCCGGCGGAACGAAAAGGGTCGGCGGCGGCGCCGGTCGGCCCAGCGGGATGGCGGTCACGGGCAGATGGCGCAGCGCCACGCTCATGAAGCCATGCCAGGTTTCCGCCGGCGCGCTTCCGCCGGTGATCCCGCGCATCGGCGATCCGTCGTCGCGACCCAGCCAGACCACGGCGGTGAGGTTGCCGGTGAAACCGCAGAACCACGCGTCCTTGAAATCGCTGGTCGTGCCGGTCTTGCCGGCGATATCGAAGCCGGGGACCGCCGCCTTGGTGCCGGTGCCGAAGGCGACGACGCCACGCATCATGCCCTGCATCTCGTTCAACGGCGGATTGTTGACCGCTGGGACCGGCGCCACGGAGCGATGTTGATAGACCACGGCGCCGGAGGCGGACCGGATCCGCTCGACGCCATAGGCCGCCACGCGGTCGCCGCCATCGGCCAGGGTATTGTAGGCCTGGGCCATCTCCAGGGGCGTGACCAGGCTCGTGCCCAGGGCCATGGCCGGATCGGTGTTCACGGTCGACACGATTCCAAGGCGCCGGGCCGTTGAGGCGACTTGAGGCCGCCCGACTTCGTCCGCCAGCCGCGCCGCCACGGTGTTGATCGACTTTGCCAGGCCGGTGGCCAGGGTGATCTGGCCCAGGAACTCCGGCTCGAAATTGCGCGGCGACCAGCCGTCGATCGTGACCGGTTCGTCGACGACCAGAGTGTCGGGCGTGCGGCCCGCCTCCATGGCCGTCAGATAAACGAAGGGCTTCCATGCCGATCCCGCCTGACGGTGAGCATCCGCCGCGCGGTCGAACTGGCTCGTCGCATAGTCGACCCCGCCGACAAAGGCGCGGATGCGGCCCGAGCCGTCCAGCGCGACCACCGCACCCTGGGTGACCCCTTGCCTGGCGTGTCGCACCGTCGCCTCGCGCAACGCTTGCGCGGCGGCATTCTCGGCGGTGGTGTCCAGCGTGGTCTCGACGACCAGATCCCGGGTCGGCAGGCCGTTCAGCCCCGGTGTGTGGCCGGAAACATAGTCGATGAAATACTGCGCCGGCGCCGTGGGGGCGTCGTGCCACACCTTCACCGGAGCCGTCGTGGCCCGCGCGCGTTCGCCCTCGCTGATCGCTCCGGTCTCGACCATGGCCGCGAGCACGAGGTTGGCCCGGGCCGCCGAGGCCTCCGGATGGGCCGCCGGATCGTAGTTGGTCGGCGACTTGGGCAGCGCGGCCAGGATGGCCGCCTCCCGCAGGGTCAGGCGCCGCGCGCTCTTGTTGAAATAGCGCTCCGACGCGGCTTCCAGTCCGTAGGCGCCCGAGCCGAAATAGATCCGCGAAAGGTAAAGGCCCAAAATCTGTTTCTTCGAGTAGATCTGCTCCAGCTGAGTGGCGTAGACCAACTCTTGCCCTTTGCGCTCCAGCGTGCGGTCGCTGGAGAGATAAAGGTTGCGCGCCAATTGCTGGGTGATGGTCGATCCGCCCTGCGCCGCGCGGCCCTCGGTCAGATCGCTGACGACCGCCCGGGCCATGCCCATCGGGTCGAAACCAGCGTGTGAATAGAATCGCCGATCCTCAATGGCGATGAAGGCCGCGGGGACGAACGACGGCAGCTTGGCGATGTCCACTGGCGGTCCATAGCGCCCGCCGCGCACCCCGATCACCGCGCCCGAGCGGTCCAGAAAGGTGATCTGCGCGTCGCGCCGTATCGGCGGCAGAGGCGAGGGCGAAAGATCGCCCAGGGAAAGAGCGGCGATGAGGGGGAGCATGTCTGGACCTCGGGAGCGACGCGGGTGTCGCTCCTCTCGCGCGCCATCGTGGCGAGACCAAGATAATTCGCGGTAAGGATTGGCCGCCGGCTCGCGGCGACCCTACTGCGCGAGCAGTCTCTCGGACGCCGCTTCGATCCGGCTTTCCAATTCGACCATGAAGGTCTCGCGCGACAATCCGGGCGGGATCGGCTCAAGGAATTCGTAGACGATCGTCCCCGGCCGCCGCAGAAAGCCATGGGCCGGCCAATGGACGCCCGAGTTCGTCGCCATCGGCGTGCAGGGCAGGCCGAGCGTGCGGTAGAGGCCGGCGATCCCTGGTTTGTAGTCGCCCGGACGTCCCGGATCGGTTCGCGTGCCCTCGGGAAAGATCACGAGTTGGCGATGCTCTTCGATCACGCCGCGCGCGTCGGACAGCAGTTTGCGCAAGGCCTTGGCCTGAGCTTCGCGATCCACGACCAGCATCTGGGCCTTCGCGACCAGCCAGCCGTAGAACGGGATCCACATCAGCTCCTTCTTCGTGACGTAGCAGGAGTCTTCCAGGACCAGCAGCGGAGCCATCGTGTCGAACATGCACTGATGCTTGGCGGCGATCAGCGCCGCGCCCGGCGTCAGATATTGTCGGCCGCGAAACTCCGTCCTGACACCGCAAACCCCGCTCAACAAGACGACGACGCCGCGCGCCCAGAGCTTCATCATGCCGATCATGCGCGGGCGGGGCGCGAGCAGGAACGGCGTCATGACCAGCGCGATGACGGCCGACCACAGGTAGAACAGCAGGGCGAAGACGACGGAGCGGACGACGATCACACCGGCGTCCTCCCGGGCAGGATCCGGCGCTTGATCGCGTCCGCCGTCTCTCCGGTCAGGGTGGCGAGGTATTTCGAATATTCCACGGTCATGCGCCTCGCGCCGTGCACGGTGAAAAACCATCGTCGCGCGTCGAGCTCGGGCGTGGCGACGGGATAGGGCTCGATGATCGCATCGGGCGCGGAGGCCCTCAACTCCAGAAGAGCGCGGGGCATATGATAGTCCGCCGTCACCAGGATCAGACTATGGAAGCGCATGGTCCGCGACCAATCCGCTGTCTCCCTGGCGTTGCCGACGGTGTCTTCGGCGGTGAAGCCCAGATCGACACAGCATTCGAAGACCGTTTTAGGCAGGTGAACCAGGCTCTCCAGATCCGATCGCCGCGCTTGGCGATTCACCCCCGAAATCAGAAGCCGTTTGGCCTTGCCGGCTTCCAGGAGGTCGGCCGCGGCCCTAAGACGCAGGTCGGAATGCCCGGTCAGGGACACGATGCCGTCGGCGGTGGCGGGGACTTCGGCGGGGGTCTGGCGCGCGACGCGGTCAGCGAACGCCAGGAGGCCCGCCAGCCAAACGCCGACAATGACCAGAATGGCGGCGACGCCCTTCATCCTCGGGTCTCGAGCCGCCGAAGCTCGCCCCGCGCGCCAACTTCAGAGGCCAGGGCGGCGGCGCCCGCCAGAACGAAGGGCCAGATCACCGCGGCGAGGGCGTCAAAGGGTTCGATCGAGATCGCCAGGGTGGTCGCCGCGCGTCCTCCCAGCGCGACCGCCGCGATGATCCCGACAAAGAGGCCGCCGACAGCCCCGATAAAGACGGTCAGCGTGACCCGGCGCCGCGCCACGCCTGCGCTGAAACCTTCGCGGGCGCCCAGCCGACGCATCAGATCGAAGCGATCGTGGTCACGGCGGATCATGGCGCCCGCGGCGGCGAAAGCAGCCGCCACGATCAGGATCAGGGCGACGGCCAAGGTGATCGCGGCGCCGGCGATGAGGCGGAGAGACGCGCGCTCCAACTGACCGCCCGTCCCGCGATGGTCGTCGATCCTCGAGTCGATCCGCGCCTCCCGCAGCTTCGCGCCTAGAGCTGTGGCGGAAGGCCCCCCGCTCCGCGCCGTGTCGACCGAGATCAGGCGAGCCTCCCCGGATTCCGTCCGGCCCGCGATCAGCGTGGCGATCGCCGCGTCGTGGTCGTCGGGCTCGAGCGGCGTCGCGCCCACGACGCCGGATACCGCCGCGATGACTTCCTGCGCCCGCGCCGCCGCGGCGTCCGCGCTTTCCAGCCCCTTCCCGTGGACGACCACGGTCATCGCGCCCCCCAGGCGAGGCCGCAGCTCCGCGGCCGCGCGGCTCGCGGCCAAGCCACCGATGGTGGCGACCGCCAGGAAGACCGCGGCGAGGGTCGCCAGCACCGCGAGCCACCACGGCGCGCCCTCGCCGCCTGGAGGGGACCGCAGGCGCTCCGGCGCGGAACCTTCGTCGTTCATGCGGCTGTCCCCGCCAGATCGACAACCTTCGCGCCGAGTTCGGTGGCAAGGCCGGGATCGCGCGTGGCGATGATCACCGTCGTCCCGGTCCGGTTGATCTCGCCGATCAGTCGCAAGACCCTGTGGGCGGCCTCTTCGGGCAGCCCGGCGGTAGGCTCATCCGCCAGCAGCAGGTCCGGGCGGTTTATCATCGCGCGGGCCAGACAGAGTCGCCGCCGTTCGCCGACCGAGAGCCGCCACGAAGGCTCGACCGCCTTGGCGGCGAGTCCGACCCAGGCGAGAACCTCGTCGATTTCCGCGTCGAACAGCTTTCGCCGCCGATCGGCCGCCATCGCGGCGAGCGCGACATTGTCCGCGGCCGAGAGATCGCCAAGGAGGCGCTCATCCTGGAACATGACGCCGATGCGGCGGCGCATCGCGGGCTTCTCCTCGGGCGATAGCCGCGCGAGATCCGCGCCAAGGACCTCGATGGCCCCTCGGGCGGGGCGCCCCTCGAAGGACAGCAGATCGATCAGGCGCGACTTGCCCGCCCCCGCGGGTCCGTGGAGCGCCAGCATACCCCCGGCTTCCACGGTGAAAGACACCCGCGCCGGCGCGCCGTTGAACACTTCGACACCCGCGATGCGGACGTCGATGCGTGTCTCGGCGGGTTCGGAGGCGACAACGAGGTTTCTGGACATCCGTTGGAAAATCGGCGACCTCGAACGAAATGCGCTCGGACGATCGGAATCGCGCGATGATACTGACCTGCCCCAACTGCGCCACTCGATTTTTCGTGGCTGACGACTTGATCGGTCCTGAAGGGCTGCGGGTGAAATGCGACGCCTGCGGCGAAGTCTGGGCCGCGAGCCAGGAACCGGGTCACGCGACTTTCACGCAAAGCCCGCCCGCGCCGCTCGTCGCGGCGGAGCCCTATGTCGAGGGGGAGCCGGAAGTGGAGGTGGCGGATCAGACCGAAGCCATCGCCTCAGCCGATCCGGTGGCCGCGCCCGCCGCCGAGGAAGCTCCGCTCTTCGTGCGCCGCCCTGGCGTGCCCGAGGAGCCGAGACCGAGCGGGGGCCGGCGCTGGGGCCTGACGCTGCTGCTGATCGTCGCCGGGCTGATCGTTGGCCTGTTGCTGTTTCAGACCCAGTTGACGCGCGCCTTCCCCGGCGCGGCGACGATCTACGGCGACCTGGGCCTGGCCCATGCGGATAAGGCGGGCGGCTGACCGTCCTGCTTTCTTCCGACGAGGTTCAGGCCCGCGTCACCGCGCTTGCGCGTCGTCTGGCGCCGGCCCTGGAAGACGGGACGACCGCGATCTGCCTGCTCGTCGGCGGACTCTGGTTCGCCGCCGATCTGACCCGGGCCCTGACCCGCGAGGGCCGCAACCTCGGTTTCGACGCGCTCTGGCTCGCCTCGTACGGCGACGCGCGGACGAGCGGCGGACACTGCGAGCGACTGGCCGGGCCGCAACGATCGGTCGATGGCCGCGCCGTCCTGATTATCGACGATGTGATCGACAGCGGCCTATCCCTTGTCGAGGCTGACCGCCACCTGCGGGAGGCCGGCGCGCGAAGCGTGACGACCGCCGTCTTCGCCCGTAAGCCCTGGCCGACCGCGCGCGCCATGGAGCCCGACCACGTCGCCTGGGAAGCTCCGGGGCGTTTCCTGGTTGGCTACGGCATGGACGACGCCGGCGGGATGCGCGCCCTGCCCCATATCGCCGCCATGGACTGAGCGTTCAGGTCAGCCAGTCGGCCATCGGCTCCCGCGCCATCATCGCCTCGTAGCTCGGGCGCGGCCGGACAACCGCCCAGCGGTCGCCGTCGACGAGGACTTCGGGGATCATCGGGCGGCTGTTGTATTCGCTGGACATCACCGCGCCATAGGCTCCGGCCGTCATGAAGACCACCAGATCGCCGGCCTCCAGCGGCCCCATCGGCCGCCCGCGCGCGAAGGTGTCGCCGGTCTCGCACACGGGCCCGACGATGTCGCAGGCCATCACCGCGCCGGGACGCGGCCTCACCGGTCGGATGTCATGAAAGGCGTCGTACATCGCCGGGCGCACGAGATCGTTCATGCCCGCGTCGAGCACGACGAAGCGATGACCGTCCGGGCGGGTATTCACATGGATCACGCGGCAGAGCAGGACGCCGGCGTTGGCGGCGATCACCCGGCCGGGCTCGTAGGCGAGGTGAACGTCGAGGTCGCCGATCGTGCTCGCGACCATGGCCGCGAAATCGCTCGGGGAGGGCGGATCGGGGGTGTTGAAATACGGCGCGCCCAGGCCGCCGCCGAGGTCCAGCCGCGCTACCTCGAGGCCGCGCGCGCGCAGGCGCAGGACGAGGTCGCGCATAACGCGGAACGCGGCCGCCAGGGGGACGAGGTCGGCGATCTGGCTGCCGATGTGGCAGGCGAGACCGACAGCCTTGAGGCCCGCCGCCGCCGCTCCGGCGTAGAGACGTTCCGCCTCGTCGATGGAGACGCCGAATTTGTTGTCCGCCGCGCCGGTGGTGATCTTCGCGTGCCCGCCGGCGCCGACGGCCGGGTTGACCCGCAGGCAGACGGTGGGCGTCACGCCTTTCGCGCGTGCGACGGCCGACAGCCGATCGAACTCCGCCGTCGCCTCGATATTGATCTGGGCGACCCCGGCGTCGAGGGCATAGCGCAGCTCCGCGTCGGTCTTGCCAACGCCGGAGAAGACGATGCGCGAAGCCGGAATGCCCGCGGCCAACGCCCGTCGGATTTCGCCCTCCGAAACGGTGTCCGCCCCCGCGCCCAACTTCGCCAGGGTCGCCAGCACCGACATATTGGCGTTGGCTTTCACCGCATAGGCGATGGTCGGCGCGCCCAGTTCCGGATAGGCCGCGAGCGCGTCTTCGAAGGCCCGATAGTGCCGGGTCAGGGTCGCGGTCGAATAGACGTAAAGCGGCGTTCCCACCGCCTCGCCAAGACGCGCCAGCGGCACGTCTTCACACCACAGCGCGCCCTCCCGCGCTTCGAAGTGGTTCATCAGTGCGGCGCGGGATTGACCGGATCGGGCAGCAGACCCTGCTGCGGCGTTCCTTGCGGCGTGCTCAGCTGTCCGGTCACCGGCAGAGTGCGCGAGGTCGTGGTGTCGATGTTGGGATCGTAGGGCTTCTCGGTCGGCAGACGCTCGATCTGGTCGGCGCCCTTCTTGGCCTGAGCCGCTTGAGCGTCCGCGTTCTTTTTCGACTCATAGTCCGCCTTGGCCTTCGACCCGACGAGGGGCGCGGGCTGGTCGAGCGCCCCGACCTTGCCGCAGGCGCCAACGGCCAGGGCGGACACGACGGCGAAGATGACGGGCGAACGGGTCATGACAGACGATCTTTCCACAGCGCGATCTGGGCGCGTACCTGATCCGGCGCGGTTCCGCCATGGCTGACGCGGCTGGCGACGGACGCGCGGGGTGAGAGAACCTCGTAAACGCGCTCGTCGATACGAGGCTCCAACGTCCGCAGCTCGGCGAGGGGGAGCCCAGCGAGTTCGACGGCGAGGCTTTCCGCCCGCTTCACCGCCGAGCCGGTCACATGGTGCGCTTCGCGGAAGGGTATCCCGACCACCCGCACGAGCCAGTCGGCGAGGTCCGTCGCGGTGGAGAAGGCGGCCCCAGCGGCGGCCTCGGCGCGCGCGGGGACGAAGGTCAGATCGCTCATCATCCCCGTCATCGCCGCCAGCGACAGCTCGAGGGCGTCGAAGGCCTGAAACAGCGGAACCTTGTCCTCCTGCATGTCCTTGCCATAGGCCAGCGGCAGGCCCTTCATCGCCACCGTGACCGAAACCAGGGCGCCGAGGATCGCCCCGACCTTGGCGCGGACCAGTTCCGCGGCGTCCGGATTGCGCTTCTGCGGCATGATCGAAGAGCCGGTGGTCCAGGCGTCGCTCAGGGTCACGAAGCCGAACTGAGGGGTGACCCAGAGCACGATCTCTTCGGCCAGACGCGAGAGATGGGTCGCGCAGATCGCCGCCGCGCTCAGGGCTTCCAACACGAAATCGCGGGCCGACACGCTGTCGAGAGAATTCGCCGTGGGCCTGTCGAAGCCGAGCGCCTTGGCGGTCATGTCCCGGTCGATCGGGAAGGAGGTGCCGGCCAGCGCGGCGGCGCCGAGCGGACTTTCGTTCATCCGCGCCCGGGCGTCGGCGAAGCGCCCCGCGTCGCGTCCGAACATTTCGACATAGGCCATCAGGTGGTGGCCGAAGGTGATCGGCTGGGCGGATTGCAGGTGAGTGAAGCCCGGCATCAGGTCGCCGGCGTGCGCCTCGGCCTTCGCAACCAGAGCGCGCTGAAGCGACCTCAGCGCGCCGAGGGAGCGGTCGCAGGCGGCCCTTGTCCACAGCCGCACGTCGAGCGCGACCTGATCGTTTCGCGAGCGCGCCGTATGAAGCCGGCCGGCTGCGGGACCGATCAGCGCCGTGAGCCGCGCTTCGATGTTCATGTGGATGTCTTCGAGGTCTTCGCGGAATTCGAAGTCCCCCGCCCCGATCTCGGCTTCGATCCCGCGCAGTCCGTCCTGGATGGCGCGCTCGTCCGCGCCCGAGATGATCCCGGTTCGGGCCAACATGGCGGCGTGGGCGCGGGAGCCGGCGATGTCCTCGGCGGCCAGGCGCTTGTCGAAGCCGATCGAAGCGTTGATCGCCCGCATGACCTCGCCGGGCTTGGCGGAAAAGCGTCCGCCCCATAGAGAGTGGCCCGCCTTCTCGGAGTCCTCGCTCATATGTTTCCGGACCTCTTCAGACGCCGCGCGGCCCTGATCGCCACGGCCGCGCTTCTAGCGACGATCGCCGGCTGCTCCAAACCGCTCGCGAGTGGGGCGATGGCCAAGCTGACGATGAGCGAACATGCCGCGCCGGCGCCGAGCACCGTGTTTCACGACGCCGCCGGCGGCGCCCACACCCTCGCCGACTTCAAGGGCAAGGTCGCCGTGGTCAATGTCTGGGCCAACTGGTGCGCGCCGTGCAAGGCGGAAATCCCCAGCCTGGCCAAGCTCGCGACCGCCTATGCCGGAAAGCCGGTCGCCGTGGTCCCGATCAGCGTCGGGAAGGGCGACGATGAGCCGGCGGGTCATGCCTTCATCGACCGCAATCCGCCGCTGACCTTCTATACCGAGCCGACCTACAAGCTCGCCTTCGCCTTCAGCCCGATCGTCGAGAACATGCCGACGACGATCATCTACGACAAGAAGGGCGTCGAACGCGCCCGTCTGGCCGGCGGGGCGGATTGGTCAGGGCCGGACGCCAAGGCCGTGATCGACAAGTTGCTCAACGAGTCTTGAGGGCCGCCTCACAGACCGAGTTGCGCTCGCAGATCCTCGGGCGCCGTTCCGCGCGCTTTGATGTCCCGCAGCGTCTCGGCCGTGTCGCGCTTGGCGAAGCGCTTGCCGTCGGATCGCAGCAGCAAGCGGTGATGGTGATACTTGGGCGTCGGAAGATCGAGCAAGGCCTGCAGCAGCCGATGGATATGCGTGGCGTGGAAGAGGTCTTCGCCGCGGAACACGTCGGTGACGCCCTGGAACGCGTCGTCCATGACCACGGCCAGATGGTAGCTTACGCCGACGTCCTTGCGGCCCAGCACGATATCGCCCCAGGCCCTCGGATCGGCGGGGAAGCGCGCGCCGTTGTCCTCGAACGCCAATCCGTCAAAGCGGCCGAGCACGCGTTCCGCCGCGTCGATCGAGAGCCGCAAAGCGGCCGGTCGGTCGGCCTCTTCGCTCAAGGGCTCGTCAGCGGTGTCGCCAGTCTGCGGCGCGCGCCCGAGTCCTTCCAGAATTTCGCGTCGGGTGCGGCGGCAGGGATAGATCACGCCCTTCCCCTCCAGGGCTGAGAGCCCTTCCTTGTAGCGCGCCATGTGTTCGGACTGCCGAAGCACGGGCGTCTCCCAGGTCAGACCGAGCCACGCGAGATCCTCGAAGATCGCGGCTTCGTATTCCGGGCGGCAGCGCTGGGTGTCGATGTCTTCCATCCGTAGCAGAAAACGCCCGCCCGCCGCCTGCGCGGCGCGCGCCGCGGTCAAGGCCGAGAAGGCGTGACCGCGATGGAGATAGCCCGTGGGCGAAGGGGCGAAGCGGGTGACGAGGGCTTCGCCCGTCAGGGCCGGATCAGGGACGTTGAGCCCCGAAGACACCGACGTTGCTGAGAACGGCGCGGACAAACGCTTCCTCTCCGCCGAGGGCGGACTTCAGTTCGTCGAACTCGCGGAAACCGGCCATTTCGGCGACGCCGTGGGCGGTGCACCAGGCGGCGATGGTCGCCAGCTCGATCTCGCGCGGATTGTCGGGGCAGACGCCGGCTTCGACGATGGCCTCGGCGACCTGAGTCCAGCCGCTGCCCTCCATCTCGGGCTCGCCGTGACCGGGCATGCTCGCCTTGTCGCAGGCGGCGTCATACATGATCCGGTAGAGCGCCGGATTGGCGCGCGCAAAACAGACATAGGCGACGCCGATTTCCGTCATCGCCTGCCTTGGCGTCGACGCCGAGCGACGGGCCTCGACGATCGAGGCCCCGAGTTCCATCCAGCCTTCGCGGGCGACGGAGTCCAGCAATTCGCCCTTGTCCTTGAAGTGGTGATAGGGCGCCGCCGGGCTGACCCCCGCCTCCCGCGCGACGGCGCGCAGCGACAAGGCGGCGACCCCTTGGCTTTCCAGGATGCGGCGCCCCGCGAGCACCAGGGCGCGCGAGAGATCTCCATGATGATAGGGGCGCTGCGTTGCGGCGTCGTCGTCGGCGACCGCGATCGGCGCGGGACGACGGGTGGTTTCGAGAACGGCGGCTTGGCTCATGACACACTCCCTAGAAAATAATTTAAGCGATGTAAAGATAGATGTTGACACCGTTCAGATGGCGATCTATCTAAGCATCGTCCAGATCGGACATCGCCTCGCCGATCCCCGGTGAGGTTCCAACAAAAAGGAAGCCTTGTCATGTCAAAGTTTTTCGCCTTCGAAAGCCTCTTCGATCGTTCCGCCTCGTTCATCCTCCTCGCCCTCGGCGTTGTGGTGGCCGGCGCCACCTCCCTCGTCGGCGCCTGAAAAGCGTGACCCGCTTTGGCCCGGGATGGTCTTCCAGACTTTCCCGGGCGTGGCGTGTGTGAGAAAAGACCCTCGTCATGGAGATGTCGTGAAACCCTATCTATGCTCTAGCTAAGGTCGGCGGGGCCGATTCGCCCGCCCATTTGGTTCGTAAGGAGAGTCGCCTTCAGTTCACCTGGGCTCATCATCGATCGGCGAGGCGCGTCTGCGGGGTGTTCCCATGCAGGTCCTTAGCCGTCCGCCCTCCGGCGCGCCGGCCTTGGTGCTGAACGCCGATTTCCGACCACTGTCCTATTATCCGCTGTCGCTCTGGCCATGGCAGGAGACGATCAAGGCGGTCTTCCTCGGCCGCGTCGACGTGGTCTCGACCTACGACACCCTCATTCATTCGCCCAGTTTCGAGATGCGGTTGCCGAGCGTCGTCTCGCTCAAGAGCTATGTGGCTCAGGACCGGCCGCCCGCCTTCACGCGGTTCAATCTCTTCCTGCGCGATCGTTTCGCCTGCCAATACTGCGGCCGGACCGAGGATCTGACCTTCGACCACGTCACGCCCCGCTCGCGCGGCGGCCGCACGACCTGGGAAAACATCGTCACGGCCTGCGCGCCCTGCAACCTTGGCAAGGGCGGCCGCACACCCAAGGAAGCGGAAATGACGCCTCGCCGGCCGCCGCGGAGGCCGTCGATGTACGAGCTCCAGGACCACGGCCGGAAATTCCCGCCCCACCACCTCCACGAGAGTTGGCTCGACTACCTCTATTGGGACATCGAGCTGGAGGCGTGATCCTCAGAAAGGCACGTCGCTCTTCACCGGCGGCGGCGCTTCGTCGGCGGGGGCCTTGACCGGAGCAGGGGGCTTTTCCTGCGGCGAGGCCAGGATCTCGTCGATATTGCCGGAGGGGTTGGCCGGCTTGGACTGCAGGGCCTGGGCCGCCGCGGCCTTGCTGGCGATGCTGTCATTGGCGACTTCGGCATCCGTGGCCGCGTCGGCGGCGGCGTCCGAAGCGGCGTCCGCGACCGGTTGAACCGGAGGCGGGAGTTCGACGATCGGATGGGCCGTCAGTTGGCCGTCGGTGTCGGCGTTGGCCGCGGCGGCGTCTGCGGAGCCGGGCTCCACCGGCGCGCGCCAAGCGGCGCTGAAGCCCATGCCGACACCCGCGACCGCGGCCGTCGCGATCAAGCCTGCGGCGAAGTAGGCCAGGCCGCGCGGCGGCAGGGCGACAGGTCCGTTGACGATCCAACCGCTGGCCATGCGAAATTTCTCTCCCAACTCCGAACGACGCCGAGCTTAAGATGGCGGGGGCGGCGAGGAAAGCGGCTCGTCGCGCTCGGGCGAGGGTCGATCGAGGGCGCGCTCGCGGCGATCCTCGTCGGTGTCGATGGGCGGCGGGGCGGCGGGGTCGGCGCGATCATCGTCATTACCCGGATCGCCGCGCGGCGCCGCCTCGCGGGGTTCCGACGCCATCGGCTCGTCGAGGACGAGCGGGCCCTCGGTCATGTCCGTGGTATCGGCGTCCGCCGGGATCTCCTGCGGCTCGGGTTGCAGCCAGGCGAAGTCCGAGACCGGCTGGTCGGCCTCGGCCGCCGTCATGAAACGCTTCCAGATCGCCGCCGGGATTTCGCCCCCAGTCACCTTGCTCATCGGCCGCCCATTGTCGTTGCCGACCCAGACGGCCGCCAGGAGGTCGGGCGTGAAGCCGACGAACCAGGCGTCGCGCCAGTGCTGGCTGGTGCCGGTCTTCCCCGCCGCGGGCCGGCCGATGGCCGCCGCGGTTCCCGTGCCGCCGGTGATCACGCCTTCGAGCATCCGCACCATCCGCGAGGCGTAGAGCGGGTCGAGGGCCTGCCCGCCGGCGGTCGCGACGTGGGCGTAAAGCGCGCGGCCCGCGGTGTCGGAGATCGCTTCGATCAGATAGGGCGTCGTCCGCGCCCCGCCGTTCTGAAAGACCTGATAGCCCGACGCCAGTTCCAGCGGCGTCACCTCATAGGCGCCCAGCGCGATCGAGGGGCCGGGATTGGGCGGAATGTCCGAGAGGCCGCAGCGGCGGGCGAACGCGGCGACCTGGCTCGGTCCGACCTCCAGGGTCAGGCGCACCGCCACGCTGTTGATCGACAGCGCGAGAGCCTTGGCCAGAGTCACCGTTCCCGCGAAGCCGCCGCCGTAGTTTTCCGGTGTCCAGCCGCCCAGCGCGATCGGGGCGTCCACCCGGGTGTCGGTCGGCTTGTCCCCCGCCTCCATCGCCGCGCCGTAGACGAAGGGCTTGAAGGCGGAGCCGGGCTGCCGCTTCGCCTGGGTCGCCCGATTGAAAGCGCTGGCCCGGTGGTCGAGGCCCCCCACCATGACCCGGATCGCGCCGTCGGAGGCGAGCGCGACCATGGCGCCCTGCGAGACCGCTCGGCCCTTTCCCGCCCCCAGCACGCCCGCGCGCACGGCGGCGAGGCCGGCGGCCTGAAGCTTCGCGGAGACGGTCAGCCGCACCACCAGATCGTTGGCCTGCGCGCCGACGAGGTTCGCCGCCTGGGTCGCGGCCTGGTCGAGGACATAGCTCCAGTCCCCTTCACTGGCCGATACGGTCGACAGCTCGGGCGGCGAGACCTCCGCGCGCGCCGCGTCGTCCGCGCTTAGCCACCCTTCGCGCCTCATCGCGCCGAGCACTCGCCGGGCGCGCGCCCAGGCTCCAGCCATGTTGGTCGTCGGCGCGAGGCGGGTCGGCGCGTTGGGCAGGGCGGCGAGGACGGCCGCCTCCGGGAGCGTCAGGGCCGTGGCGGCCTTGCCGAAATAGGTGTGAGCCGCGGAGTCCAGCCCGTAGGCCCCGGCGCCGAAATAGGCGCGGTTGAGATAGAGTTCGAGCACGCCGTCCTTGCCGAGCTCGTCCTCGAGCCGCGAGGCGAGCACAGCCTCTTGGAACTTTCGCTTCAGACTGTGGCGGGAGTCCAGAAAGAGGGTGCGGGCCAGTTGCTGCGAGAGGGTCGATCCCCCCTCCGCCGCGCGGCCAAGTTCCAGATCGCGCCGCGCCGCGCGCAGAATGCCCTGCGGGTCGATCGCGCCGTGCCGGTAGAAGCGTCTGTCCTCCGCCGCCAAAAACGCCTTGGGCGCGAAGGGCGGCAGGTCGCCCAAGCCGACCCGAGCGCCGTATTTCGCTCCCCTCGCGGCGATGACCGCGCCGTCATGGTCCAGGAAACGCATCCCGGGCGTCCGCCGCATCTGCCACAGGGCGTCGCGCTCGGGAATCCGCGGGATGTCGGAAAGCCAGGACGCGGTGATCCACACCGAAGCGCCCAAGGTCAATACGACAGCGCCGAGCACGACGAGGGCCAGGATCCGCCACCGCCGCCGCTTCGCGTTCACGGGCGAACCCGCCGCAAAGTCCGGCGACGGCATTGTCAACGGGGGCTCATCGGCCATCGATCACCAAACAGCCCCCGGCGGTCCCGCGCGGCCCTCTATCGGCGTTGAACGGCCTTCTCCGCAATAGTTTTTGCCGTCGCCGTGGCGAAGCGCTAGGCGAGGGGGATGTTCGATATCCGGCAGGACGATCTGGAGAGCGCGGCGACCCAGGCGCTTCTCGCCCATCATTTGCGGCAGATGCACGCCAACTCTCCACCTGGCGCCGTCTTCGCCCTTGATCTCTCGGGCTTGAGAGCGCCGGGCGTCACGGTCTGGACCGCCTGGCAGGGCGGCGAGATCGCGGGGGTCGCGGCGCTGAAGACGCTCGGCGGTGGCGTCGGAGAACTCAAATCCATGCGCACCGCCCCCGCGTTCATCCGCCAGGGCGTGGCCGCCGCGCTGCTTGATCACATCCTGGCCGCGGCGAAGGCGCGCGGCCTGACCCGGTTGAGCCTCGAGACCGGAAGCGGTCCCGCGTTCGAGCCGGCGCTGGCGCTCTATCGGCGTCGGGGGTTCGAGGACGGGGCGCCCTTCGCCGACTACCAGCCCAACGCTTTCAGCCAGTTCCTGCATCTGCGGTTGTAGCCCTTGCCCGAACTGACCTAGCTTGCGGCCACGGCGGATCGAGGCGCCTGGGGTGGCATGAGTCACGTTTTCATCTCCTATAAGCGCGAGGACCGCGCGCGGCTGAAGCCGCTGGTCGACGCCCTGATCGCCGCCGGTGTCCCGGTCTGGTGGGACGTCCAGATCGAGGGCGGCGCCCATTGGCGCGAGACGATCAAGGAAAAGCTCGACGCGGCCGGCTGCGTGATCGTGGCCTGGAGCGCGCTGTCGGTCGCCAGCGAGGGCCGTTTCGTCCAGGACGAGGCGGCGAGAGCCGACCGGCGCGGCATCTTGCTGCCTGTCCTGCTGGATGCGGTGGAGCCGCCGCTCGGCTTCGGCCATCAGCAGGCCTATTCGCTGATCGGCTGGCGTGGCGACGCCCGGGATCGCCGCGTCGTCGAGATCGTCGAAGGCGCGCGGGCGGTCATGACCGGCGGCGCGAGGCGGGGCGCCGCGCCCATCGCGCCCATCGCACCAGGAGGACGGGGATGGTCCAGGCGCGGCTTCGCCGTCGCGGGCGGCGTCTCCGCGCTCGGGGTCGCCGCCGTCGTCGCGTTCGAACTGCGCCACGGCGCCGCCGCCACGCCGACCCGCAGCCTCGCGGTGCTGCCCTTCGCCAACATGAGCGGCGATGTTTCCCAGGATTTTTTCTCCGACGGCCTCTCGGAGGAGTTGCGGGACAAGTTGGCCCATCTGCCCCAGCTGCAGGTCTCGGGCCGGACCTCGTCGTTCAAGTTCAAGGGCTCGAAGGACGACGCGGCGACTATCGCCGCCAAGCTGGGCGTCGCCTACATCCTCGACGGCAGCGTGCGGCGCAGCGGCGACATGGTTCGCGTCGACGCCCAGCTGGTGGAGGCCAAGTCGGGATTCGAGCGCTGGACCGAAACCTACGACCGCCAGGTCAAGGACATTTTTACCGTCCAGGCCGACATCGCCGACGCGGTGACCAAGGCGCTGAAACTCAAGCTGCTCGGTTCGGACGCCGATGCCGTACGCGCCCAGGTCGCGACCGCGCCCGCCGCGCACGACGCCTATCTCCAGGGCAAGGCCCTGTTCGACTCCGCCGCCGGAGAGGCCGCCATGCGCGCGGCGATCGCGAAGTTCGACGAGGCGCTCGCGGCGGATCCGGCCTACGCCGCGCCCTTGACCGGCAAGGCCCGTGCGTTGCTCGCCCTCGCCAATCAATACGCGCCGGACGCCGAGGTGAAGGCGGACTACGACGCCGGCCTTGCCGCCGCGCGCAAGGCCGCCACGATCGACCCCGGCGCGGCGGGTCCCCAACTGGCGATGGGTGAGCTTCTGCTGGCCACCCGTCTCGATTTCGCCGAGGCGGCCCCATTTTTCGACCGCGCGCTCCAGCGGGATGGCGGCGGCGCGGACACCTTGGCGGTCGCGGGGCTCTTCACCTGTCGGCGGGGCGATTTCGACAGGGGCCTTTCCGCCCTCCGCCGGGCGACGACCCTCGACCCCCTGAACCCGCGCGCCTTCAAGGCCCTGGCCCTCGGCCTCACGGGCGCCCGGCGTTATCCCGAGGCGATCGACACCGCGCGCCGAGTGCTGATCCTCAATCCCAGGGCCGCGGGCGCCCATGCTCTGATCGGCTCGGCGCTTTATCTTCTACGTCGCTACCCGGAGGCCCAAGCCGCTTTCGCGCTCGAACCGACCGATTTCCAAAAACAGACCGGCCTCGCCATGACCCTGCATGCTCTGGGCCAGGACGCCGTAGCCAAGGCGGCCTTGGCCACGCTCGTCGCCGGCGGCAGCCTGTTCACCTACCAGCAAGCCGAGGTGTTGGCGCAGTTGGGGGACAAGGTCGGCGCCATGGCCGCCCTGCGCGCGGCGTTCGTCGCGGGCGATGCCGGATTGCTGCTGATGAAGACCGATCCGCTACTCGATCCCGTGCGTGAGGAGCCTGGATTTTTGGACCTTCTCACGCGCCTTGGGCTGACACGGTAAAAGGGGTATCTACGGCTCGTCTGCGGCCGGATAGCCGGGCGCGCGATTGGGGACCAACGATGACCAGATCTAGCCTGCTCGCCCTTGGCGGCGCAATCCTGCTGGCCAGCGGCGCCGCGAGCGTCATGGCCAAAACCGACGCGCCGATGTCCAACAAGCCGACCACGGCAAGCGACTCCATGGCCAAGCCGGAAAAAGCCCATAAGATGAAGCTCAAGACCGCCGATCGGAAAAATCCGGACACGACTGCCAAGGCCGCCCCGCCGGTCACCACCACGCCGCATTGAGCGTGAACCCTAAGGTTTCTGGGCTGAGCGAACCGCTTCGACGTTCCTGAAAAAGGCGCTCGCCAATTCGTCCGTCCCGGTTTGCGGGCCGGCCGTAGACACGACATCGATTCCGCAAAGCGTGTGAAAGTCCATCGAGCCCTTGGTCGGGAAGGGCGCGGTCTGAAGCCAGTCGGGATCGGCCAGCTCGATCCGCAGCGATTGAGGCGGCACGATCGCGGCGTTGGCGTCGGCTTTCGCTGGCGGAGCCAAACTCAGGATCGCGTTTCGACAGGTGCTGGCGACCATGGCCCCGTGGATGCGCTCAATCGCCGAGCGCGGCGTCAACCCCGACCCGTGCGGATCGTCGAGAAAGCTCAGGGTGTAGGTCCAACCTGTGTTGCCCGGCAGCGCGCGCGGCGCGCCTGCTGTCGATGGGCTCGCCGGGTCGCGGACCACGGCGGACACACAAGGCCCCCCTTCCCCGGTTTCACAGCGGGCGTCGGCCAGATCGATCGTAATAGGGAGGTTGAGTGTGATCGTCCCGGCCTTGCGATCGCCCGCCGTCAATTTGGTGACTCCGGCGGCGATGGCCCCGATGGTGTTGATCGCCTCCAGCCGATGGTCCTTGGCCTCCACCGCCAGGTTCTTCAGCCTCAGGCTGTCGGGTTGATAGGTCGGGGAGATTTCGGTGCTCACCAAACGGCGGGACTTCGGCTCGATGCCGTAGAGCGCGCCCTCGAAATCCGTGGGCGCCACGGCCGCCGCGAGGGGGCCGCAGCCGCCCGCCGTGCACTCCGCCTGGCCGGCGTTTAGGGAAATCGGCGGGGCCAGGGCCAGATCCTTTCCCCGTCCGCCGCTGGTTTCGGCCTGGCCGGGCTTGCCCACCGCGATCACGCTGTCGGTCAGGCGGAAAAGCACCCAACGGTCGCTGCGGACTCCCGCGCTCAGCGCGTGGTACTGGACGTCCGGAATGACCGCACAGCCCATGGCTGACACGGTGACCGCGGCGATTGCCGCCGCGCGAAATCCGATCATCAATCCTCCCCTTGGACCATCGCCAAACTTAGCCAGCCGCGAAAGGCGGAGACATTGGTGTAGACACCCGGAGCCTTGGCGCAGGAGTAGCCGAGCGAAACGACCCCGACGATGTAGGCCTCCTCATACTTGCCATAGTTGACGAGGGGGCCGCCGCTGTCGCCTTGACAACCGTCTTTCGAATAGTCGTAGGAACCGGCGCAGACGACACTTTTGGGGATGCCGCTGTCGAACGGGGTTTCGGCGTCCGGGCTGTTCGCGTCCCGCCGCATCGCCGCCGCGATCAAATGGGCGCAATCCTCGCGCGGCACGATCTTCAGCTGCGCGATCTGCAACTTTCTCGCCATCACGCCGGCGGCGGAGTTGGCCGCACTGGTTGCGCCCCAGCCCATGACACTCACCTGCCCGGACGGATCGACGCCATCCGGCGCCAGTCTGATCGCCAATCCCACCTCTTTGGGGACCCAATCCACCAAGTGAAGCAGCGCCAGATCGTTCACGGTCTGCGGACAGGCGTCGCCAGGGTCGGCCCCTGTTTTCGGGTCGTGGTTCGCATTGCAATAGCCGGGATGGACGATGACACGATCGATACGGAAGGCGGTCATCGGCCCCCCACGATCGAGCCCCCCGATCCGCGCGGAAAGCAGTTTCGGCGTCTCGTTGGTGTCAATTATGTAGTCGTCGTTAGACAAACAGTGTGCGGCGGTGAGAACCCAATTCTCCTGGATGAGAGCGGCGCCGCAGAGGTGACCTTGATGGGCGTTGACAAGTTCGACCATCCACGGCGTTTCGCCCGACTTCGCTTCCCTCCCGCCCGTGACACCACCGCACTGAAAGTGCAGTTTGACTCGCCTCACGACGTGATCAACGACCGTTGGCCCCAAAGCCTGTCGTGGTCCGCTCGTGCAAATAAACCCACCAAAGTCTAACGACCGCGGGCTTGGGCGCCGCGCGCTCTGCGCGATCCAAGGCGCCGTGCCGTTGGTGATGTCGTCGATCGTCAGCCCGGTGAAAATTCCGCGATAGGTCACTGAGCCCCGTTGATTGAAGTCCCCAGGACATCGGGCGGCGAAGCCGTGTGGCTCGTAATTGATGCGGCTCGTCGGGCCTGCGTGGACGAGCGCCTTGCCGCCCGTGATACCCGGCGCAGCGCGCTCTTCCTGCGGCCAGGGTTCCTCGGATGGCTGGCAAGCTTCCAGCAGGCTGTATAGGCTGGCGCCGCGCTTGCGCGCTTTGGCTTCCAGCACGCCGATCTCAGCCATGGTGATGTCGGCAACGGCGCCGTTCGGGGCTCGGCCATCGACGGGGACTAGGGTTCCCATCGGCGGCCCTTTCGGGACGGTTATCCGTGAGCCCAGGCCAGAGAAGAAGAATACGACCGTATCGCCCTTGGCGGCATGGCTCACCTGATCGGTCAGGGCGGTCAGGATCGAAACGCGAGTCGCGCAGCGTTCGATCAGAGTGACGGAGGTTGGCGTGTGCCAACCGCAGGCGAGAGACGCCGGGTCGGGGCCGGGATCGAGCGGAACGTCGTAATAGGCTCGCAGCACCTTCTTCAGATAGGCGACATCGGTCACCGAATATGCGACGTCGTGGAAATTCGGATCGGCGGTTTTGAGATGCTGGGCGCTGTTGGCGTAGGTGTCGATGCCGACGAAGACCATTCGCGTCGCCGCCGTCGCCACGGTCGCGCCGGCGAATAGAGCGGCGAAAGCCAGCAACGGCCAGCCACGCCAGAAAAATCGCGATCTCGTCTTCATCGCCCAACCCACCCCCGCAGCCGAACACCCATCACCATAATCCGCCTGCGGAGCAATCCCGCAAGAGGCGGCGCTCGGGCTCAGCCGGCGATCACGTCCTCGATCCGGATCGGCAAGCGCCGGATGCGCCGCCCCGTGGCGTGGCGGACGGCGTTGGCGATGGCGGCGGAGGTTCCGACATGGCCCAGCATGCCCACCCCTTTCACTCCGCCGGGCAGATGGGTGTCGATCTCGGGGACCAAGACGACGTCGATCGCCGGGACGTCGGCATTCACCGGGATCAGATAGTCCGCCAGATTGTCCCCGACGATCCGTCCGGAGCGCGCCTCCGTCACCGTCTCTTCGTGCAGAGCCATGCCGAGGCCGCCGACCATGCCGCCGACATACTGGCTGGTGGCCAGAAGCGGATTGACGATCCGCCCGGCCGCGAAGGCGCCGCAGAGCCGTCTCACGCGAACCTCGCCGAGGATCGGATCGACCGCGACCTCCGCGAAGATCGCGCCGAAGCCCATGCCGGTGACGCCGAGATCGTCGCCGAGCGGGGCGTTGCCCTCTGCCTCGATCCCGTCCGGCGCGAGCCGGCCGACCAGGCTCGCCAGGTTCTCGCTGGCGTTTCCCGCGCCGCCGCGCACCATGCCGTCGACAAACCTCAAGCCCGCCGGCTCCGCGCCGAAGAGCGGCGACGCGGGGTCGGCGACCGCGAGGCGGGCGAGGGCATCCCGCACGGCGCTCGCCGCCTGGATCATCGCGGGATGAACGCTCTGCGTCACCTGGGAGCCGGCGGAGATCGGTCCCTGTGGCAGGTCGGTGTCGCCCAGTTCGACCACGACGTCTTCGACGGCCACGCCCAGGGTCTCCGCCGCCAGCTGCGCCAGCAGGGTGTAGGTCCCCGAGCCCATGTCCTGCGTGCCGCACTGCACGAGGAGCGAGCCGTCGCCCTCCAGTCGCACGCGCGCGCGGCTCGCCTGGCGGCGAGCGGGATACATGGAGGCGGCGACACCCCAGCCGATCTTCAGGTGACCCTCGCGCCAGCCCGCGCGGCCACGCGCGGCCCAGCCGAACCGCTCCGCCCCCATCCGCCAGCAATCGCGCAGGCCGTTGCTCGACCACGGCGCCCCGGCCTCCTGATCGTGGTCGGCCCAGTTGCGCAGCCGAAGCTCCAACGGATCGAGATCCAGCGCCTCGGCCAGCTCGTCCATCGCCGATTCCAGGGCGAAGCTGCCCGGCGCCTCGCCCGGCCCGCGCATGGGGATCGGCTGGGGCGCATTGGTGCGCACCAGTCTGTGCCCGGTCTCGACGTTGGCGCAGGCGTAAAGCTGTCTCGAAATCTTCGCCACCGGATCGGCGTGCTCGGCGAACGTCCCGGTCTGGGAGAGAACGTGATGGCGGATCGCCGTCAGCCGCCCGCCGGCATCCGCGCCGATCTCGATGTCCTGCACCGTCTCCTGCCGCCGTCCCACCAGGGAGAAGAGCTGCGCCCGGCTGAGCTCCAGCCGCACGGGCCGGCCGGTCTCCCGCGCCGCTAGGATCGCCCACATCATGTAGGGGAACCACAGCTGCCCCTTGCAGCCGAAGCCGCCGCCTAGGAACCGCGTCACCACCCGCACCCGGTCGCGGGGTATATCCAGCGCAGCGGCGATGATCGCCCGCGTGCCGAACACCGCCTGGGTCGAGGTGTGGACCTCCAGCCGCTCGCCCTCCCACCAGCAGACCACGGCGTGGGGCTCCATCGGGTGGTGGTTGTTCACCGCCGTCGTATAGCGTCGGCGCACCACGACGCCGCCGGAGTGGGTGGCCGCCGCCAGCCCCGCCGCCGGATCGCCGCGCAGGCTGGCCGCCTTGGCCCGCGCGCCGCACATGTCGGGCGCATAGGGCCGCGCGAGGGGATCGTCGATTGCGGTCACCGCCGGTGTCTCGGCATAGCCCACCCGCACAATGGCCGCCGCGTCCCGCGCCTGTATCGCGGTTTCGGCGACGACCAGGGCGATGCCCTGGCCCGGGAAATGCACGGCGTTCTCCCGCGCGATCTCCAGGGTCGGCATGGCCTTCAAGGCCGCGCCCTGTTCCCACGAGATCAGGCCGGCGAACCCCGCGCATCCCGCCGCCGCCGCGCCGTGGATCGTCTCGACCCGTCCCGCCGCGATAGTCGATTGGACCAGGGCCGCGTGAAGCAAGCCCTCCGCAGGCGTATCCCCTGCATAGACCGCTGCGCCCGTCACCTTGGCGAAGCCCTCGACGCGGCGGGGAGAGGTGTCGGTGGCGTCCATGATCGTGGTTTAGCTCAACGGGCGGCGACGGCGCGAGAGCAGCCGCCTCGATAGAGCAGCGCAGCCAACGGGGTCGTGGACGACATCCTCCAGCCGGAGCGTTTTATCAGGCTCGCGGGGCAGGACGGCGCGTCGATCCTCGCGATCGCGCGGCGCCGCCGGCCTCGTCAACGCCTAGCCAAATTCTGTTCGGTCGGTCTGAAGAGTCCAAGATAGCGCAGGCGCAGCGCGATGCGGGTCACGCCCGTGGTCGCGATGACCTCGGCCTCGTCGAACCTCGGGCCGCGCAGATGAAGGTGCGCGTCGTTCGAGAAGCCGATGCCTTCGCGCGGAATGCCGAAGACGCCCCGGTGGATCTTTCCCCGGCCCGTGTCGTCGTGAAAAACCTGGACGGCGTAGTCGCCCGGCGTGACCTTCGGGATGCTGAGCACGGTGGTTCCGGCCACGGCGGGCGCGTCGGCGAAATACTCGCAGTTTTCCGTCAGGAAGGTCGCGCGCGAGCAGACCGCCGCGCGGATGAAGCCTCGCGCCGAGCGCACGCCGTCCACCGCCACCTCGAGTGTCGCGGCGTGGAGGGCCAAGGGAACCAGCATGGTCGCGGCGAACGTCGAGGCGAGGAAGCGTTGGGTCACGTCGCCGGATATAGGGCGATCAGTTAAGGAATCCCTCTAAAATCGAGCGCTTGCCGGTTCGCGCGGACCGCACAGGCCTTGCGGCCCGGGCGATAAAGTCGCAGAATGCAACTTCTTGGATATCAGCAGGCGGCTGTGGTCCGCGCCGTTTCCATCAAGCCGATTAACACAGCGAAATCGCCCTCGCGGCGCGCCCTCGGCGCCGACAGATCACCCGATCACGCGTTCCCGCGCGGTCGAAAACCACCACGACGATGCTCGAAATGTTCGTTTCAGATGCCAAAAGATGCCAGACCGACGCGAAGGGCTAACCGTGATTTGTGTTCGTGTTCAACAGGTTGCGAACGTGAGCTGCGGCGGCCGGCAGGCCCAGATCGTTGGGAATGTAGGTCGTGCGCTTTCGACTCTTCAGATCGATGGTCACGCTGTCGTCGGGAGTCTTGACCGTCCCGCCGTCGCTGGCCGGGTGGTATTCGATACGCAGCTGCGTGGCATCGACGATGATCCGCAGATAGCCATAGTTCATGTCGTCGTAATTCTCGAAGGTCACCGGATCGTCGCCAGGGGTGTCGGGCGCGATGATCTGCGGGGTGCGCAGGGGCACGCCGCCCATGGTGTGCAGTTTCTGCACATTGTGCCCGCCGTTGCCGCAGACGACGTAGGGGAGTTCCGTGCCGTCCGGCCGCGTCCGGGTGAAGCGCTGATACGAATGGGCGTGTCCGGCCAAAAAGGCGTGGGGCCAGACCCCGGTCTTGGCGAAGAGCGCGTCCATCTGCTGTCGCAGTTGGGTGCTGGAGGAATGCTGACCGCCGATGGCGTACTGCGGGTGGTGGTGGGCGACGAGGACGGCGCCGGCGAACCCTTCGGTCTTCACCCGGTTCAACGCGGCCTCGAGGAACTGGAGCTGGGAGTCGCCGGTGTTGACGTCGGCGATGACGCCGGGGTCTTCCAGGGTGTTGCTGTAGACCACGAGCACCCGGACAAAGGGGGCTTCCAGGGTGAAGAAGACACCGGGCTGGATCTGCGCGGTGCGCGAAAGCCCGCCGGCCTCGGGTGTCACGACATAGCCCTGGGCCGGATCGGAACAGAAGTTGCGCAGATAGGCCGCCAGGCTGGTGGCGTGGGCCAGGGGCGAGATCATGCCATCGTGGTTGCCGGCCGCGGCCAGCACCGGGGCATGGTAGTTGCGGTAGGGCTCGTAGAATTGGTCGTAGTAATATTCCGTCTCGCCGAAGTTGTAGATGATGTCGCCCAGCAGCAGGGCGAACTGGGGAACCTCCTTCGGGTGGGTTTCGTCGAAATCGGCGATCATCTTGTCGGTGACGAGGTTCTGGGTCGCCGGTCCTCGCGTGCTGCCGCAGTCGCCCAGGGCATGAAAAACGATCTGGCCGTTTCCGGTGATCGTGGCGATCGCGCCGGCGTTCCCCCCGAATACGGCTTCGAGGGTCAGGCGAGGTTCGTCGGCGGCGCCGCGCGGCGCCGGGAAGGGCATGGCGTGAAGTTTGCCCTCCTTGTTCAGCTTGTCGATGACCTTGTAGGCCGGGCCATCCGAGGGGTGATTGACCCGAAAGATCGTCGGGTCCGGCGTCGGCTGCGGTTGGGAGAACATCGGCCCGTCCAGGACGCGCGGCGGCGGCCCGCCACTGGGCGGACGCGGCTTTTTGGGGTGTCTGGCCATGGTCGCCTCCTGCGAGGCGAAGCCTTAAGCTTGTTGCAAGACCGCGCGATGACGCTCGGCGATCACAGTGTCGGCGCCGCGCCGATCGGCCTGGGATCGCGCAGTTCGAAGAAGGCCGCGTCGCGCGGCGGGCTGGATTTGAAGTCGTCCAGGCGGAGCCGAGTCACGCCGCCGCCCGCGTCGGTGATCGTCCAGCCGCGCAAGGCCATGGGATTGTCGTTGAATTCCAGGGCGATCTGACCCGGCCCTTTCTTCCGCGCGTCGCGCACCACGACCGTCAGCAGGCCGCCTTCATGACCGACCTTGGCGACGGTGATTTTCTTGTCGAGCCGGATGTCGCGCCAGAAGAGGCTGAGCGGGGTCATCCCCAGCGGCGCCGCCTGGATCGTCTTCAGGCGGCTGTTGACCACGGCGACGCGCCGCCCGTCGGAGGCGATCGACAGCCCCGAGGGCGGATCATAATCGAAGCGCGCCTTTCCCGGTCGCTGGATCACGAATGTCCCACGCAATGTCTGACCCCGCGCATTGGTCTGGGTGAAGCGTCCGGACGCATTGGTGACGGTCTGGAGATAGTTCGCCGCGCGCTGAGCGGCGGCCGCGTCGGCGGGATCGAGGGCCTGGGCGTGGGCGCCAGGCGCGGCGACAAGGGCGCTGAGGGCGGTCAGAGCAAGGAACTTGGCGATCATGGCCGACACATAAGCCTCCCTCCCCGTCATGGGGAGGGTCGAGACGAAGCGACGCGAGGCGACGCGAGATCTGGCGGTGGTCGTTCGGAGGTCCCGCGGGGGAGCCGCCGCCTCCGGCTGCCGCGCGGCGCCCTCAACAGGCGCGAGGACGCGATTACAACGGCGGCGGCGGGGCGGCCAGGATGTCTCGTTTGCCCGCGTGGTTGGCCATGCCGACGACGCCTTCCTTCTCCATCCGCTCGATCAGGGAGGCGGCGCGATTGTAGCCGATCTGCAGACGGCGCTGGATGTAGCTGGTGGAGGCCTTGCGGTCGCGGGTCACAACGGCGACAGCCTGATCGTAGAGGTCCTTCCCTTCGCCCCCGCCGCCGCCCAGGTCCAATTCGCCCTCGCCGTCGTCCTCGGGGCTCGCTGTGATGTCGTCGAGATACTGCGGCTCGCCCTGGTCGCGCAGGAACTTAGCGACGCGCTCGACCTCGCCGTCGGAGACGAAGGGGCCGTGCAGCCGCGTCACCCGTCCGCCGCCGGCCATGTAGAGCATGTCGCCCATGCCCAGCAGCTGTTCGGCCCCCTGTTCCTGCATGATGGTGCGGGCGTCGATCTTGGAGGTGACCTGGAAGGCGATCCGGGTCGGGAAATTGGCCTTGATCGTGCCGGTGATGACATCGACGGAGGGGCGCTGCGTCGCCATGATCAGGTGGATGCCCGCGGCCCGCGCCATCTGCGCCAGGCGCTGCACGGCGCCCTCGATGTCCTTGCCCGCCACCATCATCAGGTCGGCGACCTCGTCGATCACCACAACCAGGTAAGGCATCGGCTCGGGGCGGATCTTTTCCTCCTCATAGATCGGCCGCCCCTTCTCATCGAAGCCGGTCTGCACGGCCCGGACGAAATGCTCGCCCTTGGCCAGAGCCTCGCGCGCCCGCTCGTTGTAGCCGGCGACGTTGCGCACGCCGATCTTGGACATCCGGCGATAGCGGTCCTCCATCTCCTTCACCGTCCATTTCAGGGCGACGATGGCCTTCTTCGGCTCGGTGACCACGGGGGCGAGGAGGTGCGGTATGCCGTCGTAGACGCTGAGCTCCAGCATCTTCGGGTCGATCATGATGAAGCGGCACTGGTCGGGCTTCAGCCGGTAGAGGATCGAGAGGATCATGGCGTTGACCCCGACCGATTTACCCGACCCGGTGGTGCCCGCGATGAGAAGGTGCGGCATCTTCGAGAGATCGACGATGTAGGGCTCGCCGCCGATGGTCTCGCCGAGCGCGAGCGGCAGGATCTGTCCCGCCTTTTCGTACTCCGCGCTGGACAGCATGTCGCGCAAAGAGACCATCTCGCGCTTGGCGTTGGGCAGTTCGATGCCGATGGCGTTGCGGCCGGAGACCACGCTGACCCGGCACGCCGCCACGCTCATCGAGCGAGCGATGTCGTCGGAGAGGGCGACGACCCGCGCGGATTTCACCCCTGGCGCGGGGACCAGTTCATAGAGCGTGACGACGGGGCCTGGCCGGATGTGATCGATCGCGCCCCGCACGCCGAATTCGGCGAGGACGCTCTCCAGGAGCTGGGCGTTCTGGCGCAGGGAGGACTCATCGATCGAGGCCTCGCGGACAGGCGGCTTTGAAAGGATGCCGAGCTCCGGCAGACGGAAGGCGCCCGGCTCTTCGAAGGGCAGCGCGGGCTGGAGCTCGCGCGCTTCGCGACCGGAGGCTCGCGCGGAGGTTTTGGGCGCCTTGATCGCCAGGGACGCGGCGACCGACTCCGCGCTCGCCACGTCCTCGTCTTCGGGAAGGCCGGGTTCGACGATCGGCGCCGCGCGGCGCGGGGGTTTGGCGACCTTTTCGCGTCTCCCGGCCGCCGGCGCTCCGCTCGCCCCCGCGGCGGCGCGGCGGCGCCAGGGCGGCGCGATGAAGACCAGGGCGGCCACGCTTACCAGGGCGAAGGCGCCGCCGGCGATCAGGCGCGGCTCGGGCGCGCTGAGCGCCGTCAGGGAATTGAGCGCGAGGGCCAGGAGGGTGTCGCCGGTGGCGCCGCCCAATCCGGAGGCGAGGGGCCAGGCATTCGGCGGCGCGGGGGCCGCGAGGGCGCCGGCCAGCGCCGTGAAGCCAAGGAGGCCCGCCAATACCTTCAATCGCCCGCCGCGCGGCGTCCCCCGGTCGCCGAACAGGGCTCTAAACCCGGCCGCCATCAGGACGATGCCGATCGCCCAGGACGCCAGCCCGAGGGCCTGGATCGCGAGGTCGGCGACAAGCGCGCCCGGCGCGCCCAACCAGTTGTCCGGCGCCGCGGACGACGCGGCGTCGAAACTGGCGTCCAGGGCGTTGTAGCTCGCGAGGGCGGCGATCAGGGCCGCGCCCAGCGCAGCGGTCGCCAAGCCGCCGACCCTCGCCGCCGCGTTGCTGGCGAGACCCCGCCGCGCGAGGTGGGCGAGACGCGGTAATCCCTGCCGTCTCGCCGCTCTCGCCATCGCCGACATTCCTCGAACCGAACCCACGGACCCTAAGGTGATTTGCGCTGGATGCGTTAAGGCCGGGTTAGCCGGCGGCGATGATTTTCTTCAGCGCACCGCGTCCGGCTGCCGCTCCGGATGGGCGGCCTTGAAGGCTGGGTGCGCCGAGGCCCGGGCGTAGAGCGCCGCAAGCTTGGGGTAGCCCTCCAGCTTCACGCCGAACCGGTTGGACGACCAGAGCTGCGGGATGATCAGGCAGTCGGCGATCGTCGGCGTTTCGCCGAACGCGAAGCCGCCGCCGTGGCGCTCGACCATGGGTTCCAAGGCCTGGAAGCCGTCATCGATCCAGCGGTAGCCCCAGGCCTTCTGATCCTCGCCGCCGAGGGGATGGCCCATGGCCTCCAACGCCTGGAGCACGCGCAGATTGTTCAACGGGTGGATGTCGCAGGCCACGATGTCAGCCATGGCCCGCACGACCGCGCGATCGTTTGGGGCCGTCGGCAGCAGCGGCGGGTTGGGATGGGTCTCGTCCAGCCATTCCAAGATCGCCAGGCTCTGCGTCAGCAACAGGCCGTCGGCTTCCAGCGTCGGCGATAATTTCTGTGGATTGATCTTGCCATAGGCTGCGCCGCGCTGCTCGCCGGCGGCGAAGTCGAGCGCCGCGTGGTCGAAGGCGAGGCCCTTCAGCTCCAGGCCGATCCGCACCCGGTAGGGCGCGGTGGCCCGCCACATCGAATGGAGCTTGAGAGGCATCGGCGTTGCTTAGCGCCGACGCCCCCGGGTCGCCAGCCTACTTCATCGAAGTCTGCAGCTTGTTGGCCATGTCCAGGTGGCCCTGGACCACCGGCGCGGTGGAGCCAGCGAAATCCTTGAGCGCCGGCGTGTCGCCGGTCGCGGCGTAGCCCTGCATCACGCCGAGCGCGGTGGTGTGGGCGTCGACCTGTTGCGTGACGTAGCCCTTGTCGAAGTCGGCCCCGGTCATCTTGCCGAGGTCGTCGACCTTGCCTTGCATGTCGGAGGGCAGCGCGGTCGGCAGGGCCATGGTCTGGCCGGACTTGGCGATCGCGGCCTTGAGACCCGCGGTCGACTTGGTGTGGTCGGCAATCATCATCGAGGCGAACTTCTTCACGTCCGGGGAGGTCGCCTTGGCGCGCGCCATCTTCGCTTCGGTGATCTCGAACGTGTCTGTCGAGGCCGCCTTGGTGACGAAGTCGGGCGCGGCCATCGGAGCGGCGGCCGGATTGGCGGCCGCCGCGGTCGGGGCGGCCGCGGAAGCGGCGGCTGGCGTAGTGTCGGCGGTAGCGTCCGCCGTGGCCGGAGCCGGCTTGGAACAGGCCGCGACGAGCAAGGCCGAAAGCGCGGCGCCGGTGATGAGGGTGGTGCGAAGCATGGTCGATCTCCAGAATTTGATCCGGGATGAAGCCACGAGCGCGAAACGGGTTCCCCGGAGTCCGGTCTCAGCGGCCGAGCGCGACCCCGAGCGCCGCCGCGATCTGCCTGACGTTATAGGGCTTGCGCACCACGGGCGCGTCGAAGCCCTCCGGCGCGGCGCCCGCCTCGCCATAACCGGTGGCGAAGATGAACGGTCGGCCGCGCGCGGCCATGGCCCTGGCCACCGGAATGACGGAACGTCCGTTCAAATTGGCGTCGAGCACAGCGATATCGAAATCGAGAGCCAGCATGTGTTCTGCCTCCTCGAGATCCGAGGCGGTCCCCACGACGATCGCGCCGGCCTCGGTCAGGCCCGCTTCGAGTTCCAGGGCCAGCAGCACGGCGTCCTCGACGATCAGGATGCGGACGCCCCGGATGTCATCGTCCTTGGCTTCCCCGACCGACTCCCCGCCAACCTTGTCTTCCCGCTTCGGCGCGGGGGCCGTCGCGGTGACCGGCGACGCTCCGGGCGCCGCGAGGGCGGAGGCGTCGGCTCTGAACACCGCGCGCAGGCCCGTGGAGGGGAATTGAATGTCCACCGATCCGCCCAGTTCGCGGCCCGTGACCTTCTCGAGCAGGGTGTGACCGAATCCGCGATGAGACGGCTCGACGACCGACGGGCCGTTGCGCTCGGTCCAGACCAGGCAAAAGCCGCCGGTGGGCTCGGCCGACCAGCGCACATCGACCCGCCCGGCCTCGGTGGAGAGCGCGCCGAACTTGATCGCGTTGCTGCCCAATTCGTGGAGGGCGAGGGTCAGGGCGTTGGTCGCCCGGGGGCTGAGGACAATGTCCGGCCCCTCCCACCGCGCCTGCCCGAAGGCGAGACCGCCCAGTTCCGCGGCCGCGATATGGCCGATGTCGGCCCCGCGCCATCTGGCGGTGGTCAACAAGGTGTGGGCGGCCGCCATGGCCTCCAGCCGGCCGCCGAAGGTCTTCAGGAACGCGTCGAGAGAGACCGTTCGTCTGGCCGACTGCGCCGCGAGGGATTGAACGGAGGCCAGGACATTTTTCACTCGGTGGTCCAGTTCGGCCACCAGGGCTTCGCGCTCATCCTCCTCGCGTTTCTGGGCGGTGATATCGCGCACCACGCCGATCACCCGGACGCCGCGGCCACTCTCGTCACGGATGATGACGGCGGCGCTGTACATCCAGACTAGCTGGCCGTTGTCCGGCCGCGTCATGCGGTAGCGCAGGTCGTAGCGGGTCTTGTCGCCCAGACTGGCGTCCACCGTCGCCAATAGCATGGGCACGTCTTCGGGATGGACGTAGTCCAGCCAGGCTTCCCCGCCTCGGGTCGGCATCTCGCCGACCGGCAGTCCGGTCATCGCCGCCATGCGCGGGCTGACGACGAAGATGTCTCGCGCGATGTCCCATTCGAACTCGCCCATCTCAGCGGCGGAAAGCGCCAACTCGGCGCGGCCGTCGCCCAAAAGCAGTGCGGGCGCGAGCGCGTCACCGTCGGGAACTTTCGTGCGGTTGTCCGACATGCGGCTCTCTGTCGCATGTCCAGCCGATGAAGCCAAAGCGCGATTGTCAGCTATGAGATGGAAAGACCGTGAACCGCCGGGCTGGGCGGGTTTGAAGGAACCGCGCGGAGGGCGCGGCGTTCACCGCATGTTTTACGAGCCTGGCCAGATTTTCTCGGCCTCGCGCACCAGGAGGTTGGAAGACCATGTCAAACCGTCTCGATGACGCCGCCATCGAAGTCCGCGCCGCCGCCGGGTCGATCGCCGATCACGGGCAGAAGGCGATCATGGACGTGGCGGCCATCGCGGAGCGCGCGATCACCGACGCCGCCAAGACTGCCGAGCGGGCCCTGCGCGATGGTCTCGACACCTTGCGCGCCCAAGCCAAGACCTATGCCGGCGGCGCCGGAGACAACGTCGATACCGCTCAGCGCTACGTGATGGATCGCGTAAAGCAACGGCCCGTCACCGCGACGCTGACGGGCCTCGGCATCGGGTTGCTGATCGGCCTGTTGCTGTCCAATAAGCCGAAGTGATCCTTCGCCGGCTCATCCTACTCTCGGCGATCCTGTCCGCTCTGATCGTCAGCCTGGGCGTCATGGTGGTGGCGGCGATCTACGCCCTCTACGCCCTGCTCGTTCCGCAAGTCGGCGCCGCGAACGCGGCGGCTCTAATGTTCGGCGCCGTCGCTCTGCTGCTGGGCGCGGCGTCCCTGGGGCTATGGATCGTGAGCCGGGGGCCTCGTCGAAAGCCGTCCCCGGCGCCGGTGAAGACGCGAACCGAGAGTGTGATCGACAGGCTGGCTGAAATCGTACGCGAGCGGCCGGTGGTCGTGATCGTCGCCGCCGTCGGCGCCGGTATTCTGGCGGTTCGCAATCCGAGATACCTCGGTTTGGCGCTTCGCGCCTTCGCCACGCCGCGTGAGGCCGACGACGAAGCCTAGCTGGCGTTTGTCGCCCCGCGCGGTGGCCGGCGGGGAAATTCCCAGTGTCGCCACGTCTCGAACGCCGCGCCGGTCCAGGCGAGGGCGGTCACGTCGATGGTGTCGCCGTCGAAGGTGATCACATTGAAGCCGGCCGGGCAGCCGCGCTCGCGCACCGACAGGGTCCCGGCGCCCACCGAATAGGTGTGACGGTCGCCGTAGGGCATGGCCATGGCGAACGGCGCGTGGATGTGCCCTGTGAGGATGAGGTCCGCGCCGCCCTCGCAGAGGCGTTGAGCGGCCGCCACGCCGCCTCGGACCCGAGCGGTCATCGGTCCTCCGACCATTTCCACTAGCGGATGGTGGCAGATCATCACGCCCAGCGATCCCCGCGGCCGGCTCTCGAGGGCGGTTGCGGCCCGCGCCGCCTGTTTGCGGCTGATCTCTCCCTTCGACCAGTTCCACCGGACCTGAACGCCCCGAGCGGTGTTCACGGCGGCCAGGGTCATGTCGCCGTCCGACCAGGTGGCGCCGCAAGGTTCGCCGAAGTGCTGCTCGTAAAGGGCGAAGGGCGCGGTGATCCTCGCCCACACGCCGGCCCAGGGCGTATCATGATTGCCGGGCGTGATCAGACGTGGACCCTGCAAATTCGAGACCCAGGCCTCCGCCGCCGCGAATTCCTCGGGGTGGCCGAAACGTGTCAGGTCGCCGCTGAGGACGGTAATGTCCGGCCTTTCCTGGGCGATCCACTTAGCGACCGCCTCCACGGCGGCGGCGTTGTGACCGCCGAAATGGATGTCCGAGACGTGCGCGATCCTGCGCCGTTCCGAATTGGCCGGTTTCGAAAGAGGATCGAATTCTAGCGCAGTCACAGGCCTTACGGCTTATCCGCGCCGGCTGTTTGCTTCAGGTTGGAACCGGCGTTCTGCAAGGCGTTTCCGGCGGAGTCGGCGGCGCCGCGCAAAGGCGCCTTCACCGTCTCCGCGGCGTTGGAGATCTTCTGGTCCACCACCGCGCCGCCATTTTGGAACGAGCCGTTCTGGATCGCCAGATAGATCAGCGCGCCGCCGATCAGGACGACGACGAGTAGAATGATAGTCATCAACGGCGATCCCCGTCGCCGCGAGCGCTCGTCTCGGCGGCCCCGGACATAGGCCTGATCCACGGTCGCTGTCGTCGCGCCGCGGAGCCGATCACGCTCATCGACGCGGCCCTCGCGATAAGCCGCGTCGGTGCGCCCCGTCGCTGGAATGAGAGGGTCTTCAGGAGGTACGGGGGTGGTCATCACTGGAGTCTCGCGCCGGTGAGTGGGAAAGGACCATCATCAACGAGATGGCCACAGTCAAGGTTCCCGCAGCCGAGCCCGCTATCCCCCGCCGCCGGTTTGCTGTTGAATATCATTCCAGACGCAACCGGAGTTGAGACGCAATGCGAGCCGTTTTCCTGACAGCCGCCAAGCGTTGCGCCGCGGTTGGCCTGTTCGCGATGATCCTGACGGCCTGCCAGAGTCACGGGCCGCGCGCCATGTCGGCCAAGGGTCCCCTGATCCAATCCGCGTCGCCCTGTATCGATTTCAGCCAGACCCTCTATTTCGAGGCGGGGCAGGCGACGGTGACCCGTCAAGCCGAAAAGCTCATAAATCTGGCGGCCACGCGGACGCGGGGGTGCCGCGTGACGGGTGTCGCCGTCGTCGGCCTCTCGGACGCACCGGGCGACCCCGCCGCCAACCTGGAACTTTCGCGTCGGCGCGGAGAGGCGGTGAAATCGGTTCTCCACCGCCACGGCTACGACGCCGTGGAGATCCAGGTCGCCGCCGTCGGAGATTCAGGCGCGCAAACGGCCGCCGGCCAATCCAAACCCGTCAGACGGCGCGCGGAGATCGCGTTCCACCTCGCGCCGCCACCGCCGCGCTGAGAAGCCCTAGACGGTCTCGCGCGTCCGCGGATGAAAGAACAGCGCCTGACCGATCGCCGCCTTCACCGTTTCCGGCTGGAAAGGCTTGGTGATCAGGAAGGTGGGTTCCGGACGCTCGCCGGTCAGCAGACGCTCCGGGAACGCGGTGATGAAGATCACCGGAATCTCCGCGCGGGCCAGGATATCCTTGACGGCGTCGATGCCGGAACTGCCGTCCGCCAACTGGATGTCGGCGAGCACGAGGCCGGGCTTGGTCCGCGCTACGGCGTGCGCGGCCTCGTCGCGCGTCGCCGCTATTCCGATCACCGTGTGGCCGAGTTCCTCCACAAGGGCCTCGATGTCGGCGGCGATCACCGGTTCGTCTTCGATAATCAGAACGTCGGTCGCCAACTCCGCATCGATCTCCCGCTGCGCTTCAGCGATCAGCGTCTCGACGTCGGTGAACGCGGCGTCGAGGATTTGAGCCGCTTCGCTGGGGGTGAACCCCTCCACGGCGGTGAGCAGGAAGGCCTGGCGCGAACGCGGCGCGATGCGCATGAGGCGCTCTCCCACGGCTTCTCCGCCAAGCCCCTCGCCGCGCGGCTCAAGCTTGGCGCCGGTGACGCACCAGATCGAATGGAAGACGCGGTAGAGCGCGACCCGGGGGGTCATCGTGGAATCCAGCGATCGCTCGCCGGCCGCGAGGGCCTCCAACGTCACTCGAACGTATTGATCTCCCGCCGTCTGATCGCCCGTGAGGGCGCGCGCATATCTCCGCACGTAGGGCAGGTGCGGCGCCAACTTGGCCAGAAGACTCATTTCCCCTCCGGAGAACGACCGATACCGGTCGCGATGAAAGACACCCGATGCACGGCGTCTCCGATGGGCGGGAAAACGCGGGTGACAGGCAAGGGTTCCAAATCGCCAATATCCAGCGCCCGTCAAGGGGAACCGCCATTCTTCCCATGCGTTGCGCGGCACTGGACCCATGAAGGGGAAAGGGCGGGGCTCTCTGTTGGTCGCGCTCGGCGCCATCAACAAACCCGGATCGAAACTGGAAGCATGAAACCGCCGTCAACACCGACATCCGCTCTTGATGACGCGCGCCTCCGTCAACAATCGATCGGCGCCCGCTTGCGGCAGATGTTCGACGACGTCGTCAGCGAACCTGTGCCCGAAGATTTCCTCGCGATCCTCCGCGCCGCCGACGAGAAATCGTCGGAACCCAGACTATGAATGCTGAAGAGAGGCGGGCCGCCCCCGCCGATCCGGTTCGCGACAAGGCCTTCAAGGCGGGCCTCGTCGGTCTGATACCCCATCTGCGGGCCTTCGCGCGCACCCTGACCGGCGATCCGACCGCGGCCGACGATCTGGCTCAGGACGCCATGATGAAGGCCTGGGACGCGCGGGCGAGTTTCGAGATGGGCACCAACATGAAGGCCTGGACCTTCATGATCCTCCGCAACCAGTTCTATTCCGAAAAACGCCGGTCCTGGCGCCAGACCCAACTGGACCAGGAGGCCGCCGAGCGCACCCTCGTGGCCATCGACGATCCCGCCTCGCCCGTCGCCCTCGACGAGCTGCGCCTGGCCCTTGCCATGTTGCCGTCCGAGCAACGCGAAGCCCTCGTGCTCGTCGGCGCGGGCGGCTTCGCCTACGAGGAGGCGGCGGTGATCTGCGATTGCGCCGTGGGCACGGTGAAGAGCCGGGTCAGCCGCGCGCGGCGGGCCCTGCAACTCATTCTGGAACGGGGAAGCTATGAGCGCGACGGCGCTTCCGCCGGGGAGGCCATGGGCGCGATCCTAGCCCACGCGGAGCGGCTGAGCGGCGCGCGGTGACCTCGGGCGCAATCCGGGATCGCTGGAACCGCGCCAGCTTCCGGGTTCGTCTCGGCCTTGCTCTGGCGGTCGCCTTGGCGCCGGTCCTTCTGCTTAGCCTGGGTCAATCGGCGCTGACCTTTCAACAGCAGGCGCGAGATCAGCGGATTGACCTCATGTTGGCGGCGACGCGAGGGGCGGAGACGGTTCGCCAGCGCATGGCTTCTGGCGTCGTCTTGCTGCAGTCCATCGCGCCCTCGAATACCCGGGGGGCCTGCGCGACGCGATTGGCCGAGATCAAATCGCGGGTGCCCGACTTCGCCAACCTGATTCGCTTCGACGCCGGGGGTCACGTTATCTGCGCCGCCGCGCCCACGCCGGACGACCCCGATCGGGCGACGCGCCCGTGGTTCAAGGCCCTGGCCCAAGGCGCGACCTCGGTGATCGCCGGGGATCTGTCCAATCGGTACACCCGCGCGCCCGCCCTGCTGGCCAGCGCGCGATCGGAGGATGACGCCGGCCGCTTCGCGGGCGCGGTGACGGCGGTCATGACGCTGTCCAGCCTTCGAACGCAAAGTGTCGATCCCTCCCTGCCGCCCCATTCGCAGGTGGCGATCGTGGATGGCCAGGGTCACTACCTTTCCAGCACCGATCCTCGTGGTTTCCCCCCGGGCGGGCGGGCGCCGACAGCGCGCCTTTCCGGTAACCGGCTTCTCCCATGGGTGGCCAAGGACGGCCGGGGGACGACGCGGGTCTTCACTGCCGCTCCCCTGGTCGGAGCAGAGGTCTGGGTTCTTCTCTCGGCGCCGACCCAGGGCGTGGTCGCCTGGGCCTGGCTCAATCCGATTTCAGCCCTCGTCCTTCCCCTGCTGGCCTTCGGTTTGGCTCTGATCGCCGTCTGGTCGGTGGCCGATCGCGGTGTCGTGCGGTGGATTGGCTATCTGCGCCGGGTGGCCGCGCTCTACGCCCGGGGGCGGTACACCGTGCATCCGGTGCGAGCGATCGGGGCGCCGCCCGAAATCCGCGACCTTGCGGAGACCTTGGACGGCATGGCCAAGGCCCTCGCGGCTCGCGACGCTCTCGTTCACGAAACCCTCGCGCAAAAGGACGACATGATGCGCGAGATCCACCACCGCGTTAAGAACAACCTCCAGGTGATCTCCTCGCTCCTGAACATGCAGCAGCGCGCGCTGACGGACCCCGCGGCGCGCGCGGCGATCTCGGACACGCGCCAGCGCATTTCAGCCCTCGCCCTGATCTACCGCGCCCTCTACCGCGGGCCGGATCTGCGACGGGTGGACCTCAGCGAATTTCTGGATGAACTCACCGCCCAGTTGATCGCCGACGCGCCGCACGCCGCCAAGATCCGCACCGATCTGTCGCTCCAACCGCTGTCGATCGATCCCGACCGGCTGGCGCCGCTCGCCCTTTTCGCGGTCGAGGCGATCACCAACGCGCGCAAACACGGCATGGCGGAAGGCGGGCTTCTGCGCATTTCGCTCACCATCGAGGGTCAGAGCGCCACCCTCGAGATCGCCGACAGCGGTCGCGGCGGTGAAGCCTCCAACGCGATGCTCGAGGGGCAGGGCGTGGGGCGGACTCTCATGACCGCATTTGCTCGCCAGCTGAAAGGTGAACTGGTCCGGGAGCCGAACGCCGCCGGGGGCTTGACCACGCGTCTCATCTTCCCCACACCCGCGCTGTCGGAGGCTGCCTGAATCGCCGACATCCGGAACCTAGCGTTTAAGGGAGCGTTGGTTTCGCACTGCAATTTTATCCACTCGGAGACTTAACGTATGCGCAAGATCATCGTTCTGGCGGTACTCGCCGCCAGCCTCGCGACCACCGCCTGCAACACCATCGGCGGCGCCGGCAAAGACGTCTCTTCCGCCGGCCACGCCGTGACCAGCACGGCGAACGACGCCAAACCCCACTAGAACTTGCTCCACTAGAGCTCGATCGGCGGCGCGCCAGGCGCGTCGCCGATTTTAGCGCGCCGGCATCGTCGGCGCGCGAACGCCTTCGCTCCAGAAGCCGGTTTGCCCGATCTGGTCGGGCGTCTGTATGAATTTTCGAAAACGGCGGCTCTCGTCGCCGAGCGCTTCGAAGTGCTCGAGAGCGGTTCGATAGTCCTCGTCCGAGATTTTTTGGTCTCTTGAATAGACCCAACCCAGCTTTCTGTTTTGCTCCCCGAAGAGCGCAAGCCGATAGGCGGGGTCCACCCACAAAACTTGAAACGGCAATGCGATCGGACCGAAGTGGACCCTCCAGTCGGCGTCGCCGCTGTCGCGGCGAACGGTGATCCTGGTGGAAGCGCGGGTCACCTTGCGGTCGAACCCGCCCCGCCGCATGGAGAAATCTTCGCGAATGTCGCCGCGCGGCGTCAAGGCATAGACGTCGCGCCCCGCCACCATGCCCCGCTCGAAAAAGTTCGGGATGGTGGCGACAAGATACCAGTCACCCATCATGCGGCGCAGGTCGACCTTGGCCAAGGGCACGGGACCGGAGGTTGCGGGGAGCGCGGGCCCCGCGACCGCGGCCCACGCCAAAATCGCGGCGAAAATGCCGGTGGCGCGCCTCCTCATGTTTCGCGCTGGAAGCCACCGCGACCGCCGAGGACTGTCGAAGCCAGGAGGTCCGGCCCCGCGAGTGCGACATCCACACAGCCGGTGAGCGACATGGCGACCAGCAATTCCTGACGCAAGACGCCGAGCATATGCGCGACCGCCGCCTCGCCGCCGGCGCCGAGCGCCCAGGCCCAGGCCCTGCCGATGAGACAGGCCTTCGCGCCCAGCGAAAGCGCCTTCAGCACATCCAGTCCCGATCGTATTCCACCGTCCATCAGGACGGTCAGATCCTGGCCCACCGCATCGACGATCGGCGGCAGTGCGCGGATCGCGCTCGATGCGCCGTCGAGTTGGCGACCCCCGTGATTGGAGACCACGATCCCATCGACACCCGCGGCGCGCGCCTCGACGGCGTCGTCCGCATCGAGCACACCCTTGACGACAAGGGGGCCGGGCCAGCGTTCGCGGACCCAGGCGATGTCCTTCCAGGTGACGGACGGGTCGAAGTTGCGACCGATCCAGGTCCAGAATTGCCCGATCTCCCGGAGGTCGTCGCGCCCGCCGCCGACGATATTGCCGAGCGTGTGTGGGCGGCCGTTGAGCCAGACATCCCACATCCAGGCCGGATGACGCAGGCCGTCGACGCCTTGCCGGATTTTCTCCGATACGGTGGCGGCCACCATGCCGTTGCGCGCGTCGCGATAGCGCGCGCCGGGCACCGGCAGATCGACGGTGAAGAACAGCACCGGGCAGGCCGCCTCACGCGCCCTCGCCAGAAGTTCGGCCATGAAGCCGCGGTCACGCATCATATAGAGCTGGAACCACGGCGGCGTGGCGGCCCGCGCCACCTCCGCGATCGAACTCACGCCCACGGTGGAAAGGCAGAACAGGAGGCCCGCCGCTTCAGCCGCTCGCGCCGCCTGGGTCTCGCCGCGCCGGGCGTACATCCCTGACAGGCCGACAGGGGCGAGAATGACGGGCATGGAAAGCCTCTGTCCGAACAGCGACGTCGCCATGTTGAGGCTGGAGACGTCCTTGAGCACCCTCTGACGCAGGATCACCGCTTCCAGGTCGGCGACATTGGCGCGCAGGGTGCTCTCGGCGTAGGCGCCGCCGTCGATGTAGTCGAAGAGCACGCGCGGCAGTCGGGCCTTCGCGGCCAGGCGGTAGTCGGCGACGCACGCCGGCTTCATGCCGGGATCGGCGCGGGTCGCCGCGCCGAAGCGCCTGTGGGCTTCGTCGGCGTACCCTGGACACTCGGCAGCGGCGCCAGCAGGCCTGCGGCGGCCCGCGCCGTGATGGCGCGGGGCTCTTCCTCGAAAAGCGCCGCGAGCTGGTCGGTGATCGCGCCGCCCAGTTGCTCGACATCGACGATGGTGACCGCCCGGCGGTAATAGCGGGTCACGTCGTGGCCTATGCCGATGGCGATCAGCTCCACCGGGCTTTTGGTCTCGATCTCCGCGATGACGCGGCGCAGGTGGCGTTCCAGATAGTGGCCGGAGTTGACCGAGAGGGTGCTGTCGTCCACCGGCGCCCCATCGGAAATCACCATCAGGATGCGGCGTTGTTCGGTGCGCGCGATCAGGCGCTGGTGGGCCCACATCAGCGCCTCGCCGTCGATGTTCTCCTTGAGGAGCCCCTCGCGCATCATCAGGCCGAGGTTCTTGCGCGCCCGCCGCCACGGCGCGTCCGCCGACTTGTAGATGATGTGGCGCAGATCATTGAGCCGCCCCGGCGCGGGCGGCTTTCCGGCCTTGAGCCAGGCGTCGCGAGAGGCGCCGCCTTTCCAAGCTCGAGTGGTGAAACCCAGCACCTCGGTTTTCACCGAGCAGCGCTCCAGCGTACGCGCGAGAATATCGGCGCAGACCGCCGCGACCATGATCGGCCGCCCACGCATGGAGCCGGAATTGTCGATCAGCAGGCTGACCACGGTGTCGCGGAACTCGGTGTCCTTCTCTTCCTTGAACGACAGGGCCGCCGTGGGATCGACGATCACGCGGGTGAGGCGGGCGACATCGAGCAGACCCTCCTCCAGATCGAAGGTCCAGGAGCGGTTCTGCTGGGCCAGCAACTTGCGCTGCAGACGGTTGGCGAGGCGCGAAACCACGTTGGAAAGGCTGGCGAGCTGCTGGTCGAGGTAGGCGCGAAGCCGCGTCAGTTCGTCGGGCTCGCACAGGTCTTCGGCGGCGATCACCTCGTCATGCTCGGCGGTGAAAATCTTGTAGGCCGGCTCCGGCTTGCCGGGGTCCTTGATGTCCGGCCGAGCGGGGCGGTCGCCGTCGGTGAGGTCGAGCTCGTCGGAGGTCTCCTCGCCGTCCTCGTCGGACTCGGCCGCCTCGCTCTCGGCGGTCTCGCTTTCCCGCAGACTCTGCTCGCCATCCTGGGAGGTGTCGCCCTGGGGTGATTGCTCCTCGCCGTCGCCCTCGCTCTGGTCGGAAGCCTCGGGTTCGCCCTCCTCGCCGGAGTTTTCCTCGGCGTCCTGCTCGGCGGCGTCGGAAAGATCGTCGCTCATCGAAAGATCGCGCACGACCGCGCGGGCGATGCGGGCGAAGGCGACCTGATCGCCGACGGCGCCGGTCAGCCGGTCCAGATCCGCGCCGGCCTTGCCGTTGATTTCCTCGCGCAGGGCGTCCACCAAGGCCTTGGCGGCGGCGGGCGGCGGCGCGCCCGTGAGACGTTCGCGAACCAGCAGGGCGACCACGTCGGCGAGCGGCGCCACGGCCGGATCGATCGACCGGTTCAGCCCCTTGCGCTGCGCCGACTGTTCCCAGACCGCCGCGAGATTGTCCTTCACCCCGATGAGCGCATTGGCCCCGATCGCCTCGATCCGCGCCTGTTCGAGGGCGTCGTAGATCAAGGCGCCCTCGGGGGATTTCGGCTTGTTGCGCAGGTGCGCGGCCTCGTCGTGGTGCGCGACACGCAGCGCCATCTGGTCGGCCAGCCCGCGTAGGCGAACGGTTTCCGGCCCCGTCAACTCACGCGGAGGATGGGGCAGGATCGCCCGATGCCCGATCAGCGACGGCCCGTCGCCGCTGAACACGACCTCGAGGTCCGGCTGCTCGGCCAGCGACCGGGCGGCGTTCGCCAGCGCGCGCTTGAAGATCTCGGTGGGGGTTTCCTTGCCGGACATGGTGAGGGTCTTAGCGCGCGGTGGGCGGCGAGAGAAAGGGCTGACCGCGTTCCTGCTCCCCCGCAAGAAAACGGGCGCGGATTTGAGTGAGGGCAAGGCGCCCGCTCCCTTCGCCTTGCGGGCCGGAAGGGTTATCCTCACCTTCCCATCTTCACCCATCGAGGCGCCAGGGCATGATGACCAACAAACCGCCGCCCAACGCCCAATCGACGCTGCCGCGCGCGGCGCGGTCCGCCTCGGGCCCCGGGCTGGGCGACGAACTCGCCTACTCGATCGACGGCGGCACGGTCGCCCGGCCCAGGGCATCGGCCCGACGGCCTGACGATCCATTCGCGACGTTCATCGAGTGGGATGGCGAAGCCGACCGCAAGGCGTATGACGGTCTTTAGGGCTCCGGCGGGGATGGACCGATCTTTGGCCCGACAAGCGGACATCCGGAAGGTCGGAACGGGGTGGGGAGCCGACATCGCGCTCTGGTCTTCGCTAAAGCGTGCTAACTGGCGAGGCGCTGGGGGAGCAGGAATGAGGACCTACGCGCTAGCGGCGCTGATGCTCGTGTTGGCCGGAACCGCTGATGCGGCCCCCGCGGCCGCTCCAGCTAACGATGAACGCAGCTGCGACGGCGGAGACACCGTTAGCTGTCGATACATCATTCAAGCGACGCGCGAGTTCACCTCGATGCTCACAACAAGCGATCCTGCTCCATTGCGACGACACCTTGATTCGAGGGCCCTTTGGGTCTCCACGGCAGGAATTGTGCATACCGGGGAGCAGTTGATCCAATCGGTCAGCCGAGACTCGCCCCGTGCTGTCGCGACACTCGATCGCGTGAACGTGCGTTTCTATGACAACGTCGCGATCGTCATCTGGAGCGAGTCTTGGACGTCGCCGGGGGCGGCGGTTCCCGCAGGTCGGCTTGCCGGTGTGGATACCTGGGCGAGGCGGCGAGGGCGCTGGAGATTGGTGTTGACGGCCGAGTCACGCGTTCCACCCTGAACGTCAGCAACGGGTCGAACCCTGCCATCGCCACCCATCCTTGAAGGGGGACTTCGAGCCGTACTCCAAATCGCTACCCGAACACCTCGACCTCGATCCGGCCGTCGCTGTGCAGGGCCGCGCGTTTCATCCCCGCCGAGTTGAACGGCATGGCGATCTCGCCATCGGCACCCACCGCGATCAACCCGCCTTCGCCTTTGAGCGCGCGCACCTCGTCCAGCGCCGCCGCGCAGGCTGGCTCCAGCGACTCCCCGCCGAACCGCATCCGGTGCGCGACCTGGGCGGCGACGGCGGCGCGGATGAACATTTCGCCGGCGCCGGTGCAGGAGACGGCGACGTGGGGGTCGGCCCAGGTGCCGGAGCCGGGGATCGGGCAGTCGCCCACTCGCCCCGGTAGTTTGCCAAACACGCCCCCGGTCGAGGTGCCGCCGGCGAGGTTTCCGTGCTGGTCGAGGGCGACGCAGCCGACGGTGCCGGTGGCGAGATGGTGTGGCTTCGTTCCCGCGCCGCCGCCGCCGGCATGGGTGAACCATTCGGCGGGATCGTCGATCCGCGCGTGGTGGAGATCGCCCGCGAACCGGGCAGCGCCCTCGCCGACCAGGAGGACGTGCGGCGTGTGCTCCATCACCGCGCGCGCCGCCGCGATGGGAGACTTGAACCCAACCAGGGCCGCGACCGCTCCGGCGCGATTGTCGCGGCCATCCATGACGCAGGCGTCGAGCTCATAGAGGCCGGCGGTATTCGGCGAGGCGCCGCGCCCCGCGACGTAGAGTCCCGAGGCTTCCAGTTCGCCGACGATCTCCACCACCACGTCGAGCGCCGCCGCGCCCGAGGCAAGCCGGTCGCGTCCAGCCTCGATCAGCCCGCGCATGTGGACCAGCTCGCGGTCGTAGTCGCGGCCGACCAGGGGCCCAGCGCCGCCGTGAAGGGCCAGGGCGAACTTACCTTGGGTCATCGTTTCTTCCGCTTCCGCCGCCGAGCGCCTTCGGATAGCGTCAGCCGGGCTTAAAACAAGACTTGGAAAGACAAGGCGAGGAACATTCGATGCGAGCATTGCTCAGCGTGGCGACCGGCGGACCGGAGACGCTCGTGCTCCAGGACATGCCGAGCCCCGAGGCCCGCGACGGCCAGGCCGTGGTCACGGTCAAGGCCTGCGGGGTCAACTATCCCGACGTGCTGATCATCGAGGACAAGTACCAGTTCAAACCGCCCCGCCCCTTTGCGCCGGGCGGCGAGTTCTCAGGCGTGGTGAAGTCGGTCGGCGCGGGCGTCACCAACGTCACGGTCGGCGATCGGGTGCTGGGCAACGGCGGCAACGGCGGCATGGCCGAGGAACTGGCGATCGAGGCTGCCCGCCTCACCCCCATTCCCGAAGGCATGCCCTTCGACGAAGCCGCGGCCTTCCTGATGACCTATGGCACGTCCTATTACGCGCTGAAGGATCGGGGTTTCCTCAAGGCCGGCCAGACCCTGCTGGTGCTCGGCGCGGCGGGCGGCGTCGGCTTGGCCGCCGTCGAACTCGGCGTCGCCATGGGCGCGAAGGTCATCGCGGCGGCGTCGTCGCAGGACAAGGTCGACCTGGCGATCGAGCACGGCGCCGAGAGCGGGCTGGTCTACCCGCGTGGCCCGTTCGATCGCGATGGGCAAAAGGCGCTGTCGGAACAGTTCAAGCAGGCCTGCGGCAAGAATGGCGCGGACGTCATCTACGACGGCGTCGGCGGCGACTATGCCGAGGCGTCGCTACGCTGCATGGCGTGGGAGGGCCGCTTCCTGGTGATCGGCTTTCCCGCCGGCATCCCGCGCATCCCGCTCAATTTGGCGCTGCTCAAGAGCTGCGACATCGTCGGTGTGTTCTGGGGCGCGGCGGTGGCGCGAGACCCGGCCGCGCACCAGCAGAACGTCAAGGAATTGTTGGACCTCTACGCCGCCGGCAAGATCAAGCCCTACGTCTCCGAGCACTTCCCGCTCGAGCGCGGCGGAGACGCCATCGCCCACCTGGCCAGCCGCAAGGCCATGGGCAAGGTCGTGGTGACGATGGCTTGAGCGGCCGCGTCTAATCCCGCCGCCAACACCTTCGTCCTATCCAGCGCCCGCTGAGGCCGCTTCCGCAGCGAGCAGCCGGTTGCATTCGGTTGGTTCGGCTCTAGACCTTCCGCAAAAGCTGGAGGATGCGAGCATGACCGGACGATTGAACGGCAAAGTAGCGCTTATCACCGGAGGCTGCTCGGGGATCGGATTGGGGACGGTGGAGCTCTTCGTCGGCGAGGGCGCCAAGGTCGTCGCCGCCGACGTTCAGGACGCCAAGGGCGCGATGCTCGAACAGCGCTTCCCAGATCAGGTGCGCTTCATTCACTGCGACGTAACGGCCCCGGCCGAGGTGGAGGCCGCGTGCCAACTGACGAAGACGGCGTTCGGCGGACTGGACGTCCTCTTCAACAATGCCGGCCACGCGGGTCAGCCCGGCGGCCTGGAGACCATGACCCCCGAGGGCTGGGACGCCACCTTCGCCCTGCTCGTGCGCGGTCCGATGCTGGGCATGAAATACGCCCTGCCGCTGATGCTGGCGCGCGGCGGCGGTTCGATCATCAACACCGCCTCGATCGCGGGATTGCAGGCGGGCTGGGGACCGCTGGCCTATTCCACCGCCAAGTGCGCGGTAATCCACATGACGCGTTGCGCGGCTGCGGAGCTTTCGCCGCGGAAGATCCGGGTCAACGCCATTTGCCCCGGCCTCATCGCGACCTCGATCTTCGGCACGGCGCTAGGCATGGCGCGCGAGGGCGCCGACCAGATGGCCGCGATGATCGCTCAGAACGCCGCCTCCGCCCAGCCGATCCCAAAAGCGGGTCTGCCCGAAGACATCGCCGCCGCCGCCCTCTATCTCGCCAGCGACGACAGCCGCTTTGTGACCGGCACGCACATCGTTGTGGACGGCGGGATCACGATCGGCGGACGCCACGCCTGGGACCAGACCGCCGAATCGCCCTTCGCCTCGATTTTCGGGATGACCCTGGACGACATCCAGGCGGCGGGCGCGCGGGCAGGGTAGCCGGCAATTTGGCTCCTCCGCGTGAAGCGTCAGTCGTTGTACACCCTAGCCTTCCTCGCCCACACGCTGTTCGGATACCGGCTGTGCAGCAGCTTGAACGCGCGGCAGCCGGAATGGTCGTGGCTGCCGCCGTAGTGGCCGACATGGATCAGCCAGTAAAGCGCTTCGGGCACGCGTGGATCGGCGGGATGGGCGGCGGTGTAGGTCAGCATCTCGTTCCACACGATTAAAGAGTCCGCCGGCGCAGGCGGAGGCGGCTTGTCGTATTCGTGATCGCTCTTGAAAAAGAAGGCGCGCTCGGCGCGGGCGCGGGCTTCGTAGGCCGTTTCGAAGGCGGGCGGTCGCGCCGTCGAGGATCCGTGACCGCACTCGCCCAGGCAATCCAGATCGGTCTCGGCGTCGGGCGCGTTCGTCGAAACGCCAAAGCCGGCCGACTGATAGAGCGCTAGCGCGGGCGGCTTGGCGTTCGGGTCGCCCTTGGCGGGGATGATCCAATCGGTCCAATAGCGTTGGAACTCCGGGACCGTACCCTCGGGCCGCGTGTAGGCGACCAGGTCGGTCCGCACCCCCGGGATCTTCGCCAAGGCCAAAAAGACGGCAAACCGCTTGTCCGGGCCGGATGGCGTCTTGGAGATCATTCGCCAATCCCCGCTCATCTGGGACAAAAGACTAAGGAGCTGGCCGCATAGCGCGTCGATCGCCGCGTCGTCGCGGAGCTGTACCGCCCGTCCGAAGTTGGTGACGGCGAGATCGAGCCGCAGCGCCTGCGGCAGGGATCCATCGACACCGAGCGCCATCCGTCCACGAAGAGGCATTCTGTCGATCGCGGCCCGCGCGTCTTCGCCGAAGCCGACCGTGCCTTTGTAGCCGGGTCCGTCGTAGACGCCTGACACCTCATAGCCGCCGTACCATTTGTCGCGAACGCATCCGGTCTTGGCGTCGTCGCCGCCCCCGCATAGCCGGTGGCGCAGAGCGAACTTGGCGAAGTCGTGCAGGTCGGTCGCCAGGCGCAGGCGCTGGGCGGTGAAGACGTTGCGGTCTCTGACCGACAGATCGGTCCGCGCCAGCACGGCGTCCACCTCCCGTCGCGCGCCGTCAGGATCGGCGCCGCCGGCAATGTCGAGGCGGATGAGGTCGTGGCGCAGGCTGATCCAGGCCGGACTGGACGTCGGCGTCGCGCGGGCCGCGGCCAATACAGACGCGGGAAGCTCCCCGGAGTTGGCGAGGGACAGGGCGGTGATGAGCCAGGTGACGTCACGGCCCGCTCTCCAACGTTCCACGGCGTGAGCCAAACCCGCCTGACGCGCCGCTTCACCAGCCCTCGCCCGCGCGGCGTCGTCGGAGTCATCCGGGACCACCGCGAAGGATTGCAGCGTCGCGATCCAGTCTGTCGGTTCCGGCTTCACCGCCGCCTTGTCGGAAAGGTCGGACAGGTCGCGAAACGAAACCGCGATGTTCGCGGGTGGATCGGCTCGGCCGAGCTCGGCCAGGAGTTCGGTGGTCAGCCGGGCCGGTTCGGAGCGAAACTCGAGCGACCGCGACAGCCCCGTGACCTGCGATTGGCCGAAGGTTCCCGCCGGCGCGGCGGCCACAGCCTTCAACGCCGCCAGCGCCTTGGCGAAGGCTGCCGGGCTGGGGTGCGCCTTGGCCTCCCGCGCCAGAGCCCGCGCCTGAAGATAGGGCGCGACGCCGCGCCACGGCGATTTGGCATCGCGCGCGATGGCCGCGAATCGGTCCGCCGCCTCCAGGGCGCGGCCGTCATAGAGCGCCAGGGCCGCCTGCTGGTAGGCCTCGTCCGCTTGCAGCCAATCGGGGCCGCCTTCGCCGGCGCCCGGCAAGGTGACGCCGGCCTCGTGGCAGGACCTGAACACCGCGTCCTGTCGAGTCAGCCAGACGAACACCGCGGGCGAGGTCGCGCCATGATCGGCCGCGCGCGCCTTGAGGGTCGAAGCGGCGGTGTCGAAGGCCTCGGGGAAGCAGTTGGCGATGGAGGTGTAGTTGGCGCCGTCACGCTCGGTCGGGATGCCGGTCTTGAGTTCGGGCGCGGACGGCACGAGCTTGCGCGCGGCGATCCAGGCGTCGACGCCGGTCGGCGGCGCGTCGGCGCTGTAGACATGCTCGGGACCGTCACAGCATGGGATGGACAAGGCCGCGCCGGCGGCCGTGCCGACACGCTGACCGTGTAGCAGGCGCCAAGCGATGTAGAGCTGCGGCCGGGGCGAGCGCATCATCACGATGCCGGGCCGCCCGGCGTAGAGGGCGTCGAGATCAGGCTGCGCGCCGCCGAACTGGTCGATGTACCACGGCGACTCCGCGCCGTCGCCCGACGCCCGCGCGACCCCGCCCAGCACCGAGAACGCCATGGCGATGGTCACGCTCAGCCGCCTTGCGCCCATCCCGTCACCCTTTCGCGAACCGTTTCGAACACCGCCGGGGTCCAGCCCTGTGGATCGAACAAATACACCCGTCGCCCGGCTGGCGCGCGGACTATCGGCGCGTCGGATGACACCGCCAAAGCGGTGCGGCACCTCGGGTTGGTGAAGTCACCACCAGCGGCAAGCTTCGCTCGCATCCGAGCTCCGGTCGCACCCATGCGAAACAGCATTGGCGCGATCTCGTCGACCGGTGCGTCCGAAAGCCAGGTCTCGGTTTCGCACCAGGAGGCGAGGGCGGTCATCGAGAGGCGCGTCGGCGACGGCAGTCGCGCGCGAACATCCGTGAGTAGATCGAGCAGCATCTGGCGCTGGGAGGCGCGAACCTCGAGATCGATCTGCACGGTCTTCGGCGTCTCGGCGCCGAGATGGGCGACCACCGCGTCCGCCAGCCTGGCGCGAACGTCGGGCGTCCAGACGGGCGGGCGGCGCGGATCGATCTGGACGTGGACGACGACCATGGTCACGCGCGCCCGGTCCGCGAGCAGGGTGAAACGCCGGCCCCGCGCGGTGACGTCCGATCCCGATAGGCTAACGAAGCCCGTCTGGACCGCGACCTCCGTATCGGCCGGCAGGAAGCGGAGATCCTCGGGGCGCTCCCAGGCCCACACGATCAACTGGGACGCACTGGCGCGCGCCGATGGCGCGGTGAGCGCAACAAAGCAGACGGCCGTCGCCGCCAGACAGGGAGCTAGACCGCGCAGAACGCCGCGCTCGCGAGACGGTAACTCAAACCGTTGGCCTGCCAGATTTCGCCGAAATCGAGATCCGAGCGGTCGGCGAACACCACCAGGGCTTTGCCGAGTTTCGGAGCCAACAGGTTGCGCACCTCGACGCCGCCGATCTCGCCCCGCCGCTCGACCAGATCGACCGCCGCCGCGCATCCCGCCAGTTTGGCCGTGAAGCTCCATGCGCCGAGGGCTACATAGCCGAGGTGCGGGTCGCCCTTCCACGTCACTGTCAGATGGTCCGCGTCGAGCAGGCGACCGCCCATGAGGGCGCGATCGAACCGCGCGAGATCCTCCGGCGCGCCATAGGCCGCGCCGGCTGGACCGAAGGTGGCGAGATTGAACCTGGGCTCTGGCTTGCCATCGGCATCGACGCCGGGAGTCATCGGCGGCGTCGCCCGGTCCGCGCTGGCCACGCGTAGGGTCTCCATCCCAACAGGCTTGGCGATGCGGGTCCGGATCAGGGTCGCGAAGGGTTTTCCGGACGTCCGTTCGAGGATCGCGCCCATCACGATGTAATCGCAGTTATTGTAGGAAAATCCCGCGCCGGGCTCCGCCCTGGGCTTCCCAGCGCAATAGCCCGTCGCATCCTCGGCGCCGCCGACCCCGCGCGAATTGCGTAGGTAGAAAGCCGGAAACGACTTGACGTCGGCCGCCGGGGTGTCGTCCGGATTGGGCAGGCCGGAGGTGTGCTGCAGCAACATGCGCAGGGTGACCCGCGCGCCGGTGGGTCCGTTGAAAGCGGGTAGTCGAGCCGCGATGGTGTCGTCCAGCGATAGCCGTCCGGCCGCGACCTCCTGCATGACCAGAGTCGCGGTGAGTTGTTTGGTGACCGACGCCCAGCGCCACAGATCGCCCGCCTTGTGCGGTCGGCCAGGGGCGGAGACGGCGCGGTCGTAGATCGTCTTGTCCGAGGTGGACACCAGCACTTCGCCGGCGAACCCGGCGCCGCTGGCCTCGGTGACCACGGTGTCGATCGGCGGGAGCGGCGTGGACGCGGCCAGGACGGCGGCCAGGCTGAAAGCTATCACGCGAACACTCCCACACTCGATACCGGCCCACGCCTACCGTCAAACGGGCCAGGGTGATAGGCTGGGACATGGCCGTCGCCGCGCGCGTCAATCCCAAGGACTATTTCTCCGCCGACGAGTGGTCGGGTCTGTCCGCGCGCTCGTCGTGGAAAGGCCTCGCCCTGTTCGCCCACGCCTGGGCGGTGATCGCGCTGGCGACGGTGGCCGCGCTGCGCTGGCCGATCACCGTTCCCCTCGCCGTGATGGTCATCGGCGCGCGGCAACTGGGGCTTTCGATCCTGATGCACGACGCCGCGCATGGCGCGTTGCATCCCGATCCCAAGATCAACGACTGGGTCGCGGAGTGGCTTTGTCTGGGTGGCGTCTCGTCCTACCGAAAATATCACCTCCAGCACCACAAGTTCGCCCAGCAGGCGGATGACCCCGATCTGGTGCTTTCCGCGCCCTTTCCGATCCGTCGCGCCTCGTTCCATCGCAAGGTGATCCGCGACCTTACCGGCCAGACCTGGTTCAAGCAGAAGTTCGGTCGGTTGAGCGCCACGTTGAAAGCGCGGCGCGCGGATCAGCCGATCTGGCCGATAGTCGCGGACGAACTCTATCGCCAGCGGCGTTGGCTGATCATCAACGGGCTCGCCATCGCGGCCTTTGCGGCGGCCGGATATTGGTGGGCCTGGTTCGCGCTCTGGCTGCTGCCCCGCGCGACCTGGTATCAACTAGTGACCCGCCTGCGGAACATCGCCGAACATGCCTTGGTCGCCAAGGACGAGCCGGACCCCCTGCGGCACGCGCGCTCAACCCGGGCCAACCTGATCGAGCGGGCGCTGATCGCGCCCTATTGGGTGCAGTACCACGGCGAACACCACATGTTCATGCATCTGCCGTGCTGGAGCCTACCCCAGGCCGGTCGCCTGTTGGAGCAGTCGGGGGTCAAGGCGCGGATGGAGACGGCGCCTGGCTATCTCGCTGTGATCCGCCTGGCTGCGCCGGTCGCGCACGCCGCGTGACCTGGCCAAAATGACCTGGGAAGACGTCCGCGCCATCGCCCTGTCGTTTCCGGGCGTGGAGGAGGCGACGTCGTACGGCACGCCGTCGTTCCGGGTGAAGGGCAAGTTCATCACCCGACTGCGCCCCGAGGACCAGAGCCTGGTCCTGGTCGACGTGTCGTTCTACGAACGCGAGATGCTGATGGAAGCCGACCCCGCCACCTTCCATTTCACCGCCCACTACAAGGACTATCCGAGCGTCCTGGCGCGGCTCGACAGTCTGCACCCTGGCTCGCTGCGCAATTTCCTCGAGCGGCGTTGGCGGAATGTCGCGCCCAAGACCCTGGTCAAGGCGTACGACGCCGCTAAGGATAGACCGTCTTAACAAGTCGGAATCCGCCCTTGATCGTGTTTCTCCTGCTCTCGTGCCTGGTGATCGTGGCCGTGGTGTTCTCAGCTGTGCTGGCGCGCACCGCCCTGGCGCGGAACGAGTTCAAGCCGAACGTGGAGGCCATGGGCCTCGGCGCGATCACCAATTTCTTCGACACCCTCGGAATCGGCTCGTTCGCGCCCAGCACCGCCTGGATCAAGTTCCGCCGCCTTGTGCCCGACAGCTTCATACCGGCGACGCTCAACGTCGGCCACGCGCTGCCGACGGTGGCTCAGGCCCTGGTTTTCATCAATCTGGTCAAGGTCGATCCGAAACTGCTTGTCACCTGCATTCTGGCGGCGGTGGTTGGCGGGGTTCTCGGCGCGCCGATCGTGGTTCGCTTGCCCGTCCGCGTGATCCAGGGCGTCGTCGGCGTTGCCATGCTGATCGCCGCGGCGCTCTACGCCATGACAAACCTCGACCTGATGCCGGGCGGCGGAACCGCGCTGGCGCTCGGGCCGACACTCTTCGCCGTCGCCGTCGCCGCCTATTTCGTTCTGGGCGCCTTGATGACCGCCGGCATAGGCCTCTACGCGCCGTCGCTGATCATGCTGAGCCTGATGGGTCTCGACCCCAAGGCGGCGTTTCCGGTGATGATGGGGGCCTGCGCCTTTCTCATGCCGATCAGCGGCTTCGGCTTCATCCGCGCCAAGCGGATCGATCTGCGCGTGGTTCTCGGCATTGCGATTGGCGGGATTCCGGCGACGCTGATAGCGGCGCTGGTCGTGAAATCCCTGCCCTTGGTCGCCCTACGCTGGGGCGTGGTGGCGGTGGTGCTCTACGCCGCCTTCGTCCTGCTGCGAACGGCGATGTCCGCCGCGCCGGCGACTCCCGACCTGGCGGGCAAATTGATGAGTTGAACGATTTGCAATTGACCGCCACCTGGTCGGGGCGCGATCGCGCCGTTGAGCCGGCGCTCTCCAGAGCGGGATGGCGGCGCCCGCGACCAAACGAGGCGCCGCCCGGAACACGACTATGCCCGCGCCAGTGTCCTGCGACCGCGAAGCGCGAGGCCGAGACCCGCGACCCCGACCAGCATCAAGGTCCAGGTCGTCGGTTCCGGCGCCGGAGCGAGGGCGACTCCCCCATAACGTAGGCCGTATTGGGGGCCATCGAAGACCGAGAAGGATTCGGACGTCGGAAGTCCAAGGGCGCCGAGCGAATCGGTGATCAGAACGACCTCGTTCGGATCGGCGCCGTTGTCGCCGGACGCACTTCGGGTCGAGGTGGTCGCATAGAGCGACACGGTGCCATTGGCGTTCACTCGGCCCGTCAAATTACGCAGGCCGATCGTGGTCACCGTGGGCCAAGTTCCAAAGACCCCGCCGTTGGAGCCGCTTACCGTGTAACTGCCGCCGATCAGGTTGTTGGTCAGGGTGTAGTCGAGCTGCCAGGCCCCCCCGATCAGGCTCCACTTTTCCAGGCCGGCGTGGGCGGCATCGGCCGCCCCACCCGTGCCTTCGTCAGCAACGTAAAGCGTGGTGTTATTGGCGAAGAACAGTCCGAAGGGGGTGAAGTTGCCGCCCGTCGTCTTCGCCTTGTCGGTAGGGAAGCCGGGAAGGACGTTGACGATCGCCGCGCCGGCGGTGGCGGCGGACGCGAGTTGCCCACCGGGATTCGAGACAGTGTAGACCGTGTCGATCCCGTTGCCGCCGCTGCCCTTGGTGAAATAGAGCGAGCCGTTGAAATAGGTCAGCCCGCGAAAATTACTGTCTTTTCCGGCTTTGTCGCCAACCACCGACTGGTAGGTCGGATCGATCATAGTGGAGTTTGCCGTGGAACCAGGGGTCACCACTTCGAGACCCGTGCTCGTGGTCAGGGCGGTCGGCGTGCCGGAGCCGTTGTTCGAATTGCCTACGGTGTAATACAGGCCGTTGGGGCCGAGCAGCGCGGCGCGGCCGTTGTTGCCGCCATAAGCCAGGGTCTGGGTCACGGCGTAGGTTCCATCGGCATTGAGGGCGACGACAGCGCGATTGAAGGCGTAATTGGGGTTGCCGGCGATGGACCCCGAAAAGGTCGTCGTCACGGGATTGGTGCTATCGATGTAGGCGAGCGTGTCCGAATTGGAGACGTCAAGGTTGCCAAGACCGCCGCCGGCGTAGCCGACGAAGGTCGCTACCGGCCCGGAACTGGTCTTTGTGATATTCAAGGCCAACTCCGACTTTGAGGAAAAGCTGGTGGAGACGATGTTGGGATTGATCGCCAGCGATGCGTTGACCGCGCGCGAATAGGCGTTGAGGTCTTGAATCGTGATGCCGGTGGTGACGCCGAACGCTCCATCCGCTCCGTCGTTGTTGAAGACCGTCGCGAACTGGCCGTCGGAGACCGCCTTGACGGTCGTGCCGGCCTTGGGACCGGCGAGGTTCGACACCCCCGGGACGAGGCTGGAAACGACCCCGGTGTTGACGTAGGTCGTGGTGCTGACAAGCAGGGAATCGGGAGCGATGAAGCTTGCCGCCGACGCTGAGGCGCCGGCCGCGAGCGCCGCGGCGGCTACCGAGGATGTGAGGATGAAGCGTGCGGTCGCGTGCGACAGGCGGATCGAATGGGCATGCATTGCGGCGGTTTCCGTTCGCTAGGGTTTGGACGCGAACGCAACTCTTAGGTCGCCAGGGCGAAGGTTTTACGACACGATTTGATCTTGATTTATGAAGGCGCGAGTTCACCGCCGGCTAACGCGTCGGAACTGGCGTTTCTCCCCGATAATCGTAGAAGCCCCGACCGGACTTGCGGCCGAGCCAGCCGGCTTCGACGTATTTCACCAAAAGTGGACAGGGGCGGTATTTCGAGTCGGCCAAGCCGTCGTGCAGCACGTTCATGATCGAGAGCACGGTGTCGAGGCCGATGAAATCGCCGAGCTCCAGCGGACCCATGGGATGGTTGGCGCCCAGCTTCAGCGCCGTGTCGATCGCCGCCACCGTGCCGACGCCCTCGTAGAGGGTGTAGATCGCCTCGTTGATCATCGGAACGAGAACGCGGTTGACGATGAAGGCGGGAAAATCCTCGGCGTTGGTCGTGGTCTTGCCGAGGGACTTGGCGAATTCGACGGCGATGTCATAGGTCGCCGCGTCGGTCGCGATCCCGCGGATGACCTCGACGAGGTTCATAAGCGGGACCGGGTTCATAAAGTGCAGACCGATGAACCGCTCCGGCCGGTCGGTGGACGAGGCCAGGCGCGTGATCGAGATCGACGAGGTGTTGGAGGCCAGAAGGGTTGTCGGCGAGAGATGCGGGGCAAGACTGGCGAAGATCGTCTTCTTCACCGCTTCGTTTTCGGTGGCCGCCTCGATAGCGATGTCCGACGCGCCAATCTCGGCGAGACCCGCCCCGGCCTTGATCCGCGCCATACCGGCGGTCATCGCCTCCAGCGTGATAATTCCCCGCGAAACCTGACGGGTCATGTTGCGATCGATCTGGGCGATGCTGGCCCGAGCGCGCGCCTCGTCGATGTCGTTCAGTAGGACGTCGTATCCGGCGAGGGCGCAGACATGGGCGATGCCGCTGCCCATCTGGCCCGCGCCGATGACGCCGACCGTTTTAATTCCCGCCATTCACCAGCCTCGGCATTGTTTGGAGCGGCGACGATCCCAGTCGGCGCCGTTTGCGACGTTTTCCTTACACCGACGCGCGCGCCGGCCCTAATGGTTTGCTGCATTGCAGCGTAAAGAATTCTATTTCAAGGCAGCGGAGAGCGCGTCCATCAATTCCGGCACGATCGTCTTGTAGTCTCCGACGAGGCCGTAGTCGGCGACCTGAAAGATCGGCGCGTCGGCGTCTTTGTTGATCGCCACGATGACTTTGGAGTCCTTCATTCCAGCGAGGTGCTGGATCGCCCCGGAGATGCCGATGGCAACGTAGAGCTGGGGCGCGACCACCTTGCCGGTCTGGCCGACCTGATAGTCATTGGGGGCGTAGCCGGCGTCGACGGCCGCCCGCGAGGCGCCGACCGCCGCGCCTAACCTGTCGGCGAGCGGTTCGATCACGCGGTGAAATTCCTCCGCCGAACCCATGGCCCGGCCGCCCGAGACCACAATCTTAGCGCCGGCCAGCTCCGGCCGATCCGACTTCACGATTTCGTCGGAAACGAATTTCGTCCCCGCGGCGTCCGCGCCCGAGGCCACCGTTTCCACGCTGGCAGAGCCGCCTTCCTCGGCCGCCTTGAAGGCGGTGGCCCGCACGGTGATCACCTTCTTGGCGTCGCTCGACTTCACCGTTTCCAGAGCGTTGCCGGCGTAGATCGGGCGGACGAACGTATCGGCGTCCACGACCTCGATGATTTCCGAGATCGGCGCCACGTCGAGCAGGGCGGCGATGCGAGGCATGAAATTCTTGCCGACCGAAGTCGCCGGCGACATCACGGCGTCGTAACCGGCCATCAGCGGAATGACGCACGCGGTCAGGTCCTCGGCGATCTGTTTGCCCAGGCCTTCGCTCTCGGCGGTCAGCACTTTGCGAACCCCGGTGATCTTGGCGGCGGCCGCCGCGACGGCGGCGACGCCCGAACCGGCGATCAGGACATCCACGTCCGGCGAAAGCGCCAGCGCGGCCGTGACCGTCTTGTGGGTGTTATCCTTCAGCGACGCATTGTCGTGATCGGCGACGACGAGGACGGCCATCAGAGCACTCCTGCTTCGGTCTTGAGCTTATTGACGAGGTCCCCCGCGCTCTCCAGCTTCACGCCGCCCACGCGTTTGGGGGGTTCGGTCACCTTCAGCACGGTGAGATGCGGCGCGCCGAGGCCGCCGAAATCGTCCGGCGTCTTGATGTCGATGGTCTTCTTCTTGGCCTTCATGATGTTGGGCAACGAAGCGTATCGCGGCTCGTTCAGGCGCAGGTCGGCGGTGACCACGGCGGGCAGGGCGAGTTCAAGAGTCTGCAACCCGCCATCGACCTCGCGCGCGACGGTGACACTGGTCGCGGTCAGCTCGATCTTGGAGGCGAAGGTCGCCTGGGGCCAGCCGAGCAAGGCCGAGAGCATCTGGCCGACCGCGTTGTTGTCACCATCGATCGCCTGCTTGCCCATGAGGATCAGATCGGGCGATTCCGCCAAGGCCACGGCCTTGAGCAACTTGGCGACCTCAAGAGGTTCGGGATCGGCGTCGGTCTGGATGAGGATGCCGCGATCGGCGCCCATGGCCAGCGAGGTGCGGATGGTTTCCTGCGCCTGGATCGGGCCGATGGAAACGGCGACGATCTCTTCGGCGAGACCCTTCTCCTTGATGCGGACCGCCTCTTCCACCGCGATCTCGCAAAACGGGTTCATCGACATCTTGACGTTGGCGAGGTCGACCCCGGTCTGGTCGGATTTCACCCGCGCCTTCACATTGGAATCGATGGCGCGCTTCACCGGAACCAAGATCTTCATGGGGCCTCCAACCGCCATTGCGCGGGATGGCCGTGGGGATAACGCGTCGCGCGCGCTTTGCAAGCTCGGCTCTGGCGGCGTTCCGGCGACGCCGCTACATGGACTTGATGAACGCCTGGATCACAAACGCGAAGCTGATCGTCACCGCCATGGCGTTTATCGCCGTCGCGGCGACCGTGGGATACGAATGGCTCTACGTCTGGCCCGTGCAGAAGTGCGAGCAGAAGGGCGCATGGTGGGACCCCAAGGATCATCAGTGCCTCGTGCCGATGCCGATCTGGCGGATCACAAATCGTGGCGGGCCCGCAGAGGACGGGAAGCCCGCGACGCCAAAGAGTTAGAGCCGGCCGAATGGTCCGAACCGGTCGCGCAGCGGCTCAGACGCCGTGAGTCTCTTAGCTGACGGCGCTCCGCCCAATACGCCGTTTCCGGTCGAGTTCCTCGGAAAGGAAAGGCGGGCGCCATGAGCGACGGACGAACCCAGTTTCCCCCCGGAGCCTTCGATAAGGAGGATGACGGCGACGACGGCGAATTCTATCGACCCGCTCGACTGGTGACCCATATCGACGAGGGGGCCATCGCCGCGCTGACGGCCTGCTATCGCGAGGCGCTTCCCTCCGGCTGCGTCATTCTGGATCTGATGTCGAGCTGGGTGAGTCATCTTCCGGCGGACGTCGTCTATGGCGAAGTCATCGGCCAGGGCATGAACGCCGAGGAGTTGTCGGCCAATCCGCGTCTCGACCGCTGGTTTCTCGCCGACCTCAACCGCGATCCGGCGTTGCCACTCGGGACCTCGTCCTGCGGCGCGGTGATCTGCTGCGTCGGCGTTCAGTACCTGCAGCGCCCGGTCGAGGTTTTCGCCGAGGTCGCAAGGGTGCTCGAGCCCGGCGGCGCCTGTCTCGTAAGCTACTCAAATCGCTGCTTCCCGACCAAGGCTGTGGCGATCTGGCGCGCGCTCGGGCCCCGGGGTCACGCCGATCTAGTGCGCCTCTACCTCGACCAAGCCGGTTTTGTGGAGACCGAAGTTCGCGTGCTGAGCGATGGACGGCAATGCGACCCCCTAGGCGTGGTCATCGGTCGAAAGCCCTGATGGGTGAATTCCTTTATAGAACTCGCCGATGTCCTACGCTGTCACAGTCCTCACCATGTTTCCGGACGCCTTTCCGGGGCCGCTCGGCGTTTCCCTGATCGGATCGGCTTGTAGGGAGCGAGAGCTGTGGAGCCTGCAGACGGTGGACATTCGCGCCTTTTCCAAGGATAAGCGCGGCTTCCTGGACGACACCCCCGCCGGGGGCGGACCCGGACAGGTGATGCGGGCGGACGTGGTCGCCTCGGCGCTGGACAGCATCGAGACGACCGGCCGCCCTTTATTGTATATGAGCGCGCGCGGATCGTCCCTCACTCAAGGGCGGGTTCGCGAGTGGTCCAAGGCTCCCGGTCTGGTCGTGCTCTGCGGCCGGTTCGAGGGGGTGGACCAGCGGGTGATCGACGCCCGTGGGTTCGAGGAGGTCTCCGTCGGAGACGCGGTTCTCGCCGGCGGCGAGGCGGCGGCGATGGTGGCGATCGAGGCCTGCGTCCGTCTTCTGCCCGGCGTTCTCGGGCAGGCGGCGAGCCTGGCCGAAGAGAGTTTCGAGGACGGACTGCTGGAGCACCCCCAGTTCACCCGGCCCCGGACGTTCGAGGGGAGCGACATCCCTGAGGTTCTGCTCTCGGGCGATCACCGCAAGGTGGCCGCGTGGAAACAGGATCAGCGCGTGCTTACCACGCGGGAGCGACGGCCGGATCTGTGGTCGGCGCATCCCGCCAATCAACAGCCAAAGGGCGACAAAGCCCAGTAACCAAGGACGACCAAGATGAACGTCATTCAAGAGCTCGAAAAGATCGAGGCCGACCGCCTTCTCGAAGGCAAGACCATTCCGGAATTTCAGGCCGGCGACACCGTCCGCGTCAACGTGAAGATCAAGGAAGGCGACCGCGAACGCGTGCAGGCCTATGAAGGCGTCTGCATCGCCCGTTCCGGCGGCGGCCTTCAGGAGAATTTCACCGTCCGCAAGATCAGCTTCGGCGAAGGCGTCGAGCGGGTGTTTCCGGTCCTTTCGCCGATGATCGAGTCGATCGAGGTGAAGCGTCGCGGCGCGGTGCGCCGGGCCAAACTCTACTACCTGCGCGATCGCCGGGGGAAATCCGCCCGTATTGCTGAACGGGTCACCACGACGGCCAAGACGACCGACGCCTAGGCGTCTGCGCGGATCGGTCTCTGGGCGGACCGCTCGGAGATCGCCACGCGGTTAAAAGGTCAAGGGCGGTAGAGGTGTCGGAGGCTTCGCTTCGACGCCGCAATCTATGGGCTGGCGGGGCGGTCGGGGCCGTCATCGCTGGCGAGGATTCCGAACACCGTAGCGGCCACGGCCGTGGTTCCAACGAAGAGGAGAAGGTCTTGGCTCGCGGCGCCCGTGGCTGCCGCGCCCCCTGCCGCCGATCCACCCCCGCTCGCGGCGCCAGCCCCTGCATCAGCGGGGGCGCCGGCGATCGGCGCGTCGGGGGCTTGCGCCAGAATGGCCGGCGGTTGGCATGATCGCCCGCAATCGGCGATGAACTCGGGGTAGGTCTGGTCGCCAACGGTATTGGCTTCGATCTTTCGTTGCCAGTCAGCGTCGCACGAGCGGCGAACGCGACCCTCGAAATAATCCTGCGTGTCGTTCACGCCAAGCGTGGGGCAACGCGCTAGGCAACGGTCGAGGAAACGGCCGTAGTTTTCTTCGTGCGTGCGTTCGGACGCGGTCATGTCGCGCCAGCGCGCGTCGCACGACGTGCGAACATCCATGGACGCGGCGGTCGGGCCGACAACGTACAGGGTGCTGCGGGGACCCGCTTGAGCGCCCGGCACGGTCAACAGCGAGAGACTCGCGGCGAATCCTGTGATCATTCTATTCATGGCCATGTTTGATATCACATCTTTTCTCGCGCGTAAGAAGGGCGGGATTTGCCGGCATTCCGCCGGGGTGGTTCCGGCAACGTCGACAACGTGAGCGAGCCAGGGTCGTCGTGGGCCGCCGGCGCCGCGCTGGGGCGGACGATCGCGCGCGGCGCGACCGTGGCGGTGGCCTACCTTTCGACCTCGCTCGTGGTTGTGGGCGTAATCTTCCTGCTCGGTCGTTTCGGCGACGCGAGACTGTTGCGTGAAATCCTCGCCATTCATTTCATCGCCGCGCTTGCAGCGGGCCTGGAGCCGGCGACGGCCAAGGCGGCCGCGCTCCGCGCGACCGAGCGGGGGCCTGACGAGGCGGTTGTTATCGATGCATCGGCGGGAGCGATCGTGGCGATCGGGGCCATCAAGGCGCTTCTGGCCTGGCCGCTTCTCGCCATCGTCTGGCGCATCGCCGATCCGACTTTGGATCCCTGGCTCCTGGCTTGGCTCTGGCCGGTTTGCGCGGCGGGCTTCACCGCAACGGATCTCCGCGTCCTGCTCGACTTACGGGGGCGTCACGCGGCCGCGATCTGGCTCAAGCAAGGCAGTCTCGGCGGCGGATTGCTCGTCATGGCCGCCTTGGCCTGGGGCGGCGCATCGTTGCCTGTCGCCCTCGGCGTCGCGACGTTCGGCAGGCTCGCCATCGTCGCGTTCGCGATCAAGCGTAATCGGGGGAGCGACGGATACCGACTTGGCGGCGGCGTCCTCGAACATCTGAAGGACGTGCGCTGGCTTGAGCTGGCGGGAGCCTCCGTGATTGCGGCCATCGGGGGCTCCGCCGACCGGGTCTTCGGCCTCCGCTTTCTGGCGCCCGAGGCGTGGGCCGCCTACTATCTGCTGTACGAAGTTTTCAGCAAATTCTGGTTCATTCCCTACATCCTGGGCCCGATCGTCTTCGCCAAGGTCGCGCGGGGTAAGGATGCGCGCGCCACCGCGCGTGCGGCTTGGAGATTCACGGCCTTGGCTGGCGCTACGTTCGTGGTCGTCGTCGCAAGCGTCGCAATCCTCGTTCCGGACGCCCCGACGCGTTTGATGGGATCGAAGCTCGGAGCGATCGCGCCGGCCGGGACCATCGTCGCCTTCGCGGCGGCCGTGGCGATCAACAGCCTGGTGCAGCTTCGCGTCGCCGAGCTCCAGGGCGAAGGCCGCGCGCGCAGGACGCTCGTGGTGATGGCGGTCAGCGCGGCGATCGCCACGATGCTGTTCTGGGTCTCCGCGCGGGGTTGGGGCGCCCCAGGCCTGCTGGTCGCCTGGTTGATCAAGTCCGTTTTCGAACTCGGCGCGGTCTATTTTCCGCACGGGAGGTCGGCGTCAAGTCGGACTGTCGCCGCCCACCATTCGCGCGCCAAGGAGGGCTGACGCGAACACAAAAAAAGCGGGAGAGCGTGTGAATTCAACGCTGATTTCGGCGGTCAAGGAGACGATTTTGTTGCTAAACGTACGAGCCATGGCCTGTTACAACATTGCTCGCGGCGATAGGGTCGATCGCGGCAGGCTAGGGGCTGATCGTGCGGGAGTTGATACTGTTCCGCCACGCCAAGGCGGAGGCATCGGCAACCGGCGGCGACCGGGCGCGGGCGCTCACCATCTCGGGGCGCGAGACCGCGGTCGCCATGGGCGCGAAGCTGGCCGCCGAGGGCGTTGTTCCCGATCTTGCCCTCGTGTCGGACGCCGTGCGCACCATCGAGACCTGGAGCCTGGCTCAGGCGGCTTTTCCCGAGGCCCGCGTGGAGACGCTGGACGCGCTGTATGAAGCGACCTCGGCGCAGATCGCAGCCACCGTACGGGCAGCCGCATCCCGCGCGGAGGTGGTCATCGTAGTGGGCCATAATCCGGGACTGCAGGCCTATGCCGTAGAATGTCTGAGCCGTGGCGGCGCCTCGGTCCGCGCCATCGGACGCATTGCGGCCAGCTTCACGCCCGCGATGGCGGTCGTGCTGGCGATAGACGCCGAGGGCCGCGCCAGCCTGGACGGGCTCTACGATCCGCGCGATCTGGATATCGAACCGTAGCGGACGCCTGATGCGGATTTATAAGCTCCTGGCCCTCGATGAATGGCGCGCGGCCGAACGCGCGGGCACCTTCGCGGGCTCGTCCGTCGATATCGCGGACGGCTTCATTCACTTCTCCACCGCCGAGCAACTGGCGGAGACCGCGCGTCGCCATTTTGCGGGGCGCGCTGACCTGGTCTGCCTCGCGGTGGAAACCGACGATTTGGCCGCGTTGCGGTGGGAGGCTTCCCGCGGCGGCGACCTCTTCCCCCATCTCTACGCACCTCTGGAAACCAAGAAAGTCCTATGGGCCCGGGCGGCCGACCTTGGTGAAGACAACGTTCATCGCATCGAAACCGACCCATCGTGAAGGTCCTCGATGCCCTGGCGGCCTCGACGCTGCGTCGCCTCGACCCCGAACGCGCGCATGGGCTCGCCCTACAGGCGCTCGAGTTTGGACTGGGCGTCGCCGACGAAGGCCCGCGCGATCCCATCCTCGCGACGCGTCTGCTTGGCATGGCGCTTCCCAATCCCATCGGCCTCGCCGCCGGATTCGATAAGGACGCCAGGGCGATCCGAGGCCTTGCCCGCGCCGGTTTCGGCTTCGTCGAATGCGGTACAACCACGCCGCGCCCCCAGAGCGGCAACCCCAAGCCCAGGCTGTTCCGTCTTGCCGAGGACGGCGCGGTGATCAATCGAATGGGCTTCAACAACGCCGGCGTTGAGGCCTTCGCAAAGAGGCTGGGCAGCCGCGTCGGCGGGGTGGTGGGGGCCAATCTTGGAGCCAATAAGGATTCGGTCGATCGGGTGGCGGACTATATTCACGGCCTCGAGCGGCTCTGGGGTCTCGCTGACTATTTCACCCTGAACATCTCATCGCCGAACACGCCCGGTCTGCGCGAACTCCAGGGCCGCGAGGCTTTGGAGGAGATGCTGGCGCGCGTGGTCGATGCGCGAAACGGCCTCGTCGCCGGCGGCGCAAACCCTCCGCTCTTCCTCAAGATTTCGCCAGATCTAGCGGAGGGCGACATCGATGACATCGTGGAAACAGCGGTCCGCCACGGTCTCGAGGGTCTCATCGTTTCCAACACCACTCTGGCGCGGCCGCGCAGCCTGACAGGATCGGCGCGAGAAGAAGCGGGCGGTCTGTCCGGCGCGCCGCTGATGGGGCCCTCGACACGACTGCTGCGCCAGGTCTTCCTGGCCGCGAAAGGGCGGCTTCGTCTGATCGGCGTGGGCGGCGTCGCATCAGGCGCCGACGCCTATGCGAAAATCCGGGCCGGCGCCGACGCGGTCCAACTCTACACCGCGCTCGCCCTGCGTGGTCCGTCCTTGGTGGGCGAAATCCGGCGCGATCTGGCCGCGTGTCTTCGCGCCGACGGGTTCGGCTCGGTGTCCGAAGCGGTGGGGGCCGGTTGACGTTCTGGCGAGCCCTTCGCCGCTTTGGCGGGCTTGCGGGTCTGCTCGGTCTGGTCGCGGCAGTCCTGATCAGCGGGATATGGCGCCACCTGTCGGTCGATGATTTGCGCCTGCATCACAACGCTCTGGTCGCCTGGGTGGCGGAGCGTCCGGTCCTGGCCCTCGGCGCCTTCGTCGCGGCCGTCACGATACTGACGGCGGCCTGCGTTCCGGCGACCGGTCTCCTTGTCGTGTTGGGCGGCGCGCTCTTTGGAACTTTGGAGGGCGGCGCGGCGGCCCTGATCGGAAGCGTGGCGGGCTCTCTGGCCGTCTTCCTCGCCTGTCGCGCCGCGACCGCGGGTTGGCTTGACGCCCGAGCGGACACCCGCGTGGCGCGTCTGGTCGCCACACTCTCGCGCCGGAGCTTCTGGGGTCTGCTCGTGCTTCGCCTGACACCGATGGCGCCGCTCAGCGCGGTCAATGGCGCCGCGGGCGTGGCCCAGATCCGCGTCGGCCCCTTTCTGGCGGCCAGTCTTATCGGGTCGGCTCCGGCCAACTTCATCTATGCCGGCCTCGGCGCGAGCTTGCGCGGCGCGCAGGCGAAAGGGGGGCGGATCGAGCTTTCGACCTTGACCGACATTCGGGTGATCTGGCCGCTCCTCGCCATGGCCGCCCTCGCCGCGGTAACGGCGATGTCGAACCTGGCGAGGCGGCGTTGATTGCCCGGCCCCGCGCCGTACGCTAACGACGGCCCCATGGCGGACGCCGAGCCCCCGCGCCTCGAAGCCCCGTTTCCCTGGTTCGGCGGCCTGTCAACGCGTTTGCTGCTTTTGACAGTCCTGATTGTCGTTGTCGCCAATGTCCTCATCGTGCCGCCCTACCTCGCCGCGGACGAAGAGCAGTGGTTGCAAGACCGCCTTCGCGCCGCCGAACTCGCGACGCTGGTGGAGGAGACCGCCCCCGGCGGCGTCGTCACCGACCATGTTCGCTCCATGTTGCTGGCGAACGCCGGCTTGGTTTCCGTAGCCCTTCAGGTCGACGGCGAACGGCGGCTCGTTCTCCAGGCTCCTCGGCTCAAGCGCACGCCCTATTTGGTGGACCTGCGTGACGGCGGGCCGCTCTCCTGGACCGCGCCGATCCGCACGCTCACGGGCGGCGGCGACCGCATGGTCCGGGTCATGGCCAAGACCCGCTTTCGCGCCGGCGACTTTGTCGAGATCGTCGCGCCCGATGGCCCGCTGCAGCGGGAACTCCTCACCCAGCTTGGCAGCCTGATGGCCATCGCCGCCTTCACCTCGATGATGGCGGGCGCGGTGGTCTATCTCGCCCTGAATCTGTTTCTAGTCCGCCCCATGCAGCGCATCACCCGCGCCATGGCGCATTTCCGCGCCAATCCGCATAGCGAGGCCGCCAAGACGCCGCCCTCCGCGCGCCGGGACGAGATCGGCGTCGCCGAGCGCGAGCTTTCGCGCATGCAGATGGATCTGCGGGCGGCTCTTGCATCCCGCGCGCGCCTCGCCGCCCTGGGCGAGGCCGTCGCCAAGATCAATCACGATCTGCGCAACATGCTGACGAGCGCCCAGCTGGCCTCGGAGCGGCTCGCCGCGTCGGGCGACCCCAAGGTCACCCAGGCCCTGCCCAGACTCGAACGCGCCCTGGACCGCGCCGTGACCCTCGCCTCCAATGTCCTTACCTTCGGCAGCAGCGCCGAGCCGGCCCCTCAGAAGAAATCCGTTCCCCTGCGCGCCGCGCTTGCGGAGGCGGCGGAGGACGCGGGTCTCAGTGGGGATGGCGTCGCGCTGAACAACGACATCGACCCGGGCGCGGTCGTGCATGCCGATCCCGAGCAGCTGCACCGTATCCTCGTGAACCTCCTGCGCAACGCGCGCCAAGCCAGCGAAGGGGATGATACAAGGGGAGGTAAGGGCGTCGTAGCCGCGTCGGTGCGATCCGACGCCGGCGCCGCGGTCGTCACGCTGTCGGACGACGGCCCTGGAATGCCCGAGCGCGCACGACAAAATCTTTTCCAACCCTTCGCCGGCTCGACAAAACTGGGCGGCGCCGGCCTCGGACTCGCCATCGCGCGCGAGCTGGCTCAGGGTCATGGCGGCGACTTGACCCTCGTTTCCACCGGACCGGCGGGGACGGCGTTCGAGGTGCGGCTGCCGGGCGAATAGTTGCTGGGCGACCAGCGCGGGACGGCATCGCGACACGCGGCGCCGGCCTTTCCGATCCCCGCGACGGATATCGGCGAAATTTGCCGGATACGCGTCAATGTTCTCGTTCCGTTTTCCGCACTTGGGGGCTACGCTTGCCTGGTGAATGCAGCTTCATCCGCGCTCGACCTCGCCGCCGCCCTGGTGGTTTTCCCGGGAGGCCGGGCGGCGACGGGCCATGGCGGCGAGGGGGGGGCGGCGACGGCCGCTGAGGCGCGCCGACTGTTCGAGCAGGGGCCCGTGCTCGTCGCTCATGCCGCCATGACCGCCCGCCGCCTAGGCCTGCCCCCGCCGCCGAGGTCGGCGCGTATTTTCGACGTGCTCGAACTCTTCGCCTTCGTCCGCCCGGCTCGGTTCTGCGCGCCGTCCGCCACCGGGCTCGCGCTGGCGATCGGGTTTGACGCACCCGCCGACGGACCCGCGCAGGCGGTCGCATTGCGCGGTGTGGCCGAGGCGTTGCTGGCGGAGCTGGCCGCGGCGCCGGTAGCCGCGCGCGATCTGGCGCTCGCTCAGGCCGAAGCCATGGGCCGGGCGGGCTGGTCCTGGGCGGCGGCGACGATCGGGACGCTGCGCACCCAACCGATGGGGCGGCCCTGGCGCAATGACGGGCTCGACGTCTGGAGCCGGCTCAAGGAATGGGAGGACCACGCTCCGCCCGGCGAGGTCGGCTCCAAGCCGATCGATCCCGCCGCCGCCGCCGCTCGGCTCGGCGTCCTGCTGGACCGTTCCGGCCTGGTCGAACCCCGACCGACCCAGGCGACCTATGCGGCCGAGGCCGCCCACGCCTTCCAGCCTCGGGAGCGCGAAAACGAGCCGATGATGATGTTGGCGGAAGCCGGCACGGGGGTCGGCAAGACCTTGGCCTATCTCGCCCCAGCCTCGTTGTGGGCCGAGATCAACGGTCCTGGCGTTTGGATAAGCACCTATACCCGCGCCCTTCAGCGGCAAATCGAGCGCGAGAGCCACGCCGTCTTCCCGGACCCGGTCCAGCGGGCGACCAAGGCGGTCGTGCGCAAAGGCCGGGAGAACTACGTCTGCCTGCTGAACTATCAGGATATCCTGAACGCCTCGCGGCTGGGCGGCGGCGACTTCGTCGGCCTGGCTCTCGCCGGGCGGTGGATCGCCGCCTCCCGCGACGGCGACATGACCGGCGGCGACTTCCCGGCCTGGTTGCCGAACCTCTTCGCCGTCTCGCCCCAGGCCCAGGCCAGCGCGCTGAATCTCGTCGATCGACGTGGGGAGTGTATCCACGCCGGCTGCCCACACTATCGCGCCTGCTTCATCGAGAAGGCGGTGCGTGGATCGCGTCGAGCGGACATTGTGATCGCCAACCACGCCCTGGTCCTGACACAGGCCGCGCTCGACGGCGCCCGCGCGGCGCGTGGGCAAGCGGGCGACAGCGAGACTTCGCGTCTGCGCCGGATCGTCTTCGACGAAGGGCACCACCTTTTCGACGCCGCCGACAACGCTTTCGCCGCCGTGCTTTCCGGCGCGGAGGCTGCGGAGATGCGGCGCTGGATCCGGGGTCCCGAGGGCAGAGGCCGGCGCGGTCGGGGGCTGGAAACACGGCTGATGGAAATCCTCGGCGAGCGGGAGGATTCCCGCGCCGCTCTCATGGCCGCGATCCGCGCCGCGGCCGTCCTGCCGGGGGAGAGCTGGTCGGGACGAATCGCGCCTGGCGCCGGCGATGTCAGTCCCTCCGGCCCGATCGAGGCCTTCCTCGTCGCCGTGCTCGAACAGCTCCGGGCGCGGGCGTCGCCTTCGGAGGTGGGAATGGAATGCGCGGCGCGGCCCGCTCTCGATCTCGTCCGCCACACCGCGCGCGCCGCCGCCGAGGCCCTGGCCGCCGTCGAGGCGCCCCTGCTGGAGCTCGCACGCCAGCTCGAAAACGTGCTCGATGACGAGGCGGACACCTTGGAGGGTCATGAACGGGCGCGGATCGAAGGCGCGCTGCGCGGCCTGGACCGGCGCGCGCGGATGCAGCTTCCGGCCTGGCGTTCGATGCTGGCGGCCATCGACGAGAACGCCGAAGACGATCCCGATTTCGTCGATTGGTTCGACCCGACCTTCCTTTACGGCCGGGTGGTGGACGCCGCCTGCCGCCGCCACTGGGTCGATCCGACCGAACCGCTTACCGCCGCGGTGATCGCTCCGGCTCATGGCGTTCTGGTCACCAGCGCGACCCTTGCCGACAGCGCCCTGATCGACCCGTTCGCGCTCGCGGAGATGCGGACCGGCGCGGCGCGTTTGCCGGAACGGCCCAAGACCCTTCGTCTCGCCTCGCCATTCGACTATGGGACGAACGCCCTGGCTCTCGTGGTCACCGATGTCGGCCGCGACGACCCCCGCCAAGTCGGCGCCGCCATGCGCGAGCTCTTCGTCGCCGCGGGCGGCGGAGGACTGGGGGTCTTCACCGCCATCCGAAGGTTGCGCGCGGTGCACGAGCGGATCGCCGGACCGATGGCCGATCGCGGCCTTTCCTTGCTCGCCCAGCACATCGATCCCTTGGAGGTCGGCGCCTTGGTGGACATTTTCAGAACGGAAACCGATGCTTGTCTCCTCGGCACCGACGCGGTGCGCGACGGGGTGGATGTGCCGGGCCGCTCGCTCCGCCTGTTGATATTCGATCGGATTCCTTGGCCGAGACCGGACATATTGCACAAGGCCAGGCGGATGCGGTTTGGCGGCAAAAGCTATGACGACAGCCTGGCCCGCGCGCGCATCGCCCAGGCTTTCGGCCGCCTGATCCGCCGCGCGGACGACAAGGGCGTCTTCGTCATGCTCGACGCCGCCGCCCCCACTCGACTGTTTTCGGGGTTGCCGGAGGGGGTCAGACTGGAGCGTGTCAGCCTTGTCGAAGCGATCGAGGCGACAGCGCGGCATGTCGGCCCTTGAGCGTCCATGACGCACTTTTTGTTAACCAGACCTTTGTGACCCGCCGCGCGTTAGTCGACGTATGAAGACCATGACCGCGTCTCGAGTTCTCGCCATCGCCTGCAGTGCGATCCTGTACGCGCCCGTCGTTGTGGCCTGGAGCCCCAGCATCGGCGATCAGGCGGTGCTCACCTCGGGCAAGCCCTTTTCCCAAGTTCTTTCGTCCACGGAGGGCGCGGTTCAGATTCAGGCCGCCGTCGATATCGCCGCGCCCCCGAAGACGGTGTGGACGGTGATGAACGACTGCCGGGGCCTGGATCGGATCGTCACCAGTATGACCAGTTGTCAGGTCCTCCAGGGCGATCAACGCCGTGGATGGGACGTTCGGGAACAGGTGACCAAGGGAAACATCTTCGTGCCGACGATCCACAATGTCGTTCACAACGACTATCGGCCCTACAGCCTGATCCGCTTCCGCAAAGCCGGCGGCGATCTCAAGATCGAGGAAGGCGAGTGGCGGTTGGAGCCGCTCGACGGCGGGACCGCAACCCGCGTGATCTATGTCAACCGCGTCGCCGCCAACATCCATGCGCCCGCAGTCCTGGTTCGCGAGGGGATGAAGCGGGACACCGCCAAGGTGTTGGTCAACCTGCGCCGCGTGTGCCTGGAGGTCGCGCGAACAGGCGCTTAGCCGAGCCTCCGCCCGGCGCTCGCTCGCGTCTTCGCGCTCTCGCTCTTCAGTTGGCCGCAGGCCGCCAAGATGTCCCTGCCCCGTGGTTTGCGGATGGGCGAGGCGTAGCCGGCGGCGTTGATGATATCGGCGAAGGCGTGGATTCGGTTGCCGCTGGAGCATTCGTAAGGGCTGCCCGGCCACGGATTGAACGGGATCAGATTGATCTTGGCGGGGATGCCGGCCAGCAGCTTCACCAAGGCGCGGGCCTCGGCGTCGCTGTCGTTGACCCCCTTCAGCATGACGTATTCGAAGGTCACCCGCCTGGCGTTCGAAAGGCCGGGATAGGCGCGGACCGCCGCGAGCAGTTCGGCGAGGGGATAGGCCTTGTTGATCGGGACGAGGACGTCGCGAAGCTCGTCGGTGACGGCATGGAGCGAGATCGCCAGGGCCGCGCCGGTTCGTTCGCCCAGCTCATGGAGTTTGGGAACCACGCCGGATGTCGAGACCGTGATCCGGCGGCGTGAAATCCCCAGGCCCTCGTTGTCGCTCATGATGTCGATCGCGTCGGCGACATTGTCCAGATTGTAGAGCGGCTCGCCCATGCCCATGAAGACGACGTTGCTCAGCCGCCGCTCGCCCGGCGCGGCCGTCCATTCGTGAAGGTCGTCCTTCGCGACTTGAACCTGTGCGACGATCTCGGCGGCCGTGAGGTTACGCACGAGCGCCTGCGTTCCGGTGTGGCAGAATGTGCAGTTCAGCGTGCAGCCGACCTGGCTGGAGATGCAGAGCGCGCCGTTTCCGCCGCCGACCTCGGGAATGAACACCGTCTCCGCCTCGATGCCCGGAGCGAAGCGGATCAGCCATTTGACCGTGCCGTCGACGCTCTCCTGCCGCTCGGTGATCGCCGGCCTTTCCAGCATGAGGTGTTCGGCGAGGGCCGCGCGGGTCTCCTTGGCGATATTGCTCATCGGCTCGAACGTCGTGGCGCCGGCGACATGGATCCAGCGCCAGACTTGGCCGCTTCGCATCTTCGCGGCGTTCGGCGCGACGAGGCCGCTCGCCACCAGCGCATCCGACAGTTGCGCGCGTGTCATCCCCGCGAGGTTCGCTCGCGTTTCTATCGAGGGAGAAGCGGGGCGTTCGAGGACGAGGGTCACGATGGCCGCAAGATGGATGGTGATACGCGCCGGCACAAGCGCCGGACCCGAGCGACGGCGTCCCCGGCGTCGAGGCGATTCCTTAGGCCGACGTGATATGGTTAGTTTTGTTCGCGGCGCGCACCGTTGTGGCGCTGGGGCGATGAGGGGACGAGTATGGAGCGGCTTGGATCGCCGGGTTCGCGCGGACGACGGCGTTTCTACTTTCTCGCTCCGATTTTCCTGACGACGACGGCGGCGTCCGGCGGCGCGGAACCGATTCCCGCTCTCACGCCGGCGCGGATCGCCGAGATCGCGATCCCGTCGGTGGTGCTGATCCGCACGGCGGCGGGGCAGGGCAGTGGGTTCGTCGCCGCGCCCGATGGCAAGATCGTCACGAATTATCACGTCATTCAGGGCGCTGACGCCGCCATCGTGGTGACGTCGGACGGCGTCGAGCACAAGGACGTCGAGGTCATCGCGTTGGACACCGCGCACGATCTGGCCGTCCTGCGGATCGGCGCGCGGACCCTGAAACCCCTGACCCTCGCCGATTCCAGCCTCTCAAAACCCGGCGAGCATGTCGTCGCGATCGGCAATCCCCTCGGGTTCGGCGACACAATATCGGACGGCTTGCTGAGCGGCGTCCGCGCATTGAAGAACCTCACCTTCCTTCAGATCTCCGCGCCCATCTCGCCGGGATCGTCGGGCGGCCCGGTGTTCAACGATCGCGGCGAGGTCATCGGCGTCTCCACCTTCGTGGTCTCAACGGGGCAGAACCTGAATTTCGCGATCCCCATCAATGCGGTGAAGTCCATGCTGGCGAGTAACAAGGGAAGCCCGCTGTCCGCCTACGCCGCCGCAGCTCCGCGCCGCAGCATTCCCGTCCACCCCTTGTCCCTGCTCGACGACTGCTCGCCTAGCGAACTGCAGAGCGTGGTCGGTGCGATAGCGCAGGCGATCGACGTCGGCGCGCCCCTCTACAACCAGGGAAATTTTGAAGCCTGCTACCGTATCTATGCTGGAGCGGCCTTGGAGGTTCAACGCGGTGTTTCCAGGTGTGTCGGCCCGAAAAAGGCCTTGAGCGTTGGGCTCGCCACGGCGGAGAAACAGTCCAACTGGTCCGCCAAGGCCTGGGCGATGCGGGATTCCTTCGATGGGTTGATCGCCGTTGTGCTCAAGAAAGAAGGCCGCGCCGGGGCCATCGTCGCGGTCGAACGCCATGTGCCGCTGGTGCCGTCATCGGCGCTCGACGCCTGTCCGACCGATGATGTCGCGAGTATCGCCACCGCCCTGGGCGAGGCTGTGGAAAGCGCCGCGCCGTTGTTCAACGGCGGCAACGCCCAGGCCACCGTGCGTATCTATGAGGGGGCGGTCGGCGAGATCGATCGCAAGTACGCCCGTTGCGAGGGCGCTCGGCAGGTTCTCAGGGACGGCCTTCGCAACGCCGACCAGGCTGATGGCTGGCCGGCCAAAGCCTGGGCGCTGCGCGATTCCTTCGACGGCCTGGGCAATGCGATAGCCGCGCGTCGTGGCGGCGGCAAATAGGCCGGGGTTGAAACCGACGCCCGTTGGCTCGACCCTCGCCAACGGAACGCGTCGAGCGCTAAACACACCGCGACGGACGGTCGCCCGGCCCCGCACAGGAGGAAACAATCATGCCCTACGCCCCATTCGACCTTTCCGGAAAAGTCGCCCTCATCACCGGCGGCAACCGCGGGATCGGTCTGGGCATGGCCCGTGCGCTCGCTCAGGCCGGCGCGGATATCGTGATCTGGGGCACCAGCGAAGCGCATAACCTGAAGGCCCAAGACGAACTCGCGCAAATCGGCGTTCGCGTGAAGGCGCAGAAGGTCGATGTCGCCGACGAGGCGGCCGTGGTCGCGGCCATGGACGAAGCGATTCAGGCCATGGGCCGGATCGACACCGTGATCGCCAATGCCGGCATCGGCGGCGGCGCGCGCTCATTTTCGGAGATGACCGTAGAGATTTGGCGCAAGGTCCTTTCCGTAAATCTGGACGGCGTATTTTTCACTTGCAGGGAAGCCTGCAAGCACATGGTCGAGCGCGCAAAGACCGGAGATGCTGGCGGCTCGATCATGGTTACCGCTTCCTTGGCCGCCATCGAAGGCGCCGCGCGCAATGCGGCCTATGCCGCCACCAAAGGCGGCGTGATCTCGATGATGAAATCAATCGCCGTCGAACACGCGCGCTATGGCGTGCGCGCCAATGCGATCCTGCCCGGATGGATCGCCACCGACATGACCGTCGCCGCTCAGGATAATGCGACATTTCTCGAAAAGGTGATTTCGCGCGTTCCGGCGCGGCGCTGGGGCGAACCAGAGGATTTCGGCGGTATCGCGGTCTATCTCGCCTCCGATGCGTCGAAATATCATTCAGGAGATTCGTTCCTGATCGATGGCGGCTACGCGATCTTCTAAAAGCGCCGCACCGAAACGTTATAGTGCCGCCGAAAACGACGAAATCCATGCACAAAACGTAAAATCTGGCGGTTCACAACGATTTACAATTCCCATTACCTTCGCATACAGAGGAAGGGCAAATAACTAACGTTTGTTTGCATCCCGGTTGAACCCGTGCTGCTTGTTTAGGTGTATAGCTTTTGACTACACAAACAAGTCACTCAACCGCCATATCTCGCCGCGGCAATTGCGCGAATGTGGCTACTACGGGAAACCAGAATGTACACCGCTTTCAGATCGCTCTTCGCGACCGCCTCAGTGCTGGCCGCTTTCGGCGCGGCGGGCGCCGCCCACGCCTCAACCCCGGTCACGCTCAACACCGCCGGCCTCTATGATCCAGGCGTTGTCAACGTCTCGGGCGTCGCCAACGGCGGCGAATATGCTTCGGCCGTCGAATTCGGCGCGACGGTCGGCGCTTCGCCCACCGTGAAGACGCTCTACGGATTCTGCGTCGATCTCACCCACGTCATCTATGTCGGTTTCGACACACAGGCGGGACACGACATCGTCTCCGCGCACGGCGACGCTCAATCCACCTTCAACTACGCCTACCACACCGGTATCCTCAGCCGAGATTCCGTGGGTGGGCCGTCGGGGACGAGCGGCGCGTTCCTTTCCGCGACTCAGATCGGCGAAATCGGCGGCTTGGCGAACTACGGCATTGGCCTGATCAACGCCGCCAACCCCAACGCGCCTGGATTCAACGGCCAGCATCTCTCCGATGAACTGGCGGCCGTCCAGGGCGCGATCTGGTCGATCGAATATCCCGCCCGCACCTTCAGCGCTCCGGGGGCCGTCGGCGGCTTGATGAGCCAGTACGTTGCCGCCGCTCCAGGTTGGGCGACGCGCGGCCCGGTCCAGACACTCTATGCCGACAACGGCGCCAATCAGGGCTTCGTGATCGGCAGCCCGGCGCCGGAGCCCGCCTCGTGGGCGCTGATGATCGGCGGTTTCGGCCTGGCCGGCGCGGCGCTCCGTCGTCGCGCGTCCCGCGCGCTCGCCGCGGCGATCTAAGTCTAGCTATCGACCGAGGGCGCCCCGGCCCCGAACGATCGCGTTCGGGGCCGCTTGCCGTTGCGCGTTATTCGCCCGAGCCGAAAAGCGACCGTTTGGGTCGGCGACCGATCGCCGGAGCGGCCTTGCGCCAGACATCGCCTTTCTCGAACACCGCCATGCTGTCGTAGAAACTTATCGCGAAGGTCGCGCGGGTGAAGTCGTTCGATTCCACCGCGCCGCGACTGTGATCGGCGTTGAGCTGATCGATGAGGGTCTTGGCGCGGTTTATGAAGCTGGCGGGCGCGTCGAGGCCACCGCCGAAGTCGGGCCAATAGGCGGTGTGCAAATCCTCGATCATATAAATGCCGTTCTTGGGAACGGCCGGGTATAGATGTTCGAAGCTCGCCCAGATGTGTTCCATCCGGTGGCTGCCGTCGTCCAGAACGATATCCGGGGCCCCGAATTCCTGGAGGACGCTGTCCAGGAAGGCAGGGTCCGACTGATCCCCGATCCGGACGAAGATTCCGTCCTCTTCATGAGCCTTGCACCGGGGGTCGATATCGATGCCGACGATCTTGGCCAGCGGTCCGAAATACCGCCGCCACATCGGCAGGGAGCCGCCGCGCGCGACGCCGATCTCCAGAAATGTCAGCGAGCGGTCCCGCCACGGCGAGAAATGGCGCTCGTAGACCGGGAAATAGTGCTCCCACTTGTGGATCACCTTGCCCCTGTTGGTCAGAAAGTCGCGCCAGAGTTCCAGGTCGGTCTCCCAAAAGCCTGATGATGGATCGCGGACACATCCGCAGCTAAACCGGCGATACCGGCTTCAGCCTCAGCCGGACGCCGCGAGATCCCAATCGCCGTCGGAGGCCGGGACGAAGCCCGCCTCTCGCATCGCCATCCGGGCGCGCGCGACGTCGTCCTCCTCGACCATCAAGCGCATCGGGATGATCGAAGTCCAGAGCGCTCCCGCGGCGCGATCGAACACCGTCGCCGCGACACCGGAACCGGAGAGCGCGGCCTCCGCGGCGGTCATCTTCACCGCGTCGACGGTGGTGAGCAGGGCGATCATCGCGCGGCGCGCGGCCTCAAGCCACTGTCGCCATTCGTCGGGCTTCCGCGAACGAGACCAGGCGGCCCGCCGCCTCGTCCCACAGGGCCAGCCAAACGCACCGCGCGCTTGTCAACAGGGTGAGACGCCCGACGGATTTCAGCGCCGGCTGATCGCGCAGGACCTGGCCCAGCCGATAGAAGGGAATTCGACTGCAAAGGTGATGAACGTGATGAACGCCGATGTTAGCGGTCAACCACCGCAGCGGTTGCGGCAGATCGTAGTGCGAGCTCGAGAGGAAGGCGGCGTCATGGAATTCCCACTCACCCTCGCGCCGCCAGTAGGTTTCCTCGAATTGATGCTGAACGAAAAAGAGCCAGACCCCTATCGACGCGGCCAGCACCACCACCGGCAGATAGATCAAAACCATCGGCTCTAGCCCGAAAAACAGAACGATCAGGCCGATCATCGCCGCGACGCCCAGATTGGTGGCCATGGTTGAGACCCACGGTCGCCAGCCATCATTCATCATCCCCGCGGGCCAGCGATTCTGCAGGAGAAAGACAAAGGCGGGACCCAGCCCGAACATCACGGCGGGATGGCGGTAGAGGCAGTAGCCGACGCGTCTGATCGGCGACAGCGCCCGGTATTCATCCACCGTCAGGGTGTCGATCCCGCCTATTCCTCGCCTGTCGAGCGCTCCGGACGTGGCATGGTGCAGCGCGTGGGCGCGTTTCCAATAATCGTATGGCGTCAGGGTCAGTACGCCCAGCACCCGGCCCAACCAATCGTTCAGTCTGCGGTCGGGCAGAAACGCCCCGTGGCCACAGTCATGCTGGATCAAAAACAATCGCGTGAGAAAGAGCGCCGCGGGCGGGATGAGTAGCAAACCCCACCAAACCCCATGCCGTATCGCCAGTCCCGACAGGGCGAAAAGCCCGATCAGGGGAACGAGCGTAAGCAACAGCTCCAGCAGACCGCGGCCGGTGCTGGCGGCGCGATAAGGGGCAAGACGCGCGGCCCAGGTCTTCGCCGTCACCCTGACGCCGTCCTGGGGCGCGACCATTTTAGACGACATCGAATCTCCGAACGGCAGGACAGCGGGCGGCAATCGCGCGCATACTCTCAAAGACGGGCGACGCATATCAGAGTGGGTGGAGAATGCGCGGCCTATCCCTTAATCTATAATTTCGGTTCGCGATCAATCTAAGGCGCGCGCCACGAATGTCGTCCCCGGTTTAAGGAAACGCATGGCCGCCGACGTCGCCTCCCGGTCGACCACTTCCCGCAACGCCCTCGTGATCATCGCCGTGATCCTGGCCGGCATGGCGGCGCGTTGGATGGAAGGCATCGTCACGCCGCTGATGCTGGCCATTTTCCTCGCCGTGATGATCGATGGTTTCAGCCGCGTGATCCGCCGGCGTATCCCCGCTTTGCCGAACGGGATGGCGGTCGCGTTTGCCATTCTTTTCTCGCTCGCGCTTTTCGCCGCCTGCGTGATGGTGCTGGCGGACAACGCCGGTGGTTTCCTCGTCACGCTGGTCAAGGGCGAGCCGCGCTTGAACAACCTGATCATGGAGGCGCACCACCGCTTTCATTTCAAAGGGCCGCGTTCCCTGCAGCAGATCCTCGCCCATCTGCAACCGCCCCAATATCTGGGCTCTGTCGCCATCGCACTGCAGGGCGTCGCTTCCAACGCCCTTCTGATCCTGGTCTATCTTGGCTTCATCATCGTCTCGCGTCGCGCGTTCGAGCGTAAGGCCGTGCGGCTCTTTGTCTCGCGCGACGAGCGTCACGAGGCCTTCGGGGTTTTCCTGCGCGTTCGCGACGCCGTGGAGCGCTACCTTTGGATTCAGACCGTGACCGGCGTGATCATCGCCGCCGGTTCGTGGATCGTGATGGCGCTGGTTGGGCTCGACAACGCGGTCTTCTGGGCCTTCCTCATCTTTATTGTGAACTATATCCCCATCGTCGGCGCGGTCGCCGCGATCGTGTTGCCAGCTGTGTTCGCTCTGGTTCAGTTCGACGGCTTTGGGCCCGCCTTGATCGTGCTCACGGGCCTGGGCGTCATCACCTTTGGGGTCGGCAACATCCTGCTGCCCCGGATGCAAGGCGACAGCCTGAACATGGATCCGCTCGTCGTGATGCTGTCACTGGCGTTCTGGGGCGCGCTTTGGGGCGTGACCGGGATGTTTCTTTCGACCCCGCTGACGGTGCTCGTGATGGTGATCCTCGCGCAGTTCGACGGCTCGCGCTGGATCGCCATCCTGCTTTCGGCCGATGGAGACCCATTGGGATTGGGGCGCGGTTCGCGCCGCTCTCCGGACGAAAGTGATTCCTCAATGGCTGCCCGTGGCGCGTCGATGACGGCGATGAGCTCGTGAACGCCCCGCACCGATACCCAAGCACGGCGCGATCGGGTCTCTCCGAAGCCTTCGCCGACGCGCTCCCTGACGACACCGATCACGATACCCGAGCGGCCTTCATCGCCCGGGTGCTCGAGGATTATCGACCGGACGAGCTTCCTGGCGTCTCGGCGGCCGATCTCGCGCGGGTGCTCGCGTCGTTCTGGCGCTTTGGCGCCGCGCACCGCGGCGGTGAGCCGAGCATTCGCATCGCGCCCGCGGTGGGCGTCGATGGTCGTGACCTCGGCAGCGACGTTCTGGAGCTCGTCCAGCCCGACAGGCCGTTTCTCGTCGATAGCGTGATGGGCGACCTTGGCGAGGCGGGGATCGTGGTCAAGGCCATGTTCCACCCCACGGCCGGCGAGGGCGCCGAGCGCCGCTCCATGATCCAGGTCTGGCTGGATCCCATGGGTGAATCCCGTCGCGGGACGGTCATCGACAGCCTGACCGCGGCCATGGCCGATGTCGCTCTGGCGGTCGCCGACTTCCAGGCGATGAGCGCCCTGATGGCGCGCTCGATCGACACGTTACAGCATCAGGCGCCGGACCAGACGGCCTGGGCCGAACAGATCGCGTTTCTGCGATGGCTGGAGGACGGCCATTTCGTCTTTCTGGGCGCGCGAATCTATGAGTATCCGCGGGACGCGAGCGGCGCCTATTCGGCGGAGGAGCCGCTTTACCAACCCGAGGAAAGTCTTGGCGTCTTGCGGGACGCCGCCCGGCCCGTGCTACGGCGCGGCAGCGAGCCGGCGGTGCTCTCGGCCAGCCTGCGGCGGGAGCTGGAGAACGGCGAACCCGTGGTGGTCGCCAAATCAAACCTGCGCTCTCGCGTCCATCGGCGCGTCTATATGGACTATGTCGGCGTGCGACGCTTCGGCCAGGGCGGCAAACCCACCGGCGAGGTGAGGTTCGTAGGCCTGTTCACCGCCCAGGCCTACGATCGCATGGCGAAGGACATCCCGCTCTTGCGCCGCAAGGCCGCCGCGGTGATGAGCCGCGCTGGTTTCCTGCCGGAAAGTCACAATGCCGCCCGCCTCGCGGACATCCTGGAGACCTTCCCGCGCGATGAACTGTTTCAGATCGGCGAGGACGAGCTTCTCGCGACCGCGCTGGACATCCTGCATCTCTTCGATCGTCCGAAGGTAAAGCTGTTTGTCCGCGTCGATCCCTTCGATCGCTTCGTCTCGGCGCTGTTGTACGTCCCGCGTGACCGCTACGATTCACGGCTGCGCCAGCGCGCTGGCGAGCTTTTGGCCGGCGCCTACCACGGACGTGTTTCGGCCTATTACCCGAGCTTCTCCGACTCGCCCTTGGCGCGGGTGCAGTTCATCATCGGGGTGACGCCGGGCGCGCACGCCCAGCCCGATCTCTCCGAGATCGAAGCTCGGATCGCAAGGCTGGCGCGGACCTGGAACGACGACTTCGAGCTCGCCGTTCGCGCCGACGCCCACGGTCAGGCGAACGCTCCGGCCCTGTTCGCCGCTTACGCGGACGCCTTTTCTGCCGGCTACCGTGACCGCTACGACGCCGCCGAGGGCTTCGTCGACATGATGCTGGTCGAGGGGTTGCGCGGCGACGACGAGATCGCTGTCAGGGCCTTCCGCCGCGCCGCCGATTCAGCCCTTCAGTTCCGCTTCAAGCTCTATCGGTCCGGCGATACGCCCGCCCGGCTCGCGCGGGTCACGCCGATCCTTCAGGACATGGGCCTGAGCGCTCTGGTGGAGGAGGGTTATCCGATCACGCCGCTCGGCGCCGACGGCGAGCGGCGAACCGTTTGGGTCCATGAATTCCTGCTCGAGGACGAGAATGGCGCCGGCCTGGATTTCGAGGCGATCCAGGGGCCCTTCGAAGCGGCCTTCGTGGCGGTTTGGCGCGGTCTGGCGGAGAGCGATGGTTTCAACCGGCTGGTGCTTGAATTGGGCGCCGCCTGGCGAGAAGCGGCCCTCATCCGGGCTCTCACCCGTTATCGCGTGCAGTCCGGGATGGACCCGACCCCGGCGGCGCAGCAGGCCGCGCTGTCGGCCTATCCGAACATCGCCCGGCTGATCCTGGCGCTGTTCGCGGTCCGGTTCGATCCCTCGGATGGGGTCTCCATGCTGGAGCGCCGCGACCGCGCCGAGGCATTCGGCCGTGAGATCGACGACGCCTTGCGCGCGGTCGGCGGCATCGACGACGATCGGGTGCTGCGGCGGATAGCGGCCCTGGTGCAGGCGATCACCCGGACCAACTACTATCAGCCGGCCGCCGACGGCGCGCCCAAATCCTACATCAGTTTCAAGGTCACCAGCCGCGAACTGGTCGATCTGCCGTCGCCCAAGCCGTATCGCGAGATTTTCGTCGCCGGCCCGGTCGTGGAGGGGGTGCATCTGCGCATGGGGCCGGTCGCCCGCGGCGGCCTGCGCTGGTCCGATCGACGCGACGACTTCCGCACCGAGGTTCTGGGGCTGGTCAAGGCGCAGCAGGTGAAGAACGCGGTGATTGTACCGGTCGGCTCCAAGGGCGGCTTCTTTCCTAAACGCCTCCCGCGCGGGGGAAGCGCCGACGCGGTCCGCGCCGAAGCGGTCGTCGCCTACAAGACGTTCCTGTGCGGATTGCTCGATCTCACCGACAATCTGGCGGCGGACGGCTCGATAACCCATCCGGCGAATGTGATCGCCCACGATGCGGTGGACCCCTATCTGGTGGTCGCCGCCGACAAGGGCACGGCGACCTTTTCCGACATCGCCAACGGCGTGGCGCGGGACTACGGCTTCTGGCTCGATGACGCTTTCGCTTCGGGTGGGTCGGCGGGCTACGACCACAAGGCCATGGCGATCACGGCGCGCGGTGCTTGGGAAAGCATAAAGCGCCGCTTCCGCGAAATGGGGATCGATATCCAGCGCCAAGCGGTCACCGTGGTCGGCGTCGGCGACATGTCAGGCGACGTCTTCGGCAACGGCATGCTGCTGTCCCAGACCTTGAAGCTGCGCGCCGCCTTCGATCACCGGCACATCTTCCTCGATCCCGAGCCCGACCCCGCGAAGACATGGGCCGAGCGCAAACGGATGTTCGATCTGCCGCGCTCCAGCTGGGACGATTTCGACCGCGCGGCGATTTCCATGGGCGGCGGTGTCTGGCCGCGCAGCCTCAAATCGATTCCGCTGACCCCGGAGGTGCGCGCGCTGCTGGATACCAAGGCGCACGAGATGTCTCCGGACGAGTTAATCGTCGCGATCCTCCGTTCACGGACTCAGCTGCTCTACCTCGGCGGTATCGGCACCTATGTGAAAGGCGCGGGCGAGAGCCATCTCGATGTCGGCGACAAGGCCAACGACGCAGTGCGCGTCGACGGCCGCGACCTGCGCTGCCAAGTGGTCGGGGAGGGGGCCAATCTTGGCTTCACCCAGGGGGGCCGCATCGAATTCGCCCTCGCGGGCGGCCGCATAGACACCGACGCCATCGACAACTCGGCGGGAGTCGACACCTCCGACCACGAGGTGAACATCAAGATCCTGACCGGCCTCGCCATCCGCGCGCGCGATCTTGCCCCATCGGACCGCGATCCGTTGCTGGCGTCGATGACCGACGAGGTGGCGCATCACGTCCTAAACCACAACTACGACCAGACCCTGATCCTCTCGCTGCTGGAATCGGCGGCGCCCGGCGATCTCGAAGCCCAAAGCGCGTTCATGGTTGAACTGGAGCGGCGCGGCCGGCTGGATCGAGCGCTCGAGGGGCTGCCCGACGGCGCGGAGATCGCCACCCGCGGCGCGGTGGGGCGCGGACTGACCCGTCCCGAACTGTCGGTCCTGCTCGCTTACGGCAAGATCGAACTCTTCGATGATATCATCGGCTCTTCCGGCCCGGACGATTCCGCCCTCGCGACGACATTGCGGGACTATTTCCCCAAGGCCCTGGGACGCTTCAAGGCGGAGATGAACAATCATCCCCTTCGCCGCGAGATCGTCGCCACCGTGGTCGGCAACGCCGTGGTCAATCTCTGCGGACCGACCTTTCCCGACCGCCTGCGCACCGCGGCGGCTTGCGACACCCGCGCCCTCGTGGCCGCGTTCGAGGCCGCGCGACAGGTGCTGCGCTTTGACGAGAGCTGGCGCGGGGTGGAACGACTGGACGGCAAGGTCCCGGCCGAGGCGCAGACCGCGCTCTTTGTCGAACTCGCCACCGTCCTGCGCGGGCAGACCTTTTGGCTCGCCCGCCGGGCGATGCGCGAGAAGATGACCATCCGCGCCCTCACCGACGCCTACGGTCCGGCGGTGGAGGCGGTGCGCAAGCTTGCGCCGGCCGCGCTCTCGCCGTTCGAGCGCCGCGCTGCGGTGCGCCGAGCAACGGGATGGACTAAGCTGGGCGCGCCAAAGGACCTCGCCCACGCCATCGCCTTGATGCGCCCGCTGACGATCACGCCAACCCTGACCGATTTGGCGACCGCTCGAGCCTGGCCGGTGGCGAACGCCGCTTTCGTTTATCACCGCGTGGGCGGCGTCTTCGGCTTCGACCGCCTGCGCGCCGCCGCGGGGTCAAAAGCCGGCGGCGATTCCTATGAGCGTCTGGCCATGCGGCGCTTGATCGAGGACATGCTGGGCGAACAGGCCGCCCTGGCCGGCGCGGTGATGACCCACGCGGGCGAAGCGCACGGCGCCGATCAACCCGAACGCGACGTCGTCGCCGTGGCGTCTTGGTCGGCGGTTCACGCGGAAGCCGCGCGCAAGGCCAAGGCGGCGATCGAGGAGATCGAGAAGGCCCCTGGCGGCTGGACCTTCGCCAAACTGACCATCGCGAACGCGATCCTGCGGGAGCTCTCGGCGACCTGAGCCGAGCGACGGCGGCGCCATGGCCTTTCTCGGCAACGCCGCGATCAATCGCCTCAACGCCCATTATGCGGCGCAGGCCTTCGCCACGGCGAGCGGCGGGGTCTTCCTTCTGGTCTTTCTCCTTCGCGCGGGTCTGTCGGTTCCGCAGGCCTTCCTCGCCTTCGCCGCGATCCTGGCGGGACGCTTCGTGCTACGTCCCCTCGTCGTCCCGGTGGCGATCCATATCGGATTGAAGGCCCTGCTGATCGCCGGTTCCCTGGCGCTCGCTGTTCCATATCTGCTCATCGCCCGTGTTCATGGCCTGGGCCTTTCGCTGGCGCTGTTCTGCATCGTCTCGTCGATAGGCGAGGTGCTGTATTGGCCCGCCTATCACGCCTTTTTCGCCGCCCTCGGCGACGCGGAACATCGCGGCCATCAGGTCGGCTTCCGCGAGGCGGTGACCGCCGGTATCGGAATTGTCGCGCCGCTGCTGGCGGCATGGTCCTTGGTGACTTTCGGCCCGGCGTGGACCTTCGCGGCGGTCGCCGTCGTTCAGGCCTGCGCCGCTGTTCCTGTTGTCGGGGCGCCGGATGTGGCCGTGGCGCCCACCGCGCCCGGCGCCTTTCGCGCCGCCCGGCCGGGCATCCTGCTTTTCGCCCTCGATGGCTGGCTGGGCGCATGCTTCTACTACGTCTGGCAGGTCGCCCTCTTCGTCTCGGTGAAACAGAGCTTCGCGGCCTACGGCGGGGCGATGGCGCTTGCGGCCTTGACCGGCGCGCTTGCCGGCATGCTGCTCGGTCGGCACATCGATCAGGGTCACGGTCGGCGATCGGTCCTGCCCGCCTACGCCTTCGCGGCGGCGGTGGTGGCCGTCCGGGCGGTCAGCGTAGGGTCTCCGTGGTTGGCGGTGCTGGCCAACGCGCCGGGGGCCATCGTGGCGGCCACCATCGTTCCGGTGATGATGACTCCGGCCTATAATTTGTCGAAGGCCTCGCCCTGCCCCCTGCGCTTTCACATCGCCTCGGAGGGCGGCTGGGACATCGGTTGCGGCCTCGCCAGCCTGGCGGCCGCCGGCCTCACGTCAGCCGGCCTGCCGCTCTCGGTCCCGATCCTTCTCGCTCTCCCCGGGAAGGCGATCCTGGTCTGGCGGCTGCGGCGCTACTACGGCGTGGCCGGCGCCGCCTGAACGCAGCTCGGCCGTCAGGGTCGCGCGATCGAGGGTTCCCTCCCACCGCGCGACGACGAGGCTGGCCACGCCGTTGCCAATGACATTGGTCAGGGCGCGGCACTCGCTCATGAAGCGGTCGACCCCGAGGATCAGGGCGATGGCCGCCACCGGGATCGTCCCCACGGCGCCGAGGGTCAGGGCCAGAACGATGAAGCCGCCCCCCGTCACCCCCGCCGCGCCCTTGGACGTCAACATCGCGGTCAGGAGGATCACGCCGATCTGTCCGGCGCTCAATGGAGTGTCGGTGGCCTGGGCGAGGAAAAGCGTCGCCAGGGTCATGTAGATGTTCGTGCCGTCCAGATTGAACGAATAGCCGGCGGGAACCACCAGCCCGACGACCTGGCGTGGCGCACCCAGCCGCTCGAGCTTGGTCATCAACTGTGGGAGCACCGCCTCCGACGACGACGCGCCGAGTACGATCAACAGTTCTTCGCGGATATAGACGAGGAAGCGCCACAGGGAGAATCCCGTCGCCCAGGCGATCGCGCCCAGAACGACGCTCACAAAAAGGATCGAGGTTGCGTAGACGCAGACGACGAGGATCCCCAGTTTCAGCAGAGACGCCAGACCGTACTGCCCGATCGTGAAGGCCATCGCGCCGAAGGCGCCCACCGGCGCGGCGCGCACGACGATCCGCACGATGGCGAAAAAGACCTGGGACACCTTGTCGAGCGCCCCGGCCACCGCAACGCCGCGACGCTCCACCGCCGCCATGGCAAAACCCGTCAAGAGCGCGAGGAGGAGGACCTGCAGGGCTTCTCCCGTGGAAAAGGCCGAAAGATAGGTGTCCGGGATCAGATGGAGCAGATAATCCGAAAACGACCCCATCTTGCGCGCCTGAGCGAGGTATTGCGTGACCGCTCCGGCGTCCAAGGTGGCGCGGTTGACATGAAATCCGGCCCCTGGTTTGACGATCAGGGCCACGGCGAGGCCCGCCAGCAGGGCCAGGGTGGAGACCGCCTCGAAATAGATCAACGCCTTGCCGCCGACCCGGCCCACCCCGCGCACGTCGCTCATCTTCGCAACGCCGCCCGCCACGGTGAAGAAGATGATCGGTGTGATCAGCATCTTGATCAGCTTGACGAAGGCGTCGCCCAGCGGCTTCAGCGCCACGCCGAACGCGGGAGAGACAACCCCGACCGCGATGCCCAGGGCGATCCCGATCAGAACCTGGACGTAAAGCGACCGAAACACCCGCACCCCGTCGCGCTCCCGCGTTGTCGAAACCCCTCTGTCGACGTATGACACGCCCCGGCCAAGTCCCGTTAGCTCAGCCGGACAGAGCATCGGTTTCCTAAACCGGGGGTCAGAGGTTCGAGTCCTCTACGGGACGCCATTTCGAGAGTTGTCCGATCAGGAAGGAGCGCGTGAACGGGCTGCGCCGGAGGCGGGCTGCGCCGCGGTCGCCGCGGAAATGCCGAGATGCCCGAAGCGCGCCGCGACGTCGCCGAAACCGTCGCCGGCGATCCCCGTCAAAGCCAACCATTGCGCCGGGCAGTCGGCGGGGACGTTGAACCCCGCCGCAATTGGCGACCAGTCTCGTTGGGCCTGGGCGGGTTGTCTCGTCTGCGCGAGCACCGCACCGGTCGGCGTGGCGCATTGAATGGACCAGTTCAGCGCCGCGCCGGAGGCGCCTTCGTCGATCGCGTAGACCCCTGTCAGACGATGCTGCCCCGGCCCCAGAACGACGAGCTGCCGCGCCAGAGTGACCGAGGCCCTCGAAGAATATTCGATGTGGAGCGCGCCTCCGGAGAGTTCCGCCACCACGCCCGGCTCGTGGTTCAGTCGCCAGTTGAAGGGTGGAGATCCGGGTAGCCCTCTGAAGGCCTCGTCATACGGCGCGAGCTCCGGCGCAGCGCCCGCGCCCAGGCTTGCGCGCCACATCGCCAAGGCCGGCGCGAATTGCTCGTCCCTGACGAGGCGGGTGAGAAAGACCTCCTGTTCTGACGCGTTCGCTGGAGAACCGCGACGTTGAAGCTCAGCGGAGAGCCGGATGACCGGCGCGGTGTCGGCCTCTCGATCCGCCAGGGCGGCCAACGCGTCGCTACGCCAGGCCGGATGCGGCGCGAGGGTCGACGCGATCGCCTGCGCGCCTCCCGGCTGATTGAGGATCGCGCCCATCAAGGGAAAAAGAGACGTCTTGAAGGTCGGCTGGACCCGCAAGATCGCGTCCATCCGCAACATGGCGCCCGGGAAGTCGTTGTTCTTGAGCGCCGACTGCAGGAGCATCGCCTGGGTCGCCGTGTCGCGATAGCCGAACCTGGCCGAACGTTTCAGCAGCGCGTCAGCCGTCGTCTCGTGGCCCCGCGCCCTCGCCAATATGGATAGGTCTCGCAAGGCCTCGCCGCCCAGCGGCGCGCCGGCGAGGGCCTGGCGGGCAAGGGGGCTGGCGCCTTGGACGTCGTCGCCCGGGGTTGGTCCGCGGGCGGCGCCGGAAAGCATGGGGCCAATAAGCGCGTTCGCCCGGGCGACCAGCGCGGCGGGGTCATTGGCGTCCCACTTCAAGGCTGCCGCCGGGCGATCGTCCTCGAAGCGATGGGCGATTGCGCGGCGCGCGATTTCGGTCGCGAGGACCAAGCCCACTACCGTCATCGCGACGATGACGGTTACGCTCCGCCACTGCTCGCGCCGCGCTGTGAGAGGCCCCATAGCTCTTCTTGGCATCGGTTCACATCTTGCGGAACAGCTTTCCGACGGAAACGCCGAGCAGCTTCGCGCCGCCGGCCTGTTCGGCCCCGCCATAATTGTAGGAGTAGCCGTAGTTCTCGCCGAAGCCCGAGCCGCCGAATTTGGTCAGCACGACGCCGAGGACTCGCGCGCCGCCGCTTTCGATCCGCCGCAGCGCCGTCAGGGCCAGCTGATGACCCGTGACCCCGGCCTCGATCACGACGATGGTTCCAGCCGCCGCCGTGGCCAGCAGCGGCGCGTCGGCGAGGCCCAGGATCGGCGGTCCGTCCATTATCACCGCGTCATAAGCCTCGCCCGCTTGCCGCAGGAAGTCGCGAAGGCGCGCGCTCGTCAGCAATTCGGCGGGATTGGGCGGCGTGGGTCCGCCCGTCAGCAGCGACAGATTGGCCGAGCTGGTCTCGCGCGTCTCCTGCTCCAGGTTGGAGAGACCCGCCAGGATGTTGCTGAGCCCCGAGGTGTTGGCGATGTCGAAAATCTTGTGCAGCGAGGGATTGCGCAGGTCCGCGTCGATGAGGAGCACTCTGCGGCCGATCGCCGCCAGACTGCTCGCCAGCGCCGAGGCGGTGGTGGACTTGCCCTCGGAAGGCTGCGCGCTGGTGATCAGCAGCGGTGAGGGCAGGCTCTCGGGCGTGGACAGCAGCAGGGCGGTGCGCGCCGATATATAGGCTTCCGCGATGGCGGATCTGGGATCGGTCATCACCTTCAGCGGACCGCTGGACCCCTTGACGAAGGGGATGGCGCCCAGAAGCGGAAGACGCAGCTTGGCCTCGACATCGCTTGGCGTCTTGATGGAGTGATCGAGCTGGTCGAGGCCGAAGGCGAGCGCCAGGCCCAGGAGCATCCCCAGACCGCCGGCGAGGGCCAGGTTCAACACCGGGCGCGGCTTGATCGGATGTTTGGCGATCCGAGCGGGGTCGACGATGGAGACGTTGTTGGTGCCGACGCCGGCGACAGCGACTTCCTTTTCGCGCTCCAGCAACCCTTCGTAGAAGCTGCGGCTGGTGTCCACGTCGCGGCGGATGATGTTGTAGCGAATGCTGCGGTTCTGCAAATCAAGAAAATCGGCCTTCAGCGCGCGAACCTTGGCCGCGAGCGCGTTCTCGTTGTTCAGCGCCACCAAGTATTGTGAGCGGAGCGAATCCTTGACCGACCCGGTGTTCTCCGAGATCTCTCGATCGATCTCGTCGATCTTGGCCTTCAATTGGACCATGGCGGAATATTCGGGTTTGAAAGTCTTCAGCTTCTCCTGGTAGTCGGCCTGAAGCGAAGCCTTCTGCTCGCGCAGGGTGTCCATTGTCTTGCTGGCCTGAAGCTCGGGCAGGCCAAGTCCGCGCGTCGCCTGGGCCTGGCGCCAGCGCTGTTCGGCCAGGATGCGGGTCTGTTGCGCCTCCGCAAGGGCGCGGTTGGTGGCGTCGAGGTCCGACGCGGTGAGCGACTGGCCGCCGTTTCCGGTGGGATCCTCCTTGGTCGCGCCGACGGTGCCGACGTTGATGATCTGCTGGCTGGTGGCGTAGGCGGCCAGTTCACGCTCGGAGTCCTCGAGCTTTTGACGGACCTGCGCGATCCGCGATTCGAGAAAGCTTCGCGCATAGGCGGAGGCCTCGTAGCGTCGCTCTAGGTTCGCCTGGATGAAATCGGCGCTGACTGCGTTGGCAATCCTGGCCGCCATGGCCGGATCAGGATCGTCGTAGTCGACCATGACCAGCTTCGACGCGCGCACCGGCTCGATATGCAGGTCGTCGCTCAATTTGTCCGTCGCGGCGTCTATCCGGGCGGCGCGGATCGCCTCCGGCGACGCGGCGGCCGCGCCCGCCGGGGCCTTGATGGCGCGCGCATTCCTGCCGAGGAAGGCCTTCTCGTCCTCGAGACCCAGTCTCTTGACCACCCGCTCGGCAAGGGACCGACTCTTCAACAGGCCGTATTGCGTCTGGAAGAACTCGGCGTCCTGCGGCGCGGACGAGGGCTCCATGCCCTGCACGTTGACGATTTTCGGCGCTTCCCTTTCGATCTGCAGGGTGGCGCCGCTGCGATAGACCGGCGTGGTCAGCAAGGTTGTGACCAGACCCGCCAGAAGGCCCGCGAGGGTGGCGCCGATGATGAGCCACTTCCACTTCGCGGCGATACGGAGCAGGGCGAGGATCTGGGAACCCAGACGCGCCTCCGGCTCGTGGCGCCAGTCCAGTTCGTCGCCGAACGGCGCGAGATCACGGCCACCGGAGCCGAGGGCCATCAATCGCGGGCTGGCGTTCTGGTTCAATCGAATAGCCTTGTACTGTTGCGACACGCCAAAGCGAAAATGCCCGTCTCGAGCCGGTCTAAAGCTTCGGCACCAGATAGACGAGGGGGGTCAGCGGCGCGAAATCGCGCACGAAGCGGCGCGTTTTGGAGGTCGCCACGACGATCGTGTCCTTGGGATAGATTTCCGGGTCCGGAATTTTTCCATCCCGGATATCGTTCAGATTGAACAGGTAGCTGCGATTCACCCCTTCGATCGGGCGAAAGACGGTGACCTTCTTCTCATTGGCGTATTGATCGATGCCCTTGGCCATCGCCAGACCCTGAAGCAGGGTGGTGGGTCCATAGATGGCGTAGACTCCCGGTTGCGCGACCGACCCCTCCACGGTGAAGCCGCGCCTGGCAGTGTCCTTCAGCGACACCGTGTTCTGCGAGGCGTCCTTCAGCGTCACCGTGACCTGGGGGTTCTGCAGATCGTGCTCGCCCAGCCGGTTGGCGATATCCTTGGCGACCTGGGCGGTGGTGCGCCCCGAAACCAGGAAATCGCCGGCCAGAGGCAGGGAGATCACGCCCACGGAATTCACCTCGACCGCTCGGTTCAGCGATTCCAGCTGGAGAACGCTGACCTCCAGAGTGTCGAACGGCTGGACCAGCTCGGCCTGTCCCGCCTCGGCGAGCGTCGTGGCGGCGGAGGCCCCCCGCGTTTGGGCTCTGGTCGTCTGGGCGCCTGTCATCTGGGCCCCCGTCGTCTGGGCCCCTGTCGTTTGGGCGGGCAGTGTCCCCGAGGCCGCGATGGCGACGAGCGCGAACGCGGCGCCCCAACCGATCGAACGCTTCGACATTTTCCTGATCCTTCGAGCAATCATGACAAACCAAGGCGGCTGAGGAGCGACTGACGCGCGCGGCGGCCATGTTTGGATGGGGGCTGGACGCGCTCCCTGACCGGTTCCGGCGGCCGGCCTTCGACGATGGCGCGGGGGCGGTGCAAGACCATGGCGATCGCTTCGTCCTCGCCCAGGCGATTGGCGACAAGATCGCGCCCCGCGGATAGCACGGGAGGCCGGTTGCGCAGATTGTGCGCGTCGGTCGCCAGAATGTGGACCAGCCCTTCATCGAGCATGCGTTCGGCCCAATAGCTCGGCCGTTTGCCGAAGCGGCCTTCCACCGAACCCGCCGTGATCTGCATCAGCACGCCGCGCGCGGCGAGACGCACGATGGTGTCATAGTGGTCTTCGATCCAGGTCAACCGCTCGGGATGCGTCAGAACCGGCCAATAGCCCGCGGCCATGATATCGAAGACCAGATCCTCCATCCGGGGCGGCGCGACGTGGTGCGGCGGTTCGAAGAGGAAATAGCGGGTGTCGTTCAGGCTCGCCACGCGGCCCGAACGCAGGCCGTCAACCAGAGCGCCGTCGATATGGGCGTCGGCTCCGCAGACCAGGCGCAGGACGATCCCCGCGCGATCCAGTTCCGCCTGTAGCGTGGCGATAGCCGCCTTGATGCCGGCGCCGGCGTTGTCATAGACGCCCGGATGGATGTGTGGGGTGCAGGCGACGATCTCGATGCCGTCATCGGCCGCGATCCGCGCCATCGCCAGGGCCGTGTCGAGATCGGGGGCGCCGTCGTCGATGCCAGGCAGAAGATGACAGTGCAGATCAATCATCTCGCCTCTGAACAGATGGCTCGCGAAGGTCTTCGCGGTTTGAAGGGGCGTTCGGATGGCGCGTCGAGACCAAGTCCCACAAGTGTCCGCCGATCCCCGCTCGTACACCTTTATCGATGTTGTGGCGAGTGGCCCGGGCCACGATGCTCCAAAGCGTTCCTCGGCGGGCGCCGCCCGCCGCGAGGGCCGAAATCACCACCGCGAAGATCACCGAGGAAACAGACGGTAAATCGCGCCGTCTTCAGCGTGGCTCCGGAACCCTCCTCAGGTTCGTCCCCGGGCGGCGAGCCGCTCGGCGATCCCGCGCACGGCCTGGGCATGCGACTTCGACGCCACCAGCACCGCGCCATGGGCCGCCACGACGACGACGTCGTCCAGGCCGATCACCCCCACCGCGGGCCCGTCCGACCACACCAGGGAATTGACCGTCTCCAACGCGACCACGTCGCCAAACAAACGGTTGCGGCTTTCGTCGTGCGCGCCCAGCCGCCAGAGTTCGGTCCAGGAGCCGATATCCGCCCAACCCATATCGCAGGGAACCACGGCGGCGAGGCGCGTGCGCTCCATCACCGCCACGTCGAGCGAGACCGACGGCGCGCGCGCGAAGCTTTCATCGGCCAGCTCCAGCACGCCGTCGACGAGCCGGGCGTCGGCGAGGGCGGCTTCCGCGGCGTCGCCGACATCGGGACGATAGCGGTCAAATTCCCGTCTCATCACGTCGGGCGCGAAGAGAAAAATGCCGCCATTCCAATAATAGCCGCCGTCGGAAAGGTAGGCCTGAGCCACGGTGCGGGTCGGCTTCTCCACGAAACGCACGACACCGTAGACGCCGCCGCCGATCATTTCCGCGCGCTGGATGTAGCCATAGCCCTCGTGGGGTTCGGTGGGCTCGATGCCGAAGGTCACGATGCGACCGTGCGCGCTGGCGCCCCTTGCGACGGCGGCGACAAAGCCGGCTGCGTCCGCGATCAGGTGGTCGGCCGGCTGGAGCAGCACCAGACGACTGGGCGCACGCTCCGCGACCAATCGCGCGGCGATGGCTGCCACCACGGCGGTATTGCGGCCGAAGGGTTCGGCGACGATCAGGCTGGGTTCGATCCCCACCGCCGAGAGCTGGGCTCGAACCTCGCGGACATGCAGGCGGTTGCAAATCACGATCGGCGCGGCGAAATCGAGCCCGCCGCCCGCTCTGGCGCGCAACGCGGTCTCTTGAATCATGGTGCGGTCGGAAGTGAGGGGGTGGAATTGCTTGGGCGAGTCCTCGGTCGACAGCGGCCAGAGCCTGGTCCCCGCGCCGCCGGACATGATCACGGGGGCGATAGCGGGCAATTGCGAGTTCCCCGCCGGGTCGAGCGGATCGGCGGTCATTCGGGATCGTCCTCGATGGAAGTTCGCGGCGTTCGCGCTTGAAATTCAGTCTATAACCCGTGGGCCGCGGACGGCGCTTAAAATCGAGCGCCGGGATTTGGGACAGATAATAAAATTGGCGGGTCGTTTGAGTTCTTCGAAACCTTCCCCGATCCGACGCGCCGCCCTTCGCGCCCTGGATCTGGGCTTGGCCCTGGGCGGCTTGATCGCCACGGCGCCGATCGTCGCCATCGCGGGCCTGGCGATCCGTCTGGAGTCTGAGGGGCCGGCGATCTTCGCCCAGACCAGGGTCGGCCGAGACGAGCAGCCCTTCACCTGCTTCAAGCTGCGCACGATGCGCAAGGGCACGGTCGCGGCGGCGACGCACGAGGTATCGGCGGCGGCGGTGACGCGGCTGGGTTCGGTCCTGCGCCGGATCAAGGTCGATGAACTGCCGCAGCTGTGGAACGTCATCAAGGGCGAGATGAGCCTCGTCGGCCCGCGCCCCTGCCTGCCGCAACAGGCCGAACTGATCGCCCGGCGCCGCGAACACGCCGTCTTCGCACTGAGGCCGGGGATCACCGGGCCGGGCCAGGCCGGCGGGGTCGACATGTCGGAACCGGCGCGGCTCGCGGCTATCGACGCGACCTATCGCGACGACGATCCGGGTCAGTACCTGCGGCTGCTTCTCGCAACGGTGGCGGGTTCGGGCTTCGGCGATCGCGTGCGGGCGGCGCCGGATCCCGGTGTCTGATCCGCTGCCGAGCCTGTTGATCCTGGGCGCCGGCGCGGGTCCCGCGATGGCGCTGCGCGAACTTCTGTCGGCCGAAGCGCGCCATGGGGTGATCGCGGCCTCGCGACGCCCGATCCCGCTCCTGCCGGGCGAGACGGCGCGGATCGGCGAGGATTATGGCGATGTCGCGATGGACGGCGTCGACATCGTCGTGAATTTTGTCGGCCAGGTTTCAGGCCGCGACCGCGCGCTTTCCCACCGGCTCAACGTCGAGGTTCCGCTCGCCGCCGCGCGGCGCGCCAAGGCGGCGGGGGCGGCGATGTTCGTTCATCTGAGCAGCCTCTCGGTCTACGGCGACGCCAAGGACGTCGAGCCGGACACGCCGACTGCGCCGTCCTCGCTCTATGGCCGGACCAAGCTGCAGGGCGACGAGGCGCTGATCGCCCTGGCCGATGGCGGTTTCACCGTCGCGGTTGTCAGAGTCCCGGCCATTTATGGACCCGGGCTGGACGGCAAGCTGAAAGACCTGGCGCGTCTGTTGGCGAGCACCCGCATCTTCGCGGCGCCGCGCGCGGATGGTCCGCGTTCGACCCTGCACAGTCGGCATCTCGCTCTGGCCGTGGTCGATGTCATCGACCGGCGCGCGGGCGGCATCCGGTTCGCCGCCGACCCATGGGCGTTCTCCCTGGTTTTGCTGGCGGACGCGGTTTCCACGCGCGTGGGCGGGAAGGTTCGCATGATCAGGGCGCCGTCCGGGATCTTCGCCCCCGTGAGCGTGGCCGCGCCAAGGCTCTATCGCAGCCTCTACGGCCGTTCGCTGATCGACCCGGCGTACGTCGTCATCGCCAAGGATCGCGACTATCTGGTCCCCGCCACCGCCCTGGGAGACTTGATTGACTGACGCCGTCGCCTCAGTCCGCAATCTGCGCGCCATGGTTCTGGTCGGTGGGGCGGGCGGGGCCGGCTGGCTGATGAACTTCGCCACCCTGGCGATCCTGGCCCATCGTCTGGGCTCGAAAGCCTTCGGGCTCTTCAGCTTCGGACTGTCGGTGGCGGTGGTGCTCGGGGCCTTCATCGGGCCGAACCTCAATGTCTGGGGCGCCCGGGTGATCGCCAGGGATCACGGCGCGGTCGGCCGCACCGTGCTTCTCGTCAACGGTGTTCAGCTCGCGGCCGGCGCCGTGCTTTTCGCGGTTCTCGCTGTCGCCTATCGGTTCCTTCTACCGCGCGAGACGGCGGCGATGCTGACGGTGTGTAATCTGGGTTTCCTCGCGGCCGCGTTCGGCACGCAGTGGGTCGTCCAGGGTCTCCAGCGCCTTGACCTCCTGGCGCTCAACCAGGTGATCGCGACGGGATGCGGCCTGATCCTGGTGCTCGTGGTCGTCCATGGCCCCGCCCAAGCCCTCGCGCCGGCCGCCCTGCTCGCGGCGGGCCAGGTCGCCGGGTCGCTGTTCATCATCGCCAACCTCTGGCGCCATCACGCGGCCCAGACACTTACAGCAGATTGGCGCGCCGAGTTTCGCGCGTTGGCCAAGGCCTCGGTCTTCCTCGGCTTTTCGGTCTGCGGCGTGGTCAGTCAGAACGCCGGATTGATCCTGACCCACCTCTTCGGCGGCGACGCGACGAGCGCGCTCTACGGGGTGGCGGCGCGGACCTATCTGACTTTCCTGACGGCGGCGGCGATGCTTTCGACGATCTTCTTCCCCCGCGTCGCCGCCCGCGCCGGAGCCGACGAGGCGGCGAACCGACGCGAGATCCAGACCTGGCTGGCCCTCGCCCTGGCGGTCGGCGGCGGGCCGGCGTCGTTGATGATCGGCGCCCCCCACCTGGTCATCCACCAGCTTTTCGGCGACGCCTATCAGGGCGCCGCTTTCGCCGTGCGCGCGGCGGGGGCGGCGATCTTGATCAGCTTCGCCAACAACGCCTACGCCATGTCGCGCCTAGCCCGGGGTGGTGACCGGGACTATCTCCGCGCGATACTGACGGCGATGGTGGTGGCCGTGGCCGGCGGCGCCGCGGCCGGCGCTCTCTTCGGCCTGAACGGCGTCGCCGCGATCCTGCCCTGCATGGAACTGGCGATCCTCCTCACGATGATGCGGCCGTTCCGGCGCGACCTGGGCGAGAGTTTTTGGCGGGCGTGGATCAGGCCGCTTGCCGCCATTCTTGTTGCGGTCGCCTTTCTGCTGACGCCGGTGATGGAGGGGGCGCCTTTGGTCAAGCTGGCGGTGGCGGCGACGATCTACGGCCTGATCGTCCTGCCCTGGGGCGAGGCGCGGGCGATGTGGCGCGCGCGGCGGGCGCTGGTCCAGCCATGAGGGCGCTGATCATCGGCTCCGCCGGACAGGACGGCCGCCTGCTGACGGACCATCTCGTGGCGGAGGGTTGGCGCGTCGACGGTCTCGATCGCGACGGTCTCCTGCGCGACGACGGCGCGCTGGAGCCGACCCTCGATCTCACCGACGGCCACGCGTTGGCCGCCCTGATCGGCCGGCTCGATCCCGACCGCATCTTCTACCTCGCCGCGCACCACGCCTCCACCGAACGACGGGATGTGGAAGACCCTATCGTCACCTTCGAAAAGAGCATGGCGATCAATTTCACCGGCGCGGCCAACGTCCTTGTCGCCATCGCCCGAGGCGCGCGCCCCCGCCGCTTTGCCTACGCCGCCTCGTCCCTTGTCTTCGGCGCGCCGGACCACGAACCGCAGACCGAGGCGACCCCGATGCGCCCGCTCAACGCCTACGGCGTCTCAAAGCTGGCGGCGATCGAAGCCTGCCGCCTGTTCCGCCGCGCTCACGACGTCTTCGTCTCGGCGGCGATCTTCTACAACCACGAATCCCCCCTGCGCTCCCCCGACTTCGTCAGCCAGAAGATCGCCTTCGCCGCCGCGCTGGCCGCCGAGGGCCGCCCCGAACCCCTCGTCCTGCGCGATCTCTGGGCCACCGCCGACTGGGGCGCCGCCGAAGACTACGTCCGCGCCATGGCCGCGATGCTGGACGCGGAAGCGCCGGACGACTTCATCGTGGCGAGCGGGGTGAAGCGGACGGTCGCGGACATGGCGCAGGCGGCCTTCGGGCATGTGGGGTTGGGTTGGCGGGATCACGTGAGTTCGCTCGCGCCGGAGTCAGCCGAGCGAGCGAGGATCGCCATCGTCGGCGACGCGTCGAAACTGTGGGCAATCACCGGCTGGCGGCCAACGCTCACGTTCGCGGCCCTGGTCGGCGAGATGGTCGATGCATCCCGCGCGCGGATCAGGGCGGTGCGGTAGCGGGCGTAGTCTCGTACGCAGAAACCCTCCCGCTTCGCTGTCATCGACAATCGAGCGGCAACGATCGATCGACCCAATATCTTTAGCCCTTTCACCGGCGCGCTTCCCGATGCCGTACGGCTTAAATTATGAGCGGTCAGGCCGCGGCTGTTTCACTATGAAGTCACGGCCATGAGCGACGGAGAGTCGTCTGGCTGGGCGCTTGGGAGGCGCCCCTCAGCCACCCACGATTTCAAACCTCGGTAGCGGAAACACGATCTTTCCCCCCGCCTTCAGAAACGCCGCCTCCCGTGCGATGAAGGCGTCGCGGAAGTGCCAGGCCAGGGCGAAATAGTAGTCGGGTTTCGCGGCGCGGGAGTCCGCCTCCGAGATAATCGGGATGTGCGAGCCGGGCGTGATCTTGCCCCACTTCTCCTCGTTGACGTCGGCTATGGCGGCCAGTTGGTCCGGGCCGATGCCGAAGGCCTGAAGCAGGGTGTTGCCCTTGGTCGAGGCGGCGTAGCCGTGGACGACCTTTCCGGCCTTGGCGGTTTCGGCGAAGAAGGCGGCGCAGCGGGCGCGGATCTCGTCCACCTGGGCGCGCAGGCGATCGAAGGGTTCGAGGCCGCCGTAGCCATCGGCCGCCTCGCGCGCCAGCACCGCGACCACCTTCGCCGAGCGCGGCTCGCCGGGGCTCTTCTCGCGTCGGACGACGAGTTGGAAACTGCCGCCGTTGACGTCGTTGAAGCGCACGTCGGCGACATGAAGCCCATGGGCTTCCGCCACCCTCACGATCGGCGCGAGGGCGTAGTATTCCAGATGCTCGTGGCAGACGGTGTCGAAGGCGGTCTGTTCGATCATCCGAGGCAGATAACTCTGCTCCAGCAGCCAGACGCCGTCGGGCGCCAGGATCTGCGCGATCGCCGCGACGAAGCTCGACGGGTTGGGCAGGTCGTAGAACATCGATATGCTCGTCACCGCCTTGGCCCGGCCGGCGCCGATCAGGGGAACGACCTCGCCGGTGAAAAACGCCGCGGCCTGGATCACGTCCGCCGGATAGTATTGCGCGAAGCGCTTGATCGTCGGATCCACCCCGATCCGGCGCAGCGCCGGCGTCTCACCATAGTGCCGCAGCAGGGTGGAATCGTTGCTGCCGATATCGACCACGGTGTCGCCGGCACGCAGGTCGACGGAGGAGCGAACCAGCTCGACCAGTGTCCCCAGATGTCGGGCCATTGCCGCGTTGAGGGCCGAGCGATAGCCGTAGTCCTGGCCGAAGAGCTCGTCCTGCTCGTAGTCGTCGGCGAGCTGGACCAGGGCGCAGTCGGCGCAGCGGAGCAGGGCCAGCGGGGTCGGTTCGGGCTCCTCCTCGACGCGCGCGGGGAAGAAGCCGCAGGAGACCAGCTTCCCCACATCGAGCACCGTTTCCAGCCGCGCCGAGCCGCAGATCCGGCAAGCCGTGATGCGAACGCTTTTCATCGGCCTGGACATGGTCAGGGAACCTCGGTCGTGTGCGCTTGGCGGTCGGCGGCCACCATCTCGGCGACGAGATCGGTGAAGCTGACCTCATGGCTCCAGCCCAGCTTTTCGCGCGCCTTGGTCGGATCGCCCAGCAGCTGCTCCACCTCGGTCGGCCTGAAATAGAGCTCGTCGATGGTCACGCGGGTCTTGCCGCTGGCCTTGTCGATGCCGCGTTCCTGTAAGCCCGCGCCGTCCCAGACGATGGCGACTCCGACGTGGGAGAAGGCCAGCTCGACGAACTCGCGCACCGAATGCATCTCGCCGGTGGCCAGGACATAGTCGTCCGGCTGCTCCTGCTGCATCATCAGCCACATGCCGCGCACATAGTCGCGGGCGTGGCCCCAGTCACGCTGGGCGTCGAGGTTGCCGAGGCTCAAGGACTCCTGCTCGCCCCGGGCGATCCGGCCCACCGCGCGGGTGATCTTGCGGGTGACGAAGGTCGGCCCGCGCATGGCGCTCTCATGGTTGAACAGGATGCCGTTGGAGGCATGCAGGCCATAGGCCTCGCGATAGTTCACCGTGATCCAATAGGCGTAGAGCTTGGCCACGCCATAGGGGCTGCGCGGATAGAAGGGCGTGGTTTCGCGCTGCGGCACCTCCTGGACCTTGCCGTAGAGCTCGGAGGTGGAGGCTTGGTAGAAGCGGCAGCTGTTCTGTTTCCCAAGCGTCTTGATCGCCTCCAGCATGCGCAGGGTTCCCAGCGCATCGGCGTTGCCGGTGTATTCCGGGGTCTCGAAGCTGACGTGCACGTGGCTCTGGGCGGCGAGGTTGTAGATCTCGGTCGGATCAGTCTCGGCGACGATGCGCAGCAGGCTAGAGTTGTCGGTCATGTCGCCATAGTGCAGATGAAGGCGATCGGCGTGCTCGGGCATCTCATCGGCGATGCCGTCCAGGCGGCTGGTGTTGAACGACGAGGCGCGGCGCTTCACGCCATGCACCTCGTAGCCCTTCTCCAGCAGGAGGCGGGAAAGATAGGCGCCGTCCTGTCCGGCGACGCCGGTGATCAGCGCGATTCTACGACTCATTCAGGTCTTTCGCCTCGTTCGATAGACGCCGGCCAGGGCGCGGGCGAGGCCCTCGCCGCCGAACGCCGCGACACGCGCCTTGCCGCGCTCCAAATAGGCCGCGCGCGTTTCGGGGTCTTCGATAGCGGCGCGGATGGCCGCCGCCAACGCCGTTTCGTCCAGGGGATCGACGAGGATCGCGGCGCCGCCGGCCAGCTCGCGCATCGGATCGCGGTCGGAGGTGACCACGACGCAGCCGCAGGCCATGCCTTCCAGCGTCGGCAGGCCATACCCCTCCATCAGGCTGGGAAAGATCACAGCTTCCGCGCGGTCGTACAGATCGAGCAGCTCGCCGTCGGAGATCCAGCCCGGGAAGATCACCTCTCCGCCCGAAAATTCCTTGGCCAGGGCGTGATCCTTGGCGATGCCCAGGACCAGAAGCTTGCAGCCCGGAATCGCCGCCGCCCGGAACGCCCGAACCGTCCGCGCGGTGTTCTTGTGCGGCACCGCGCCGCCGACATGCAGCGCGAACCGCGCCGGCGCGCCCTCGAACCGCTCGCGGGCGCCGGAGACGAAGAAATCGATCGGGGTGCGGTGAATTTCCGCCGCCCTGCCGAAGGCTTCGCGGATTTCTCCGGCGACGGTTTCCGTCAAGGTGGTCGCGGCCACTCGCGTCCGCTTCAGCCGCCCGACGATGGCCGACCGATAGAGCCGCCCGATATCCTGCCGCGCGCTCATCGTTCGGAAGTCGGGGTTCAGATACATCAGGTCGTGCACGGTGATGACCTGCGAACGCCGGCCCGCGTGGAGCAGGGGAAAGGTGTTGTAGGGGGAATGAACCACCTCCGCCCGCATCAGGGCGGCCGCCGCCGGGACGACGACCTGCTCCCAAACCGGGAACGGCAGGGCGGGCGCGAGGCGGTATCTGATCTTGTCCTCGTGAAGCCGAAAGCGCGTCCCGCGCGGGACCAGCACCTCCAGCGCCACGTCCGGCGCGTATCTGGCCAGGGCGTCCACGACCTCGCGGACATAGCGTCCCATGCCGCGCTTGGAGTCCAGGTAGTAACCGTCGAAGAGCACCCGCACCGGGCCGTCAGGGGTGCCTGACGTGTCTGGCGTTTCGCCCACGATCAGGCCGCGACGAGCTGTTGGTAGAGCGCTTCGATGCGCCGGTCGGCGACCGTCCAGGCGAAACGTTCGGCGACAAAATTCCGCGCCGCCTCGCCCAGTCGCTCGACCTCCGCCGCGTCGCCGAGCGCCTGCGCGACCGCGCCGGCGAAATCGGGGCCGAACGCGGCGATGGTCAGTCCCCTTCCGCTCGCCGGGCCGAAGATATCCCCGCAGGCCGGCGTCGCGACGACGGGCACGCGGGACGCCATGGCCTCCAGCACCTTGGTGTGCATGCCCCAGGACACCGTCATCGGCGCGATGGAGACCCAGGCCGGCGCGATCGCTTCGGCCATGTTGCGAACTTCGCCCAGAACCTCGATCCCGTCCTGGCCATGGAGGGCGGTAACGGCCGGCGGCGGCGCGAGGCCGACGATCCTCAGCCGCGCCGCGGGGACAGCGCGGCGAATCTCCGCCCAACAGACGCGGACAAAGGCGAGCACGGCTTCGGTGTTGGGATAATAGCCGATGTTGCCGCTGAAGACGACGAGCGGTTCGGTGCTCCGCTTTGCCGTCTCCGGCGGAATGTCGATACCCATGGGCACGACTTCGGCGACGCCTGGGCGAAAACAGGCCTGGTCGCGCGCCGACAGCACCACCACCTTTTCGCGCGGCCCTCCAAGGGTCTGTTCCAGCCTCGCCACGCGACCGGTCTCGATCTCGAGCGCCAGGGCGCGGAGGCCGCGCGCGTGTTTCCGGCGATGGCTCACCGCCAGGGTTTGACTATCGTTGACGTCGAGCAGGATAGGCAGACCCAGTCCGATCGCCGCCGGCCGGGCGCGCAGCATGAAGACATGGGCGAGGTCGAAACCCGTCCGCCGATGCAGGTTCGCGGCCAGGGCGTTCAGAGCATGGGAGTGGAAATAGGCGACCTGCAGCGGCTCGCGCGTGACCAGGCCGCGCGTGGCGACGTCCAGCAGGCGCCGGACCCGCGGCTTACGGATCAACTTCACTTCGCAAAAGCGCGAGACGTTTGCGAGATCCTCCGCGGAGGGCGGCGTTTCCACCAGGCAGGCCAGGGTCAGGTCGTGAGGCTCCGAGAGGCCCCGAAGTCTGTGGAAACACACCGTCGCATCGCCGTTTCGGTTGGGCAGGGGGAAGCGTCCCGCCACCATCAAGACCTTCACCTACCGCTCATCGGCTCGGCCAGGTCAGTCGGTGGATGCCGCTTGGAAGGGTGCGATGGCGCATGCCCAGGGCTTCCAACCGTGCGAACGGCGCGTCCTCGCCCTCGATCAGGATGGTGCGGATGGCGCGATACTGCGCGTCCGTGATGTCGCCGAGCGCCGCGCGTTCGCCGCCCTCGATGTCGACCTTCAACACATCGATCTCTCCGCGTTCCTCGAGAATGGCGCCGATGGCCTCGCTCGCGCGCACGCAGGGGACAGTGATCTCGTCGGTGGCGAACGAAACCCCGATTCCCGAATACCGGCCGGTCGGCTCGGACCCGAACGCAATTATTCCAGCGCGATCATACACCGCAGCGCGTGTCAGAGTGTAGCGACTCCTGAACGGCGTCAAGTTCAGTTCAGCCGTTACCGCGTTGCTTTCCAAAGGCTCGAATCCGTAGACGAAGCTTGTGGGCGAGTGGGCGAGGAAATAGCCCATGCTTATGCCGATGTTGGCCCCGAAATCCACGATGGTCCGCTCCGCGCCGGAGATCGGATAGCAGCGCCAGCCGTGGATTTCGGATATCGTGAACATGTCGAACGGCGTCATCGTATGAATGTCGAGCGGCCCCGATGGCGTATTCACGGGGCAGACGTGAGGATATGCGCCGTTGCCTAAAACATACCGCCAAATGAAATCGTGGATCGGCCGTCGGTAGACTCCGATGCGCGCCAGCGCGAGGTAATGGTTGGGGTTCAGCGCCGCTCGCAGGATACGGTCGAGACGGCGCCGCGTCGTCGGCGCCACGGTCATCGTCTCGTCTCCACATCAGCATCGTGAATCGAACGGCGGGCCGTCATCGCGAAGCGCGGGTGTTTAGCCGCGACAAGGCCATCGCGCAACGCCGGGAGTCGAAGTGCGCCGCTCCCTTGAAGCTAGATAAAATTGTCAGGGATCGCCAAGCACGATCTCTTCCGGTCTTTTCAGCATGAGGTTGCCGAACTTCACGTCCCGCCCGATCGCACGACTGGGCGCGGTCACGCCGAGCCACCATTTCAGACCGACGAAAATGAAGAGCTGCAGGATGATGAACGTGACCGACTCCGCGATCGCCATCCTCATCAAGAAATAAATATTGAATATCAAGGCGAACTGGAGGGGGGAGGTCACGGCCTTCTCAAGTCCCTTGTCGACCCATCCGAAGGCGCCCCCAACGACAATCGCGAGAATAAGCACGCCCGGCATGCCGAAATTGATCAGCGCGTCGGAGAAGCAGTTGATCGCGTAGGAATAGCCCGCGGCCAGAGCATCGGGTTCGAAGGTCTCCATATAGAGGCCGTTCCCATTTTGCGGCTTTGTCGGAAAGACGAAACGCGGCACCGGCGCCAGCAGGATCGGCGGTATGATCGTGGCGCCCCACTGTCTGGGAATGGCGCGGGGGTTTTCCAAGAGACTGGCGTAGACGATCGAACTGCTGAACTCGCTCTGGATCAGGGAAATTGGTCCCGAATCCTGCTGCAATTGGTCCGACCTCGCGGCCCCGATCAAGAGGGCCGCGACCAACGCCGCGAAAGCCACGAAGGCGGCGTTCAACGCCCGGGAGCGTTTTCGGTCGGTGAAGAGCACGAACAACATATTGTAGACGAAGGTCTGTCGAGCCATCGATATAAGAGGTAGCAAGCCGAATCCCGCCAGCGTGCCGCGAAGCCTCAAACCTGACTCTCTTTGGATGACGAACAGCGCGAAGAGCGTCCAATTGACGATCCAGAAGCCATCCCGCGCCAAAGCCTCCAACGGATCGCCGCTGGAATAACGGTCCATCGTCAGAGCCAGTATTTGGCCGGAGAACCAAGCCGAGGGACCATAGGTCAGGATCTGGACGAGGGCTAACAGAACGCCGACGGTGATGGCGATATACCACGCCAACTGGAGGCGAGCGCGGCGTATCGCTAGCGCGTCGCGAGGGCGCGCGCCGGGTCGGGGCTGTGCGAGGGTGCGACCGTAATAATAGCCCAGTGTGATCAAAGTCTGAATAGCAACGTAGTGTAGACACAACGTCGGCCACATGTATTCGACATGAACGGGAGCGATGACGACGAATGTCATCAGCCAGTATAGCGAGATAAAGTTAAGCGTCGAAAATGGCTGTGATAACCGCAGTGAGAGGGTGAACACCGCGAACGCCAGGCAACGCTCGGGAGGGATGGCTCCGGTGAAGGCGAGCGCCATCAAGACACCGACAACGGCAAGCCGAAAGAGGAAGCCGACAACCGGAAATTCCGCCGTCGAGGGCGAGCGCGCAAGCGGGAGCAATCTAGACGGCATAGGGCCTTCCGAGGGGGGTGATGACCTCACCGGCATGGGACTAGCACAACCGCCGGTGAGCGAGCACCCCGCCAACCCATCCTGAGCCTGAGTGGGGTCCGCCAACCTCCGCGCCATCCTGATCCTGGCCACGTGATCACCGTCGAACTTGTCAGACAACCATGATCTAACGCGCTAGATGACCCCAAGCGGCGGAAAGCGTCGTCGGGATCGATATGGAAAATAACGGATGAAATTGAGCGACGCGGTTCGGAAAATCGTGATGCCGATCGTTTGGCAGCGGCACCTGATGAAAAACGTGGCCGAGGAAAGCCGCCAACGCGCTCTGCAAACCATCGCTCAAGCGACCCCGGATAACCCGGCCCTGTCGGGCTTCAGAATTTATTCTCAGTCCGACGAAGACGGAATAATCCAGGAGATCTTCAGGCGGCTCGGCGGCGGTAAAACCTTCCTGGAAATCGGCTGTGGCGATGGCCTCGAGAACAATTCGGTCTACCTTTTGCTCAAGGGTTGGAGCGGTACGTGGGTGGACGGAAATTCTCGAAACATCCGGGTCGTCAAAAACAGACTCAATACCGGCGGCAGATTGTCGGTTCGCGAGCTTATGGTCGACGTCGAGAATGTGAAGACCCTACCCCTCGATGTCGATTTCCTGAGTCTCGATATCGATGGTAACGACTTGGCCGTGCTCAAGAGCGCGGTGTCGGTGGCGTCTCCTCGCGTCATTTGTGTGGAGTATAACGCCAAGTTTCCACCGCCCCTCGATATCACGATCGTCTACAACCCCGGACACGTCTGGCAAGGGAACGACTATCAAGGCGCCTCACTTCAGGCGTTCGTGAACGCGCTTCCAGACTACACGCTGGTCTGCTGCGGTTTGGCGGGCCTGAATGCCTTTTTCGTACGCAAGGACGAAATGGCGGTCTTCAGCGTATATGAGCCTAGCCAGTTGTATCGGCCCTATCACTTCGAGCTGTTTTATCCCTATTCCGGTCACCCGCCTTCCCATGGCTTTCTCGCCGACAGCCTCAGGAACGATCCCGCGCATTGAGACGGGTGTTCTCGCTTCGGAACACCGCAAAGCCATTGGGTCTCGGCGCCAGGTGGCGTCGGCGACGGCGCGGTTTGATCGGCTGCGTCCTGGCGACGGCGTGTGCGGCGGCGGTACGCGCCGACCCCAGCCCCGTACCCGGAACAGTCCCCGATCATCGCGTTCAACGGACGGCTCTCACCGATTTCGGCGCCTGCACGCGCTGTTCCTCGGCGGTCAATTCGGCGGCGATGTCCCGGGCGCTGGTCAGCGGCGTGGAGGTTTTCGTCCCTCCGTCGGACGGCTGTTACGCCATGGGACCGATCACCCTGGCGGGTCGCCAGAAGCTGACGGGAGCTGGACCGCGCTCCTGCCTCGTCTTTGACCAGGCCAAGCCCGGTGACTTCATTCTCGTCCGCGATGCAAAGGACGTTGCGATCGAAGGTCTTACGATCGACGGAAACTATCGGGCGCCGAAGACCGGCGTGGCCTGGGCGATCGAAATCACCGACGTCGGGCGCGGTGAAAAGGCTTCCGATGCGCGGGTCAGCGTCACCCGTTGCCGCGTCCTCGGCAACGGCTTTGGCGCAATCGCCGTCGTGCACAGCCGCAATGTGATCATCGCCGACAATACGGTGAGCGCCTCCACCGATACCGCGATCGCGGTTCTCGAGGCGAGCGCCGATGTGGCCGTGCGCCGCAACCGGGTTTCCGGCCCTTCGTTCGGCGTCAGTCTTTCAAGCGATGGCGAGTCTGATTTCGACACGGCCGGACCCGTCATCGACGTCATCGTGGAGGACAACGACATCCTCGCCGACAAGTCCAACGCCTTTGGGATCGAGCTCGACGGCGTTTCCCGATCCGTCGTGCGCCGCAATCGCATCCGCCTGGACGGCGGCCTCGTCGGTCTGCGCGCCGTGGCGACCGCGACGACCCATGGCGTTCTCAGCCTGGGCGGAAGCCGGATCGAGGACAACAGCGTGGAGGTCGTTCGCGATATCAATTCGGCCGCCTTCGAGTTTTTCGGCAAAGGCGACATCTCCGATACCGCGGTCATCGGCAACCGCGCCTTTTCTCGTCGACCACAAACCAGGACCATCGGTCTCATCGTCGATGGCGGCGTCAGCGCCGGGGTCGGTCGCTTCACCGCCCAGAGTCTGGGATTCGGCATCCAACTCGACCACGCCAACGTTCCTGGCGTTAAGGTTGTCATCGACGATGCGCGACTAAGCGGCGCGCTCTACGGATTCGACTCTTCGAACGCCTATCCCAACCGGGCGAGCGTGGTCCTGCGTCGCGGCCGGATCGCCGGGAACATCAAGCTGAACATTCTGACGGGGCCGGGCGTCGATCTTGTCCTCGACCGCACACCGGTGATCGAACCCTCACGGATCGTCCGCGCGAAACGGTAGGCCGATGGTCTTCGGCTCCAGCCTACGCCGCCAGGCTAGCGCCCCGCCTCTCCCGCGGAACGGGCCAGGGCCGCGCGCGCCGCGGGCACTGGCAGCCTTGTTACCGAGCTTCGACGCACGGAGCGAACGAGCGCCTGGACGCGAGCCCACAGCGCCTCCGTCTCGCCCGCGCGCGCGGCCTTGGTCAGGAAGGCGACTTCGTCGGCGCCGATCCCGCCATCCGACCCCTCTGCTTCGATCTCGGTGATGCCGGGAACGCAGGGCGTCGCGCGCTCGCCGTCGTCGACCAGGGCCTCGGTGAGCTTCTCGCCGGGCCGCAGGCCGATGAACTCGATGTCGATGGTCTGGCCGGCGCTGCTCAACTCGATCATTTGCCGGGCCAGATCGACGATCTTTACGGGCTGACCCATTTCCAGGATGAATTTGCGCAGTCCTGAACGGCCCGAGTCCCGGGCGCGCAGGGCAGTGGCCTGAAGCACGAGCTGCACCGCCTCGGGGATCGTCATGAAGAACCGTTCGACGTCCGGATCGGTGATGGTGATCGGCCCGCCCCGCTCGATCTGGTCGCGGAAGATCGGCACCACCGATCCGGCCGAACCCAGGACATTGCCGAAGCGCACCACGCTGAAGCGGGTTTCGCCATCGGCGTGGGCGTGGAGCAGCGCTTCGGCCAAACGCTTGGTGGAGCCCATCATATTGGTGGGATCGACCGCCTTGTCCGTCGAGATCATCACCATATGCGCGACGCCGGCCTCTCGCGCCGCGGCGGCCACGTTCCAGGTTCCAAGCACATTGGTCAGCACGCCCTCGGCGGGATTGATCTCCACAAGCGTGACGTGCTTCAGCGCCGCGGCGTGGAACACGAGTTCGGGTCGCTCGGCGGCGAAGACCTCGCGCACGCGGGTCTCGTCGCGGACATTGCAGAGGATGGCGCTACGGCTCGCTTCGCCGCCGGCGTTGGCGAGCTCGCGGTCGATTTCGAACAGCGCGAATTCGGAATGATCCAGCAGGGCGATGTGCGCGCAGCCGAAGCGGATCAACTGTCGGGCTACCTCCGAGCCGATGCTTCCGCCCGCCCCGGTGACCAGCACCCTGCGTCCCGCCACGAGGGCCGCCAGCGAGCCCGACTCCAGATTGAGCGGCGGACGGGGCAGAAATTCCTCCAGCTTCATTTCGCGCAGGGCGCCCTGCGCCGCGCCACTCTTCAACTCGACCGCGCTTGCCTGCCGGAGCAGGCGGTAGCCCTCGGCGCGGAGGCGGCCGATATCAGCGGTGGTGAGACCAAGGCCGGCGATGGGATCGGCGAGAAACAGCACGGATCCGCCTTCCGCCTTGGCCGACCCGCTCGTCAGACGGCGAACGAGGTCGTCGACAACGCTGGAAACCGGAACGCCGTGAATGGTTTGACCGACGGCGCGGGCGTCCGGCGTGACGATCCCGACCGGCTGATATTCGGGCGCGACGCCCGCGCGCCAGCCCCGCAGATAGCTCTCGGCGTGCCCTATATCGCCGACCAGCGTGAGCGGAATTCCGGCGGGCTTCGCGCCGAACAGCTCACCGAAAGCCAGGGACGGATCCCAGCGCACCCGCCAGATCATGCGGACGGAGACCATGAAAAACAAGCTGAAGCCCGCCGACAGCACCAGGGTCGAGCGGGGCAGAACGATGGCTCGATTGGTCAGGAAGATCAGGACGATGAAGGCCGCCGCGGTGATCGCCGCGGACAAAGCGAGCCGAAACACTTCGCGGGTCGAGGCGAACCTCCAGGAGGATCGCTCCGTGCGCATGACGCCTTCGACGACGGCCGCGATCAGGGTGTAGAAAAGACCCCAGGTGAGGACGGCCCTCGCCAGATGGCTGCTCGTCCACCAGGCCCAGGGCATGTCCCGTCGGACTTCGTAAGCCGCAATGAAGGCGATGAAGACCAGCGCAAGATGGATGGCGACCTTGGCCGCCCGCAGAAGCGCCAACATGTGGTTTCTTTCCCGCCAAGCCCGTGCGATGCGCGTCGTCGGAAGCCAGCGTTCGCCGAACATGAAAAAAGCGCCGGGCTGTTCACCACGACGCTTCCTCATAACAAATATTTTACAAAGCGGGAATGTTGATTTCCCGCTCGGCGGCGATCCTACGGGCTGGTCGCGCTGTCGTTGTTGGTCGTGACAACGGCGACGGCGAGGACGCCCGCCACGATCGCGGCGCCGAAGATGAGCGGGGTGGCGCCAACGCCGTAGAGGCCGTGATCATCTGAGTCGCAACGATTTTCGACGCGGGCATGATTCACCATCTTGGTCGCCTTGATCGAGGCGGCGCAGGTGGGGATCGACGCCTTCACAACCTTGGCGTCGTCCTTTGTGGCGGCGGAAGCGACGGTCGCTTGACCGGCTACGAAGGCCAGCGCGGCGATAGTTGCGATCGTCTTTCTCATCGGGAACCCCTTTGGAGACCTTGTCGATTGTTAAACCCCCATATCGTGGCGAGGTTTCAATGGCAAGCCAGAAAAGCGCCGCAACGCAGTTACATGCGCTCCGCGGTCGCTATGCCGAGCAGGTCGAGGGCGAGCTCCGTCTGCTTCAGAACCAATGCCGTCAGTCCGAGGCGGCTGCCGCGTTCCGCCTCGTCCGCGGCCGCGAGAATCGGGCATGCGGCGTAGAAACGCGCGAAGCTCTGAGCCAACCGAAAAGCGTGGTCCGCCAGTATGTTTGGCGCGCGCTTGCTCCACGCCTCGTGGAGCGCGCCATCGAAAGCGTCGAGCAGCAGCGCCAATTCCCGCTCGGCCGCCGCGCCGACATCGATAGCGCCGGGGGCGAGACTCTGCTCGCCCGCCTTGCGCAGGACGGACTTCATTCGCACCGCCTGGTACAGCAGATACGGCCCGGTCTTGCCTTCGAAGCTCGAGAAGCGATCGAGATCGAAAACATAGGAGGTGCCGCGAAAATTCATTAGATCGGCAAACTTCAGCGCCGCCACGGCGACCGCGTGCGCGGTGCTCTCGAAGGCCTCAGGGTCGAGTTCGGCGCCGAGATCGGCTTCGAGAAGCCGCTCGCGGGCCTTGCCTTCCGCCATGTCGATGAGATCGCGAAGTTTGAGCACGCCGCCCTCGCGGGTCTTGAACGGCTTGCCGTCTACGCCGTTCATCGTGCCGAAGCCGATGTGTTCCAGCGAGCCGGAGGGGGCGTACCCGGCGAGATAGGCGGCGCGGGACACGGTCTCGAAATGGTCGGCCTGCCGCTGGTCGACGACATAGAGGACGAGGCCGGGCCCGAAGAAATTTCGCCGATCGACGATGGTGGCCAGATCCGTCGTGCCGTACATCGCCGAACCTTCGGAGGAGACCACCAGCAGCGGCGGCACCTCGCGCTTGTCGTCGTCCCGCGCCACGCGGACGATCCGGGCGCCTTGGTCGTCGACGAGGAGGCCCTTGGCGTCCAGTTCCTCGACCATGGCAGGGATCAGCGGATCGACATCGCTCTCCCCGCGCCAGAGATCGAAATCGACCCCCAGGGCGTGGAAGTCCCTCTCCAACGCCGCGCGCGTGATTCGGGCGAAGTGCGACCATACGAGCCGGTGGCCGAACCGCCCGGCCTGGAGTTCGGCGGTCGCCTTGCGCGCGCGATCCCGGAACGTCGCGTCGGACTTCGCGCGCATCGCCGCCGCCGGATAGAGCCGGTCGAGATCGGTTAGGCCGATGTTTTCCGACAAGCGATGGTTGAACGCGCGCTCCGCCGCTTCATCGAAGTCCCCCGGCCGCTCGCCCAGCCGCTCCAGCTCCGCAGCGAGCGCCGTATCGGCGTCGGCGCAGGCGACGATGAGCAGGCCCATCTGGAAGCCCCAGTCGCCGAAGTGGGCGTCGCCGAGCACCTCGTGCCCCAGAAACCGCCCGATCCGTTTGATCGCTTCCCCGATGATCGAGGCGCGCAGATGCCCGACGTGCATCTCCTTGGCGACGTTCGGCCCGGCGTAGTCGACGATGACTTTCAGGGGGTGGGCGACCGCCGTCGCGCCGGCCCGCGGGTCCGCCGCCATGGCGTTGGCGCGCGATGACAGCGCGGCCCGCGACGCGCGGATGTTGATGAAGCCCGGCCCGGCGATCTCCACGGTCTCCGCGGCGGGGTCGAGGCGCAGACGTTCGGCGACTTCGACGGCGATCTCACGGGGGTTGCGCTTGGCGGCCTTCGCCGCCGCCATGGCCCCGTTGCATTGAAAGTCCGCCAGTTCGGGGCGGTCCGAGACGGTCACCCGGCCGTGCGCGGGATCCAGGCCCAGGGCCGCGAAGGCGTCCCCGGCGACGCCGCCGAGGCGCGCCTTCAAGGTCGTCATGGCCGAGTGTCGGCGACCTTCGACGCCCGGCCCGTCGCGTTGGGGCGGAAGCGCTTGCCGTCGCGGTTGAACGCCGCCATGCGCGGCGTCACGTCGAAACCGACCAGGACCTCGAAGTTGGCGCCCGAAACCTTGGCGTCCTTGCGCGGGATGACGATCCCCGCGAGGGTCTCCACCTGAGACACCCGCTCGGCGTTCGCGGGGAAAATGATCGGCAGGTCGAACTCGCGCTTTTCGATCACCTCGTGATTGCGGTCGGTCACCGCCACCCAATAGCGGTAGGTCTTGCCCCGCCCGCTCGCCGCCGGACCCCTCCCCAGGGCGAACAGCACCTGGGCGCCGACCCGGATCGGCTGGTCGGCTTTGTAGGCGCAGGTGGAGGTGATGTTCTCGATCTCGCCGGTGTAGCCCGCGTTGGCGGACGATTCCTCGTCGTTCCTGAATTCGGCGTAGCGCGCGGCGTCGTACAGCACTTTCACGAAGGGGCACGGCCCGGCGTTGCGTAGCGACGGCAGCGGCGCCACCGCCTTGCCGAACTCGTCGTCGCGCTTCTTCTTCTTGGCCTCGTCCTTGGCGGCCTGGTCGTCCGCGCCGCCGCCCCGGCCGCCGCCTCCGCCAAATTGCGCCAGGACCGGCGTCGCCGCCCCCGCCAGCACCGCGACGGCGCAGAGATTCAACAGAATTGAGCGTTGCAAGTGCATCGGGACCTGGACTGATGGCGTGAGCGCCGAAGGCGCGGCGCGGCCTTTGAACATCGCGCCTGATAACGGCATAAGCCGGGCGCGGCAACGAAGGCGCGCCGTCTCGCACCCCTCGGAAACCCGTATGGCTGTCTACACTGACGTCACCGACGAGGAACTCGCGGCCTTTCTCGCGGCCTACGATGTCGGCGCGGCGGTCAGCTTCAAGGGCGTGGCCGAAGGGGTCGAGAACTCCAACTTCATGCTGGAGACGACGGTCGGCCGCTATTTCCTCACCGTCTACGAGCGCCGCGTGAAGGCGGAGGATCTGCCCTTCTTCCTGGGGCTGATGGAGTGGCTGGCGGAGCGCGGCTATCCCAGCGCCGCGCCCATCGCCGACCGGACGGGGGCCACCCTCGGCGCCCTTCGCGGCAAGCCGGCGGCCCTGGTCGCCTTCCTGCCCGGGCTGTCGGTGCGCAGACCCCGCGTGGCCCATTGCAAAGAGGCGGGCGAGGGGCTGGGCTGGCTGCACGAGGCGGCGGAGGGTTATCCCGGTCGACGCGGCAATACCCTGGGCCAGGCGACCTGGGCGGGACTGTTCGCGCCGCTTCATTCGGCCGCCGAGGCTCTGAAGCCCGGTCTTTCCGCGACGATCGCCGCCGACCTCGACCACCTGGAGCGCGATTGGCCGCGCGACCTCGTCGAGGGGATCGTTCACGCCGACTATTTTCCCGACAACGTCTTTTTCGAAGGGCCGCGCTTCGCCGGGACCATCGACTTCTATTTCGCCTGCCGCGACGCCTTCGCCTACGACCTCGCGGTCGCCCTCAACGCCTGGTGCTTCGAGGCCGACGGCGGCTTCAACGTCACCGCCGCGCGCGCCTTCATCGAGGGCTATGAGCGCCGCCGCCCGCTCATCGCCGAGGAACGCGCCGCCCTGCCCATCCTCGCTCATGGCGCGGCGATGCGTTTCTTCCTCACCCGCCTGCACGACTGGGGCGCCACGCCGCCGGGCTCTCTGGTGAAGCCCAAGGACCCCATGGAGTACGAGCGCAAGCTCGCCGCTCATCGCGCGGGTATCTTTCTGTTGGACGCGGCGTGAGCGTCCCATGACGCCGAGCGTGACGATCTTCACCGACGGCTCCTGTCGCGGCAATCCCGGTCCCGGCGGCTGGGGCGTGCTGCTCATGTTCGGCGAAAGCGAAAAGGAACTGTGGGGCGGCGCGGCGGACACCACGAACAACCGCATGGAGCTCACCGCCGCCATCGAGGCCCTGACCGCGCTCAAACGCCCCTGCCGCGTCGAGCTGCATACCGACAGTCAGTATGTGAGGAACGGGATCACCCAATGGCTCGGGCTGTGGAAGGCGCGCGGCTGGCGCACCATGAGCAAGGGCGCGGTGAAGAACGAAGACCTCTGGCGGCGCCTCGACGAGGCGCGCTTGCGCCACGAGGTGGACTGGCGCTGGGTTAAGGGCCACTCCGGTCATCCGGAGAACGAGCGGGCGGACGAACTGGCCCGGCGTGGCATGGTGGAGGCGGAAGCCGCCATACGAAACCAGCCCGGGAAGGTTTCTCCCTCTCCCGCGAGCGGAGGAGGGGAGCGTTAGCTCAGGCTCCGATATCCTTGACCTTCTTCGCCTTCTTTTTCTTCTTCTTGGCCGCCTTCGCCGTCCCCGCGGGCGCGGCGCGTTTCGCCTTTTCCTTCTCGGGCGGGGCGTCGGCGGCGGCGGCAAGGGCGGCGAGGCTCTTGATGAAGGTTTCCCGGCGCTTGGGCGGCATCAGCTCGAGCAGACGCTGATCGGCGGCCCCGGCGGCGTCGGCTCCGGCGGTGAGCGCCAAGCGGCCTGTCGGCGAGACCCGGACGGTGTTGGCGCGGGCGTCGGTGGCGGAGCGTTCCCGCTCCAGCAGACCCTTCGTCAGCATACGGGCGACGAGATCGGCCAGGGTCGACCGATCGATCCCCGTGGCCCGGACCAGATCGTTCTGGGTCATCCCTTCGGCCTGGCCCGCGGCGGCGAGGACGGTGAACTGACGCTGAGTGATCGCCGCCGGTCCGGCGGCCTCGGCATGGAAATCGAGCGCCAACTGCAAGGCGCGATGCAGCAGATGTGTCGGCGACTCGCCCAAGGCGGTCTTGACGATCTTGCTCTTGTTCTTGGCCATGGCCCGTCCCCAGCGCCGCGACATCCGAGTGCCTAGCCCGACTATCCCATATCGGTGACGGTTTGACGACAGACCATCCGTGAACGTCCGTGTTTACACCTCAGACTCCGCCGTCGGGCGGATCGACCGTGGTCGCGGCCGATTTGATCGCGCCGTGCTTCATGAAGAACGGAGTCTGGGCCAGGGCGAAGACGATGGCCGCGATCCAGACGCCCGTGCGGAACATCACGAAGATACTGTCCGGCTGGGTGCGGCGGACATATTCGTTGGCCGCCGCGCAGGCCCACCAAAACACGCCGTAGCGCACCGCGAGCGTCTTCCAGGCCGCGTCAGGGAGCTGGAACGCGCCGCCCAGGATGGCCTTGAGCGGATTCTTGCCCATCAGCAGGCCGATGAAGAGCGCCGCGCCCAGCGCGCCATCGACGATGGTCATCTTCATCTTGAAGATATTCTTGTCGTGAAAGATCACGCTGGCGAGGCCGAAGGCGATGGCGAGACCCCCGGTCACCGCCGGAAGGGGACGGATCTTCCGCTCCACGATCAGCGCCGCGATGAAGGCGACGACCGAGGCGCCGATAACGCACCAGGTCGCGAACTGGAAATCCTGTCTCGAGGCGACGAAGCCGACCAGGAAAGCGACCGCCGGCGCGCCGTCGGCGGCCCAGCCGAACCAGGGCGGCGCGGGCTTTCGCTCAGCCATTCACGGTTTCCTCCAAGCCAACGAGTGACCTGGAAAACGCCCGGGCGTCGAAAGGTTGCAGGTCTTCGATCCCCTCGCCGACCCCGATCAGCTTTATGGGCGAATCCGACGCTTGAGCGACCGGAACGAGAACCCCGCCCCGGGCCGTGCCGTCCAGCTTGGTCATCACGATCCCGGTGACGCCGATGGCGTTGCCGAAGACGTTCTCCTGCGCCAGGGCGTTGCGACCCACGGTGGCGTCGAGGACGAGCAGGACCTCGTGAGGCGCCTCGGGATCGATCTTGCGCAGGACACGGATCATCTTGTGCAACTCGTCCATCAGGCCCTGCTTGTTCTGCAGCCGGCCGGCGGTGTCGATCAGCAGCACGTCGTAATTTTCCGCCCGCGCCTTTTCGAGGGCGTCATAGGCCAGGCCCGCGGCGTCTGACCCCGTGGGGCGCGATATGAAGTCCGCCCCCGATCGTTCTGCCCAGACCCCCAGCTGCTCCACGGCCGCGGCGCGGAAAGTGTCCCCGGCCGCGATCAGCACCTTGGCGTCCCGGTCCTTGAGATCGGCGGCGATCTTGCCAAGGGTGGTCGTTTTGCCGGAGCCATTCACCCCGATGAACAGCACCACGAAGGGTCGCGGACCTCCCAGGGGATCGAACCGGCCTTGCCGAGCCGACAGCTCCGCGGCGACCGCCTCGGCCAAAGCTTCCTTGACCTGAAGTTCCGTAGGCGTCCGGCCGAAGCGCTGCGCCGAAAATGCGTCGGTGATCCGCGCCGCCGCCGCCGGGCCGAGGTCGGCCTCGATCAGCATCTCCTCCAGCGCTTCCAGCCGCTCCTGGTCCAGCGGCCGGGCGACCAGCACCTGAGCGACCTGCTCGCTCATCTGCCGCGAGGTGCGGGAAAGCCCGTCCGAGAGGCGCGACAGCCAGCCGCGTTTGGCTTCGGTCATGGTTTTTGCGCCGCTAGCAAAAGCCTCTCCCGTTGCGCTCTTGCGCCGGGGGAGGAGAGGTTGACCCGCCGCCCGTCGTGCGATCCCACCACACCCTCGATGATCGTCCCTGCCGCCGCGGGCCCATCGAACGCCACCTCGGTAAAGTCTTCCGCCCGCGCGCGACCGGGACGCTCGACGAGCGCGCTGGCCACCGTGCCGACGCGGCGATCCAGATGCCGCGCCAGGGCCAAATCGCCCGCCGCCCTCAGCCGCGCCGCGCGCTCCTTGATCGCCGAGCCGGGGACCGCCGGCATCCGCGCGGCGGGGGTGCCGGGCCTGGGTGAATAGGGGAAGACATGGAGGTAGGCGAGCGCGGCATCGTCCACCAAACGCAGGGTGTTGCCGAACGCGGCCTCGCTCTCGGTGGGGAAGCCGGCGATCAGGTCCGCGCCGAACGCGGTCTCGGGACGCACCCGGCGGACGTCGGCGATCAGGCGCAGGGCGTCGGCGCGGGAATGCCGACGCTTCATCCGCTTGAGGATGAGATCGTCTCCGGCCTGAAGCGAGAGGTGCAGATGCGGCATCAGCCGCGCTTCTTCGGCCAGGCAGGCCATCAATTCGGCGTCGATCTCCGCCGCGTCGATGGACGAGAGGCGCAGGCGGGCGAGTTCGGGGACTTCGCGCAGGATGCGCCGGACCAGGGTCCCGAGCGTCGGCGCCCCGTCCAGGTCGCCGCCCCAACTGGTGAGATCGACACCGGTCAACACCACCTCGGCATATCCGGCCTCCGCCATCGCGCGCACCTGGCCGACGACCAGCCCCGCCGGGGTCGAACGCGAGTTGCCGCGTCCGAACGGAATGATGCAGAAGGTGCAGCGATGGTCGCAGCCGTTCTGGATCTCGACATAGGCCCGCGCCCGCCCGCCGCCGCTCGCCGCCGCACCGGCCGCTTGCGTCGCCATGATGTCGCCGACGCGCGCGCCGCTTTCGCGCAACGACCCCGCTTGCGTCTTCTCGATGTTGCCGAGCACGAGATCGACTTCCGGCATCCCCGCGAACCCCGCCGGGTCGATCTGCGCCGCGCAGCCGGTGACGATCATCCTGGCCTCGGGCTGGGCCCTGGCCGCCTTGCGGATCGCCTGCCGCGCCTGGCGAACCGCCTCGCCGGTTACCGCGCAGGTGTTGAAGATCACCGCGTCCGTCACGCCATCCGCCGCCGCCCGCGCGCGAATGGCCTCGGATTCCACGGCGTTCAGCCGGCAGCCGAAGGTGACGACGTCCACGCTCACGGCTTGGCCCGTTCCGCCGCGAAGGCCGCGAAGGCGTCCTTGTAATCCTTGTGCCAGCGCGACAGCGGCGGGCGATTCTCGATGATGTCGCCCGCGGTCCAGGCCATCCGCGCCTCGTCCAGCGCGCGGGGCGTCTCGTTGTCCGGACAGAGTATGTAGAAATCCCCCGCGCCCATCCGTTCGACCATGAACTCCGCCACCTGTTCGGGCGTCCAGGCGCCCGGCGGCTTGGTCGCGACCCGCGCGCGGGTCATGCCGGTGAACGTCAGGCCCGGTATCAAGAGGTGAGCGGTCACCTCGCAGGCCGGCGTCTCGCGCAGACTGTGCGCCAAACCCTCGGTCAGGGCTTTTATCGCCGCCTTGCTGACGTTGTAGGCGGTGTCGCCGGGCGGCATGGTGATGCCTTGCTTCGATCCGGTGTTGACGATCGCGGCCGGCCCGCCCTGGTCGATCATCGCCTGGGTGAAGGCCTGGACGCCATTGATCACGCCGCCCAGGTTCACGCCCAGCACTCGATCCCAGCGGTCGGGATGCTGATGCGCCGGGCCGCCGCCGCCGACCCCCGCGTTGTTCATCAGAAAATCCACCCGGCCGAAACACGCATACGCATGGGCCTTCAAACGCAGCACCGCTTCGCGATCGGAAACATCGGCGGCGAAGGCCTCGATCTGCGATCCCGCCGCGTCGCCCCGCGCCAGGTCCGCCGCCTGATCCAGTCGCGCCCCTTCCAGATCGGCCATCACGACGTTCATCCCCAGCCCGGCGAGCTTGCGCGCCGTCGCCAGGCCGATGCCGTCCGCCGCGCCGGTGATCACCGCCGTCGCGCCGGCTTTCAGGGCGGGATGGTCGCTCATGCGCGGACCTCCATGTCTTGCAGGCGGCCGGTGAATTCCACGGCGACCGGCCCGGTCATCAGAACGTGACCGTCCGCCTCCCGCCAGGCGATGTGAAGCCCGCCGCCATCGAGAACGACGGTGACCTCCCGCCCGACCAGGCCTTTCCGATGCGCGGCCACCACCGCCGCGCAGGCGCCGGTGCCGCAGGCCTTGGTCAGGCCCGTGCCGCGCTCCCACACCCGCAGGCGCAGATGCGTTTCGTCGATCACGCTCGCGAAGCCGACATTGACCCTTTCGGGAAACAGCCAGTGGTGCTCCACCGTCGGCCCCACCGCCGCGATATCGATCGCTTCCGCGTCGGCGACGAAAAACACCACATGAGGATTGCCCATCGAAACGCAGCCCGGCGCCTTCAGGGTTTCGTCGATCCGCAGCTGGATTTCGCGGGTGTCCATTTCCCAGGCCAGGGGGATGTCGCGCCAGCCGAGACCGGGGACGCCCATGTCCACCGTGACCCCGCCGTCACTCGCCATCGACGCGCGCAGCCGTCGCGGGCCGGCCCGCATCATAACCTCGTCGCGACCGGAGCTTCGCATCGTCAACCACGCCACGCAGCGTTCCGCGTTGCCGCAACGCTCGACCTCGCCGCCGTCGGCGTTCCAGATCCTCAAGGCGACATCGGCGTCCTTCGCTGGACCCATCGCGATCACCTGGTCGCAGCCGACGCCATGGGCTCGATCGGCGACAAGGCGCACCTCCCGCGCGCTTGGCGCGAAAGCTCCGGCCACGATGACGAAATCGTTGCCGAGACCGTTCATCTTGATGAAGGGTAGTCCCATGACCCGCGCATATAGCCGAAAGGCGCGGCCAAGCCACATTGCCAAGCCGCCGGCGCCCCCTCAAAAAGCGCCATGCGCGCGCTTCTCGCCCTGGCGGCCGTCGCCCTCTTCGCCAATCCCGTCCGGAGTGTATCCCAGACCATGACCACGGCTCTGCCCGCCGACCCGTACCTCTGGCTGGAGGAGACCGAGAGCCCGCGCGCCCTGGAATGGGTGAAGTCCCACAACACGCGCTCCCTGGCGATCCTGAAGGCCGACCCGCGCTACGCGCCTTTCCACGCCGAGGCGCTGAAGGTGCTGGAAGCCACCGACCGCATCCCCGCGCCGTCGCTCATCGGGTCCGAGGTCTACAACTTCTGGCAGGACGCCGAGCATGTGCGCGGCCTGTGGCGCCGGACCAGCGTGGCCGAATACGCCAGGAGCCAGCCCGCCTGGGAGACCGTGCTCGATCTCGACGCTCTGTCGAAAGCCGAAAACGCCAACTGGGTCTGGAAGGGCGCGAGCTGCCCGGCGCCCAAGTTCGACCGTTGCCTGATCAGTCTCTCCGACGGCGGAGAAGATGCCGTGCGGGTGCGCGAGTTCGACCCGGCGGCCAAGGCGTTCAAGCCGGGCGGCTTCGACCTGCCGCGCGGCAAGCAGGGCGCGGACTGGCTGGACGACGACACTCTGATCGTCGCCCGGGAGTGGACGCCGGGCGCGGTGACCCATTCGGGCTATCCCTATATCGTCAAGACGCTGAAGCGCGGACAGCCGCTCGATGAGGCCGCCGAGGTGTTTCGCGGCGAGGTCGGCGACGTGGCGGTGGATCCGGCGGTGCTGCTCGACGCGCGAGGGCACAAGCTGATCCTGATCGTCCGCGCCACCAGCTTCTTCGAGGCCGAGGTCACCCAGATAACCGACGTTGGCCCGCGCCGGCTCGCTCTGCCCTTGAAGACCAAACTGCACGGGTTGCTTGACGGCGCCCTGATCTTCACCGTGGAGCAGGATTGGCGTTTCAGCGGCGTGGACTACAAGTCAGGCTCCCTCCTCGCCTTCACCCCCGATCAACTGGCCGGCCAAGTCTCGGCGACCGCCTCGGATCACTTGATCCTCGCACCCGGCCCCCGCCAATCGATCGAACAGGTCGACGTCACCGCCGGCCGGGTGATCGCCGCGGTTTATGACAATGTGCGTGGACAGATGATCGCGTTTCGGCCGACAGCCGAAGGTTGGAAATCGACCCGGCTTCCAGCGGCGGACGACTCTTCCGTGGGGGTCCTCGCCGCGAGCGAGATCGACGATAGCGTCTACTACAACGTCGATGGCTTCCTCGACCCGACCAGGCTCTGGCGCGCGGACGCCGCGACGGGCGAGGCGAAGGCCGTCAAATCCCTCCCCGCCCGCTTCGACGCCGCCGGCCTCGTCGTCGATCAGCATGAGACGACGTCCACGGACGGCGCGAAGATCCCGTATTTCGTCGTCCGCAAGAAGGGACTGACCTTCGACGGCTCGAACCCCACGCTGCTCTACGCCTACGGCGGGTTTCAAGCCTCGATGCTGCCGAGCTATTCGGCGACCATCGGCAAGCTGTGGCTGGAGCGCGGCGGGGTCTATGTCCTCGCCAACATCCGCGGCGGCGGCGAGTTTGGCCCCGCGTGGCACGAGGCGGGCCTGAAGACGAAGCGGCAATTGATCTACGACGACTTCGCCGCCGTGGGTAAAGATCTCATCGCCCGCCAGATCACGTCACCGCGCCGCCTCGGCATCGAGGGCGGCTCCAACGGCGGTCTGCTGATGGGCGTCGAGTTCAATCAGCACCCGGAGCTTTGGCATGCCGTGGTGATCCAGGTCCCCCTGCTCGACATGCTTCGCTTCGAAAAGCTCGGCGCCGGCGCCTCATGGGTCGGCGAGTACGGCAGCGTGTCGAACCCGGACGAACGCAAATTCCTGGCCTCGATCTCGCCCTACCACAACCTGAAACCGGGCGTCGCCTACCCGGAACCCTTCTTCGTCACCTCCACCAAGGACGACCGCGTCACGCCGGTCCACGCGCGGAAGATGGCCGCCCGGATGGAGGAGATGGGCCTGCCGTTCTTCTATTTCGAGAACACGGACGGCGGCCATGCCGCCAGCGCCAACCAGGCCCAGCGCGCGGAGCGGGTGGCGTTGGAATTTGTCTATCTTTCGAGAAAGTTGATGGACTGAGATGGGCGCTGCTCGGTCTTCCCGCCCCGTGACAGGACCGGCGAGGGGGCTAAGCCCTCAGGAAAAACTCCAGCCACAACGCGCCCAGCACGAAATTGCCGGCCGCGAAGGCCATCATCCGCCATCGCACTGTGTTCGTTGTGAGATGAATCAGGCTGTGCAGGCACCGCGTCGCCACGAAGGCCCAGGCCGTGGCCAGCACCACGCCGTCCACCCGATTGGCGACGTGGAACATCAGGCAGACGGGATAGAACAGGGTCGGCAGTTCAAGAAGGTTCATGTAGTTGCGGTTGGGCAGGGCGGTCCGCTCGGGCACCCGGCTCGACTCGCCCAGTTTGAAGTCGTCCGTCGTCACTTCGCCGCGGGCGCCGGCGCGGAAGCGCTGAAGCGGAACAAGGCCGAGGACCGTGAAGGTCAGCAGCGCCATGACGCCCATGGGCGGAAAGATCAGGTTTGGGTTCATTGGCTCCCCTCTGATGAATGACTATCCACGGTTGTAGCCAGCGGCGAGGGCGGTTTCCATCCGGCGCGAGCTCTGCCCAGCCAGCCGCTGGCTAGCCGTTGACGACATGGCTTTTTGTATTGCATAATACAAAGTTTAGAACCTAAGCGTGAGCTGCCGTCGCGGTAAGAAAAAGTGTTATCCATTAGTTATTTATAGGGAAGTTCAAGCGCGGATGAAACGCGTGCCTCTCGGACCAAAAAAACACAAAACGCAAATTTCCAGTGCTCATTTTCTCGTGTTCGCCGGTCCTTTGACCACCTCGAAAATGACAAGTGGGATGCCAAAACATGCCACGGCCTCGAAATGCGGATATCGATAAATAGAGGCTAAATCAGACTCTTGAGGCCTATTCTTCAGCGAAGATGGCCGCCAGCAAGCGCCCTTCGGCCGCGCGCGTCGAGCCCGCGCGCCAGGCGACGACGATCTCGCGGCTGGCGTGGTCGGCCGCCAGCCCCCGGACGGTGATCTTGGCGGTGCGGGCGAGGCCGGCTTCAACCGCCATGGCGGGCAGAAAGGAGACGCCGAGGCCGGAACCGACCATCTGGACCAGGGTGGCGAGCGAGCTCGCGGCGAAGCCCTCGTCCCGGGCGTGGCGGCCGGCGCCGAAGCCGCAAGCGGTCAGGGCGTGGTCGCGCAGGCAATGGCCGTCCTCCAACAGGATCAGCTCTTCCCCGCGCAGGCTTTCGGGGGAAACCTTGCCGCCGCTGCTCAGGGGGTGGCCCTGCGGGAAGGCGGCCATCAGCTCGTCGTCGTCCACATGGGCGAAGTCGAGGCCCGTCATGTCGTAGGGCAAGGCGATCAGGGCGGCGTCCAGCGCTCCGGACTTGAGGTCGGCCACCAGACGCGGCGTCAGGTCTTCGCGCAGAAAGAGGCGAAGGGCCGGGTAACGCTCCCGCAAGCGGGGCAGGGCGCCGGGGAGGACGAAGGGCGCCACCGTCGGGATCACGCCCAAGCGGAAGCGGCCGGACAGCGGCTCTCCAGCGCCGCGCGCTTCGCGCACGAGATCCTCGGCCTGGGCCAGGATCGCCGCGCCGCGCTGGACGACCTCCTCGCCCGCCGCCGTCAGGATCACCCCCGAGCGGTTGCGATCGACCATGACCGCGCCCAGGATCCTTTCCAGCTCCTGAATGCCGGCCGACAGCGTCGGCTGAGTGACGTGCGCCGCCTCGGCCGCCCGGCTGAACGAGCCATGATGAGCGAGAAGCTTGAGGTACTGGAGCTGGCGAAGGGTCGGGAGCATCTCCGCCCCTCCTAGGCCGCCTCGAAGGCGAGAGGCTCTCCCCAGAACCGCTCGACGAGACCGTTCTGGATACCCGGTCTGCCGGTGGTCAGGAAGCGCCGCGCGCCGCCGGTCCCGGGGTCGTATTCGGGTCGCCGTTGGAGATAGCGCGTCACCGCGTCGGCCGTCGCCGCCGGCTGGTGGATCAGGGGAGTGCCGGGGGGCAAGGCGTCGCGGAAAAGGTGGGCGGTGATTTCATAGTGGGTGCAACCGAGAATCGCTCGATCCGGCGGCCGCCCGATCCGCCGGGTCAAGGCCGCGACATGGGCCTCGATATCCCGGCCAAGATCGGCTTCCGAATGTCCGGCCTCGATGTCCCGGGCCAGGGTCGGGCAGGGCTCGGAAAATACCGCGACCTCGCCGCTGCGCTTGTCGATCTCGATCTCGTACACCCGGCTGGCGGTGGTTGCCGGGGTGGAGAAAATGCCGAGCACGTCCAGCCGCTCGACCTTGTCGTCGCGGGGTTCGGGGGGGTGGTCCCAGGGCTTGCCCGTCGCGGCCTCGATGGTCGGCACGATGATGCCAAGGACGTTGAGCGGACGTCCCCGGGCCCGCCGATAATCCGGCAGCCAGGTCTGCTGCAGCCGCCGCAGCGCCACGGAGGCCGCGGTGTTGCAGGCGAGGATCACCAGGTCGCAGCCCTGATCGAACAGTCGCTCGCACCCCGCCCGGGTCAGGGCGACGATCTCCTCGCCGGACTTTCCGCCATAGGAAGCCTGCGCCTGATCGGCGAGATAGATCAGGTCCGCGGCGGGTAGCCGCCGGACCAGGGCGTGGTGGACGGTGAGGCCGCCGACCCCGGAATCGAAGACGCCTATCGCCATCTCGGCGGTCTAGCCGGTGACCGCACGAGCGTCCATCGCGGGTGACGCGCCGGATTTGGAGCCGTAAGAGTTCGCACCGTTCAATCTGGAGTTGTCCGTTGGTCGAAGCCGCACTGGATCACGCCCTACCCCTTCTCGCCCCCTGGACCGGGCCGCACGACGGCGCGCCGGCGTTCGACGCGGTGCGCGTCTCCGACTTCGAGCCGGCGCTGATGGCGGCCATGGCCGAGAATCGGGTCGAGATCGCGACGATCGCCGACAGGCCCGAGCCGCCCACGTTCGCCAACACCATCGCGGCGCTGGAGGCGAGTGGTCGGACGCTGAACCGGGTGGGCGCGCTCTATGGCGTCTGGGCGTCGACGCTCAACGACAAGGCGATGCAGGCGGTCGAGCAGACGATGTCACCGATCTTCGCCGCCTTCGATGACGAGTTGATCCAGAACGAGGCGCTCTTCCGCAAGATCGAGACGGTTCATGACGCCCGCGAAAATTCTGGCCTGACCGCGGAGCAGCAGCGGCTGACGGAGGTGATCCATCGCCGCTTCGTCCGGCAAGGCGCGGCGCTTGGCGCGGCGGACAAGACGCGGATGGCGACGATCAACCAGAGGCTGGCGACGCTATGCACCACCTTCAGTCAGAACGTCCTCGCCGACGAGGAAGGCGCCTGGTTGACGCTGGAGACGCCGGAGGACATCGCCGGCCTTCCCGAGACCCTGGTCGCCGGCGCGGCCGTGGAGGCGGGGGCGAAGGGTCTGGCGGGCAAGTGGGTGATCACCAACAGCCGTTCCTCGATGGAGCCCTTCCTGATCTACTCCGCCCGCCGCGATCTGCGGGAGAAGGGTTGGCGGCTCTGGCTAAATCGGGGGAACAACGGCGGGGCGCATGACAACAATGCGATCATTGCCGAGATCCTCGGCCTCCGCGCGGAAAAGGCGCGGCTGCTCGGCCAGCCCTCCTTCGCCCACTGGGTCACCGACGACCAGATGGCGAAGACCCCCGACGCCGCCATGGACCTGATGATGAAGGTCTGGGCGCCCGCCAAGGCACGCGTCGCCGAACAGGTCGCCGAACTGGCTCCCTTGGTCGCCGCCGAAGCGCCGGGCGCGCGGCTGGAGCCCTGGGACTATCGCTACTACGCCGAGAAGCTGCGCAAGGCGAAATACGATCTCGACGAGACCGAGGTGAAGCCCTACCTCCAGCTCGAGAAAATCCGCGAGGGCATGTTCTGGGCCGCGGGCCGGCTCTACGGTCTGCGGTTCGTGGAGGTCCACGACCTGACGGTCGCTCACCCCGACGTCCGCGTCTTCGAGGTCCACCGGGAAGATCGTCAGATCGGCCTCTGGTACTTCGATCCCTACGCCCGGCCGGGCAAGAGTTCGGGGGCCTGGATGAGCGAATACCGCACCCAGGAAACCTTCGACGGCGAAGTCACCCCCATCGTCTCCAACAACGCCAACTTCGTGAAGGCGCCGCCGGGCGAGGTGGTGTTGATCGGCTGGGACGATGCGGTGACGCTCTTCCACGAGTTCGGCCACGCCCTCCACGGCCTGATTTCCCATGTCCGCTATCCGACGCTGGCGGGAACGAACGTGGCGCGGGACTTCGTGGAACTCCCAAGCCAGCTCCACGAACGCTGGCTGCCGACTTCGGAACTGCTGTCGCGTTTCGCGCTGCATCACCAGACCGGCGCGCCGATGCCCGACGACCTTGTCGCCAAGATCAAGCGCGCCCACGCCTTTTCCAAGGGCTTCGACACCGTCGAATATCTCGCGAGCGCCATCATCGACATGAAGGCTCACCTCGCCACGGAGGCGATCGATCCGAAGGCCTTCGAGTCCGCGGTCCTCACTGAACTCGGCATGCCGAGCGAGGTGGTCATGCGTCATCGGATGCCCCACTTCGGGCATATCTTCTCCGGAGAAGGCTATGCCGCCGGCTACTATGACTATCTGTGGGCCGACACCCTGACCGCCGACGCCGCGGAAGCCTTCGCCGAGGCGACGGGGGGATTCTACGACGAGACTATGGCTAAGCGCCTGCGCGACGAGATCATGAGCGTCGGCAATACGATTGACGCCGCCGAGGCCTTCCGTAGGTTCCGTGGTCGGGACGTCAGCATAGACGCCTTGATGCGCGACCGGGGCTTTCCCGTCGCCGCCTGAAAGGGGGGGATCGACTTCAGCTATCGCATCGCAATCATCGGCAGTCCCGGGTCGGGCAAATCGACCCTCGCCCGGCATCTGGGCGCGAGGCTGGGCATTCCCGTGATCGAACTCGATGCGCTGAACTGGGGCCCAAACTGGCTCAATCGCTCGCTGGCCGAACCCCACGATTTCATCCGCCGGATCGATGAGGCCACAGCCGGCGATGTCTGGGTGGCGGACGGGAACTATCGTCTCGCCTTGCCGAACATCCTCCGTGGGGCCACCGATCTGATCTGGCTGGACTTCAACAGGTCGGTGGTGATGGCCCGGGTTCATCCGCCGTTCACTGATCCGCGCCATTCGGCGGGACGAGCTCTGGCCCGGTACGGGGAACCGCGAGCAGTTCCGCAAATGGTTGGACAAGGAGCATCCGATCCGCTGGGCCTGGGACACCTTCGCCGACAAGCGGGAGCGGTATGAGGTGCTGTTCGCGGACGAGGACCTGACTTACCTTCGCCGCCATCGGGTAAGGCGTCCGCGCGAGGTGGCCGGGCTGGTCGCCCGGCTGACCGGCGTTCGCTGAACGCTTACGGCGCCGGCGTCCTGTATTTCCCGAACCACGCCAGGATCGCCGCGTTCTCCCCCGCCAACTGCGAGGGCCGCTCGGCGAAACCGCCATGGGAGGCGCCCGGCACACGGACGAGGGCGGTCGGCACATTCGCGATCTGCAGCGCCTCGTAGAACTGCTCCGCCTCGCTGGGCGGGGTGCGGTGGTCTTCCTCTCCGACCAGGACCAGGGTCGGGGTCTTCACCGCGCCGACGAGAGAAAGCGGCGAGTGGCTCCAATAGGCCGCCTGATCGACCCAGGGCGGCTTGGCGAACCAGTATCCCGTACCGATCAGACTGATGTCCGTGGTCAGGCCCCAGCTCGTCCAGTTGATCACCGGTTTCTGGGATGCGGCCGCCTTGAAACGCTCGGTCTTGCCGACGATCCAGGCCGTCAATAGGCCGCCCCCCGAGCCGCCGGTGACGAACAGATTGTTCGGATCGACCGACCCCTTGGCGATGGCGGCGTCCACCACACTCATCAAATCGTCGTAGTCGTGTCCCGGATAGTTGGCCGCAATGCCCTCGGCGAAGGCCTGCCCATAGGACGTCGAGCCGCGCGGATTGGCGTAGACCACGACGTAGCCGGCGGCGGCGTAGAGCTGATCCTCGCTCGACCACGAGGGGCCATAGGCGGTGTAGGGGCCGCCGTGGATCTCCAGGATCATCGGGTATTTCCGCGAACGGTCATAGTTCGGCGGGGTCACCATCCACGAGTCGATCGGCTGTTTGTCGAACGCCGAAACCACCGGCAGCGGCGTCTCGGCCGCGAGGGCCTTGCCGTGCAGAAGGTCGTCGTTGAGGTGGGTCAGACGCCGCGCCCCGGCGCCGTTCGTCACGGCGATATCGGGTGGGCGATCCCACGCGCCTTGGGTGAAGGCGACCATTCCGTTCCGCGCAACCGAATACTCGCCACCGGCGTACGGCCGATCCAGCTGAGCGCCGACGAGACCACTCGCGACCGGGCTGACGGCGCCCCCTAGGCTGACCCGGGCGACCTTGGTGGTGGAACGGTCGGTATACTGGACATAGAGGCTCTTCCCGTCCGCGGCCCAACGCGGCGAGGAGACACCCCGGTCCAGCGCCTCGGTCAGGACGCGAAGGTTCCGTCCGTCGGCGTCGGCGATGTAAAGCCGCTCGTCCTGATAGGGCTTGTGGGCGTCCGTGAAGCCGACAAAGGCGATCATCGCGCCGTCCGGCGACGAGACAGGATCCGACGCCGGACCCGTTGCCTGAACAATCTCGGTCAGAACCCCGTCATCCGCTCCAACCCGCCAGATGTCGGCGTGCTGGGCGCGGTGGCGCCAGCCGGGGGCGCGGTCGGCGCTGAACAGGATTGAGCGGCCGTCCGGCGACCAGGAAAGATCGCCGCCATCGTCGAAAGCGCCGAAAGTCAGCTGTCGCGGCGAGCCGCCGTCCGCTGCGACGACGAAGATCTGCCTATAGCCGGGCTTGAGGTAGCCGGCGCCGTCGAAGCGGTATGTGAGGTTGTCGATGACCTTCGGCGGCTCGGCCCACTTGGCTCCTTCCGGCTTGGTCAGCCCCGCGCCAAGGCTGGTTCCGACATCCGGCACGAACATGGTGAACCCAATGCGGCTCCCGTCCGGCGACCAGGCGATGCGGCCGGGCGCCTGGGCAAGGTCCGCGACCTTGGCCACCGCGCCGCTCGCCATCCAGCGGACGTAAAGCTGCGGCGGCGCGCCTTCGCCACCCGCGACATAGGCCAGGCGTTTGCCGTCCGGGGACCAGCGGGGCGAACGCGCGGCCCCGGCGTCGGCGAGGGGAGAGAGCGCTCCAGTCGTCGTGTCGATCAGCCAGATCGACGGCTCCGCCCGATCGGTCATGATGCTGTTGGCCTGGCGCACGAAGGCGACGGCGCCGCCGTCCGGGCGGATCTGTGGATCACTCGCCGAGCGCAGACCGAATAGATCGATGGGGCGAAAGATCGGCGACGGCCCTTCCGTCGCGGCCATCGCGGGCGAAGCCAGTATCAGTCCAAGAACGACCGCCAAAGTTCTCTTCAAAGATCTTCTCCATCACGCGGCGCGACGATCCGTCACGAAACTGAAAAACAAGAGCCCTAGGTTCGGACCCGCCACAACGGGACACTTCATGACCGACGCGACCTTTGCTCCGCAATCCGACGGCAGCGCGCCGAAGCTGGATCGTGAGATCCATCCGGGCGGACGCATCGGTTTTCTCCTGGTCCTGGCGGGCGGTCTGGCCTTCGCCGCCTTCAACATCTTCAACGACACCCGGCATGTGGGCGAGGGGCTTCAACTCGGGGTCTTCGCCCTGCTTGGCCTGGCCCTGCTGATTGCTCTGGGCTTCGAGTTCGTCAACGGTTTCCACGATACCGCCAACGCCGTGGCCACGGTGATCTATACCCATAGCCTGCCACCGCTATTCGCCGTGGTCTGGTCGGGATGTTGGAACTTTCTGGGTGTGATGGTCTCCACCGGCGCGGTGGCCTACGGCATCGTCACCCTACTGCCGGTGGAACTGATCCTCCAGGTCGGCAGCGGCGCCGGCTATGCGATGATCTTCGCCCTGCTGCTTGCGGCGATCGTCTGGAACCTCGGGACCTGGGCGATGGGTATCCCGAACAGTTCGTCCCATGCCTTGATCGGCTCGATCATGGGCGTCGGCCTCGCCAATCAGCTGATGGCGCCGGCAGGCTCGGCGACCTCGGGCGTGGACTGGAATCAGGCCATCAAGATCGGTCAGGCGCTGCTCTTCAGCCCCCTCGTCGGCTTCGTGGCTTCGGCCGGATTGCTGCTGACCATGAAGGCCCTGATCCGGAACAAGACGCTCTATGAGTCTCCCAAGAGCGAGGCGCCTCCGCCGTGTGGATCAGAGGGACGCTGATCGCGACCTGCACCGGCGTTTCCTTCGCCCACGGCGGCAACGACGGCCAAAAGGGTATGGGCCTGATCATGCTCATCCTGATCGGCGCGGCGCCCACCGCCTACGCCCTCAACCGAACCATGAGCGACGCGGCTACCCCGTCCTTCATCGAGGCCATACACAAGGCCGAGGCGGTCTTCGCCGCGCGCGCGGGCGCGGGGCCGCAACCCGCCGTCGTCGACGCACGCAAGACGGTTGACGGCGCGCTTCGAAGCAAAAAGCTGGATACGCCGGCCGTCTACGGCGCCCTCTCCGTAATGGGTTCGGATATCGAAGCGCAGTTGAAGGCCTATGGCTCGATCAAGCGGGTTCCCGCCGCGGCGACACCGAACCTGCGCAATGAAATGTACCTTGAAAGCGACGCGCTGAGGGTGATCGGCAAGGCCAAGACCGGTCCGCTCTCCAAGGGCGAAAAAGACACCCTGAAGGGCTTTCAAAAGAAACTGGAAGCCGGCACGCGTTTCATCCCGACGTGGGTGAAGATCTCCGTCGCCCTGGCTCTGGGGCTCGGCACGATGGTCGGCTGGAAGCGTATCGTCGTTACGGTGGGCGAACGCATTGGAAAACAGCACCTGACCTACGCCCAGGGAGCCTCCGCGGAGTTGGTGGCTGCGGTGACGATCGGCATGGCCGAGGCCTACGGCCTTCCGGTATCGACGACCCACATCCTTTCGAGCGGGGTGGCGGGGACGATGGCGGCCAATGGTTCGGGGCTGCAGTGGAGCACGGTTCGCTCGATCGCCTCCGCCTGGATACTCACCCTTCCCGCCGCGATGGCCATCTCGGGCGGCCTTTACTTCATCCTTCGCCAATTCGTCTGACGCCGGTTTCACGTTGGCTTGACTCGTTTGCAGGTCGGGCGAGATGGTGCGCGCCATCAACAGGGACGGAACCATTATGATCAGCAAATGCCTTCTGGCGCCGGTTTTCGCGCTCGCCTTTTCCGGTCTTATCGCCAGCCCGTCGATCGCCGCCGCCACGATCGACACCGCGGTCACTGATAGTGCGCGGCCTGCTGACGATGTCACGCACGACGCCTCACGCAAGCCCGCCGAAACCCTGGCCTTCGCCAAGGTTCACGATGGCGAGACGGTCCTCGAGCTCATTCCCGGCGGCGGCTATTTCACGAGGCTGCTCAGCAAGTCCGTGGGACCGAGCGGGACCGTCTATGCCGCCAGTCCCCCGATCCAGAACATGGGCGCCAAGGCGGAGGCGATCGCCGCGGACCCGCGGTACTCAAACGTGAAAGCCGTGCCGCTGAATGGCCCGACCCTGGCTGGTCCACCTCAAGTCGATCTGATCTTCACGGCGCAGAACTACCACGACCTGCACCTGACCCAAGCGCATCAGGACGTGCCGAAGTTCGACAAATATCTTTTTGGCAAGCTGAAAGGCGGCGGCTATCTAGTGATCGTGGATCATATCGCCGTCGATGGCGCGCCGGTCACGGAAACGGCAGACAAGCTGCACCGCATCGATCCGGCCGCTGTCCGTAAAGAAGTCGAAGCGGCCGGCTTCATTTTCGATGGCCAGAGCGACATCCTGCGGAACCCGAACGATTCCCACACGGTTATCGTTTTCGATCCGGCAATCAGAGGAAAAACGGATCAATTTCTATTCCGCTTCCGAAAGCCCTGACGTCTATCGACATGGGCGGCCTTGATTTTGGCCTAGTATAAGGCTTATCACGATCTCGTGTTCGTGAACGGGTTGGAGGTGGGCGATCTCGCTGATGAGATCGTCGCCTATCCGGTCTCCCGAAAGCGAAAGACGTAACGTCAATCAATCTCTGAAGGGACTTCCCACAATGACCACCGACCTTTTTCGTAAAGTTCTGATCGCCGGCGCCGCCGTGGCCGCTCTCTCCGTCGCCGCTTGCCAAAAGCCCGCCGACAAGGCAGCCGACGCCGCCGCCGACGCCTCGAAGTCCGCTGACGCCGCCGCCGCGGACGCCTCCAAGGCGACCGCCGACACCGCCGCCGCCCCGGCCGCCGCTGCTCCGGCCGCCGCCGCAGACGCCGCCGCCGGTTCCGCCGCCGACGCTTCCAAAATGGCTGCCGACGCTTCGAAGAGCGCCATGAAGGCCACGGACGCCGCCGCGGACGCCGCGAAGAAGCCGTAAGCTTCTTTTCTATCGATATCGAAAAGGGCCGTCCGAGAGGGCGGCCCTTTTTTCATGGCTTCGGGAGGGGAGGGGCCGCGTTCGCGTGCTGTTCCGACGCCCGCATGGCGGGATGATCAGCCGGGTCTAAGACGCCGCGTTTCTTTCGAGGGCGGCTTCCGCGCGCGCTCCCACGCCAAGCCGGACGACCAAGCGCGCGACTTCGCGGGTCAGGGCGCTCTTGCGCGCCCACGGCTTCCATGAATCGGCGGGGCCGATCGGATCACCGATATGGAAGGTGGCGATGAAGGTCGCCAGGGGGCCGATCGGTTTGGGTTCGATCGGCCTCAGGCGGCAAAGGCCTTCATCGCGCAGCGCGTCTATCGCGGCGCCCAAGCTCCCCGCCGCCCGTGTCCGTTCCGCGACCAACCCGGGGACGCAGCCGAACCAGTGGGAGATCAGGCGATCGCGGAAGGCGCCGATGCGTTCGCGTGTCGTCGCGTCGTCCTCCTCTGCCTCGATGGAGAGATCGCACTCGGAATCGAAACCGGTGGACCGGTTGTTCATGTTCGACGAGCCGATCCGGATCAGCCTGTCATCGATGATCGCGGTCTTGGCATGAACGATGATCGTCCGGCCGAGTTTGGTCACCGGGCTGAACACCCTGAGACGTCCGAATCGGTCTGAACGCTCCAGACGCGCGATGAAGGCCGATCGGGTGCGGTCCATGGTGATCCGGTCGAAATAGCTGGGAGAGTGCTGGGTGGAAACCAGGATGACCTCCGGACCGTCGGGCTCCTCAAGACGCGCCGCTAAGGCCTCCGCAACCATGGGTGAGGTGAAATACTGGTTTTCCAGATAGATGCAGCGCCGGGCGAGGGCGATCGTGGCGAACGACAGCGCCTCGCTTTCGCGAATTCCCGGCTCGCCCTTCCATCGCGCCATGGTCCGCGACAGTCCGACGGACACGTTTTCGAAACCCGGTTCGACGCCGTCGGGCCAAGCCAGCGGCGCGGTCTCCGGCGTCTGGGCGATGGTCTCGCCCGTCGCCCGCTCCCATCTCACGCGAAAAAGTTCGCCCAGCGAGCGCGCGGGCGGCCCATCGACGATAGCCATGACCTCGTGCCGTGAGCCGAAATATTTGCCCTTGCCGGGTTCTTCGCGGCGCCTCGGGTCATCGTCGAGATGGAGGCTGGTGTCCCAACGATCGCGGCCGACATCGCCGCCGCCGCAGAACGCCACCGCGTCGTCGATGACGATAACCTTCTGATGGTGACAGGCCCCGAAAGGGGTCTTGTCATCGAGCACGAACTTGACGTTGGAATGGCGAAAGGTCGCGCGATCCACGATCGGGAAGAAGCCCTGGGTCGCCGCGACCGGCAGCGACGAGCGCCAACAGAGCAGACGAACGTCCAACGACGGGTTTTCCGCGAGAGCCTTCAGAAAAACGCCGAAACGATCGTCCTCCGGCCCGTCTCCGCCGGGCTCGGGACTGAAAAGAGTGTCGGCTTGGAACGCCCAGTTCAAGAGGTGGACCGATCGACGAGCCTTTTGCATGGCGTTCTTCGCCGCGGCGAAATAATCCGCCATGTCCACGAAGATGGCCGCGCGCGGCGCGATTTCACGCCGCCAGCAGGTCTCCGCGGGTTTCAACAGCACGCCGGCCCCTCCCTCAAAAGTTAGCGATCGCGGCCAGATCCGCGGGCCTGGCTTTGCGCTTCACAAGCGTCCAGCCGCGCCGTCCCGCGAATGGCGGGCAAGCCAGGCCACGGCGTATCCGCATATCGGCACGATCGCCAGCCGTTCCGCCGAGGCCTGTTCGACGATGAGGCCCATGAGGCGGCCAGCGGCGCCGGAGCCCCGCAAACTCATCGGCGTTTCAACGTGATCTATGAACAGCCGACCTCCAGCGCGCCGGTAGTCGGCGAAGACGATCTGGCCGGCCTCCGCCATTTCAAATCGTCCCATCAGGTTGTTGTCGATCAAAGATGTCGTCATCGCTCGCCCGGCTTGCCGCGAATCTAGCGGTTGCGGATTGATATTGTTCCGCGCGGCCTGTCCAATGGAAGAGGCCGTCCAGGCCAAGATCACCGGCGAGGGGGCCGTCGATGCGAAAGCGGGTTACTTTCGTCGAAGGGTCTTTGGCCTCGGTGGTCGTGTTCGCCTGCGCCGCGTGCGATCGACACGACCATGCGGTCGCCAAGGTCGCCCGCGCCAATGGCGGAGCGTTGCGCCGAGAGGGACTTTGGCGGCAGACCATTCTGCGAGACGGAAAAGCCACCGTTTTGGGACGAGCGCGGATCTGCGTGGATGCACAGACAGATGCCCGGATGACGATGATCGGGCACGCCGCCATGGGTTCGCGCTGTGACAGCGTGATCAAGCGGGAGCCGGACGGCTCTTCCAGTTTTCAATCGACCTGCCGGCTGCCGCACGGCGGCGGCGTGGTCCGGTCCGCGGGGACGGTGAAAAGCGACTTCGCCTCCACCTATCGCCTACATGCCGACAGCGAGATCCAAGGCGCTCTTTTCAGAGAGATGAACGGTCGCCATGTCACCGATATCGCAGCCGAGTATGTTGGCCCCTGTCCCGCCGACATGGTTCCCGGTGAAATGATCGTGGGGCCCGGACTGAAGGTGAATCTGAAGCGGCTGCCCCTATCGGGAGCCATGGCGGCCGTCCTGGGCTAGAGCCGTTCGATCGCCATCGCGACGGCTTCGCCGCCGCCGATGCAGAGCGAGGCGACACCCTTCTTCTTTCCTCGCGCCTCCATCGCCGCGAGCAGGGTCGCGAGCACCCGCGCGCCCGAGGCGCCGAGGGGGTGTCCCAACGCGCAAGCTCCGCCGTTGACGTTGATCCGCTCGCGCTCGATCGACATATCGCGCATGGCGATCATCGCCACGACGGCGAAGGCTTCGTTGACCTCGAAGAGATCCACCTCGTCGGCTGTCCAGCCGGCGCGTTGGAGCGCTTGGCGCATGGCGGGCGCGGGGGCGGTGGTGAAAAGACCCGGCGCCTGAGCGTGACCGCCATGTCCCACAATCCTTGCAAGCGGTGTCAGCCCCAGCCGCTCCGCCGTCGACGCGCGCATCAGCATGAGGGCCGCCGCGCCGTCGGAGATCGAGGAAGCGTTTGCGGCGGTGATCGCGCCATCCTTGGAAAAGGCTGGTTTCAAGGTCGGAATCTTCGCGGGATCGGCCTTCATCGGCTGTTCGTCGCGAGAGACGAGGGTCGCGCCTTTGCGGTCGGCCACCGCCACGGCGACGATTTCCTTGTCGAATGCGCCCGTCTCAACCGCATGCTTGGCGCGGCGCAAGCTCTCGGTCGCGTAGGCGTCCATATCCTCGCGCGTGAATTGATAGACCCGGGCTGTTTCGTCCGCGAAGGTGCCCATCAGTCGCCCCGGCTCGTAGGCGTCTTCCAAACCGTCGAGGTACATCGAATCCAGAACCCGGTCGTGTCCGATCCGGGCGCCGCCGCGATGCTTGGCCAGGAGGTAGGGCGCGTTGGACATGCTCTCCATGCCGCCAGCCACCGCGATTTCGACCGTGCCCGCGACCAGAGCGTCATGCGCCATGATCGCCGCCTGCATGCCCGAGCCGCACATCTTGTTCACCGTCGTGGCGCGGCAGCCCTGCTCCAGGCCCGCGCCCAACGCCGCCTGCCGCGCGGGAGCCTGGCCAAGACCCGCCGGGAGCACGCAGCCCATGAAGGCCTCGTCGATCAGCGCGGGATCGACCCCAGCGCGCTCCACCGCCGCGCGCATCGCGTGAGAGCCCAGTTCCGTCGCGCTGGCGCCGGCGAGAGCGCCCAGGAAGGCCCCCATGGGGGTGCGCGCGTAGGATACGATGACGATCGGGTCCGAGTGCATTCCTCAGTCTCCTCATGGCTGCGTCGAGCGATGATCGGCGCCACCGGGGGGCGGGGCGTCAGCGTGCGATGAAGCCGCCGCCGAGAACGATATCCGCATCCGCGGCGTCATAGAGTACGCAGGCTTGGCCGGGCGCGATCGCTTCCTCGGGCGCGTCGAACACGACGCAGATCCCCCCGCAAGGTTCAAGCCGCAAAGTCGCCGCCGCCGGCGGCCGTGTCGAACGCACGCGGGCCAATACGCGCTTTCCCTCGCGGGCGGCGGCCTCGATCGACGGCTCGCAGCCCAGCCAATTGGTCTCGTTCAACGCCAGCGTCGTGGCCAGCAGCGACCCGCGCGGTCCGACGATAACTTCACGTCGTTCCGGATCGAGACCGACGACGAACAACGGATCACCGACCGCGACGTTCAGCCCCCGTCGCTGGCCGACGGTATATCGATTGATTCCCTCATGCCGACCCAGCACCCGACCATCGACGTGGACGATTTCGCCTTCGCTTCGGCCATGAGGCCGCACCCGATCGATGACCGTGACATATCGGCCGTCGGGGACGAAACAGATGTCCTGGCTATCGGGCTTGTCGGCCACCTTCAGCCCCAGTTCGCGCGCGAAGACGCGGACGTCGTCTTTCGGGAGTTCGCCGAGGGGAAAGCGCAGGAAATCAAGTTGGGCGCGGGTCGTGGCGACGAGGAAATAGCTCTGATCCCGAGAGGGGTCGCGCGCGCGCGCCAAGCCGACACGGCCCTCCTTGACCAGACGCCGGGCGTAGTGACCCGTAGCCATGGCTTCCGCGCCGAGATCTCTAGCCACCTCGAGCAGGTCGCGAAACTTCACGGTCTGGTTGCAGCGGATGCAAGGGACGGGCGTCTCACCCCTCCCGTAGGTGTCGGCGAAATCATCGATCACCGAGGCGCGAAAACGGGACTCGTAGTCCAGGACGAAATGGGGGATCGCCAAGGCCGCCGCCGCGTCTCGAGCGTCGTGGATATCCTGTCCGGCGCAGCAGGCGCCCTTGCGCGAGACGGCGGCGCCGTGATCGTAGAGTTGCAGGGTGACCCCGACCACGTCGTAGCCGGCGTGCTTCAAAAGCCCCGCGACGACCGTAGAATCGACACCGCCAGACATGGCCACGACCACCCGCGCCCCCGCCGCGAGGCCGACAGCGGCTCGCGCCACGTCAATCGCGTGATCCATGAGATCGATTGTGGACATGGCGCCCTCATAGCACGAATGCAGCGGCGCGCCGAGACCAGGAGCCTGGCCGGACAACCGGCCAGGGGCGCGGCATTGCGGCGCGCGCCGCGCGCTGGTAGCCCACACGCTGTCGAGAAGTCGCCGTGGAGGTGAGGATGGTCGCCATGGAGCCGAGAGGGGGCGGCGCTAGAACCGCCGCGTCGGGCGGTCGATTGTGGAACGTGCTGACGTTCGACCGTCTGATCACTGGACCGGTCATCCATCTCGTCTATTGGTGCGGGCTGGGCGTCATCGCCATAGCGGCGTTTTCCGTGGTCGGGGCCTCCATCGGCGTGGCGTGGCGCGAGGGCAGTTGGGCTGCGATCCTGCTGGCCTTGCCGGTTATGGTGGTGGGCCTTCTGATCGTCGCGGCGCTGGCTCTCGTCTGGCGCGCCTTTTGCGAGTTCTTCGTGGCGATCATTCGCATCGGCGACGATCTCGCGGCCTTGCGCCGCTCCAACGATGTCGGGGGTCCCAATTCCCGCGCTCGCGAGCCTTTGCTTTAGGCTTGGCGACAAAACGCAAATCGGCTTACCGAATCGCTACCAAGCGTTAACCTTTCGGACGCCATTACGGCTACGAAAACGCCCACGCGGCCGGCGGAGTCGGATGCCATGCGAATCTTGTTGATCGAGGACGATCGCGCCGTCGCCAGAGGCATCGACCTTGCCTTGAGGGCCGAGGGCTTCAACGTCTACGCGACCGATCTGGGCGAGGAAGGCGTCGATCTTGGGAAGATCTACGATTACGATCTCATCCTCCTGGATCTCAGCCTGCCCGATATGAGCGGCATGGATGTCCTGCGGACCTTGCGCGTGGCGCGGATCGACACGCCGATCATGATCCTTTCCGGAAGCGCGGAGATCGAGACCAAGGTCAAGACTCTCGGCGGCGGCGCCGACGACTACATAACCAAGCCCTACAACCGCGATGAACTGGTCGCGCGAATCCACGCCGTGATCCGTCGCTCGAAGGGGCATGCGCACTCCGTCATCCGCACCGGCGCGATCGCCGTTGATGTCGAAGCCAAGACGGTGGAAGTCGGCGGCGCCCGAGTTCATCTGACGGGCAAGGAATATCAGATGCTGGAGCTGCTTTCCCTACGTAAAGGCTCGACCCTGACAAAGGAAATGTTCCTCAACCACCTCTATGGCGGGATGGACGAACCGGAGTTGAAGATCATCGACGTCTTCATCTGCAAACTCCGCAAAAAGCTCAAGAACTACGCTCCGGACCACTGCATCGAAACGGTCTGGGGTCGAGGCTATATGCTCCGTGATCCCGAGTCGCGCGACCTCGCCGCCTGACGCGTCGGCCGCGTGGGGTTCCCCCGCGCAAGATTTTTTTCAAGCGCCACTTGAACTTTCCGTAAGAAGTTCGATATATCGAAATGTACGATATATCTCGTACGTCTTTATAAGGCACTCTTTTGCACAATCATCATCACAGGCACGGCCATCGACATTTCGCCCACCCGCGTGGGGGCCGCTTCGGAGGCCTCATGGGCCACAGACGCTCCGGCGGCCGAGAGCGGGTGTTCGAACAAGGCGATTTGCGCTGGGTCATCCTCAGCTTGATCGCCGAGAAGGACAGTCACGGCTACGAGCTGATCAAGGCTCTCGAAGAGCGTACCGGGGGCGCCTACAGCCCTAGCCCCGGCGTGATCTATCCCACTCTAACTCTGCTCGAAGAGCTGGGCTATGTGGCCGAGGCCGCGTCCAGCGGGGCCAAGAAGGCGTTCGCCATCACCGACGAGGGTCGCATCGCCCTGGAGCAGAACCAGGCTTCGGTGAAGGCCATCTTCGAACGCATGACGGCGTTCGCCGAGCGCGCGGGTGGCGGACCGTCGCCGCAGATCGTGCGCGCCATGGAAAACCTCCGCCTCGCCCTGCGCCTCAAGCTCGAGGCCGGCAAGCTTTCGGAGGATCAAGTGGCGACAGTCGCCCAAGCCCTGGACGCCGCGGCGATCGCGATCGAGCGAAGCTGAGGCTGATCGCGCGCGGCCACCCGCCGCGCGCGAAGTTTTCTTATCAGGCGTCGAAGACGATGACCGAGCGGGCGATCTGGCCGGTCTTCATCTCGGCGAACGCGTCGTTAACTTCTTCCAACTTGATCCGGCGCGAGACCATCTCGTCCAGCTTCAGCTTGCCGGCGAGGTACATGTCCACGAGGCGCGGCATGTCGACCGGGAAGTGGTTCGATCCCATCAGCGAGCCCTGAAGCTTCTTTTCACCCAGAAACATATAGCCGGGAACGGTGATCGTCTGGCCGATGGGAATCATGCCGATGATGTTGGCGTCCCCGCCGCGTTTGACCATCCCGAAAGCCTGCTCCGCCGTCTTCGAAAGGCCCACCGCCTCGAAGCTGTGATCCACGCCGCCCTTGGTCATTTCGAGGACGATCTTGACCGCATCGCCGCTGCTGCCGTCGATAAAGTCGGTCGCGCCAAAATGCCGGGCCATATTGTCCTTGGACGCGGACATGTCGATGGCGATGATCCGACTGGCTCCGGCGATCGCCGCGCCGTTGATCGCCGCCAAGCCGACGCCGCCGCAGCCGATCACCGCGACGGTCTCGCCGGGCCGCACCTTGGCGGTGTGAAAGACCGAACACACGCCCGTCAGGACTCCGCACCCGATCAGAGCGGCGCGATCCAGCGGCATGTCCTTGCGGATCGGCGTGCAGGCGTGTTCGTGAATCAGCATCATCTCGGCGAAGGACGACAGGTTGAGATACTGCTGCATAGGGCCGTTCGGCTGCGACAGGCGCGGTTCTTCATCGGCGTCGCGCTTGGTCTCGGGGCTGACGCAAAGGCTCATATGGCCCGTCAGGCAGAACTCGCAGTGTCCGCAAAAGGCGGAAAGGCAGGTGATGACGTGGTCGCCGACCTTCACGGTGCGGACCTCGGAGCCGATTTGCTCCACGACGCCGGCGCTCTCGTGTCCCAGCACGGCCGGAAGAACGGTGGGGTACGAGCCCTCGATGAAATGCAGGTCGGAGTGGCAGACCCCCGCGGCCGCGGTGCGGATCAGAACCTCATGGGGTCCGGGCTTGCCGATTGACACCTCCTCGATTTGAAGCGGCGTCCTGACCTCGCGCAATACGGCGGCCTTCATCGTTTCGTCTCCTAAGGAATGCTTTTCGTTTCGAGCTCGGGCGCTTATCGCCGCTCGCGCCACACCCGCCAAGGGGCAATGCGCCGTTGCTACGCGCGCGCGGCGGCTCTAGGTTCAGCGCTATGAAACGGATTGCTGAAGGCCTCGTCGCCGCCGTGGCTTGCGGCGCGCTCGGCGCCTGCGCTTACACTCCTACGCCACTCGAGGGACCCACCGAGCTAACGTCCGCGTCCAGCGCGCCGGGGCCCTTCAGGGCCGAGGATTTCGCATGGTCGACGCGGGGAGGATCGGCGTCGATTCAGGGAGAGCTCACCTATCACGGCGGCGGTCAACGTTACGTCTGCGAAGGCGGAGACGTGATCCTCACCCCAGAGACGGCCTGGAGCCGTCGGCGCATGATCATCCTCTACGGCGCCGCCAACGCCGCCGCCGCGCCGGTCTCGATCGTCCGGGCGCGTACGCCTGGCGCGCCAAGCGGGGACTACGCCCGCTTCGTCCGCAAGACGAGTTGCGACAGCGAGAACCGATTTGAATTCCGCAATCTGCCGGACGGTTCGTGGTTCCTGATCACCGTCGCCAAGCCGGCGGGCGGCGGAGGGGAAAGCGTTGCCGTGACCCGTCGCGTGCAAACCCGCGGTGGCCTTCGCTCGATCACCCTGAACTAGCCCTCGACCCTATCCTTCCCGACGCCGGCGGAGCGAGAACAGCATGACCGACACGTTCCGCGCCCTGCGCCTTTCCAAGACAGAGGAGGGGCAGAAAGCCGAGATCGTCGAGCTCGACGACGGCGCGCTGATGGACGGCGACGTCACGGTGCGGATCGAATACTCCACGATAAACTACAAAGATAGCCTCGCCCTCACCGGGAAAGCGCCGATTGTCCGGGTTTGGCCGCTTATTCCCGGCATCGATTTCGCCGGCGTGGTCGAGCGCTCCGATCATGGGGAATTCAAGGTCGGCGACAGGGTGGTGTTGAACGGCTGGGGGGTCGGCGAAACCCATCATGGCGGCCTCGCCCAGCGGGCGCGGGTCAGGGGCGATTGGCTGGTCAAGCTTCCCGATGCGATCAACACGCGGCAGGCGATGGCGATCGGAACGGCCGGCTACACCGCCATGCTGTGTGTCATCGCCCTGGAAAAAGGCGGGCTCACGCCCGCGGCGGGTGACATCCTCGTCACGGGCGCCGCGGGTGGGGTCGGCAGCGTCGCCATCGCGCTCCTAAGCCGACTTGGGTACCGCGTTGTCGCCTCAAGTGGCCGAAAGGCGAGTCAAAGCGTCTATCTCGAAGGTCTGGGCGCCTCGGAGATCATCGATCGTGGAGAGCTTTCGGCGCCAGGGCGGCCGCTCGGCAAGGAGCGTTGGGCCGGGGCGGTGGATTCGGTGGGCAGCCACACGCTGGCTAACGTTCTCGCTCAGATCCGATACGGCGGCGTGGTCGCCGCCTGCGGGCTCGCTCAAGGCATGGATCTACCGGCCTCGGTGGCGCCGTTCATCCTGCGCGGTTTGACCCTCAGGGGCATCGACTCCGTGACCTTGGGCAAGCCGGAAAGAGAAGTGGCTTGGGGGCGATTGGCCGCCGACCTGGATCTCGACAAGCTGGAAGCCATGATCGCGCCGGCGGTCCTGACGGACGCGCCGCGACTGGCGGAAGCGATTGTCGCTGGCGAGGTTCGCGGCCGTGTGGTCGTCGATGTAAACGCCTAGGTCCCCAAAGCGGACATGACCGTCCCCATATCGGTTCCGGACCCGAAATGTGATCGCTATATTGATCGTCCCACGAAAAAACTGCCTGCGGGCAAGACTTTAGCCGATGACGCTGAAGCGGGAGCGGTCGAATACCCTCAAGACCTGATCCAGCTCATGCCCGCGCTTCACGATGAGGCCGCCCTGCGCCATGACGCTCCAGGCCCCCTGCCGCCGCGCCAGGGCCGGTCGTTTCTCCACGCGATAGAGCGCCGCTTCGGAGGCGCGGCGAAAAACGGAAAAAACCGCAGCGTCCCGCAAGCCATCGATTGCGTAATCCCGCCAGAGGCCTTGGGAGACCATGCGTCCGTACAGGCTGAGGAGACGATTGAGTTCTCGGCGCTCGAAAAAGACAACAGGCCAGGTTGCCGCTTTGGCGGTGTCGCTGGGTACGGAATCATAGGCCATCACGGTGAAGCTAATCATGCCGGCGGCGCATTTCCATAGACAAAGCGAGGATCGCCGCGACGGACGTCGCCATCGCTCAGAGTCGTCAAATCACCTTAGTTCGGCCTCGCGCGCGCCGGCTTGAGTCGCGAAATGACCGGCGTCGGTCGATCGGACAGTCTGCGGCTCCGGTCTCTGAACAGCCCCCCCAGCCCTCGGAGTCGTGGGACGGTCGGCCGACAACCCAGCCCCTACTCATTTCCTTTCGGACGTGGTCCCTGTCGCCGCTATCACTACGCCGCCATGCGCCTGCTGAACGATGACCACATCAGCCAGACCTGCTTGAAGGGGCGCGGGCGGGCGGAAACTCGTCGGGCGGCCGGACCAAGGGCCCAATCTGACGATTTGGCGCACGACGTTCCGTTCTTCGATCTTGGCCCCGCGATTGTCTCCCGCCTTGATTTCGACCTTCTGAACGGTGGGGTCGTAGCGCGCCAGCCAAACGTCCGCTCCATCGTGGGGGCGACGCCCTGAGCCCACCGCTATCCTGCCGTTTCGCCGCATCTCGATCGCCGGCGGCGCCATGCTCTGCAGGCGCGCGCGACGGATCAGGTCCTGGATCGCTCCGGGTTTGTCTCCCGATCCCTGGACCGCGCCTCCGGCGATGACTTGGGGCGTGTAAACGTCACGCAGCTCAAATCGGGTGTCATAGGCGCGTTGTCGTTCAGCAAAGGCGCTCTGCGCGAAGGTGTCGGCCCAGCCGAGATAATCCCAATAGTCCACCGAAAAGGTCAGGACGATCACCCCCGGCCGATCGACGAACTCGCCGACCGCGGCCTGCGCCTTGCCGCACGTACCGCAACCTTGCGCGGTGAACAGCTCCAGCAGGATCGGCGGGCGCGCCGAAGCGGCGCCCGGGATCAGACTCAAGACCGCGAGGGCCGACGCCATGCCTTTCATGAAGCGCCAGATAGTCCGAACTGGGCCCTGGGTGATGTCACGAAACTGTGTTGCCGCGCCCGTCAGGCGGCCTTTCGGGCAAGATTGCGCAGCACGAAATTGAGGACCCCACCGTTGGTGAAATAGTCGAGCTCGGTGGACGTATCGATCCGGCAACGCACCGGAAACCGCGCGATCTTGCCGTCGCTGGGTCGATAGAGCTCGACCATCAGCTGACGACGTGGCTGGACTGAAGCGAGATCGCGGATAGTCACGATCTCTTCGCCGGTAAGGCCCAGGCGTTGCCAGCCATCGGCGATGAACTGTAGCGGCAGAACGCCCATGCCCACGAGGTTCGAGCGGTGAATGCGCTCGAAAGACTCGGCGATCACCGCGCGCACGCCCAGAAGACGGACACCCTTGGCCGCCCAATCTCGGGAGGAGCCCGTGCCATATTCCTTGCCGGCGATGATCACCGAACCGCGACCCTCGGCTTTGTAGCGCATCGCCGCGTCATAGATCGACATCACCTCGCCCGAGGGGAAGTGCTTGGTGACGCCGCCCTCGATCTCTGGGGTCATCTTGTTCCGCAGGCGGATATTGGCGAGCGTGCCGCGCATCATCACTTCGTGATTGCCACGCCGCGCGCCATACGAGTTGAAGTCCGTGACACTGACTTGATGCTGGGAGAGATACTCGCCGGCCGGCGAAGTCTTCCGAATGTTGCCAGCCGGACTGATGTGATCGGTGGTGATCGAGTCTCCGAAAATGCCAAGTATGCGGGCCTCGACCACATCCGCCACGACCGTCGGCTCGATGGACAGGCCTTCGAAATAGGGAGGGTTTTGCACATAGGTGGAGCCCATGTCCCACTGATAGGTTTGGCCTTCAGCGACCTTGATTGCCTGCCAATTCTTGTCGCCTTTGAAGACATCGCCGTAGCGATTCTCAAACATGGACTCGCTGATCACTTTGCGCTGGACATCGGCGATCTGCGCGTTGGTCGGCCAGATATCACGCAGGAAAACATCCTTGCCGCCCTTGCCTTGCCCCAGCGGTTCGTTGGGGAGATCGGTCAACATCGAACCCGCCAGGGCGTACGCCACCACCAGCGGCGGCGAGGCGAGGTAGTTGGCCCGCGTGTCAGGATTTACGCGGCCCTCGAAGTTGCGGTTGCCGGAGAGCACCGAGACGGCGACCAGATCGCCGCCTTGGATCGCCTGGCTGATCGGTTCCGCCAAAGGCCCCGAGTTTCCGATGCACGTCGTGCAGCCGTATCCCACGAGATTGAAGCCGAGGGCGTCCAAAGATTTGGTCAGGCCGGCTTTGGCCAGATAGTCGGTGACGACCTGCGAGCCCGGCGCCAGCGAGGTCTTCACCCAAGGCTTGGCCTTCAACCCCTTGGCGACCGCGTTCTTGGCCAGCAGCCCGGCGGCGATCAACACACTCGGGTTCGATGTGTTGGTGCAGGAGGTGATCGCCGCGATGACGACATCGCCGTCACCGATATCGTGCCCGTGGCCTTCGACGGCCATTCGCGCGCCGCTCGGGTCACCGGTCTTGCCGAACTCAACGGCGAGGGCTTCACGAAAACTGGCTGCGGAATTGCTGAGGAGCACACGGTCCTGGGGCCGTTTCGGACCCGCGAGTGAGGGGACGATCAGGCCAAGGTCGAGTTCGAGGGTCTCGGTGAAAATTGGCTCTTCCATGCCCGGTTCGACCCAGAGACCTTGCGTCTTGGCGTAGGCCTCCACGAGGGCGACGCGTTCCGGCGCGCGGCCGGTCGCCGCCAGATAATTGATCGTGGCCCTGGTCACCGGGAAGAAGCCACAGGTCGCGCCGTATTCCGGAGCCATGTTGGCAAGGGTGGCCTGATCCTCGACGGTGAGACTTTCGAGACCCGGGCCGAAATACTCCACGAATTTTCCGACGACGGCTTTCCTCCGCAGGATTTGGGTGACGGTCAGCACCAGATCCGTGGAGGTCGCGCCTTCGGGCAGGGCGCCGGTCATGCGAAAGCCGATGACCTCTGGGATCAACATGGGGATGGGCTGGCCCAGCATCGCCGCCTCGGCCTCGATTCCGCCCACGCCCCAGCCGAGCACCGCCAGACCGTTGACCATGGTGGTGTGGCTGTCGGTGCCGACAACGGTGTCGGGATAGGCGAGGGTCGAGCCATCGGTCGTCGCGGTCCAGACGGTCTGGGCCAAATTCTCCAGATTGACCTGATGGCAGATGCCGGTCCCCGGGGGCACCACGCGGAAGTTATCGAAGGCGGCGGATCCCCAGCGCAGGAAGCGGTAGCGCTCGATGTTGCGCTCGTATTCCCGGGCGACGTTCTCGGCGAAGCTTTTCGAATCGCCGGAGTGATCCACCATGACCGAATGGTCGATGACCAGATCTACGGGAATCAGGGGATTGATCTTCTGGGCGTCGCCGCCGAGCTTGGAGAGGGCGTCTCGCATCGCCGCCAGATCGACGACCGCTGGTACGCCGGTAAAATCCTGCATCAGGACGCGAGCCGGCCGGAAACTGATTTCATGCTGGACGCGCCCATTGTCGGCGACCCAGGCGGCGAACGCCTTCAGGTCATCGACACCGACAGTGACGCCGTCTTCGTTGCGCAGGAGGTTTTCCAGGAGGACCTTCATGGAAACGGGCAACCTTGAGATGCCGGGAAGGCCGGCGGCCTCGGCCGCCGGGAGGCTGTAGTAATCATAATTGGTCGCGCCGACTTGAAGCTGACGACGCGCGCCAATGCTATCGAGAGATGACATGAGGTATTCCTTTGCTCGCTGCCTGTCCTTCCAGCGGGGGGGCGGGAGGGCGCGCGGACCAGACGGGACACACAGCGTACCGACGGCGCGGCGCACATCGCGCATGCTGCGGACGGCGGCGTTCCTAATAGACCCCGGCTCCGGTCTCGTCCATGCGAGGGTCGATGAAGAGTCTCGCTAAACTCTCGGTAAGCGATCTCTGCGTCTCGCGCGGGGGGCGAACGCTGTTCAGCGGCCTGTCGTTCGAGGTGATCTCGGGACAAGCCCTGGCGCTTACCGGAGAGAACGGCGCGGGGAAGACCAGCCTGCTTCGGGCGATAGCGGGCCTGTTACGGCCGACGGGGGGACGAATCGACTTTTCGGGCGCCGCCGACGCCAACGATTCGAGTGAGGTTGTCCGGAGCCAAAGTCATCTTCTCGGCCACGCAGACGGCTTCGCCGGAGCCCTCACGGCGCGAGCGGAATTGGGCTTCGCGTTGGATTGGACCGGCGGTTCCTGGGACGCGGCCCTGCCGGTGATCGAGATGCTGAACTTGGCGCGAGCGCTCGATCTTCCGACCCGCCAACTATCGGCGGGGCAGCGTCGGCGTTTGGCGGTCGTGCGGCTCATCGCCGCCCCGCGCGCGCTCTGGTTGCTGGACGAAGCCGCCGCCCCCCTCGACGCCGCCGGCCGGGTATGGTTTGGCGCGGCGATGGCCGCTCATCTTGAGAGGGGGGGTCTGATCGTCGCGGCGGCGCACGATCCGCTGCCTGTGCCGGCGACGGTCCTTCGGATCGGACGATGAGGGCCGTATTCGCCTTCGCCCGTCGCGAGATCGCTTTGGCCTGGAACAGCGGCGGTCCGGTTCTCGGCGTGGGTTTCTTCACCGCGATGACCGTGATGTTTCCGCTGTCCTTGGGTTCCTCGCCGGCCGCCTTGGCCCCGGTCGCGCCGGGCGTCGCCTGGGTGGGGCTCATTTTGTCGAGCCTGCTGTCACTCGACCGGATGTTCGAAAGAGATATGGAGAGCGGCGCGCTGGATTTCCTGGCGCTGGGTCGGACCCCCCTCGAGTTGGTGGGATTGGTCAAATGCCTCGCCCATTGGCTAACCTGCGGTGTGCCCCTCTCCCTTGCCGCCCCGATAGCGTCGATCGCTCTCGGCGGCGCGCCGTCGTCAGCCATCATGTTGATCGTTTGCGGTCTCGTCGGCAGCCTTGCTTTCGCGCTCGTCGGGGGGACGGGGGCGGCCCTGGCGATCTCGAGTCGTCGCGGAGGCGTTCTTGTTGCGCTTGTCGTGCTCCCGCTATTGACGCCTCCGGTCATTTTCGGAGGCGCTGCGATCGAGCGCGTCGTCGGAGGCGCCCCGTGGGGAGCCGCGCTGGCGTTGCTCTGCGCCTATGCCGCCGCAGCCTTGGCCGGATCGCCTTTCGCCATCGCGGCGGCCTGCCGCAACAGCCTGTCTTGACCGGCGGCCCCAGCACGCTTGCTGCTCGCGGTGTCAACGCCTAGGTCAGCGTCGATGTTGACGCGTTTGGCCAATCCCCTCCGGTTCATGGCGTTCTCACGCTGGGCCGGGCCCCTGTTTTCCGCGGCCGCGGCGGTCCTCATCGCCGCGGGGCTGTGGTTCGGCTTCTCCGCTCCGCCTGACTATCAGCAGGGTGAGACCGTCAGGATCATGTTCGTGCATGTCCCGGCGGCCTGGGTCGCCCTCACCGCCTATGCCGCCCTCGGCGGCGCCAGCTTCGTGTCGTTGGTCTTCAGACACGCGCTTGCGGACATCGCGGCGAGGGCGGTCGCCCCGATCGGCGCGATCTTTACCTTGATGGCTCTTGTGACGGGATCGTTTTGGGGGCGTCCGATGTGGGGGGCGTGGTGGGTGTGGGGCGATGCTCGGCTCGTATCGATGCTGGTGTTGTTCCTGCTTTTCGTCGGCTATCTGGCGCTCCGCGCGAGCATTGAAGATGAGACCAAGGCGGCGCGGGCGGCGGAAATCCTGGCTATCGTCGGGCTGATAAATCTGCCGGTGATCAAGTTCTCGGTCGAATGGTGGAACACGCTGCATCAGGGCGAATCGCTCCTGCGCAAGGGCGGTCCTCTGGTTGCGTCGGTTTATTTGACGCCGCTCTTCCTGATGGGTGGAGGATATATGGCGATCTTCGCCGCGCTTTGGCTCGCCCGGACGCGAGCGGAGGTTTGGCGGCGACGCGCGCTCACGCTCCGCGATCGGGGAGCGGCATGATCGATCTCGCCCACACCGCCGGCCGCTACGGCGCCTATGTCTGGCCGGCCTACGGCGCGAGCGCGGTTGGGCTGGTGGCTCTGATCGTCGATACACTGACCAGAGCGCGGGGGTGGCGCCGGGAAGTCGATCGCCTTCGCGCGGAGCTCACTTTGATCGAATCGGACAACGCTGACTAGGCGCGCGCGTCCCGTGATCGGGCCTGCCGTCTGCGGGGTTTACTTCACGCGATATCCGGGCAATCAGTGCGGCGGTTGAGGATGGCGCCGGGAAAGGCCCAATTGAGGAGCGTTTGATGGCTGCGAAGATAGGCGGCGGCGGAAGCAAGTTCGATCTCGGCCAGAACAGCGACATGAATGTCACGCCCTTCGTGGACGTGATGCTGGTGCTGTTGATCATCTTCATGGTGGTGGCCCCCTTGGCGACCACGTCCATCCGGATCGATTTGCCGCCCGCAACGCCGCCGAAGAACGACAATTCAAAACCGCCGACGTTCATTTCCATTCAGGACAATGGTCAGATTTTCGTTTCCATGGGCAAATCCAGCATGAAGCCCTCGTCAATGGCCTCTCTCGCCGCTGACCTTCCAGTCTCGCTGGGCGTCGCCAACCCGCTCGCTGAGCGAGTTTTCATCCGGGCCGACCGCCATGTCCGCTATCGCCAGTTCATGGATGTGATCAACCAATTGCAGCTCGACGGCTACTACAAGATAGGCCTGATCGCCGAAAACCTGGGCGGCGGCTGATCTTTCGGGTTCGGCGGCCCAGGTCCGTCGATCTTGACACTTCGCGGTCTGGTCCCCTAAAGACCGGCTTCGCCCGCGCGTTTCCTCGCGGGCGTTGTCATTTCCGCCATTCGCCGACACCCGCCGAGAGTTCCGACCCATGTATGCTGTGATCAAAACCGGCGGGAAACAATACCGCGTCCAAGCTGGCGACCTTCTGGTGGTCGAGAAGCTCGCGGGTGAACCCGGCGCGGACGTCTCGTTCGGCGAGGTCATGATGATCGGCGAGGGCGCGGAAGTGACCCTTGGCGCCCCCCTCGTAGAGGGCGCCACCGTCAACGCGACTTTGATCGAAACCCGCAAGGGCGAAAAGATCAAGGTCTTCAAGAAAATCCGTCGCCAGGGCTATCGACGCACGAGGGGCCACCGACAGTCCCATTCCGTTCTCCGCGTCACGGGCATCTCCGGCGACGGGCGCGAAGTGACATGGGACGGGACGGTGGATCTGACGCCTCTTTCCGTGCTCAACGCCCGTGCTCGCGATCTTGCCCGTGGCATGGAGGCCGCTGAAAGTCGCGCCGCCGAACGCCGCGAGCGCAAGTCCGCGCGGGCCTCCTCTTAACGCCGCCCGATCTGGAGAGAACAAATGGCTCATAAGAAATCAGGCGGTTCCTCAAGCAACGGCCGCGACTCAGCTGGACGCCGACTTGGCGTGAAAAAATTCGGTGGTGAGGCGGCTTTGGCAGGCAACATTCTGATCCGTCAACGCGGCACGAAATTCTGGCCGGGCGAAAACGTCGGCATGGGCAAGGACCACACGCTCTTTGCCAAGAAGACCGGCGCCGTTAAGTTCGTTACGCGCCGGAACGACCGAGTATTTGTCGAGATCGTAGCCGCCGCTTCGCTCGCCGCCGAATAGCCTCCAAGATATATCAATCCGGATCGCGCTTCGTGATCTGGCCGGCCAGGATGGAGCGATCAACGCTTCCTTGTTTACCCGCCTAAGGCTGAGGGGCCGCAGATGTCCGCGGAAATCCCGACTCCCATACTTCACGCCGCTCGCACCCGCCTCAGACCGCTGAAAATCGCGGACTCGACCGCCATGACGACTATGGCGAGTGATTTCGATGTTGCGCGTATGACAACGTCGATCCCGCACCCCTTTAGTACCGAAGTGGCGCTCGACTTCATCGAGCGTATGATGGCCGCCGATCTAGAGCGCGACCGAGCCTTTGGCATCGAGACCCGCGACGGCGATTTCGCAGGTGTTCTTGGCTTTCATCACCGCGATGGCCCCGCCCCTGAGATGGGCTATTGGCTGGGGCGTCCCTTCTGGGGACAAGGCCTCATGACCGAAACCGCGAGGACGGCGTTGGAGTGGGCTCGGGACGTGTGGGGAAAAGACTATTTGGTGTCCGGCCACTTTGCTGACAATCCCGCCTCCGGACGAGTGTTGTGCAAAGCGGGCTTTCTCTACACAGGCGATGTGGTTCTCCGCCACTCGGTTGCGCGAGGTGAAGCGGCCATGACCCGAATGATGTCGTGGGGGGCTTGATGCCGAATAGGGGCTGACAACAGTGTCATGGATGGCTATATAGAGCGATCATCGTCCGTTAGCGCTGGATGGCGTTTACGAGCGGCGACCCTGAGAGGGGTCTGCCGCTTTTTCTTTGGCTATCGAAAGAGTTTCATACGTGCGGGGCAAGACCGCGGAAGACCGTCAGCTTCTCGAACTCCTCGATCCCGTCGCGGAAGCGATCGGATACGCGATAGTGCGACTGCGCCTGATGGGAGGCGACCACGCGCGACGGCTGCAGATCATGGCCGAGGACGCGCAAGGTTCAATGCTGGTCGAGGACTGCGCGCGGTTGGCGCGCGCGGTTTCGCAGGTGATGGACGCCGCCGATCCGATCGCCGGCGAATATCTTCTCGAGGTTTCCAGCCCCGGCGTCGATCGCCCGCTAACCCGACTGAAGGATTTCGAAAACTGGGAGGGTTATGAGGCCCGACTTGAGATCGACCGCGTTGCCGAAGGTCGCAAACGATTCAAGGGTCAACTGGCCGGGATCGATGGTGATTTGGTCTCGATCAATGTCGACGGTGAGCCCGACACCCTTTCGATGCCGTTCGCCTGGCTTGTGGAGGCGAAACTCGTGGCTACCGACGCCCTGATGGCCGCCGGCGCGCGCGCGCGCGCCGATCGCCTTTCACAGACCGAACTTCCGTCCGACTCAACCCAACACCTTACCGACTCCGAGGATACCCGCCCATGAGCACCACCGGCATATCCGCCAACCGGCTCGAACTTCTCCAGATCGCCGACGCCGTCGCGCGCGAGAAATCGATCGAACGGGAAGTTGTCATCGAGGCGATCGAGGAAGCCTATCAAAAAGCCGCCCGCTCGCGCTATGGCGCTGACCACGACATTCGTGTCCATATGGATCCGAAGACTGGTGAGACCCTGATCACGCGGGTCGTCACGGTGGTGGCCGACGATTACATGCCGGAGAGCGTGATCGAGGGCGAGCCCGCCGTCTTCAATGACTACGCCCAACGACGGTTAACAGATGCTCTGGCTACCGATCCCGAGGCGGTGATCGGCAAAACCTATACCGAGACGTTGCCTCCTTTCGAGTTCGGCCGCGTTCAGACCCAGATGGCGCGCCAAGTCGTGACCGGGAAGGTGCGCGAAGCCGAGCGCGAGCGTCAATTCGAGGAATTCAAGGATCGCGTGGGCGAGATCGTCAACGGGGTCGCGAAACGCGTCGAATACGGCAACGTCATCGTCGATCTGGGGCGGGGCGAGGGCATCATGCGCCGGGACCAGTCGATCCCCCGCGAAGCCTTCAATGTGGGCGACCGCGTCCGCGGCTATATCTACGATGTCCGGCGCGAGGCGAAGGGACCGCAAATCATGCTTTCTCGCGCCCACGGCGGCTTCATGGCCAAGCTTTTCGCCCAGGAAGTTCCCGAGGTCTATGACGGCGTGATTGAAATCCGCGCGGTGGCGCGAGATCCGGGCAGTCGCGCGAAGATGGCCGTGGTGTCCAATGACAGCTCAATTGACCCGGTCGGCGCCTGCGTCGGCATGAGAGGGTCGCGGGTCCAAGCCGTGGTCGCCGAGCTTCAGGGCGAAAAGATCGACATCATTCAGTGGAATCCGGACGAGGCGACCTTCCTCGTGAACGCTCTAGCTCCGGCCGAAGTCACCAAGGTGGTGATGGACGAAGAGGAAGAACGGGTCGAGGTCGTGGTTCCCGACGAGCAGCTGTCCCTCGCCATTGGGCGGCGTGGGCAAAATGTTCGCCTCGCCAGCCAACTCACCGGTTGGCAGATCGACATCATGACCGAGAGCCAGGAGAGCGAGCGGCGTCAACGTGAATTTGCCGAGCGCACAGCATTGTTTCAGGAGGCCCTCGACGTCGATGAGGTCATCGCTCAATTGCTGGTGACGGAAGGGTTCGCGACCGTGGAAGATGTCGCCTACGTCGAGACCGACGAAGTTGCCGCGATTGAGGGGTTCGACGAGGATACCGCCGAAGAAATTCAGGCCCGCGCGCGGGACTATCTCGATCGCGAGGCCGCGGAATACGATGCCAAGCGGCGAGAACTGGGCGTCGAAGATGCGGTGCTGGAAGTCGAGGGCGTCACCTTGCCGATGGCCGTCGCGCTCGGCGAAGGAGAGGTCAAGTCGGTGGAAGATCTTGCCGGCCTCGTGCCAGACGATATTCGCGGGTGGTACGAGCACAAGGCCGGCGAACGCGTGCGGGAGAAGGGCATTCTTGAGTCCTTCAATCTCAGCGCCGACGATGCCGAACGCCTTATCATGCGCGCCCGGGTCGCGGCCGGTTGGATCGAGGCCGAACCTGAAAGTCCCGAGTTGGAGGCGGCGGCCGAACCCATCGACGAAGTCACCGCCGTGTTCGGTGAACGCGCGAGCGTATCGGGGGCCTGAAGACGGCGACTGTGAGCGCGATGATCGAACCTGCCACCCTGGCGCAAGCCGCGCGCGCGCGGCTTGACATCGTCTCTGGCGAAACGATGGACGAGGCGCGGTTGATACGTTTCGTCCAGGATCCGGCGGGGTCGATCGTCCCGGACATGGCGCGAAAATTGCCAGGCAGAGGCGTCTGGGTCGCTGCGACGCGGCCATCGCTGGAGCGTGCCGTTCGCAATGGCCTCTTCGCCCGTGCGATCAAGAAAAAGGTTTTGGTCTCACCGTCACTCGCCGAGCAGGTGGAGGATCTGATGCTGAAGAGACTGTTGGCCGGACTGGGTCTGGCGCGAAAGGCAGGCTCGATCGTCGTTGGATTTGAGAAGGCGCGATCGGCGATCGTGGCGGGAAATGCGGCCTTCGTCATAGAAGCCATCGACGGCTCCAGCGATGGGCGCCGGAAATTGTTTGACGCGCTTCACCGCTCGCTATCACCTCCCCGAATTGTCGGCCTCTTCACATCTCTCGAATTGAGTTTGGCCTTGGGCGCGGAGAATGTGGTACATAGCGTCTTCCTCGTCGGGCGCGGCGCCGAACGCTGGTCGAACGAGATCGAGCGTCTGTCGGGGTTTCGTCGACTAATTCCCGAAGACTGGGTCTTCTGACGGGGTTTTGGTCACGGGTGAAAAACACATGTCGGTGCGAATCTTCGCGCGGACAGGTCGAAATATCGAATTCAAGGCGGCCCCTTCGGGAAGCCGACGTATGGTAACCAAGCGAGCGCATGACGGACGACAACGATCACAATAAGCAGGCTACGCCGTCCGGCGGGCGAGCGCCCTTGACCCTTAAGCCGCGAATTGGCGGAGCCGTTAGTTCTGGCGTGGTCAAGCAAAGCTTCAGCCATGGCCGCTCGAAAACCGTGGTCGTCGAGACCAAAAGGCGGCGACCCGATAGCCCGAGTTTTCAAGCCGCGACTTCCGAACGGCGACCTCTCGCGGTTGAGCCGGTTGGCGCCGCTCCGTCGGCCAAGGCGGAAGCGCCCGCGCCGATCACGGCCCCCGGGCGGCTGTCCGAGGACGAAAGACGCGCCCGTCAACGCGCAATCGAGTTGGCGCTCGAACAACAACGAAAGGCTGCGGAGCAACGCGAGGCGACTCTAGCGAGCGAAGCGGCTCCCGCGCCAACTGATACGCCGCCGGCTGCACTTGCTCCAACACTTGAGGTGGCGCCTGCTGTTCCCGATCCGGAACCCGCCGCGCCTCCCCCGGTGGCCGAGCCGGTCCAGTCCGTCATCGCCGCGCCGGAGGCGCCGAGCGTTCGTCCAAGGCCGGTCGCCGTCCCGCCAAGCCGTCCACCCGCGACGCCTGCTCGTCCGCAGGAAACGGTCAGAGCGGCCGGGCAGACCCGCACCTACGAGCCTGGTCGCGAGCGGCGCGACGAAAGAGTGAGCACGACCACCTACCGCCCCGAGCGACCCACCAGCAGCGTCGCTTTCAATCAAAGGGCGGCAAGGCCTGGTGACGCGAGCTCATCCAGAGCCGAACCGCGGGAGACGGCGGCGGCGCCTACTCGCGACAGGCCGACGAGGCCGGGAGAAACCGTTCGCTATTCGGCGCTCGCTCCGCGTCCGCCTCGTGATGGCGCGCCACGTTCTGGCGCGCCGCGCCCAGGGGCCGGTCGGCCCGCGGCGGCGCCGGACGGAACTCCGGAAGTCCAGCGCGCAACCCGTCAAGCGCCGCGACCGGGCGCTCTCAGCCTCGACCGACGCCCTGACTTCGACGAGGAAGACGCCGCTCGCAAGGGTAAGGCTGGCGCTGGCGGTAAGGCGGTCTCGCGCACGAAGGGCGAGCCCAAGCGTCGCGAGGGGCGGCTCACGATTCAGGCGGTCGCCGGCGACGACGAGGGCGCTGTCGAGCGGATGCGTTCTCTCGCCTCGGTCCGCCGCGCCCGCGAGCGGGAGCGCGAAAAGCGCAAGGGCGGCGGGCAGGAAGGCGCAAAGACTGCTCGCGAGGTCGTCATCCCCGATGTGATCACCGTCCAGGATCTGGCGGGCCGTATGGCGGTTCGTGGCGTGGAGATCATCAAATTCCTCGTGCGCGAGGGCTTGATGCTCAAGATCACCGATGTGATCGATTCCGACACCGCCGAACTGGTCGCCGCCGAATTTGGCCATTCGGTGCGCCGGGTGTCCGAAAGCGATGTCGAGACCGGCTTCCTTGCAGATCAGGATGTTGACGATCATCTGCTGCCGCGCGCGCCGGTCGTCGCGGTGATGGGGCACGTCGATCATGGCAAGACCAGCCTTCTCGACGCGTTGCGCTCGGCCGATGTTGCGTCGGGCGAACACGGCGGCATCACCCAACATATCGGCGCCTATCAAGTCCGGCTCGCGGAAGGGGACAAGATCACGTTCCTGGACACCCCCGGCCACGCGGCGTTCAGCGCGATGCGCGCGCGGGGCGCGAATGTCACCGATATCGTGATACTTGTCGTCGCGGCGGATGATGGCGTGATGCCGCAAACCGTCGAGGCCATTCAACATGCGCGGGCGGCCGATGCGCCGATCATCGTCGCGATCAACAAGGTCGACAAGCCAGGCGCCGACCCTACGCGGGTCATAAACGAACTTCTGCAGCATGAAATCGTAGTCGAAAGCTTGGGCGGCGACACTCAGGCGATCGAGGTTTCGGCGCTTCAGAAGACCGGCCTGGACGACTTGGTGGAGGCTATCCTGTTGCAAGCCCAGGTCATGGACCTCAAGGCGAATCCGGACAGGACCGCCGAGGGTGTCGTGATCGAGTCCAAGCTGGACCGCGGCAGAGGCGCGGTAGCCACCGTCTTGGTCAAACGCGGCACGCTGAAGCGGGGCGACATCGTGGTGGCCGGGGCGAGTTCCGGTCGCGTGCGGGCGCTCATAAACGAGCGCGATGAACAAGTAGCCAGCGCCGGTCCGTCGGAACCCGTTGAAGTGCTCGGGCTCGATGGCGCGGCGGATCCTGGCGAAGCTTTCGCGGTGGTGGAGAACGAAGCGCGCGCGCGCGAACTGGTCGATTATCGCGTCCGCATGAAACGCGAGCGTTCGATTGCGCCGGTAGGCGGCGGCTCTCTGGCCGAGATGATGGCCAAGCTTGCTGACAAGAAGGTCTCCGAGCTGCCGGTCCTCATAAAGGCCGACGTGCAAGGCTCGGCCGAAGCTATTGTCGGATCCTTGGACAATCTAGGCAATGAAGAGGTCCGGGCTCGGATCATCCTTTCAGGCGCGGGCGGCATCAATGAAAGCGACGTGATGCTCGCGAAGGGCGCGGGGGCTTCGATCCTGGGGTTCAATGTCCGCGCGTCGAAGCAAGCCCGGCAACTGGCTGAGCACGAAGGCGTCGAAATCCGTTATTACGCGATCATCTACGATCTACTGGACGACATCAAAGGCGTTCTGTCCGGAATGCTCGCGCCTATCCAGCGCGAGACCTTCCTTGGCGCCGCCGAAGTGCTGCAGGCCTTCGATATCTCCAAAGTCGGGCGTATCGCCGGTTGCCGTGTTCGCGAGGGCGTGGTCCGCAGGGGCGCGCGCGTTCGGATTATCCGGCAGGATGTGGTGGTGCTCGAGCTCGGCACACTCCAGACGCTCAAACGCTTCAAGGACGAAGTCACCGAGGTCACGGCTGGCCAAGAGTGCGGCATGGCGTTCGCCGGGTTCCAGGACATCAAGGAAAAGGACTTCATCGAGTGCTTCACCGTCGAAGAGGTGAAGCGCAGTCTGTAGTGGCGAGCGCGTGTCGGGCGGCGCCGCGTGACCGGTGAAGCCGACGCTAGGTGGAGCGATCTTTTGCGGCCCGCGCTCCTCACGCGCGCCGCACTGGTGGTTCTCGGGATCTGGCTGAACGCCGCGGACGGTCTGGTGACCGTCACCTTGATGCCGAGCGTGGCGAGAGATCTGGGGGGAGCCGCTTATTTCGGCTGGGCGGTCGCCGTATTCCTCACGGCCTCGATCGTGGCCGGGGCTAGCGCGGGCCGTTTCGCCCAGCGCCTAAATCTGAGATCCGCGACGCTCGTCGCGGCATTCGCCTATGTTCTAGGCTGCGTCCTCAGCGCGTGCGCAACAGACATTTCGCTCTTTCTAGCGGGGCGGGCGCTGCAGGGCGTAGGCGCGGGATGGATCGTCGGATTTTGCTATGTTGCGATAGAGGCGGTCTTTCCCGAGCGTCTCTGGTCGCGTTTATTCGCCGCGGCCGCGGGCGCCTGGGGTATCGCCAGCCTTGTCGGCCCGCTCATCGGAGGTTTGTTCTCGGAAGGGGGGAATTGGCGCGGCGCGTTCTGGATGTTCGCGGCGCAGGGCGTGGTGTTCGCCGCGGCGAGTGCTTGGCTGCTGGGCGCGTCTTCCACGCGTCCGATCGTGACGGGAATGGCTTGGCGCACACTCGGCGTGCTCACCTTGTCGGTGTCCTTGATCGCGGCGGCCAACCTGACCCGGGGGTCGGTGGAAACCTGGGTATTCTTGATTTTGGGAGTTTTGGTTTTCCTCGCCGCGCTGCGCATCAATAATGGCGAGGGGGAGGGGCTGCTGCCGTCGGCGGCGGCGCGGCCTTGGACCGTGGCCGGCGCCGGTTATGCGATGATCTTCATCTTCGAAGTCGGCACGGTCGGTCTGAATGTCTACCAAGCCGCTATCCTACAGATCGCCTATGGCGTTTCCGCCCTGATAGCGGGTTATGTGGTGAGTTCGATCGCCATGGGTTGGACCGCGGCGGCATTCTTCGTGGCCTCGGCGCCGGAGAGGCGGCACAGCGTCTTGATCGTCTCAGGCGCCGGTTTGATCGTGGCGGGATACGCTGTCCTCGTGCTGACGATCGCTCGCGAGCCCCTGGGCTGGGTCGCGGCCGCCGGGGCGACGATGGGGGTGGGTTTTGGGCTCAGCTGGTCCCTGTTGACGAAGCGTATCGTCGGCGCGCTGCCGGATGCGGAACGCACAGTGGGGGCCGCCGCAATTCCCACCACTCAGCTGATTGGCGGCGCGGTGGGCGCCGCGGTCTCGGGCGCTCTGGCCAACATGCTTGGGCTGTCGCGGCATTTTACCCGGCAAGTGGTGCTGGACCGATCGCTCATTCTGTTCGGCGTGCTGTTTCCCATCGTACTTCTGGGCTTTGTCGCGGCTCTGAACGTCGTGCGGGCGCGCCGCGGAGCGACCGATCGGGATTAACGCGAAGCCAAGGTCTGGCTAACCGCCCGCGCCTGTTCGATCGAAGCGGCAAGCGCGGCATCGGTGGGATCGAAGTTTCCGACGACATCGGCCGGCACGCCTTGGTTCGCGAGCGCCTGGGTCATGTGCGCGAGGATCGAAGCGCGTTGGGGGTAGCGCACGCTGGCCAAGCCGGTCCCGACGGCGCAAAATATCTCCGCCCGCCTGGCCGCTTCCGCTCGCTGCGCGTCGTTCAAAGTGGGCGGGGAGGCTGGCGGCGCGGTGGCCGTGCTAAGCCCGGGAGCGACCGTGGTCTCCGCGGCCAAAGCTCGCCCGGCGCGGAACGCGTTTACGTAGTCGCCCAAATGGTCCGGCGCGTTCACGCCGCGCATTTCCATCATCATCGCATTGTTCATCGTTCAGCCTCCCGGCGCAAAGGCATTGGCCGCGCCGCCAAATGAGCTTTGACCCCGTGTGAGTCCGTAGGCGTCTATGCCCTTGGCGATAAGCGTGTTGATCGCCGACGCGCTGGTCGGCCCGCATTCGCGCCCGCGGCGGCCGCCGCGAGATTGCCCGACTGCTGTTGGTTCGCGTTGTTCGTCGCCGCGCCCGTCAGGGCGTTGATCGCGTCCTGCCCTGTCTTGGTGACGCCGGAGAGATCGTTGACGTAGAGCTGTCCGTACTTCGAGGCGAGCGCGGTTCCGAAGGCGTCGAGCGCCTTCGCCGCGGCGCCTGAGTTGTAAAGCCCTTCAGCGCTTTGAGCCTGACCGACCGCCGCGAGACCCTGTTGCTTTTCGAATTCATAGCCGGTGCTGTCGAGATAGGCGTCGAACGCGGTCTGGATTTTCGCGGGATCGCCGCCAAGACCGAGGAAGCCTTGAAGTTCATCCGCGGCGGCGGCGCCGCGATCGACCGCAGGCTGGATCAGCGCCTTGTCGGACTCATAGGTCTGTTGCTGAAGGGCGTCGTTCCGCGCGGCCGCCTGGGCCGTGACGTCGCTGGCGTGGCTCGCCGCCGCGCCCGAAATCGCCGCTCCCGCGACTCCGGCGGCGCCGACGATGAGCGCTGGGATCAATGCAGGCATTTCAATCTCCTTGCCGGGCTGTTGGTCCAATCTGACAGTGAAAGCGTCCACAAACGCAGCGCGCCGATCGGCGTGGCGCGCCAGTCGCCGCATTGGCGGAACCCGAAGGTTCTGGGCGGCCGGCTCCTGAGGTTAGCCTCGGCCTCGAAGGTGCCGACGAGCTGAAAACCCAGCGCCCAGACGACGCCGAGCGACTGCACGCCGGCGCTAAGGGCCTCGCGTCCCCAGCCCTCGGGCATGAACAACGTGTGAAGTTCAGCGATGAATCCCGTGGCGTCGGTGCGTGAAAACAGGAAGCCGCCATGCTCGCTCGCCAAAGGCAGCATGTCGGATCGTGACACCAGCTCGCCAACCCGTTCCGCCGGCAGCCCCATCAGCATCGGCGAGACCGCGGGATGAGACGCCACGCGGGTCCAGAAGGCTGGGTCGCGTTCGACGCGATCACATCCGGCCCCCGCGACTGGAGTAGACAATGTAGGCGAACGTGTTGATCGTGGTTGCCGTGGACGTGTTGGTCACGGTGACGGACCCGGACTTGTCTGCCGCCCCCGGCAGCGCAACCGCTCAGGCCAGTGTGTCGTTGGGTCGGACATTGAAAGGGCCGGTGTAGGCGGAATAGGCGCCGTTCAGGATGTAGGACAGCAGGCCGCCGCCGGTCTTCGCGGCCGAAAGTTGAATGGCCGTTGTGATGCCGGTGACCGCGAGTGTCTGAGTGGAACCGCTGTCTTCACCGTAGATGTCGCTCCAGGCCAGGGTCGCGGGCGTCGTGACGCCTCCGGAGCCGCCGGCCGCCAGCCCACCGTTACCCAGCACCGCAAGAACAGCCCCGGTCACGAAACGCCGACCCCGCTGATGGTCCAGGTGTCGTTGGGGTAGTCGTGGATCAAGGGCGCCAACCCATAGGGTGCGATCGCGCAGTCCTTGTTGGTGTTGGTCCCCGCGGGGATGAGAATGACGCCGGTTCCCCTCTGGATCGTCAGCACGCCCGCGCCGGCGTTTCGCACGATGATCACGGCGCCATCCGGCCATGCCACCGTGGCTTGAGGCGGCAGCAGATAGCTTACGGCGGCCGCGCTATTGGCGCGGACGAGTTTTCCACAGTCCAGAAGGGCGAAGGTGTAGTTGACGTCCTGCTCGTTTCGCGGCGCGCCGAGATAGCCGGCGCTGGTCGCCGTGGGCGTCGTGAAGGTGATCGCGAGGTTCGTCGCGGTGTCGCCGCCCTTGTTCAGTGGGCTGAAGCCGAGATTCGCTGCCGCGGCTCCCGTTTGCAACATCGCCGCGGTAATCGACCCAGCCGCGTTGACGATTTGTCCATTCACCGGGTCGACGTCGCGGATCAGACTTCCGGACGCGGTGAGGAGTTGGACCCGATAAATGACCGTCGGGTCAAGATAGATCGCGGCGAACAGACCGCCGGAATCGGCGATCACCGGATTGCTGAGCGCCGTGACGAGCGCCGCGCTAGCATAGACGGCCGCGGGCGTGGTCGTTCCCGTGATGTAGAACCGGAGTTGCGCGCCCGGCATGGGCGCGCCGCTGGAATCTACCGCCCGGATCACGGGCTGCGGGAGAAAAGTTCCGGTCATGTCGATCCTTCTAGGCTGTGACTTGGACGCCCGATGTCACGGCGAACCACGCCGCGACCGACCAGAAGACCGGAACGCCCGTTCCGAGTCCCGACGCCTCGCCGGGTTTCCGGCCGTCGATGGCATAGGCCCAGTCGCCAGGCGCATTACCGGTGGAGGGCAGTTGCGAGACCTTGGCGACGGCGCGGTAGAGCGCAATCCCCACGTCCCCGGTCAGGGCGCCCCCACGCTGAAGCCCGCCCGCGGCGATGATGTTGGTGGTCTTGGGCACAGAGGCGGACGACTGGGCGATCGCGCGGTTCAGGGCCGTCGCCAAGGTGGCGAGCCAGGCTTGGAAATAGGCCGTGGAACGCCCGCCGCCGCCGGTAAGCGGCGCGGCGACCGAGGGGGGATCGAGGGTCACGCGCTCGGTCGCGTCGCGTTGAGTTCGAGATGAGAAAACACCGCGTTGACCGGATCGCTGACCCTGATCTCGACCAACCGGCCAGGCGCGCGCATTCGTCCAAGGCGCTTCCAAGCCGAGCGCTGGGAATACTGTCCGAGCGCGCCGAGCGGCGCCGAGCGCCACGGGCCGAAGGTGCGTCCCTGATCGTCGCTGAAGCGCATCTCGGCGATAGGCGAGACGCCGGTGGCCGCCGCGTTACCCACGCCGCCCACGCAGTGGAGCACGAGGTTGTCGCAACGGGGCGAGCCTTCTTCCACCTTGATGAAGGCTGAAGCGGCCCGCACGAGAGGGTCGGCTCCGTCGGTGTAGGCGCCGACCCGCATTGTCCATACATCGTTGGTGGTGTCGTCGCCGACGTAGACAACGCCGTTGCTGGCGAGCGCGCAACGGCCCCTGAATTGGGACCGCCCAAAGCTGGTCCATCCGCCCCACTCGCCCCGGCTATAGCTTTCGCCGTAGGCTCCGGCTTGGGTTCCGACGCGCGAAGCGTCATAGGCAAATGAGCCGACGCCCGGAATGTTGAGGACGTAAAATTCGTGGCCCTCGAAGGTCACGGTGAATGCGGTGCAGGCGGCGATGTTGGAGCATTGGCGCAGCTGGTCCTCGATCGAGGAGGAGCTGATCCGCGCGGGAACGTCTTTGGTGCGATAGACCACCCGATTGTCACCCACCCAGAACGGCGCGTTGTCGGAAAAGCTGATCGCATCGCGCGCGGCGCAACCCCGTTGATAGCCCCGGCCCTGAAGGGGCGCGAAGGGGGCGTTCGGGTCGGAGGTGACTTGCCATGTCTCGACGCTGGACGTCCCGAAAATCATCAGTTGGTTGTCGAGAACCGCGAGGGCGGCGATCCAATCCGGGTAGGCTTCGGCGGTCGCGAAATTCAAGCCGCCGACATTGGCCGCGTTGTTGATTTCCGACCAATAGAACGTGTCGGAGCCGACGAGGGCGAACACAAATCTTCCGCCAAGGAAGGCGACGTCCAGAACCGGGGGAAGGACCGTCTGGGTCAGCGGGCGAAAGACGCCGTTCGTGGTGGCGTCCAGCAGATAGACGACGCCGGAAGCGACGAGCAGGACCTGCGAACGACTGACTGCGAAACGGACAAGGTCGCTCCCGCCCACGCCGCCCATCGCCGCGCCGGTGGAGAGATTGAACGCCGTGGCGCCCGAGACAGCGATCAGCGCGCCACCCAGCGCCGGCGGGGCCTGAAAGAGACAGCGGATCGGCCCCGACCCGGGATTGAAGCCCTGAACCAGGCCGGGCCGCGAATAGCGGATCTCGCGCAGGCCGACCAACGGCGCGAAGCTGCGCTCCTCCCGAAAGGGGGTCGCTTCGGTGATCATGTTGCGCAGGCGCGTCGCGGGAAAGCCAAACGACCGGGAGAAGTCGTCGGTGAAAAACGGGATGCGCAGGCCGGTGGCGGCCGTGACGCCGTCGCTGCGGAACTCAGCGATCTGCTGGGCGGGGGCGGAGCCCTGACCGTCGGTCATGATTTAGACGACTCCAGTCTGGATGGGCCCGCCAACCCCGAGGGGACCGCCAAACGAGGGGCGACCGAGGCGCGAATAGGCGCGCGCGAACGCGGCTCGGCCTTCCTGCGCCCCGGCGATCACATCCTCGCGGAGATCGGCCCCGTATTCGGCGGCGATCACCAACGCCAGCATATTGGGCAGATAGGCGATCAGGCTGTCAGGAAACTCGATCGGCACGTCCAAGCCCTCGGCGTCCCCCTCGACCACCCAATCGCCGGTGTCGCCGCGAAACCAAAAGCGTGTGTTTTGACCGTTGCCCGCGAGGGACCGCGGCGCCACCCCGCCGTTGATCAGTTGGCCGTTGCCGAGAACCGAGCAGGGAGTGACGCCGAATTGCAGAGCTGAGTCCACGACGCCGAAGCGCGCGCCAGGACGCGGATTGGCCGGCGCCGAAATGGCGTAGGCCACCGGCGGGATTTGATACTCTCCGCCGTTTTCCGCCTGGCAAGCGACCCCTACCGCCCGTCTTGGAGAAAGCCGCGGGCCGATGACCGTGCCGAAGAGCGCGCGCTTCATCGAATTGTAGCTGATCAACGCGTCCGACGCCTCATCGGCGTCCGGCTCGTCCCCGCTGGCCCAGCAGCCATGCAGACGACCGGCGCGCTTGATCACGTCACGGACAGTGAGGGACATTCATTGGCTCCGGAGATGGGGTGGATCGCGCGCAATGGGTGCGACGTTGGTGGCGTCTGTGTTTCCACTGATGCGTACCAAAGTAGGTATATATGTCCGGCAATTCGGTGATGGCGGAGATTTAAAACTAGTGTGGACGGACGGCTCTCCAGCGTCATACGCAATTTGGACCACAGCCTTCGCGGCCGTATTCTCCCTCTACGCACACACCTTTTTCGGACTATCATCCACAGTAGTGACGCCAGTAATCGCTCTTATCATCGCTGTCGGGCTGTCATCGGGGACGATATTAGAAATCAGCATATTCAAGATATTTGACCGTGACCTCCGAAGGACAGCCTCGCTGACATTAACGGTATTGGCTGTTATCTTAATGACCGCTTCAACGGTTCGAAGCGCATCTTATCGTAACCTATCTCTGCAAGAGTGGGGAGTATTTTCACTCCAAGTAGCTCTTCCTATATTGTTAATGCTAAACTCCAGACGGGCGGAGCTGGTTGGTGCAATTGCAGTTTTCTGTATAGGATTTTCGCTTCTCGATGCCCTGGCAAACTTCCTGGCGTGGGGTCATTTAATCGAATTGAGCGAATATTCGGGGAGAATCGAAGACGACATACTCCGGGTTCGTTATCCTGGAATATCGGGAAATACTCATGCAGCTGGCTTGGTCGCTATGGTGGCGATTTTTTCACTTACAATTAGACTGCTAAGAGCCTCCATGAACCTCAAAATACCAATAGCCGCCCTGATAATTATTATATTTGCTTCGTTGGTACTGATTGACGCGCGCAGGTATACTGGAATGTCGGCCGTTGGCGTGTCCATATTACTTCTCCCCGCGCTCAGACATATCCCCGCATGGGCTTATTCGATCGCGCTTGCCGCTTGGGCCGTGTATGGAACGATGACCAATGTGTTCGATCCCGGTGACGACCTTCGGGCGCGACTTATGATATCCGGGTACCACCGTGTCCTCAATCATCAGTTGATCGGGACGGGGCCAGTCTATGTGGACTCCTCATCCGACCAGTCGGGTTATTCGGCGCTAGAGGCGATGGGCGTTACTGAGTCAGGATTTCTTGATCTTGCAATCTCATATGGCCTTCCGGCAGCCCTTCTCCTTATTACAGCGTGCCTATTTTCTTTGGCAGCTGATCGCCGGACGGTATCAATTTTCTCTGTATTACTCACTGTATTTACTGCCGAGTTCGCTTTCGGCAATCCAGTTTCGGGCTTTCTCAGTGCAATTCTATTTTATTCGTCATTGATATTTATACAGCAAGACGAGAGCAATTCGAACCTGTCTGCAAAATACGGGTACAAATCTTACCCCACGAGCCTCTCGGTCTCGTGACCTCACCTCAATCGCGCGTGAGTATCGTACCAGCCTGGCAGAGGTGTCCTCAATAACGTTTGAAATGCAGCGATAGGTTTCCGTCCAAACTGTCTTTGGAGCCACGACGAATCTCCCCATAAGGCGTAGTCGCGAAATATTCTACGGTACGCAGAAATAATCTCTTCTCGACTTACCCATCCGCTAAGGTCTGCACCAAACGGGCCGCTAGAATGCCGCTCAAAGAGATACGTAATTTCACGCCCGGTCACGTCTGTTGTTCGAATCGTGGTTTTGGGGATCGTCCGTTGTTGAACCGCTTTGAAGCGGGTGTAACCCATGCTGGCGAGGAGCTCGATTTCGTCCACTAGATGCTCCCACGAGACTTTTGTGGATTCGATTGAGATAAATTCTGGAACAAAATTTGCGGTCTCAAATCCCTTCAATATCTCCTGGTCAAGACCTTCGATGTCTATTTTGGCGAACAGGGGCCGTCCGAGGTCGTTTAGGACCCGTTCAAGATGGATTGTCGGAACCACTGTTTCATAGCTGGGGGCTCGAAAGGCCGACTCATTTCGGATACTCCAAGCTTTCGTAGCAGTCCCCCAGTCGGAGTGCTTTGGATTGACGAAAAACTTGGTGCTATCAGCTGCTTCGCCAGCGCGCAGCGCACCAGCGTAAATTTGAAGACGGCCGTAACGAATTTCGGATTCAAATCGCTTCCGACAACGTTCGATCAGCTCAGCGTTGGCCTCAAATCCCGCCACTCGGTAGCCCTTCGCGAGGTAGAAAGCCGTGTCCTCGCCGAGGTGCATACCGACATCAAAAACGAGATCGTGCGTCATGGGAACATTTTCACATAGGCTCTCCGACGACCCATTGTTTTTTCCTGCGTGGGCTAAAGAGCCTAGTCCCCACGATAATGACGAGAGGTCAATTCAATGGGAACCATGTGCTTCCTTCCTTGTGCCAAGTGCAAGTTGATGTGCCGTGCGTGCAGTCAGCTCTGAAGTAGTACCAACCATTGTAACCTGCAGCGGAGTTAGGATTGCCTTGCCCTGAAAGCATGCAGGTTCCACCACTCATATTGGGTGATGCATCCGTTCCAGTGCCCGGACAAAGTCCGCTACCAGACGTTATACGCCCTGAATTGGCATCGAGCGAATAGCTAGGTATAGTTCCGGCTGGGTCCTGAAAGCCAATTAGGTTCTGAACTCATAAACGACCGAGCGGGGATTCACGACCGGGACGAACCGTGATTCAAGCTCCCAAACGGGAGCCAAGGGATGAGTCGTTTCGATCTTAGCGAGTCGGACTGGAGGATCATCCAGCCGCTGTTGCCGAACAAGCCGCGTGGCGTGCCTCGGGTGGATGAT
>JBBRLN010000008.1:0-133157 GCA_038231315.1 Caulobacterales bacterium
GGTCGGTTGCGATCACCCACAATCGCATCCAGGCGGCGGCGGTCTTCAGGCGTGACCGAGACGACAATCCCTGCTCTCATCCCGAGAGCCTGCACCGCTTCGACCCATCAGGGAATCCTCTGAATGGGGCAATCCACTAGACTAGGTATGAGCATGACAAAAGCGATTCGCGGGCCAAAGTCTCTCAAGAAACTTGCTCCCGACCGCCCCCGGTCAGGAACGGTATACATTGTAGGAGCGGGTTTCTCCGCAGGGCTCGACTACCCTTTGGTGAATGACCTTCTAATTCGCCTCTGGGACAGGCTTCAAGCGGACCAGAGAGGCCGTCTTGAGCGCGTGATAACGTTCCACCATCCGGGATTTAATCCCACCTCGCGAACGTCTTTCCCTACTATTGAATTGCTTCTCTCGGAAATGATGGCGAACGAGCAGTTGTTCGATTCAAGCCGTTCGGCATCTACTGGTTTTTCGCTTAAAGAACTACGCGGGATACGCCGCGATCTATTGATATCTATTGCGGAATGGTTTCATGAAATACAGAGAAGTGTTCTCCTCAACCCTCCTGGTTGGCTTAAGAAGTTCACAGACTCTACGAACGCAAACAATGACACAATCATCTCGTTTAATTGGGACTTAGTATTGGACGAGCTTCTATTCGGAGATAAAATAAACTCCGCGAATTACGGATTTGGAAAAATTCGAGGAGATTCCGCGATATTATTGAAACCTCATGGGTCGCTAAATTGGTATGATGACAAACAAGGTGGGAAGATACGAAGCGACCTGCGTTTTCTGTTGCACGATACTGATGATAACAAGGGCGTATACGCGTTCAAGAAATTTCGTTCTCCCAGAAGTAGCACCACAAAATACACGCCATTAATTATCCCGCCAGTCTATAATAAGGTTTTCCAGAACCCTATGTTTAGTTCTATCTGGAGAGAATGTGTTGCCCAAATAAGTCAGGCAAGTAAAGTCGTTATTCTTGGTTATTCATTACCCGACGCTGATTTGCATGCTCGATTTCTTCTGAGGTGCGGATTTTATAACCAAATTTTTGGTGAGCCAGTTTCGCCGGGAAAGCGAGGCGACGCAGTGGGTGCCTCGAAGATCGTCATCGTGAATCCGGATCAAGGGGCCGCATCTAGAATCGAAAGAGCGTTGGGGAGCCTAAGCCCAAGCACTTGGGAACCAACAACCGTCTCGAAGTGGATACCAGGCACAGCCCTTTAGTGGACTATTTCCAATAACGCCCGATCGGCGAGGCTCGACCTGCCCGGTTGCTGGGGTCGCGCTCCTCCAGTAATCTATTTCGTGGCACACTCGCACAGATCGCAGGGGGTTTAAGTGCACACAGGCGTTTTAGTCGTGACTGTCGCCGCCTTGTTGTTGGGATCTTGCAGCCGACAGCCAAACGCAGTGACCACGCCAGTCGGTGCCGACAACGCGGCTGCTTCGACGGAAAATTGCGACTTCAAGAGCCTCGCGAATGCTCCATCCTCGAAACCCAATCCAATATCTTTGCTCCTGCCTGGCGCGCTTAAGGGAGCGTCGTGGGGCGTTGGCGAGCGAGCGGCGACAGCTGCTGCACGTAAGCTCGCGCCTCGTATCGAACGTCGAGAGGATGGACTTATCGCGTGGGTCAATGAAAACACGGATTTTCTCACTTACCGTTTTTCAGACGGAAAACTTATTGCGATAGAGGAACGGCACAATAACCCAACAAAACTCCCTCCATACGCGGGTGCCTACATGAAGCTGATGAAACAGGAGTATGGAAACCCAACGATCGTAACGAATGATACGGGCGGAAATTGCTTCGCTCAGTGGACAACGGGTTCTTCTAACATCAAGGCCACTTGGCGGGCTGAGGAACAATTTGTTGAAATATCCGCAGAAACCGCAGCGAGTGTTCCGCCAGTGCTCTCCAGCCGAGGAGAGCATGCCGTCTGGGACTACAACCTTGCTCTTGAAGACGCGGGAGATATGGAAAATTCGGTACAAAAAACCGCAAAGCATTTCCATATTTCGACGGACGACGTTGATCGCATCATCGAAAAGGGAGGCGAACAGCATTGACCTATGAGAGATGCTCCTGCTTGAGCCTGACGTTACAAGGTTACGAGCCGCCGGAAACGTCACGGATTCACCAATCTATTTGTTCGCCACGTCTACTTCCATGAAAGCGGTCCTGTGATCTCCGATGACACCCCACAGCGGAGGCGGGTTTGCCCGGCGCGAGGTCAGGAGTTTAAGTCGGTCATCGGCGTCGATGCGACCAACGACTGCAACCGGTTGAACACAGCGGACGATAGAGAACGCTTCCCAGCCAATATGCGCGAAACGAACGGACGGCTGACTCCCAGTAGGTCAGCGGCTCGCCCTTGGCTCCCGGTCGATCGAACCCAATCACGCAACTGGTTGACCGCATGCCGATCGTTATCCAGCCTCCCTCGTCGCTTCCGGCTAAGGACCGTCAATGCCGAAGCAACAGCGAACGCCGATCGTGGGCCGATGCGCTCGCCGCCACGAAGGCGTTCAACGCTGTGATGAGACACGCCAGCGGCCACGCAGAGCTCGCGGACGCTAATTTCATTTGCAACCAAGGCCCTGTCGACCTCGGCAGCGAGCTTGGCCCGATCAATCCTGCCGTTCGCTATTGGGCCTGAACCCAAACATTCCGCCGGCTTATCAAGCGCCCGCATCGACCTTAGAAAAGGTTTATCGCGTCGAACCAGCACGCCCCTGGTGAAACGCTGCTGCGCTCGGCGAAACAAAGTCCGGGATACGATCGCCTCGAAAGCGTTCGGGACGCGAACCCACGTCGTCGGGCAAGTCTTAACCCCGGTTTTTCGTCCAATTCGAGTATCAGTCCGCCCGAAAACAAGAGTGCCGGAATAAGCTTCATTTTGCAGAAGCGAGACGACGTTTGCCCGCGTCCACGGGCGCTTCAGACGGTTTTGGATATTTTCCTGGTTAAGCTCGCGGGCAATATTAACAGGCAAAACGTCATCGTTAGCGAAGCGCCTAAAGATGCGGCGAACAACCTTGGTCTCCGTTTCGGGACCTGGAACCCAAATTAGATGATGATCTTGCAGAGCCTTTCGTTCGCCGGCTTGCAGGATTTGCTTTGGACGACGATCAGGATCGACCATTAGCCGCCGCAATCCAAATGGTGGAACACCCTGCGCAAATCCAAGCGAAGCTAGACGACGTTGACCGCGGGCGACTTTCTCAGAAAGTTCGCGGCTGTATTCCGCGGCCATCGTGCGCTTGATGGCTTTCATGACGTTGTTCAGCGCCAAATCGCCGTCCCCGAAGGGCTCGAAGCAATAGATTACGCGCACTCCGGCTCGGCGGCAGAGGAACTCATAGTGAGCGCCTTCGTCGGCGTCCTGAAATCGGCCCCACCGGCTGATGTCGTAGACAAGAAGGACTTCAAACCCCGGATCGCCAGCCAAGATATCTTTGAGCAGCTGCCGCAAACCGGGGCGGCCAATTAGGGTTAGGCCGCTCCGACCGTCATCTTCGTAAGTCCGAACGACTTTATGGCCCGAAGCCTCTGCATAGCGGATTAATGCATCCGCCTGGTTTGTGGTCGAATAGACTTGAAGGTCCGTCGAGGCACGAAGGTACATCGCGGCGCGAGCCATCTATCATTTTCCTTTCATTCTGACCGGCCCTAGTCCGAATGAAATCTAGTAAACTTGCTCCTGAGGTACTCGGGTGTAACCGTATCCCCTTTTGGGGGATTCATCTTTTGGCTCGCATCGTCAGTCCAAAGCTTTTCTCAACGTACTTTGGTGTTTCTCCATCGGCGCTGGAGCGGGCTGGTCTGATTGACCCCTTTGTCGATGTAGATACGCAACTCTTCATAGACCCAGTCTTGCTAGAAAAGTCGTCGAACCCGCTGATGGCGAGGGATGCCATTGGCGCATTTCGAAACCACTTCAGTAACTTCCTGCGTCTCCTCACCATTTCAAAACAAGAAGGCGACGCTGCTTGGAGGGCCGCCAGCCGCCTCCTCGATCTACGGGAGCCGCCGGAGAACGGCCTGGGATACGGCGGGAGTGGTAGATCTGGAAGCTCCCGACCCGAAGATGTGCAGATCGCGATAATGCGCACTTCCAAAGAGGTCATCACCTTGGGCGCAAACGACCCGGAAATGATCTCGCTAATGGGTTTTTTTTGAGGAGAACGTTGGGCCTGACACAATCAGTGATTTCACCACCCGCGTAATCATTGACCCGCTCGCTCAGGTGACCGCCGAATTCTGTCAGGCGAACGGAATTCCTACCGAGGAAAGTGACCTCCTTCCCGGCCGACCGCTGCCGAAGGTTGTCGGCCGTTCGGGGAAGGCGAAGTTTACTGTGCTCGTCCCGACCGACATCGTGCGCGAATTGCCTATCGCTAACGACTGGTCGGACATCGAGTCGGCCATCATGCATAGCAACCGGATCCGCCAAGCGGTGAACGCGATGCTGGCCGGGATCGCGAAGCCGACTGTCACCGACCGCAAGGAAGCGCTCCGCTCCATCGCGCTCCAGTCGCCCCAGAATTTCGCCGAATTCCTAGCTGCGGTGAAGGAGCACGTGCGAACCTACGATCCGAACGTGGACGCGCTCGGCTACTACCGAATGAAGTCGATTTTCGCGTCCGGCTTTGAAGGCCTGCAAACAGAAGCGAAGTACGATCTTGCAGGCGGCCCGGATCAGGTTCGCAAGCTCATCCACGACACGATCAGCCTATTCCAGCATCATGTTGAGAATGGAAATCTCTGGGAAGAGCTTTGGATTGGAGACAAACCGAAGAAGGAGCGTGCAGCGCAGCTAATCTACTACGCGATCTCTGATGCATACTGCATTGCGAATAATGTCGACATCTCCCCCGAAGCAAACATGGGCGGAGGCCCGGTCGATTTCAAATTCTCAGTTGGATACAACGCTAGGGTGCTTGTAGAGCTGAAACGCTCCAGTGGTACTGTCGTGCACGGTTATGAGCGCCAGTTGGAAATCTACAAGGACGCTTCCAGAACTCAGTACGGCATCTTCGTGGTCCTTGACTTTGGAGATCTGGGAGAAAAACTAGACCAGATCCTCGCCATTCAAGCTCGACGGCGAGCTAATGATGAGCCCGCATCAGACATTGTGGTCATCGACGCGACCAAAAAGGCCTCGGCAAGTAAGCGTGCGTAACGCTCGGTCATCACATTGAGGCGCAGGCGCGCTGAGGGATCAACGCCCCGTGGTCGCGATCTGCTTCTGTTCCAGTCTTCGCTATACCCCCGCCCGGCCAATCAGAAGAACATATTGCCAACCCGGAACAAACGCGGTACGCGTCGAATTCGGCTGATGTCGCCGGCGGGAATCGTGGGATGAGGGACAAGATGGCGAGCACGGGTGGGACGGCGGCGTTGAGACTGGTGGGCAAGGAAGAGGGCGACAAGGCGCGGGCGCTGGAGGCGGCGCTGACGCAGATCGACCGGGCGTTCGGCAAGGGCTCGGTGATGAAGCTGGGCGCCAAGGGCCAAGTCGTCGAGATCGAATCGGTTTCCACCGGCTCCCTCGGTCTCGACCTCGCGCTCGGCATCGGCGGCCTGCCCAAGGGCCGGGTGGTGGAGATCTACGGTCCGGAGTCGTCCGGCAAGACCACGCTGGCGCTGCACGTGGTGGCCGAGGTGCAGAAGGCCGGCGGCACCGCCGCCTTCGTCGACGCCGAACACGCGCTGGACCCGAGCTACGCCCATAAGCTCGGCGTCAACCTCGACGACCTGCTGGTGGCCCAGCCGGACACCGGGGAACAGGCGCTGGAGATCGTCGACACCCTGGTGCGCTCCGGCGCGGTGGACATCGTGGTGATCGACTCGGTGGCGGCGCTGACGCCCCGGGCCGAGATCGAGGGCGAGATGGGCGATTCCCTTCCCGGCCTGCAGGCGCGGCTGATGAGCCAGGCGCTGCGCAAGCTGACCGCCTCGATCTCCAAGACCCACACCTTGGTGATCTTCATCAACCAGATCCGCCACAAGATCGGGGTGATGTACGGCAGCCCCGAGACCACCACCGGGGGCAACGCACTGAAGTTCTATGCCTCGGTCCGCCTCGACATCCGGCGGACGGGCTCGGTCAAGGTGCGCGACGAGATCATCGGCAACAATGTCCGGGTCAAGGTGGTGAAGAACAAGGTCGCCCCGCCGTTCCGCGAGGTCGAGTTCGACATCATGTATGGTCAGGGCATCTCCAAGCTGGGCGAGATCATCGATCTCGGCGTCAAGGCCGGGGTGATCGACAAATCCGGCTCGTGGTTCTCCTGGAACAGCCAGCGCATCGGGCAGGGCCGCGACAACGCGCGCGAGTTCCTGAAAGCCAACCCCGACATCGCCGAACAGATCGAGGAGCAGGTGCGCGGCAACTCCACCAAGATCGTCGAGGAGCTGCTGGTCGGACCCACCGAGGAAGCGGAAGACTAGAGCACGATACGATCGGACGGAACCGTCCGATCGTTGAATCGTGCTCTACGCGTTTCGAGTTGGAGCGTGTTCCGACCGTAAAACCGGCTTCCACTTTTACGGAATACGCTCTAGCGCACGCCGGCGCGCGCGGCGCCCCGAAAGTCCGTCATCCCCGGGCGCAGCCCCGAGGACCCATCGTCGGCCGCCGGGGGCGAATGGCGTGGACGGGTGGCCGGGACTGACGCCCGGCCATGACGTTCCTGTCGGTGGCTAGCCGATCGCGCCGACCGATCGCCGCCGCCTGACGCTTGCGCCCACGATCCCGAAGCCCGTCAGCATGAGGGCCCAGGCCGCCGGTTCGGGCGCGGGGGTTATCGAGCCGAAGAGGCCATGGGCTTCATGGGAGACCCCGGCGGCGAAGTAGAGCGCGTCGGTCGAACCGCCGCTGCCGCCGTTGCCGTTGATCAAGCCCCAGAGGTCGCCGAGGACCAGGGCCTGGCCGGAGCCGTTGGAGAGATAGCCCTGGAAGGTCCCGGTGACCGGATCGAAGGCGCTGATCGTGCCGTCGCCGAAATTGCCGACCAGCAGATCGCCGGCGAAGGTTCCGAAACTGGATGGCGCGATGTCCAGACCCCAGGGCGAATTGAGCGCGCCGCCCAGGGAGACGACCCGGTGCAGGAAGTTGCCGTTGAGGTCGAAGGCGTCGACATAGCCGTTACCCGCTCCGGCGACATCGTCGTGTTTGGCCGCGTCCTGCAGCGCGTAGGTGACATAGAGCGTGCCGCCGAGGTTCTGCACATTGAACGGCGCATAGCCCGCCGCGACGCCGGGATCGGTGAACGTCCCGGCCAGATTGAAGGCGCTGTCGTAACGCTCGACCGTTCCGGCGTTGAAGTTCGCGGCGTAGAGGTAACTCGCCCCGCCGGTCGAGCCGATCGCCAGGCCCTTGTACACCGCGCCGGTCAAGGAATTGTCGACGCCGTTGAACGCATTGGTGGGATTCACCGACGGCGCCCAGCCGGAGATTGTCCCGCCCTCGGTGGCGAAGAGGAAAACCGAGGAGCCGGTCTTGCCGCCGCTGGCGACGTTGAAGCCGCCGCCACCGTTGAAGACCTGTCCCGTCGGCGTTCCGCCCGGCGCGCCGCCGCCCGCCGGCACGCTGACCACCAGCGGCCGCGGCGCGCCCGTTCCGTCATAGAGCGTGCTCACGCCGGAATTATTGTCCGAGACCCAGAAGGGGCCGGTGGGGCCATAGGAGATTCCCCAAGGGTTGATCAGATTGGGATCGATGTGGGCGGCCGGAACGAAGCCGTCCGACACCAGATTGGTCACCCGAAACGCCGTCGGCGCCGCGGTCACCGAGGCGGCGGTCGCCAAGGCCCCAAGGCCGACGGCCGCCATCACCCCGCGACGGAACTGCACACCCATGGTCCCACTCCCTCTGCTCGGGCCGGGCACACCCCCGCCGTCGAAGGGTGAATGGCGGCGCGCGAGTGGATGGTTCAAAGGGCGGCCGTGAATTTCGACCCTACATGCCGCGCGCCGAGGTCCGGCGCCGCGAGAGCCCTCACGCCATACCTCGCCCCTATCCCCCGAACGTGAGCACCTCGCCGAACCGCGCCCTCAATCGCGCCTCCAGGGTGTCGCGGACTTCGCGATAGGCGTCGAGCATGGTTTCGCGGCCGCCGACGATCAGGGTGGGGTCGTGGGTGGGCCAGTACTCGAGTTCGATGGCCCGGCCCCGGGAGAGCTCCACCGCGCGGTGCTGGGCCTCGGGCGTGAGAGATATGACGAGATCGAAAGAGGTGTCCTCCAACTCGTCGAAGCTCTTGGGACGGTGTTTGGAGAGATCGACGCCCAGTTCGTCCATCACCGCCACGGCGAAGGGGTCGGCGAAATCCTCGTCCTCGTCAGGGCGCAGGCCGCAACTGTCGACGAAGACGCGGTTGCCGTAGAGGCGCGTCATCAGCCCTTGCGCCATCGGCGAGCGGACGCGGTTGAGGGTGCACGCGAAGAGCACCGCGCCAGGCGCGCGATCCAAGGGTCAGCCTCGCCAGTGCAGGGCGCAGATCAGGGTGAAGAGCCGCCGGGCGGTGTCGGAATCGGTGTCCACCTTGCCGACGAGGCGGGCCTGCAACAGGCGCGAGCCCTCGTCGTGGAGGCCGCGCCGGCCCATGTCGAGCGTCTCGATCCGCTGCGGCGTCGCGGTGCGGATGGCCTCGCGATAGCTCTCGCAGATCATCCGGTAGTCCTTCACCACCGCGCGGAACGGCGACAGCGACAGCAGATGGCGATGGCGATAGTCCGGCCCGACGATGTCCAGGGCCAAGCGGTTGTCGATGAGGGCGATCCGCAGATCGTAGGGGCCGCGGGACGCCCCCTCCGGCGCGAACACATTGTCTTCCAGAAGGTCGTAGATCGCGATCTGGCGCTCCTGTTCCTGGTCGCGGCTGGCGGAGGCAAGGGATTCCTCGTCCAGTTCGACCGATCGCAGGCGATGCTCCTCGGACATCGCTAGTCGGTCGGTTCCAGCCGGGCGGTGACGGAAAGCCGGTGGGCGGGTAGGCCCTCGACCGCCGCCAAGGCCGCCGCCGCGCCCGCCAGGGCGCGAAATCCGCCTTCTTCGCAGTCGACCACCGAGGTCCGCTTCATGAAGTCCGCGGTGGAGAGGCCGGAGGAGAACCGCGCCGCGCCGCTGGTGGGCAGGACATGGTTCGACCCGGCGACGTAGTCGCCCAGGGCTTCGGGCGCGTGGCGTCCGACGAAGATCGCCCCGGCGTGGCGCACACGGGCGGAGAGGGTCCGGGCGTCCTGGACGGCGAATTCGACGTGTTCGGGGGCGATGCGGTCCACCAGCGCCACGGCGCGGTCCAGGGGCGCGATGATCGTCGCGCCGTGGTCGCGCCAGGAGGCGGCCGCGACTTCGGCGGTGGTCAAGGTCTTCAACGCCTGGGCGAGCGCCGCATCCACGGCGTCCGCAAAGGCCGTGCTGTCGGTGATCAGGATCGACTGAGCGTCGGGGTCGTGCTCGGCCTGGGCGAGAAGGTCGGCGGCGATCCAGGCGGGGTCGTTCCTGTCGTCCGCGACGACCACGACTTCCGACGGTCCGGCCAGCGAATCGATGCCGACCACGCCGTAGACCCGGCGCTTGGCGGCGGTGACATAGGCATTGCCGGGGCCGACGATCTTGTCCACCGGCGCGATCGCGCCCGCGCCATAGGCCAGAGCCGCCACGGCCTGGGCGCCGCCGATCCGCCAGACCTCCGTCACCCCGGCTTCGAGCGCCGCGGCCATCACCGCGGGCTGCACCCCGTGAGGCGGAGTGACCATGACGATCCGCGCCACCCCCGCGATCGTGGCCGGGACCGCGTTCATCAGCACCGTGGAGGGATAGGCCGCGCGGCCGCCGGGAACGTAGATCCCCACCGCGTCCAGCGGGGTCCAGCGCCAGCCCAGACTCACGCCCTCCGCGTCGGTGAAGGCGCCGTCCGCGGGTTTCAACCGCTCGTGATAGGCGCGGATGCGCGCGGCGGCGAAGGCGAGGGCGTCGCGAACCTCGGCCGGGCAGCGGGCGGCGGTCGCCGCGATCTCCGCGGACGATACGCGCAGGTCGCCGGCGACCAGGTCCGCGCCGTCGAATTCCCGAGAGAATCGCAGCAGGGCTTCGACGCCCTCAGCGCGCACGGCGTCGATCACCCGGCCCACGGCGGCGTCCACGTCCCCGGGCGAGCCGCGCGGCTCGGCGAGGAAGGCGGCGAACAGCGCCTCGAAGGCGGGGTCTGAAACATCGAGGCGGCGCATAGGCGGTTCATGGCGGCTTGCGCGGCAAACTCAAGGGGTATTGTGCTGCGCCGGACCCGTGCCAAGGAGGCGAATCGATGCTGAACAAGACCGTCGTCATCACCGGGGCGACCTCTGGCATCGGCCAGGCAGCAGCCCTGGAATTGGCGAACGCGGGGGCGCGGATCGTGTTTTGCGCGCGCAGCCAGGCGAAGGGCGCCGATATGCTGAACAGCCTGCGCGCCGCCAATCCCGACGCCGCCCACGCTCTGGTGGTCGGCGACCTTTCGGTCATCGCGGGGATGAAGGCGGTGGGCGCGGGATTGGCGGCGGCGGCGCCGAGCATCGATGTCCTGATCAACAACGCCGGCGCGACCTTCGACGAACGGCGGGAAACGGCGGATGGCCTGGAGCGGACCTTCGCGGTCAACCACATGGCCTATTTCGTTGTGACCGAGGTCCTGCGCGCCAATCTGGCGGCGAACGCGCGGATCGTCAGCACGGCGTCCGCCGGGCACGCTCTGGCCAAGCTGGATTTCAACGACCTGCAATCGAAGGGTCGCTACGCCTCCCTGCGGGTCTATGGTCTCAGCAAGCTGCTCAACATCGTCTGGACCCGCGAACTGGCGCGCCGTCTTGCCGCAAGCGGCGTCACCGCCAACTGCTTCCATCCCGGCGGGGTGAACACCGGCATCGGCGACGGCAGCAAGACCGTGCTCGGGGCCATCTTCAATCTGGCCAAGCCCTTGCTGCTGACGCCCGAAAAAGGCGCGGACACCATGGTCTATCTCGCCTCCTCCCCGGAGGTTGCGGGTCAGACCGGCGGCTACTGGGCCAAGCGCAAGCGGATCGAGCCCTCGGCCGCGGCGACGAACGACGCCGACGGACCGCGTCTGTGGGCCGAGAGCGCCAGGATCGCCGGGATCGGCTGATTCCTCGGGTTGGCGGCGATTTCGCCCGAATCGTCTGATAAACCGAAGTGATGCCGAAGTCCGCCCAAGCCTCGCTGTTTGATGAAGCCCTGGCGCCGCCGCATCTGGCGACGGTGACGCCGATCGCCGTCGCCGCGCCCCGCTCGGACTATTCGGCCAAAGACATCGAGGTCCTCGAAGGTCTCGAACCGGTGCGCATGCGGCCGGGGATGTATATCGGCGGCGTCGACGAGCGCGCGCTGCATCACCTTTTCGCCGAGGTGCTGGACAACGCCATGGACGAGGCCGTCGCCGGCCACGCCAAGACCATCGAGGTGACCCTCGACGCCGAGGGCGTGCTGACGGTGAAGGATGACGGGCGGGGCATGCCGGTCGATCCGCACCCGAAGTTTCCCGATCGCTCGGCGCTGGAAGTGATCATGACCGTGCTGCACTCCGGCGGAAAGTTTTCCGGCAAGGCCTACGAAACCAGCGGCGGCCTGCACGGCGTTGGCGTCTCCGTGGTCAACGCGCTCTCCAGCCGCCTCGAGGTTACGGTTCTGCGCGACGGATTCGAGTGGCGGCAGAGCTTCGCGCGCGGCAAGCCGACGAGGCGGCTGGAGCGCGGCGCCCCTAGCCGCAAACACGGCACGTCGCTCAGCTTCGCGGCGGACCCGGAAATCTTCGGCGAGAACGTCTCGTTCCGACCCTCGCGGCTCTACCGCATGGCGCGGTCGAAGGCCTATCTCTTCCGGGGCGTGGAGATCCGCTGGCGCTGCGCCGCGGAGCGGATCAGCGACGAAACCCCCACCGAGGCGACGTTTCATTTCCCCGGCGGCCTGGCCGACCATCTCGCGGAGCTTCTCACCGAGGTCGAGACGGTGACTCCCCTGCCCTTCGCCGGCCGCATCGAGCGCAAGGGCGAGGCCGGCGCGGTGGAGTGGGCGGTCGCCTGGACGGGCGCCGGCTTCGGCGAAGCCGATAGCTTCATGCGCTCCTACTGCAACACGGTGCCGACGCCGGAAGGCGGCACACACGAGGCCGGCCTGCGCGCCGTACTCACACGCGGCCTGCGCAATTGGGCCGAGCTGACCGGCGAGAAGCGCGGCCACCTGATCACGGCCGACGACGTCGTCGCCCAGGCCGGCGCCCTTATCAGCGTCTTCGTCCGCAACCCAGAATTCCAGGGCCAAACGAAAGAGCGGCTATCCTCCATCGACGCCCAGCGCCTGGTCGAGGCCTCCCTGCGCGACCCCTTCGACCATTGGCTCAGCGACCAGCCCAAGACCGCCAGCGCCCTTCTCGCCTTCGTCCTCGACCGCGCCGAGGAGCGGCTGAAGCGGCGCAAGGACAAGGAAGTCCAGCGCGCCTCCGCCACGCGAAAGCTCCGCCTGCCCGGCAAGCTCGCCGACTGTTCGGGTCAGGCCACCGACGGCACGGAGCTCTTCATCGTCGAGGGCGACAGCGCCGGCGGCTCGGCGAAACAGGCGCGGGACCGGCGGACGCAGGCCATCCTCCCCCTGCGCGGGAAGATCCTCAACGTCGCCTCGGCCACGGCGGACAAGCTGGGGGGCAACAAAGAGCTGGCCGATCTCATGTTAGCGCTCGGCGTGTCCGGCGGTTCGCGCTACCGCGACGAGGATCTGCGTTACGAACGCATCATCATCATGACCGATGCCGATGTCGACGGCGCCCACATCGCCTCTCTGCTGATCACTTTCTTCTGGCGCACGATGCCGCAGATGGTGCGGTCTGGGCGGCTGTTCCTCGCCCTGCCCCCGCTCTACCGCCTCAGCGCCGGCGGAAAGACCGAATATGCGCGGGACGACGCGCACAAGGACGAACTGCTGGCGACCACGTTCAAGAATAAGACCGTCGAAATCGGCCGCTTCAAGGGCCTGGGCGAAATGATGCCCGCCCAGCTCAAGCAAACCACCATGGACCCAAAGACCCGCTCCATGGCTCGGGTGAGCATCCCGGAGGATGAGGCGCCGTTGGAAGATCGCGTCGAGACGTTGATGGGGAAGAAACCGGAGCTAAGGTTCCGGTTTATCCAGGACAACGCGGCGTTCGCGGTGGAGGAGTTGGATCTCTAACTGGAGCGCGGACGTCTCGCCCGCGACACGCGAAATGTGGGCGAGACGCCTGCACTCCGGTTCAGTGCAGCCCGCCGACTTCGCCCTCGTCCTCGCCGTCCCAGTAGTGGATCCGGCCGGCATGGACCTTGATCAGGGCGACGCCGGGCGACTCCGGGCCGTCGGGCCACCAGCGCTTGAGCTCTGGCATCCACTTTTCGGCGATGACCTGCTTGTCGAGAACGATTTCCGCCGCGCCTTCGATGGCGAGGAACAGCGGCGGCTTGCCGAGCAGGCCCTTGGAGCCCTGGGCGTTGAGGGTGACCTCGGGGTTCGCCTGGACGTCCGAAAACAGCCGATGGCTGCGGTCGACGAAGAACCAGCTGTCGCCGTCGAACTCGACCTCCCGGTTGTTGCTCATCGGGCGGGAGGCGATTTTGCCCCCTTCGGTGTGGCTGCTGAACATGACGAAATCGATGTCCTTCAGCGTCTTGGAAACGTCACTCAAATCCATGGGAAAAATTCAGGCTCCTGAAAAGTTACGGCTCGGATCGGGTTCAAAAGACGCAATCGCCACTTTCGGTTCCGCCGAAAGTCATGCACCTCCCTCGTCCATGATGCCGACGCCCGACATTCCCCTACCCGGCCAACGCAGCGTCTGGACCCTTCCCCGCCCGGCCGTCGCCGAGCGCACCACCAGCCGCCTGCGCGTCGTCCTCGCGGGCCGTACCATCGCCGAGACCCGGCGCGGCGTGATGACCCTCGAGACCAGCCATCCACCCACCTATTATTTCCCGCCGGAGGACATCGCGCCCGGCGTCTTGACGGAGGTAGGGCGGCGGACGATTTGCGAATGGAAAGGCGTCGCGGCCTATTTCGATGTGCGCACGGGCGGCCGGACCGCGGCGGGCGCGGCGTGGGGTTATCCCGAACCGACCCCCGCCTTCGCCATGCTGAAGGACCACGTCGCCTTCTACGCCGGGATGATGGAGGCCTGTTTCGTTGACGACGAAAAGGTCGTTCCGCAGGCGGGCGGCTTCTATGGCGGTTGGATCACCGGCGGCTACGCCGGGCCTTTCAAGGGTGGACCGGGGACGCAGTTCTGGTGAGCGTTCGCGGCGCCGGGGACGTCGGCCGAAGCGCCGCTTCGGCGACGACCGCGCGGTAGCGATCCAAAAGCGAGCCCATCGCCTCGTCCCAGGAAAACGCGAGGCTGCGCGCGCGGGCCGCGGCGCCCATGCGGCGGCGCAGGGCCTCGTCCTCGATCAGAGTGCGGGCGCGGCGATAGAAGGCTTCGCCATCGTCGGCCGGTTCGAGGAAGCCTGTCACCCCGCCAACCACCAGGGAGCGGCTGCCGGTGGCGTCGGCGCAAAGCGTGGGCAGCCCCGACGCCATGGCTTCCAGAGTTACGCTGCCGAAGGTCTCGGTGTCGCTGGGAAAGACGAAGATGTCGGCATTGGCGTAGACCTCGGCCAAGTCCTCGCCGGTGAGAAAACCGGGAAACATCGCGCCGGGCAAGGACGCGACGAGGGAGTCGCGCTCCGGCCCATCGCCGACGATAACGGCGCGGTGGGCGACTCCGGCCGCGGCGAGGCGGGCGAACATGTCGACGAGGGTCGCGAGGCGTTTCTCCCGCACGAGGCGGCTGGCGAAGAGGAGGATGACCTCATCCTCGCCGATGCCGCGCGCCCTCCGCCAGGCCGCCGACCGCTTGGCGGGATCGAAGCGCACGGTGTCGACCCCTCGGCTCCACAGATGGACCTCGCCGGCGCCGCCGCTCGCGGCCAGGGCGTCGGCCATGGACCGCGAAGGCACATAGACCTCGCGGCAGCGACGATAGAAGGCGGCGATGCGCCGGCCGATGAAGTCCGCGAGGATTCCAAGGCCGTAGTGCGCGAGATAGGTCTCGTAGCGGGTGTGGTAGGAGGCGACCACCGGCACACCCAGGTGTGCGCCCAGGTTCACCGCCTGATGGCCCAGGATGTCCGGCACCGCCACATGGATCAGATCAGGCCTGAAGGCCTCGAGCCCGGCGCGCGCGCCGCGCGAAAACCCGAGCGTGAGACGGTACTCCGGCCGCAGCGGCATGGGGAGCGCGGGCACCGGCACGATGTGGCCGGGATAGTCGAACCCTGCCTCGTTCGAGGTGGGCGTGAACACCAGAACCTCCACCCCGCGCGCCTCCAGGAAGGCGACAAGCCGGTGGAGCGTAAGGGCGACGCCGTCCTGGATGTAGGCGTAGGAACTGGTGACAAGCGCCACGCGAAGGGGCGCAGCCGGCGGCGGCGGTTCTTCCAATTTGTGGGAGATCGGGTCGTCCATCGGCGCGCCGGCTACCATGGCGACGCTCCGACAGGCGAATCGGAGGGCGCGGCCTTGGCTCCGATTCGAGGCCGACGGCGGGACCCGGGATTGCGATCCAGGGTCCCGCCGTTTCGTAGTCTACTTCAGATGCTTGGCCAGATGCTTGTTCATTTCGAACATATCCACGCGGTCCTTGCCACCGAAGACGGGCTTTAGCTTGGCGTCCGCGATGATCTCGCGCTTTGCCTTGGGATCTTGCAGATTGTTCTTTTTGATATAGGCCCACATTTTTGACACCACCTCGCCGCGAGAAAGCGGCGTCTTGCCAACGACTTCCGAAAGTTCCGCAGAGGGTTGCAGAACCTTTTGCAGGCCATTAGGTTTCTTGGGTGCGGTATCCGCCATTTGTGTTCTCTAGCTCCCGGTTTTATCGCCCCCGACCGTACCGGAGGGACGCCATCGACGGACAATGACGGCTTCTGCGGCGAAGCCAAGTCTCCTTTTCATGGAAAAGCGGCGAAACTCGATGTGATCGCCGATAAGTTTAGTCCGTGATCGGGGGAAAGGCCGCCCACGGATCAGGAAGCGTAGATGTCCATCGCCGCCCCCAGAAGCTTCAAGGCGTCGGTTTTCGAGCGCTGGAACGAGTTGCGGCCGATGATCGAGCCGAACCCCCCGCCCTCGTGAATTGCGCGGATTTCGCCCAGGAAAGCATTGTCGTCCGCCACCTTGGCGCCGCCCGAAAAGATGATCACCCGGCGACCGGCGAAGGCGCAGTCGACGGCGTGGCGCACCCGCTCGGCCTGGGTGGCGATGGGGATCTTGGTCTCGTCATAGACCTTGCGCGCGGCGTCCTGCTCGATGTGGTCGGTGGGAAGCTTGACCTTGATGATATGGGCGCCGAGTTGCGCGGCGATCTGGACGGCGTAGCCGACGACGTCGATCGCGGTCTCGCCTTGCTTGCTGATGCTCGAGCCGCGGGGATAGGACCAAACCACCACCACCAACCCGCGGCGTTTGGCCTCCTCCGCCATGGCGCGAAGCTGTTCGTAGAGTTCGGTCTCGTACGCGGACCCCGGATAGATCGTGAAGCCGATGGCGCAGCAGCCCAGGCGCAAGGCTTCCTCCACCGAGCCGGTCATGGCCTGTCGGGGGTCCTTGTCCTCGCGCAGGCTGTCGCTGTCGTTGGCCTTCAGGATCAGAGGAATGTCGCCGGCGAATTCGCGCGCGCCGGCCTCCAGAAAGCCCAGGGGCGCGGCATAGGCGTTGCAACCCGCTTCGATCGCCAGCTCGAAGTGATAACGCGGGTCATAGGCCGGCGGATTGGGCGCGAAGGAGCGGGCCGGGCCGTGTTCGAAACCCTGGTCCACCGGAAGTATCACCAGCTTTCCCGTGCCGCCCAGACGGCCGTGGTTGAGGATGCGGGCGAAGTTGGTGAGGGTGCCGGGGCTATCGGAGCCGTACCAGCTCAGGATTTCCTTCACGCGTGGCGTCATCGGTGGGGTCCGTCCATGGTTGAGGTCAGCCCCCTGATAGCGGGTTCAGGATGAACTTTTCCACCGCTTTGGCGAACCCGTCGTCCGCGTTGCTCTCGGTGGTGGCGCTGGCGCTGGCCTTCACCGCGTCGCTCGCATTGCCCATGGCGACGGAAAACCCGCTCTTTTCGAACATCAGGACGTCATTGGGCATGTCGCCGAAGGTCATGATCGCGCCGGTGGGAATGTTCAGCCGCTTCGCGAGCTCGAGGACAACCTGCCCCTTGTTGGCCAGCGGGCTGGTGACATCCAGATAGTAGGGCTGAGACCGCGCCGCGCTCGCCCTTTCGCCCAGGGCCTGCCGCACCGCCGATTCGCACGCGGCGACGAGGTCGAGGTCGTCGGAGACCCCGACGATCTTCACGGCCCTTTTAAGATCGCGGTGACTGAAATCGGAAACGACCTTGGCGTCGAACTTCACCGTCCACGCCTCGCGATCGACATGCGGCGCCGTCTTGTCGCGGATCAGCCAGTCGTCGGCGGTGTAGACCCAGGCGTCGAGCTTCTTCTCCAGGATGAGGTCAAGCGCCTGGCGCGCCGCGTCCGGATCGAGAGGGTGGGCGTCCAGCACCCTCATGCTCGCATCCGCGAAGACACCCCCGTTGAAGCCGGCGACGGGCGTGTCGATCTTCAAGGGTTCGATGAGCATCGCCATGCCGCGCGGCGGTCGACCGCTGGTCAAGGCCAATTTGATCCCAGCCTTGCGTAACCCTTCCGCCGCGGCGACGGCGCGCGGCGTCAGGACCTTGTCTTGCGTAACCAGGGTGCCGTCGACATCGACCAGGGCGAGCTGGATCGGCTCGGTCGGCATGGTCGCCGCCGTCAAGCGCCGGCGTCGGCGTAGGTCCAGGCCTTACCCGAGCCCTTCGCGGCGGCGAACTGCCGCGCCGCGAAGTCCCAGTTGGGCAGGGCGTCGAACCAGGCCTCCAGATAGCCCTTTCTCACGTTCTGATAGTCCAGATAGTAGGCGTGCTCCCAGACGTCGCAGACGATGAGTGGCGTTGCGGAGCCGCTGACCAGGGTGTTGTCGGCGTCGTGGGTGGAGATCACCTTCAGCGACCCGCCCTCGGCGACGAGCCAGACCCACCCTGAACCGAACTGATCGACACCGCCGGTGACGAAGGCTTCCTTCAGCTTGTCGTGGCCGCCGAAGGCCGCGCCGATCGCGTCGGCCAGCTCGCCGGACGGCGCCTGTTTCTCCGGCGTCATCGCCTCCCAGAAGAAGGCGTGGTTCCAGGTTTGAGCGGCGTTGTTGAAGAGTTTCTTGGGCGTCTGGCCGACGCTGTCGGCGATCACGGCCTCGAGGCTGTCATAGGGCTTGCCGCCCTTTTCGATCAGTTCGTTGAGCGTCTTCACATAGGTCGCGTGATGCTTGTCGTGGTGAAACCGCATGGTGTCCTCCGAAATCACGGGGGACAGGGCGTCGTGGGCGTAGGGCAGGTCTGGCAACTTGAACATAGGGGCTCCTTTGAGTCCCCGGCTAAACCCGTTGCCGCGCCTTTGGTTCAGCCTTCGATCACGCCTTTCGCACCCTCGACGACCCTCGAGATCGAGTGGTCCCCAGCCTTGTGAACCACGATGTCGGCGACCTCTCGCAGCGGCGCGATGTGTTCACGGACGTTCGGCAGATTGACTTCGCGCCAGACCCTCCCGCCGAAGGCCTCGGCCTCGTTCGGGGTCAGGTGGCCGAATTCCGAATAGAAGGAGTTGGGGTCCGATCGCCCGGCGCGCCAGAAGTCGAGGAAGCGTTCGACGTACCAGGTTTCCAGATCGTCCTCCGCCGCGTCGATATAGATCAGCACGTCCACCGGCGCATCGACCAGCCGCAACCCTTCGATGATCAGCACGTCGGGGCGTTCCAAGGTGCGGCTCAGGCTGTGATCGATGTCGTAGGTGTAGTGGGAGTAGCCGGGAAATACGGCCTCCCCCACCCGCACGGCGTTCAGAGCCGCGTGGAGCGCCTCGGTGTCGTAGCTCTCCGGGAAACCCTTGCGCAGAGCCAGTCCCGCGTTCGAGAGCCAGGCGTTGTCGCGTAGGAAACCGTCCGTGGTCACCAGCTCGACCCGGACCTTTCCCGGCCAGCGCGAAATCCGATGCTGCAGCTCCAGTCCAAGGGTGCTTTTGCCGGCCGCGATCCCGCCGGTCACGCCGATCACGAAGGTTCGGCCCATGAAGGCCTGCCGGCGACGCGCCAGAATGCGGTCGAGTTCGACGATCGCGCTCAAGTCTCTCCCTCCAGCCTCAACACCGCGCCGCCGTAGGCTTCAAGGCGGAATGACCCATCGTCAAGCCGTTGCGTCCCGCCGAACCGCTCCACCATCGCGGCGGCGGCGTCGAGGGACAGTTTGGCGGGCTTGCCGGAAAGTTCGAAGACGCAGAGCAACCGCTCGCCTTCCGAGGCGCGCTCGAAAGCCAGAACGCCCTCCGGCGCGTCGCGCACCGCGGCGTCGCCAATCCTCAGGGCGGTGTGTTCGCGGCGCAGGGCGAGCAGCCGGCGCGTGAACGCCAGCATCGAGGCGGGGTCGGCCTCTTGCCGGTCCACGGCGAGAGGACGGTGGGCGTCGTCGATCGGGAGCCAGGTGTCCGGCGCCGCCGAGAAACCCGCGCTGGCGTTCGCGGCCGTCCACGGCATCGGCGTGCGGGCGCCGTCGCGTCCCGACCCGCCCGTATAGGCGGCGATGGCGAAGGGGTCGCGCAGGCGGTGAAACGGCACGTCGGCCTGCGGCAGGCCCAGTTCCTCGCCCTGATACAGAAAGATCGTGCCGCGCAGACACATCAGCGCCGCCATCAGGATGCGCGCGTGCGCGGGATCGTCGCCGGCCAGCCGCGTCGCGAAGCGTTCCACATCGTGATTGCCCAGCGACCAGGAAGGCCAACCCGCCGCCCCGCTCCACGACCTCAACGCCTCGGCGAACAGGGCCGGCGGAGCCTTCGACGCCGCGAGAAGGAAGAAGCTGTAGGCGGTGTGCAGCCGGTGTGGCGGCAAGGTGTATTCCTGCTGGCGGACCAGGGGCTGTTCGTCGACGATTTCCCCCACCGTCATCCTGGCGTCGTAGGTGTCCAGCAAGCCGCGGAGGTCAGCGAGGAACGCCAGGGCCAGCGGCTGCGAGCGATCGTGGATGTGCTTCTGGTACTGGGTCGCGGTGGCCGGAGGCTTTCTGTAATCCGCGATCGGATTGTCGGTCAGGGCCGGATCGTTGACGATGAAGTTGATCACGTCGAGGCGAAAGCCGTCGACCCCGCGATCCAGCCAGAATTTCGCGGAATCCAGGATCGCGTCGCGGACCTCGGGACGCCAGTAGTTGAGGTCCGGCTGCTCGACGAGAAAGTCGTGGCAGTAGTACTGCCGGCGGCGCGGGTTCCAGGTCCACGACGGCCCGCCGAACACCGCCTGCCAGTTGTTGGGCGGCGAGCCGTCCGCCTTGGCGTCGGCCCAGACGTACCAGTCGGCCCTGGGATTGTCCCGGCTCGACGCGCTCTCGACGAACCAGGGGTGCTGGTCGGAGGTGTGCGCCCAGACCTGATCGATGATGACCTTCAGACCAAGGACGTGAGCGCGCGCCAGCACGGCGTCGAAATCCGCCAGGGTCCCGAACAGGGGATCGACATCGCGGTAGTCGCTGACATCGTAGCCATAGTCCTTCATCGGCGAGCGGAAGAAGGGCGAGAGCCAGATTCCGTCGACGCCGAGCGAGGCGACATAGTCCAGCTTCTCCAAAACGCCCGGCAGATCGCCGACGCCGTCGCCGTTCGAGTCGCGGAAGCTGCGCGGGTAGATCTGATAGATCACCGCGCCCCGCCACCACTCGGCCCCCTCCGCCATCGGTCCGCTCCTCTGCTCCAGGCCGGTTAGTTAGCAGGATCGGCCGTGGTCCGCCCAATACTCGCCTGCGGGACTTCCGGGGTGTATTCCAGGCCCACGATGAGCGACGACGGCGCCAACCCGACCCAACAACCACCGCCCGGCGCGGAGGCCGAGACGTCCGACGCGCTGAGGGCGCTCGCGGAAACGCGGCAGCGGGCCTATGCCCAGTCTCGCCGCGAGTGGGCGGAAGCTGTAGGACATCCCTATGGACAGAAGTGCGACCCCAGGCCGCCACCGGGAGAACTGGACGGCGCCGCCGACGAATAGCCGGCGCCGCTTCGGGCCGCCCCGGTATTCATGACAGCCACGGGAATCCCCTCTTCGCCGCGCATGGCTTTCGTCGCCAGCGATCGGCCCGAGGCGATGGAGGCGCGAGCGCGGCTGGCGGCGCTTTACGGCGACGTTTCCGAGGACCATGCCGATGTCGTGGTCGTCCTCGGCGGCGACGGCTTCATGTTGGAGACCTTGCACCGCAATCTCGCCGCCCGGCGGCCGATCTACGGCATGAACCGAGGCTCGGTCGGTTTTCTGATGAACGACTATCGGGAGGAGGATCTGACCGCGCGGATCGTCGCGGCGGAACAGGCGATCATCCATCCCCTCAGCATGATCGCGGTGGATAGCGAGGGCGTCGAGCATCGTGGTCTGGCGATCAACGACGTCAGCCTGCTGCGGGAAACGCGGCAGACGGCGAAACTGCGCATTCTGGTCGACGGCCGGATGCGGCTCGAGGAACTGATCTGCGACGGGGTTCTGGTCTCCACGCCGGCCGGCTCGACGGCGTATAATCTCTCGGCCCATGGACCGATCGTGCCCATCGACGGCCAGGTGCTGGCCTTGACGCCGATCAGCGCTTTCAGGCCCCGTCGCTGGCGCGGCGCCCTGCTTTCCCACCGCGCGCGGGTCACGTTCGAGGTGCTGGAATCCGACAAGCGACCGGTCAGCGCGGTGGCGGATAATGTGGAGGTGCGCGGTGTGATACGCGTCGAGGTAGCCGAAGACCGCGACACCGCCCTGGCCGTCCTCTTCGACGCTGGGCACAGCCTGGAGGAGCGCATGCTCGCCGAACAGTTCGCGGTCTAGTCTCGGGCGTCAGCCCGCCAGCTGGCGCTGCAGCCCGGCGAGATCCGCTACCGACCAGTGCTCGGCGATCTTGCCGCCCTCAAACCTGTCGATGCGGATCGAGTCCAGCGTCACCGTCCGGCCGCTCGGCGCGTGTTTCGCCGTCATGCGCATCTGCGTCACGACGCGATCCGCCTCGGCGACCTGCTGGGCGATATCGATTGACGCGTCGGTGAAATCGGCGAACGCCTCGGCAAATACGGCGTGGTAGGTCCGAAGGTGTTCGAGGCCGCGTCGGGCCTCTTGCGGCGCGGCGTGATTGACGCAGTCGGTCGTCCAATAGTTGGGGAGTTCATCGAGGCGTCCCTCTCGCCAGACGACCTGGATCAGGTCTTCCACGGTTCGCTTCTCGGCGCTCGACATTTATCGCGTCCTCCTCATCGGCCTTGAAGCCGGGGCGCGCCGAGCATAGCCTCCAAAAGCGGAGGAAATCGACATGAGAACAATGGGACGGGCCGCGAGCGCCAGGATCGCGCGGGCGCGCGTCGCGGGCGCTCTGGTCCTCGCCGTTCTCGGCTCACCCGCCTTGGCCAGCGAAACCTGTAGCTGGAGCCATACGCCATCCGGAGCCGACAACGGAACCTGTATCGACTCCACCGGTCGCGACTATTGCGTCAGCTGCCAGTACGCGCCTCGGGTGTGTGTGCGGAGACCTTGCTGAGTCGGGAAAGAGCCCGCTGAGCCGCGGTGTCGCAGCACTGTTTACCTTAGCCTGACCATCGCTCGCGCTCTCTTAACCTGGCCGATTGCTGGAGGGCGGCAAGAGTAAGGTCCAGGTTCGGGTCGTACGGAACTTTCCTTGGCCAGCGGGTAAGATGCGAGAAAAGATCGGCTGGAAGCCGGCGTTCAGGAATGATAGCTAGCTTGCCATGTCGCCCGCTCACCTCCTTCGCCGTTCCTACTACCTCGCTCGTCCCTAGCGAGCGCCGGGCCATTTCGCCTGTCGCCAACGGTCGGCGGCGGCTCATCTGAAGAGGCGGTCTCCGGCCTCACTTTTACGGAGCCCCTCGTGACCACCGATCCCGCCGCTTTCAAAGCCAGGTCCGACCTCGTCCGCGTGCTGATCGAACGCGGCCACGTCTATCAGGCGACCGACCTCGAGGGCCTGGATGCCGCCGCGCTCAAGGGGCCGATCAGCGCCTATATCGGCTTCGATGCGACGGCGAACAGCCTGCATGTCGGCAGTCTCGTCCAGATCATGACCCTGCGCCGTCTGCAGCAGACGGGGCACAGGCCGATCGTGCTCATGGGCGGCGGGACGACCAAGGTCGGCGATCCGTCGGACAAGACGGCGCAGCGGCCGATGCTGTCCAACGCCACCATCGACGCCAATATCGCCGGCATCCGCCGCGCCTTCACGCCGTTCCTGACGTTCGGCCAAGGACCCACCGACGCGATCATGGCCAACAACGCTGATTGGCTGGACCGGCTGGGCTACATCGAATTTCTCCGGGAATACGGCGTGCATTTCACGATCAACAAGATGCTGACTCTGGAGTTCGTCCGTACCCGGATCGATAACGAGCAGCCGCTGACGTTCCTCGAATTCAACTACATGCTGATGCAGTCGGCGGACTTCCTGGAGCTGAACCGGCGCTATGGCTGCACCCTGCAGTTCGGCGGCTCGGAGCAGTGGGGCAATATCGTCAATGGGATCGACCTCATCCGGCGGACGGAGGCGAAGCAGGCCTTCGGCGTCACCGCGCCGCTGGTGACCACGGCGTCCGGCGCCAAGATGGGCAAGACGGTGGAAGGCGCGGTGTGGCTCAACGCCGATCTGCGCAGCCCCTATGACTACTGGCAGTTCTGGCGCAACACCGAGGACGCCGACGTCGGACGGTTTCTGCGCCTGTTCACCGACCTGCCGCTGGAGGAGTGCGCGCGACTGGCGGCGCTGGGCGGGGCGGAGATCAACGCCGCGAAGAAGGTGCTGGCCGACGAGGCGACGACGATGCTGCATGGGCCGGACGCCTCGGAGGCCGCCGCCGGCGCGGCGCGCGCGGCCTTCGAGGAGGGGCGGGTCTCCTCCGACCTGCCAACCGTCGAGGTGTCGCGCGCGGCGCTGGAGAGCGGGATCGCGCTCTCGATCCTGGCCGCCGACGCCGGCCTCGCGGCGTCGCGATCCGATGTCCGCCGCCTGGCGCAAGGCGGCGGACTGAAGCTCAACGACAAGGCCGAAACCGACGCCCAGCGCGCGGTCACCCTGGCCGACCTCGATACGAACGGCTTGATCAAGCTGGCGGCGGGGAAGAAGAAGATCGTCCTCATCAAACCCGTCTGAAGGAGTGCCCATGACCGTCAACGTCGGCGACGCCGCGCCCAGTTTCGATCTGCCCGGCGACGGCGGACAGGTCTCCTCCGAGGCTTTGAAGGGCAAGACGGTGGTGCTCTATTTCTACCCGAAGGACGACACCTCCGGCTGCACCAGCGAGGCCCAGGCCTTCACCGCCGCGGCCGCGGATTTCGAAAGCGCCGGGGCCGTGGTGGTGGGGGTCTCGAAAGACTCCGTCACCAGCCACGCCAAGTTCCGCGCCAAATACGGGCTCTTGCCCCTGCTCGCCGCCGACGAGACGGGCGTGACCTGCGAGGACTATGGCGTCTGGGTCGAAAAGAGCATGTACGGTCGAAAATACATGGGGATCGAGCGGGCGACCTTCCTCATCGACAAGGCGGGCAAGATCGTCCGGGTCTGGCGCAAGGTGAAGGTGCCGGGACACGCCGCCGACGTTTTGGCGGCCGTGCGGGAGACCTGAACAGAAAGTCCGCCGCGCGCCCTCAACCTTCGATGAGGGCGAGCCAAGCCTCCTCGGTCATCACCGTCACGCCGAGGTCGGCGGCGGACTTCAACTTGCTTCCCGCCCCCGGTCCGGCGACCACGATGTCGGTTTTGCGAGAGACCGAGCCGGCGACCTTGGCGCCCAGCGTTTCGGCGCGGGCCTTGGCCTCGTCCCGTGTCATCCGCTCGAGGGCGCCGGTGAAGACTACCGTCTTGCCGGCGACAGGGGTGTCGGACTTGGGCTGTTCGGCGTCGGCGACCCGCAGTTCGGCCATCAGGTCGGCGACGACCCCGCGATTGTGCGCTTCGGCGAAATAGGCCGCGGCGGCGTCGACAACAGCCTTGCCGATCTGGTCGAGGGCATCGAGATCGGCCCTCGCCTCCTCATCTCCCGCCGCGATCTTGTCCATGGCGGCGATGAAGGTTTCCGCGTCGCCATAGCCGCGCGCCATGACCATCGCCGTCGTCTCGCCGACATGGCGGACGCCCAGGCTGAAAATGAAGCGGTCCAGCGCGATATCCCGCCGCGCGTCGATGGCCGCCTTGAGGTTCCGCACCGAGGTCGCGCCATAGCCGTCGCGGCCGAGAAGCGCGGTCAAGGCCGCCTCGTTCTTGGCCAGGCGGAAGATATCCGCCGGCGTCCTTATCAGGCCCTCCTCGAAGAAGGCGCGCAGCTGGCGCTCGCCCAGGCCCTCGATGTCGAAGGCGCGGCGGGAGACGAAATGCTTGAGATGCTCCACCCGTTGAAACGGACAGGCGAATTCGCCGGTGCAGCGCCGCGCCACGGTCTCCGCGCCCGAGGCCGTGGTCTCCCGCGCCAACGGCGTCTTCAGCTCGCAGGGGCAGTGGGTCGGGAACGCGTATGGCGCGGCGTTAGCGGGCCGCTCGTCCAGCACCACCTCGACCACCTGGGGGATCACGTCTCCGGCGCGCTGGATCACCACGGTGTCGCCGATGCGTATGTCCTTGCGGGCGATCTCGTCGGCGTTGTGCAGGGTGGCGTTGACCACGACGACGCCGCCCACCGTGATCGGTTTGAGCCGCGCGACCGGGGTCAGGGCGCCGGTGCGGCCGACCTGGATATCGATGGCTTCCAGCACGGTGCGCGCCTGTTCCGCCGGGAACTTGCGCGCGACCGCCCAGCGGGGCGAACGCGAAACGAAGCCGAGCCGCCGCTGCCAATCCAGCCGATCGACCTTGCAGACCAGGCCGTCGATATCGAAGGCCAGATGCGGGCGGGCCACCTTGAGCGCCTCGTAGGCGCCGATCAGTCCGTCTCCCCCGGACACCCGCGCCACCATGGGCGCGACGGTAAAGCCCCATTGGCGGAAAACGTCGAGCGTCTCCCACTGCGTCTCGGCGAAGGGCCCGCTGGTCTCGCCCCAGGCATAGGCGAAGAACTTCAAGGGACGTTTCGCGGTGATCTCGGGATCGATCTGACGCAGAGAGCCGGCCGCGGCGTTGCGGGGATTGGCGTAGGTCCGCTGGCCCGCCGCCTCCGCGTCGGCGTTCAGGGCCTGGAATTCGTCATGGCCGAGATAGACCTCGCCGCGCAGCTCGATCAGATCGGGAAAGCCTGCACCGGAGAGCCTTTTCGGAATATCGCCGAGGGTGCGGAGGTTGGCGGTGACATCCTCTCCGACCCGGCCGTCGCCCCGCGTGGCGCCGCGCACCAGCACGCCGCCCTCGTAGCGCAACGAAGCCGAAAGCCCGTCGATCTTCGGCTCGGCGACATAGACGATGGGATCGTCGCTCAGCCGCAGGAAACGCCGGACGCGGGCGTCGAACTCCTCCACTTCCTCATCGCTGAAGGCGTTGTCCAGCGACAGCATGGGCGCGCCGTGAACGACTTGGGAAAAGGTCGCCGCCGCCGGAGCCCCCACCTTCCTCGACGGGGAATCGGCGCGAACCAGATCGGGGAAACGCGCCTCCAGCTCGGCATTGCGCCGTTTCAGCGCATCATAGTCGCCGTCGGAAACCGTGGGCGCGTCGTCCCGGTGATAGCGCAGATCGTGCTCCGCGATCTCGACGGCCAGGCGCGCGAGCTCGGCCTCGGCGTCGTCACGATCAGACATGGATCAGCGCCCGTGCCGCCGCGCGCGCCTCGTCCGTGACCTTGGCGCCCGACAGCATCCGCGCGATCTCCTCCTCCCGCGCGGCTTCGTCCAGCACATCGACCGCGGCGCTGACCCCGCCCTTCCCCTCCAATTTGCGCACCCGCCAGTGCTGGTCGGCGCGCGCCGCGACCTGAGGACTGTGGGTGACGGCAATGACCTGGGCCGTGGCGGCGAGGCGTTTGAGCCGGACGCCGATGGCGTCGGCCACCGCGCCGCCGACGCCCTGGTCGACCTCGTCGAAGACCATGAGCGGTTGCGCGCCCGCGTCCCGGGTGGCGAGGGAGACTTTTAGCGCCAGCGCGAACCGCGCCAGTTCGCCGCCCGAGGCGATGGTCCCGAGGGCGGAGAAGGCCGCGCCGGCCAGGGTGGCGATCTCGAACTCCACGCGGTCGCGTCCGTTCGACCCCCAGCGCTCGGCGGGCAGCGGCTCCACCGCCACCCGAAACCGCGCCTTGTCCAGTTTGAGCGGCGCGAGCTCGGCTTGAACGGATTGGGCCAGCGCCTCCCCCGCCGCGATCCGCGCCTTGGTGAGCGCGGCGGCGGCTTGGCCGTAGTCGGCCTCCGCGGCGCGAGCGCCGGCGCGGGCCTCATCCAGGATTTCCGCGGACGATTCCAGCGCCAGAAGGCGGCCGGCGAGGTCGGCGCGGGCGGCGGGCAGGTCTTCCACGTCCACCGAGAGCTTGCGGGCCATGGCGCGCAAGGCGAACAGCCGCTCTTCCGCCCGCTCCAGCTCATCGGGCTCGAAGTCGAAGGCCGCGGCGGCGGCGTCGATAGCGGCGGCGGCCTCGGCGGCCTCGACGGATGCGCGGTCGGCGGCTTCCAGAGCGGCCACGATGAGCGCGGTCGCGCGATTCTCCGCGCTGACGCCGGAGCCGAACGCGCGGTCGCGCGCCCGCTCCAGCGCCCGCACGCCTTGGCCCAGGCGACTTTGCAGCGCCTCGCCGCCCAGGCTTTCCCGCGCGGCGTCGATATCGGCGAGGGTCTTTTCCGCCGCGCCCAGCAACGCGCGCGCCTCGGCCAGGCTCGCGGCCTCGCCGGCCTTCGGGGCCAGTCGATCGAGTTCCGCCAGACTGTGCGAGAGGGCGTCGGTCTCGTCGGCGGCCGACGACTGCTCCGCCTCCAGCCGCTCCACCGCCAGCCGCGCGTCCCGCCACGACGTCCAGGCGCCGGCGCAGGATTGAACGAGGGCCGCGCAGCCGCCGAAGGCGTCCAACAGGGGGCGGTGGGTGCGGGCGTCGAGCAGACCGACGGTTTCGTGCTGGCCGTGGGTTTCCATCAGCAGAGCGCCCAGCTCTCGCAGTACGCCGACGCTGGCCGCCTGATCGTTGACAAAGGCGCGGGAGCGGCCGTCGGCGGCCAAGGTTCTCCGAAGCACCAGGTCCTCGTCCCGCTCGGCGGCGAGCGCCTTGTCGTCGAGGTAGCGCCAGACCGCGCTGCCGGGCGCGGGGGCGAAGATCGCCGTGGCCGAGGCCTGCGCCGCGCCGCGCCTGACCATCCCGGCGTCCGCCCGCTCGCCCACCGCCAGCCCAAGAGCGCCAAGAACGATGGACTTCCCCGCCCCGGTCTCGCCCGTGAGCGTCGTCAGCCCGGGTCCCACGCTCAGATCCAGCCCCTCGACAAGCACGACATCGCGGATGACCAGGCCGATCAGCATCGAACGAGGATGCCTGGAGTCTTCAGGGCTTTAAAGGCCGAGCACGCCGTGGACGAAATCGCCCTTTTTCGGCTTCGCGGCGGCCTTGCCCGCCGGCCTGGGCAGGGTCGCGGCGGCCACGACCCCGGTATTGGAGACGTCCACCGGTGGCGGCGCGATCTCCTGACGATCACGGCCGATGAAGGGAATCCGACCGCTGGTTCCACCCTGGGTGGGCGGCAGCGCGGGCCGGAGGCCTCTGGAGGTCAGAAGGTGATAAGCGTCGCGGTACCAGACGTCGCCCGGGTAGTTGTAGCCGAGAACCGCGCCGTCCTTGATGGCCTCGTCCACGAGCCCGACCGTCAGATAGGCTTCGATCAGGCGGTAAAGGGCCTCCGGCGCGTGGGAGGTCGTCTGATAGCTGTCCACCACCTTCTTGAAGCGCCCGATCGCCGCGATGGGATCGTTGTTCTTCAGGTAGTATCGCCCGATCGTCATCTCCTTGCCGGCAAGCTGGTCGGAGACCATGTCCAGCTTCACCCGCGAGTCGGCGGCGTATTCGGTCTTGGGATAGCGTTTGATGATGTCGCCGAGCGCGGCCTGGGCGCTTTCCGTGGAGGCCTGATCGCGCCCGACGTCGACGATCTGCTCGAAATAGCACACCGCCTTGAGATAGAAGGCGTACGGCGTCGCGGCGTTGCCCGGATAGAGGGTGATGAAGCGGTCCGCGTCGTTGATGGCTTCGGCGTAGGCGTTGGCCTGGTAGTGCGCGTAGGCGGTCATCAGGATCGAACGACGCGACCATTCCGAATAAGGGTGCTGGCGCTCCACCTCGCGGAAATAGTTCACCGCGTCGTTCCACTGATGGCGATCGAGATCGGCCGCTCCGACGTTGAACAGCAATTCCACCGGCCGTTCTTCGTAGGCGAGCGTGGGTTTCTTCTTCTTGATAGCCGAGCATCCGGTGACCGCGATCGTCGCGATCAGCGCGCAGATCACCGCTTTGCGGTTGTGAGATTCAAACGACAAGCTGGGAATTCCTCGAAGCGTCCGCGCCCCGCGCCAACCGGTCGGAACCTACACGATGGGGAAGATCAAGCCAATTGCGGGCAAGCGTCACACCGCGCGCTTCAGCACCACCGGTCCGTCCGCCCAGCGCCACGCCTCCGGCCGCGAGAGCAGCTTCCGGGCCAACGCATTGTTCAGCGCGTGCCCCGAATACCGCCCCTCGTACCGCCCCACGATCGGCGCGCCGAGGAGATAGAGGTCGCCCAGGGCGTCCAGCATCTTGTGACGGACGAACTCGTCGGGGCGGCGGAGGCCTTCGGCGTTCAGCACCGCGCCGCCATCGATCACCACGACATTGTCCAGGGTGCCGCCGCGCGCGAGGCCCGCGGCGCGCAGGGCGTCAACATCGTTTCTGAACCCGAAGGTGCGGCAATCGGCGAGATCGCGCCGGAACGTCCCGCCGTCGAGACGAAGATCCAGCCCCTGGCGTCCGATCGCCGGATCGTCGAAAGCGATCTCGAAAGCCATCTCGAAGCCATCCGCGGGGACCAGGGCCGCGCGTTTGTCGCCATCGACGACCTCGACGGCGGCCAGGATCTCGATGAACGGGCGCCGCGCCGATTGAGGCCGGCGACCGACCTTATCGAGGGCGCGAACGAACGGCGCGGCGGAGCCGTCCATGATCGGCAGTTCCGGCCCGTCGAGCGCGACGATGGCGTTGTCGATCTCCAGGCCCGCGAAAACCGCCATGAGGTGCTCGACCGTCGCGACCGTGACGCCATCGGCATTGGCGAGCGTGGTGCCCAGACGGGTGTCGACCACCGCTTCGGCCCGCGCGGGCACCGACGGATCGCGAACGGCCTCGTCCAACCGCAGAAAGGTGAGCCCCGTTCCGGCGGCGGCCGGGCGAACCGCGACCTCGACGGTCCGGCCGCTGTGGATCCCGATGCCCGTAAAGGAGACGCCGGCGCCCAGGGTGTGTTGGGAAGAAAAGGTCAAGTCGGCCTCGCGCTATGCGCGCCTCGAATCGGCGCGCTCGTCGATAGCCGAAAGTAGGGTCGGCGCGGCGGGTTCCAACACAAGAGCTGTTTCGCTGTGTATCGCCGCCGGTTCAACCCGCTGGGTGCTCAGTTGGCCAGTCGCCGCAGGAACGACGGGATTTCCAGATCGTCGTGATCTTCCGCGTCCGCCTCTTCCATGGCGTCCACCGCCGGCTGAGCGCCGCCGCCGGCCCCGCGCACGGGCGCGGGACGCTGGGCGGGGGTCTCATGACGCGGGCGGCCGAACAGGCTGAGCCAACCCCCCTTCTGACGGCGATCGTCGCCATAGTGCGGCGAGGCGAACAGCGGCTCTTCCTCGACCTCGGCCACCGCGGGATCGACGACGCGGGGGACGATCTGGACAACCGTGTCGGGCTTGGCGGCCGGTTCGAAGCCAAAGTCGGGCTGAGCGATCGACGCCGCCATGGCCGGCTCCGCCTCGAGCGGACGCAGGGCGGGGGCGTCGGCGCGCCCCGCGCTGGCGTAGGCCGGTTCAAACTCCGGGGCGTGCTCGCTCGACGCGGCCTCGAAATCCTGGACCACGATCGGAGCGTCGCGACGACGGGGCTGAAGCGTATCGATCGCCGCGATCGAGGCGCCGTCCATGCCCGTGGCCACGACCGAAACCCGCACCACGCCGTCCAGCGTCGGATCGAACGCCGCGCCGAAGATGATGTTGGCCTCCGGATCGACCTGGCCGGAGATCGCGTTGGCCGCCTCGTCGACTTCCAGCAGGGTCATGTCGTCGCCGCCGGTGATGTTGACCAGCACCGCCTTGGCGCCCTTCAGCGTGACTTCGTCGAGCAGCGGGTTCTGGATGGCGTTCTCGGCGGCCATCAGGGCGCGGCCTTCGCCGGACGCCTCGCCGGTGCCCATCATCGCCTTGCCCATCTCGGTCATCACCGTGCGGACATCGGCGAAGTCGAGGTTGATCAGGCCGGGCAGCACCATCAGGTCGGTGATCGAACGCACGCCAGAATGCAGCACCTGATCGGCCATGCCGAAGGCTTCGGCGAAGGTGGTCCGCTCATTGGCGACGCGGAACAGGTTCTGGTTGGGGATGACGATCAGGGTGTCGACATAGCGCTGCAGTTCGGAGATGCCGGCGTCCGCCAGGCGCATCCGATGACGACCCTCGAAATGGAACGGCTTGGTCACCACGCCGACGGTCAGGATGCCCCGCTCCCGCGCGCACTTGGCGATGATCGGACCCGCGCCGGTGCCGGTGCCGCCGCCCATGCCCGCGGTGATGAAGACCATGTGGGCGCCGTCGAGGTGTTCGCCGATCTCCGGCGCGCTTTCCTCGGCCGCCGACATGCCGACTTCGGGGTGGGCGCCGGCGCCGAGGCCCTGAGTGACGTTGACGCCGAGCTGGATGCGCCGCTCGGTCTTGGAAAAGGCGAGCTGCTGGCTGTCGGTGTTGGCGACGACGAACTCGACGCCCTTAAGGCCGGCCTCGATCATGTTGTTGACCGCGTTGCCGCCGGCACCGCCGACGCCGAAGACCACGATGCGCGGCTTCAGCTCTTTCACTTGAGGCGCGAAAACCTTGAACGTCATATGTGGACCTCCCGAGCGCCGCCACGGGCTCTGAATGGATGAATTCACTTAAGGGCCAACACCCTTAAGCAGCCGTTAACCGGCTTAGCGCGAGTCGCGATTCGGGGAAGGCGGCTCGCTATATTTTGTGGTGGATTGTGGCGCGGGTACTAGGAAGCCCGGCTTTCAACAGGAGTGTCGGCGTCCACGCCGACCCATCGGCGCCGAAGCCGGACACCTGAAATGGGGCCGGCGAGAACGCAGGACCTTCCCACCTTACGCGGTCGCAAACCGACAGCCGACCGTCTTAGAAATCACGGTCGCTAGTAATAGAGATAAGTTTGAGGATCTTCGCCTTGTGAGCGAAAGCTTTCCTCAGCCGATGTTCGTCGGCATCGAGTCGCCGGCAATGCAATTCTCTACCCACCCTTTTGATCTCCCGCGCCCGTTCGGCGTCATATGGATATTCGCCTCCCCAGTGGTTGCAGCCCGCGCGCCGCTCAATGAACGCCCGTACAACGGGTGGAGCGTCTCTGATTTGGGCTTCAACTTCGGCGTCGCTAAGCGCCAAAGCGAAGATTGCAGCCAAGAGCATCACCGTCACCTTTATCTTCGGTCTCGGTTTATCAGGAACTATCCCGCGCCGAAGCTGCGGCGTTCCAACTAGGCCCGTTCAACGGACTTCCTGAGCGCCTCGTTGATCCGGCCCTACCACCCCGGGCTACGGGCGCGGAAGTGATCCCGGATTTCACCGTTTAGACGAAGGGTCAAAGTCGCGCAGCGCTTGTCTTTCCCACTCAATCATTGTTGCAGCTGCAAGAACCGGCGTAGTCCAGCGGCTTTAAAGGTTATCCCGCAACCAAGCCGCCGCCTTCGCCACCACGTTGGCGCTGGGATCTATGGGATGAGGCGCCCTCACCCCACCACCCGGCCTTTTCGGTCCCGCTTCCCTCGGTCCGAACGCCGCGCGTTGAAGCACGCCCGCCGCGGCGCAGAAGCCCGGTCCCGCCGCTGAATCCGCCAGGTGGGGGATGCGTTTCGGCCGCCCGAGCCGCACGGGTCGGTCGAACACCCGCACGGCGACCTCGCGCACGCCGGCGAGCTGGCTTGCGCCGCCGAGCAGGACCACCCCGGCGCCCGGATCCACCAGGGCCCCGGAGTGCCGCAGGCGTTCCTTGAGCAGTTCGAGCGTCTCCTCCACACGGGGCGCGATGATGCCCTTGAGCATCGAGCGGGGCGCCGTGACCGGTCCGGCGCCGGGATCGTCGCCGCGCGGCGGCGCCTCGATCATCTCACGGTCCTCGTTGGCCGAGGCGATGGCCGAGCCGTGCAGGGTCTTGATCCGCTCGGCGCCGTTCATCGAGGTCGAAAGGCCGCGCGCGATATCCTGCGTCACATGGGCGCCGCCGACGTTCAGGCTGTCGACATGCACCAGCGCGCCGCTGGAGTAGACTGCCACGGAGGTCGAGCCGCCGCCCATGTCGATGCAGATCGCGCCCAGCTCCATCTCGTCGGGCTCGAGGGCCGCGAGGGCGGAGGCGAAGGGCGCGGCGACCGCCCCTTCGAACTGCAGGTGGGCGCGTTCCACGCAATGAGCGAGGGTCTGGAAGACGCCGTCGTTCATCGAGACGACCAGCATCTCCAACCCCAGGGAGCGGCCGAACATCGCCTTGGGATCCTGGACGTGGCGCTGGCCATCGACGATCCAGCCGATCGGTTGCAGGTGGATCGCCTGTCGCCGCGCGAGTTTAAGCCCGTTCATGGCCTGGGCGATGGCGCGGGATTGATCGGCCTCGCTGATCGGCCGCCCGCCGAGCGGGATCTTCGCGGTGACTCTGTGGCTCGCCAACTGGCCGCAGGTGGTGGCCACGGTGACGCCCTGGACATCGACACCGGCCATGGCTTCGGCCCGCTCCACCGCGCGGCCAATGGCGTGGGCCGCTTCGTCCATGTCGACGATCGCCCCGCCGCGCACGCCGCTGGACTGGACATGGCCGACGCCGGCGGTGGTCAGGGTGCGATCGCCCCGCCTGACTCCCTCGGGCTTCATGATGAAACAGGCGACCTTGGAAGCGCCCAGATCGACCGCCGCGACCACGCCCTGCCGTCCAAGCCCGAGCTTCAGGCCATCGCGATTTTCCCGGGGCTTGCTCTTAGCCGTCGGCGCAGTCTCCGCCGCCATGCCGCGCTCCAGAACCATATCAGTCATGCGTGTCACCCCCGCTCGTCGCCATCGGCCCGTCGACAGGCGTCGCGCCGCCCCGAGGTCGAACCACAATCATCTCCGGATCCCGCATATCGATGCGGGCCAATCGCAAGCTCAGGATACGCGACGATTCGTCGAGCCTTTCCAGCCGCTTGATCGCCGCATCCTCGCCCGAGGCGGGAAGCGCGACGACGGTCCCGTCGCCGAGCGCTACATCCCACCGCCGCCGATCGACCCGCACCAGCGCGCTGGTCTTCGACCACAGGTGGGGATGGTTCTGAAGCTCGGCGATGAAGGGGCCGGCGGCGAGGTTGGCGCCGTCGCCCACGATGAGCGGCAATTTGGCGAAACGCGCGGGATCGACCTGCCCCGCGACCGCGCCGTTGTTGGTCACCACCACGCTATGGCCTCCGTGTTGCCAGACCGCGAGCAGAGGGCGCTCCGTCACCGCGATCACCACGGTGTCGGGAAAGAGCCGCACCACCCGCGCGCGTTGCACCCAGCCGACGCGCTCGACGCGGTCGCGCACCGCGGAAAGGTCGACGCCCAGCAGGGGCTCGCCCGCCTTGATCCCCGCGGCGGCGGAGACCTCGTCCTGAGCCGCTTTCGAGACACCCTGGAGATGGACTTCGCGCACCGCCAGGCCGAAGCCCGCGAAGTCGTCGCCCGACAAAAGCTGGGCGTTATCGAGCAGGTATTGGCCGCGCCCGCCCGTCGCCAGGGCGACCACCGCCACAAGAACCAGGAGCAGCGCGGCGCCCAGCGTCGCGGCGCGTCGCGGAAAACCAAGCCGGCGACCGGCGTGGAGCTTCGACACCGCGCGCGGCGGCGGACCTGCGGGTCTCGCCTTCGCTCTTGAGGCGGAGGGTTGGACGCGCGCTCTGGCGGGTCCCCGACGCTCCCCCCGCAACGCCGCGGGCATGCGATTTCTCCGTGATCAAAAGCCAGTCCGTCGAACGCCATATCGGGATTCGCTGCAGGCTCTCACGACGAGAACGGCGGCTAAGGATCTCGATGATGATGTCGCCGCCAGATGGACCTGATTGTCGTTAACGCGGGAATAACAAAACGACATTGACGCCGGTGGAGCGGTACTTGCATAATGTAACATCCCAGCCAGGCCGGTCACGCGCTCTTCCGAATTACCCGCCCACCCAACGCCAGCTTCGGCGGCACAACGCGCGCAAAATCCACGTCCCGGCTCCCCGCCGACGCTCCGGTCGAAGTGAGAAGGGCCTTTTCGACAACGCGAAGGCGCCAACTCAGATGCCAAAAGATGCCACGGCAAAAATCAGCACGCCGAGAGATAGAACTTTAATCACCACGAGTTAGCGTTAACTCCTCAACGACCTTGACCGCTCGAGACGCGACCCCCGTCAAACTTTCGAATACGGCCCCACACCGCCTCCCGCGATGAACGCGTCCAGCCTCGCGGTAAGCACCGGCAAGGGGACGGACCCGAGGCTGAGCACGGTGTCGTGGAAGGCGCGGATATCGAACCTCGCGCCCAGCGCCGCTTCCGCCTTCGCCCGTCCCGCGAGAATGGCCTGCATGCCGAGATAGTAGGACAGCGCCTGGGCGGGCCAGGAGATGTAGCGATCGACCTCGGTGGAGATCTCGCGCTCGGGCAGCGCGGTGTTATCGCGCAGATAAGCCAGCGCCCGATCGCGGCTCCAGCCCATGGTGTGCAGCCCGGTATCGACCACCAAGCGCGCGGCCCGCCAGGCCTGATAACTCAGCATGCCGAAGCGGTCATAGGGCGTCTCGTACATGCCCATCTCTTCGCCCAGCCGCTCGCAATAGAGCGCCCAGCCTTCGCCGTAGGCCGAGATGTAGCCCTTGCGGCGGAACTCGGGCTGGCCCTCGGCTTCATCGGCGAGCGGAATCTGGAAAGCGTGACCGGGGGCGGACTCGTGCAGAGTCAGGGCGGTCAACGCATACAGCGGCCGGGACGGCAGGTCGTAGGTGTTCAGCAGATACACCCCCGGCCCGCCCCGGCCGGCGGTATAGAACGGGGCCTGATCGTCCGGGACCGCGCGGATGGCGAAGCGGGCGCGAGGAAGACGACCGAACCAGTCCCGCGCCTTGCCGTCGAAGGTCTTGGCGATCCAGGCGGCGCGGTCGAGCAGGGCCTGCGGCGTCTTTACGTAGAAGCGAGGATCCACGCGCAGGCCGACCAGGAAGGCGGGGAGATCCCCGGCGAAGCCGACCTCCGACATCACGCCCAGCATCCGCCGCCGGATCAAGGCGCCTTCGGAAAGACCGATGGCGTGGATTTGCTCGGGCGTGAGGCCGGTGGTGGTGAACTCCTTGATCTTGGACTGGTAGTAACCCCGGCCGCCTGGGAGATCGGAGGCCGCCAGAGTGGCCCGCGCCTGGGGAATGTAGGTCTCGCGCAGGAAGACCAGCAGTTCGGCGTGGGCCGGGATCACGACTTCGCGGATCGACGCCTCGCCCGCCGCGCGCAGGTCGGCGGCGAGCGCGGGGCTGAACCCCGCGGGCATCTCGACGAAGGGTTTGTACCAGATCGTCTCCTTCGGCGAAGCGGCCCGCGCCACCGAGGCGCACGAGCCGTCCCGGCCGATCAGGGTCACCTTCGGCGGCGTGAAACCGCGCGCGAGGCCGGCGCGCATCTGGACGATCTGCTCGGCGAAATAGCGCCGCATCTGGCGCATCTGGGCGATGTAGTTGCGGTACTCGGCCTCGGTGCGGAAGGTTCGGCGGCAGACTCCGGTGAGGTCCCCCCAGAACGAACTGTCCGCGTTCAATGGCTTTTCGTAGTCGCGGAAGGCCTGGGACGCCGCCAGGGTGTCGATCTGTTCGCGGTAGACGGCGAAGTCGATCCGCTCGTCCGGCGAAAGCTTCGAGACGTCGAACTCGGCCAGCTTGGACTGGACATCCCGCCAGCGCGCCAGACGGGCGTCCTGACTGGCCTGGTCCGCTTTCGGCAGGTAGGGCGCGATCGGTTTTTCGGGATCCTCGTCGTCCGGGAACTCGGCCTCGCGCCAAGCCCATTCGGCGCCGTAGATCTCGCGAAAGGATGTGGAGGTCGGGCCGGCGGCGGCTGTCGTGGCGAGCGCGGCGGCGATGGACAGGGTTCCGGCGAATCCTCGCCGGGTAAGATCGCTGGTCATGGCGAGAGCTTAGCGTCGCCCCTCGCCGGCGAACAGCCGGAGACGGTGGAGGCGGCCCCCGGCCTCACTTAGCGGATTTCAGCGCTCCCGCCTTGTGGGCCGCGACGCCGCCCTTGTCGCTCTTGACCAGGAATTCCGGATTGTCGGGACTGGCGGCGACCTTGTGACCTTTGATCTTCGTCGGCGTGGTAATCTTCTTCACGACCTTACCGACCGAATGACCGCCGCTCGAATTCCAGGCGACACGGTCGCCGGCCCTGGGTGGCTGTTTCATCGGGTGCTCCCTGCGAAGACGAAGGAAGAGCGTCCATTCGCGCGGGATGTTCCCGTCCTCAAGGCCTCGGCGCGTCGCGGACCGGCAAGGGTACGTTGCAGACATCGATGGCGCCGGCGGGACGCTTGTAGAAATCGTCCTGGCGGAAGCGCCGGTTCTGGATCACGGCGGCGAAGGCCGCGCTGTCGGTGCGCAGGGCCTGCAGGGCGAGGCGCTCCGACGGGGGAACGTCGGCGGCGAGGACGACGCGTTTGATCGCAATGTGCTCGGCGGCGGTCTTGTAGAAGCCCAGGTCCCCCGTTCCCCGTGGCGCTACGGAAAGCCATTCCATCCCGCGCACCACGCGGCCGACGAGCGTGACATTGCGGTCGAGCTGGCGCGGCGCTTGGCCGATGACGGCATAGAGTTCCGCGCCACTTCCGGAATCGGCGTCGTTGTCGCGGCCCGCGCCGACCATGCCGTAGCAATGCGTCAGCCACGCCTCCCCCGTCGCCGGGTCGCGCGCGGCCGGGAAGCCGTCGGTGAAGCCGGTCATGGGGGCGTAGGTGTCGCGGTCGGGAAGTTGGGTGAGCGCCTCGCCCGCCCCCGCGCGGTGGGAGAACTCGGCCTTCAACGCCAGCTTGGCGCCGCCGTTCGGTCGCTTCGATTCGGCGTCACCCCACTGAACAACGTAGTTGTCCTGAGAGCGAACGATGGAGAGCCCGTCGAAAAAGCCGGCGTGGACAAGGGTTCGGATATTGGCGACGTGGTTCGGCGCGAACCTGGGCGCCAGCTCGATCACCACCCTTCCCGCCGCAAGGTCCAGATACAGAGTGTTTTCAGGATCAATCGTGCGCCAGTCGCCGGCGGGCGACGCCGCGACGATCTCGGCCAATGATGGCGCGGCCGCGGCGGCCCGGGCGACGGCCAGTCCGGCGGTCAGGCCTAGAGCCAGAGCAAGCCGAAAGATCAGCCGGCGCGATGTCTGAAGAGTTCCGCCGAGGCCAGAAGCCCGGTGTTGGCCTGATCGACATTGAGGCGGGGCGCCTGCTGCGCGTGCTGAGCCACCGACAGATTCGGCTTCAAGGTCGCGCCGGTGCAGACACCCGTGAGGAGGGCGGCGAGCGCTCCGTAGGAGAGTATATTCATCTTATGCACGACCTTCTGCATGGACATAGGCGTAGCGCGGATCGCGGTAGAAGGTTTCACGGGTGCGAATATTCATATCCTCAACGTTAGGCCGCCATCCACGGCGATCGCCTGGCCGGTGACGAACCCGGCGTCGTCCGAGGCGAGGAAAAGGGCCGCCCTGGCGATGTCGATCGGCTGGCCCAGACGTTTCAGGGCCGCCTTCTTCGCCCAGACCTCGGCGTTGGAAACGTTGCCGAAACTGTCCTTGGTCATCCCGGTCAGAATAGCGCCCGGCATGATGGCGTTCGCGGTGACGCCCTTGCGGCCCAGCTCCAACGCCAGGGTCCGGGTCAAGCCGACGACCCCGGCCTTCGAGGCGCAATAGGCGGAGAGGCCATAGTCCGTACCCTCGGCCATGACGCTCGCGGTGTTGATGATCCGCCCCCGGCCGGACGCGACCAGGGCGGGAATCGCCGCGCGGGTCAGGCGGAACATGCCCCGAAGGTTGACGGCCTGCACGCGGTCCCAGAGCTCGTCGGTCATGTCCGCGGTGGGCGACGCGGCGCCGATCCCGGCATTGTTGAAAAGGATATCCAGACCGCCGAAGACCGCCAGGGCCCGCTCGACGATCGTGTCGGGCGCCTCGTCGCGCGTGATGTCCATCTCGAGACAGACGATCCCCGGCGCGGCGAGGTCGAGCTTCGCCGAGGGCAGGTCGACCGCCAGCACCCGCGCGCCCTCCGCCGCGAAGAGTTCCGCGCTCGCCCGCCCGATCCCGGACGCCGCGCCGGTGACGATCGCGCGCCGACCCTCCAGCCTGCCCATCGCGCCAGCTCCCTTGCTTCGAGGCTTCTCGCCCCGGGCGAATGATGCGAGGTTGCACCACGATGATCAAGCTGACCTTCTGCCTCGTCCGCCTGCCCGAACTGACCAGGGCGGCATTCCAGGCCTACTGGTTCGACAATCACGCCCCGCTGGTGAAGAGCGTGGCCGAGACGCTGCGCATCCGCCGATACGTCCAGACACATAGTCTTCCCCTCGAGGTCTCCGCCCCCCTGCGCGCCTCGCGCGGCGGACCGGAGGGTTACGACGGCGTCGCCGAGCTGTGGTGGGACACGATCGAGGACGCCCTGCCCGCATCCCCCAGCCAGGCGATGATCGACGCCGGACGCCTGCTCCTGGAGGACGAACGCAAATTCATCGATCTGGCGCGCTCCCCGCTGTGGTGGGGCGAGGAAAAGCCGATCGTCTGAGTCCGGGCGCCAGGCCGACCGCTCAGTCCGGTCGGACATCCACGCCGAGCGCATCCAGCAGAGCGAATTGCTGATCGGCCGTGATCTTCATGGCCTTGGAAGATGAAAGACGGCGAATATCGAGCCCGCTGACCTCCGCCCCGCGCAGGTCCGCCCCCGCCAGTTTCGCGCCATCGACAATGGCGTGGAAAAGGTCCGCGCAGGTCAGATCGGCGCCTTCCAGATCGGCTCCCGAAAGATCGGCCTCCTTGAAGCGCGTGCGAGAAAGCGCCGCTCCCGCGAGCCCGCAACCCGCGAGATCGGCGAGGTCGAGATTGCAGTTGGTGAATGCGATTGCCGTGCGCACGATCGCGCGTCCGAACGCCCGATGAAATCGCGCCCGGGCGAACCGCGCGCCAAGCAAGCGGCAGTCGTCGAACTTCGCGCCGTAGAGTTCCGCGCCGTCGAAACGCGCGTGGGCCAGGTTGCAATCCTGGAAGGTCGCCTCGTCCAGCCGGGCGAAAGCAAAGTTCGCCCCCTTTTGCCCCTCGGCGTCGGCGAACCCGCAAGTCTTGAACGACGCCTCGCGCAGATCCCCGTGGGCGAACCCGCAGCGAAGGAAACGGCAATTCTCGAAGCGCGCGGCCGAAAGGTCGAGACCGCCCCAATCCTCGTCGGCGAAGGCGCGGTCGGTGATGACGTCGCCGGCGCTGGGCGTCACAGCAGATCTCTCAGCCACGCCACCATCGGCGCGTCGGCTGGCGGCATCGGATACTCGCCCATCCTCTCGGGCCGCACCCAGGCCAGGGCCTCGTGCTCGACAGCGCGGGGCGCGCCCTCCCATCTTCGGCAGAGGAAGAGCGGCATCAAGAGATGGCGGTCGCCCAGATCATGACTGGCGAAGACGAAGGGCGCGAGGCAGGCGTGGGTGATCGTCACGCCCAGCTCCTCGTTGAGTTCGCGGATCAGGCAGGCCTCGGGGGTTTCACCCGGCTCGACCTTGCCGCCCGGGAATTCCCAGAGACCGGCGAGGGTCTTTCCAGCCGGACGCTTGCCCAGCAAAACCCGTCCGTCCACGTCTATCAGCGCGCAGGCGGCGACGAGCAGAGTCTGCATGTTGCAAAAATTCGCCTTGACTTCGCGAGTGCGAAGCGCGATAAGACGCTCACGACTCGAATTTAATCGTGTCGTCATCGGTGCTCCAGTCGCGTGAGGATCGCAAGGTTTTGCGGTCCGCCTGTCGAGCGCCAGGATGAGATTCATCCCGATCGCCCGGCCACGCGGGGCGCTCCCATAGCTAAGACAGCCCCGCCTGTGTCTCGCTCGAAAAGCGGACGCGCGTTCGGCGTATTCGAAAGACATATCCCTCGTGACCCACTTCACCGACCTCGGCCTCGTAAAGCCGCTGCTCAAGGCGCTTGCCGAAGAGAACTACACCACCCCCACCCCGATCCAGGCCCAGGCCATTCCCCTGGTGCTGACCGGCAAGGACCTGCTGGGCATCGCCCAAACCGGCACCGGCAAGACCGCGGCCTTCGCGCTGCCGATCCTGCAACGCCTCGCCGCCGATCCGAAGCCCGCGCCCAGGCGCGGTGCCCGGGTCCTTGTGCTGGCCCCCACCCGCGAGCTCGCCAGTCAGATCGGCGAGAGCTTCCGCGTCTATGGCCGCCACATGGGCCTCATCGTCACCGTCGTCTTTGGCGGCGTGAAGTACGGCGCCCAGGTCAAGGCCCTGGCCGCGGGAGTCGACGTTTTGGTGGCGACCCCGGGCCGATTGATCGACCACATTCAGGAGAAGGTCGCCAACCTGAGCCAGGTCGAGATCTTCGTGCTCGACGAGGCGGACCAGATGCTGGACCTCGGCTTTCTCCCCCCCATCCGGAAGATCGTCGCCACCCTGCCCAAGCAGCGCCAGAACCTGTTCTTCTCCGCCACCATGCCGACGGAAATCGGCAAGCTGGCCGGCGAATTGCTTAAGGACCCGGCCAAGGTCTCCGTCGCGCCCCAGGCGACGACCGTGGCGAAGATCAAGCAATCGGTCCTCTTCGTGGAGACCGACCGCAAGCGCCACCTGCTGGCGGACCTGCTCTCCGACGCCAAGATGGCGCGCACCCTGGTTTTCACCCGCACCAAGCGCGGCGCGGACCGGGTCGCGAAATATCTCGAGGCCTCGGGCATCGAGGCCGACGCCATCCATGGCGACAAGTCCCAGGGCCAGCGCGAACGCGCCCTGGCGGCGTTCAAGGCCGGCAAGGTTCGCGCCCTGATCGCGACCGACATCGCCGCGCGCGGCATCGACGTGGACGCCGTCACCCATGTCGTCAATTTCGACCTGCCCAACGTTCCGGAAAGCTATGTTCACCGCATCGGCCGCACCGCGCGGGCCGGGGCCGACGGTACGGCGATCTCACTGGTCAGCAACGATGAGCGCTCGCTGCTCAAGGACATCGAGAAGCTGACCCGCCAGTCGATCTCATCATTCGATCGCCGCAACGATCGGGCCTTGGGCGCCATGGCCGCGGTCGAGCCCAAGCCGGCCTTCGTTCCCCGCGCCGACGCCAAACGGCCTGCGCGCGGCGGCGGTCAGCAGCGTCAGCGGCAGAAGGGTCGCGGGGCTCAGGGCGGACAAGGCGGCGGCAATCATCGCCATCAGCAACCCCGCAACGACGGGCCCCGCGCGATCGCCTCGACTCAGCCGGCGGCGAAGTGGAGTCCGGCGGAATAGTCAGCCACGCCCTTCTCCCTCGAAGGAGAAGGGCGGCGGCCTTTTCCGTCTCGCCTCAGCTCGCTTCGCGGTGGAGCGCGCAGATCTTGTTGCCGTCCGGGTCGCGCAGGTAGGCCAGGTGCATCTTGCCCATCGCGCCTTCGCGCAGGCCGGGGGGGTCCTCGCAGGTCGTGCCGCCGGCTTCCAGCCCCGCCGCGTGGAAGGCGTGGACCTGTTCAGGCGAATCGCAAGCAAAACCCAGGGTGCCGCCATTGGGCGCGCTGGCCGCTTCGCCGTTGATCGGTTTGCTCACCGAGAAGGTGTTGTCCTTGTGGCGGTAGAAGATCCGATGATTGTCCTGGAAGTGCCCGGGCACGCCGAGGACGCCCAGCACCTTGTCGTAAAAGGCCTTGGCCCTGTCCAGATTGTTGGTCCCGATCATGACGTGTGAAAACATGGCGCGCTCCCTGTTGGCGTTCTTGGATGATCGATGCGCGAAGATGGGGTCGGTTTCAACCCTCCGCGTCCCGGGTGACGCCCACCCGCTGCGCGAGTGACGCGCCCATGAAGGCGTCCAGATCCCCATCGAGGACGCCGGCGGTGTCGCTGGTCTCGACGTTGGTGCGCAGGTCCTTGACCATCTGGTAGGGCTGCAGGACGTAGGAGCGGATCTGGTGACCCCAGCCGATATCGGTCTTGGCGTCCTCGACGGCCTGTGAGGCCGCCTCTCGCCGCTGGAGCTCCACTTCGTACAGGCGGGCGCGGAGCATCTTCCAGGCCTGGTCGCGGTTCTGATGCTGACTGCGCTGGTTCTGGCAGGCGACGGCGATGCCGGTGGGGATATGCGTGAGGCGCACCGCGGAGTCGGTCTTGTTGACGTGCTGGCCGCCCGAGCCGCTGGCGCGATAGGTGTCGGTGCGCACGTCGGCGGGGTTGATCTCGATCTCGATCTTGTCGTCGACCACCGGATAGACCCAGATCGAGGCGAAGCTGGTGTGGCGCTTGGCCGCCGAATCGAATGGCGAGATGCGCACCAGGCGATGGACCCCGGCCTCGGTCTTCAGCCAGCCGTAGGCGTTGGTCCCGCTGACCTTCACGGTGGCGGATTTGATCCCGACCTGCTCGCCGTCGGTCTCCTCGATGAACTCGACGGACATGTCGTGGGCGGTGGCCCAGCGGGTGTACATGCGCAGAAGCATGTTGGCCCAGTCGGTGGACTCCGTGCCCCCCGCTCCCGCATTGATCTCGACGAAGGCGTCGGCGCTGTCAGCCTCGCCGGAGAGCAGAGCCTCCAGCTCCGCCTTGGCGGCGAAGGCCTTCATCTCGGAGAGCTGGGCCGCGGTTTCGTCGAGGGAGGCCTGATCGCCCTCCGCCTGGGCCATCTCGGCGAATTCCAACGCGTCGGCGAGATCGCGTTCCAACTTGCGCACCGCCTCGACCTGGGTGGCGAGGTGAGTGCGTTCGCGCATCAGAGCCTGGGCGGCCTCCGCGTCGTTCCAGAAGGCCGGGTCCTCGACCCGGGCGTTCAGCTCGTCGAGTTTGCGTAGAGCCGGTTCCCAGTCAAAGACGCCTCCTGAGCAATCCGATGGATTGCTCGATATCGGCCGACATGGCCTCGATATCCGCGCGCATGGCTGAGTTCCTGGGGACCAGAGGGAGCCGGGGCGGATAGACCGCCGCGAGGGTCAATACAAGCCGTTGAGGGTGTCCGGCGGCTTCGGCGGCTTCACCGCGGCGGGCGGCGGCGGCAGGATTCCGCCGATGGGCGCGCCGGGCGTCGCGGGTCCGCCGGCGGAGGGCGTGACGACCGCGTCGCTCTCATCGGCGCCGGTGTCCGAGGCGGCGGCGGCCCTGGGTTGAGGCTCGGTGCCAGGTCGGAAGGCTTCACGGTTTGGGCCGACATTGGCGAACTTAGTGTTTGGCGGCGCTTTGAACTCCATCGGCGGAAAGCCCTTGATCGCCTCCTGCATGAACTCGACGAAGATCGGCAAAGCGGCGACCGCGCCCGTCTCCCCTTTGCCGAGGGAGCGGTTGTCGTCGAAGCCGATATAGGTGGCCACGACGATCTGGGGCGAGAAGCCCACGAACCACGCGCTGCGGAAATCATTGGTCGTCCCGGTCTTGCCGCCGATCGGCCGATCGAGCACCTGAGCCGCCACGCCGGTCCCTCGCAGGACCACGCCCTCCAGCATGGTCTCGATCTGATAGGCGGTGATCGGGTCGATCAATTGCTCGCCGCCGGGCCCGACGTCCGGACCGGTCGCGCCGGAGAAGCCCGCTTCGCAGCGCCTGCAGTCCCTGGCGTCGGCGCGGTAAAGCGCGTCGCCGTTGCGGTCTTCCACCAATTCGATGAGGTGGGGCGTGACCTTGCGGCCCCCGTTGACGAAGGTCGAATAGGCCCCGGCCATGCGGAAGGGCGTGGTTTCGCCCGCGCCCAGCGCCATGGGAAGGTAGGGCTCCATCCTGTCGACCACGCCGAAGCGTTTGGCGTTATCGACGATCTTGCGCATCCCGACCTGCATGGCGATGCGCACGGTCATGGTGTTCAGGGAAAGCTCGAGCCCGCGTCGAAAGACCATGGGTCCGCGGAAACTGTGCTTTTCGTAGTTCTCCGGACTCCACGGACGGCCATTGGCGCCCGGCAGGGTGATTGGACCGTCCATGACGATACTGGCCGGCGTGAACTGGCCGCTGTCCAGCGCGGTGGCGTAGACGAAGGGTTTGAACGACGAGCCGGGCTGGCGGTAGGCTTGCGTCGCCCGGTTGAAGTTCGAAAGCGAGAAGCTGTAGCCGCCCGACATCGCCAGCACCCGGCCGGTCTGCGGATCCATGGCCACCATCGCGCCGTTGACCTGCGGGACCTGACGCAGGCGAAAGCCGCCGCCCTCGGCCGGCTCGACGAAGACCAGGTCGCCGACATGCAGCCCCCTCCCCGCTCCGGCCCAGGCCACGTCCTGCCCCACGATTTGGCCGACGTGGTTGTCCGACGCGGTCTGCACGCGGCCGCTCGCGGCGAGCACGAGGGCCGCCTGCCAGAGCTTCCGCTCGGACGGGGGCGAGTGGGCCAAGGCCTCCTTCTGCCAACCAGGTTCGTTCGCCACCCGGCCCCATGCGCCGCGCCAGCCATGCCGATGATCATAGGTCTCCAACCCATCCATCAGGGCGATCCGCGCGGCGGTCTGCAGGCGCGGGTCCAAAGTCGTGCGCATGTAGTAGCCGCCCTGGTTCACATCGTCGCCGACGTCCTTGATCGCCAGGGCCTGGCGTCGCGCCTCCTCGACGAAATAGTCGGCGTCGCGATAACGGCTTCGCACCGGCGCGCTTTCCACCTTGAGATCCTCGGCCATGGCGGCGGCGGCCTCCTCGCGAGTCACCCAGCCCAGCTTGGCCATGTCCCCTAGGATCATGTTGCGCCGGCGGACGCCGGCGGCCTTGTGGGTGACAGGCTGGTAGTTGTCGGGCCCCTTGGGCAGGGCGGCGAGGTAGGCGTACTGCGCCAGGGAAAGATCGGTGATCGATTTGCCGAAATAGTTATAGGCCGCCGCGCCCACGCCGTAGGATCGGTACCCGAGCCATATCTCGTTGAGATAAAGCTCGAGGATCTGCGGTTTCGAAAGCGTGTGCTCCAGCCGGCCCGCGAGAATGGCCTCCTTCAGCTTACGGCCGACGGAAACCTTGTTGTTGGCGAGGATGTTCTTGGCCACCTGCTGGGTGATGGTCGAGCCGCCCTCGGGCCGGCGACCTTGCAGAACGTTGAAGACGTCCTTGATCATGGCGCGCGACAGGCCGGACGGATCGACCCCGCCGTGATGGAAGAAATTGTGGTCCTCGGCCGCGAGGAAGGCGAGGATCATCCGCGGCGGGATCTGATCGTAGGGCACATAAATGCGCCGCACCTTGGAAAACTCTCCGATCAGCGTGCCGTCCCAGGCGTAGACGCGGGTCGCCGTCGGAGGATGGTAGTCCGCCAATTCGGTCGCGCTGGGCAGCTGGTAGAACAGCAGCGCCGCATAGACGCCGGCGGCCAGGGCGGCCGCGGCGACGACCGCCGCCATCGCGAGCCCCGCCGCGGCGATGCGTCGACCGAACCGAGTCAAACTCGCTGGACCTCCCCTGGAACCCGCCGCCGCGCCGGAGGTCTACCAACCTTCGCCATGGGCGCCAACCGCGAGACCGTGTTCAAGGCGGTCACCGTAAGGTTCGGCGCCATGGCCCGGCGACGGTCGTCGACCGACGGCCCGGTGGGTCGCTCAGGCCATGATTCGAAAGACGGCCTCCGCGATCGGGGTCGCCGACACGCCCGCGCCGCCGCGCATGGCGTCCAACGCTCGCTCCTGGCGTGCAAGGCGCTCGGCTCTGATCCCCGCGTCGAGAAGCAGCGGCGCCAGGGCTTCGGCCAGGCGCTCGCCCGTGCAGGCCGCCTGGAGAAATTCCGGAGCGACGGTGTCGTTCGCGGCGACGTTCAGCAAGGTGATCCAGGGCGTGCGCAGCAGCCGTTTGGCGATCTGGTAGGTGAGTGGATCGACCTTGTAGCCCACGACGAACGGACAGCCGCATAGCGCCAGTTCGGTGGTCACCGTACCACTGCACGCCAGTGCGGCGGTCGCCGCCTTCATGGCGGAGAGCCGGTCGCGTTCGCCCGTGGTGATCTTGACCGGACACGGCCAGGCGCGGAGAGCGGCGCGAACCTCCGCCTCCACGGTGTCGGCGGCGGCGACCACGAGTTCGAGGCTGGGGACGAGAGACTTCAGGTTTCGGGCGGCCTCTCGAAAGGGAGCCATCAGCCGTTCGACCTCTCCGCGTCGGCTGCCCGGCAGGATCAAAAGCATGGGCGCGTCCGGCGCGATCGCATGAGCCGCGCGGAACGCCGGCCCGTCGGCGGCGCCCAGGTCACGCGCGAGCACGGGATTGCCAACGAAGGTGGCGGCGAGGCCCTCCCGTTCGAAATACCGCGCGTCGAAGGCGTGGAGCGTCAGCAGGTGATCGACGGTTTTTGCCAGGGTTTTCGCCCGGCCGGGCCGGGTGGCCCAGACCTGGGGGGCGACATATTTGATAAGCATCACCTCGGGCGCGAGACGGCGAATTCCCCTGGCGACACGAAGACTGAAGCCCCAGGCGTCGATCAGGATGGCGGCGTCTGGACCGGTCCTGGCGGCCAGTTCGGCGACCTCGTGCGCCCGGCGCAGGACCTGTGGATAGATCGCCAGGGCGTTGAAAGCGCCGACGACAGCGAGGTCGGCGGGGTCGAACAGGCTGGAGAGCCCCGCCGCCGTCATCTGAGCGCCGCCGACGCCGACGAAATCCACCGCCCCGTTCCCGCGCGCGCGCAAGGCGGCCATCAACTCCGCGCCGAGGGTGTCGGCGGAGGCTTCCGTCGCCGTCAGCAGGAAAAGGCGACGGGGAGGCGGGGCGCTCACGGCTCCACCGGCGCGCCCACCACGAAGAGGTCGAGTTCGTCCGCCAGCCGCGCCGTTTCCTCGCGATCGATCACCAGCACCCGACCGACTTCGCCCACGATGCCGCGAAGGCCCGCGGCGGCGGCGAGCCGAACGGTGGCTGAGCCGATCGTCGGAAGATCGACGCGAAGATCCTGTCCCGGCTTGGCGGCCTTAGCGAGAACGCCGGATCGAAGTTCGGTCGGCGCCACGCGCCGCAGCATCGCGTCCGTGCCCTCCTGGGCTTCGACGGCCAGCACGACGCCGTCACGACTGACCGCGCCCTGCCCAACATCCAAGGCGCCCACGGCGCGGGCCACGCGCAATGCCCGCGCGATGTCGGCCGCGTCCGCCGCCGAGGGTGAGAGGCTTCCGAGCGCGCCCGCGCTCATCGTCAGAGCGTCCATCACCTCGTGAGCGCCTTCGACGGCGAACCCTTCGGCCTCGAACCGGGCGAGCACCGCCGAGAGCAGGGCGTCGTCTCCCCCGCGCGCCGCGACGATCTCGGTGGGCAGGTTCGCGGCCTCCGCGCTCGCGAAATCTGGACGGGTCACGGTCCCGGCGAAACAGACCGCCTCGCACCCGGCGTACTTCAGCGCCAGCACGCCTCCCGCGAAATCGAGCAGCCCGCGGGTCTCGCCAGCGAAGGCGTCCAGAGCCGGCGAGGCGAAGCCCGCCAGCCGGAGCACGAAGAGAGGTCGTTCAGCGGCCCCGCAATGACGGGCGAGCGCGATCGGAAGCCCGCCGCCACCGGCGATGAGGCCGAGCTTGCGCACGATCGCCGCCTCAAACCTCCCGCGCGGGGGTCGTCAGAGGACGGTTCGAGTCCGCCCGGATGAAATCGACGATCTCCATGACCTCTGGCGAGGCGGCGTAGGCCTGGGTCGTGTCCTCCAGGCGCTCCTGGAAAGTGCCCTCTTCGGCGAAGAGCATGCGGTAGGCGGCGCGGAGCGTGTTGATCGCCTCGCGCGAGAAGCCCCGGCGCTTGAGGCCGACCAGATTGAGACCTTCGAGGTGGGCATGGTTGCCCCAGACGTTGCCGAAGGGGATGACATCGTGATTGACCCCGGCCATGCCGCCGACGAAAGCGTGGCGGCCGATCCTGATGTTCTGGTGCGCGGCCGAGAGCCCGCCCATGATGACGTGGTCGGCCACCACGACGTGGCCGCCCAGGGTGGCGTTGTTGGCCATCACCACGTGGTCGCCCACCAGGCAGTCGTGACCGATGTGGACCCCGACCATGAAATAGCCCTCGGCGCCGACCGTGGTCACACCCCGACCCGCGGCGGTGCCGCAGTGCATGGTCACCTGCTCGCGGATCAGATTGTGAGCGCCGATCGTCAGGCGGGTCGTAGGATCGTCGTGGCCTATGGACTGCGGACCGCCGCCCAGGGCCGCGAACGGGTGGACGACGCAGCCTTCTCCGATCTCGGTGTAGCCTTCGACGACGACATGGGAGATCAGGCGAACATTGGCGCCGAGCCTGACGTTGGCGCCCACGGTGCAATACGGACCGATGCTCGCGCCCTCGCCCAAGGTCGCCGCCGGATCGACAATGGCCGTGGGATGGACGAGCTTCACTTACGTGTGTCGTAAAGCATGGCCGCGAATTCGCACTCGGCGGCCATCTTGTCGCCGACCATCGCGCGGCCCTTGAACTTGACCACGTCGCCGCGGCGGCGAGCGACCTCGACGTTCAGGCGAAGGATGTCGCCGGGAAGAACCGGGTTGCGGAACCGGCAATTGTCCACCGACATGAAGAGAATGATCTTGCCCTCGGTGTCGACATCCCAGGACTTGGACATCAGGAGGCCGCCGGTCTGCGCCATGGCCTCGACCATCAGGACCCCGGGCATGACCGGGTTGCCGGGGAAGTGCCCCTGAAAAAACGGCTCGCCCATGGTGACGCATTTGATTCCGGTGAGCGAAGTGTCCGCCACGAAATTCTCGGCGCGGTCGATCATCAGGAACGGGGGGCGATGTGGAATGCGCCGCATGATCTCCTGAATATCGATCGTGATCCCCGCCGCGGTCTGCGTCATCGTCAATTTCCTTCACGGCCGGTGTGTCGCCGCGAGGCCCTGGATAGCCACGCGTTCTGACGAAGCCAAATCCTGTTGGGGCGCGCGGGCGATCCGGCCCAGCTTTCGCCGGCCGGCACATCCTTCATGATCGCCGCGTCGGCGGCGATGCGCGCGCCGGCGCCGATGGTCACATGGTCGATCACGCCCGCCCGTCCGCCGAACATGCAGCCGTCGCCGATCACGCAGCTCCCCGAGATACCCGTGTAGGCGGCCATGACACAGTCGCGCCCGACGTGAGTGTTGTGGCCGATATGGACGAGGTTATCGAGCTTGGTCCGCTCGCCGACAACGGTGTCGCCCCAGGCGCCGCGATCGACGCAGCTGTTTGCGCCGACGCGGACGTCGTCCTGGAGAATCACCCGTCCAAGCTGCGGCATGGCGATCAGGCCGCGCGGACCAGGCGCCGCGCCGAAGCCCGGCTCGCCGATCACCGCGCCGGCGTGAACGTGGACGCGGTCGCCGATGAGCGCGAAGCCTATCCGCGCGCCCGCGCCGATCCGACAATCCCGGCCAATGGCGACACCCGGTCCGATCACCGCACCCGGGGCGATCCGCGTCCCTCCACCGACCTGAACATCCGCGCCGACGACGGCGCCTCGGCCCACCACAACGCCGTCCTCGAACATGGCGCTGGGGTGGACGTCATCCTCCGCGCCATCGTGCTCGCGAGGGCGCGTGAGACGCCCCGCCGCCATGGCGTAGGCATATTGCGGATAGGCGGTGACAAGCAGGACGCAAACCAACGGCGCCGCGCCCCGCGCGAACGCCGGCGCGAAACAGGCTCCGGCCGCGCTCGCGCCCAAAGCCGCCAGAAAAGATTTATCGCCGCAGAAGCTGACGCAATCGCCGTCGGCGTCGTCGAGCGTCGCGACACCGGCGAACCGACGGGAGCGATCGGCGCCTTCCGCTGCGACAGCCCCCGTCAATCCTTCGAGTTCGTCCAGCCCGACCGGTTCGCCTCGTTCATAGAAGCGAGGGTCGAGCATGGCGCGCCCTCGATCAGCGGGCCGCGGCGGTGTCGAGGTGTTCGCGCTCGAACGGGAACTGCTGGATCTTGCCGTTCAGGGCGCTGACCGCCGAAGGCGTCAAGTCCATGTCCGGGTTGGCGATCATCACGCCGCCCTTGTCCAAGAGCGCGCTGCAATGGTGCTGAGCGTAGAGCGACTGAGCGATCGGCTCCAATTCCTGGGCGATGCGGTTGAGCGCCTTGTTCTCGGTGGCCTTGACCTCCTGGTTCCGCAGATCGGCTTTCTGGCGGAGGTTGTTGATGCGGACCTGCAGATCGTTGCCGCGCTTCTGGAACGTCGCCGCGTCAAGCGTCGGACGCTGGGTGTCCAGGGCCTTGGCCTCGGTGCTGATCGCGGTGTCCTCCGGCGCCAACTCGGCTTTCACCTGAGCGACGATCTGGTCCAGTCGCGTGCGCACGTAGCCACCGACCTGCGAGGTCGAGATCGCCTGATTGACCGACAAGATGCAGAGACCGGGAATCGCCGGTCCTTGCGGCACGCTGACGGCGGCCGGCGCCGGGGACGCGGCGGATCTGGCGGGCGCGGCGCGGGTCTGGGCGGCGGCGATCGAGGAAGCGCCGGTCGCCGCGAGGAGCGCGACGCAGGCAAGCGAGATCGTCTTCTTCGACATCAAACTAGAAATTTGTCGCGGTTGAAAAGCGGAAGAGTTCGGTACGGTCATAGATGTCCTTCTTGATGATACGACTGAAATCGAACCGGAGCGGTCCGAGTGGTGATTTCCAAAACACGCTGATGCCGGCGGTGGCGCGCAGACCCAGATCGTCCTGAACCGTGGTCAGCGGCACGTTGGTGTTCGGGTTGATCTTGTTGGCGCGGTCGAGGATGCCCAGGGTGCCGAAGTCGCTGAACAGCGCCAGCTTGATGCCGTACTGCTCGGGCAACTTGGTCGGGATGGTGAGTTCCGCCGTGCCGACCGCGCTGAACTTGCCGCCGAGGGAGTCGCCGAACTGCGTGTCCCGCGGTCCGATGCCGGCGATCTGGAAGCCTCGGAAGGTATCACCGCCCAGATAGAAGCGGTCGGTGATGCGGATGGTGTTGCCGTTCCAGCCGTCGACATAGCCGACGTCTCCGCGAAGGCTGAAGATGAGATCCTTGGCGATGCCGTAGAAATAGCCTCCGCGAACCTCGGTCTTGAGGTTGTGAACCGTTCCGCCGAGGCCCGCCACGTCCTGCGAGAGGTTGAGGTAGTAGCCGCGCGTGGGGTTCTGAGGATCGTTGCGCTTGTCGAAGCCGAGATTGTAGCCGATCAGCGATTCCAGGTACGAGCCGCGTTGCTCGCAGAGCACGAGCGAGACCAGCTCGCTTCCCGGAACGCAGAGGGAGTCGGCGAGCAGAACCTTGTCCTCGCGCAGGGTGTAGTGCGTGGTCAGGACGCTGTTGGGCGCCAGCGGGAAGGCGACGCGCACGCTGCCGCCGATGGACTCCGAGGTGTACGACGCCTGCTGAGTGAAGTCGTAGCGCTGGGCGTAGAGGTCGAAGCCGCCCTGCAGATCGCGGTTCAGAAAGTGAGGTTCGGTGAACGAAAGATCGGCCTGCTGGCGCAGGGAGCCGACCGAGATCCGCGCGCGCACGTCTTCGGCGCGGCCCCGGAAGTTCGACTGGCTGATGCCGATGTCCGTCACCAGCTTGTCGATCGAACTGTAGCCGGCGCTGAACGACAGCTGGCCGGTGGACTGCTCGGTGACCTTGACCTGAAGGTTGGTGCGATCAGGCGAGGAACCCGGGGTGTTGGTGATGTCGACGTCCTTGAAGAAACCCAGGGACCGGACGCTGAGCTTCGATCGATCGACCAGGGCGCGGTTGTAGGCGTCGCCCTCCGCCACGTTGAGCTGGCGACGGATGACGTAATCCAGCGTCGCGGTGTTGCCGACGATATCGATGCGATCGATGTAGACGCGTGGTCCTTCCTTCACATCGAAGGTGACGTCCACCGTGTGCTTGGCCGGATTGGGCGTGTAGCGCGGACGCACGTCCACGAAGGCGAAGCCGGCGGCGCCGGCCGCGAAGGTCAGGGCGTCGGTGGCCTTTTCGATCTGCTGATCGGAATAGAGCTGGCCCTCCTTGATCGGCAAAAGCTGGCGCAGGATGCTGGGGTTCAGCTTCTTCAGGTCGACCTGAACCTTCACCTTGCCGAAGTGGTAGCGGACGCCTTCGGAGACGACGTAGGTAACCGCGAAGCCGTTGCGGCTGGAGTCCAGCTCCGCCACCGAGGAGATGATCCGAAAATCATAGAAGCCCCGGTTGCGATAGAACTTCCGCAGCTGCTCGCGGTCGTATTCGATCCGGTCGGGGTCGTAGTTGTCGTTGGTGGCGAAGAATTTGTAGAACGCGCTTTCCTTGGTCACGACGACATTGCGAAGGTCGTTAGCCGAGAACTGGGTGTTGCCCAGGAAGTTGACGCGCAGAATGCCGCTCTTGGGGCCTTCGTGGATTTCGAAAATCAGATCGACCCGGCGTTGGGGCAGTTCAACGATCTTCGGCGTCACCGTCGCCGAAATGCGTCCTGATCGACGATAGAGTTCGACGATGCGGCCGACGTCCTCCTCGACCTTGGCGCGCGTGAATACGCCGCGGGGACGGATCTGGACCTCGTCCTTCAGCTTGTCTTCCTTCAGGTTCGAATTACCCTCGAACAGCACCTGATTGATGATCGGATTTTCGACGACCTGAACCACCAGGTCGGTCCCCTGAAGATCGATCTTCACGTCGCTGAACAGGTCAGTGCGGAAGAGGGCCTTCAGCGCGGCGTCCAGCCTCGGCGCATCCACGCTGTCTCCCGCGGTGATCGGCAGATAGGAAAGAATCGTCTCCGGATCGATCCGCTCATTGCCCCGCAGCACGACCCGGCCCACCACGACGCTCTGACGGGCGACCAGGGGCGCGGACGCGGGCGCGGCGGCCGGCGCTGGCGTGGCGGTGGGCGCGGCCTGGGCGATCGCTGATTGAGGGAGCGCCAAGCTGGCGCCGAGGAGGAGAGCAAGGCCAGATACGGTCAGCGCCGCGTCGCGCGCGCGGGAACATCTCATCGGTTCAGCCATAAAGAGATGATCGCCCTAGGAAAACAAGCTGCCGACGAGCTGGAGCACCCGCAACCGCTGCAGGTCGTTCCAGGTCGCGAACAACATCAAACCCATCAGCAAGGCAAGTCCCGCACGGAACCCCGCCGCCTGCAGATCGGCACGTGGCGGACGCCTCGCGATGAGTTCATAGCCATAGAACAAGAGATGCCCTCCGTCGAGAGTCGGCACCGGGAGCAGGTTCAGCAGACCGACGCTGACCGAGATCAGAGCCGCCAGCTGGATAAGGAAATAGACCACCGCGACCCACCAGGGGACGCCGGCGGCCTTGGCGGAAGACACCGCCTCCTGGGTGATGGAACCGGAGGCGTGCGCGATCCCGACCACGCTGTGCAACTGATCCGCGCCGACCTGGCCGGTGACGATCCGACCGAGATAGAAGGCGGTCGTCGCCGCCACATCCCAGGTCTTCACCGCGCCGCGACCGACGGCTTCCACCGGGTCGTAGCGTTTCAGCTCGCCGCCCAGCGCGCCCAGTCCCAGACGGCCGATATTCTGGGCGCCGCCGAATGGGCTCTTCTCGGCGACGGCCTCGGGTGTCGCCGTCAGGCGCACCGTCGCGCCCGAGCGCCTCACGGTGAAGTCGATGGGAACACCGGCGCGATATTGCACGAAAGCCTGCATATCCTGGAATGTCGAGACGCGGTGGTCCCCGGCCGTGAGCACCACGTCGCCCACTTGGAACCCGGCGCGCGCGGCGGCGCTGGTCGGGGTCACGCTCGCCACGCGCGGCGCGGTGACGGGCTCACCGAAGACGGCGAGGAAGATCGCGAACAAGACGGTCGACAGCACGAAGTTGGCAAACGGGCCGGCCAGTACGATGAGCGCCCGCTGCCACAGGGGTTTGAACGCAAGATATTTCAGTTCGGCCCCCGGCCCTTCCTCGGCGACGATGGCGGAGCGCATGGCGGCAAGGTCGGTGCGATCGGGGACGCTGGCCGCGTTCTCGTCGCCGGCGAAGCGGACATAGCCGCCGAGCGGCAGCCAGCCGATGCGCCATTCGATGCCCGAACGATCTCGCCACGAGACGATCGCCCGGCCAAAACCGATGGAGAAGCGGTCGACCGCCGTGCCGAACGCCCGCGCGGTCAGAAAATGTCCGAGCTCATGAACGACGACGACGAGCGTGATCACCGCCAGAAAGGGCGCGACATAAATCAGCGCGGTCTGGAGGAAATCATGCATCCAACGGTCTTTTCGCCTCGCGACTAGACCCGGGCCATGCGCTCGAAACGAGACAGGACTTGGGCGGCGACCCTGCGGCCATTGGTATCGATGGCCTCCGCCCAGTCCACGGCGTCCTGGCCAGCCAGGGCTACGAGGTCGCCCGCGCCGGTCATCCGATCGAGCGATTCCTCCACCACCGCGGCGATATCCAGAAAGCCGATGGCGCCGTCGAGGAAGGCCGCCACCGCGATCTCGTTGGCGGCGTTGAGCGCGGCTGGCGCGCCCCCGCCCGAGGCCAAGGCTTCGCGCGCGAGGCGCAGCGCGGGAAAGCGAACTTCGTCGGGCTCCTCGAACGTCAGAGTACCGACCTTGGCGAGGTCGAGTTTCGGCGCGGGCCAGGTCACGCGGCCAGGCCACGCCCAGGCGCAGGCAATCGGCGTCCGCATGTCGGGAGACCCAAGCTGGGCAAGGGTCGAACCGTCGCCATATTCGACAAGGCTGTGGATCACCGACTGAGGGTGGACGACGACGGCGATCTGATCGGGTCGCATGTCGAAGAGATAGGCCGCCTCGATCATCTCGAGGCCCTTGTTCATCATCGTCGCCGAATCAATGCTGATCTTGGGCCCCATGTCCCAGTTGGGATGGGCGAGGGCCTGCGCCCTGGTGGCAACGCGCATCTCCTCCAGGCTCCGGGTGCGGAAGGGCCCGCCGGACGCGGTCAGGATCACCCGCGCGACGCGCGCGATATTGGCGGTCTCGAAGACCTGGAACACCGCGGAGTGTTCTGAATCCACCGGGATCACCCGTCCGCCCGCCGCCTTGGCGATGGCGAGCAGGGCCGGCCCGGCGCAAACCAGGCTCTCCTTATTGGCCAGGGCGATAGTCGATCCGGCCCGCGCGGCGGCAAGCGTGGGGGCGAGGCCGGCGGCCCCGACGATGGCGGACATCACCCAATCGGCGCCTTCGCCGGCGGCTTCCACGATCGCGCGATCCCCGGCCGCACAGGCGACTCCCGTCCCGGCCATCCGCTCGCGCAGTTCGGGCAACAGCCGCTCGTCCCGGATGATTGCGGTGCGCGGACGCCATGCGCGCGCCTGGTCCGCCAAGGCCTTGACCTTGGTTCCAGCGGTCAGAGCCCAGAGATCAATTTCGGCGCCCGACTGTTTCAACAGATCGAGGGTCGAGACGCCGACCGATCCCGTCGACCCCAGGATTGTGACGCTTCGGGTCGCCATCAGTGCGCCCAGCCTAACTTGACCACGAGACGAGCCACCGCAAAGACCATCACCGCAAACATCAGTCCATCCACGCGATCGAGCAAACCGCCGTGTCCGGGGATGAGGTCACCCGAATCCTTGACGCCGAACCGGCGTTTCAGCATCGATTCCCACAGATCGCCAGCCATCGTCGCCAGACCCCCGGCGAATCCGATGACACCGGCGCCCAAAAGAGACAGGTGCATGAAGGCGGCCGCCACGCCCACCGAAGCGGCCACCGCGCCCAGCAACCCGCCGAAAAAGCCCGACCACGTCTTGTTGGGCGAATAGCGCGGCCAGAGCTTCGGCCCCTTCAAAGCATTGCCGACCAGGAAGGCGGCGATGTCCGCGCCCCAGGTCGCGGCGAAAAGCATGAGTGTCCAGCCCGGCCCCTGCGGCGTGCCGATCAGCCAGACCAGAGCGAGGCAGGCGGGCGCGATATAGGCCACGCCGTAGGCCCCGTCGGTCGCCCGTTCCGCCGAACCCTTGGTGATGACCGCCGTCAGCACGGCGCCCGCCAGCACGGTCCCCCACGCGAGGACGTAACGAGCCATGAAGGTCAGCAAGATCACCCCGACCACGGCGAGCGAAGTCGCCGCCACGGCGCGCCACCGGGCGTTCGGCGTCGCCATGGTCGACCATTCGAACGACAGCACCACGCCCGCGATCGAGATCAGAACAAGGAACGGCGCCCGCCACAGCGGCGAGGGCCAGTCGTAGACCCACACCGCCCCCAGCGACGCGGACCCCAGGACGAGGCCGGAGGTGAGCCGAAGGGCGAAATTGTTCCAGTCGAAGGACTTAGCCGGCGGCAAGGATATCATCGGCGACTACGCCGCCATATCGCCGTTCGCGACTTTCGAACTCCGCCAGCGCCGCGCGGAGGGGTTCGGCGCCGTAGTCCGGCCAGTAGACGTCCTGGAACACCAGCTCGGCGTAGGCGCATTCCCAAAGCAGAAAATTCGACAACCTCTGCTCGCCGCTAGTGCGGATGATGAGGTCGGGCGCGGGGGCCGGCGCGGTGGAAAGGTGCGATTCGAAAATCGCTTCGTTGAGGGTCGCCGCTGTCAGTTCGCCCCGCGCCTGCGCCTCCATCAGGCTCCTCACCGCATCGACGATGTCTCCGCGCGCGCCATAGTTGAACGCGACCTGAAGGATGAAACGGTCGTTGCCCGCGGTTCTCGTCTCCGCCTGTTCCACGATATCGAGGATATCTGGGGCAAGACCCGAGCGGCGACCCACGATCCGAACCTTGACGCCTTCCCGCTCCAGACGGTCGATATCGCTCTGGAAATAGGCCTTGAGCAGACCCATCAGCTCGGAAACCTCGTGCTTGGGCCGGCTCCAATTCTCAGTCGAGAATCCGAAGACCGTGAGGCGGTCGATCCCAAGATGCGGCGCGCTTTCCACCGTCCGCCGGAGCGCCGCGACGCCCGCGCGATGGCCCAGGGTGCGGGGCAGACCACGAGACTTCGCCCAGCGGCCGTTGCCGTCCATGATGATCGCGACGTGCAGACCGCCGCGCCGCGCCGACACCGCCGGCTCGGAATGCCTGCCGGGGTTGGGCGCCATCGGCGGTCCTTCTGTGAGCTTGGCGGCGGACACGGGAGAGAAATGAGGCGGGCGCGAGGTCCTAGACCTGCATGATCTCATGCTCCTTGATTTTCAAGACCTCGTCGATCCGCCGAACGGCCTCGTCGGTGATCTTCTGGGCCTCGACCTCGAGCTTCTTTTGATCGTCCTGGCTGATGACGGCGTCCTTCTCGGCCTTGCGGAAGTCGTCCATCGCTTCGCGGCGGACGTTGCGCACGGCGATCTTCTGCTGCTCAGCGTATTTGCCGGCCAGCTTGGCGAGGTCCCTGCGTCGCTCCTCGGTCAGGGGCGGCACCGGAATCCGCAGGTTCTGCCCTTCCACCACGGGATTGAGGCCGAGGCCGGAATTTCGGATCGCCTTTTCCACCGAGACGACGAGGCCCTTGTCGTAGACGCTCACGGTGAGGGAACGCGGCTCGGGAACCGAAACCGAACCCAGCTGATTGATCGGCATCCGCGAGCCATAGGCCTCCACGAAGACCTGATCGAGCAGCCCCGCCGAAGCGCGTCCCGTGCGCAGGGTCGTGAATTCCTCCCTCAAGGCGGCGACCGCCTTGTCCATCCGCCCGCGGTACGAGGCGATATCCGGCTTTTCCGTCGTGGCCATGGGGTGCTCCTTTTTAGGCGGCGGCGCCGGCTTGTTCGATGGTGGTGTGGACGCCGGTCCCGCGCAGCACTTTCAAGAGGTTGCCGGGCTCGCGGATCGAGAAGACCACGATCGGGATGCCATTGTCCCGCGCGAGACTGATCGCCGAGGTATCCATTACTTTCAGGTCGTTGGCGAGGACTTCCTGATAGCTGACGCTGTCGTAGCGGCGGGCGGAGGGATCCTTTTTCGGATCGGCGGTGTAGACGCCATCGACGCTGGTGCCCTTGAAGATGGCGTCGCAACCCATCTCCGCGGCGCGCAGCGCGGCGGGCGTGTCGGTGGTGAAATATGGCGCGCCCAGTCCGGCGGCGAAGATCACCACGCGGCCCTTTTCGAGGTGGCGCAGCGCGCGGCGGCGAATGAAGGGCTCGCAGACCGCCTCCATGGGAATGGCCGATTGCACCCTGGTGCTGACGCCTTCGCGCTCCAGCGCGCTCTGGAGAGCAAGCGCGTTCATGACGGTCGCCAGCATGCCCATGTAGTCGGCGCTTGCCCGCTCCATGCCCTTGCCAGCCATGGAGACCCCGCGAAAGATGTTGCCGCCGCCCACCACCAGGCACAGCTCGAACCCCTCGGCGGCGACCTGGGCGATATCCTTGGCGACAGCGTCGAGGGTGGCCATGTCGATCCCGAACGGGGCCGACCCCATCAGCACCTCCCCCGACACCTTCAACAGGATGCGGCGGTATAGGGGCGGCGCGTCGGACATAGTCTTCCCTCGACTCTCTCGGATGCGAGAGGCGAGCGTCGCTTTAGCTCGCGCCGGTCAGCGCCGCCACCTCGGCGGCGAAGTCGCCGGTAGCCTTGTCCACGCCTTCGCCGAGCGCGAAGCGCGCGAAACCGGTGACCGTCGCCGGCGAACCCGTTTCCTTGGCGACGCGCGCGACAAGCTGCTCGACGGTGATGTCAGGCTCGCGGACATAGGCCTGCTTCAGGAGCACCGCCTCCTCGTAGAACTTGCGTATGCGGCCCTCGACCATCTTTTCCGCGACCTGGGGCGGCTTGCCGGAGGCGATCGCCTGTTCGGTGAAGATCGCCTTTTCGCGTTCGACGGCGGCGGGATCGAGATCGTCGACCGAGAGCGACAGCGGCGATGTGGCCGCGACGTGCAGGGCGATGTTGCGGCCGAGTTCGCGCAGAGCCTCCTGGCTCCCCTCGCCTTCCACCGCGACCAGCACGCCAATGCGGCCCAGATCCTGAGACCCGCCGACCGCGCCGTGGACATAGGCGCCGATGGCCCCCTTGGCGACGGTGAAGCGCGCCGAGCGGCGCAGCATCATGTTCTCACCGATGGTGGCGATCAGGTCGGTGATCGAATCGGCGACGGTCTTGCCGTGCATCGGCGCGGCGCGGAGCGCCTCGACGTCGCCCTCGACGTCGAGGGCGGCGCCGGCGATCGCGCGGGCCGCGGACTGGAACTGGTCGTTTCGCGCGACGAAGTCGGTTTCGGCGTTGAGCTCGATCACCGCGGCGATCATTCCCGGACCGTTCAGTCGCGTCGCCAAGGCCACGACGCCTTCGGCAGCGACGCGGTCGGCCTTCTTAGCGGCCTTCGAAAGGCCCTTGGCGCGCAGCCAGTCGATGGCCGCTTCCATGTCGCCGTCGGTCTCCTGCAACGCCTTCTTGCAGTCCATCATGCCGACGCCCGACTTGTCGCGGAGCGCCTTGACGAGAGCAGCCGTAATCTCGGCCATGGTTCAGCCTTCCTGGTAAACTTCGGCGGCGACTTCCGCCTCGGGGGTCTCTTCGGCGGTGATTTCCGCCGGGGTCTCGCCGGAGAACGCGGCCTCCAGCTCCGGTTCCGGCGCTGCGGGCGCTTCGGTCTCGGGGGCCGGATTGGCGGCCTTCTTGCGCAGCGCCGGTTCGACGGGCGCTTCCGATGCGCCGATATCCACGCCCATGGCGACCTGACCTTCGGTGAGACCGTCGAGCACAGCGTCGGCCACGAGATCGCAATAGAGCTGCAGCGCGCGGGCGGCGTCGTCATTGGCCGGCACCGGATAGGTGATGCCGATCGGGTCGCTGTTGGTGTCGAGGATGGCGATGACCGGAATGTTGAGCTTGCGCGCTTCCTGGATCGCGATGTCCTCCTTGTTGGTGTCGATCACGAACATCAGATCGGGAATGCCGCCCATGTCCTTGATGCCGCCGAGAGACAATTCCAGCTTGTCCCGCTCGCGGGTGAGCTGAAGCAGTTCCTTCTTGGTGCGGCCGATGCTCTCGCCGCCGCCGTCAAGAAGGCCTTCCAGCTCGCGCAGGCGGGCGATGGAGCCCGAAATCGTGCGCCAGTTCGTCAAGGTGCCGCCCAGCCACCGGTGGTTGACATAGTACTGCGCGCAACGCTTGGCCGCGACCGAGACGGGGTCCGACGCCTGGCGTTTGGTGCCGACGAACAGCACCCGGCCGCCGCTGGCCGCCACTTCGCGGACCTTGACCAGGGCCTGATGAAGCAGGGGCATGGTCTGCGACAGGTCGATGATGTGGATGTTCGCGCGGGCGCCGAAGATGTAGCGCTCCATCTTCGGATTCCAGCGATGGGTCTGGTGGCCGAAGTGAGCGCCGGCTTCGAGAAGCTGCCGCATGGTGAATTCGGGTATCGCCATTCAGATCAAGTCCTTCTTCCGGTTGTGCCTCCGCGGAACCAACCCCTCGACATCGAGGGGACCGGAACGGAGAAGGGCGCGGGGATTGACCCGCGCCTCGCCGAACAGTCCGCGTGCGTGATGGCGCGGCAGATACGCGCCTGGGGTCGATGTTGCAACCCGCCGATGGGCGAGCGCGACGGTTACTCGGCCGGGACGGTCGATAATCCCTTGGACAGCCTGGAATTCCGCATCCCGTAGGCGAAGTAGACCACGATGCCGAGGCCGAGATAGATCAGGAAGAAGTTGCGGGTCACCTCGACAGCCATCAGGCTCATCAGCAGCACGCCGCACATCAAAGCGCCCATGACCGGCGTCACGGGAAAGAGCGGCGTCTTGAACGGGCGGTCAAGGCCTGGGTTGGAGACCCGCAGATAGATCACGGTGATGCAAACCAAGGCGAACGCGGTCAGCGAGCCGACGTTGGTCACGTCTCCCAGCACGTCGAGCGAGAGAAAGCCCGTCGCGCAGCAGACGATGACGCCCACGATGATGGTGTTGATCCAGGGCGTCTTGAACCGCGGGTGCACCGCCGCCAGCGCCGGCGGCACCAGGCCGTCGCGCGACATGGTGTAGAAGATCCGCGTCTGGCCATACATCAGCACCAGGACGACGCTGGAAAGCCCGGCGATGGCCCCGATCTTCACCAGAACGGCGAACCATGGCAGCCCGATCTGGTTGACCGCCACGGCGATCGGGGCGGGGTTGTTCAGCGAGGCGTATGGCACAATGCCCACCAGGACCGCGGACGTCGCGATATAGAGCAGGGTGCAGACGATCAGGGCGCCCAGGATGCCGATCGGCATGTCGCGCGCCGGATTTTTGGACTCCGCGCCCGCCGTCGAGACCGCCTCAAAACCGAGGTAGGCGAAGAAGATGACGGCGGCGGCGTGGACCACGCCTTCGAGACCGTAGCGTGAGTGGCTGTTGCCGGTCACGATGTTGACCAAGGCCCGTCCGATCTGGCTCCAGATATCCATTGGCGTGCCGGGCGGCGGCGCGGGGATTTGCGCCGGGATCAGCGGCGACCACAGGTGCGGGTTCACATAGAACGAACCGATGCCGATGAAGGCGATGACCACGGTCAGCTTGATCGCGACGATGATGTTGTTCACGCGCGCCGACTCCGAGACCCCGATTACCAGCAGCGACGCCACGAGGGAGACGATGAGCATGGCGGGCAGGTTCACGATCCCATGGGCGATCACGACGCCCGCCGCGTCCTTGACCAGCACCCCCGGCGCCGCGGTGAACGCCGGCGGGATGACGACGCCGACGTCCTTGAGCAGGCTCACCGCATAGCCCGACCAGCCGACGGCTACGGTGGCGGAGGCCAGGCCATATTCCAGGAAGAGCAGGAGACCCATGATCCAGGCGGCGCCCTCTCCCATCGACGCGTAGGTGTAGGAGTAGGCCGATCCCGAGACCGGGAGCGCCGAGGCCAATTCGGCGTAGCAGAGCGCGACGAAGGCGCAGAGCAGACCCGTGATGACGAAGGAAATCATGATCCCGGGCCCGGCGTATTGTGCGGCGGCGCGGCCGGTCAGCACGAAGATTCCGGTGCCGATGATGCACCCGATGCCGAGCAGAACCAGGTTCAGCGCGCCGAGTGAGCGCTTCAGTTCACTGGTGGTGAATTCGCTTTGAATCAAGGCGACGGACTTGCGTTGGAAAATGCGCGCCAATCCGGAACGCGAACTTGCCGGTGCGTCGACGGCCATGCGGTGATCCCCTTGAAAACGGACGAGCGGCGCTCTGGCCAACCTTTGATCGAACGCTAGCGACTCGCGCCTCTGACGGCAATGCGCCGAATGTCCGCCGCGGATCGGCGGAAACCACTCCCCGTCTCGGCGGTTATGCTTCCAAGCCACGAGAACATGGCGTCAGCTTCGAGGACCCTGAGATGCCAACGCCAACCGACTTCACGACGACGACACGACGCGGTTTCGCCGCGATGGATCCCGAACGCCGTAAGGAGATCGCAAAGCGCGGCGGCGCCAGCGTGCCGGGCGAAAAGCGCAGCTTCGCCCAGAACCGGGATCTGGCGGCCGACGCCGGCCGCAAGGGCGGCGCGACCTCTCGCGGCGGCGGACGTCGGCCCACGACGCCCTGAAGTCGCGCGGTCAGCCCAGCATCGCGCGAACGTCATGGAGACTGGCCGCCACGGCGACGCAAAGCGCCCGCATCTCGTCGGTGGCTTCGAGGAGGTCGGGAACCATGATCGTCATCATGCCAGCGGCGTGTGCGGCGTGGACACCGTTATGGGAATCCTCCAGGGCCAGGCAGTCGACCGGCGGGACGTCCAGGCGACGCGCCGCCGCCAGGAACGGATCCGGGAAAGGTTTCCCGCGCTCGTAGTCGCCAGCGGCGATGATCGCCCCGAAGCGGGGAAGCAGGACGTGCGGCGTCAGTTGCAGCGTCACGTTGTCGTGGCTCGACGACGTGGCCACGGCGCGGGGGATGCCTAGTTCGTCCAGCCGATCCAGCAGTTCGACGACCCCCGCCTTGAGGGCCAGATCGACCTTGATTTGTGCGTGGGCCCGCGCGGCGGCGGCGCCGTGCCAGGCGTCGAAATCGAAGGTCGGACCGAAGTGGTCCAGGATGAGTTGGCGGTTCTGCGCCCGCGACGAGCCCACCATCCTCATGAAGAGGCTCATAGGCAGATCGATGCCGGCCTCTCTGCTGACCGCCATGAAGGCCTCGCGGAAGATCACCTCTGAGTCGGTCAAGAGGCCGTCCATATCGAACACAACGGCCCGGACCCTGCGCGGGAGAGTCATGAAAATTCGTCCGCGCTATAGCCCTGGAAATAGAGCAGGGCCGTGAGATCGGCGTGATCGACGTACGCGTCCGCCGCCGCCGCGACGATCGGCTTGGCGCGCCAGGCGACGCCTAGGCCCGCCGCCTCGATCATCGACAGATCGTTGGCGCCGTCGCCGACCGCCAAAGTTTCGGCCAGACCGACGCCCAGAATCGCGGCCTCTTCGCGCAGGGCGGCGAGCTTGGCTTCGCGGCCGAGGATCGGTCGGGCGACGTCTCCGGTCAGCCGCGAACCGTCGTCGATGAGGCGATTAGCGCGATGGGCGTGAAAGCCGGCCGCCGCCGCGACCCGCTCGGTGAAGAAGTCGAACCCGCCGGACACCAGGACGCAGCGCGCGCCGTGAGCAGCCATGGTCCGACCGAGGATCGCGGCCCCGGGGGTCAGCCTCACCCGGTCCTCGTAGACCCGCGCCAACGCCGAGGTCTCGACGCCCTTGAGGCGGCCGACGCGCTCCAGCAGGGCGGTCTCGAAATCCAGCTCCCCCGCCATGGCCCGCTCGGTGATCGCGGCGATCTGCGGCTTGATGCCCGCCATGTCGGCGATCTCGTCGAGGCATTCGCAGGTGATGATGGTGGAATCCATGTCCGCGACCAGCAGCCGCTTGCGCCGCCCCGACGCGGGCTGAACGCAGACGTCGATGGGATGGCGCTCCAAACCCCGCGCGACCGTCGCGCCGAGGCCGGAGGCGCTGTCGCGCTCGATCAGAATGTCCATGGCCCCATCGCCGAGCACCCGGGTGTCCAGGATCGGCTGGCCAAGAGAGACGACCGCCTCGAGGGCGACCTCCATCCCGCTCTGAAGCGCGTCGGAGTCGCGGGCGACGAGGGTGATGGCGATCCGCATGAGCGGCGTCCGTCTGACCCATCGGCGGGCCCGCCGCAAGACGGTTGCGCGGTCGGACGCCGGCGGGCAATGAGGCGTGCGCCGCGCCGCTTCAGAGCGCGGATCGATTTATCCAGAGAGGAGGCGACGATCATGACCGCGCCGGCCGAGCCGATCCTCGATCCCGACCTGCCGATCATCGATCCGCATCATCATCTGTGGGACCGGCCCGCGCGGGATCCGGTGGCTCTCAGCCACGATTTCGAGCAGGCGATCGCCGGCGTGAGCCGCTATCTGTTGCCGGAACTGCTCGCCGATATGAACAGCGGCCACAACATCGTCGCCACCGTGTTCATCGAATGCTCTTCTATGTACCGCGCCGACGCACCGGCGCCGCTGAGGCCGGTCGGAGAGACCGAGTTCGTCAACGGCGTCGCGGCGATGAGCGGGAGCGGCCTCTACGGCGATGCGCGCGCCTGCGCCGGCATCGTCGGCCACGCCGATCTGATGCTGGGCGCGGCGGTCGAGCCGGTGCTGGAGGCGCACATCCGCGCCGGCGGCGACAGATTCAAGGGTATCCGCCACAGCGTCGCGCACGACGTCGATCCGCAGGTGCTGGGGCCGCTCGCACGCCGTCCGGCCGGCGTCTTCAAAGAGAACGCGTTTCGCGAAGGCTTCGCCAGACTGGCGCCGCTGGGCCTCTCGTTCGACGCCTGGCTGCTCGAGCCTCAGCTCCCCGAGTTGATCGACTTGGCCCGGGCTTTTCCCGAGACGACCATCATCCTCGACCACGTCGGCACGCCGCTGGGGATCGCCAGCTATGAGGGGCGCCGGGAGGAACGCTACGGCGACTGGAAAACGTCGATCGAGGCGCTCGCGGCCCTGCCCAATGTCGTGATCAAGCTTGGCGGCCTGGCCATGTGCTTCCCGCGCTTCCCCTCGTTCATGTCCGATCCGCCGGCGCCGTCGGAGCAGCTGGCGAAGGAATGGCGGCCCTATGTCGAGCCCTGCATCCAGGCTTTCGGACCCGATCGCTGCATGTTCGAGAGCAATTTCCCCGTCGATATCGGCAGCTGCGACTACCGCACGCTCTGGAACGCGCTGAAGCTCCTCGGCCAAGGGTATTCCGCTACGGAAACGACCGCGATGTTCAGCGGCGTCGCCAAGCGGGTCTATCGGCTCGATGTTTGAATGAGAGCGAGACAATACAATGCATTACCGTGAACTGAAGACCGTCTGGACCGAGCTGACGGCGCCCGGCGCGCCCTTCGAGATCGTGACGACCACCGTGCGGGGCCAGCCGCTGCGCGCCTACAAGAACGCGCCGCCCAGCATCCGGGAGCTCTGGCTTTCGACCGCCGCCTTTGCCGAACGCGAATATCTGATCTACGGCGACGAGCGCATGACCTATGGCGAAGCGCACGCCCGGGTGAACGCGGTGGCGGCATGGTTGACGGCGCGCGGCGTCAAGCGCGGAGACCGCGTGGCCATCGCCATGCGCAACTATCCCGAGTGGATGCTAATCTATTGGGCCTGCGCCTGCATCGGCGTCGCGACGGTCGGCATGAACGCGTGGTGGGTCGCCGAGGAAATGGAATACGCCCTGAAGGATTCGGCGCCCAAGGTCCTCTTCGCCGACGCCGAGCGTCTCGCCCGCCTGGCCGAACGCCCGGCGATGGTCGGCGACATCGCGGTGGTCGCGGTGCGCGCTGCGGCCCCGGTTGGCGGCTCCGCCTGGGAACAGGTCGTCGAGACGCCCGGCGTCATGCCCGAGGTGGCGGTGGACGGCGACGAGGACGCCTCGATCTTCTATACCTCGGGCACCACGGGTTTCCCGAAAGGCGCCCAGCTGACGCATCGGGGCTGCATCTCCAATCTCTTCAGCATCATGTTTTCCGGCCAGGTCCAGGCGCTGGCGACCGCGCGCGCGACGGGGGTCGCGATCGATCCGAACGCCCCCGCGCCGGTGCCGATCGCCTTGATCACCACGCCGCTTTTTCACGTCACGGCCAACAATTGCAGCGCCTATGCGGTGACCGCGGGCGGCGGGAAAATGGTCCTGATGTACCGGTGGGATCCCAAGGAAGCCCTAGTCCTCATCGAACGCGAGAAGGTCACCGCCATGAGCGGCGTGCCGGTGATGTCGCGCGAATTGATCACTCATCCGGATTTCGCCGATCACGACCTGTCCAGCCTCGTGACCCTGGGCGGCGGCGGCGCGCAATTGCCGCCCGATCTGGTGCTGAAGATCGATTCCCATGTCGCCACGGCGCGGCCGAACACCGGCTATGGCATGACCGAGACCTGCGGGATCATCACGGCGGTCGCGGCGGACTTCTATGTCGACAAGCCGTCGAGCGCCGGCCCGGCGATGCCTTGCTTCGAGATCAAGTGCGTCGATGACGAGGGACGGACCGTCGCCCCTGGCGAACTTGGCGAATTGTGGGTGCGGGGCGCTCAGGTGATCAAGGGCTACATCAACCGCCCCGACGCCACCGCGGAAAGCATCACCGACGGCTGGCTTCATACCGGCGACATCGCGCGGGTGGATGAGGATGGCTTCATCTTCATCGTCGATCGCAAGAAGGACATGGTCCTGCGCGGCGGCGAAAACGTCTATTGCGCGGAGGTCGAGGCGATCCTCTATCGTCACGCGTCAGTGGCGGAGTGCAGCGTGTTCGGCGTCGCCGACGAGCGTCTGGGCGAAGAAGTGGCTGCCGCGGTCTATCTGAGGCCGGGAGCGGAGACGGACGCGGCGGCGCTGCGCGCGCACTGCGCGCCGATCATGGCGAAGCACAAGATTCCCCGCTACCTGTGGATCGTCGCGGAACCCCTCCCCCGTAACGCGAGCGGCAAGTTCCTTCGCCGACAGCTCCGCGATACCTTGGCGCTGTCGGAGGCCGTGTGACGGGCCACGGCGCGCCGCAACCGACTCCACCCTCCAAGGAAGCCGTCACCGAGGATGCGCCGGCGAGGGATGCGATCGCCCGGGTCGAGGCCGACGCCCGCGAGGGGGTAGCCGCCGCTTCCAATCTTCTGGCGACCCTCGCCGGAGCCGGCATCGGCATGCGCCAGAGCTGGCCCGCCGCCTTTCACCATCTGGCCGCGGCGGCCCACGGCGGTTCGGACTCGGCGCGCGGACAACTCAAGGCCCTGGGGTCGGGGCGCGGCGCTGTAGGCGAGGACGACTGGGCCGCTTTGGCCGCCTCGATCGATATCGAAAGCTGGACGGCGCCGCCGACCAGACGCGTGATCAACGCCGCGCCGCGCACGGTCGCGGTCGAGGGCTTCCTGCGGCCCGCCGTGTGCGACTGGCTGATCGCGCTGGCGCGAGGCCGGTTGAAACCGGCGCTGGTCTACGATCCGGGCGGGTCCGCCGCCGCGGCGCCTCAGGCCCGAAGCAATTCGTCGATCGAGTTTGGGCCGTTCAACTGCGACGTGGTGCTCCTCCTGGTGCGCCAACGCATCGCTTCGACGATCGGCGTACCGATCTGCGCGCTCGAGAATTCTCAGATCCTGCACTACGACGTCGGTCAACAGTTCGCCAACCATCACGATTTTCTCGATCCGACGCTTCCCGAGGTCGCCGAACGCGGCCAGAGGCTCATGACCTTCCTGGTCTATCTCAACGACGACTTCGACGGCGGCGAGACGGACTTTCCACACCTCGGTCTTCGCCATAAGGGTGGATTGGGCGACGCTCTCTATTTCCTGAATCTCGACGGGGCGGGCGCTCCCGATCCCCGCAGCCTCCATGCCGGCCTACCGCCCACGCAAGGCGAGAAATGGTTGTTCTCGCAATGGGTGAGGAACCGAGCGCGCGCTTAGCGGGATCTGGCGTCCTCGGTTGGTTCTCCCAATGGCGGCTTAGTCCAAAGGCCGGGGACCAAGACACATTTAACACAAAATATTGGAATCGTTAAATTATCTGTCGCGGCGGCGCCAACTCCAAGAACGTCCGATGGTCTACGGCAGGGCCGCAGGCGCAAATCACACAATTCTAAATCGGATCGAGCCCCTGAACGGCCTTCGACACGGAGATCGGGTCCGAATCATTAAGAGTCGGGCCGTGCCCGAAGCCAGCACGCGATCGTGCTATCCACACCAAGTGCGCTCCGACGGCGCGCGCAAAAAAATTAAGGACAAAATCCGGCGGACGAACGACAAACTTGAGTCACAAACGTGATTGACAACGATTGACATTTAATAGACAGTATTAAAATGCACGTTCCGCGCTTCGCCGGGTCGTACCCGACGGCGCTGGGTTTGCGCAGGGCTTAATTCTTTTTGCATCAAGATGATTGCTTGAGAAATCCAACAGGGATGCACGTGAGAACGTGCGCCTGAAGAGCTAGGACGATTGTCATGCGAAGCAAATCTCTTGGAATTCAAATCGCTGCGATCCTTGTGGGGATCTCGGCCTGCGCGCCGGCCTCCGCGGCGTCGATCCTCGGCTCCGCCGTGAATTTCGCCGTCCTCGGCGCATCGACCGTAACAAATACAGGCCCGACCACCATCAATGGTGATCTTGGCTTATCGCCAGGGACATCGATCACGGGCCTGGGATCGATCACGCTCACCGGCAGCGTTCACGCCACAGACGCCGTGGCAAGCCTTGCGCAGGCCGACGCCGCCGCGGCGTTCACCACCCTCTCCGGACAGCCGTTCACGACAGACCTCAGCGGCCAGGATCTGGGAACCGTCGGCGTTCTGACGCCCGGCATCTATCACTTTAGTTCGTCGGCCCAACTGACCGGCGCCCTGGTGCTGGACTTCGCGGGTCTTCACAATCAGTCGTTCATCTTTCAGATCGGCTCCGCTCTGACGACCGCGAGCGCGTCTTCGGTCACGGTTCTGAATGGCGACGCGGGAAGTTCGATCTTCTGGGAGGTCGGCAGTTCGGCGACGCTCGGGACGGGGACCGCCTTCGCGGGCAACATTCTGGCCGATCAGAGCATCACTCTGAACACCAGCGCGTCGATCATTTGCGGCCGCGCCATCGCGCTGAACGCGGCGGTGACACTGGATACCAATGTAATTTCGGACAACTGCTCCAATGGAGGCGACTACGGCACGGGCCGAACTGATTTCGGCAGCGACGGCTTCAGCGGGGCGAACACTTTCAAGGCTGGGACCCCCGAACCGGCGACTTGGGCGCTAATGATGATCGGTTTGGCGGGAATCGGCGCGGCCGTGCGGTCGACCCGGGGACGGCGTCGGGCTTTCGTCTAGTCCCCGCCCGCGGAGGCGGCCCCAGGCCGGAAAGCGAGACTGAAGCCCGGGGAGCACTTCGACAAGTCGAGTTGGCGAGCCACGTCCCTTTAAATCGTAAATCCGTTTCGCGTTCGGACGACCCGCGTTCGAACAATCTCATCGCCCTTCGAACACCGCCGCGCGCTTTTCCATGAACGCGACCATCCCTTCCTTCGCGTCGGCCGTGCGGAGCAAGGGCAGAAGCTGCAGAAACACGTGGTGCACGTGGTCGTTGAATCCTTCGGTGAGACCCATCCGCATCATCCGCTTGGCGGCCTGGACCGCAAGCGGGGCGTTGGCGGCGATCTCGAGAGCCAGGGCGCGGGCGGTCGCCTGAACGTCCTCCGCGGGGACGACGCGGGAGACAAGACCCAGTTCCAGACACTCCGCCGAGGCCAGGGTGCGGCCGGTGAAGACGATTTCCGCGGCCTTGGCCCAGCCGATCAATCGCGGGAGGAACCAGGTTCCGCCGCTCTCGGGAAGAATGCCGCGCTTCACGAAGGCCACAGCCAGCTTCGCTCCGTCGGCCATGATCCGCATGTCGCAGCCGAGCGCCATGTCGAGACCGTAGCCGGCGGCCGACCCGTTCAACGCGCATATCGTCGGCGTGCCCATATTGAACATCACCGTGGGGGGAGTCTGACGTAGATCGAGGTTGGTCGAGGCAGCTGCATTGAGGCCGAGGCCGTCGCCAGCCTTTGTGGCTTGCGCCAGATCGAGGCCGGCGCAGAAGGCGCGGCCCTTGCCGGTAAGGACCACCACCCGGACTTCCGGATCGGCGTCGGCCTCGATCAAACGCCGGGTGATCTCGTCGAGCATCAGGGTGGAGATCGTGTTCATCCGCTCGGGACGATTGAGCGTGAGTGTCGCAACGTGATCGGAGACCTCGTAGAGGACCTCGGCGTCGTGGCTCATGGCATCATCTCCTCGGGCGCTAGGCCGAGTTCCGCGAGAACTTCGGCCGTGTCGCGGCCGACCTCCGGCGGTTCGCGGCGAATGGTTGCCGGGCTGCGGGCGAAGCGAAGGCCTGGACGCATGGCGCGATAATCGCCCTCCCCCTCGATGTGGCGGGTTTCGAAGAGCGTTTTGTTCAGGTGCGGATCGTTCATCACGTCGGCCGCCGTATGGGCGATCATGGCGGGGATGGAGTTCTCGGCGCAGGTCTTCATCCAGTCGGCGGTGGTTCGCGTCGCCGCCGCCTCCGCGAGCATGGCGTTGTAGACCGCAACCTTGCCGGCGGCGCCCTCGGCGGACTGGAAGCGCTCGCTTTCATAGGCCTCCGGGATGCCGCCCAGTTCGAAGAACCGCGCCGCCTGTCTCTGGTTCGCCGGCATCACCATCAGCCAACCGTCGGCTGTGGCGACCGGCTTGCGGTAGGGGGTGATCGTCGTGGTGTGACCAAACTTGCCGGTCGGCGGAACCCAGGTCTGGTTGTAGAGGTGCTCAGCCATGATGAAGCCGGTGAAGGTTTCCAACATCGGCACGCAGACGTATTGCCCCTCTCCGGTCCGCTCCTTGTGACGCAGAGCCGCGAGCGAGGCGATGGCCGCGAAAAGGCCGCACGTCTTGTCCGCGACAATGGATGGCAGGGGACGCAGCGGAAGCCCGGGTTCGACAAGGCCGGTCAGGCCGCTCGCGCCGCTCGCCGCCTGGATCAGATCGTCGAAGGCCTGCAGTCCGGCGTAAGGCCCCTCCGGCGCGTAGCCCATGGCTTCGACGTAGATGATCTCCGGCTTGATGGCCGCGACCGCCTTGTAGCCGAAGCCCAACCGAGCAATGGATTCGGGCCTCATGTTGTGGATGAAGATGTCGGCGGTGGCGATGAGCTTGCGCAGGGCGCGCTTCGCGGGCTCGGTCTTGAGGTCGAGGGCGATGGAGCGTTTGTTGCGATTGAGCGCAATGAAGACCGGCCCCATGGTTTTCGAGTTCGGGGCCTTGCCATTGCCTCGCTGGCGGTCGCCGCTGGGCTCCTCGACCTTGATCACGTCGGCGCCGAGATCGCCCAGGGTCTGTGTCGCATATGGTCCGAGCACGAACTGGGTGAGATCCACCACGCGCACGCCGTCGAGTGGGCCTTTTCGCTCGTCCATTCGTTTCCTCGCCGTTGGCAGTCGTCGTTCCTCTATGGCGCGCCCAGAGCCTCCAGTGAAGGCGGCTGGCGCGCATGGGACGCTTGTTCGTACGCGTAGCCATAGCCGAGCAGCGTCGCCTCGCTCCAAGCGGGACCGATGAAGGAAAGTCCAACCGGCAACCCATTCACTTGGCCCATCGGCACGGTGAGGTGCGGGTAGCCGGCGACGGCGGCGATCGATCCGGCCCCGCCCCCGACGTACCGGTCCTTCAGCACCGGGTCGATGAACCCCGGCGGACCCAGCGTCGGCGCCACAAGGGCCGTGACCCTGTTGGCCGCGAGCAGAGCGTCGATCCCGTCGGGTCCGGCCAATCGATGCGCGTCCGCCTTGGCCTTGAGATAACCCGCGTTCTCCAGGCCAAGCGTCTGCTCCGCCGCTTCGAAAGTCTCCTGACCGAACAAGGGCATCTCCGCCTTCGTTTGAGTTCGGTTGAAGGCGATGAGATCGGCAAGGCTGCGGACAGGAACCCGCTTCGCATCCGTGGTCGCGAGGTAGGCCGCCAGATCCGCCTTCAATTCGGTGTGGAGGATCAGCGTTTCCAGCGGGCCGATTTCGGCGCGGCGCGGAAAGTCCGCGATCTCGATCAGGGTGGCGCCGGCCTGGCGCAGGATCTCAAGCGCGCTTTCGAACGCCACGTCGGTCGCCGGATGGAAACCGGCGGCGAAACGCATGACACCGATCCGGGCGCCGCGCAGCGCACCGGGCTTCAGGCCTCCGCGGTATCCGGTGTCCCGCGCCGGCGCCGTCGCCGTGGCGGGGTCTTCGTCGTCGCCTCCCGCCATCACTTCAAGAAGCAGCGCGGCGTCGGTGACCGTCCGCGTCATCGGGCCGGGGGTGTCCTGGGTATGGCTAATCGGGATGACCCGCGCCCTGGAGACCAGTCCCACGGTCGGCTTCAGACCCACAAGGCCGTTGACGGAAGCTGGGCAGGTGATCGATCCGTCGGTCTCCGTTCCGATCGCCGCGGCGGCGAAGCCGGCGGCGACCGCGACGCCGGACCCCGCGCTGGAGCCGCATGGCGAACGCCGAAGATCATAGGGATTGCGCGTCTGGCCGCCGACCGCGCTCCAGCCGCTAATGGAGTGAGGAGAGCGGATATTGGCCCATTCGGAAAGATTGGTCTTGCCCAGGATGATCGCGCCCGCCGCGCGGAGCCGGGCCACCATGGAGGCGTCCCGCCCGGTGAGGTTGTCCTTCAGCGCCAGTGAACCGGCGGTGGTCGGCATTGGATCGGCCGTCTCGATATTGTCTTTGACCAGAATGGGGATGCCGGCGAGGGGGCCCTGCGGCGCGCCGGCGGCGCGCGCGAGGTCCGCGCGCTTGGCCAGAACCATCGCGTCCGGATTGACGACGATCACCGCGTGCAGCAGCGGATCGAAGCGCGCGATCCGGGTCTCGTAGTCACGCACAAGTTCGACGGAGGTGACACGCCCCGCCGCAAGATCGCCTTCGATCTCCACGATCGACTTGTTGGCGGCGTCATAGGCCAAGGCGCGGGTGTTCAGGATCATGGCCACCAGCAAAGCGAGAGCGTACGAAAATCGAGGCATGGCGGCACGAAGCGACTAAAGTCGAGCGATGAGCAAGTCTCCCGGCTGGTTGATCGGCGGACCAACGGGCAGCGGCAAGAGCGCCTTGGCTCTGCGTCTGGCGCACGAACACGGCGGCGAGATCGTCAATGCCGACTCGATGCAGGTCTATCGCGATCTGCGGATACTGACCGCCCGGCCGACGGAAGCGGAGGAAACCGAAGTCCCTCACCATCTGTTCGGCGTCGCGGACGCGGAGGAGGCGTGGTCGGTGGGCCGATGGCTGACGGCCTCGCGAGCGGTGCTGGCGGAGATCGCGGCGCGCGGACGGCCCGCGATCGTGGTCGGCGGCACGGGGCTGTATTTCCGGGCGCTCACCCAGGGCTTAGCCGACATCCCGGCAATCCCGGCCGAGGCGCGGGCCGAGAGCCAGGCGATGTTGGAGCGGCTGGGCGAGGCGGCGTTTCGCGAGCGGTTGACGGCGGTCGATCCCGACGCCGCCCTCCGCATCGCCGCCGGGGATGGCCAACGCCTCGCCCGGGCCTGGGAAGTCTTCACCGCGACGGGCCGCTCGCTGAGCGCCTGGCAGGCCGGGACCACGGCGCCCGAGCCCGCCCCGTGGACCCGCGTGGTGCTCGATCCGGATCGAGCGGACCTCAACGAACGTCTCGACGCACGCCTGCGCGCCATGGTGAACGCCGGCGCGCTCGACGAGGTGGCCCGGCTCGCCCAGCGCCACCTCCCGGCGGACGCTCCGGCCATGAAGGCGCTCGGCGTCATCCCGTTCGCGGCCCATCTGCGCGGTGAGATCGGCCTCACCGAAGCCCTCGTTCTCGCCCAACGCGACACCCGCCGCTACGCCAAGCGGCAGGTGACCTGGTTCCGGCATCAGGCGTTGGATTGGGGGCGCGCTGTTCCCTAGCCCGTGCGACGTCCGAATCCCGCCAGACAGGTCCCGGCCGATCTACGACCCTGCCCGGACTGGAGGGGCCGATGAAACCATTGATATTCGTTGCGATGATCGCCGGCCTCGACACCGCGCAAGCGCAAACCGTTCGCCCAGTCGCCTGGACGCTCGCGTCAATCCCCTGGCAGTCGCGGGCGGCCAACGGCACGCGGTACGCCCTATTGGAAGGTTCGCGAGACGCGCCGGACCGGTCGTTCACCTACGCCTTCTTCATACCCGCGGGCGTGTGGGATTCCCCGCATTGGCACAGCACGACCGCGCGGATCTTCGTGGCCAAGGGCGCGCTCGGCATCGGTACGGAGACACCATCGACGTCTCGAAGGCCGCTCGTTATCCGGCGGGCAGCTATGTGATCGTCCCCGGCGGCGCGCACCACTTCGATGGCGCGACGATCGACACCATCATCATCGGCGTCGCGAGCGGACCGTGGGCGACCACCTATCTCGACGGCTCCAAGCCGGCGTCGGCGGGAACCCCGATCCCCTGACCGGCGGCCGGTGGAGACGCGAAGCCGAAGCCTTACGGCCCGCCCGCCGACCCCGACGGAGCGCGGCGATCGTTGACGCCCTCGAAGGCGAGTTCGCCCTTCGCGCCGCGGCTGACCCCGATCAACTCCACCGCGTTCTCAGAGCCCCAGTCAGGCAAGGTTTCGACCTTGTGACCCATGGTCGACAGCTTGGCGACTTGATCGGCCGGCAAGGCGCCGTCCTCGAGGCCGATCGTATCCGGCAGCCATTGATGATGCCAACGCGGAGCGTCGACGGCCGCTTGCGGGTTCATCCCGCCATCGACGATATTAGAGATCACCCCGGCGACCGTGGTGATGATCCGGGCGCCGCCGGGCGCGCCGAGCACCCAAACCACCTGATCCTTGTCCAGAACGATGGCCGGCGCCATCGAACTCAGCGGACGCTTGCCGGGCGCGATGGCGTTGGCGGCGCCTTGTATCAGCCCGTATGCATTGGGCGAACCCGGCTTGGCGGTGAAGTCGTCCATCTCGTCATTGAGTAGGATTCCCGTCCGGCCGGCGATGACCTTGGCGCCGAAGCCATCGTTGAGGGTGTAGGTCACGGCCACGGCGTTCCCCCAGCGATCGACCACCGAATAATGCGTGGTCTGGTGGTTCTCGGGCGGCGCGCCGACCACGCCAAGGCTGGCCGAAGGTGTGGCGTGATCGTCGCTGATGGTCGCGCGCAACTTGGCGAGATAGGCGGGCGACAGAAGGCGCTCGGTGGGGTCGGTCACGAAATCGGGGTCGCCGATACTGCTGTTGCGGTCGAAATAGGCTCTGCGCGCCGCTTCGGTCAGGAAGTGGATCGCGCTCGCGGTTCCCGGACGAAGCTTCGCCTTGTCGACTCCCGAGAGGAGACCGAACATCTCGCAGATCGTCACGCCTCCCGAACTGGGCGGCGGCGGCAGAAGGATCGTCGCGCCGCGATAATCACAGGCCACCGGAGAGCGCCGCTCGGCCTGGTACTGCGCGAAGTCCGCCATGGTCAGCAGACCGCCATTCGCTTTCGACGCCGCCACGATATCGCGGGCGATGGCGCCCTTGTAGAACGCTTCTTCCCCACCGAGGGCGACCAGGCCGAGGCTTTTGGCGAGATCGGCCTGGATGATCCGATCGCCGACAATCAGCGGCGCGCCCTTCTTCAGGAAGACAGCGGCGGCGGCGGGGTCCTTGCGAAAGTCTCCTGTGTGTTGTCCGAGCAGTTCGACATCCTGCGGCTCCAGGACGAAGCCTTCCTTCGCAAGCCTGATGGCGGGCGCGATCAAAGCGGCGCGATCAACGCTGCCGTAGTGACGCCGGGCGTACTCGAGACCCGCGACCGTTCCAGGCGTGCCTACGCTGAGATAGCCGTCCAGGCTCTTCTTCGCGTCCACCTTGCCGGAGGCGTCCAGATACATGTCGGCGGTGGCGTCGAGCGGCGCGCGCTCACGGAAATCGATGAAGGCGTTCTCGCCCTTGGCGGTGTGGATTATCATGAACCCGCCGCCGCCTATATTGCCGCAGCAGGGGTGAACGACCGCGAGCGCGTAGCCGACGGCCACGGCCGCGTCGATCGCGTTGCCACCCTGACGGAGGACAGCGATCCCGACATCGGTGGCGTGATGCTGGGAGGTGACGACCATACCGGCGGTGGACCGCGCGACGGCGGCGGCGCCAGACGCTGAAAAGCCGGCCGTCGAGGCGGATGCGGCGAGAATCGAGGCGCTAAAAGCACAGGCTCGAAAAAAAGAGTTCGACAGCAACTTTTCAGCCCTCTTGTCGCAATTTCGCGCACCACGAGACTTGTGGCGCCTTTGTAACGGCCCGCGCCAAAAATTCACCACAGCACAATCGATTTCATCTCCGAACGCTTCCCTTAAAGGTTCGGTTACAAGAAGGAACCACCTTCCAGATTCCAAAAATCAGAATCAACGTCTCGGGGAACTGAATCATGAAGAACCTTCTCGCGGGCGCAAGCCTGCTGCCCTTTCTGTGCGCGGGCGCCGCCTATGCGGCGGATGCGACGCCGGGCTCGAACACCATTTCCGAGGTGATCGTCACCGGCACCCGTCAGATCGGGGTCAAGGCCGAGGACAGCGCCGCGCCGATCCAAGTGGTCGGCGCTCGCAACCTCACGCTGACCGGCGCGACCGAACTCGCGCAGTCTCTCGCCACCAGCGTGCCGTCCTTGAACATCCAAGCCAATGGCGGCGACTCCGCGGCCGTCAATATCCAGGCCGCCCTGCGCGGCGTCAGCCCGAACGACACCCTGGTCCTGGTCGACGGCAAGCGGCGCCACGCCACGGCGAACCTCGCGGTCGACGGCGGCAGCCCCTACTCCGGCTCGGCGACGACCGACCTCAGCTTTATCCCGATCGCGGCCATCGACCACGTCGAGGTCCTGACGGACGGCGCCGCCGCCCAGTACGGCACCGACGCCATCGCCGGGGTCATCAACATCATCACCAAAAAGGGGACTACGGGCAGCCTCTCACTCACGGGTGGCCAGTACTACAGCGGCCAAGGCGCGACCGGGGCGATCTCGATCAACAAAGGCTTCAAGATCGGCGACAAGGGCTACTTCAACGTCACCCTCGAGAATCGCTACCACGACTTCAGCGTCCAGGGCTGCGGCGACTCCCGTTTCCAGAACGCCGACTGCTCGCTCAAGGCCGGCCTGACGTTTCCCAATTCCAACGTCACCAAATTTCCCGCCTACCCGCACGAGAACCAACTGTACGGCGACCCGCAATTCAATATTTACAACGCCTTCGTGAGCGCCGGTTACAACCTGACCGACGAGATCGAACTCTACGCGATCGGCAGCTACGGCTACCGGGAAGCGCAGCACTTTGAAAACTATCGGACGCCCAGCAAAATCAGCGGCGTCACGTCCACGGGCGTCACGGTCTATCCCTTGCCCATCGGCTTCGATCCCAAGGAAAAGTTCGACGAAAAGGACTATTCGATCACCGGCGGCTTCCGCGGCACGGTCGATACCTTCCATTACGACCTGTCGGCGACCTACGGCGGCAACAGCGAACAGGTCTATACGGTCGATTCGGCGAACGCCTTCGTCTTCGCGCAGGATCAAGCTCTGTCGGCCACGCCGATCGTGCCCCAGACCAGCTTCTATGATGGGTCCTACAAGGGCACCGAGCTGACCTTGAGCGCCGACTTCAGCCGTGACTTCTCGGTGAACATGGCCTCACCGCTTAGCGTCGCTTTCGGCGCCGAATATCGCCGCGACACCTACGGCATCGGCCAGGGCGAGCCCACCTCCTACATCGGCGGCGGAGCGCAGTCCTTCTCGGGTTATCTCCCGCAAGACCAGGGTGATTTCTCGCGCACCAACTACGCCGGGTACATCGACCTCGCGCTCGACCCGATCAAAAACCTGCACGTCGATCTGGCCGGTCGCTACGAACACTACAGCGATTTCGGCGACACCGAGGTTGGCAAGGCGACGGTCCGTTACGACTTCAACCCCCAGTTCGCGCTCCGCGCCACGGTCAGCAACGGCTTCCGCGCGCCGACCTTGGCGGAAGAACACTATTCGGGCACCAACGTCAGCCCGTTTTCGGCTGAAGTGCAGCTTCCGCCGAACTCCGCGGCGGCCCAGTTCGCCGGCTTCCAACCCCTGAAACCAGAGCTTTCGCAGAATTACAGCGTCGGCTTCGTCGCCCATCCGATCGAAAACCTCCAGATCACGGTCGACGCCTACCAGATCAACATCCACCGACGCATTTTGGTCAGCGGCTTCATCTACGGCACCTGCTGCACGGCCGGTTCAGCTTCGATCATTTCTCAAGGGGTTCTCAACGCGATCGCGCAACGCGGCGTCGTTCTGGACACGGGATTGAGCTATACCGGGATTGCGACGTTCGCCAACGCCGCCAATACGCGGACGGACGGGATCGAGCTGACGGCGAACTACGCCTCTGACTTCGGCGACTACGGCCACATCGATTGGACAGTCGGCGCCAACTACAACAAGACTCAGCTGACCAAAACCCCTCCTCTTCCCGCGGCCGTAACCAACCTCAACCCGCCGCCAGGCACGATCGGCTCGCAGTCCACCTTCTTCACCCCGAACTCCGCCAGCGCGCTCACGACGGCGACGCCACGAGAGAAGGTTATTCTTCAGGCCTACTACACCTGGCATAACTTCAGCGCGAACCTGCGGGAGACGATCTATGGTCCGACCCGGCAGTTTTCGGCGAACAACTCGCTGTTCGAGCAACTGGGCACCACGGGCATTACAGATCTGGATCTCGGCTATCGCTTTACCCCGGCGATCAAACTGGACGTTGGCGCGAACAACCTGTTCGACAAGATCCCGACCAGGGCTCCGGTCAACGCCGGTGGTCGCGTCCATTCCGTGCCCTATGCTTTCGCGCCCTATGGCGGCAACGGCGGCTACTACTACGGCCGGGTGGTCGTGAGCTTCTGATATCGATAGGGAGCCTCGCGCCCCCTATTCGCCAACGCGACAGATTGAGCCCCTCCCGTCATCGGGAGGGGCTTTTTCGTTCAGCCGATCATGGCTGCCGCGCGGGCCTCTTGGGGCTCCCAGACCGACCGCGTCGTTTCGATCTCACCCTCGTGAACGCGCCATTTGTCGGCGCGAGGCGGTGTCAACGTGTGGCGCGAGAGTGGCAAAGCCCCGAGCGCTCGATCCCAGGCGAAGTCCAGCGCCGAAGCCATGCGCGCGATCTCGCGCTCGGGCGCCGCGATGAAAGCCTCGTAGCGAACACCTAGCCAGCGATCGCGCGGCAGGGCCGACAGATCGCCGAGGAGAATGCTCATGGTCGTCGCCCACTGATGGGCGACGACGCTTTCGAGCAGCGAGCCGATCAGGTCGCGCCAACCCGGCGTCAGAAGGAACGACCACTCGGGCTCACGCCAGCCAGGGAGATTCGGATAGGTTCTGAACTGGCCCGAACGCCAGCCTTCAATCATGCTTGCCAAGGTGGGCCGCGGATCGCGGTGGAGATAGATGAAGCGCGACTCGGGAAAGGCGGCGGCCAGAAACGGGATGCGCAGGGCGTTCTTGGGCGTCTTTTCCAGCATCCTGACCGGATCACGCGGGATGGGCGTTCCATCCCGCAATCGGAGGGCTTGGCGAAAACGTCCGCGCAGGGTCGCGACGGTGGCTGGATCGGCATCGGCCGTGTTCAGCCGGTTGGAGTCCCAACCGCGCGCGGCGGGATTGATCGCCGGGATTTGTTCCATGAGGGTGTGGGACTCGCCCCCGATCGTCGCCAACGCCGGCGCGGCGGCGAGCGTCTCGAAGACCAGAGTCGATCCCGATCTCGGGGGGCTGACAATGAAGATCGGCCGGTCGAATATCGGATCGCGGCCATGACGAGCGGCGGGAGCCTTGCGGGCGCTCGCTTCCCCAGGCGCGGCCCTGGATTCGATATCCATCCCCGTCGAGCGCCCACCGAGCGCGGATTCGAAAACCAACGCGCGCAGGCAGCGACCGAACGACATGCCGTTTTTCAACGGGATCGCGCCGACGCCCACCGCCTCCAATTGGGGCCAAGCCTCCTCGAGGAGGGCGGCGTACTCCGGCCACGCGACCGCGTCGTCTCCAGACCGAGCCCAGAGCCCGTGCCAGTTGTTGCGCAGTCGCATCAGGATCTGCCCGGCCGCGCCTGTCTGGGGACCGACCTGCGCCAGCTCGCTCATCAGGAAGCTGACGTGATCGCGCAGTTCCCACGGCGTCATCACCGTGGGCGCGTTGCGGCTCTCGTAGGGTAGGCAGGGCGCGGCACCGTCGCGGGGCTCGACCAGACGGGGCGACCAGCCGTCGATCGGGACGCCCGCCGGGCGGGCCTGCTCGATCAAGGTCGACAGGCCCGCGCCACCGACGGTATCGGCGACGAGGTGGATACGCGCCCGCGTCGCGTCGTTATGGACGCTGTGCAGGCTCCAGGTGTCGAAGATCCAGCATTGGCCGGCGGCCATGTTGATCGCCTCGCCGCCGCAAAGAAAGCGCACCGTGGGCTGGGTCACGATCGGGACGTGGACGCGCATGTGATCCCGCCAATAGTAGTCGGTGTCGACGTGCGGCGTGACCTCCGCCGCGCCCGACAGCCGCATGAGACGCGAGCGTCCCCACGTCGCGCCGAGCGCCTCTAGAACCTGCATCAGGTAGGGGCAGGCCAGAAGGTGCGCTGTTGGCCCCATCGGGCCATTTCGCGCGTCGCTGTACGGGTCGCCGTTCACGGTAATCAGCGTCAGCGCGTCGTTGCCGGGATAGCCCTGGGGATGCGGCCGCCAGGCCGCCTCGGGAATGGCCGCGACCTCGCGCGCCAAGCGCTCCGCGTCGAATATTACGGGCAGTTGCAGGAAGCGCACGCGCAGTTTCATCGACGGGTCCGACAAGTCCGCGAAAAGCGCGAACGGCCATTGCGGTATGACCAACGGGTTTTGCTATATCAACGGCTATGTCCAGCGGCGTGGCCCCAACGACGATGACGTCCCCGGCGGCGCTGAACGTGGAGGTCGCTAGGGTTTCGGCGATCCTCGGGACCGATCCAACGGCCGCGCGTGACGGAGCCCAGGCGATCCTGCGCGTCGCGCCCCGCGATCCGCGCGCCCTGCTGGTGCTGGGATCGGCCCACCGTCGGCTTGGCGACTTGGACGCGGCGCTTAAGGTTCTTCAACCCCTCGCCGAGGCCTATCCCCGGGCGGCGATCACCCAATACGAGTTGGGCGCGGCCCTGGCTGGAGAAGATCGGATCGGGGGGGCGATTTCCGCCCTGCGCCATGCGGTGGCCTTGAGGCCCGATCTGGCCGAGGCTTGGCGCGCTCTGGGCGACATCTATTTCGCGCGGGGCGATCAGGCCGCCGCCGACGCCGCCTTCGCCCATCACGACAGAGCGATGATCCGCAATCCGGCTCTTGGCCTCGCGGCCGACGCCGTCTTCCAGGGCCGCTACGTCGACGCCGAGTCGGCGTTGCGCGCCTATCTTCTGACCAACCCGCGCGACGCCGAAGCCCTCCGCTTGATGGCCGACATCCTTTTGCGACACGGCCGTTTCGCCGACGCGGAAACGCTCCTTGGCAGCGCGCTGGAGATCGACCCTACGCACAGCGGCGCGCGCTACGCGCTGGCCGACGCCCTTTTTCGGCAACAGAAGGCGCCGGCCGCCTTGCGCCACCTGGAATCCCTGCTGGAACGCGAGCCGAACGATCTTGCCTATCGCAATCTGACAGCCGCCTGCCTAGGTCTCATCGGCGAGACGGAGCGTTCGGTCGAGGTCTACGAATCGCTCGCCGCCGATGCCCCCAGCCAACCGAAGATCTGGTTGAACCTCGGCCACGCCCTGCGCACCGTGGGTCGGCGCGAGCAGACCCTGGCCGCCTACCGCCGTTCCATCGCCCTCGCGCCGTCGGTGGGCGAACCCTATTGGAGCCTCGCCAATCTCAAGACCGCCGCGTTCTCCGCCGAGGAGGAAGCGGCGATGACCGCCCTGCTCCAGCGCGCGACGCTGAGCGCGGAAGACCGGGTCAATCTGAACTACGCCCTCGGAAAAGCGCTGGAGGACCGGGGCGACCACGAAGACGCCTTCGCCCACTACACGCGCGGCGCCACGCTGCGGGCATCGCGATACGATCCCGAGGTCCTGACCCGGTTCGTGGCGGGCGTTAAAACGCTCTTCACCCGCGAGGCCTTCGCCGAGAAGGGCGCCGGCGGCGCGGCATCCGACGCGCCGATCTTCATCGTCGGCCTGCCACGCTCGGGATCGACCTTGATCGAGCAGATCCTAGCCAGCCACACGCAAGTGGAGGGCACGATGGAATTGCCGGAATTGCGGTTTATCACCGAGATGCTCAGCCCCTATCCGGAGACCTGCCTTGCGCTGGACGCCCATCGCCGTCGTGATCTGGGCGAGCTCTATCTGGAACGCACCAGGGTCTATCGAAAGGCGGACAAACCCCGTTTTGTCGACAAGATGCCGAACAACTTCCAGCATATCGGCCTGATCCACCTGATCCTCCCGAACGCCAGGATCATCGACGCGCGGCGCCATCCGATGGGATCATGCTTCTCGGCCTTCAAACAGCATTTCGCGCAAGGGACGGACTTCTCCTACGATCTCGATCACCTCGGGCGCTACTACCGCGATTATGTGGACCTTGTGGCCCATTTCGAAGCGGTGCTGCCCCGCCGGATCCATCGGGTGATCTACGAAGGTATGGTGGAGGACACCGAGACGGAGGTGCGGCGGCTGCTGGAATACTGCGGCCTCGACTTCGAGCCCGGCTGTCTCGAGTTTCACCGCAACGCTCGCGCCGTGCGCACGGTCAGCTCCGAACAGGTCCGCCGCCCGATTTTCCGCGACGGCCTGGAGCAATGGCGGAAGTTCGAACCCTGGCTGACGCCGCTCAAGACGGCGCTCGGTCCCACGCTCGACGCTTGGCGATGATGAGGGACCGTTGGGCGACTGAAGCCGATATCCCGGCGATCTCCGCGCTGATGAGCCGGGCCATCGCCGAATTGCAGAAGGGCTTTCTCGACGACGCCCAGATCGCCGCCAGCCACGCGGTGATGGGCCTCGACACCCAGCTGATCGCCGACCGCACCTATGCTCTGGTCGAGGACGATGGCCGCCTCGCCGGCTGCGGCGGCTGGAGCTGGCGCGCCACGCTTTACGGCGGCGATGCGAGCCAGGTCGCGCGCGAAGCTCGCCGCCTCGACCCCGCCACCGAGCCGGCGCGGATCCGCGCCATGTACACCGATCCCGATCTCGCCAGGCGCGGCGTTGGTGGACGCGTGTTGGCGATCTGCGAAGCCGCCGCCGCCGAAGCGGGCTTCACGCGCGCGGAACTGATGGCGACCCTGTCCGGCGAACCGCTCTATCGGGCGCGCGGCTACGAAGAGATCGAGCGGGTGGCCGCCACGACGGCGATCGGTGTCGGGGTGCCGCTGATCAGAATGGGGAAGGCGCTGAGCCGGGTTCGATGAGTGTGGGACTACGGCCCCTTGGTCCGGCAGACGAAACGCCCCGCGATCGCGCCGTTCCGCAGAAAGATCGTGATCTCGCTCGCATAGCCGGCATCCGCGAAACGCGCGCCCAGACTGCGCGCCGCGTCCTCGGCGCGGGCTCCGCTCCGGAAGATCTGCGGGTTTTCGAAAGCGTCGTCCGACACCGCCCAGCCGTCGGCGAAGGTGCGGACGCCGATCCGGTGGACGACGCCATCCCGCCTGTCCGATTTCAACATCGCACACCCCATGAACTCAGACTTCGACCCGGACGGTGATGACGGCGATTTGCGGCGGCAATCGGCGCCGAAGGATCTCAGGGTCGTAACAGTCGCGTGAGGCGGCTCGCGTCGTTGACCCCGGCGAGATCAAGCCCTAGGGAGGATTGAACCTCGGAGTCACTCATGCGCCGCGCGCACATCGTACTTAGTCGGCGATCGAAGTCGGCGGTGGCCTGAACAGGCGCCGCTCCGACCTCGATCGCGTGATACACAAGGCCCCTCGCGGGCCTTTTTTCTTGCCCCGAAACTCACCGAGTCCATCATGACCGCTCACTCCACGATCAAGGCCGATCCCAAGCTGGAAACCATGACCGGCGCGCAGATGGTCGCGAGGGCGCTCGTCGATCAGGGGGTGACGGACCTTTTCGGCTATCCAGGCGGCGCGGTGCTGCCGATCTACGACGCCCTGTTCCACGAGCCTCGTGTCCGCCACGTCCTGGTCCGTCACGAACAAGGGGCCACGCACGCGGCGGAAGGCTATGCGCGCTCGACCGGCAAGCCCGGCGTGGTCCTGGTGACCTCCGGTCCAGGCGCCACCAACGCGGTCACCGGCATCGTCGACGCCCTGATGGACTCCATCCCCTTGGTGGTGATCACTGGCCAGGTGCCAACGCACCTCATCGGCACGGACGCCTTCCAAGAGTGCGACACCGTCGGCATCACCCGGCCCTGCACCAAGCACAACTATCTCGTGAAGTCGGTCGACGATCTGCCACGCGTGCTGCATGAGGCGTTCCGCATCGCCACCACGGGGCGGCCAGGCCCGGTCGTCATCGACATTCCCAAGGATGTGCAGTTCGCCAGCGGGCTTTATGTCGGGCCGGCAGACGCCGCGCCGATCCACGACTACCGCCCGCGCACCGCGCCCTCGCCGCGACTCATCGCCGAAGCGGCGGCCATGATCGCGGGGGCCAAGCGCCCTCTACTCTACACAGGCGGCGGCGTGATCAACGCCGGCCCGGCGGCGAGCGAGGCCTTGCGCAAGCTCGCCCTGATGACCGACGCGCCGGTGACCTCGACCCTGATGGGTCTGGGCGCCTTTCCCGCCTCCGATCCGGCGTGGCTGGGCATGGTGGGTATGCACGGCACCTTCGAGGCCAACAACGCCATGCACGATTGCGATGTGATGATCGCCGTTGGGTCGCGGTTCGACGACCGGGTGACCGGTCGGCTCGACGCCTTTTCGCCGGGGTCGAAGAAGATCCACATCGACATCGATCCCTCCTCGATCGGCAAGGTCGTGCGCGCCGATCTCGGAATCCTGGGCGATGCGGGCCAGACGATGGAGGCGCTGATCGAGGCGTTGAAGGGGCACGCCCAGGCGCGGGGGCCGGACGATCTGAAACCCTGGTGGCGCCAGATCGCCAAATGGCGGGATCGCAAATGCCTGAGCTACCGGCCTTCCACGACCTTGATCAAGCCGCAGCACGCGGTTCAGCGCCTCGCCGCTCTGACCCGAGGACGCGACGTCTACATCACCACGGAAGTCGGCCAGCACCAGATGTGGGCGGCGCAATATTTCCCGTTCCAGAAGCCGAACCGCTGGATGACGTCCGGCGGGCTAGGCACCATGGGCTATGGTCTGCCGGCCGCGGTGGGGGTCCAGATCGCCCATCCCAAGTCGTTGGTCATCGATATCGCCGGCGACGCCTCGGTGCAGATGACGATGCAGGAAATGGCCACCGCGATCCAATACGACCTGCCGATCAAGATCTTTATCCTGAACAACGAATGGATGGGCATGGTCCGCCAATGGCAGCAACTGCTTCATGGCGAACGCTATAGCCATTCCTATTCGGCAAGCCTGCCGGACTTCGTGAAGATGGCCGAGGCGTTCGGCGCGGTCGGGCTGCGCGTGGAGGATCCCGCCCTGCTCGACGACGTGATCGAAGAGATGATCGATACGCCGCGCCCCGTGATCGTCGATTGCCGGGTAGAGCGGGCGGAAAACTGTTTCCCGATGATCCCCTCGGGCAAGGCGCACAACGAGATGATCCTCGCCGACGACCAGGGCGATCTTTCCGAAGCGATCGACGACGCCGGAAAGGGTCTCGTATGACCGAGGTTCAGGATGCGCCGGCCTCGGCCTATGACATGGGTCACGCCGAGGAGATCGAGGCCCTCGCCACCTTCGCGGTGATCGTCGACAACGAGCCCGGCGTTCTGCACCGGGTGGTCGGCCTTTTCGCCGCGCGCGGATACAATATCGAGAGCCTGACCGTCGCCGAGACCGATCCCGGCGCCCATACCAGCCGGATCACCATCGTCACGCGCGGCACGCCCCAGGTTCTTCAGCAGATCGAGGCTCAGCTCGAGAAGATGGTCTCCACCCGGCGGGTGCACAACATCACCACCGATCCCAACAGCGCCGAGCGGGAACTGGCCCTGATCAAGGTCAAGGGCGAAGGAGCGGCGCGCGCCGAGGCGCTGAGGATGGCGGAGATCTTCCGCGCACGCGTGGTCGACACCACGACGGTCAGCTTCATTTTCGAGATTACCGGCGCGCCGGCGAAGATCGACAAGTTCGCTTCGCTGATGACGCCGCTGGGCCTTGTCGAAGTTTCCCGCACGGGCGTACTCTCCATCGAGCGCGGGGCGGAGATCTCCTGAGGTTCCGCAACTGGAGGGGGTCATCATGCTGGCACGCCTAGGATTTCTCGGAACAGCCTCGTTGCTGCTGGTCTTCGCGCCGGGTCTGACGTTCGCCGCAACGGCGCAGAGCACCGCCGCCGAAGTCCGCGCGGCGGACGAGGCCTGGGCCAAACACGTCGCCGATGTCGGCCCCGCCAAGGGAGTGCCCGACGGAATGGACGCGGCTGACGGCCTTTTCTTCGACGCGGGGCCGCCGACGCGGGGCCGAACGGCAATCGCCGCGCTGGCCGCCAAAAACTATCCGGCCGGCAGCAAGCTGGCGTGGACGCCCGTGAACGCCTTTGGCTCTAAAAGCGGTGACATGGGGGTGACGACCGGAGATTGGACGTTCACCGCGCCCGGGATCAAGCCGATCACCGGACGCTATGTGACGACATGGCGCAAGACGAGCGCCGGCGAGTGGAAGGCGCTGACCGACATCGGCGCGCCGGACGCTAACTGATCGATTACGCCGGGACTGTCTCCGCGGATGTCGCCGAGGCGCCCGCCATGGCGCTTAAGGCCCGCCGACGTCCGATCACGCGCATCGTCGTGAATTGAATCGCGAAAAGGACAATCTTGCTGCCAAGCGCCCATGCGCTCATCGCGACGCCCCACTGAAGAAACGTGAGGCTGAAGGCGAGCACCGCGTTGATGGCGGCGGAGGCGAACATCAGCGCCGCCCAGGCGTAGCCCCAGCGCTCCCCTAGGTCCGGGACCCAGGTCTTCGCCTCGGTGGGCAGATAGCGATTCATCCAGCCGCGCTTCAGCATGGTCACACCGACGATGACGTAAACAATGCTGGGCTTGATCAGCACGATACGGATGTCGTGCGCGATGATCGCGCTGGCGCCCCCCACGATCACGAGGGCGAGGCTGAGCCACTGCATCGCCTCGATCGGACGCCGCCGGGCCAGATCCCAGCCGATCTGCGCCAGTCCAACCGCGATCCCGACGCCGACCGAAATCGGGATGCTGTGCGTCACGGCGAAGAGGCCGATAAAAAACAGGCTCGCGACCATGTCATAGGCCAGGAACTTGCCGGAATTCCAAAGCAGCTTCATCGCCGGATCCTCAAACTCTTACGACGTAAATTTACAACGTACAGGCTTCGTCGTCAACGACGAATTCGCATCCCTTTTCATCTTGCCTCCATGGTCCTATCTTAGGGGGGTCCGGTTCGCCGGACTATGGAGATAAACGCGCGTGTAATAAGCGGACTGGACCCGGGTGCGATTCCCGGCGGCTCCACCAAACTTTCTCCTGCGTTATCGGCGGGAATGTGAGGGGCCGATCAGCATCGACAGACGTCTAAAGGCGTAGCTTTCTCTCGGCGTGGCTCACCGTTCCGGGCCTTTATCTAACTGCGAACGATAACTTCGCTCAAGAGTATGCCCTCGCCGCGTAAGCGGTGCGGTCATCTCGACCTAAAGCCCTAACGTCTTAGCAGCGTTAGGCGGGGCCGGCGGGCGCCTGGCAACAGAAGCCCGCCACTTATTCCGGGATCGCGCGGGCGCCCGCCTTCTGAACATCAAGATGGGGGCGCCTGGCGCCAGAAGCCCGCCACTTATTCCGGGATCGCGCGGGCGCCCGCCTTCTGAACATCAAGATGGGGGCGCTTGGCGCCAGAAGCCCGCCACTTATTCCGGGATCGGGCGGGCGCCCACCTTCCGACCCGAGCCAGAGCGGGCGGGACACCCGCGCTGCAAAGACTCCCTCCCCTTCCCCTATCGCTTCCCCCCGGCTAGGTTCCGCGCCATGGCTAAGGACGACAAACCCGAAGATCTAATGGATTACGAGTCGCTCCAGCAGGACGCTCTTAGGGGTGTCGTGCGCGGCGCCTTGGCGCGCGTCGCCGGACCGCGCGGCCTTCCGGGAGAGCATCATTTCTACATCAGCTTCCGCACCGACGCCGAGGGCGTAGAAGCGCCCGACGAAATTCTCGAGCGGTTTCCCGAGGAAATGACGATCGTGCTGCAGAACCAGTTCTGGGATCTGGCGGCGGCCGATGATCGCTTTTCGGTCACCCTTCAGTTTGGCGGCCAGCCCAAGTCGCTCTCGATACCGTACCGCGCCGTTACTCGCTTCTACGATCCAAGCGTGCAGTATCTCTTGCAATTCGTCGTCGAACCCGCTCCGCCGCGTGTTCCCAAGACCGGGCCTAAACTGGTGAAACCCAAGGATGGTCGAAGCGGAGACGACGTCGCCGACGACGGTCCAAAGATCGTCTCGCTCGATCAGTTCCGAAAGAAATGACCAAGGCTCTCACGGCCGACACCGTAGTCGATGAGCCCACCGATGCGGCGATGCTCGCTCGCTTTCAGGCGGCGCGCAATCCGCCAAGCGGCTCGCGTAATCTCGGGTTCAAGGTCCTGGCGGTGAATCGCGCCGAAAAATCGGTGGAGTGCGCGTTCGAAGCGCGAGAGGACGCCCACCTCAATCCCATGAAGCAAGTTCAAGGCGGCTATCTCTGCGCCATGCTGGACGAATGCATGTCGGTCGCCTGCATGGTCGCCTCCGGCATGACCCACGTCGCGCCGACCGCCGAGATGAAGACCAGCTTCTACCGCCCCGCCAAGGCCGGTCCGCTGCGCGGTGTCGGCAGGGTCTCCCGCTGGGGGCGCACGATCGCCTTCACCGAAGGCGAACTTTATGACGCGGACGGGCGGCTGGTGGCGAAGGCGACCGGAACCGCCATCCCCACCCCGTTTGCGAACTATAAATAGGCCGATGCGCCGTCTGCTCGGTCTTTTGGCAGTCCTGATCCTGGCGCGACCGGCTTGCGCGACGCCGTTCGCCGACTGGGCGGTCGTGGTGGCCGCGGGAGACAATCACGCCGCCCATGCGGACGTGCGGACCGAGACCTTCGATAACGCTCGCAGGGACATCGCGGACCTCCTGGTGAAACGAGGGTTCTCGCGCGCGAACCTCGCCGAATTTTCTGTACAGCCGACCCGCGATCCGGTGGGCCTGCCTTCCATGAGCCGGGCCGACTCCGTTTTTTTCAGGCTCGGTGAACTGGCCAGAAAGGCTCGCGGCGGCTGCCTCGTTTATCTGACCTCGCACGGCTCTCCGCGGGGTCTGCTGATGGACGGCGCCATCCTGCCGCCGACAAAGTTGGCCAACCTTGTCTCTGAAGCCTGTGGCGAGCGTCCAACCGCTATTATCCTGTCGGCCTGCTTCTCCGGCAGCTCGCTTCCCGCGCTGAAAGGGCCCGATCGCTTCATTCTGACGGCGGCGCGGCGCGACCGCTCGTCGTTCGGGTGCAGCGAGAGCGACAAATACCCCTATTTCGACGCCTGCGTGATCGAGGGGCTCAAGGCGGCGCCGAACCTGTTCGATCTCGCCGACCGCGCCCGCGCCTGCGTCGCGGCGCGCGAGGACGAAGAAGGCCTGCGCCCGCGATCGGAGCCGCAATACTGGGTGGGTCCCGCCTTCAGACAGAACGCGCCGACCTTCGCGCCCTGAACCCCCAGAACCATGACATGAGCCAAACCCGCACCGAGACCGACACCTTCGGACCGATCGAAGTTCCCGCCGACCGACTGTGGGGCGCCCAGACCGAGCGGAGCCGGAACAACTTCAAGATCGGCTGGGAAAGGCAGCCCCTCCCGATTGTTCGCGCGCTGGGCGTCGTCAAGCGCGCCGCCGCCGAGGCCAATATGGCGCTTGGCAAACTCGATCCCGAGATCGGCGCGGCCATTGTCACGGCCGCCAACGAAGTCATGGAGGGCAAGCTCGACACCGAGTTTCCCCTGGTCGTCTGGCAGACGGGTTCGGGCACCCAGTCGAACATGAACGCCAACGAGGTCATCGCCAACCGCGCTATCCAGCTCCTGGGCGGCGTGGTCGGCTCGAAGTCGCCGGTCCACCCCAACGACCACGTCAACCTGAGCCAGTCGTCGAACGATACCTATCCGACGGCGATGCATGTCTCGGCGGCAGAGCAGTTGATCCATCACCTGCTGCCGACGCTTCGGACCCTGCGGAACGCCCTCAACGACAAGGCGGGCGCCTGGGCTCACATTATCAAGATTGGCCGGACCCACACCCAGGATGCGACGCCGCTCACGCTTGGGCAGGAGTTCTCCGGCTACACCCAGCAGGTCGAAAACGGCATCGTTCGGATCGAGAACACGCTGCCGATGCTGATGCAGCTGGCCCAGGGCGGCACCGCGGTGGGCACCGGCCTAAACGCGCCCGTGGGTTTCGCCCAGGCGGTGGCGGACAAGATCGCGCAGATCACCGGTCTGCCCTTCACCTCGGCGCCGAACAAGTTCGAAGCCTTGGCCGCCCACGACGCCATGGTCTTCAGCCACGGCGCGCTGAACACCGTGGCGGCGAGCCTGTTCAAAATCGCCAACGACATCCGGTTCCTCGGCAGCGGGCCGCGATCGGGCCTGGGCGAACTGGCGCTGCCGGAAAACGAGCCCGGCTCGTCGATCATGCCGGGAAAGGTCAACCCGACCCAGTGCGAAGCGATGACCATGGCTTGCACCCAGGTTTTCGGCAATCAGGCGACGATCACCTTCGCGGGGGCGTCCGGTCATTTCGAACTCAACGTCTTCAATCCGGTGATGGCCTACAACTTCCTGCAGTCCACACGCCTGCTGGCCGACGCGGCGGAGAGCTTCACGGAGCATTGCATTGTCGGGATCGAGCCGCGCATCGACAATATCAAGGCCGCCCTCGACCGCTCGCTGATGCTCGTCACCGCGCTTGCGCCCAAGATCGGCTACGACGCCGCCGCGAAGATCGCCAAGACCGCGCACAAGAACGGCACGACCCTTCGCGAGGAAGCAGTGGGCGGAGGTTATGTCACCGCGCTGGAGTTCGACCAGATCGTTCGAGCGGAAGACATGATCGGGCCCGGCTGAAGCGCGCTTGTCGGCTTAGCCGAGCCTTTTGCGATGGTACCACCTCTCGGGCTCGAACCGAGGACCTCTAGATCCACAATCTAGCGCTCTAACCAACTGAGCTAAGGCGGCCTATCGCGAAGGACCGGGGTTTAGGCGAGTGCGCGCCGGGGTTCAAGACGCGCAAAGGCCGCCGAACCTGTCGGAACGGCGGCCTCTGGACGAAGCTCGCGCGGCTATTCTTTCGCGAGCTCGAAGCGGATCGGAATATTCACCGTGGCTCCGCCCACCGGGGCGCCGTCGCGAGTCTGTGGGCGCATCTTGAAGATGTGGGCCAACTTCAACGCCGCCCCGCCAAAGCCCTGATCGGCCGGATCTTCCGAAGACACTGAACAGCTGGTCAGGGTCCCTCGCTCGGTCACCGTGCAGGAAATCTCGGCCCGACCACTGACATTGAGCCGTTGCGCCCGTTCTGGATAATATTGGCTGATCTGGTCACCAGTAGGCCGTGAAACCCAGTCGGGCTTGGTGATCACCGATGGACGTGGCGGCGGGGGCGCCGGATTGGCGAGAACCGGCGGCGCGGGCGGGGGCGGCTTGGCTATGGGCGCGATATTAAGCGGCGGCGGCGCCGGCACATTCAGCGGCACGGCGACCGGCGGACGCGGCTGCACGGGCGGCGGCGGCGGCAGGTTCTTCGGCGGCGGCGGCGGCGGCGGCGGGGGTGGAGGCGGCGGCGGCGGCTTGATCAGCTGCGCGTCGGTCTTCTCGTCCGCATAGGTCTGGTACTTGGCCTGAAACTTCCACTGGTAGAGATAGTAGCCGATGACGCCGTGGATCAGCACGGTGAAGACAATAGCGATAATGACGCCATTGTTACGGCGCGGCTGCGGAAGGTCGAACGGGTTATGCGACGGATGCGCGATATCGAGGTCGGCGGGGGCGACGTTGTTGTCGGTCACGATTTGAGCCCCGACTTATCTTCGCCGACCAGGGCGACGCTGTAGAACCCGTTGTCCTGAAGCTTGTTCATCACTTCCATGAAGTCCTGGTACAATACATCCTGGTCGCCGCGGATGAAGATACGCTCGTTGGCGGGATTGCGAACGCCAACGGCCGCCTTCACATCGTCGCCAAGCGACTCCATGCTCGAGGCATTGTCGCCGACATAGACCCGACCGTCCTTTTTCAAGGAAATATACACCGGTGTCGGCGGGCTCTTCGCGGGCTTCGCGGCGGCGGGCGGCAACGCCACCTTGATCGTCACGGAAGCGAGCGGCGCCGCCACCATGAAGATGATCAAGAGAACCAGCATGACGTCCACGAAAGGCGTCACATTGATCGAAGCGTTCTGCGCGACGTCGTAACGGCCGCCGCCGGCTCCTCCGAGTTTAGCGGCCACGGTGACTCAGGCTCCCTTGTCGAGCTGGCGGGAGACGGCGTTGATCAGTTCGGCGACGAAGCCTTCGGAACGCGCGCCATAGGCCGAAATCATCGTCTGGAAGAGGTTGTAGAAGATAACCGCGGGGATGGCGGCGAAGAGGCCGATACCCGTGGCCAGCAGAGCCTGGGCAATACCGGGCGCCACGACGGCGAGGTTGGTCGTGTTGGTGTTCGCGATCCCGATGAAGGAGTTCATGATCCCATAGACCGTGCCGAACAGACCGATGAAGGGGGCGTTCGCTCCGACCGAGGCCAGGAACTGCATGCCGCCCGACAGACGGCGAGCCAGCGAGGCCTGAACCGCGCCGATCGCTTGAGACGCGCGGGTAATCGTCGTCCCGCGATGTTCGCCGGAGACGGACAGACCGGCCTGGCGCGAGAGCTCGACCTCCGAAGCCGCCGCCGCGGCCATGTCGGCCATCGGATTACCGGCGAACTCTTCGCTTTCGGCGATGCGGCCCATGTCGTTGATCGACTTGGCGCCGCGGAAGGTTTCGAGGAAGGCGTCGGAGGTCCGACGCAGGGAGCGGAACTCAACCAGCTTTATGACAAGAAGGGTCCAGGACAGGATCGAGCAGGCGAGCAGTCCGATCATCACGACCTTCACGACCAGATCCGCTTCGAGGAACATTCCGATCGGGGTCAGCTTGCCGGAATGCTTGCCGCCAACCTTCATGCCCTCGGCGTCGACGGCCGCGGGCGCGGTGGAGTCGGCGGGAGCCGCGGCGCTCGGCGCGGCGGCGTCAGCGGGGGCGGCCGCGGCCGCCGCGGGGGCCGGGGTCTGAGCTTGGGACGTGGAGCCGGCCAAGAGCGCCAGGGCGCCAAGCAGGCCGATGATGGGAGCGGATCGTTTCGTTAGCATCTGGTCGACGGTTCCTGCTTGATCGAGGACAATGATTTCCAAGGGCGACCCGCCGATCGAATGCGCGCGCCTGGCCTTACCGCCACGTTAGACTTGGCGTGGACGCCCTTTGGCAACCGATTTTTTCAGCGTCAAGCGTCCGAACGAAGAAAGAGCCCCGCTTCGAACAACGGCGAACAGCGATCATATTGCGGCGCACACTAATCAAGCTACCGCAGGCGCGGCGGATAGAGCCGCGATTAGCCGATTAAATGCTGCGTCGCGAAGAATTGTTATGTCGGGCGCTTGTACGCCATGCCTGTCGATCGGGCGCTGCCGCCTCGCCGAGAGGCGCTCATGGGCGATAGAGGGAGTTATGGTGCCTGGGGGCGGATTCGAACCACCGACACGCGGATTTTCAGTCCGCTGCTCTACCAACTGAGCTACCCAGGCGCGCCCGGTCAGGCGGGAGGGGGCGGTCTACAGCAGGGGCGGCGCGCCTGTCCAGAACCCCTATCAATCCGGGTCGTGACGCACGACGGATTCTTCCTCGTCCTCGTAGGGGTCGCTGGCCGGAATGGCGTAGCGGCCGACAAGCCAGCGTTGAAGATCAATGTCGGCGCAGCGCCGTGAACAGAAGGGGCGATAGCTCCCGACGCTCGGTTTGCTGCAGATCGGGCACAGCGCCATCAGACCCGTCCGATCCTAGTGGCCGCCGGCGCGACACCGTCCTCGCCTCTCACCGACACGCGCGCGCCGACCCGGCCCACCAGAAGCGCGAGCGCGGGCGCCGCCGCGGTGGCGACCACGAACGCGGCGACAGCCTCGTACCGACCGCCCGGATCGGCTAGCGCTTCCCGCTCCAGTGATCGGACCAGGTCAAGCGCGAGGGTCAGGGCCGTCGGCGCGCCGTCCTCCCCGGCCAAGATCTCAAGCGTCGGACGATCCCGCCGGGGGACGGTCAGTTCGAGCGTTCCGAACCGGCTGATCGCCGCCAGGGCGACGCCTGGGTTGTCGGGCGCGAAGGCGGCGCGGCCGGCGGAAAGCAGCGCGGGGGCGTCATGCCCCCTGCCGACCAGATCGATCACAACCAGCCCGCCCAGTCCTTTCAGCCTCAACAGGCGCGCGGTCGCGCCCAGAGCGGCGAAATTGGCCGCGCGCGCGGCGCGCTTGGCCTCCGCGCCCGGTCGATCACCCAAATCGACATCGACGGCGATCAGAGCGCGCGTTGGTTCGATGCTCAGCGAGCCGCCGCCAGGCAGGGGATAGATCGATCCGAAGACCTCCTCCCGCGCGCCATCGGCGACGGAACGCGCGACGTTTCCCGACTGGATTTCCACGCCGACGGCAAAGGCCTTCAATCGCTCCTCCAACCCCGCGGCCGGCTCGAGTAGTCGCGGATCGCCGTCCGCGGCGCCGATGAAGCGGACGACGGCGCTCTTGCCGTGCCGCGCCTCGGCGCGAACCTCGACCTCGATCGCCGCGCCCTCGGACAGGCCGTGGGTTTCGGGGCCGAGATTGAGCACCGCATCCCCGGCCTCGCCCAGATCGAGGAACGCGAGACCGCTCGCGCGCTCGATCTTCCGGACGCGGGCCGCGTGATGCGCGCCGGCTCTCGCGAACAGCGTCTCCCCATCTCGCTCGATCAGGAGCCGTTCGGGGCGGCCGTCCAAAGTGACGACGCCTCGCCGCTCGCCAAAACCGATATCCAGGTACAATCGTCGCTCGCTCATCAGGCGCAATACCCCAGGCCCTCAAGCAGGTTCAACGTCTCGAAGAGCGGCAGGCCCACAACTCCGGTGAAGGAGCCGATCAGGCTGGTCACGAAAGCCCCGCCCAGTTTCTGAATCTGGTAGCCGCCCGCCGCGCCGCGCCACTGGCCGCTGTCGATCAGGGCGGCCATTTCGGTTTCATTCAATCGCTTGAATTTGACCCGTGTCTCGCTCAAGCGGTGCGCTGCTAGACCGTCCGGCGCGACCGCCGCGACGCCCGTGTAGACCCTGTGCCCGCGACCCGAGATGAGCGCGAACATCGCCCGCGCCTCGTCCTCGCTCTCGGGTTTCCCGAGCAGCCTTCGACCTACCGCGACCACCGTATCCGCGCCAAGAACATGGCGGCCAGGATGACGCGCCGCGCCCGCCCTCGCCTTGGCGACGGCAAGCCGCGTGGCCAGCATACGAGGCGCCTCTCCCTGGAGGGGCGTTTCGTCGATATCCATAGCGTCGACGAGATCCGGAACGACGCCGGCCTGCGCCAGGAGTTCGAGACGACGGGGGCTTGCGCTGGCGAGAACCAGTCCGGCAGAGCGGGACGGCGTCACCGTGGCTCCGCGATGCGGCCCGAGATCAGGCGTCGTAGCCCGGGTTTTCGCGATCGAGCCGACGCAGGCACCCCGGCCAAGCCAAGGCGCCGCCGATCCCGCGGGCGGTTTGGGCGCGGACCTCGACGTGACTGGCCTCCGGCGCGATCAACACATTGTCGCGTCCTGCGGATAGCGCCATCACCTGCTGCTTGCAGGCGCGCTCGAGGTAGAACATCCAGGTCCAGCAGTCGGCCGCGGTCTTGGCGGCCGACAGCGTGCCGTGATTGCGCAGAAGCATGAGGTTCTTGTCGCCGAGGTCGGCGACAAGCCGCACCTTCTCGTCATGGTTGAGCGCGATGCCCTCATAGCTGTGATAAGCCAGGCGAGGCAGAGCGATCAGGGCGTGCTGGCTGATGGGCAGAAGGCCGTCCTTCTGCGCCGCCACCGCGACCCCCGCATCCGAGTGGAGATGCATGACGAAATGCGCGTCCTCCCGCGCTTCGTGGATCGCCGAATGGATCGTGAAACCCGCCGGATTGATAAAATACGGCGTGTCCTGAAGGATCCCTCCCTCGAGATCGATCTTGACCAGGGACGAGGCGGTCATCTCGCCGAAGAACAGGCCATACGGGTTGATCAGGAAGTGATGATCCGGACCCGGCACACGCGCCGAAATATGGGTGTAGATCATGTCGTCCCAGCCATACAGGGCGACGAGACGATACAGGGCGGCGAGGTCGACCCGCGCCTGCCATTCCTCCTCGGAAACCTTGCCCCTGAGCGAAATCGAGGGGGCGAGTGAGCCGTCGGCCATTGCGTTCTCCCGGACATGACGCAGTCACCGCGGAGGGTGGCGCCCTACCGCGGTGACCGTCAAGTCGGCAGATGATAGCCTACCAGTGATGATGGTGCGAATAGCCTTCCGCCATGCGGTGGCGATGCGACATGTGGTGACCAATGGCGCAACCCGCGGCTGCGCCCAGGAGGGCGTGGTGTCCGGCGAAATGCCCGCCCACTCCGCCCACCGCGGCTCCGGTCAGGCAGCCGGCGTTCGCCGCGCCGACTCCGGCGGTTAGCGCCACGGTCATGGCCAGTGCGGCAGCGATCGTCTTCATGAGGTCGTCTCCAGGTGTTTGAGAATTGAAGCTACGCAAATCCCCGGCGACCCGCCGAGGTTCCGATGGGCGGAGTTATTCTTGCCGCTGCCGGAACTCGGCCTAGTGGCGGGCGGCGGCTCGCTCCGCGGCCAGCTTGCGCTTATGCATCACCGCCATGTGGTGGCCGACGGCGCAGCCGGCCGCGGCGCCCAGAAGGGCGTGATGGCCGGCGAAATGCCCGCCCACCCCGCCCACCGCCGCGCCGGTGAGGCACCCGGCGTCGGCCGCTCCCGCTCCGGCGGACAGAGCCATGGTCATGGCCAGGACGGTGGTGATCGTCTTCATGGAACGTCTCCGAAGGGGTGGAAATCAAGCTAGACCATTTGCCACCGCACCAAAGAACTCTCAAGGGCTCGGGACCGGCGGCGTGTTCCACAAAGTATATAGTTCCCCGCGCATGGACGGAACGTATCAAGAACTCTATATCGACGCATGGCTTCCCTCGACCTGCGCCGAAAATTGGAAGTCCTGTCGGACGCCGCGAAGTACGACGCCTCATGCGCCTCGTCGGGCACGACAAAGCGTGACTCTCGCGGCGGCAAGGGTGTGGGATCATCTGGACAGGGCATGGGCATCTGCCACGCCTATGCTCCGGATGGCCGGTGCATCTCGCTGCTGAAGATTCTACTCACTAACTACTGCATCTATGACTGCGCTTACTGCGTAAATCGCGTGTCCTCCAACACGCCGCGCGCTCGCTTCACGGTGAAGGAAGTCGTCGATCTCACACTGAACTTCTACAAGCGAAATTACATCGAGGGGCTTTTTCTCTCCTCGGGGATCATCCGCGACGGCGACTACACCATGGAGGAAATGGTTCGGGTGGTCCGCGCGTTGCGGACCGAGCATGACTTCCGAGGCTATATCCATCTCAAGCTTATTCCGGAGGCCAGCCCGGCGTTGGTGGAGGAAGCGGCGCTCTATGCCGACCGTGTCTCGATCAATATCGAGCTGCCGCGGGACGATAGTCTCGCCAGTCTCGCGCCGGAAAAGAGCGCCGGCCGGATAAAGAAGGCCATGGGCGAGGTTCGCCTCGGGATTGAAGCGGGCAAGGAAAAAGGCCGCAAGGCGCGCCCGCCGAAATTCGCCCCGGCCGGCCAATCCACCCAACTTATCGTTGGCGCCGACACGGCCACGGATGGTGAGATCCTCATCCGCAGCGCGGCGCTCTACGGCGGCTATAAGCTCAAGCGGGTCTATTACTCGGCGTTCAGTCCCATTCCGGACGCCACCGCGCGTCTGCCGCTTCAGCGTCCGCCGATGATGCGCGAACACCGCCTCTATCAGGCCGACTGGCTGATGCGGTTTTACGGCTTCGACCGGGAGGAGATTGCCGGCGAAGGAGACAATCTCGACCTTGCCATCGATCCCAAGCTGTCCTGGGCGCTCCGGCATCGCGACCAATTCCCGGTCGATGTGAACCGGGCGGATCGCGAAACGCTCCTGAGAACGCCGGGCCTGGGCGTGAAAAGCGTCGATCGGATGATCTGGCTGCGCCGGCTGAAACGTCTGCGGCTGGAAGACGTGCAACGCCTCTGCCGAGGCATGGAAAAAGTGAAGCCTTTCATCGTCGCGGACGGCTGGTCGCCGGGCGTACTTTCGGACGCCGAATATCCGATCGGTCATCGCCCGGAACCGGCGGTGCAACTCAGCCTTTTCTAGGCGGAATGAGCCACAAACCTCGCAAATCCGACCAACGTTCATTCGCCGCACATAGAAGGCGAGCGGGTTGAGGCGCCATCGAGGCCAATCTGGGCTCACTTTTGAAATCCATGCGGCCCGAAGTGATTTGAGTTCAAATGCATGACCGTCGTCACCCTCGCCCGCGAAACCGATTGGGAGGGTTGGCGGTCCGCCGCGCGGCGTTTGCGTCAGGGCGCCGTTCGCCCTGACGAAGTAGCCTGGCGCGTGGGTGAAGGCGACCTCTTCGCCGACGCCCCGCCAGGGCCGGCGGTCGCCGCCACGCCGTTCACCGTGCCGCCGGCTTTTGTCGACCTGGCCAAGGATGTCGTCTGCCATCGCGCGGAGGATCGGTTCGCCCTGCTCTACCGCATCCTTTGGCGCCTGAAGGACGAGCCCACCTTGCTCGGGCTACGCACCGACGCCGACGTCGCTCGCGCCCTCGACATGCAGAAGGCGGTGAACCGCGCGTCGCACAAGATGAAGGCTTTCGTTCGCTTCCGGCAGGTGCCGGACGCGGACGCCGAAACCTACGTGGCCTGGTTCGAGCCGGCGCACCGGGTGCTGGAGCGCACCGCCGACTTCTTTGTCCGCAGGTTCGCAAACGTCCGATTTTCGATTCTCACGCCCGACATGAGCTGCCACTGGGACGGTGAGGCCTTGACGTTCGCAGCGGGCTCCACGCGCGCCGACGCCCCCGCCGGGGATGAACTCGAGGATTTCTGGCGGACCTATTACGCATCGATCTTCAACCCGGCGCGCCTGAAGGTGCGGGCGATGACCTCCGAAATGCCTAAACGCTACTGGCGCAACCTGCCGGAGGCGGTGCTTATCCCCGGCCTGATCGCCGATGCGGAACGCAGGATGGAGACAATGGTCGAGAGCGAGCCAACCACGCCGTCTCGCCGTCTGGCGGCCGCGCCCGCCCTCCCCGTTCGCAATCCGGAAAGTGGCGAGGGGACGATTCCCGAGCTGGCGACGGCCATCCAGGAATGCCGCCGCTGCGACCTGTGGCGGGACGCGACGCAGGGCGTTCCGGGCGAAGGTCCGACCCGCGCCGAGATCATGATCGTCGGAGAACAGCCGGGCGATGTCGAGGATCTCGCCGGCAAGCCTTTCGTTGGTCCCGCCGGACAGATGCTGGATCGCGCCCTGGCCGAAGCCGGAGTCGCCCGCGACCGACTGTACGTCACAAACGCGGTGAAGCACTTCAAACACGAACTGCGCGGCAAGCGGCGGCTGCACAAGACGCCCGAGACCGGCGAGATAAGCGCCTGTCGCTGGTGGCTGGATCGCGAGCGGCGGATCGTCGCCCCCAAACTGATCGTGGCCCTTGGCGGCACGGCGGCGGCCGCCGTTTTCGGACGCGCTATGCCGATCCTGAAATCCCGGGGAAAGGTCTTCGAGCTGGATGACGGCGCGCGGGCGATCATCACGGTCCACCCGTCCTACCTGCTTCGCCTGCCGGACGAGGCGGCCAAGGCGCGGGCCTACGCCGACTTCGTCGAGGATCTAACGTCTGCTCGCGGTCTGCTCGGCTGAGGTCGGCGAAGAGCCATAGAGCGACTTCGCCCGCCCTTCGAAACATCCCATCAGACGGTTGATCGCGCGACCGGCGTTGGCGGAAAGCAACCGCTCCAGAAAGCGGGAGCCGAATTCGAAGTCGATGGCGAAATCAACCTTCGCCCCCACTGGATCGGGCGAGAACCGCCAGTGGTTCTCCAGCCGGCGAAATGGCCCGGAGATCAGGGCGGTGTCGATGGTCCATGCCGAGCGGTCCAGAGTCACGCCGGTCGAAAACGCCTCGCGAACGATGGCGAAGCGCACCCTCGCCTCGGCGTCGAACATTTCCAGGGTTTCAGACGCGCAACGTCGGTTCCAGGTCCGCATCGCCGTGACCCAGGGTACGAACTCGGGGTAGCGCTCGACGTCGCGGACCAGTTCGAACAACTGCTCGGGCGTATAAGGCAGTCGTCGCGTGAGACTTTGGCGCAACTTGACGTTCAGGCCGCCCGAAGCGCCAGGCGCGCCGCCTTCAACCGCGCGAAGTCCTCTCCGGCGTGATGTGACGACCGCGTCAAGGGGCTGGCGGAAACCATCAGGAAGCCCTTCGCCCGCGCGATCGTTTCCAATGTGGCGAATTCCTCCGGCGTGACGAAGCGATCCACCGGCGCGTGTTTGCGAGTGGGCTGGAGATACTGGCCGATGGTGAGGAAATCGACACCCGCGACGCGCATGTCGTCCATCACCTGCATGACCTCCTCCTTGGTTTCGCCCAGACCGACCATGAGGCCGGACTTGGTGAACATTGCCGGGGCGCGCTCCTTCACACGCTCCAACAGGCGCAGGGAGTGATAGTACCGGGCGCCCGGCCGGATACCGAGGTAGAGCCGAGGCACGGTCTCGAGGTTGTGGTTGAAGACGTCCGGACCCGAATCGATCACCGAAAGAGCGCTCGCGACGGGCTTTCTCAGGAAATCGGGGGTCAGGATCTCGATCGTCGTCCGCGGGGCCGCCGCGCGGATGGCCCGCACTGTCGCCGCGAAGTGCGCCGCGCCGCCGTCGTCGAGATCATCGCGATCCACCGAGGTGATCACGACGTGTTTGAGGCCCATCTTCGCCACCGCGAGCGCAACCCGGCCCGGCTCGTCGTTGTCCAGCGGTCCGGGGAGCCCGGTCGCTACGTTGCAGAAGGCGCAGGCCCTCGTGCAGGTCTCGCCCATGATCATCATGGTGGCGTGGCTTACGCTCCAGCACTCCCCGATGTTCGGGCAGGCCGCCTCCTCGCACACCGTCACGAGGCCGTGTTCCTTCACGATGGCCCGCGTCGCATTGTAAGCCGCCGATCCCGGGGCGCGGACCCGGAGCCAATCGGGCTTGCGCAGCACCGGACTGTCCGTCTTCGCCTGTTTTTCAGGGTGCCGGGTCGCGCGCGCGGAGAGTCGGTCGAGCACCAGGGCCATGCCGCCAAGGTGAGGATTCCGGCGGAATTATCAAGCTTACGCAGGCGCGCCGCGCGACAATCGAACGCTCGCCTTCCGCCATATCCCAGAGGTAGAGAGGTCTTCCTGAACGATTTCGGATTGGGGAGACTAATGAAAGCGTCGCTCAAGACGGCCGCAGCCATGGCGACCGCATCGCTGTCGCTGGCCGCGTGCGCGACCGTCAGCCGGGGATCCTACACGGCGTGGGAAGTGCGGACCACGCCGCCGGGCGCTACCGTGAGGACCACCAACGGGATGTCCTGCGCCCGCACGCCCTGTTCGCTGCACATAGACCGCAAGTCCAACTTCGGCGCGACGATCTCGAAGGCCGGCTACAAGAGCGTCGACGTGCAGGTTCACCACAAGGTCAGCGGAGCCGGGGGCGCGGGCATGGCGGGAAACGTCGTCATCGGCGGTCTGATCGGAGTGGGCGTCGATGTCGCGTCCGGAGCCATGCTGGACCTCACGCCCAATCCGGTAGATCTCGTTCTCGAAAAAGACGATCCCGCGCCAGCGCCGGCCGTCGCGGTGGCGCCGACGTTTGCCGCGCCCGCCCCACCGGCAAAGCCTTAGGGGTTTTTGCCAAAGCCTCGATGGCTCTGTAGCCTTTCCAGGGGGCGCCGGGTGCGTCCCGTGGATCTGGAGGAACCGTGGCTGAAGGTCGGATAGACGGCGGGACGATCTTCGAAGCTCTGCTCGACGCGGCCAAGACATTCGGCGCCGGCAAGGCGATCCTGGAGGATCAGGAGCGCAACCCCCTCTCCTACACCGATCTGATCCGCGCCAGCTTCGCGCTCGGCCGCAAGATCGCCGAGATAACCGAACCCGGGGAGCGGGTGGGGGTGCTGCTGCCGTCGAGCAGCGGCGCGGTGGTGACGTTCTTCGCGCTGCAGGCCTACGGCCGAACGCCGGCGATGCTCAACTTCACCGCCGGCCTGCGAAACCTGCGCGCGGCGGTAAAGTTGGCGGGAATCAAGCGGGTGCTGACCTCGCACCGCTTCATCGAGCAGGGCAAGCTGCACGATCTGGTCGACGCGCTCGAGGAGCGCTGCGAGCTCACCTACCTTGAGGAGATGCGCAAGACGATCGGGCCGGTCGATCGGGTCCTCGCCCTTGCCGCCTCGCTGTTCGCCCGTCGGGTTCGGACCCGGCTCGCGCCCGCCGACCCCGGCGTGATCCTCTTCACATCCGGGAGTTTCGGCGCGCCCCGCGGGGTGGTGCTGACCCAGTCCAATCTCGTCGCCAACGCCTCTCAGGTCGCCGAGCACATCGCGCTCGATCCGGCTTGGGTCTTCTTCAACCCTCTGCCGGTCTTCCATTGTTTCGGCCTGACCGCGGGCGTGCTGTTGCCGATCTTCAACGGCCTCAAGGCGTTTCAGTATCCAAGTCCTCTGCACGTCAAGGCGATCCCGGCGCTGATAAAGGACACCCGCGCCAGCGTGCTTCTGGCGACGGACACCTTCGTGAACCAATATGCTCGGGCGGCGGAAGCCGGGGATATGGCGAGCCTCCAATTCATTGTGTGCGGGGCCGAAAAGGTTCGTGAGGAGACGCACAACCTCGTCGCACAACGCTGCGGTCCGGCCCCAGTCCTGGAAGGCTACGGCGCCACCGAATGCTCGCCGGTGATCGCTGTGAACAAGCCGAACGACAACCGTCATGGCACGGTCGGCGGCCTGCTCCCTCATATCCGGACTCGGTTGGAGCCGGTGCCGGGGATCGCGCGCGGCGGCAAGCTGCTGGTCGCGGGGCCCAACGTCATGGCCGGCTATCTCAACGCCGACGGCGGATTGGAGCCTCCCGTCGATGGCTGGCATGACACCGGCGACGTGGTGGAAATCACCGACGACGGCTGGATCACGATCCTCGGCCGCGTCAAACGCTTCGCCAAGATCGGCGGCGAAATGGTTTCCCTCGCGGCCGCCGAAGACCTCGCTGTCGGACTTTGGCCGACGGCGCGTCACGCGGTCATCGCCATGCCGGACAAGAAGAAGGGCGAGCGGCTGATCCTAGTGACCGATCACGCCGGCGCTGATGTCTCGAGGCTTCTCGCCCACGCCCAGAAACTAGGCGCGCCGGAGCTGGCGGTGCCGCGCCGTATCGTTCACGCCTCGGACGTACCGGTTCTCGGCTCGGGAAAGACCGACTATGTGGCGGTCCAGAAGATCGCCGAGAGCGAAACGGTCTGAGACTTTAGCCCAAGGAAAACGCGATGAATCTCGGCTTGGACGGCAAGGTGATCTTCGTCGCCGGCGGCAGCCGGGGCATCGGCCTCGGCATCGTCGAGGCCTGTCTCGCCGAAGGCGCGCGCGTCGCCCTGACCGCGCGGGGCGCGGAGGCTCTGGAGGCTACCCGCGCCACCCTGGCCGCTAAACACGGCGCCGACCGGGTCTGGAGCCTCGCGGGCGATATGCGCGAGAGTGCGTTCATCGACCGCGCCCTGGCCGAAGCGGAGGCGGCGCTGGGTCCGCTCTGGGGCGCCGTCGCCAATGTCGGCCTCTCGCCCTGCCCGCCGGGGTTCGAGGTGGATGACGCGACCTGGGAAGCCGGGATCACACAGAACCTGACCTCCGCCTTTCGCTTGGGGCGCGGCGCGCTGCGGCTGATGACGCCTCGGGACGAGGGCTCGATCCTGTTCATCACCTCGATCGCCGGGCTGGGCGCGCTCGGCACGCCGCTGACATATGGCCCCGCCAAGGCGGGGATGAACCACCTCGCCCAGGAGCTCGCGCGGGTGAGCGGTCAGGTCAGAGTCAACGCCCTCGCCCCCGGCAACATCATCTTTCCGGGCGGAAGTTGGGAGACTAACTCGACGGGTCCCCGCGCGGACGCCTGGGCGCGATGGATCAAGCGCGAGGTTCCGCTGAAGCGGTTCGGCCGCCCGGACGAGATCGGCTCGGTCGCCGCCTTCCTGCTGAGCCCGCTGGCCAGTTTCGTGCACGGCGCGGTGGTGCCCGTGGACGGGGGTCAAACTCGATGAGCGCGCACGAGTTTCGCGTCCTCGACGTGGGCGAGTTGCGGCTTCGCGCCGCGGTTCAAGGCTCCGGACCGCTCGTGCTGATGGTCCACGGCTTTCCCGAGAGCTGGTATTCCTGGCGCCACCAGATCGGCCCGATCGCCGGAGCCGGCTTCACCGCCTGCGCCATCGACGTGCGGGGCTATGGCGGATCGGACAAGCCGCCAGCCGTGGCCGACTATGCGATGGGCCACATGGTCGCCGATCTTGCCGGGGCGGCGGAGGCGATTGCGCCGGGAGCGCCGGCGATCCTGCTGGGACACGACTGGGGCGCGCCGATGGTATGGAACGCGGCCCTCGCCCATCCGGACAAATTCCGCGGGGTGGCCGCGCTTTCGGTGCCCTGGCTGGGCGTCGGCGAACGGCCGTTCAGCGCCTTCTACGAAGAGGTCTTCACCAGGCGCGGCAAATTCTTCTACCAGGCCTATTTCCAGGAAGAGGGAGTGGCCGAGGCGGAAACGGAGGCCGATGTCCGGGATTTCCTGCGGAAGTTCTACTACGCCATCTCCGGCGAGGGCGCCGCGACGTGGCCGACGGACAAACTGCATGGCGACCCGCTGCTGAAAGGCTTGGTCGATCCCGAGCCATTTCCCGCCTGGATGACGCCGGCCGACCTCGACTACTACGCCGCCGAATTTGAACGCTCGGGACTTCGCGGCCCGTTGAACCGCTACCGAAATCACGAGCGAGACTGGGCGTGGCAGCAAGCTTTCAAGGATCGCCTGATCGAGCAGCCCGCCTTCTTCATCGCCGGGGACCGCGACCTCGCCTTCAACATGGTCGGACTGAAGGACCCCGTGGCGGCCATGCGGGAGCGCGTGCCGAATCTGCAGGGTGCGCACGTTCTGAAGGGATGCGGTCACTGGACTCAGCAGGAGCGCCCTTCGGAAGTGAACGCCCTGCTCATCCCCTGGCTGAAGTCTCTGATCTGACCGCGCACGCGAGAGCGACCCGACGTCGACGCGGGGTCGCCGTTGCATAGCCGCCACACCTCGAAATCTTGGTGCCGGGGGTGCGACGACTGACGTGAATCTGTCGTGAAACGCGGCTAGGCAGTGTCTCGATAAAGGCCGTCAGATGGCCTCGGGGGACGATCAGATGAGAAGCTTGCGGGTCTGGGCCAACGGTGCGGCGGCTTGCGCGCTTGCGATCGGGTTCAGTAGTGCAGTCCACGCTCAACAGACCACATCGGCGATTCAGGGCCGAGCGCTGAGCGCCGACGGGCGGCCGCTCGCGAACGTCACGATCACGGTTCTCAACCTGCCCAGCGGCGTGAAGGCGACTTCGGTCACCAACGCCTCCGGAGGCTTCGATTTTCGCGGCCTGCGCGTCGGCGGCCCCTATCGCGTGACCGCTTCGGCGCCGAACTACAAAGCCCAGCAGGTGGATGACATCTACCTCAATGTCGCCGGGGAAGAGCGGGTCGATCTCACGCTGACGGAAGCCAACACCGTCTCGGAAGTCACCGTCACCGCCGGGGCGAAGAGCAAGGCGCTCGTCGCCGATGTCGGCACCCGGACAACGATCAAAGCCCAGGCCATCGAAGAGGTCGTCTCGCCCAAGCGCGACCTGCGCGATGTCGCCCGTCGGAGCCCCCTCGCGGATCTTGACCTGGTGACGCGCGGCACGGGACCCACCGGCGGGCTCTATATCGCCGGCTCCCTGCCCCGCTCGAACCGAATCACCATCGACGGCGTGCGCAGTCAGGACGACTTCGGTCTGAACACCGGGGGCCTGTCGACCAACCGCGGACCGATCTCCCTGGAGGCGGTGGAGCAGGTCAGCATCCAACCGGCCCCCTTCGACGTGGAAGAAGGAGACTTCACCGGCGGCGCCTTGAACCTGATCACCAAAGCCGGGGGCAACAGCTTTCACGGCACGGCGTTCGGCTTCACCCGCACCGGCCGCGACGTGGGCACGGAGCAGCCGTTCTCCAGCGTGACCAGCGACGCGGCCGGCAACCTCATAGGACCCGCCGCGGGCGTCCGGAAGGTCAAGAACAAGATCCACGAGTCGAACGAAGGCGTCTTCGTCTCCGGCCCGATCTGGAAGGACCACATCTTCTTCGCCGGCTCTTACGAGCGTTACGACAGCATCGATCTGACCGTCGCCGGGCCGCTCGGTCAGGGCTTTTCCACGATCTTCAACCCCATCCCAGGGATTTCCACCGGTGCGGGCGCGACGGCCGGCGACATCGCCTCGGTAACCTCGCTCTTCAACAGCTATGCCGCGTCGAAAAACCTGACGCCGGGTATCGTGTCGGGCACCTTCCCCGTGGTCGATGAAAAAGCCTCCGCTCGGATCGATTGGGACATCACCGACGGCCAGCGTTTGACGGCCACCTATCGTCGGGCGTTTTCGTCCGTCGAAAAAGCCCGTTCCAGCACCACGACGGGAATCTTCCTCGACACCAACACCTATGCTCAGCCGGAACTCGAGAACAACTACGCCCTGCAGCTCAACTCCACCTGGACGCCGAATTTCTCCACCGAGGGGCGGATCTCATACCGCAAATATTCCCGCGGCCAGACGCCGCCCGAAGGCCAAGCGTTTTCCCAGTTCACGATATGCGGAGACCCGGCGGACGTCGGCGCCACCTTCACCTGTAGTTCGGGCGTGCCCTCCATCACCTTCGGTCCCGATCAGTTTCGCCAGGCCAACGTCCTGCGCACCAGCGATCTGGCCGGTGAGTTCGTGGCCAACTACCGCTTCGCGGACACCCACCTGATCAAGGTCGGCTATCAGTATAAAGGGATCGATATCTACGACCTCTTCGTGCAGCAGGCGCACGGCGTTTATTATTTCGACTCGGTGGCTGACTTCAACGCGGGACTCGCCAATCAACTCCAGTACGGCAACGCCTTTTCCGGCAACCCCGTCGATGCCGCAGCGAAGCTTTCCTATCAGGTCCACTCGATCTTCGCCCAGGACAGTTTGGACATCACACCGAATTTCACGGTGAACTACGGGCTGCGCTACGACCTTTACGCCAGCGGCGCGGTCCCGCTCCTGAACCCGAACTTCCAGTCCCGTTTCGGTTTTACCAATCAGAAGACCTACGACGGCCTGGGCGTTCTGATGCCGCGCGTGTCGTTCAAGTGGAACACCCGTGACTTTCAGCTCAGCGGCGGGGTCGGCCTCGTGTCCGGCGGTCTGCCGGACGTCTTCATAACCAACAGTTTCGGCGCCAATACCGGGGCCGCAACGAATGCGATCAACGTTCGGCGTCAGTCCAACGGCACCTTCCTGGACGTGAACACCCAAACCGTGGTCGATCCGGTGACCGGCGCGGCGTTGCTCAACCTCGACAAAACCAATCCCGGGCTGGCCAGCCAGCCCGCCGCCGTGGCTCAAACCCTGCTCAACCTCGACAGTACCAACCGCCGGACCGCGTACACCAACTCACTGGCCCCCGATTTCAGGATCCCGTCCGATTGGAAGGCGAACCTCGCGTTCAAGACCACCCAACTCGGCGTCGATCTGGAGTTCGACGGGCTCGTCACGCGCTCCAACACCACGATCGCCTTCCGCGACCTGCGGTCCAGGCTCCTGACCCAGAACGGCGTTCAGCTCTACACCCCCGATGGAAGACTGCGGTACGACGGCCTCAGCCTCCCGGCCCCCAATCGCGCGGCGCTGGGGCTACCGGTTTCGGCCAATCCGGACCTCGTCAACCTCGGCCTGAACGGCGACATCCAGGCCTATAACGCCTTCGACCAGGACACCGCGGAGACCTTCGCCTTCACGGTCGGAAAACGCTGGCGCGGGCTGGAGGGCAACGTCTCCTACATCATCCAGCACGGCGACGGCATCGTCGGCATCTCTGAATTCGGCACCACCGAAGGCGGCAACAGCACGACCGGCAACTACTATGCCGACCAGACCTTCAGCCGCGATCCCAACGGCGCGGCCTTCGGCAAACTCAACAACCAGATCAGCGAGGCGGTAAAGGTCAACCTCAGCTACAGTTTCGAATTGAAACCGGGCTTCCTGTCCCGCTTCACGCTGTTCGGCGAAGCCCACACCGGTCGGCCGATCAACTTTCTCTTCACCGATCCCGCCGGCAACCGTAACCCGACCTTTGGCACTTCGCGCGACGACGCTCTCGTCTACGTGCCGAACCTTGGGGCCCCGAACGCCGCCAACCCCCTGCAGTTCACGGCGCCAAACGGTACTACGGTGTTCTTCGCCGACCAGAAGACCCTCACGAGCTTCACCGACCTGGTGAACCGCTTTCACATCCCTCAAGGCGGCATCGCGCCCCGCGGCGTCGGCCAGCAGCCCTACGTCTCGCGGATCGACTTCCAGTTCGCCCAGGAAGTCCCCGTGCCGTTCCTGCACGACCACAAGGTTATCTTCACCCTGGACATCGCCAACCTCGGCAATTTGATCAATTCCCGGTGGGGCGCGATCAAGGAGTACGGCGGCAGCCGCTCGGGGGTCCCGATCATCAACGTCCAATGCGCCAACTCCACCGGCGCGGTTTCGGGTTCAGGTAGCCCGGTGTGCGCCAGCTATCGATACAGCTACACGACGGTGAACGCCGCGGCGGCGGCGACACCGACCATCGATCCGAACACCCTTTATTCCGTGGTCTTCGGGATCAAATACAAGTTCTGAAGCCGGGCGACTTTCCTGCCGCAAGGTCAGAGGTGCAGCACCCGACCGTAGGCGTCGAGGCTGGCTTCGTGCATCGCCTCGCTCATGGTCGGGTGCGGGAAGACGGTGGCGATCAGGTCTTCCTCGGTCGCCTCCATGGTGATGGCCAGAGCGAAGCCCTGGATCATTTCGGTCACCTCGCCGCCGACCATGTGGGCGCCGATGAGCGCGCCCGTCGCGCCGTCGAACACCGTCTTGACCATGCCCTCGGTCTCTCCGGACGCGATCGCCTTGCCATTCACGCGGAACGGGAAGCGGCCAACCTTCACCGCGATCCCCTTTTCCTTGGCCTGAGCCTCGGTCAGACCCACTGAAGCGACCTGCGGGGTGGCGTAGGTGCATCCCGGGATCGGGGCGTCAATGTCCGGCTGGGCGACGCCTGCGATGTGCTCGATGCAGTGGACGCCCTCATGGCTGGCCTTGTGCGCCAACCACGGTGGGCCGGCGACATCGCCGATCGCGTAGAGGCCGGGAACATTGGTCGCGCCGTAGCGGTCGATGACGACGTGGCCCCGGTCGATCTTCACGCCGAGGGCTTCCAGGCCGATGTCCTCGACATTGCCGTCGATGCCTACCGCGACGATGGCGACGTCGGCCTCGAGGGTTTCGGCCTTGCCGCCGACCTCGATCTGCGCCTTCACACCCATTCCGGTCTTGGCGAGCGAGACAACCTTGGCGCCAACGCGGAACTTCAGGCCGCGTTTTTCATAGGCCTTGCGCGCGGCGGTGGAAATCTCCTCGTCCTCGACGGGGAGGATGCGCGGCTCCGCCTCGATCACCACGACCTCGGAGCCCAGGGCGCGGTAAAAGCTCGCGAACTCGACGCCGATCGCGCCCGATCCCACAACGAGGAGGGATTTCGGCGCGGTCTTCGGGACCATCGCCTCGCGGTAGGTCCAGATACGGTCGCCATCGGGAACCAGGCCCACCGCGGGGATCACACGGGCGCGGGCGCCGGTGGCCAGGATCACGGACTTGGCCGTCACCGCCCGCTCGCCGCCGGCCTGGAGCGCCACGACCACCCGCGGCGCGGGCGCGCCGGCCTCGAGCCGCGCGGCGCCGCTGATCACCTCGATCTTGTGCTTCTTCATCAGGAAGGCGACGCCGGAAGACAGCTGTTTAGCCACCTTGCGCGAGCGTTCGATCACCTTTGTGAAGTCGTACGACCGCCCCTCGACGGCAAGGCCGTAGTCACCCAGGTGACCAAGTTGCTCATAGACCTCGCCGGACTTGAGCAGGGCCTTGGTGGGGATACACCCCCAGTTGAGACAGACCCCGCCCAGCGCCTCGCGCTCGACGATGGCGGTCTTCAACCCAAGCTGCGCGGCCCGGATCGCGGTGACGTAGCCCCCCGGTCCCGCGCCGATGACGACGAGGTCGAAATCATCGCTCACAGAAGCTTCTCGATGGCGCTTTCCATCGACTTCGGCTCGGTGTTGGGGGCGAAGCGCTCGACCACCTCGCCATCGCGGCCGACCAGGAACTTCGTGAAGTTCCACTTGATCCCCTCGCTGCCGAGGAGGCCTTTCTTCTCGTGCTTGAGCCAGGTCCAAAGCGGATCGGCCTTGTCGCCATTGACGTCAACCTTGGCCATCATCGGAAAGGTGACGTCGTAGGTCAGGGAGCAGAAGTTCGCGATTTCCTCGGCGTCGCCGGGTTCCTGGGCGCCGAACTGGTTGCAAGGAAAGCCGAGCACGGTCAGCCCCCTGTCGGCGTACTTCTTCTGGAGTTCCTCCAGCCCGGTATATTGCGGGGTGAAGCCGCACTTGCTGGCGGTGTTTACGATGAGCAATACCCTGCCCTTGTATTCGGCCAGCGGGGCGGGCGAGCCGTCGAGCTTCGTCGCGGTGAAATCATAGGCGTTCATCAAGGCTCTCCAGTGTTCAGACGATCATGGCGATGGGGTCTTCGATCAGCGCCTTGAAGGCCTGCAGGAATTGCGAGCCGATCACGCCGTCGATCACCCGGTGGTCGCAGGTGAGGGTCACGCTCATGACGGTGGCGATCGCCAAGGCGTCATCGACGACGACGGGCCGCTTTTCGCCCACGCCGACCGAAAGGATCGCGCCTTGAGGCTCATTGATGATCGAGGAGAAGGACCTGATCCCGAACATGCCGAGGTTGGAGATCGAGAAGGTGCCGCCCTGGAATTCCTGAGGCTTCAGCTTGCGCTCGCGGGCTCGGGCGGCGAGGTCCTTCATCTCCACGGCGATGGCGGCGACGCCCTTGGTTTCCGCGGCGCGGACAATAGGCGTGATCAGGCCGCCGTCGATCGCCACGGCGACGGCGATGTCCGCGTTGTGATGCATGGCGATACCGGCCGGCGTGAAGCTGGCGTTGGCGGCGGGGACCTGTTTCAACGCGACCGCCGCGGCCTTGATGATCAGATCGTTGACGCTGACCTTGATCCCACGCGGCGCGAGCAGAGCATTGATCTTCACGCGGGCGGCCAGAAGGTCGTCGATGACGAGATCCATCGATAGCGGGAAGTGCGGGATGTCGCGGAAGCTGTCGGTGAGCCGGCGCGCCATCGTCTTGCGGATGCCGTCGAGGGGGACGAGATCGTAGGAGCCGGCGGGGACGCCAAGCTTTTCCAGCGGCGTGAATTCCGCCGGCGCGCGGGGAGCGGCGGCTTGAGGCTGTTCGGGATCCCGCACCGCCGGAACGGCCGCGACGCCATCGACATCCCGGCGGATAACGCGACCGTGGGGCCCCGAGCCCTTGATGGTGGCGAGATCGAGGCCCTTCATCTGGGCGATCCGTCTCGCCAAGGGCGAAACGGCGATGCGCTTGCCGTCAGCGGCGACCTTCGCCGTTTCCGGCGGGGCGGCGGTCACCGGCGGCGAGGCGGCGGGCGTCTCGGGGGCCGGGGCCTCCGGGCCGGTCATCACAGGCGCGGCGGGCGCCGCGGGCGCGGCCGAAGAAGCCGGGGCCGGCGTTGGCGGGGCGGACTTCACCTCGCCTTCGTCGCGCAGGCGGGCGATGGGCGCGTTGACCTTGACCCCTTCGGTCCCTTCCGGAACCAGGATGGAATCGACGACGCCCTCGTCGACGGCTTCGACCTCCATGGTCGCCTTGTCGGTCTCGATCTCGGCGATGATGTCGCCGCTCTTCACGGTGTCGCCGGCCTTGACCAGCCATTTGGCCAGGGTGCCCTCCTCCATGGTCGGAGAGAGGGCGGGCATCAGGATGTCGGTCACGCGGCCTCCACGGAGAGATGGGCCAGATCGGCGCCGTGTTTTTCCCACTCGCGGCCATCGAAGTCGCTCAATGCCAACTCCAGCGGCGCGTCCAGACAGCGGGCGTTCACGGACCAGCCGTCGGGGTTTGAGCGCGGACGATAGAAGCTCTTGATCCCACAGACCTGGCAAAACAAATGTCGCGCGGTCTGGGTGTTGAATGTGTAGGCCGTCAGCTTGTCCTCGCCGGCCAGAAGGCGGAACCGGCTTTCCGGTACGATGACGTGAATGAACCCCGTCTTGGCGCAGATCGAACAGTTGCAGGCTTGGGCTTCCACAGGTTCGGTCAGCTCCGCCTCAAAACGCACCGCCCCGCAGTGACAGCCGCCGCGTCTCCAGCTCGCACCACTCATCGGTAGCAGACCGCCTTGGCCGCCTTCACGATCTTGGCGACCGAGGGCAGGGAGAGAGCCTCCAGATTGGCCGCATAGGGCAGCGGCACGTCTTCCTGACAGACCCGAAGCGGCGGCGCATCGAGATCGTCGAAGGCGTGTTCGACCACCCGCGCGGCGACCTCGGCCCCGACACCCATCGGCCCCCAGCCTTCCTCGATGGTGACCAGGCGGTTGGTCTTGCGCACGCTTGAGACCACGGTCTCGTGGTCGAGGGGGCGAATGGTGCGAAGATCGATGACCTCGGCCTCAATACCTTCCTTGGCCAATTCTTCCGCCGCCTGAAGCGCGAAGCCGACCATGCGGGAATAGGCGACAAGGGTCACACCGTCGCCGGCGCGGCGCACCTTGGCCTTGCCGATCGGCACGAGCCAGTCCGGATCGTCCGGCACCTCGAATTCGTGGCCGTACATCATCTCGTGCTCGAGGAAGACGATGGGATTGGGATCGCGGATGGCGGACTTCAGCAACCCCTTGGCGTCGGCGGCGTCATAGGGCGCCACGACTTTCAGGCCGGGGATCGCGCCGTACCAGGCCGCGTAGTCCTGGCTGTGCTGGGCGCCGACGCGGGAGGCGGCGCCGTTGGGTCCGCGGAACACCACCGAGGACTTGATCTGCCCGCCGGACATATAAAGCGTCTTGGCCGCCGAATTGATGATCTGGTCGATGGCCTGCATGGCGAAGTTAAAGGTCATGAACTCGACGATGGGCTTCAATCCCGCCATCGCCGCGCCGACGCCCAGTCCCGCGAAGCCATGCTCGGTGATCGGGGTGTCGATGACCCGGCGCGCGCCGAATTCCTGGAGCAGGTCCCGGCTGACCTTGTAAGCGCCTTGGTATTCGGCGACTTCCTCGCCCATCAGGAAGACCGCTTCGTCCCGCCGCATCTCTTCGGCCATGGCGTCGCGCAGCGCGTCGCGGACGGTGGTCTTCGTCGTCTTGCCGGAAAACTCGGCCTCCGCCGGCGCCGGCGTGACGGTTGGCTTCGTCGCAAAGGCAGGGTCAGCCGCCGCGACCGGCTCAGTTTCGGATTTGGCCTCGGGCGCGGGTGTTTCAGCCTTCGCTGGTTCAGCGGCCGGCGCGCCGCCGGAGAGCCGCGCGATCGGCGCGTTGACCTTCACCTCTTCGGCGCCCTCGTCGACCAGCAGGGCCTCGATGACGCCTTCGTCGACGGCCTCGACCTCTATCGTCGCCTTGTCGGTCTCAATCTCGGCGATGATGTCGCCGCTCTTCACCGCGTCGCCCACCTTCACCAGCCACTTGGCCAGAGTGCCCTCCTCCATCGTGGGAGAAAGCGCCGGCATCAGGATATCGGTCACGCCGCCGTCTCCAGATAGACGTCGGTGTAGAGTTCGGACGGGTCGGGTTCCGACGCGGTGCGGGCGAATTCGGCGGCGTCGGCGACCACGGCCTTGACCTCGGCGTCGATCGCTTTGAACGCCGCCTCGTCGGCCATGCCGCCGCCCTCCAGCCGCTCGCGCAGATGCTCGATGGGGTCGCGGGTCTTGCGCACGTCGTCGATCTCTTCCCGCGTTCGGTATTTGCCGGGGTCGCTCATGGAGTGGCCGCGATAGCGATAGGTCTTCATTTCCAGGATGAAGGGGCCCTTGCCCGAGCGGGCGTGCTCGGCGGCCATCAGACCGGCGTCGCGCACGGCGATGACGTCCATGCCATCGACCTCCGCGCCCGGGATGTTGAAGCTGGCGCCGCGCCGAAAGAGGTGCGTCTCCGACGACGACCGCGCGACACTGGTGCCCATGGCGTACTGATTGTTCTCGATCACATAGACCGCTGGCAGGCCCCAGAGTTCGGCCATGTTGAAGCTCTCGTAGACCTGCCCCTGGTTGGCAGCGCCGTCGCCGAAATAGACGAAGGCCACCTTACCGTCGGCGCGGTACTTGTTCGCCAGCGCCAGCCCCGTGCCCAGGCTGACCTGCGCGCCGACGATGCCATGGCCGCCATAGAACGCCGCCTCGGTCGAGAACATGTGCATCGAGCCGCCCTTGCCCTTCGAGGCGCCCGGCGCCCGGCCGGTCAGCTCGGACATCACCGAGTTCGCGGTCATGCCGGCGGCCAGCATGTGGCCGTGCTGCCGATAGCCGGTGATGACCTGATCGCCCTCGCGACGCGCGGCGTGAAGGCCCACGGCGATGGCCTCCTGACCGATGTAGAGGTGGCAGAATCCGCCGATCAGACCCATGCCGTAGAGCTGTCCAGCACGCTCCTCGAAGCGGCGGATGAGCAGCATGGAGCGGTAGAAATCGAGCAGTTCGGCCTTGGACGATCCGTCCGCCGGGGGCGTGGCCGTCTGAGTGTTCGAGACGCCTCGCGCCATGCACGCTCCCAAATTGGAAGCGGGCGCCTAACGAGGCGTCAGCTTCGATCCGTGGTGCGGATCACATAGTCTCTGGGATCGACAAAACCTAGCAGGACATGCGCCCGCTCTTCGAGGAGATCGGCCGACAGACTATCGTTACGCAAAAAGCGAGCCCGGCTCTCCAGCTCCGCGCGCTCCGCCCGAACCTGCCGCAGCTCGCCCTGCTTTTCGGCGAGCGCCAGTTGCCGTTGCCGCGCACTCAGCAGGCCACGTTCGCCGGTCAGAGCGTGGAAGCCGAAATAGAAAATCAGAAAGGCGAGCAGAGCGGTGGGGAGGTAGGTGGAGAGACGGGGGAGCATGGGCGACTCAGGTCAAGTTCACTGTGAGCCTAGCCGACTAAACCCTAACGGTTAATTGTTCTTTGGAGCGCCGCCCGCCCCGCGTACACCCCTTGATCGCCCAGCTGCTCCTCGATCCGCAAGAGCTGGTTGTATTTGGCGATGCGGTCGGAGCGGGAAAGCGATCCCGTCTTGATCTGTCCGCAGTTCGTCGCGACCGCGAGGTCGGCGATGGTGGTGTCTTCGGTCTCGCCGGAACGGTGGCTCATGACGCAGGTGTAGGCCGCCTTGTGCGCCATCTCGATCGTCTCGAGCGTCTCCGAGAGGGTGCCGATCTGGTTGACCTTGATCAGGATCGAATTGGCTACACCCCGTTCGATCCCCTCGGCGAGGCGGACCTTGTTGGTGACGAAAACGTCGTCGCCGACCAGCTGGATCTTCCCGCCGAGAACCTGGGTCAGCTGCGCCCAGCCCTCGAAATCATCCTCGGCGCAGCCGTCCTCGATCGAGACGATCGGGAACTTGGCGACAAGCCCGGCGAGGTAGTCGACCATGCCGTCGGAATCGACGATCGCGCCCTCTCCTCTCATGTCGTAGCGGCCGTCCCTGAAGAACTCGGAGGCGGCGGCGTCGAGGCCGAGATGGAAGTCCTCGCCGCAGCGGTAGCCGGCCTTGCCGCCGGCCTTGACGATGAACGCCAGAGCATCCTCGGCGCTGGAGAGGTTCGGCGCGAAGCCGCCCTCGTCGCCGACCCCGGTGTTGTGACCGGCGTCGTGAAGCTCCTTCTTCAAGGCGTGGAAGATCTCGGCGCCCATGCGCAGGCCCTCGGCGAAGGTCGGCGCGCCGGTGGGCAGGATCATGAATTCCTGGATGTCGATGGGATTGTCCGCATGGGCGCCGCCATTGATGATGTTCATCATGGGCAGGGGCAGCGTCCGCGCCCCCACGCCCCCAACGTACTTCCACAACGGCAGCCCGGCGGATTGGGCCGCGGCCTTGGCGACGGCGAGGCTGACGCCCAGAATGGCGTTGGCGCCCAGGCGGCTCTTGGCCGCCGTGCCGTCCAGTTCGATCATGAGGGCGTCGAGGCGGCGCTGATCTTCGGCCTCGGCGCCGGAAAGAGCGTCGTAGAGATCGCCATTCACCGCCGCCACGGCCTGCGCGACCCCCTTGCCGAGATAGCGCGCCTTGTCGCCATCGCGCCGCTCCACCGCCTCGTGCGCGCCGGTCGAGGCGCCCGAAGGCACCGCCGCGCGGCCGAAGGCGCCGTCCTCCAAGGTCACGTCGACCTCGACGGTGGGATTTCCACGGCTATCGAGGATTTCCCGCGCGGCGATATCAACGATCTGGGTCAAGGCTACACTCCATAGCTGAAATGTGGTGTCTAACTCAGCGTGGCGTTGCGCGAAACGTCAGGCGGCGCCGGGCGTCGCCCCGGTAGCCCAAGGAAGATTTTTTAACCACCAAGACGCCAAGGACGCCAAGTAAACGGCGCCTCGTGCTCTCAGCCGCGTGGCTTGACGACCATATTTTTGACGACGAAATCGTCGTCATAGGATCTCTGACGCGATAAACCTCTTCGAGATTATCGCCTTGGCGTCCTTGGTGTCTTGGTGGTCAAATCTTCTTCTTTCAAACGCTTGATGGTCCTGAGATGTTGAAAATAGAACGGACGGATCGGGTCGCCCTGGTCACGCTCGACCGGCCCGAGGCGATGAACGCCCTATCCCGCGAACTGCGCTCTCGCCTCCACGCCGCCTTCGTGGACCTCGACGCCGACGACGGGGTGAGCGTGGTGGTGCTGACTGGCGCGGGACGGGCCTTTACCGCCGGCCTCGATCTGAAAGAGCTCGGCCGCGACCCCCTCGGCATGGGCGCGGCCAACGCCACGGGGGCGGAGGAGAACCCCGTCATGGCGATCCGCCAGTGCCGCAAGCCGGTGATCGGCGCGATCAACGGCGTGGCGATCACCGGCGGCTTCGAGGTGGCGCTCGCCTGCGACGTGCTGATCGCCTCGACCGCCGCCCGCTTCGCCGACACCCACGCCCGCGTCGGCATCATGCCCGGATGGGGGCTGTCGCAGCGGCTTCCGAGGGCGATCGGAACCTATCGCGCGAAAGAATTATCCTTGACCGGCAATTTCCTGGACGCCCGGACCGCGCTCGACTGGGGGCTCGTCAACCGGGTGGTAGAGCCAGAGGAGCTTATCCCAGCGGCGATGAAGCTGGCAGCGGATATGGCCTCGATCCCGGCGGAGACCTTGGTCACCTACAAGGCGATCATCGACGACGGCTTCGACCTCAATCTCGCGGACGGCCTGGCGTTCGAGCGCGAGGTCTCGACCGCGCACAACCGCGAGGTGACGCCGCAGATGGTGGAAGCCCGCCGCGAAGCGATCCAGGCGCGCGGGCGGTCTCAGTGAGAGAGACCTAGTCTTCCTTGACCGCGAAGATTTGGCGGCCGCGATACATGCCGGTCTTCAGGTCGACGTGGTGCGGGCGGCGCAGTTCGCCCGAATCCTTGTCCTCGATGTAGGTATTGCTCTCGAGGGCATGGTGCGAGCGGCGCATGCCGCGGCGCGAGGGAGAGACTTTGCGTTTCGGAACGGCCATGGTGACATCTTCGATCGGGTGCAAACGAAAGCGGCGGCCTGACCGGCCGCCGTGATTGGTCGGCGTCTATGCCGCAAAACCGAAGTCGCTTCAAGCGCCGCGCAAACTCTTGGGCGCGACCCTCCTCCAGGCGATGTCCAGCAGGGTGACGATTGTCGCGTCATCGATGGCGAGGCAATCGACGAATGTCGCGCCTTTGCGCCCCCAATAGCCGGGCACCGGCTCGATCGCCTCGGGGTGGGCCTCGGAGAAGTTGCGCTGATCCTCGCCGTCGAGCTTGACCATCAGCCGCGCGGTTTCCGGCCGGAGGGTGCAGAAAATCTTGCCCCGGACGCGGAACGACGGGAAGCCGTGGTGATCGACCTCGATCGCCTCGGACAGCGCGAGGGCTAGGCGGCGAACGTCATCCGAAGTCATGTAAGGCACGATGATCCGTCCGGATGATAAACGTCAATTGGAGCGCTAGGCATGGCGAGCGACGCCGAAGCCGAACTCGAGGCCTTCATCGCGAGATTCACACCGGAGATCGCGACGAAGGCCCGCGCCTGCATCGCGGCGATGCGCGCGAAACTGCCGGGCGCCCAGGCGCTGATCTACGACAACTACAATGCCCTGGCCGTGGCGTTCGGCGCCGGGACGCGGATGGCCGATATCGCCTTCTCCATAGCCGTCTACCCGAAATGGGTGAGCCTGTTCCTGGTCGGCGGCCAGACACTCGACGATCCGAACAGGCTGCTCAAGGGCAGCGGCGGGACCATGCGGCATATCGTGCTTGCCAGCGCGGACGATCTCGCCGATCCGCGCATCGAACGCCTGATGGCCGCCGCACTGGCGCTCAAGCCGATCCCGATCGGGCCGGCGAAGACGATGATCGTCAAGTCGGTGTCGGCTAAGCAGCGACCGAGACGGCCCGGCTGACCTCAAACCAGCCGGCTCTGCTCCACCGCGGCGGCGATGAAGCTCGCGTAAAGTGGGTGGGGGGCGAAGGGACGGCTCTTGAGTTCGGGATGATATTGCACGCCGATGAACCAGGGGTGGTCGGCGCGCTCCACCGTCTCCGGCAGGCGCCCGTCAGGCGATAGGCCGGCGGTCCTCAGCCCGACCTCGGCCAGGGTCTCGAGATAGTTGATATTGACCTCGTAACGGTGCCGGTGACGTTCGCTGATCGAGGTCGCGCCATAGATCCCGGCGATTTTCGAGCCAGCTGTCAGCTGCGCCTCATAGGCGCCGAGCCGCATGGTGCCGCCCTTGTCGTCGGCCTCGCCGCGGACTTCCTTGATGTTGTCGCGGGTCCATTCGGTCATCAGGCCTATGGCGGGATTATCGGCGGGGCCGAACTCGGTGGAGGTGGCGCCCGCGACGCCGGCGACGTTCCGCAGGGCCTCGATCACAGCCATCTGCATGCCGAAGCAGACCCCGAAGAAGGGCACCGAGCGTTCCCGGGCGAACTGCACCGCGCGGATCTTCCCCTCCGACCCCCTCTCGCCGAACGCCCCCGGCACCAGGATGCCGTGGACGCCCTCCAGCCGGGTCGCCGCCGCGCCGTCGTCGCCCTCGAAGCTCTCGGCCTCGACCCAGTCCAGATTGACCTTGACCCGATTGGCGAGGCCGCCGTGGACCAGGGCCTCGATCATCGACTTATAGGCGTCCTTCAGCAGGGTGTATTTTCCGACGACGGCGATCGTCACCTCGCCATCCGGGTGGGTGATCTTGTCGGCGATGCCGCTCCATCGCGAAAGATCGATGGGGGGCGCCGAGTCGCGAAGGCCGAAAACGTCGAGGACCTCTATGTCGAGGCCCTGGCGGTGATAGGCCAGCGGGACCTCGTAGATCGTCTCGGCGTCCATCGCCTCGATCACCGCCGAGGGACGAACGTTGCAGAACAGGCCGATCTTGCGTTGCTCCTCCGGCGGGATCGGCTGCTCGCAGCGACAGAGCAGGATGTCCGGCTGGATGCCGATGGAGCGCAGTTCCTTGACCGAGTGTTGGGTCGGTTTGGTCTTCATCTCTCCGGCCGTCTTGATGAACGGCAGCAGGGTGAGATGAACATAACAGCTGGCGCCGCGCGGCAGATCCTGGCCGAGCTGTCGGATCGCCTCGAAGAACGGCAGCCCCTCGATGTCGCCGACCGTGCCGCCGATCTCGACGAGCACGAAATCCACCCCCTCCCCCGGATCGGCGAGGATGAAGCGTTTGATCTCGTCGGTGACGTGCGGGATGACCTGGACAGTGGCGCCGAGAAAATCCCCTCGCCGCTCCTTTTCCAGGATGGTCTTGTAGATCTGGCCGGCGGTGACATTGTCCGCCCGGGTCGCCGAGACGCCGGTGAAGCGCTCATAGTGGCCAAGATCGAGATCGGTCTCGGCGCCGTCGTCGGTGACGAAGACCTCGCCGTGCTGATAGGGGCTCATCGTCCCCGGGTCGACGTTGAGGTAGGGGTCGAGCTTGCGCAGGCGGACCCTGTAACCGCGCGCCTGCAGCAGGGCGCCGAGCGCCGCGGAAGCGAGACCTTTTCCCAAGGAGGAGACCACGCCCCCGGTTATGAAGATGTACCGGGCCATGGGAGCCTACCCTAGCACCGATTCGCGGCCTGTAACGAGGGCGCTATCCACGCGGCGATCTGGCGAATTTTGGCGGGTTCCTGGCGGGTTTTCAGCGCGTTTTCGACATCGAGCACACCTCCGACCACCTGCTGCGACTTGAAATCAGACGCAATCGCCGGAGTTTCGCGCGCTCGCCTCACTCGCTGACCGGAAGCCAGCAGCTCGGATACATCGTCGATCACGTCTTCATGACGCAGGGTAATCAAGACCCTGTCAGTCCGGTTCGCGCGTCCCAAGCGGCGCGTGCGTGAGAGAATGGCGCATCGCGGCGAGGGAGTCGGGGCTTCGGACGGCTTTCAGAAAGGCCAACCGTTCCGCGGCGAAGCCATCGGCGATCGGGCGATCCAGCGCGGCCCGAACTAAGCGCTTCGCGTGAGCGAGGCCGACGGCCGGCCGCGCTTCGAGATCGCGCGCGATCGCCAATGCGCGGGCCAGGGGATCCACTGCGACCTCGTGAACCAGGCCCATCGCCTTGGCGGCGTCGGCGGCCACCACGCGGCCGCGGAGGATAAACTCCAGCGCGGCGCCTTCGCCGATCAAGCGGGGCAGCCGCTGGGTCCCGCCGCCTCCAGGGAAGATGCCGATCCGGGTCTCCGGCAGTCCTATTTTGGTGACGCCGCGCCCGGCGATCCGGATGTCGCAGGCCAGCGCCAACTCGAATCCGCCCCCCATGCAGTGGCCGTTGATCGCGGCGATCGTCGGGAAGTCGACAGCGGCGATCAAGTCGAAGAGGGCGAGGACGCCGCTAGCGGGCGGGCCGGAGGGTTCGGGCAAATCGCGTCCCGTCAACGCCACGCCCAGCTCCACCAATTCGGCGACGTCGTAGTGACGGATGAAGACCTCCGGCGCCGCGCCGGTGACGATCAGACATCGCGTGTCGCGCCGGTCGACGATGGCGCGCACGACCGCCAGCATCGCCTCCGCGCCGGCGGCGGTCATAACGCCAAGCGGCGGATTGCTATAGCGAACCACGGAAATTCCGCCCGTGGTTTCCTCGCTGACCGTCGCCATCGCGTCCTCCCCTATGTCGCCGCGCGCCACTCATAGAGCACATCGGGCTCACGTTCCTCGTTGCGGGAGCCGTCGGTCATTTCGATTCCCACGAACCCCCGGCCCTCATAGAAACGGCGCGCATCCGTGTTCTTCTGGAATGTCCAAAGCCGCAGAGATTCCGCGCCGCGCCGCGCGACCTCCAAGAGACCCGAGCCGAGCCCCCGCCCCTGGCGCGCCGGCAGGATGTAGAGCTGATCGACCCAGCGTTGGCGGAAGGCGATGAATCCCACGGGGATCTCGCCCTCGAACGCCCCCCAGACCGCGCACGCGTCGAAGACGTGATTGCGGAAATAACCAAGGTCCTGCTCCGGCGTATGCCGCCCCGAAAGCCATGGCAGGCGCTCATCGAACGCCGCGCGATGGACAAGGGCCGCTGCGGCCATGTCGTCGCGTGCGAGGCGGTCGATACGCAAGGTCAGAGGCCGGGGAGACAAGTCAGAAGGTCGGGCGCGTTGCGCCACGCAGACTCGGTCTTGGCCACGGTGGAGTCCGTTCTGGTCGCCATGACTAGAACGTGAGGCCCTCCGACCCTTCTGCCAAGCGCGGAAAGTGGTTCTTACGCCGCGGGCGGCTTGCCTGGGCGGGGCGCGGTGGGCAGGGGCGCGAGATTGACCGAGGGGGTCGGCGAGGTCAGGCCTCCAACGGGCGCCGGCGCGGGTGCGCCCGTCGCCGCCGCGGAGGCGGCGGGAAGCTGAACGCTGGGCGGCGGCGCGCTGTTGGGCGACGCAGCCGGCTTGGCCGCGCCCGGCGCAGGCAGGGCGTTGGGGTTGATCGATTGCAGCTTAAGGCGGTTCAGGATGGTCTGGGACGAACGCTCCTGCCCGCCGATCAGCGTCAGGGCCAGGCTGATGCCGAGAAAGAGCGAAAACAGGATCCACGTCGTACGCGTGAGCAGGTCGCCCGCGCCGCGGGTGGTGATCAGACCCATCGGGCTCCCGCCGCCGCCAAGCGCCCCGCCTTCGGAGCGCTGCAACAGCACCACGGCGATCAGCGCGAGGCAGACCAGAATGTTCAAGGTGAGCAGCAGTCCGAACAACATGAGGAAGATGAGCTTTCGTTCAGCGCGGGGACACCCCCGCCGCGCGAGCCGCGCCGCTTAGCATTTGGGGAGCGTGGGGGAAAGAGGAAGTGGTCTCGGGGGCGGCAGGGCGCCGAGCGGCACCTAGCTGAGACCTCAAGGCGGCCAAGTCGCGACGGCGCTCAGAACCCCCGGCTCACCGATACCACCAGGGCGTTTCCCGCGCGGATCCTCACCGGTCCCGACGGCTCGCTTCGCCGGGTCGTCCAGGCGAGTTGGACTTCCCCGCCCAGCACATTCACGCCCACCCCCGCCTTGCCGTCGAAACGGCTGCCGAACGCCTGACCGTAGGGTATGGTCAGGGTCTCGAGAAGGCCTAGGTGGCCGAACAGTCGCCAGCGTCGCGCCAGGGGAAGGCCGGCGTCCGCGGCGAGATAGAGGGTCTTGACCCCCGGCGTGAAATACCGCGGGGAATAGTAGGCGTAGAGGCGCGCGACGCCTTTTCGCAGACCCAGATAGACTTCAGGATTGTCGGCGGATCCGCCATAGGCCGGTCGATAGGCGATATTGGTCGCGCCGAGGTCCAGCGTCACGTCGCCGCCCACGCGCTTCGCGTAGCCGAGATATTCCATGTGACCGAGAAGACGCCCGCCTCGCGCCGAGTCACCCATGACCTCGGCGCCGGCATAGACGCCGCCAGGATCGTCCCAGGCGACGGCAATGCTCCCTTCGGGCGCGCCCTCGCTGAATGAGACGCCGCGATAGCGATAGTCGGAGGCGGCGGAGACGACGACGCCGATTTGCGCGCGGGCTGTTCCGGCGGTCGTTGCCAGAAGGCCGACGGCGGCGGCGATGGCGAGCCGCCAAACCCTCACATCAGGGGTGCGCGGTGACGGCGTTCTCGGTCCGCGCGCAGCCGCAGGCGCACGGCCCGGCGGCGCGCAGCACGCTGGCGCAGGCGTCGATCCCGCCGCCGCGTGTCGCCACCAGGGCCGCGCCGCTTCGGGCGCGCCGATCCCGTTCGCGCATGAGGGCAAAAAGTCCGCTGACATGAGCAGCGGCGTAAGAGTCCCCGCTGACCAGGAACCAGCGTCCGCCGGGCTGGGTGGTGGGGATATCGCGTCCGGGCGCGGCGAAGACGCCGGGGCTGCGCGCCTCCGCCGATTCCGCGTCCGCCACGGCGACCACGCCGGCGTGCGAGGCGGGAAAGCCGCCGCCGGCCAAGGCGGGATCATAGGCTCCGACCACCGTCGCGCCGCGGGCGATGGCGATGTCCACGAGCCTGCCCAGAAGAACGTCGGGGGGACCGCTGAGGCTGAGATTGACGACCTGGGCGCCATGCTCGACGGCATAGTGCAAAGCGAGGGCGAGGGTTAGACTGTCGCACAGGGTCGGCGCGCCCGGCGCGCTCCCGGTCTGCCAGCAGGCGCGCAGGGCCATCAACCGCGAACTGGGCGCGACGCCGACGATGCCTCCTCCCTCCCCGGCCCGCGCGGCGATGATGCCCGCGACGGCGGTGCCGTGACGCTCGGCGGCGAGGGAGTGGTCGGTGACAAAGTTCTGGCTGGTCTCGATCTGGCCGAGCAGGTCGGGGTGGTTGGCCTGGATTCGGCTATCGACCACCGCGACGCGCACGCCGCGACCGGTGGCGACCTGATGCAGATCCGCGAGCCGCCAAAGTCGCGCCGCCGGCTGAAACCGGTACAGCGTGTCGCCCGCGGGACTTGCCCCCGTGCGATAGAGGCCCACCGGCTGCGCCCAGGCGACGCCCTTCTCCCGGCTCAGGCGCTCCGCCGTCTCGACAGCAGACCGACCCTCGGGCGCCTCCATGACGAAGCAATCCACCCCGAGCAGCGGCATGGGCCAATCATCGATCACGGTGAGGCCGTTGGCCTTGGCCAGCCCTCCGGCGAAACGCCGCCTGGCCGCGTGGCCCGGGCTCTCGCCATAGCCGCCGCCCGAGTCGGAGCCCAGGCCTTCGTGGTCGGGCGGCAGGCGCAGCATGACCAGAAGCCGTCGTTCCGAACTGGGCGCGGAGGCGCCAGTCGTGGCGGACACGGCGGGCGCGGTCCCGGCGAGCCAGAACAACAACAGCGCCATGAGCGCCCAGAACTTCGCGCGCGTCACCGCGCGGCGTCCGCGTCGATCGGCTGAACGTCTTCCACGTCGGCGCGGGCCTTCAAAGCGGCCAAGGCCCTCGTCCGCGCCGCGCCGGGAACCTGAAGGATATAGGCGTCGGCGGCGGTTGGCCCACCGACAACCTGCGCGCCAGTGGAGACGAGGGCCGCGCGCAGATCGCGCTCAGGGGTGGACGGGCGAAAGATCACCATGAGATTGCCCGCGACCGGCGTCGCGGCGGCGCCCAGGGTGCGGTACTCCGGGGCTTTGCCGCGCCACGGCGCTAACGCGCCGACGCCCATCAAGACCACCAGTTGCACCGCCGCCGCCAGAGCCAGCCAAGGCGCCGCCGTCCGCCGGCCGAACCGCCGCGCGGGGGGGACCACCCGCGCCGCCGGCGCCGGCTCCACGCGCGACCAAAATCTCCGCAGACCCTCCTCCGCCGCCGGATCGAGGGCCGAAAGTTCCGCCTCCAACCGCTTTTCCACGGCCAAGTGGTCCCGGCAGTCGGCGCAGCCGGCGAGGTGAGCGTCGACATGCGCCCGCTCGGCCGCGTCCAGGCGACCGGTGATGTACCAGGGCAGCAGGTCCTGGGTCTCGCCGTGGTCGTCGCGCATCGGGATCACGCGTCCCATCGCTAAAGCCAATCCGTTATTGGGCCGGCCAGCACCCGTTTCAGATGCCGACGGGCATGGAACATGCGGGTCTTCACCGTGTCCACCGGACAATCCATCACGCGCGCGATCTCCTTGTAGCCCATGTCGTGGAAATAGGTCAGATCGACCACGGTGCGGTGATCCGCCGAAAGCTGGTCCAGGGCCACGGCCAAGCCCGCCCTGATTTGGCGCCGGCCCAGGTGCGCCTCCGGCGAGGGCTCGGGGCTTTCGCGGGCGTCCGCCTTGGGATCCTCCACGGGTTCGTCGCGCCGCCGAAGGGCGTTCATCGCCTTGCGATAGGCGATGGCGAAGATCCAGGTCGAAAGACGGCACTCGCCGTCCCAGGCCCGCGGCTTGGTCCAGACAGCGATCATGGTGTCGTCCAGAACCTCCTCGACCGTGGCGGGCCGGCCGATCAAGCGGGTCACGAAGCGGGTCAGCCTGGGGTGATAGAGACGATACAGATCCTCGAAGGCGCGGGGGTCTCCCTCCGTCACCCTGCGCATCAAAAACGCCTCATGTTGCGTCCCGGGTCTCGCCTCCCGAGCCGCGCTCGCCTCGCCCATCCGCGCCCCTTCGTATGGCCGTGGATCACCATGACGGACGAAATGGTTCAAAGAAGGCCCGCGCTTCATCGCCGCGGTCCCTGCGCGGGGCGACGCGGGAAGCCCTTCCCTTCCGCCTCCTCTCGCCACCGGCTATATCCCTGCCATGCCGTCCCTCGCCGACATCCGCCGTACGTTCCTCGACTATTTCGCGCGCGCCGATCACGCCGTGATCCCCTCCGCGCCGCTGGTGCCGCAGAGCGATCCGACGCTGTTGTTCGTCAACGCCGGCATGGTTCCGTTCAAGAACATCTTCACCGGGGCGGAGAGCCCGCCGGCGCCGCGCGCGACCTCTTCGCAGAAATGCGTGCGCGCCGGGGGCAAGCACAACGACCTCGACAACGTCGGCTACACCGCGCGGCACCTGACCTTCTTCGAGATGCTCGGCAACTTCTCCTTCGGCGACTACTTCAAGGACGGCGCGATCGAGCACGCCTGGAAATTGGTCACCGGCGATCTCGGCCTCGACCCGAGCCGGCTCTGCGTCACCGTCTATGCCGACGACGACGTCGCCGCCGGTCTTTGGCGCAAGATCGCCGGGCTGCCCGAAGAGCGCATCATCCGCATCGGGACGTCCGACAACTTCTGGACCATGGGCGACAACGGCCCCTGCGGTCCGTGCTCGGAGATCTTTTGGGACAACGGCCCCGGCGTGGCCGGAGGCCCCCCCGGCTCGCCCGACGAAGACGGCGACCGGTTCGTGGAGATCTGGAACCTCGTCTTCATGCAATACGAGCAGGAGGCGGCCAAGATCGTTCGCGACCTGCCCCGGCCGTCGATCGACACCGGAATGGGCCTGGAACGCGCCACCGCCGTGCTTCAAGGCGTCACCTCCGTCTTCGACACCGATTTGTTCCGCATCCTGATCGGCGCGAGCGAGTCGGAGCTGGCGGTGAAGGCGACCGGCGAGGCGGCCGCCTCGCACCGGGTCATCGCCGACCACCTGCGCTCCACCGCCTTCCTGATCGCCGATGGCGTCACCCCCTCCAACGAGGGGCGGGGCTATGTCCTTCGCCGGATCATGCGTCGGGCCATGCGCCACGCCTATCTACTGGGCGCGGGCGAGCCGGTGATGCACCGGCTGGTCCCGACGCTGACAGAGCAGATGGGCGAAGCCTATCCCGAACTGCGCCGCGCGCAGCCGACCATCGTCGAAACCCTTCGCGGGGAAGAGGAGCGCTTCCATCGCACCCTCGGCCGGGGTCTGGGCTTGCTGGACGAGGCCACCGCGGGCCTTGGCCTGGGCGACGTTCTTTCCGGTGAGACGGCGTTCAAGCTTTATGACACCTACGGCTTCCCGCTCGACCTGACCCAGGATGCGGTGCGCCCGCGCAGCATCACCGTGGACACGGACGGTTTCGACGCCGCCATGGCGCGCCAGAAGACGATGGCCCGGGAAAGCTGGTCCGGGTCCGGACAAAAGGCTCAGGGGGCGATCTGGCTGTCCCTGCGCGACCGGCTGGGTCCCACGCGTTTCGAGGGCCACGGCCAGTCGGATGTCATCGCCGAGACCCTGGCGATCGTGGACGGCGAGGAGGAGGTCGAGAGCGCGGAGGTGGGGCGCACGGTATCCGTGCTCTTCGACGTCACGCCGTTCTACGCCGAAGGCGGCGGCCAGGCCGGCGATCTGGGCGTGGCCGAGTGGAACGGCGGCGCCGGCGTCGTGCGCGACACCCGCAAGGCGGCCGGGGATCTTCACCTCCACGTCCTGGAGATCACCTCCGGCGTGTTGAAGCCGGGCGAGCGGGTCCATCTGGCCATCGACGCCGAGCGCCGCGCGCGGACTCGGCTGAATCACTCGGCGGCGCATTTGGCGCACGCGGCTCTGCGGAATGTGCTGGGCCCCCACGTCTCGCAGAAGGGCCAGCTGGTCGACGCCGACCGTATGCGGTTCGACTTCAGTCACGGCGCGCCGCTGACGGCCGCGCAACTCGACGCCATCGAGGCGGAGGTCAACGCGGTGATCCGTCAGAACCTCCCGGCGAAGACCAAGGAGATGGCCCCCGCCGAGGCCATCGAGGCCGGCGCCATTGCCCTTTTCGGCGAGAAATACGGCGACAGCGTCCGTGTGCTGACCCTGGGCCACGCCCTCAGCGGCGAGGGCGACTATTCGGTGGAGCTTTGCGGCGGCACCCATGTCGCGCGCACCGGCGACATCGCGCTCTTCAAGATCGTTTCCGAAACGGGCGTCGCCGCGGGAATCCGCCGGATCGAAGCCCTGACCGGCGAGCCGGCGCGGCGCTACCTGTTGGAACAGGCGGGGGTCGCCAAGGCGCTGGCCGACCAGTTCAAGACACCGGTGTCGGAGGTTCTGGCCCGCGTCGAAACCCTGGAGGCCCAGCGCCGCAAGCTGGAACGCGATCTCGCCGACGCCAAGCGCCAGCTGGCGGTGGGCGGCTCATCCGGCGGCGGCGAAGCCGCTGTCGAGGAGATCGGCGGCGTGAAGTTCATCGGCCGCGTCCTGCAAGGCGTCGGCGGCAAGGACCTGCGGCCCATCGCCGAAACCTATCGCAAACAGATCGCCGACGGCGTCGTCGCTCTGATCGGGGTGGTGGACGGCAAGGCCGCGATCACCGTCGCCGTGGTCGGCGGCGCGGCGGAAAAGCTGAGCGCCGTCGATCTCGCCAGGTCCGCGGTCGCTGCGCTCGGCGGTCAGGGCGCGGGCGGCAAACCCGACTTTGCCCAGGGCGGCGCGCCGGACGGCGAGAGGGCGGAGGCCGGCCTCGCGGCGGTGAAAGCCATGGTCGCGGGCTGATGAGCCGCCTTCCTCAAGGCAAAGGGCCACGCGCGGCCGGCGACTTCACACTGGCGGGAAACAAACCGTTCCTCTAATGTTCCTCGGAACCCTGGGGAACTATATACCTCATGGAACAAGAAAATGTAAAGCGCGTTGGTGATTCGCGTGACAGGCCGGTGATCGAGATAAACCCCCGCTATGATCGAGGCGGGGGCTTTCGCGCTTGAGATGAACTCACCGCATCATGAAGCTGGAGAGATAGCATCGAGGGTTTATATCGCCATGATATCGGCTCGATATTCAAGTTCGGCTGCAACAGCTTAGGCTCAGTCTGTAAAACTCCAATTCTGTCAGAGGCAATACCCAAGTCCCACGCGGCGTGAGAAATTGAGTTGGCGGTAATCTGATATATCGGAGTGTTTTTTGGATCTCTAGTTGTAGTGAGGCCAGCCCATTCCCAGGCATCAGTACTTTTATCAAAGCCCATCATTTGTTGATGGGCGATAACGTCTCGTAAAGCCTGTATATCCCCACATTGCTTGAATATTGACCCTAAAAATGATTTCTGGACGGCTGGCATTTCTTCATAACTTGTTATTCGGTTAACAGTGTCCTTCAAATTAGAGTATCGCATACTCCCATACACGGCTGCTGGAATACCTATATCGTAACTACCTTCCGAAGTCGGACTGAGGCGGTTACTTAAGTGCACCCTTAATACGGCACTTAATACACCCTCTAGCCTACCGAACGTCAGAAAAAGATGGCCGACGACAACGCACAGGTTTTTATATTCGTCGTCTAGTGATGATACATGATAGGGAGATTGCGACATGGTTTTACCCAAAGATGAACCTGGCGCCCAAGAGCGATTCGACGCCGCCATAAAGCATGCTTTATCCACCCCGCCGAAGCCGCATAAACCGAAACCTAGTGGTGAGGAAAAAGCCAAGCGAGAACCGCGATGATCGCGGATGTAGCGGCAATTATGATGGCTACCATCGCGAGTTTGTTGGCGGTCTGGGCTTCGCTTTTGGCGCTCTCTGCAAGGCGCAAGCTCGCTGAATTGAGTCGTATGCTGCGCTCGTCCTCGATCTCCGCCAGCCAGTCCTCGGCAATCTTGGCCTTTTCGGGCGAATAGGACGCCCGCGAAAGTGTGGCGCGAACCGCGTGTTCGCCGACACCGGGCAAACTATCCCTGAACGATCTTGCGCTATGTTGATCCACGGCGTTTCGCCTGAATGCGCCTAGCCTTTTGCTTAAGCGTGCGCGCCTTCACTAGTCCGCCGATAGGCCAGGCGCTTGCCGGTTGAACCCTTGAGGGCTTCGTCGGTGCGCTGAGTATCGGAGACGCCAAGAGCCGAGCGGGTGTTGTAGCGGAAATCGAACTCGGCAAGGTAGCGGTGCAGATGGGCTTCGCTGACACTGTGGAAATTGCCATAAACGCCGCGCTTCAGGATGGCGAAGAAGCTCTCGGCGCTATTGGAATGAATGCCACCGGGGAGAGCGTACACCCCCGCTGAGTGATCGGTGCTCTTGTGAGCGGCGAACTCGCCACCGACGCGGACGTAGCCCCCGTGGCCGTCCGTCATAAGCGTGGACTTGCGGCTTGCGGTCTTCACGATAACCGAGCGCAGGGTCTTCGACGTGACGCTGGCGACGTGGAAGGAACGGGCTTTGCCGCCGCGCTCGACTAGCGACACGACGGCTTGCTTTTGGTCTTTGGCCAGATCGGCGCGAAGGCGCTTGTTGGCGTGCTTATTCTTTTCTTTGCCGCCGATGTAGGTTTCATCGACCTCGACGATCTTGCCCGCGCCGCCCAAGGGTTCGGGGCTTTTGACCTTCATCGCTTCACGAATGCGGTGCGCCATGAACCACGCGGTCTTGTAGGTCACGCCAAGGGTGCGCTCGATTTGTAAAGCCGAGACGCCTTTCTTGCTCGACGCCATCATGCGGAACGCCAGCATCCATTTGGCGAGGCCGATGTGCGACGACTCGAAAATGGTCCCGACCGTGACCGAGAATTTCTTACGGCATGATTTGCAGATGCAGACGCCGGGCTTCGTGGATTTGCCCTGAAGGCGGGTCACGCGGTCAACCTCGCCACAGTGAGGGCAATACGGGCCATCGGGCCAGCGTTGCGCTTCCAGATGGAGGCGGGCGGCTTCGTCGTCGTGGAAGATTTTGTCGGTGAGATTCATAGCGCGGCTCCAGTGAGAGAACGCTATATCACCGGCTTTGTTCCGTCAAGTATATAGTTCCCGAACCCTGGAGGCGGCGGAATGATCGAGGATCAAGGCGCGCTCGTTTTCGATCGGGCCTTTGCCGCGCCGACGAAAACGCCGCTCTCGCCGCACGCTGGCCATCGCGCGCGGCTGCGGGCGCGTGCGGCGGTCTCATTCGCCGCCTTGCCGGACTACGAGCTCCTCGAACTGCTCCTCGCCAGAAGCATTCCGCGCGGCGACGTCAAGCCCATCGCCAAGGCCCTGCTCACGCGGTTCGGCGACCTGGCGGGGACCTTTGGGGCGACCCTCGCCGAATTGAAGGGCGTGGCGGGCGTGGGCGAAGCGGTGGCCCTGGACCTGAAGCTTCTCCACGAAGCCACCGCCCGCATCGGTCGCGCCAAAGCCAGCCGCCGCGCCATGATTTCCAGTTGGACGGCCCTCACCGACTACCTCCGCGTCGCCATGGCCGGCGCCTCGCGCGAGCAGTTTCGGGTGTTGTTCCTCGACAAGAAGAACCAGCTCATCGCCGACGAGGTCATGAACGAAGGCACGGTCGACCACGCGCCGGTCTATCCGCGGGAAGTGATGCGGCGCGCGTTGGAGCTGTCGGCCAGCGCCATCATCTTGGTCCACAA
>JBBRLN010000009.1:0-125655 GCA_038231315.1 Caulobacterales bacterium
CATACGGCGACGCGCGCGTCGGGCTACCGGATGCCCGGCGTGTTGGCGGCGAGGGGGTCGAGGGTCGGGGCGCCCGATGTGTCCCCGCCGGTATAGCCGAGCGGCGGCCCGTCGTTCGCAACGGGGTAGGAGTCGGCCGCCGCATAGCCCTTGAGGCTCTCGTTGGCGTGATCCTGGGCGTGGGCGCCGTGGCCCCAGGCCTGGGTGGCGTAGCCGGCGGCCCCCGTCGTGTCGCCCGAACGCTCGGCTTGCGCGGCGAGGCGGTGCTGCTCGGCCGCCTTCTCGTGGTGATGGGCGGCGCGGTCGTGATGGTGGAACAGGCGGACGCCGCCCCCGTCGTGCGCCAGACGATCCAGGGTCGGGTTGATGTCGGTCATGTCGGCGGTCCTTCGTTAGAGGTTGTTTCGTTACCAACCGAACGGCTGACTCAGCCGCGAGTTGCTCGCCTTGTTCGGGCTTCCGCCGCGGCCTGGGACTGATCGAGTCCTCGCCTTGGTGTAAACCAACCGCCACTTCCGCGATTGGCCACTTCTCTCGACGCGTGAAATAGTCGCCGCCTCCGCCCCACCGGGCGCGGGTAACGAGAGAAGGAGACACCCAATGTTGAACGACTTGCGTCTCGCCTGTTCAGTCCAACCCGAGGCCCACAAGGATCGCTTGGCGGCGAAGCGGCTGGTCGCCTATTCGGGAAAGGTCGCGGCGGCGGAGGCCGGCACGGTGGCCGTCTCGCGCGGCGACATCCGCTTCATCTTCGCCGAGGGCGATGTCCGCCGCGTGGAAAAGCAAGGCGACTTCTATCAGGTCTGGGTCGATGCCGGCGCCAATGTGCTCGTACGCATCGAAACGGTGGTCAAGGCCTCGGAAGCGGATTTGGGCGCGGAGTTTCCTCATGTCGCGACCCCCACGGCCAGCCAGATCAACATGTGGCCGTTTGAGGTCTGCGAGCCACGGACCCTCTGTTTCCCCCTCGCCAATGGCCGCCAGTTCTGCTTCACCGTGCAGGTCTGCCACACCGTTTTCGTGCCGATCGGCCCTGAAATTCCGATGTAGGGCGCGGTTCGAGCAAGCCCGTCAGGCCTTTGTTCGAGCATCCTTGTTGGTCGCCTCGAGCCGCCGCGGGGGCCGTCGCCGTCGATGCGCCGCGCCACCGTCGGCGCGACTTTCAAGGGTCATCCGAGGATGCCTCCGCTCCGTCCGGTCGGGGCGGCCCCTATCACAGCAGTCTCGGCTGACCGTTGGACGCGGTCACCCCGCCGTCCACCGGCAGATTGACGCCGGTGACGAAAACGGCGTCGTCGCTGGCCAGAAAGGCGATGGCCGGGGCGATTTCCTCCGGCTGGGCCGGGCGACCGATCGGCATGCGTTCGGCGAAGCGGCCCATGGCCGCCTCGTTGCCTTCGAGGGGGCGCGTCATCTCGGTCAGGGTCAGGCTTGGACTAACCGCGTTCACCCGCACGCCGCGCGCGCCGTATTCCATCGCCAAGGCCCGCGTGAGGTTGGTCACCGCGCCCTTGGCCGCATTGTAGGACGCCAGTCCCCAATCACCGCCCAGGCCCGAGACCGAGGAGACGTTGACGATATTGCCGCGGCTCTCCAGCAAATGGGGCAGGGCCGTCTGGCAGCCGAAGAAGACGCCGTCCAGATTGATCGCCATGATGCGCCGCCATTCTTCGTCGGTCGCGGCGTCGAAGGGACCGAAGGACCCGGCGCCCGCATTGTTGATCAGCACATCCAGGCGACCGAACCTTGCGACCGTGGCGGCGACCAGGCTGTCGACCTCGGCGCGGACCGCGACATCCGTCGGATGGACGAGCACGCGAGCCGGCTCGAGCGTCGCGGCGACTTCTTCCAGCTTTTCCCGCCGCCGCCCGGCCAGGACGACGCTGGCGCCCTCCTCGAAAAGACGCCGCGCCGTGGCGGCGCCGATGCCCGTGCCCGCGCCGGTGATGATCGCGACCTTACCCTCGAAACGTTTCATGATGGTCTCCCCCAGGCGGCCCCGCCTATTGCGCAGATAGGTCGGTGCCCGTGCTCCCGCCAGACGATCGACGGCGGCGAAACATGATTTCGAGCGCCTTCAACGACGACGAGGTCAGCCGCCAGTCATCCTTCCACCGCCCGCGCGCGCTTTCCACCGCCCGCCGCGGCTCGGGTTTGCCGAACGTCGTCTAACTGAAATAGAGCTGGAGCGAATCGAGTGATCGGGCCGGCATGACTGAAGCTAGCGAACCGCGTTTCGAGCTTAGCCGACGGCGGTTGCTGGCGGCGGCCGGCGTCGGCGGCGCGGCCCTGATCGGCCCCCGGGAATCGCAAGCCGGCCAAAGCCCGCCCGGCTCGCCGCCGCCAGGGCCTCCCGTGTCCGGTCTGCATCTGCAATTTGGGGCGGACGCCTCGTCGGAGGTCGTGGTGTCCTGGCACGCGGCGCAGCCTGTCGGCCGGCCGCGGGTGATTATTGGCCGCCTCGACGGACGGCTCGAGCGCACCGCCGTCGCCGAATCCCGGACCTATGTCGACGCCAAGTCCAATAAGCCCGTTCATGCTTATCACGCCAAAGTCGGCGGGTTGCGGCCTGACACGGAATATCTCTATTTCGCCGTTCACGACGGGGCTGAGCCGGCCTTCGGCACTGTCCACACCGCGCCGCGGGGCCGGGCGCGCTTCACCTTCACCAGTTTCGGCGATCAGGGCACGCCGACCGTCGGACGCCAGTTCACGCCGCCGCCCGGCGTCACCCTGCCGCGTGCGGTCTTCGTCAACGACAATCTGGGTTCGCCCGCCGCGGCGGACACCACCCTGGGCGTCGAGCGGATGCGGCCGCTCTTCCACCTCTTCAACGGCGACCTCTGCTACGCCAACCTCGCCCAGGATCGGGTCCGCGCCTGGTGGGATTTCTGGGAAAACAACAGCCGCAGCGCGCGCAATCGGCCGTGGATGCCTTCGCCGGGCAATCATGAGAACGAACTTGGCAACGGGCCGATCGGCTATCGGGCCTACCAGACCTTTTTCCAGGTCCCCGAAGCCGCCGGCCAGACCGAGACGACCCACGGCCTGTGGTACGCCTTCACCGCCGGCTCGGTGCGCGTGGTCAGCATCGCCAACGACGACGTGACCTATCAGGACGGCGGCGATTCCTATGTCCGGGGCTATTCGGCGGGGGCGCAGAAGCGCTGGCTGGAGGCCGAACTGGCGGCGTCGCGGGCGAACCGGGAAATCGACTGGATCGTGATCTGCATGCACCAGGTGGCGATCTCCACCTCGAAGAGCGCCAACGGCGCGGACCTTGGAATCCGCGAGGAGTGGCTGCCTCTGTTCGATCGATACGGCGTCGATCTGGTCGTCTGCGGTCACGAGCATCACTACGAGCGGTCGCACTCGATCCGGGGCCACCAGGCCAACGCCACCCTGACCCCGATCCCCAGCGACACTCGCCCGGACGTGATCGACACAGGCGGGGGCGCCGTCCACATGGTCATCGGCGGGGGAGGGACCTCCGCGCCTTCGAACGGGACCTTCTTCGACCCGCCGCGATGCCGCGTGATCACCGCGGTTGGCGCCCCGCCCAGCGGCGGCGGCAGGCGGGCGCCGGTCTATATCACCGAGGACGCGCCGTGGTCGGCGACGCGCAACGCCGCGCACGCCTATGGTTTCGCCGCTTTCGCCGTCGATCCGGGTCCGGGGCCCGGCGGCATTACCGAGATCGCGGTGACCTATTACGACGTGGTCGGCGCGGGCGGCGAGATCGCGCCCTTCGAGACGTTCAAGCTCCGCCGTCGCCGCCGGGACTGATCGCGCGCAGGCCGCCGGTTCGCCCGGGGCGAGGGCGCGTCGCGCGCATGGCTGGCGCTCGGACTTCGGGCGAAGTGGCCAGCGAACGATGACCCTATAAGCGAGATCCCTCGTTAGACTCGCAGCGCGCGCAGTTCCCTCTTATGGCTTCACGCCACACCCGGAAACCTTTCATGCTCACCGTCCATCACCTCGGCATTTCCCAGTCCGACCGCATTCTCTGGCTCTGCGAGGAGTTGGGCATTCCCTATGAGATGGTGAAATACGATCGCGATCCGACAACGCGGCTCGCGCCGGCGGCGTACAAGGCGCTGCACCCGTCGGGAACGGCGCCGGTGATCACCGACGGCGACCTTACGCTCGGGGAATCCGGCGCGATCGTCGACTACATCGTCGCGAAGTACGGCGATGGGCGCCTGACCCTCAAGCCGAGCGACCCCGACTTCGCGAATTACCTCTACTGGTACCACTCGGCCAACGGCTCGCTGATGCCGCATGTGATGATGAAGATGGGCGGCGGTCCCATGGCCGAAGCCATTGGGGGGCGGGTCGATCGCGGCCTCAAGGCGCTGAACGACCGGCTCGCGACGGCGACATGGCTGGCGGGCGAGCAGTTCACCGTCGCCGACATCATGACCGCTTTCCCGCTCACCACCGCGCGCCTGTTCGTGCCGATGGATCTCTCGCCCTATCCGAACATTCTGGCCTACCTCCAGCGGATCGGCGCTCGGCCCGCGTTCCAGCGCGCCATGGCCAAGGGCGACCCGGGGCTGGAGATCAAGCTGACCTGAGGCGCGGTGTCCCAGCCATCCGCCTCGGCGTCCGGGCGCGAGCCGGGACGCAATGATCCCTGTCCCTGCGGCAGCGGACGAAAGTACAAACAGTGTTGCGCGGAGAAGGATCGCGCCCTCGCCGCGCGCGCCAGTCTCGCCGATGCGCACTATCGCCGCGGTCTCGCGCTGGAGCGAGCGGGGCGAATAGATCCGGCGATCGAGGCTTATCGCGCGGCCACCGTGGCTGGCGGCGTCCCCGGCGCCCATAGTCGCCTAGGGCACATCTTCCTCGGCCGGCGACGCCTGGAAGATGCCGCCCACGCCTTCCGCGCCGCGGCCGCCGCCGATCCGGAAAATCCCGAGCGGCGCATGGATCTCGTCCGTGCGCTGCAGGCCGAAAAGAACGATGCGGCCGCCGAAGCCGAGGTCCGCGGCCTGCTCGATCTCCACCCGCGCGACGCCGACGCCGGGTGGGTGTTGGGCCGCCTGCTTGCCGAGAGCGGCCGGTTCGAGGAGGCCGCCCTGGTGCTGGAGCGCTCGGTGAATTTGAAGCCGGATCAGGGCGTGGTCTTCTACGACCTCTCCAGGGCGCGAAAGCTGACCCAGGCCGACCGCCCGCTGATCCATCGCATGCTCGCCGCCGCTAGAACCCTCGCCGGCGGCGGCTACGCCGTCGAACAAGGAGTGATGCTTCAACTCGCCCTCGCCAAGGCCCACGACGATCTTGGCGACTACGAGACGGCGATGCGCCATATCGCGAGCGCGCACCGCTTGAAGCGCGCCATGGTCCGGCTGGATCGCGCCGCGCTCGCGCGCCGGGTCGATGGCCTGATCGACCGCTTCACGCCAGACTTCGTCGCCGCCGAGGCGGCGCGTGGAAACCATTCCGAGCGTCCCATTTTCGTCCTCGGCATGCCAAGGTCGGGCACCACGCTGGTGGAACAGATCCTGTCGAGCCACGGCGAGGTGGAAGGGGGCGGGGAGCTGCAGTTCTGGCTGATGCGCGGCCCCGTCTTCGAGACGATGACCGGCGACGGCGCTGTCCACGGATATCTAGCGGGCGCGGCCAGCGCCTATCTCGCCACCCTCGACGCGGTCTCGACGGAGGCGGCGCGGATCATCGACAAGAACCCTTATAATTTCTTCTGGGCGGGTCTGATCCATCTGGCCTTCCCGAACGCCACCATCGTGCACTGCCGACGCCATCCGATCGACACCTGCCTTTCGATCGGCGCGACCTATCTTCCAGCCACGGCGGAGTTCTCCACCGATCCCGAAGACCTTGTCGTCTATTGGCGAGAATACCGCCGGCTGACCGAGCACTGGCGCGCGGTGCTGCCGTCCTCTCGTTTCGTCGAGGTGGACTACGAGGCGCTGATCGCGGACCCCGAAACGGTTTCCCGCGCCCTCGTCGCCGCCTGCGGCCTCGCCTGGGACCCGGCCTGCCTGCATCCGGAAAACAACGAGCGCATGGTCAGGACGTCCAGTCGCTGGCAGGTTCGCCAGCCGATCTACGCGTCCTCCACAGAGCGTTGGCGGCGATACGCGCCGTGGATCGGCGCCCTGTCGGCCTTGGTCGAGCCGTCGTGAAGCAGAGCCAAGCAGACACGGCGAGGCGCACCCTTCAGCGCAGCGATTTCGCCAAGGCCGCCAAGCTGTCCCGCTCGGCCTGGATGGCGACGTCGCTCTCCCGCGCCCACTGGAAGCCGTGGATGGCGCCCGGGTAAACGTGCAACTCCACCGGGACGCCGGTGCGGGTCAGGCGGCGGCCATAATCCAGGTCCTCCTCCAGAAAGAGATCGAGCGCGCCGGTGGCGATGAACGTCGGCGGAAGACCCGCCACCGTCTCCGCTCTCGCCGCCGCCGCATAGGGTGAGACGCCCGCGCCCCCCGGCTCCGCGCCCAGCAGGCTGGCCCAGCCGAAACGGTTGCGCTGCGGCGTCCAGACGAATTCGCCGACGAAGGGGTGCGGGTCGGCGTGGGCGCAGGTGCGGTCGTCGATCATCGGGTAGATCAGGTGCTGAAAGGCCAGGGTGCGCTCCCTTCGGTCGCGGACCAGCAGGGCCAGCGCCGCCGCCAGACCGCCTCCGGCGCTTTCACCCATCACGCCGATCCGCCTCGGGTCGATCCCCAGTTCGGCCGCATGATCGAACATCCAGCCGAGAGCGGCGTAGCAATCCTCCACGGCGCCGGGGAAGATCGTCTCCGGCGCCAGACGATAGTCCACCGAGACGATGCAGCAGCCGAGCTCGACAACCATGGGTCGGTGCGCCGACTCCTGCCCTGCCGCCGAGCCCAGGACATAGCCCCCGCCGTGGATGTGGAAGATCGCCGGAAGTACGCCTCGCGCGGCTTTGGGCCGATAGATCGTGACCGAAACCTCCGGCTCCCCAGCCGGCCCTGGAACGCTCCGGACGGTCTTCTCCGTGGCGTCGACGGCGGCGGGATCGATCGGGAAGAGGATCGGCGCGGCTCGCATCGCCGCGAGGGAGGCCGGGGTCAGATCGCCGTTCGGGACCATCTCGAGGAGAGGGCCGAGCTGCGGGTCCACCAGGTGGCGGCTAAAGGATTCAGACATGCGAGCGCTCCGTCGAAGCGGCGTTTTTCCCATCGTGGCCGCGCGCTGCATCCTTCGCAACCATGGCCGCCGTAGATCGGGGGTATGCGCCGGGATATCGCGGGCGGCCCCCGACCTGGCGCTCACGATCAGAGCAGGTCGAGCGCCCGCGCTCGGCCCGCCGCTTCGATCCTGTTCCTGGCGCCCAAGATGGCTTGAACGATCGACAGGTGGCTTTTGATCGTGGCCGGCGAGAGGCCGAGGCAAAGCGCGATCTCCTTGTTGGATCGACCCTCCGCGGCAAGGCGCAAGACGGTGAGTTGTTTCTCGTTCAACGGACCGACAGGCGGCGATCTGGAGAGCGGCGGTGTGGCCGCCGCCGTGTCGGCCGGTCTTGTGAAGCGGGACGCCGCGATGTCGGCGAGGCGTGGCGGAAGATAGCGGCCCCCGGCGTCGATCAGGCGCAGCGCGGCCTCGATGATCGCGCCGCTCGAGGTCTTGGGCGCGAACCCGGCGATGCCGAGTTCGAGCAGGTCGAGCAGCATGGCGTCGTCCTCGGTGCCGGTGACCACCAGGATGGCCATGTCCGGAGCGGCGCGCCGCAGCCCCGCGATGCCCGCAAGAGGCGCGGCGCCCGGCATCATCAGGTCGGCGATGCAACAATCGTGACCCGCCGCCGCCGCCCACGCCGAGGGAAAGTCGTCGACGGTGGTGATCTTCGCGCCTGGCCAACCCAGCTTGATTGCGCCGGCCAAGGCGCCGCGGACAAGGGCGTGATCGTCGCAGATCAGACAGGCTTTCACGACGCGCGCCTCTGGGCTTGGCGAGACACCGCGCGGTGGCCGGGGTCGTTCGCGGGAAATTCGAGATAGAAGGCCGCGCCCCGGCGCCACCGGGGGTCGAGCCCGGCGACACCGTCCATCAGTGTCGCGATACGTCTTACCGAAGCCAGCCCTAGGCCGAAGCCGCCACGCGCGACGCCGTGTTCGCCCGAGCCCTGATAGTAGTCGTCGAAAACATGCTTGGCGTCGGTCCGGCCGACGCCGACGCCGTCGTCGACAACCCAGATACGGACGGCGTCGGGCCCGTGCCGTCGAGCGGCCAGAAACAGGCGACGACCTCGACTGTGGGTCAGCGCGTTGTGGACGAGGTTTCCGAGCGCTCGATCGATCAGGCTGGGATCGAGCGCCAGGACCATCGGGCGCGCCGCGGTCCGCACCTTGAGGCCACGTTCCTCGCATTGGGGTCTATGCCGCTCGGCGACGCGACGCAGGAGGGCGGGGAGATCGACAGCCGACGGGTGCGGCTCGACCGCGTCGGCCTCCAGACGCAGGTGTCCCAGCATATGCGACAGAAGATCTTCGGCGGCGCCAAGGGCGTTGCGAACCCCTTCGATGGCCGCCTCCTTCAGGACGCCCTTGGGCGCGCGAACGCTCTGGTCGAAGTAGAGCGCCATGGCCTGCAAGGGCTGACCCAGATCGTGGGACGCCGAGGCGATGAATTTGGTATTGGCGTCGCGTTGCGCCGAGACCTCTGCCAGCATGCGATCGAGTTCGATCGCCGCCGCGTCGCTGGCCAGGCGCGCGGCCACGGTGTCCTGGACCGTTCGATTCATGACGCCCGCGACGACGAACAGCACCGCGCCGAAACCCGCCACGTAGATCGACGTCAGGCGTTCGAACAGCGACCCGCGCGTGGCCAGGAACAGCGCGAGCGATCCGAACAGCGCGATCAAGCCGCCACGGATCGCCAGGACGTTTTCGGGGCTGCAGATGATCTGCACCGGGACACAGGTGATGACGAAGAGCGCGATCATCAGCTGCGCGGAGGCCGAAGCGTAGGGCATCGCGCCCCAGATCACCCCTATGGCCGACAGATCGGCGCCGAGGATGATCGCGACGGCGATCCAGCGCCAGACGAGGACGGTTTCCTCCGCCGACGGTCGCCGGACAGCCATGATCAAGGTCGCGGCCAGCCAAAAGACAATGAACGCGGCGATATAGGCGACGACGAAGGGATTGCGCGCGGCGTGGTTGTCCCAGAGACCGGCGTAGATCAGCGCGCAGACGAGCGTGAATAGAAAAAGCGTCAGAGCGCTCGCCAGCAGCAGCGGCCGCAGCGGATGGGTCACCGCGTAGTCCTCGTCAGACCGGGAGGGCCACTTCATGCGCCACCTTCGCCGGGCGACAGGCGCCGGTCAATCAGCCTCCCGGGCTAGCCATGCGGCCCATCCATCCGGGCGATGCGCTCGCTTCGGGATTCAGTTTTGTTGGGGTCATCGACGCTTCCCCTCCCATCGCGACAATCGGAGTTCTCAATGGCCTGCAATCGCCTTCCCGCCACCGTCTCAGCGCTCGCGTTCGTGGCGGCCACGGTTCTGACCGCCGCGCCCGCTCGGGCCTACAGCGTCATGGCGCAGGCCGAAACGAGGGTGGGGATCTACGGAGAGTACGCGCGCGGTTACAACGTGCCGTCCTATGACCAGATGAGCATCGCGGGTGGGCCGGGATTCACCACCTTTGGCGGCGGCTGCGGATCGCAATTTGCCTCGTGTTCCGTCGGCGGCTCGGGAAACACTCAGGCGAGCCCCTCCTTGACCGCCGCGACGGAGTCGACGTCGGTCTCCGTGACGACCCTGCCCAGCTACTTTTATCCGCAGGGTTTGACCGCATCCGGGTCAGCTTACGCGACGGCGAGCCTTGCCAAGGGTTCCGTCGGCGTCGCGAGCTCGGGGACCTATCTGGACTGTTGCGGGGTGGGCAGCGGTCAGGCGGGGGGCACTGGCGTGTCGGTGGCGAGCGTCGCCGACACGCTGCATTTTCTCATTTCCGGGGCGTCTCCCCAGACCGTCACGACCATCGGCGTGGCGTTCCATGTCGATGGCGTCATCGACGCCTTCACACCCGCAGGCGATAGCATCGCCGATCTGAGCGCGGTTCTCCAGCTGGGCGGCGGTTACTTTCAAGGCAATATCCTCTCGAACGTCTCCTCGGGATATGCCCCCGTTCTGACGGAGGGTCCGCCGCCCAGCGGGTGGCTGACGCAATCGCTCTCGCCGAACGCGCCCGGCGACTTCACCTTCCATGGTACGCTGGCGCTCACCGGGGCGACGCAAGATCTCGGCGTCTATGAATCGCTTTTTGGTCTATGTGGCCTCGGGACCGCGTGCGACTATTCCCATACCGCGAGCCTTTCGTTCACCTTGCCCAGCAACGTCAGCTTCACCTCCGATTCCGGTGTTTTCCTGACCCAGCCGATCGGCGCGCCGGGCGTTCCCGAGCCGGCGAGCTGGTCGTTGATGTTGGTCGGCTTTGGGGGGCTGGGTGTGCTGCTACGCCGGACGCGACGCGCGGGCGTGCTTGGATAGGGTTCAAGGCCCAGCCGTCAGGGCCTGAACCCACCGCTCGATGCCGTTCGGAAGCGCATGTAAAACGCGATCGTCGCCACGCTTGAAAATCTGCTGGAATAGTTGCAAAATGCGACTATGATCCAGCCCCTACGGTTTCAAAGATCCGACGTACGACGCCAAGGCGATCATGTTTAATGGCGTGAGCCTCGCCACCACGAGACGCATCGGGGCGGCGTTTTCACCGTGCCGGGCGCCGCTTCTGAACGCCGCGAGCTGTCGAAAAATCGCCGTGGGGGAACGGCCCGCGAGGGGCGGACCGACACCGCCTTTCAAGCCTACGCCATGGCAGCCGGCGCAGACCTGGGTTCGTCCGCCGCCAGTCGCGGCGAGGCGCTCGCCGCGGGCGATCGCGCCCGGCGGGACATAGGCGGTGTAGCGGGTCTCTCCGTCGCGCAACTCGAAGCGCTCGAAGTCGTCGGGCCCTTCGAGGATGCGCGCGCCCAGGGCCTTGCGCGGCGCCTTGGGATCGAAACGGTAGACGAAACTGGCCGCTATCGCCCTCGGCGCGGTCGCGGTCTCGACGACGCGGGTGTGTCCGGCGAAGGGTTGAGCGGCAAACCATGTCGCGGCGGCCTTGACTTCATCGTCGCTCGCGGCGGCGGCGACCGTGGCCATCAGCTGGGTCGGCGTCGTGGGCAAAGCGCCGCGCCGCCGGCCGGCGCGGAAATCGGCGACTTGCCGGATGATATAGTCGGCCGGCAATCCCGCGAGGCTGGCGTTTTCCGGCCGACCCCGGCCGTCCGGCAGGTGGCAGAAGCCGCAGGCCATCGCCCCGGGCGGCCGGCCCTGCAGAACGATCGGCGGCGGCGTCGCGTGACTCTCCGGCCGCCAATCCACCGCATGGAAAAGGTCATGGATCTGAGCTTCCCGGTAGGCTTGGCCCGATCCGGGCAAGCGGTGGACGAGAGAGGCGGGCTTGGCGGGCGAGGGCGGACCGGCGCCGGGGAACGCCCAGTCAATCGCGCCGCTATGGGCGTTCGCGGCGAGCGAGACGACGGCAATCGCCGCGATGGCGCCCGTGATCGCCACGCGTTTTGCGACGTTTCGGATGCCAAAAGATGCCACGGCCAACGGTCCCCGCTCAGCGCCAACGCGAACGAAAACCATGAAATCCAAGGCTTTGCGAGCGATATCTATCGCTGCATGCGCATGATCTGGCTCATGGGAGTCATGTTGTGGTTGAGATGCGCCATGATCCAGAGCGAGCCGGCCATGATCAGGAAGACGATCAGGATGCCGAACGCCAGCGCTAGAACGTTGTTGGTCCCATCCGGCCCGGTGTTGATATGGAGAAAGAAGACGAGGTGGACGCCCATCTGGGCGACGGCCAGGACCACCAGGGCCATGGGGATCGAGGGCGCCCAGACCAGGTGGCTGGGCCCGATCAGGAAGGAGACGGCGGTCAGGCCGCCCGCGAGGACCAGGCCGACGACATACGTCCAGACGCCGCGCGCAATATCGCCTTCTGTCGCGATGCTCTCGTCGCCGGGCGCGGTGTCGCCGGGCGCGGTGTCGCCGACCATTTCAGTCAGGTCGCTCATAGCGTTGTCACCATGGGGGTCGTGCCCAGCAGATAGACCACGGTGAACACCGCGACCCAGATGATATCCAGCGCGTGCCAGAACAGGCCGAAGCAGAGGATCCGGCGCTGGATATCTTCCCGGAAACCTTTCGCCCAGACCTGAGCCATCATCGTCGTCAACCAGATCAGGCCGGCGGTGACATGGACGCCGTGACAGCCGACGAGGGCGAAAAAGCCGGAGAGGAAAGCGCTGCGCGACGGCCCGTCACCCTTGGCGACCAGACCGGCGAACTCCTTCAATTCCAGGCCGACGAAGGCCGCGCCCAGCACGAAGGTCGCCGCCATGGCGAGCTGGAACATCAGTGTGTTGCGCGCTTTCGCGGCCAGACCGGCCATGCCGCACGCGAAGCTGGAAAGCAGGAGACAGGCGGTCTCGATCGCGACGTACGAGCGGTCGAAGATGGTCGCTCCGCTCGGGCCGCCAGAGGTCGCGCCTTGAAGCACGGCGTAGCTGGCGAAGAAGGCCGAGAACATCACGATGTCGCTGAGCAGGAAGATCCAGAAGCCGTAGCTGACCACGATCCGCTTCGACGCCGGGCCGCCATCGCCGTGACCGGGCGCGCCGTGGCCATGGGCGGTCACATGGTTCGGGTCCGCGACAGCCGCGGTGGTCACGCGCTCGCGCCTTCATAGGCGGGAAGGCCGCGACGCCAGCGGTCTTCACGATCCTCCCGCGCCACACGTTCGGCGGGGATCTCATCCTCGCCATGATCGCGCCAGGCGAAGACGACGAACGTCGCCCAGGCGCCGAGCAGGCCGAGGATCGCCATCCACCAGATGTGCCAGATCAGGGCGAAGCCCATCACGGTGGCGAAGAAGGCGCAGACCACGCCCGTGGGCGAATTGCGCGGCATCTCGATGTGTTCGTATTCAACCGCGTCGGCGGGATGCGAGGTCTCCTTCGCCGCCTGCTTGATCCCCCAATAGGCGTCTTCGCCCTCGACGTTCGGCAGGATCGCGAAATTGTAGTGCGGCGGCGGGGAGGCGGTGGACCACTCCAGCGAGCGCCCATCCCACGGATCGCCCGTGACATCGCGCAGGCTCTCGCGGCGTCGGATACTGATCACCAGCTGCGCCGCTTGGCACAGCACGCCGACCAGAATCAGCAGGGCGCCGGCGCCGGCGACCAGCAGCCAGGGCTGCCACGCCGGATTGTCGTAGTGCTGCATGCGCCGGGTCATACCCATCAGGCCGAGGACGTAAAGCGGCATGAAGGCGAGGTAGAAGCCGACCAGCCAGAACCAGAACGCCGCCTTACCCCAGCCCTCGTGCAGCTTGAAACCAAAGGCCTTGGGGAACCAGTAGGTGTAGCCGGCGAACAGGCCGAACACAACGCCGCCGATGATGACGTTGTGGAAGTGCGCCACCAGGAACAGGCTGTTGTGGAGCAAGAAGTCCGCCGGCGGCACCGCCAGCAGAACGCCGGTCATGCCGCCCAGGACGAAGGTGGTGATGAAGGCCGTCGACCACAGCATCGGTGTCGTGAACCGCACCGTGCCGCCGTACATGGTGAACAGCCAGTTGAAGACCTTCACGCCCGTCGGCACGGCGATGATGGTGGTGGCGATGCCGAAGAAGGCGTTGACGTCGGCGCCCGCGCCCATGGTGAAGAAGTGGTGCAGCCACACGGCGAACGAGATGATGCAGATCACCATCGTCGCCGCCACCATCGAGCGATAGCCGAACAGCGGCTTGGACGAGAAGGTCGAGAAGATCTCGGAGAAGACGCCGAAGGCCGGCAGCACCAGGATGTAGACCTCCGGATGCCCCCAGACCCAGATCAGGTTCATGAACATCATGACGTTGCCGCCATGGTCGTTGGTGAAGAAGTGGAAGCCGAGGTAGCGGTCCAGGATCAGCATCGCGAGCGTCGCGGTGAGCACGGGAAAGGCGGCAATGATCAGCAGGTTCGAGGCCAGCGAGGTCCAGCAGAACATCGGCATGCGCAGGTACTGCATACCGGGTGCGCGCATCTTCAGGATGGTGGTGACAAGGTTGATCCCGGTCAGCAATGTCCCGATCCCGGATATCTGCAGGGCCCACAGATAGTAGTCGACCCCGACCCCCGGCGAGTATTGCAGCTCCGACAACGGCGGATAGGGCAGCCAGCCGGTGCGGGCGAACTCGCCCAGCACCAGCGAGATGTTCACCAGCAGCGCGCCGGTGGCGGTCAGCCAGAAGCCGACAGAATTCAGGGTCGGGAAGGCGACATCGCGGACGCCAAGCTGAAGCGGCACGACGAAGTTCATCATCCCGATGACCAAGGGCATGGCCACGAAGAAGATCATGATCGTGCCGTGGGCCGAGAAGATCTGGTTGTAGTGCTCGGGCTGCAGGAAGCCGTTGGAGTGCAGGGCCAGGGCCTGTTGCCCCCGCATCAGCAGGGCGTCGGAAAAGCCGCGCAGCAGCATGACGAAGCCGAGCAGGCAGTACATCACCCCGATGCGCTTGTGATCGACGCTGGTGATCCACTCGCGCCAGAGATACGGCGCCCAGCCCTTGATCAGGACCAGGGCGATCACGCCGGCGATGACGAGGCCGAGAATGATCGAGGTGACCATCTGTATGGGCTGGTCGAGCGGCAGCGCCTGCCGCGTGAGTTTGCCAAGCAGGTTCATCGAGCGGCCTCCTGCCGCGGCGAAACGTCGGGAACGGGTCCGCTTTTCGGACCCGGGCCGGGCGCGATCGACTGATTGACGATGTTCTCGAATAGGCCCGGCGTCGCGGATGCATAGGTGAATGGCGCGACGTCGAGGCTCTGTTTCGCCAACGCGTTGTATGAGGCGGTAGTCAGCGCGGGCCCTGACGACTTCACCCGCGCCGACCAGGCCGCGAAGTCCGCCGGCGTCACCGCGTCCACCGCGAAATGCATCCCGGAGAAGCCGTCGCCGCTGAAGTGGCTCGAGAGGCCGGCATAGATGCCAGGTTTATCGGCCTTCAGGTTCAACTGATCGGACATGCCGTTCATGGTGTAGATCATCGAGCCCAGCCGCGGGATGAAGAACGAATTCATCACGCTGGCGGAGGTCAGGGTGAAGTGCACGGGCGTTCCCACGGGGATGACCAGGCGGTTCACCGAGGCCACGCCTTCGTTCGGATAGATGAACAGCCATTTCCAATCGAGGGAGACGACCTGGACCTCCACCGCCTTGTTGGGCGAGGCGATCGGTTCGGCGGGATCGAGCTCGTGCGAGCCGACCCAGATCACGCCGCCCAGCAGCAGGATGGTCAGGAGCGGGATCGACCACACCACCAGCTCTATACTGCCGGAATAGGCGAAGGTCGGCAGCCGCTTGGCGCGGGTGTTCGACGCGCGGAACCACCACGCGAAGCCCCAGCCGCACAGGATGGTCGGGATCACGATCGCCAGCATGATCGCCATGGAGTCGAGGAGGATGGTTCGATCCGCGGCGCCGATGGGGCCGGCGGGGTTCAAGACGGCGGTGGAACAGCCGCAAAGCACGAGCGGCGCCAACGTCGCCGCGACCAACCGCGGCGGCTTAATCCAAAACGGCTGTCGATCCGACATGCGCAGGTTACTCAGCCCGACGAGGTCTCTCGCCCGCACGCCGCATATAGTATCGATCGGGCGCGGAAGGAGATTTAATCGGCCAAATTCGCGCGCACTTATGCGGCGAGGTCCTCGATCGTCATGTCGCCGGCCGCGAGCTTGAAATGGTTGAGGCCGCCTCGGCTTGAGGCGCGACTAGGCGAAGCGGGACTATCCTAGCTCCAGCCGCCGCCCAGCGCCTTGTACAGCGCCACAAGGTCGGTCGAGAGTTGCGCCTTGGTCTGGGCGAGTTGGTCTTCGGTCTGGAGGGCGGTGTCCTGCGCGCGGAGCGTGGCCTGCAGATCGGCCAGGCCACCTTGATATTGGACGCGGTCGAGCGCCACCGCCTGTTCGGCGTCCTTCAGGCCGGCCTGCAGCGCGACGAACCGCCGTTGGTCCGCGGCGTATCGCGACAGGGCGTCAGCGACCTCCTTCAAGGCCTGAAGCACGGTTCGGCGGTAGGCGAGGCCGGCCTGGATCGCCTGTTCCTCGCTCTCGTGCTTCTGGGCCCGCAGCTTGCCGGCGTCGAACAGCGGCGCGGTCAGCGAGGCGCCGTAGCTATAGTTGCGGCTGGCGGCGTCGAGCAGCGACTTGAGCGCGGTCGAAACGAAATCGAAGGAACCGGTCAGCTCGACCTTGGGATAGAGCGCCGCCGTCGCCGCGCCGACGTCGGCGGTCGAAGCCGCCAGATTGCGTTCCGCTTCGCGAATATCGGGCCGCCGTTGGAGCAGGATGGACGGGAGCCCGACCGGCACCTCGGGGGGTGGGTTGGGCAGGGCGGCCAGAGGATCGGGTCGTGGGGCAAGTTCGCTCGCCAGGACGCCTGGAGCCTCGCCGAGAAGCGTGGAAAGGGCGTGCGCCTCGGTCTCGATCGAGGCCTCCAGCGGCGGGATTTCCGCCTGCGCTGTTGCAAGCTGAGCGCGCTGCTGGACCGTATCGACATCGCTGACGAGGCCGCCTCGGCTGCGCGCTCCGATGAGGTTCAAGAGGTCGGACTGGCTCGCGACGCTGCGGCGGATCACCGCCAGGCGGGCCTGGTCGGATCGCAGCATCAGGTAGGTCTGGGCAACCTGGGCCGTCAGCGAGACGTCGGTGTCGCGCGCGCTCCACACCTGGGCCTCGGTCCGGGCGCGGGCCGCCTCGATCCGGCGCCGTTGGCCGCCAAAGAGGTCGATCTCCCAAGCCGCGTCGAAACCGACTTCGTAGGTGCTGAATTCGAGACCTGGAAACCCGGCCGAGCCCGGCGCCGGCGGCGAACCCGAGCCGCCTCTGGAACCGCCTCCGAGCAGCTTGCTTATGCTGGAAAAGCCGCTGTTTTGACTGATGTGGGTGTGGGTCGCGCTCGCGTCGCCGTTGATCGTCGGGAACATGCCCGCGCGCGCGGCCGCGGCCTCCTGCCTGGCCTGGCGGATGCGGGAGGCGGCCGTCTGACGATCGAGGTTTCCGGCCAAGGCGCGCGAGACCAGATGGTCCAGTTCCCGATCGGCAAACTTGGCCCACCACGCGGCGATGTCGGCGTCGCGGGGCGCCGGTCGACTTAGCGGCGTCGCCGACGCCGGAGCCTCCACACCGGCGAAGCCCGGCGGGACAGCGGGGGGCGATTGGCGATAGGTGGGCCCAACCACGCAGCCCGCCAGAAGCGCCGCCGCGGCGGTCGAAAGGAGAATGCGGAGCGGCGTCATGCGGCCGAGGCTCCGGGCTTGGTCTTCTTCATGAAGACGATGAGGGGCACGATCAGCGCGATGCCCCAGGCAAAGACCCAGAAGGTGTCGATATAGGCGAGAACCTGGGCCTGCTTCGCGACGGTCTCGTAGAGCTGGGCCGTCGCGGCCTTGGCCGCGGCCGCGCCCTGTCCGCGCAGCGCCGATGTCAGCCCGCTCATCATCGAGCGATAGCCAGGGTCCCCGGGCGTAAGGGTCTCCACGAGCCTTGATTGGTGAAACTGCGCGCGCTGCGCCAGCATGGTCTGCGCCAGCGAGATCGCGAGCGACCCGCCGAGGTTTCGCGCCAGATTTACTTGCGACGACGCCTCGGGGATCAGCCGGGGTGGGATGTCCGCGTAGGCCGCCGCGGATATGGGAATGAACAGGAACGGCAGTCCGATCGCCAGCAGTAGCCGCGACCCCGCGATCCACCACCAACTCACCTCGCCGTTGATCAGGCTGAAGGCGAACAGCGCCGCCGCCTCGGCGGCGAGGCCCGCCATGATCAGCCATTTGGCCTGGATTTTACCGCTCAGGATGCCGGCGAGCGGCATCATCACCACCGTGGCGAGGCCGCCCAGGGTCATGGCCGTCCCGGCGTCGGACGAGGTGTAGCCCAGCACCTGCTGGGTGAATTGCGGGATGAGCTGGGTCGTCCCCAGGACGACCGCGCCGGTGGCCATCATGACCAAAATGGCGATCGCATAGGAGCGCCGGAACAGCAGTCGGACGTCGAACACCGGCGTCTTGTGGTTCCATTCCCAGATCCACAGCGCCACGCCTGAGACGACCGACACGATCAGGAAACCCACGATCGTGCCGCTCTCCAGCCAGTCGTCCCGCTGTCCGCGATCGAGCACGAACTCCAGGCAGCCCAGCCACAGAATGAGCAGCACGATGCCCGGCGCGTCGACCTTCAGGCCGCCGGCGAGCCGCGCTTTGCGCTCCTGTTCCAGCTTCGGCGGATCGACAACGAAGGTCCGGACAAGGAACAAGGAAATGAGGCCGATCGGAACGTTGAGCAGGAAGATCCAGTGCCAGCTGAAATTGTCGGTGATCACTCCGCCGACGGTTGGGCCCAGGATCGGCGCGGCGATGACGGTGAGGCCGTAAAGGGCGAAGGCGCCGCCGCGCTTTTCCGGCGGGAAGGTCTCGGTGAGGATCGATTGCTCCGACGGCGCCAGGCCGCCGCCGCCGATGCCCTGCGCGATCCGCGCCAGGATCAGGAACGTGAGATTGGGCGCGATGCCGCAGAACAGTGAGCTGATGGTGAACAGCGCCACGCTCATCATGTAGAACCGCTTGCGCCCGATCACGTTGGACAGCCACCCGGCGATCGGAATCGCGATGGCGTTGGCGATCAGATAGCTGGTCAGGATCCAGGTCGACTCGTCGTAGCTGGCCGACACCGATCCGGCGATGTGGTCGAGCGACACATTGGCGATCGAGATGTCGAGCACCTCCATGAACGTCGCAAGGGAAACGATCCCCGCGATCAACCAGGGGCTGCGATTGCCGGCCGCGGATCGTTCCGGGGTCCAGCGCTCGACGTCGGCGTCGGCCACGGCTTAGCGATCCGTCGCGATGCGGACGCGGGGTTTCACCGACATGCCGGGACCGAGGGGGTATCTCGCATCCGGATGGTCGATGATGATCTTGACCGGAACGCGCTGCACGACCTTGACGTAGTTGCCGGTCGCGTTCTGCGCCGGGAGGACGGCGAAGGATTGCCCGGCGCCGCGCTGGATCGACTGGACATGGCCGGTAAAGCGAACCTTGGGATAGGCGTCGATCTTGAGATCGACGCACTCACCGGGCCGGATGTGCTGAAGTTGGGTCTCCTTGAAATTGGCGGTGACCCACAGATCGTCGGGTACGATCGAGAGGATCTCCTGGCCCTGGACGGCGTAGTCGCCGACCGCGACGGTCTTGTGGGCGACATGGCCTGAGACAGGGGCGGTGACCCGGGCGTACTCGATCTGGAGTTGGGCCTGGGATTGCTGCGCCGCGGCGGTCTGCAACTGGGCGCGGCCCGCGTCGATCTGGGTGCGGGCGGAGCGCGCCTGGGCCTCGCTGGCCTCGACCTTCTTCAACGCCGAGGCGCGCTGACCTTCGTCGGCCATCGCCGTCACCGCCGCCATGTCGACCTGCTGTTGCGCTACGGCGGCGGGGATCTGCCGCTGCACGGCCAGATAGCGCCGGTAGTCGCGGGCTGCATTGGCCGCCTGTGCTGTCGGGGCGATGACGTCCGCCCGCGCCTGGGCGACATTGGCTTGAGAAACCGAGACCTGGGCTGTGGCCTGGGCGATTTGCGCGAGCGCCTGGGCCTTTGCCGCTTCCGATTGGGAAATCTGCGTTTGCCCCACGGAGGAATCGAGCTGGACCAGCAATTGGCCGGCCGCGACCCGTTGGTTGTCGGTGACGAATACGCCGGTGACCTGGCCGGCGGCGCGGGGCGCGAGGTGGACGATGTTGGTGTCGATGAAGGCGTCGTCCGTGCCTTCATATTTCCGCGCGTCCAGCCAGAACAGGACCCCGCCGACGATCAGGACCAGCCCCGCCACCACCGCCGCCGCGATCAGGAACGTCTTCAGACGCGGGTTCAGCGGTTTCTTTTTCTCGACGCCCTCATTCGGCTTCGCCGACGTCTCGGCGCTTCCGGACCCCTCCGGGGCGCCGCCTGGATGTCTTTCCGCCTCAGCGCTCATGTCGGTCACCTGAACTCACGACGCGCCAATTAACAGACGAAACCGTCCGATTAAAGCGTCTTTTTCGATTCAGGCGGCGGAGCGTACAATTTCAGGAACAGCTTCACGCCCCTTACCGCGCGCGCTTTCAGGCCGTCGGCGCTGGGCGCTCGCATCAAGCCCATCGTCATTTCCACCCGCATCATACCCTGCCACAGCCCGACCAGATCCTCAGCCGCGCGCACCGGATCGTCGACCTCCAGCTCGCCGGCGGCCATGGCGCGGGCGATGCGGTCGGCGAGCGTCTGGCGGCTCTTCCCGGGTCCTGCCTCGAAAAAGCGTTGGCCGACGTCGCTGTTTTCGCGGGCCGCCGAGGCGATCAAACGCTCGAATCCGACCATGTCGCTGTGGGTGAGAAAGGACAGCAGGCGAACGCCGAACGCCTCGAGGTCCTCCGCGAGCGATCCGTTGCCTGGGAAGGCGCCGGTCTCGGGCACGATCCGTTTCGACTCCCGGCGGATCACCCCCTCCAGAAGCGCCGCCCGGTCGCTGAAGTTGGCGTAGAAGGTGGTTTTCGAAACCCCCGCCTCTCGAATAACGAGGTCCAGGGAAATGCCGTCGGCGCCATGGCGAAGGAACAGTTCCCGGGCCGCGGCGAGAATCGCGTCGCGCTTGCCCAGGTCCTTGGGCCTGCCGCGGGCGGGTGAATCGGGATGTTCCACAGGCTCAAGACTAGGCGCCAAACCCGCCGATGGCGAGTTTAGCGTCTTTGACGGGGTGAATAACGAGCGCGCCGCTTGCCTGCGAGCCGGGGGGCTGCGCGCGCATGTCGCCGTGCTAGGCTCGTCGGGATGTCGCAATCCGAGCTGAATCCCGAAGGTCTTCGCGTCGCGATCGGCTTGCCCAGCGCGGTGATGCTGGTGGTCGGCGGGGTGGTCGGCGTCGGGATTTTCGTCAATCCGGCGGTGGTGGCGCGCAGCCTGCATTCCCCGGAACTGGCGCTGGCGGCCTGGGTGCTGGGCGGGGTGATCGCGATGCTGGGCACCTTGGTCTACGCCGAACTGGCGGCGCGGCTGCCGGGGACGGGCGGCGAATACGTCTATCTGCGCGACACCTACGGACCCCTGGCCGGGTTCCTCTTTGGCTGGACCACCCTACTGGTCGTGCACGCCGGCGGACTGGCGGCGGTGACCATCGTTTTCGCGAGCAATCTCAATCTGCTACTCGGCGGCGCTCTCCAGGAGCGGGCCGTGGTGATCGCGGTGCTGAGCGCGCTCGCGGCGATCAATTGCCTGGGCGTCAAAGCCGGCAATGGGGCGCAAGGCGTGCTCGGGGCGATCAAGGTCGTGGGGATCGTCGCCATCGTCGCCGCCGGGCTTCTCGTGGCGCCGCATGTCGGATGGCTGAGAACGCCACCCGCGGAGGCCACGCCCTCAGGCGCCCTCGTCAAGGCCTTCGGCGCGGCGATGATCCCCGTGGTCTTCAGCTATGGGGGTTGGCAGACCGCCAACTATGTCGCCGGAGAGGTCAAGGACGCCCGCCGCAATCTCGGCCGCGCCCTGGTGCTGGGGGTGATCGTCGTGATCGCGCTCTATCTGTCGGTCAACGTCGCCTGCCTGCGCGTCCTGGGGATCGACGCCTTGAGCCGGACCCTGACGCCGGCGTCGGACGTCCTGCGGGTGGCGGTCGGCCCCCTGGGGGCGAAGCTGGCCGCCGCCGCCATCGCGCTTTCCGCCTTGGCCTTCCTGAGCCAGGGCATGCTGACCGGGCCGCGCGTAACGTTCGCCATGGCGCGCGACGGTCTCTTTTTCAGCAAGGTCGGAGAGGTCGCCGAGGGCAATCGCGCGCCGATGGTCGCCATCGTCGTCCTGGCGGTCTGGACCGCCGTGCTGGCGCTGAGCGGGAGCTACGAGCAGATCCTCAGCTACGTCACCGCCATGAACTTCCTGTTCTTCGGTCTGAGCGCCTCGTGTCTCTTCGTGCTCCGGCGGCGGGCGCAGGCGGCGCAAGACGGCGCCCTTGGATTTCGAGCGCCTTTCCATCCCTGGACGACGGGCCTCTTCGTCCTCGCGTGCATCCTCGTCGTGGCGGTTTCCTTCTGGAGTTTCCCGGTGAACAGTCTGGTCGGATACGGGATCATGCTTCTGGGTGTCCCGCCCTATCTCTACTGGCGCGCCAGGCGTCCGCGAGCGAGCCTCCCCGCATGACCGCTTCATCCATGACCTCGCCGCGTTCCGACTACATGCGCTTCGCCAAGCTCGACACGGGCGCCAAATACGTCCTGGCCTCGAGCGGTGTCGCCGATTGCGCGATGACCGATCTGGGCGCGGCTCTTGATGAACTGAACCTCCATGGCGTCAACGCCTACGGTTACCCGCCTCTCGTCGAGGCGATGGCCGGGCGCTTCGGCGTCGATCCGGGGTGTGTCGTCATGCCCGGCGGCGGCGCCTCCTTCGCCAACCATCTGGCGCTGGCGGCCTTGGTCGAACCCGGCGATGAGGTGCTTGTCGAGAATCCGACCTACGAACTCATCGTCGCCACGCTCGGTTACTTGCGCGCGAAGGTCACCCGCTTCGACCTGACACTGGCGGAGGGCTGGCGGCTCGACGCCGACACCGTCGCCGGCCGCCTCACCGATAAGACGCGTCTGGTCATTCTCACCAATCTGCACAATCCCACGGGGGCGCTGACCGCTCCCGAGACCATAATCGCGGTCGCGAACGCGGCGGCGAAGGTCGGCGCCCGGGTCCTGATCGACGAGGTCTATCTGGAGTTGATGTTCCGGGATCGCGCGCCGTTCACGTCTTTCCGGCCCGACGGCGACATCGTCGTGACCAGCAGCCTGACCAAAGCTTATGGCCTGAGCAGTCTGCGATGTGGCTGGATCCTCGCGCCGGCGGCGTTGGCGGAGCGGATGCGGCGGCTCAACGATCTCTACGCCTCGCTTCCCGCCCACCTTACCGAACAGCTGGGCTTGATCGCCCTCGATCGGCTCGGCGCCCTGCGCGCCCGCGCCACCGCGATCTTGGAGACGAACCGCGCGGCGTACCGCGAAATCCTGGGCGGGCACCCCGCGCTGGAGCAGGTCATTCACGATCATGGCACGACGGTCTTTCCGCGCGTGGCCGGGGGACCCGGGTCCGGTGATCGCCTGTTCCGGACGCTGATGGACCGTTTCGAGACGAGCCTCGTTCCCGGACGGTTTTTCGGCCTGTCCGAACACGTCCGGATCGGGCTGGGCCAGGACCCCATCACGACACGCATCGGGCTGGAGCGGGTTCGCGCGGCCCTTGACGAGATCGGTCGCGACTGAGCCGGACCGCTGGCCCTACGACGCCCAGGGAACACCGACGAAGTGCTGAATTTAGACGGTTGACTCTAGAACAAAACACGAACATCATCGCCATTCTGATCGAGGGAGAAGAATCATGGTTCGTTTCGCGCGGGAGTCTCTGGCGTTTGCGTCGGTGGCGGGGTTTGTTTGGATGGTATGTCAGGCCGCGCAGTTCGCGACCTGAGTCGCTGCGGCTGAAGGCTAGCGGAAAGGGCGGGCGATGGAGGCTGACGGGTTCGTCCATTTGCGGGTGAAGTCGGCCTATTCGCTGCTCGAGGGGGCGATCAAGGTCGAAGCCATTGGAAAGATGGCCGCGTCGGCGGGAATGCCGGCGGTCGGCCTCTGCGATCGGGCCAATCTCTTCGGCGCGCTCGAATTTTCGGTGCTGACCAAGGACACCGGTGTCCAGCCGATCGTCGGCTGCGCCTTGCCGGTGACGGGGATCGGCGGGGCGGGGACGGAGCGCTGGGCGCGGATCCCGACGATCGCCCTCTTCGCCCAGAACGAAGCCGGTTATCGCAACCTCTGCGAGCTGTCCTCGGCGGCGTTTCTCGATATCGACCCGGCGGAGGCGCCCCATGTGCCGTGGTCTCTGGTCGAGCGCCACGCCGAGGGCTTGATCGCGCTCTCGGGGGGGACGGACGGCCCGGTGGATGCCCTCTTTGCCGGCGGCCGCGCCGGGGAGGGAAACGCCGCCCTCGCCGAGATGCGCCGGGTCTTCGCCGACCGTTTCTATGTCGAACTGCAACGTCATGGCCTGGCCTCCCAGGCGGCCGCGGAGCCTGGCCTGGTCGCCTTCGCCTACGAAAACGATGTTCCCCTGGTCGCCACCAACGATGTGCAGTTCAAGGACGCCAAGATGTGGCGGGCGCACGACGCCCTGCTCTGTATCGAGGCCGGCGCCTTCGTCGATCAGGAGGATCGCCGCCGCGTGACCACCGAGCATTGGTTCAAGCCGGCCGACGACATGCGCCGCCTCTTCGCCGACCTTCCGGAGGCCTGCGACAACAGCCTGGAGATCGCGCGACGCTGCGCTTTCATGGTCAGGAAGCGCGATCCGATCCTGCCGAATTTTCCCACGGAGGGCGGTCGTCCGGAGGCCGAGGAACTCGCCGCCCAGGCGCGCGTCGGTCTGCGCGCCCGCCTCGACGCCGCGCCGCCGGAAGACGGAGAAGATGTCTATTGGAAACGCCTCGATCGCGAGATCGGCGTCATCCAGTCGATGGGCTTCTCCGGCTATTTCCTCATCGTTTCGGACTTCATGAAATGGTCGGTGGCCCACGACATCCCGGTAGGGCCGGGCCGGGGTTCGGGCGCCGGATCGCTCGTCGCCTGGTCGTTGCTGATCACCGGAATCGATCCGATCCGTTTCGGTCTGATCTTCGAGCGTTTCCTCAACCCCGAGCGGGTCTCGATGCCGGATTTCGACATCGATTTCTGCCAGGAGCGGCGGGAAGAGGTGATCGCCTATGTCCAGCACCGCTACGGCGACGACCGCGTCGCCCAGATCATCACGTTCGGCAGCCTCCAGGCCCGGGCGGTGCTGCGCGATGTTGGTCGGGTGATGCAGCTGCCTCTCGGTCTCGTCGATCGACTGGCCAAGATGATCCCCAACAACCCGGCGGCGCCGGTGACTTTGGCGAAGGCCATCGAGATCGAGCCTCGCCTGCAGCAGGCGAAGCGGGAGGACGAAAACGTCGCCCAGGTGCTGGAGGTCGCGCTCCAACTCGAAGGCCTCTATCGCAACGCCTCCACCCACGCCGCCGGCGTGGTCATCGCCGACCGCCCGTTGACCGAACTTGCGCCTCTCTATCGCGACCCGCGCTCCAGCCTGCCGGCGACACAGTTCAATATGAAATGGGTCGAGAGCGCGGGGCTGGTGAAGTTCGACTTTCTGGGCCTCAAGACCCTGACGGTCATCCATCGCGCCATGCGTCATCTCAAGGCGCGCGGCGCCGGGTTCGACATCGCCCTGCTGCCGCTAAACGATCCCAAGACCTACGAACTCTGCTCCTCGGGCCACACCGTCGGGGTTTTCCAGATGGAAGGCCAGGGCATGCGCGACACCCTGCGCAAGATGCGTCCAGCCTCCGTGGAAGAGATCACCGCGCTCATCTCGCTCTACCGGCCCGGGCCGATGGATTCGATCGACGAATATGTCGACTGCAAGATGGGCCGCCGTCCGATCTCGATCCTTCCGGGCTTGGAGGAGTCGCTATCGGAGACCTACGGCGTCATCGTCTACCAGGAACAGGTGATGAAGATCGCCCAGATCCTGGCCGGCTATTCGCTGGGCGAGGCCGACCTTCTACGCCGCGCCATGGGCAAGAAGAAGAAGGAGGAGATGGATCTCCAGCGCGCCCGTTTCCTGGGAGGCGCCGCGGAGAAGGGTCTGCGCGAAGCCGACGCCTTGGACATGTTCGAGCGCATGGCCAAGTTCGCGGGCTACGGGTTCAACAAATGCCACGCCGCGCCCTACGCGTTGATCTCCTACCAAACCGCCTGGCTCAAGGCGAACGCCCCGGTGGAGTTCTTCGCCGCCTCGATGAGCCTGGACCTTTCGAACACCGACAAGCTCGCGGTGTTCTATCAGGACGCCAAGCGCCAGAAGGTCGCCATCGCGGCGCCGGACATCAACCGCTCCGGCGCCGACTTCGAGGTCGACGCCGAGGCCGCGGGCGGGCAAGTGCTCTATGCGCTGGGCGCCGTTCGCAACGTCGGGCGCCAGGCCATGGAGCATGTTGTCGAGGTTCGCCGCCTCGGCGGAGCCTTCACCGACATTATCGATTTCGTCGAGCGGATCGATCCCCGCCAGGTCAACAAACGCGCCCTCGAAAGCCTGGCCCGCGCCGGCGCCTTCGATTCCATCCATCGCAATCGGGCCCAGATCGTCGGGGCCGCCGACAGCCTGATCGCCTATGCTCAGAGCGTCGCCGCCGACCGCGCCTCGGCCCAGGAAAGTCTCTTCGGCGAACAAGCCGAGGCCTCGCGGCCACGGCTGCCGAAGGTCGAGCCGTGGAATCCGGTGCGCGAACTGGACGAGGAGCTCGCCGCCGTGGGCTTCTATCTGAGCGGTCATCCCTTGGGCGACATGGTCGAGGTCCTGCGCCGCCACCGCACCACCTTCTATGTCGACGCCGTCGCCGCGGCGCTGGCGGGGATCGAGGCCTTCCGGATGGTCGGCATGGTCCGCCGCCGGCAGGAGCGCTCCAGCACCACGATGTCCGGCGGCAAATTCGCCTTCGTGACCCTCTCCGATCCCACCGGCGAGTATGAGGTGATGTTCCAGGCGGACATCCTTCGGCGCACGCGTGATCTTCTGGAACCGGGATCGTCCATCGTCCTGCGCGTCCGCGCCAAGGCCAGTGACGGCGAGGTCCGCTTTTTCGCCGACGACGCCGAACCCCTGGACCGGGCGATCGAGAAGGTCGCCGCGGGGATTCGCATCCATCTCTCTCCGCGGGTCACAGAGGTGGATGTGTTGAAGGCGCGGTTGCGTCCGCAGACCACGGGCGGCGTGGTGAATTTCATCGCCGCCTTTCCCGGCGGCCGCGAGGTCGAGGTTCGCCTTCCCGGGAAATACCAACTCGACCCCGCCATGCGCGGCGCATTGAAGATCGCCCCGGGCGTCGCCCTGCTGGAAGATGTCTGAGGCCTGACGCCTTCTCCCGCGAGCAGATTCCCTAGACGGGCATAAGCGGGCGGTGGGGCGTTTGGGGAAGTTCTATCCGCACGGCGTCTCCCGGAACGATTTCCCCGCCGACCTCGACCACCGCCATCACGCCGGCTTTGCGGATGAGAGCGCCATCGTCGCCGCGCGTCAGGGTCGCGGCCATCAAGCCCTTGCCGAGGCGTTCCAATTGCACGCAGGGATTGCGCAAGCCCGTGAGCCTGACCACCGCGGCGTCGCCCAGCCGCAGGCGCGTGTCACGTGGCAGAGCCAGCAGATCGACGCCACGCGTGGTGATGTTCTCTCCCATCTGACCCGCGGCGACCGAAAAGCCGGCCGACAGCAGATCGTCGAACAGCTCGGCGTGGATCAGATGGACCTGACGCAAGTTCGGCGCCCCGCGATCCCGCGCCCAACGCGAGCGGTGCTGCACGGTGACCCCGGCATGGGTGTCGCCCTCGACGCCGAGGCCGGCGAGCAGGCGAACGCTCAGCTGCGGCGTCTTGGCGAGCGTGTGACGCGGGTTGCGGCTGACCGCGATGATGCGGCCTTCGCTCAGTTGTCCGACCCCAGAATGCTGCCCAGGATACCGCCGACCACGCCGGCGCCGGCTAGTCCGGTCGCGACATTGCCGATCCCGCCGCCGCCGTGGTCACCCGTGGGCAGATAGCGCGCGATCTCCTCGGCGAGATTGAGGATCGGCATGGATTGCAGATGGATTTCCCCAGGCCCTGTCAGGCTGGCCAGGAACAGCCCCTCGCCGCCGAAGAGGATGTTGCGAAAACCCGGCACCAGCTGGATGTCGAATGAGACGCTGGGTTCATGCACTCCGACATGGCCCGCGTGTACGAATAGCCGTTCGCCGGGATTCAAGCGCTTGCTCACAACCTCGCCGGAGAGGTCGAGAAACACCGTGCCGGGACCGGTCACACGCTGCAGGATGAACCCGGGGCCGCCGAAGAAGCCCGAGCCGATCCTTTGTTGCCAGGCCAGTTCGAGGGTCACCGATTTTTCGGCGCAGAGAAAAGTCTCCTTGCGGCAGATGAGCGATTCGCCCGGACGTAGCGTCCGCGCCATGATCGTCCCGGGAAACCTCGGAGCGAAAGCGACGTGCCCCGGCCGGCCGTCAGCGGTGAAGTCGGTGACGAAGAAACTGCCGCCGGTCAGGCTGCGGCGAATTCCGGCGAAGAGGCCGCCGCCCGTATTCGTGTGCATCCGCACCCCATCGCTCATCCAGGCCATGGTCGCGGTCTGGCTGTAGACGGTTTCGCCCGGCGCCAGATCGAGGCCCACGGTCTGCATGGTCGTGCCGGATATGTCGTAGCGCATGGTCTAGCCTTCGATGTGGGTGAGGATGTCGCCGAGCGGCAGTTTGATCTTGGCGTGGGCTGGGACAGTGGCGTTTTCGGCGGGATGCCCGACGACCAGAAGGATATAGGCCTTTTCATTGACCGGGCGACCCAGAGCGGCGTTCAGAAAGCCCATCGGGCTGGGCGTGTGCGTGAGCGTGGCGAGGCCGGCTTCGTGTAACGCCGCGATGAGAAACCCCGTCGCGATGCCCACGGACTCGGGCACATAGTAGTGCTTGCGCCGCCGCCCTTCGGGCGTCTCGCCATGGCGCTGGGCGAAGATGGCGATCAGCCATGGCGCGATTTCCAGAAATGGTTTTTCCGGATCGGTGCCGAGCGGCCCCAAAGCCTCCAGCCACTCGCCACCCGCGCGGCCGGCGTAGAAGGCGCGCTCCTCGGCCTCGGCGGCCTCACGGATTTTCGCTCGGATCGGCCCGGGGCCGACGAGGACGAAACGCCAGGGCTGTTGATTGGCCCCGCTGGGCGCGGCGCCCGCCGCCGCGACGCAGCTCTCGATGATCTTGCGCGGAACGGGTCGATCGCTGAACTCCCGCACCGTGTGTCGCCGCCGCATCCGCGCCAAAAACGCCTCGGCCCGCTGGGTCATCTGGGCATCGGTCAGGTCCGCGCGATGGGGGAGGGGGACCGGGGAAAATGGCGCGGACATAGACACAGGCTATTCGAAATAATCGGCCAAGTCCTCATCGTCCGCCAACGTTCGGACCGCGCATTCGAAGGAACCTCGCCCAACCGGAACGGTTGTAGCAAACCTTGATTGAGGAGACCCGAGATGACGAAGTCGCCGTCCAAAACCAAATCCGCCGCAACTGTCCGCGCACCGTCGTCTTCGGCCCCGACGGCCGCCGTTGGGGTCAGCGCCAAGATCGCCGATCTCGGCCACGACAGCGTCATCCCCGGCGAGGTCCTCACCAACAATCAAGGCCTGAAGATCGCGGACGATCAGAATTCACTCAAGGCCGGCCCGCGCGGGCCAAGCTTCCTGGAGGATTTTCTTCTCCGCGAAAAGATCACCCACTTCGACCACGAACGGATACCCGAGCGCGTGGTCCACGCCCGCGGTGTCGGCGCCCACGGCGTGTTCAAGGTTTACGAGGACCTCTCCGATATCACCGCCGCCGGCTTCCTCACCGACCCGGGCCGCGAGACGCCCGTTTTCGTCCGCTTTTCCACCGTGGCGGGATCGCGCGGCTCGGCCGACACCCCGCGAGACGTGCGCGGCTTCGCGACCAAATTCTATACCGACGAAGGGGTCTTCGATCTCGTGGGGAACAACATTCCTGTTTTCTTCATCCAGGACGCGATCAAGTTTCCCGATCTGATCCACGCCGTGAAGCCTGAACCGAACAACGAAATTCCGCAGGCCGCCTCGGCTCACGACACCTTCTACGACTTCATCTCTTTGACCCCCGAAGCGGCGCACATGCTGATGTGGGTGATGAGCGATCGCGCTCTGCCGCGCAGCCTGGCTATGATGGAGGGCTTCGGCATCCACACCTACCGGCTGGTCAACGCCGAGGGGAAGGGTTGCTTCGTAAAGTTCCACTGGAAGCCCGTGAAGGGCGTGCACTCCCTAGTGTGGGACGAATCGCAGAAGATCGCCGGTAAGGATCCCGATTTTCACCGCCGCGATCTTTGGGACGCGATCGAGCGCGGCGATTTCCCGCAGTGGGAGCTCGGCCTTCAGATCATCGAAGAGGGTGACGAGCTGAAGTATGGCTTCGACATCCTGGACCCGACCAAGCTGATCCCCGAGGACCTCGTTCCGGTCCGCCGCGTCGGCCTGATGACGCTCAATCGCAACCCCGATAACTATTTCGCGGAAACCGAGCAGGTCGCTTTTTGCGTCAGCCACATCGTTCCGGGCATCGACTTCTCCAACGACCCGCTGTTGCAGGGCCGCCTGTTCTCATACCTCGACACTCAGCTGAAGCGCGTCGGACCAAACTTCGCCGAACTGCCGATCAATCGGCCGACCTGCCCGGTCTCGAACAATCAGCGCGACGGTCAGGCGCGATCGACCATCAATCAAGGCCGCGTCGCCTATTTCCCCAACACCCTGGCCGGCGGCTGCCCGATGCAGACAGGGCAGTCTGGCGGCGGCTTCGTGTCCTACGCCGAGCGGATGGACGGGGCGAAAATCCGGGCGCGAAGCGACAGCTTCAGCGATCACTTCTCCCAGGCCAGCATGTTCTTCAACAGCATGAGCGATTGGGAAAAGAAGCACATCGCCGAAGCGCTGTCGTTCGAACTCAACATGGTGGAGACCGAGGCCCTGCGGGACCGCACCATGAACGAGATCCTGGTCAATATTTCCGACGAGCTCGCGTCGATGGTGTCCGCGCGCACGGGGATCGCGGTCAAGCCGGCGGGAACGCCCGAGGCTCCGACGCCTTCCGCGCCCGAGCCCTCCGGGCCGCTCAAGCCCGAGGCCAAGACGATGACAGCCGAGGCCTTGTCGCAGGACAAACCGGCGGATTCGATCAAGGGTCGCAAGGTCGCGGTCATCGGCGGCGAGGGCGTTGACGCCTCCCACCTGGCGGCCATCAAGTCGCTGATGGCGAGCGAAGGCGCGGTGGTCGAGCTCATCGCTCCCCATGGCGGCGCGATCAAGGATTCCGCTGGAAAAGCGCAGAAGGTCGACAAGCCCGCGCCCAACGCGCCCTCTGTGATCTATGACGCGGTGATCGTTCCAGGCGGCGCATCGGCGGAGGCGACCGCTAAGGATGGCCTTGCGATCCATTTCATCAACGAGGCTTTCAGGCACGGCAAGCCCATAGCCGCCCTCGGCGATGGCGCCGCCCTTTTGAAGGCTGCGCACCTGACGGCGATGGACGCCTCGTCCGGCGTGGTCGTGGGCGATGCGGCCAAGCCGGCGCTCGCCGACTTTCTGGAAGCGATGAAACAGCATCGCTTTCCGCGTCGCGCGATCGATCCCGTTCCCGCATGATGTCCGTTAGGCGCGCATCGATCGTAGTCGCGCGCGGCGCCGCTCTGGCGAAATAAGGATAGTTGCGCATGTCGGACTCGGGCGCCTCTATCCTCCCGGCGCATATCGAGGAGACCGTGCGCGCCATTGCGCGGCTGCAGGCCGATCACCGCGCGCGCGCGACGCCGCTGCAGAAGGTTCTCGACGCCATGACGGCCCGCGCGGGGCGACCGTCGTTCATACCCATGATCACGCTGGCGGTGGCGGGGTGGATCGCGCTCAACATGGGCCTGATATGGCTCCATCGACGACCGATCGACGGTCCGCCGTTTGTCTGGCTTCAGGGCGTTATCACGCTCGCCGCGCTTTTCATGACCGCGCTCATTCTCACCACCCAGCGGCGCGAGGATGAGCTGGCCGGCTTTCGCGAACAGCTCACCCTGGAGTTGGGCATCCTCGCCGAGCAGAAGTCCGCCAAGATCATCGAACTCCTGGAGGAGATCCGCCGAGACAACCCCCTTCTCCCCAATCGCGTCGACGCCCATGCCGACGCTCTGGCTGCTCCCGCCGATCCCGAGGCCGTGCTGGAGGCGATCAGGGAGACCCAGGCTTTGGAGATGCCAAACGGGGTCGGGAACAGTGTGCCGACCGCTTAGGGCCGATAGCGGCGTGGCGATCTCGCTCGCCATGAAAGTTCACGGAATGCAGGCGCTATTAAGTGAGGGGTCCGGAAGACACGGCTTTCGCGTCGCTGCCGAATACCCGGCTGGCGAGAATGTCTGCCGCTTCGATCGCCGAGAGTGCGGTCGCGTCGATCGGACCTGTCGCGGTGCTCAATAGGCGGTTCGCCTGCCTCAGCCGCGCGCGGTCCAAGCCGTTGCGGATCGATCGCGCGTTGGCGAAGTGCGGTTGCTGACGGCGGTGGGCGATGTAGTCGCGCAGGGCGACCTGGGCGGACTCGGTCAGATGGTAGTTCTGAGCGACCAGCATGGTCTGCGCGATCGTGAACAGCTCATCGTCGTCGTAGTCGGGAAAGTCGATGTGATGGGCGATCCGTGAGCGGAACCCGGGGTTGCTTGTGAAAAAGGTCTCCATACGGTCCGCGTAGCCCGCCAGAATGACCACGAGGTCGTCCCTGTTGTTTTCCATGACCTGGAGCAGGATCTCGATCGCCTCCTGGCCATAGTCCCGTTCGTTTTCGGGTCGATATAGGTAGTAGGCCTCGTCGATGAAGAGCACGCCGCCCATGGCCCTCTTGAGCACCTCGCGGGTCTTGGGCGCGGTGTGGCCGATATATTGGCCGACCATGTCGTCCCGCGTGACGGAGATCAGATGACCCTTGCGTACGTAGCCGAGCTTGTGAAGCAGGCCGGCCATTTTCAAGGCAACCGTAGTCTTTCCGGTGCCGGGATTGCCACTGAAGCTCATGTGCAGCGTCGGCGGTCCGTGCGCGAGGCCGAGACGTTTTCGGGCGCGGTCGACCAGCAGGAGCGCCGCGGTCTCGCGGATGCGTTGCTTGACCGGCCTGAGGCCGACAAGCTCCCGATCAAGTTCCGCCAGAATATCGGCGACACCGAGTTCGCGGAAATCCGCGGCAAGATCGACACGGCCTTCCGGCGTCTTGCCGACCTCGGCTTCGGCCGCCTCCAAGGTCACGCCCACGTCCTCAGCGGTTGGTGGTCAGGGTGACGTTGACCGTGCGCCCGCGCACCTCGGTGCGGGTCATGGTGAAGGTCGGCTCCACCGCCGGTCGGTTGACGATGAACGAATGGCGCACCGTCTCGAACCCCCGTGTGGAATCGAAGGCGTTGACCCGGATATAACAATCGCCGTGCTCGGCGCGGCAGGCCTGGAGCTCCATCATAAAGCCCGCGGCGTCATTCAGGTCGAACATCGGATTGCCGAACATCTCCCAGTAGGTGTTCCGGGGATGTGGGTCGGAGGTAAATTCGATACCGATCGCCCAGTCGTTGCGGAGGCAATATTCGATCTGGGCGACGATCTGTTCGTCGGTGAGATCGGGCAGGAATGAAAAGCAGCCCTGGGTAATGCGCATGGGAGGTCCTTCTCTCGGCTTGGCTAGGAGACCGAGGCGGTGGGCACGAAGTCGGAGGTGTCGGTCGACGCGTAGTTGAAGGTGATGTCGCCCCAGGTATCGAGCGCGGCGCCCAGAGGTTTGCACCACCGCGCGGCGTCCCGAAGGATTTGCGGGCCTTCGTTGAGAATGTCGCGGCCCTCGTTGCGGGCGAGCACCATGGCTTCCAGCGCGACCCGGTTCGCGGTAGCCCCGGCCTGGATCCCCATCGGGTGACCAATGGTGCCGCCGCCAAATTGCAGGACGACGTCATCGCCGAACAGGTCGAGAAGCTGGTGCATCTGGCCGGCGTGAATGCCGCCGGAGGCGACCGGCATCACCTTCTTCAGGTTCGCCCAATCCTGTTCGAAATAGATGCCGCGCGGCAGATCCACCTCGTTCTTCATCTCGCGGCAGACATTGTAATAGCCCTGCACGGTCGCCGGGTCGCCCTCCAGCTTGCCGACCGCGGTGCCGGCGTGGATGTGATCGACTCCGGCCAGGCGCATCCATTTGGCGATGACCCGGAACGAGATGCCGTGGGTTTTCTGCCGCGTGTACGTGCCGTGGCCGGCTCGGTGCAGATGCAGGATCATGTCGTTCTGCCGCGCCCACTCGGAGATCGACTGGATCGCGGTGTAGCCGATGACCAGATCGATCATGACGATGGTCGAGCCGGTTTCCTTCGCCAACTCGCCGCGGCGGTACATCTCCTCCATCGTGCCGGCGGTGATGTTGAGATAGTGCCCCTTCATCTCGCCCGTTTCGGCGATGGCGCGGTTCACCGCCTCCATGCAGTAGAGGAACCGGTCGCGCCAATGCATGAACGGCTGTGAATTGATGTTCTCGTCGTCCTTCATGAAGTCGAGGCCGCCCTTCAGGCCTTCGTAGACGACCCGGCCGTAATTCTTCCCGGACAAGCCGAGCTTCGGCTTGGTGGTGGCGCCCAGGAGAGGGCGACCGAATTTGTCCAGGCGCTCGCGCTCCACGACGATGCCCGTCGGCGGACCTTTGAAGGTTTTCACATAGGCGACGGGAAAACGCATGTCCTCGAGGCGCAGCGCCTTGAGCGGCTTGAAGCCAAAGACATTGCCGATGATCGAGGCGGTCAGATTCGCGATCGAGCCTTCCTCGAACAGGATGAGGTCGTAGGCGATGTAGGCAAAGAATTCGCCGGGGCGGCCGGGGACCGGATCGACGCGGTAGGCCTTGGCGCGGTATTGGTCGGCCGCGATGAGGCGGTCTGTCCACACGACCGTCCAGGTCGCCGTGGAGCTTTCCCCTGCGACAGCGGCGGCGGCCTCGGTCGCATCGACGCCGTCCTGCGGCGTGATCCGAAACAGGGCGAGAATGTCGGTGTCCTTGGGTTCGTAGTCGCCGTCCCAATAGCCCATCTGGGCGTACTTCAGGACGCCCGCGGCGTAACGCTGCTTACCCTTGAGCTCGGTCTTGTCGTCCATCGATGGTGTCCTTGTGCCGGTGGGCGGGGGTCAGGCGGCTTTGGCGGCCGGCGCCGGATCGAGCGCGCCGCGGGCGTAGAGCGCGGCCATTTCGCTCATCGGCAGAACCCTGATCTTCGAGGCGTTTCCAGCGGTCTCGAAGGCCTCGAAACGCGCTTTGCAGACGGATCTCATCGCCTCCATCGCCGCCTTGAGGAATTTGCGCGGATCGAATTCGGAGCGATCGGCGGTGGCCACGCGGCGGAACGCCGCCGTGCCGGCCAAGCGCAGGTCGGTATCGATGTTGATTTTGCGCACGCCGTGCTTGATGCCCCGAATGATGTCGTCGACCGGGACGCCCCAGGTCTCGCGCATCTCGCCGCCGTTGGCGTTGAACACGGCCTGCCATTCCTCCGGCACCGAAGATGAGCCATGCATGACGATGTGGGTGTTCGGGAGTTTGGCGTGGATCGCCTCGATCACGTCCATGGCCAGAACGTCGCCGCTTGGCTTGCGGGTGAACTTGTAAGCTCCGTGGCTGGTGCCCATCGCCACCGCCAGAGCATCCACCTTGGTTTCGGCGACGAAGCGCATGGCTTCGTCGGGATCGGTGAGCAGCATCGAGCGATCCAGCTTGCCCTCGAACCCGTGGCCGTCTTCAGCCTCGCCTTGGCCGGTCTCCAGGCTGCCGAGACAGCCTAGCTCGCCCTCCACCGAGGCGCCGACCATGTGCGCCAGTCGGGTGACTTCGCGGGTGATGGAGACATTGTAGTCGTAGTCCGCAGGGGTCTTTGCGTCCGCCTTCAGAGATCCGTCCATCATCACCGAGGTGAAGCCGTGCTGGATCGCGGACAGGCAGGTGGCGACTTCGTTGCCGTGGTCCTGGTGGATGCAGATCGGGATCGCCGGATACATGCTTTCCAAGGCTTCGAAGATCTTGGCCAGCATGATGTCGCCGGCATAGGCGCGCGCGCCGCGTGACGCCTGCAGGATCACGGGGCTGTCGGTTGCTTTTGCGGCCTCCATGATCGCCAGGCCTTGTTCCATGTTGTTGACGTTGAACGCCGGCACGCCGTAGCCGCGCTCGGCGGCGTGATCGAGCAATTGGCGGAGCGTGATTCGGGCCATGTCGTTACCGTTTGTCGCGAGGAGGGGGGGTGTGGTCGGACGGGCTCATAAGGTCATCCGGCCTTCGCCCTGCGGCTGCGCTCCACGAGCCGATGGATCATCGGTGTCAGGATGAGCTGCATGGCCAGATCGACCTTGTCGCCGGGCACCACGATGGAGTTGGCCCGGCTCATCCAGCTGTTTTGGATCATCGAGACGAGATACGGGAAGTCAATCCCGCGTGGGTCTTTGAAGCGGATCACCACCATCGATTCGCCCGCGGTCGGTATCCAACGGGCGACGAATGGGTTGGACGTGTCCACCATCGGCACGCGCTGGAAGTTGACGTCCGTCTCGGTGAATTGGGGGCAGATGACGTTCACGTAGTCGTGCATCCGTCTCAGGATGACGTCGGTGACCGCTTCGGTGCTGTAGCCGCGCTGCGCCCGATCGCGGTGGATCTTTTGAATCCATTCCAGATTGATCACCGGCACGACGCCGATCTTCATGTCGGCGTAGCTCGCGATTTTGAACGCCTCGTTGTTCACCGCGCCGTGGAGGCCCTCATAGAAAAGCAGGTCGGCGCCTTCGCCCATCTCTCGCCAATCGGTGAAGCAGCCCGCCGGAACGCCGCAGGCCTCCGCCTCTTCCTCGGTGTGCACGTATTGGCGCGAGCGGCAGCGGCCGGTTTCGGAAAAGGTCTTGAAGGTGGTTTCGATCTCCGCCAGCAGATTAGCCTCGACGGAAAAATGGCTGAAGGTGTTGTCGCCGGCGTCCAGGCGGCGGGTCATCTCGGCCTTCATCGCCGCGCGGTCGTAGCGGTGGAAGGCGTCGCCTTCGATCGAGACCGCCTCCACGCCCTCCCGGCGGAAGATCTGGTCGAAGGTGTGCTTCACCGTGCTCGTGCCGGCCCCCGAGGAGCCGACGACCGCGATAATGGGATGCTTGGCCGACATGCTTGCTACTCCCGGTCCCGGAAGAGACCGCGCCGGCCGAACAGTGGGGCCTGTTCCAGGTTTCGCGGGGGATTTTCGTGGAAGCCGCCGACGATCACGACGTCCCGGGCCGATCCGAAAATGAGCGGTGTTCGCTGATGAAGGGCGGTGACTGTCTTGTCTAGGATCGGCTCGGTCCCGTCGGTGGCCCGGCCCGTCGCCTCCTCCATGATCCAGGCGATGGGGAAGGCTTCGTAGAGCAGGCGCAAGCGGCCCTTCTCGTATCCCCGGCGGCGGTCGGCCGGATAAAGGTAGATGCCGCCCCGATGCAGGATGCGGTGGGCGTCGACAACCATCGCCGCCGGCCACCGCATGTTGAAATCGACGCCCCGTGACCCCGACGATCCAGCCAGGCACTCTTCGAAGAAATTGCACACCGGATCATACCAGTGCCGATAGTTGGAGGCGTTGATGGCGAACTCGTAGGCGTGCGGGGGAATGCGCACCTGCGATTGGACGCCGACGAAGCGGCCCAAATGTGAGTCCAGGGCGAAAAGATCAACCCCGTCCCCCACGGTCAGCACCATATCGGTGTGGGGACCGTAGACGAAATAGCCGGCGGCGACCTGCTCGCGGCCGCGACGAAAGAACGAGGCCGAGGCGCCGTCCGGCGACGCCCGGAAGACGGAAAAGATCGTTCCGATCGAGGCATTGATATCGATGTTCGACGACCCATCCAACGGATCGACCGCCACCGCGAAAGGCGCGGCGGGGTTCAGAGCCAGGATCTCGTCCTCCTCCTCGGAGGCGAAATACGCGGTCGGGCTCGCGGCGAGGGCGTCCCGCACCTGATCGTTGGCCAGCACGTCTAAGCGTTTCTGTTTGTCGCCCGCCACTCCCGGCTTGGCCGTTTCGAGGCCGAGCTGGCCGGCCAAGGATCCACGGCCCAAAAGGCGCGAGATGCCGACGGCCGCGTCGGCCAGGGCTAGGATGACCCGCGCGAGGTCCGCAGCGTCGTCGCCCACGAGGCTGGCGGCGAGAACGTCCGCCAGATCCTCACCAGCAATCGGATCCCTGGCCGCGCCGCCGATCGTCATGAACCCTCCCGTCGCTCGGCCTTTCGCTTCTCTCGGCGCACACCTGTTGTACAGAGCTGCAGGATGGCAAGCTCGCCTTTCTGCGCCTCTCGGGCCTGCCCATCGTGCGCCGGTGAAGGCTGGTCCACCGCGCGGACCGAAGGCTCAGCCCCGCCTCCGAGGAGATGAAGGCTTTTCTGATCGACAACAGCCGGGCGTTGTTTCCACGGATCACCGGGCTCTGACACGCCGGAGGCGCGCCGGAGCCTACTCCACCGTGTAGGCGTAGTGGTGAACCACAGCCCAGGCATGCCAGTCATCGACCAGGGTCCCGGTGATCAGAATGCCGATTCCGCCGGTCAACGGGGTCAGAACGGCGAACCACCAAGCCCAGCGGTGGATGGATTCCATCGTGGCGTTGAAACCCATGGTCCAGCGCCAGAACAAGGCGGCGCGCTCGGAAGCGGTTCCACGGTCGGTGATCTGCTCCAACTCACGCTCACCGCCGTAGCGGCTTACGGCGAGGATCGTCGCGCCGTGCATCGCGAAAAGCAGCGTGGAGCCGTAGAGGAATGCGATCGAGAAGCAGTGGAAAGGATTGTAGAACAGGTTGCCGTAGCGGATCGAGAACGATCCCACCCAGTCGAGGTGCGGGAAAATCCCGAACGGCACGGCCTCGCTCCAGCTGCCCATGAGAAGCGGGCGGATAAAGCCCAAGACCACCATCAACCAGATCGCTGAAGCGAACGCCCAGGCGACATGGGTCCCAAGACCGAGCGCCTTCGCCCGTGTGTAGGTCCGCACCCACCAGAGGATGACAGAGGTCGTCATGAAGAAACCGGCCATCAGCCACCAGCCGCCTTGCGCGAGCGGGGGGAGGATCGTCAGGCCGTACTCCGGCGGCGGCGGTTGCAGGGAAAGCCACGGCAGCTGGCGGAGGAACTCGACGGGATTCCATCCCACCGAGGCCCACATGTTCAACCCGACAATCTCGAAGGCGAGGAAGCCGCAGAAGAGCGACAGCACGCCGGTGAAACCCAGATAGATGGGACCGATCTGCGCGTTCCCGATCAGGCCCAGAAGCCGCGAAAAGGAAGGGTCGCCGTCGCGTCCTATCGAGCCCGCGGGAAGGGCGACGCCCAGCTCCGCCGGCCCGCGCACCTGAACCTGAGTGAATATATTCTGATAGCCGGCCATCTTAGCTCTCCTCAGCCCCAGATCGGAAGGTTGCGCCACCAATTCCACCACTCGGGCCAGCCCTGAGACCAGACCGGGCCGCTGATGACGATGCAGACGGCGCTCCAAAACACCGCCGACAGGGCCAGAAGCAGACCGAGGCGGTGAATGCCCAGGGTGCCGATCGAATAGCCCATGATGTCGCGGAAAAAGGTGTCCTCATGTTCCGGCGTCTTCGTCGTTTCACCGCGGCCGGGATTTGCGGCCGACAGGATCAGGGAGCCGTGAAGCGAGAGCGCCAGCGTGGTCGTGAAGAAGAACGATACCGCGATCATGTGAGCGGGATTGTAGTGGAAGTTGATGTATTTGTAGCCGGTGTTCGAAACCCACTCGAGGTGGCTGAATATGCCATATGGAAAGGCGAAGCCCCAGGCTCCCAGCAGCGCGGGCCGGACCACCTCCAGGGTGAAATAGGCGAAAATCGCCATCCCGAATGCAACGGGCACATGCAGGCCGATACCGAGTTTTCGGGCGATTTCCACTTCGCGCAAGGCCCACGATACGAAGGACCCGAGGGCGCACACGGTGATCGCCTGCCAAAGTCCGCCCTCGCGAAGCGGCGCCAAAGCCATGCCGTAGCTGACATCGGGCGGCGAAATGTTGATGCGCCAGATATCCCAGGTCGGGCCGATCGCGGCGCCGTAGACGATCAAGGCGGTCCCGAGGACGGCGAAGAATAACGAGGTCACGCCGAAGAAGCCGACGTAGAACGGGCCGACCCAAAAATCGAAGAGGTCGCCGCCAAGCAGCGTGCCGCCTCTTACCCGGTATTTACGTTCAAAGCTCAGAAGAGACATAGGTTAGGTCTCCGAAGAGGGTCGGTCGGAATTTGAGTAGTTTCCACCGATCCAAAAATGAGCGCGGGCGGCGCAGTCACCCGTCCGCGCCCAGTCGAGGATCAAGCAGAAGTCGAAACTGACTAGGACAACAGGACCGGCGCTTTCGCGGGGTCGATTGTCAGAGTCTGCATTGCAGTGGCGGCGGGCTTCTTGACGCCGGGGCCTTCGATCCAGTTGAAGCGCGATGTGCTGAGCAAGATAAAGTGGATCAGCAGCGCCAAAACAAAGAGGAAGGCGAACAACGCCACGAGTACTCGTCGTGGATCAAATAAGAGCCATATTCTCCACATGGTTTCGGTCCCCTAGCCTAGGAAGGTCTTGGCCGTAAGCACGGCCATTTTTGCGTGCTCGGTGAGCATGGCGTAGCCATGGTCGCCTGGCAGCCAGGGACGCCAGTTCCACACGAGCACGTGCGCGACGATGGCGACCACGGTGAAGCCGATGAAGCTTCCCATGAATATTCGATGGAATTCCTTGGCCTCGCCTTCGGTCAGGCCAGATAGACTGCCTGTCCCTACGTCTCTTTCCACCATTATCTATCCTCCGATCTCGCTGTTCGTTCGCCGCTTTAGCGTTCGGTCACAGCGCTGCCAGTCGCGACGACCATCATCGCGACGCCTGTCCGGGCCCAAAAAAACGGACCCCGATTGAGCGCGGGCCAGCGCTGGAACTTTCAAGTCCAGCCCGCTCTTAGGTGGCGCGGACGCGCTCCTAACCGTCATGCCGCTTGACCCTCCATGAGGGCCGCGTGGCTCTTCGCCACGCGATCGGCGGAAACTCGTTCTTCCCCGGCCACCCGCGCCGCGCGCTCGGCTCCGTCGCGCAGGCGCTTGGCCGCGGAAATGCGCACGAGCACCGGCTGGGCGTCGACCAACCTGTCGAGAGCCGCCTTGGCGTCCTCGTCCCAAGCGATCTCGGCATGTTGACGGGCGGGGGTGGCGTCGACCTTATCCATCTGGCCGGCGAGGGGCAGAATGTGGAAGAGGGCGTCGAAGAGCGCGTTGCAGACCTCCTGCAACAGATAGGTCGCGCCGGCGTAGCCCATGAACGGCGTTCCGGTGTGCCGCCGGATGATAGCGCCCGGAAACGAGGCCGGAATGAACGTCGCGCGCGAGCCGGCCTCCGCCATGTACATCCGCTCATTGAAACTGCCGAAGACCATCAGAGGCGGTGTCTCCCGAATCGCCCGCCGGACCTTCTCGTTGTCGGTCTTCGATCCGGCCTTGCGCGGGAACGAGAAGGTGCAGGGCAGGCCGAGATCGGTCTCCAGAAAGCGCCGGACACCCCGCTCGTAGGTCTCGTTGGCCACGATGGCGAAACTGGCGGTCCCGAAGAAATCCTGGGTCACCGAACGCCAAAGATCCCAGACCGGCTTGATAGTCGTGTGTTTTTCGCGGGTTATGAACGGTTCGGGATCCAGCCCGAGGTGTTCGCCGAGCGAGCGCAGAAACAGCGTGGTCGATTCCAGCCCGATCGGCGCCTGAAGGTACGGTCGCTCGAGGGTCTCGCACAGTCCGCGGCCAAACTCGCGGTACATGCAAACGTTGACCTCGGCGTCGGCGAGTTTGCGAACGTCCGCCAGATGGCTTCCGAGAGGGAAGACCATGTTCACCTCGGCGCCGATCCCCTCGATCAGGCGGCGAATCTCGGCGAGGTCGGAGGGCAGGTTGAACATGCCGTAAGTCGGGCCGATGATGTTGACCTTCGGCGCTTCGCCCTCGGCGGGGGGCCTCGCCTTTGGGGGCTTTTTCGGCCCGAACTGCGTCCAGAGCCACGTCAAGGCCCGATCCGCGCTCTGCCACTGATCCTCGTCGATCGTGCGCGGAAGAAAGCGCTGGATGTTGGTGCCTTCGGGCGTCACGCCCCCGCCGATCATCTCGGCGATCGAACCGGTGACCACGACGGCCGGCAGTTCGGGGTCCAGCGTCCGCCAGGCCCGCTTCATCGCCCCTTCAGTGCCCCGTTGTCCCAATTCCTCCTCGCCAAGGCCGGTGACGACGATCGGCAATTCGTGGGGCGGCAAGGCGTCGGTGTAGTGCAGCACCGAGGTGACCGGCAGATTTTCGCAGCCCACCGGGCCGTCGATGATCACTTGCAGGCCCTTGATCGCGGTAAAGGCGTAGACGGCGCCCCAATATCCGCCCGCCCGATCGTGATCGAGGACCAGGGTCATGAACCCACGGCCTCGGCCTGGGCGCGCGTGGCCGCCGTGGTTTTTGCGTATCGCGCCTTGAACTCAGGCCGATCGACCGGCGTATCTTCCCAGACACCGCTGGCCGCGCCAACGCCGACGCCGTCGAAGAAGGCGCTCATCTTGTCGAACCGCTCTCTGTTGGCGAGAGCGGCGTTGATGACCTGCGCCAGAGAACCCGCGCCCGCCGGACCCATCAAGGGGCGAGCGGATATCAGATTGGTGAAGTAGAGCGCCGGGACCGAACGCTGTTTGGCGTGCTGCACGACAGGCGTGGTTCCGATCGCCAGATCGGGGCCGAATTCTTCAAACGCCGCGATATCCTGTTCGAGCGAGGCGCGGAACTGCACTCTCACGCCCTTGGCTTCCAACCACTCGCGGTCAGGGTCTGACCAAACCGTCCTGGGACAGGCAGTCCCTACGTACGGCACGTCCGCGCCACTCTCCACCAGAAGGCGCGCCACGAGGAGCTCCGAGCCCTCGTAGCCACTGAGCGTCACGCGCCCCTTGATCGGCGCGGCGGCCAGGGCGCCGGTGATGGCCGGCAGGAAGCGGTTCTTGGCTAGGTCGACACGGCTCTGCGCCACGCCGCAGATCATGCCGACATTGTCCAGCCAGGCGGCCGTGCCGTCGCGCCCCACCGGCGCCGAGCCGATCACCGGTCGACCCGCCGCCATGAATTCGCGCACCGAAGCGGTGTAAAAAGGGTGGATCGCCGCCACCGCCGCGCAATCGAGGGCGGCGTACAATTCACGCCATTCCCGCGTGGGAACGACGGGGCCGGCGGCCAGACCGAGCGGCTCGAGCATCATGCCGATACCGACGGGATCGGCCGGGAACATTTCGCCCAATAGCGTGATCGTCGGTTTGTCGGCTTTCTGGCGCGGCGCGGCCACGGGGCCCTGCTCGGCCTCGCCGCGCGCGTATTTCAGCATGGCGCCGGCGAGAACGTCCTTTGCCTCGGCGTGTGTGGGCACCCCGAACCCGGGCACATCGATACCGATGATCCGCACCCCGTTGATTTCTTTCGGCAGCAGCTGGAGCGGGACGCCAGAGGCCGTCGGCACGCAAAGGTTTGTGACGATCACCGTGTCGTAGAGCGCCGGGTCGGCGAGTTGGAACACGGCCTCCCGGATGTCCTCGAACAGCTTGCCCGTCACGAGGGTCTCGGAATTGAACGGCACATAGCCGACAGTTCTGCGCGCGCCATAAAAATGGGAAGTGAAGGTCAGGCCGTAGACGCAGCAGGCGGAGCCGGAGAGCACGGTCGCCGTGCGGCGCATGCGCAACCCGACCCGCAGGGAACCGAACGCCGGGCACATGCTCTGGGGCTGGTCGTGGGGACCCTGCGGATAGTCCGCGGCGTAGCGTTCCAAGATCTCGGATTTGCCGGCGCTTGCCGCCGCGTCCCGCATCGCCCCGGCCCCCGCGTGACAGCCCGCGCCATCCTGAGCGGCGGCGGGAGAGACAGCGGGGTCGTGGCCATCGAGCATGATTCAGGCCGCGTCGTAGACGATTTCGAGGGAGTGTTTTTCAGCGAAGACCCCGCCGCGCATATCGGCTTGCGTCGCCGGCGTCAGCGTATAGGCGGCGCCGGTCTGGTCGGGCGAGAATAGACCCAGCAGCCCATCCTGGGTTAGGGGGGTCGGCCGCACCGGGGGCGCGGTGGCGACATTCTCGGCCAGGCTCTCGAACAGGGACGCCCAGCGATCTCCGGGCTTGCCGATGATTTGATAGTTGGCGGACTTGCGCCGAATATCTTCGTCCGCCGGGATGGCCGCCAGGACCGGGATGCCCACGGCTTCCGCGAAGGCTTGAGCCTCCCCGGTGCCGTCATCCTTGTTGATCAGCATCCCGGCGACGCCGACGTTGCCGCCCAGTTTGCGGAAATATTCCACGGCCGAACAGACGTTGTTGGCGACGTAGAGCGATTGCAGATCGTTCGACCCGACGACGATGACCTTCTGGCACATATCGCGGGCGATCGGCAGGCCGAACCCGCCGCAGACCACGTCGCCCAGGAAGTCGAGCAGAACGTAGTCGAAGCCCCAGTCGTGGAAGCCGAGTTTTTCCAGCAGTTCGAAGCCGTGGATGATGCCTCTGCCGCCGCATCCTCGGCCGACCTCGGGTCCGCCGAGCTCCATGGCGAACACGCCGTCGCGCTGAAAGCAGACGTCCTCGATGCGAACTTCTTCGCCGGCGAGCTTCTTGCGCGAGGAGGTTTCGATGATCGTCGGAGACGACCGACCGCCGAACAGCAAAGACGTCGTGTCCGATTTCGGATCACAGCCGATGAGCAGGACCCGCTTACCCTGCTGAGCCATCATGTAGCTCAAGTTCGAAAGCGCGAAACTCTTCCCGCTGCCGCCCTTGCCATAGATGGCGATGATCTGGGTTTCCTTCGTCACCGGCCCCGTCGGAACCGGATCAGGCTCGATGGCGGCCTCAGCGCGAAGGCGGCGGTTCACGATTAGCGTGGCGTTCATGCCGATCCTCCAACGAGGTCTCCGCCTCGCGGTCGAAGCGTCAACCTAGCTTGACGGTTGACGATGTCAATCCAATTGTACATTGCGCATAACTTCTCGCAAGGCAAGTATGTAGTTGTAATAAAACGAGAAATATTCGAGGGCGCACCAGTGCGCACGGTACGCGTTACCACGTTCGTAAAAATCGAGCGGTGCGCAGGGAATCGGCGTCGGATTTTTTCGACGCGTCCTCACGGACAAGAGCGCCAGTCCAGAACCATCTTGAGACACGATGGATCGCCGAAGGCCGTAGGGTAGGCGTCACCAGCCTGAGTAGCTTGGCGCCGATGGGTAATCAGATCGACCAGTGACAGGGTTCCACCCTCGATCAGGTCGAGGGTGGCGTGCATGTCGTCGGCGGCCCACTCCGCCGCCACGCGGATGCGCGCCTCGCGCATGAATGCCGGCGGAAAATCGAACGTCAGCGGTTTATCGTAGAATCCGGCCAGGACGATCTCCCCGCCCTTCCCGAGGCGAGCGATGAGGCTGCCCAGCAAGGTCGAGTCGCCGCTGACGTCATAGATCGACCGATAATCTCGGCGCTCGTCCTCATCGGGATGGACGACGTCATAGCCCGCGGCGCCGCCGCGGCGACCGGCGTTGGTCTCCCACACCGTGGGCGGCGCGGCCCCTTGGGCGACCGCAAGGCGCGCGAGCAGCCTGCCCAGGACGCCGTGGCCGACGATCAGATCCGGCGCTTGACCCCCGGCGATCGCGTGGCGAGCCGTGGCCGCGAGCGCGATCAGGACGCCGCGGTCGCCAAGCGCGTGCGAAACCCGGAACACGCGGCTGCCCGGCGTGACCAGCCGCCGGGCCGCGCCGCCGAACAGTCCGCGCGCATCCTTGAAGCCCGAAGAGCCGGGGACGAAGACCGTCTCGCCGATCCGTCCTAGCGACTTAGCGCCGGCGTCGGTGATCCGACCCACCGATTCGTAGCCGGGAACGAGCGGGTATCCCAGGCCGGGAAAAGGCGGCATGCGCCCGGACCACAAAAGTCGCTCGGTCCCCGTGCTGATGCCGCTCCAGTCGACTTCGACCAACACATCGTCGTCGCCGAGGTCCTTGAGTTCCAGCGCGCGGACGGACAACCGCTCTGGCTCCTCCAGCACGACGGCAAGCGTCTCCATTCGATCCTCCTTTGCGCGGGCGTGGACCCGCCCTTCACGGTTCCGCGAGAATGGCCCGCAGTAGGAATGGCGAGCGCGTCGACAGCACCCGCGAGCGACGAAACCCCGCCGTCTTCAATCGCGCCATCAGGTCTCGCGGCGTCCGCGCCCGCCCACGCCCCATGGCGTGCAGGTAAAGACCGAAATAGGCGTCCGCGACGCGATCGGGTTTTGGAGCGCTCGACATGGGCTCGGCGATGAGCAGGGCGCCGTCGTCGGGCAAGGCGGCGCGCGCCGACGTCATCAGCGTCGCCACCCCTTGGTCGTCGTGATCGTGCAGGATACGGACGAACGTGATCAGGTCAGCCCCCTTGGGCAGGGGATCGTGGAGAAAATCACCCGGGACAATGGTCGCGCGATCGGAAATCCCCGCGCGCTGAAACGTCTGCGTCGCCCGAGAAGTCACGGCCGGCAGATCGAAAAGCGTGAGTTGCAGCCTTGGCGCCCGCGCGGCCGCAGCGGCGAGGAAGACGCCCTCGCCGCCGCCGACATCCATGATCCGACGATGCCGTGAGACGGAATAGGCGTCGAGGATGTCCGCCGCGATCGGCGGTTGCGACGCCCCCATCAGCGCCGAATAGGCCCCGACCGACTCGGCTCCCATGCCTCGAGGGGCCGAGGCGGTCGCATAAGGCCAATAGGCGCCCAGATTTCCTTGTCCGGGGCGTCGAAGGAGGGCCGGTCCATCGGCAAGGTCGGCGTAGAGATGCCGATGATGGGCGATCATTTCCGCTAGCCCCGAATTGCCCAGGAGCGCCGCGCCTTGTGGACCCAGCGCGTAACGCGAGGGATCGAGGCGGTCGACAAGTCGAAGGGCCCCCGCGGCCCCCAGCAGCCGCCTCGCGCCTTCCGCGGGGAGGCCCAGAGCCTCCGCCACGGCTTCCGCCGTTCGAGGTTCGCCGCGCAGGAACTCGAACAGGCCAAGCTCCACGCAGGTCGTCAGTGTCTGGGAGTAGACAAAGCCAGCCGCCAGATCGAACAAGCCCTCCGCGCGTCGACGGGCGATCCCGCGCGTGGGCGGAAATCCGGCCGCCCACCTTTGGAACGCCGGGTCAGCCAGCCGTTGATTGCGCCAGGCGATCCAATGCTCACGCCATGCCGGCGGCCACATGCCAGGTCAGGCGGCGCCGCGCAGCAGTTGTTGGGGCGCGAGGCGGATCGCCTGCATGCGAACGAGGTCTCTAAGCGCCGCGCCGCCATCACAGGGCGGGATCGCGGCGACCGCCTCGGCGACGAGGGATTCCAGGCGGGCGAACGCTTCTTTCACCCCGAGCGTGAGCGCGGCGCTCGGCCGTCCAAGGGCGGCATCCTGTCCGACAGGCTTACCGCAACTCGCGCCATCGGAAACCGCGTCGAGGAGATCGTCGGCGACTTGATAGGCCTCGCCGAGCTTCTCGCCGAGCGTCTGCCAGGGCAGGGGACTCGCGCCGGCGGCGATGGCGCCGCACATCACGGCGGCGACGAACAGGGCGCCGGTCTTTGCCCGATGATAGGTTTCGACTGCGATGTGAGGTTCGCTCTCCCAGGCTTGTCCAGCGACGATGCCGGCGGGCATCCCCACCCCTCGCGCGACTGTCGCAATGAGCGGCGCGATCCGCCCGGGCTCGCCGACACCCGCACGGGCGATACCTTCGAAGGCCATCACGATCAGGGCGTCGCCGGCGAGAACTGTGAGCGGTTCGCCAAAGGCGGCGTGAACAGAGGGTTTGCCCCGGCGCATCGCTGCATTGTCGAAACACGGCAGGTCGTCGTGCGCGAGGGACGCGCAATGCAACAATTCGATCGCCGCCGCGGCCGTGTCGGACAATTCAGGATTATCGTCGCCGCAGGCCTCGGCGACCGCTAGACAGATTTGCGGCCGAACACGCGCGCCGCCGGGAAACACCGAGTGACGTAGGGCGGCCGCCAACCGGGGGGGCGCCTGACCTACCTCCGCGCGTACAATCGCCGCCTCCAGCGCGTTCTCGATCCGAAGTCTCATCGTCATTCGATTCACTCCCGAACCGAGGATCCCCGCTTTGACGGGGTGTCCAGTCTAGTTGACGATGAAGTGTGTCCTATAATTTTGACAGCTGCTAGGGTGAAAATCATCGTCGGGCATGAAAGTCGTGCGCAGAGATAAAGTCATCGTGATCGGGGCCGGTATCGGGGGCCTGACGGCGGCGATCGATCTTGCAAGGCGTGATTTCGACGTGACGGTCGTCGAACGCGCCGAGACCGCCGGTGGAAAGATGCGCGAGATCAGCGTGGCTGGCTCCGCGATCGACTCGGGACCCACCGTCTTCACGATGCGATGGGTTTTCGACAGGCTGTTCGGCGACGCCGACGCGGCCCTCGATGATTATGTCCGCCTCGCCCCGGGGACGACCATTGCCCGGCATGCGTGGTCGCGGGGCGAGCAATTGGATCTTTTCGCGGATCGGTCGCGATCCCGCGACGCGATCGCGGCTTTCGCGGGGGAGGGGGAAGCCGCCGGCTACCTGAGCTTCTGCAAGGAAGCGGGACGTATCTACGCCACGCTGAAGGATACTTTCCTCACCGCTCAGAAGACCGGTCCCTTGGGTCTTGCGAGATCGATCGGACCGGCTCGCATTGGCGATCTCTTCGCCATCCGGCCGTTCCAAACGCTCTGGAGCGCCCTGGGCGATCACTTCAGCGACCCCCGCTTGCGGCAGCTGTTCGGACGTTACGCCACCTATTGCGGCTCTTCGCCCTTCGCCGCGCCCGCGACCCTCATGCTGGTGGCCCACGTCGAACAGGAAGGTGTCTGGCTGGTCGAAGGCGGCATGCAGAGGCTCGCGGAGGCCCTCGCCCAACTCGCGGCCGAGGTGGGCGCCGAACTCAGATACGGCGCCTCGGTCGAGCGGATCGAGGTTGACCACGGCCGAGCGAGCGGCGTGCGTTTAGGCGGCGGCGAACGGCTCGAGGCGGATTGGATCGTCGCCAACGGCGATCCCGAGGCCCTGGCGAGCGGGGCGTTTGGCGCGGGTCCAGCGCACGCGGAGAAGCGGATCAGCGCGGCGGACCGCTCGCTCTCGGCGGTCACCTGGACGGCGAAGGCCCTCACGGGCGGCTTTTCACTGTCGAGACACAACGTCTTCTTTTCGAATGACTACGCCGCCGAATTCACCGACATTTTTCGCGATGGTCGCCTGCCCACATCGCCGACCGTCTATGTCTGCGCGCAGGATCGCGCTGACGGCGTCGCCGGTCCAGACGGTCCGGAACGGCTGTTGATCCTGGTGAACGCGCCCGCAAATGGAGATCGTCGCGATCTGAGCGAAGAGGAATTGGCCCTATGCGAGAAGAAGGTCTTGGATCGGCTCAGCCATTGCGGCCTGGACATCGGCCCCCTGGAGGCGGTCGTAACGACGCCGGCGATGTTCAACCGCCTGTTTCCAGCGACGGGAGGGGCGCTCTACGGACGGGCGACTCACGGTTGGGCGGCGGCTTTTCGCAGACCGGGAGCCCGGACGCGTTTGCCGGGACTATATCTGGCGGGGGGCGGCGCTCATCCGGGAGCAGGCGCGCCGATGGCGGCGCTATCGGGCCGATTGGCGGCGCAGCAGATCATCAAGGACCGGGCTTCGACGCGGACGTTCTACCCGGCGGCTATATCTGGTGGTACGTCGATGCGCTGAGCGACGATCGGCGTCACGGCCTAACGATCATCGCCTTCATCGGCAGCGTCTTCTCTCCATACTACGCCTGGTCGGGGCGGACCGATCCGCTGAATCACTGCGCGGTTAATGTGGCGCTCTATTCGGAACGCGGTGGCCAGTGGGCCATGACCGAAAGGCGCGCCCGCGCCGTCGACCGCGCCCCGGACTATCTGCAAATCGGCCCGAGCCGCCTAAGCTGGCGGGACGGCGCTTTGACCATCCTGTTCGACGAGATCGCCGCCCCGCTCCCAAGTCGACTTCGAGGAGAGGTTCGGGTCACGCCGACAACCGTGCTTGGCCAAGCCTATGACCTGGACGGACACGGTCGGCATCTATGGCGACCCATTGCGCCGCGCGCCGAGGTGGAATTGGCGTTGGAAGGCCCGGGCGAGGGTTGGCGCGGCTCCGGCTACTTCGACAGCAATAGCGGGGTCGAACCTCTGGAAGACGCCTTCTCGGGCTGGACCTGGTCGCGCGCTCATCTCCCGGGTGAAAGCCGTTTGTTCTACGACGTCGTCCGCCGCGAAGGCGGCGCGGCCCATCTCGCGCTCACCATGGCGAGCGACGGCTCGGTGGCCACCGTCACGCCCAGTGATTTCGCGACTCTGCCACCAACGTTTTGGCGGCTCCCGCGCGCGGCCCGTCCCCTTGGAGCAGCTCCACCGCGACTCGTCCGCACGCTGGAGGACGCGCCCTTCTATGCGCGATCTCTGCTGCAAGATTGCAGCGACGGCGAGATCGCAGATGTGGTCCACGAAAGCCTGGACGCCAACCGTCTGCGCTCTCCGGTGGTTCGCGCGATGCTACCGTTCCGAATGCCCCGGACTCTCTGGTAACTCGTCTGTCGAGCCCGCCTTTCCGGACGACTTCGCAACCTTGGGCGGCTTTGCCGGACGCGCCGACCGCCATTCCCAAACACCCCACGCGATCGCGCCGCCATCGAAAACGATGAGGAGGAGAATGAAGATCGTGTGGGAAGTCATCGCGGACGCCGGAACGAGGATCGTCGCGGTCTATTGAACTTGGGGTCGCCGGCCCAGACTTGAGAAGAGATCGAGGGTCCAGATCAAATCGCTTTCGACGCGCCCGCGTCCGGCGCGATCCGGACGCCTCACCGCCGGCGTCGCGCTGACGGCTTCGACAAGAAATCTTGTTTCCGGCGAGGGTGGCGGGGCGAACGACGGCGGCGGCGTGCGCGCGGCGCGGCTGACGGCTAGAGCGATCAAGCCGGTCTTGCGCGCGAACGACACCCTGGCGCGGGTCGAGACCGAATCGAATTTGTTCGCGGCGACGCGGGCTCCGATCGCCGCATAGAGGTGGCGCGCCGCGAAAATCGCGGGGCGGAAACGCGGAGCCAGGCCGGCGATGCCGACGTCGGCGCGCGCGTAGAGCTCCCCGGCTACCCCGAGCAGGCGATCCACGAATGCGCCGATCTCCGGCCGATAGGTCGGCGCGGTGAGCCAGCCATCCGGGTCGATGCCGGCCTCGTGGAACCAGTCGCGGGGCAGATAGAGCCTGCCGGCCCGGGCGTCTTCGCCCACGTCGCGGGCGATGTTGGTGAGCTGCATGGCAACGCCGAGGTCGCACGCCCGCGCAACCAGGTCCGGGCGACGCGCGCTCATGAGCGCCGCCATCATCGCGCCCACCGAACCCGCCACTCGAGCGGCGTAGGCGCGGACGTCCGACAGGCTGTCATAGGTCCGGCCGGAAACGTCCCATTCCAAGCCTTCTAGCAGCGCATCCATCGCGGCGCGGGGAATGCCGTAGACCAAAACGGCGTCGGCGAGCGCGCGGTCCACCGGTTCCGGCGATGGCTGGCCCGCATAGACCAAATCCAACCGCCGTCGCAGCCGTCCCACGGTTTCGGCGCTGCCGCCCTCCACATCGATGGCGTCGTCCGATAGCCGGCAAAAGCCGTAGAGGGCGTAGGCGCCCCCGCGAATTTCATCCGGAAGCAGCATCGAGGCCAGGAAGAACGACCGCGAGCCGGTGCGAATCATCTCCCGGCAAGCCGCGTTGTCGGCGGGACGGGCGAGCTCCCGGCTAGACATGCGCGACGCCGACGGGGACCAGGGCGTCGAGGGCGCGGGCGGAGGAGAGAACGCCGGGAACGCCGGCTCCGGGCTGGGCGCCCGCGCCGACGATATAGAGCCTATCGACATCTTCGCTCCGATTGTTGGGTCTGAACCACCCGCTCTGGGTCAAGGTCGGCGCCAGACTGAAAGCGGCGCCTTTGAACGCGCCGTAGCGGTCATGAAAATCCTGTGGGGTCGTCACGAGGCTTGTGACGATCTCGTTTTCCAGTCCCGGTAGCAGCGTTTCCGAAAGCCTCCGCTCGACCGCCTTGCGATAGGGCTCGGCGCGGGCCGCCCAGTCGTCGCCGCTGTCGAGGTTGGGCGTCGGTGAAAGGACGTAAAAACCGTCGCATCCAGGCGGAGCGAGGGAGGGATCGGTAGCGGTCGGGCGGTGGAGATAAAGGCTCATGTCCGTCGCCAGCACCTTGCGATCGAAGATATCCCGCAGGAGACCCCGATAGCGCGGTCCGAGCACGATCGTGTGATGCTCAACCTCGGGATAGCGCCGACGCGTTCCGAAATACCAGACGAAGAGTCCCATCGAATATTTCGCCCGCGCTAGGCGGTTCGGGGTCCACCGGCGCGCCGCGGCCGCGGGCAAGAGATCGCGATAGGTAGAGGCGACGTCGGCGTTGGACACCACGATATCAGCCGCAATCGATTCGCCCGAACGCAGGCGTACGCCGGTGGCGGCGCCGTTCTCGACGGTGATCTCCGCCACTTCCGCGTCGCAGATCACCCGGCCGCCCTGGCCTTCGATCAGACCGACCAACCCGCGGACGAGGGCGCCCGTGCCGCCCATGGCGAAATGCACGCCCCAACGCCGCTCGAACGCGCTGATCATGCAGTAGACCGCCGTCGTGTCGAAGGGATTACCCCCGACGAAAAGCGGGTGAAAGCTCAGCGCGATCCGTAACTTGGGATGTTTCACATACCGCGAAACCAGAGCGTAGACGCTCAGCCTCGCGCCCAGCCGCATCAGGTCCGGCGCGCGCTTGACCATGTCGCCGAGAGACATGAAAGGGCGGTGGCCAAGCTCCTCGAACCCGATCTCGTGGATTTCGGCGCTGCGGGCCATGAAGCGGCGATAGCCGTCCAGATCGCCTGGCGAGAGCCTCGCGATTTCCAAGGCCATCGCGTCTGGATCGGCATGGCAATCGAGGGTTTCGCCATCGTCGAAGACCAGGCGATAGTAGGGGTCCATGGACCTGAGGGTCACATCGCGGCTCATCTCGCGTCCGCAGAGGCTCCAGAGGTCTTCGAAAAGGTGAGGCGCCGTGATGATCGTGGGGCCGGCGTCGAAGGTGAAGCCATCCTGTCGGTGGACGTAGGCGCGGCCGCCGGGCGCGTCGAGTTTCTCGAGAACCGTGACCCGGTAGCCTCGCGCGCCCAACCGGACCGCCGCCGCCAGACCGCCGAATCCGCTGCCGACCACCACGGCGTGCGCGCGGTGGTCGGGCGGGGGAGTGTCAAGGATGATCGGGCGATCCAATGTCAACATATCTGGACAGATAAGAGGATCGCGAACGCCGAAGCAAGGCGGGTTGAGCCATGCGGCGCCGCAATCAGCGCAGGTTGGCGCGCCGCACGATGTCCGCGATCACCGCGGGAGATTCTTCATGGGCGAGGTGGCCTAGGCCCGGCAGAACGATAAGCTCGGAATTCGGAACGATGCTCTTCACATGACGCGATACGCTCGGCGGCACCGCGCGGTCGCCCTCGGCGGCGACCAGGGTCAAGGGCGCGGCGAACCTTGGAAGCTCGTCGACCAACGGTTGCAGATTCCAATTGGCCATCATCCCCAGGGCGCCGGCGATATGATCGCTCGTTCGCAGAAGGCGTTCGTAGAGCTCCAGCCCATTGACGTCGATTCGCGAGCCGGTGCCTTCGATCAATCGCGCCGCCGCGCCAGGGCGTCTGGCCCGCAAGGCGAACATCTGAATTGCGATGGGGTTGAGAAACATCAATTTGGCCAGGATCGGATAAATCTGCCCGGCGGAACCGGGGAAAGGCGCCAGCGCGCCATTGACGCTGACGACGGCGCCCGCGCCCAGCGCCCCATCGAGGCTCATACGGATCGCCAGCGCCGCCCCCGCGGAATGGCCGAGCGCCATCGATGGGCGCGCGTCGAGGGCTTCAAGCAAACGGGTCACGCCCCGGGCCATCCCGACAAGCGACAAGCCCTCCGCGGGAGGCGTGTCGGTGAAGCCGTGTCCAGGCAGATCCGGGGCAACCACCGTAAAATCCCGTGCCAGCAAAGGCGCGATATCGCGCCAGGAATGCGTGGCGGCGCCAGCCCCGTGCAATAGCAGCAGCGTCGGCCCGCTGCCCATCACCTGCACATGCCAACGCAGGCCGCCGGCGGTGACGAAGCGGCTGGCCTCGCGATTGGGCCAGTCCTTGCCCTGAATGCGCCAATCGGGCTTCATCGGCGCGCCGAACTCATGGCGCCTGGGTGGCGCGCAGACCGCTGAGCAGACTCACGACGGCGCCGGCGTCTACGTAGGGGAGGGGCGCGTAAGCGGCGCCCATGGCTAGGGCGAAGCGGTCTCCGCCAGGCTGAGCGCGAGGGGAAGTGTCCAGATAGGCTGCCGAGATGCCTGCCTCCGCGACCTCCCGCGACGCCGCCATGGCGTCTTCTTCCGCGGCGGCTCGGCCCGGCGCACCGTCACGCCCGATGTTGGGACGACCGTCGGTCAAAAACACCAGGAATGGCGTCTGACCCTTGGCGACTTCGTTTCGGGCCAGGACGACGGCCGCGTCGATGCCGAGCGCCAGGGGCGTTCCGCCGCCACCCGGCAATTCGGCCAGCTGGTTCTTGGCGCGCGTGAGGGAGCGGGTCGGGGGCAGGAGCAGATCCGCCCGTGCGCCTCGAAATCCGATCAAGGCGACATTGGCCCGGGTGACATAAGCCTTGGCGAGCAGCAGTTCGACCGCTCCCTTGGCTTCGGCAAGCCGTTGCAGGGCGGTGGAGCCCGAGGCGTCGACGACGAAGATCGTGGTCGATTGCCTGCGCTGAACGAAGCGGCGGAAACGGAAGTCTTCGCGACGCACCCGCATTCGAACGCTGCTGTCCGCCCCGCTCCGCAAGCCTTGCCAGGGCGCCGCCGCGCGCAGAGTTTCCACCAGATTAAGCCGGGAGCCTTGCTGGGGCTGGCCGCTCCGGGAACCTCGCGGACGCCCGCAACGAGTGGAACTGACCGCCGCCCCGGCTCCGGAAACCGAGCCCGAGGCCGGCTTTCGGTCGCGTTTCGGCGGATTGACTCGTGTCAGGAAATCCTCCGGCAAGGCCGCCAGGATCGCTTTCACGACCATATCGGCGTCCGAGGGCGCGTCCGCGGTTTTGCTGGAGTCATCGGACGCGGAGGATTCGCGCGGGGGCTCGTCCTGATGTGTCTCTGGGTCGGCGGAGTCCATCTCGGGCGCCGCGAGCGCGCGCGGAGCGAGGACGAGACGGGCCGCCACCACGGCGTCGTCGCTGGTAATCGAGGAGCCGCCCCGCAGCGCCGCGTGAGCCCGGGCCGCGCGCAGCGCCAAGAGCGGCGGCCGCAGGGAGACGATCCCCATCATCAAGGCCGCGGCGCACAGCGCTTCCATGATCGCGGATGCGGGCGCCGAAGCCTCGGCGAGGCGACTTCGCGCGGCGTTCACGTCCGCCGGTTGATACAGGTCGCCCGGCGCCTGCGGCTCCCCGTCGCTCCGCAGATCAAGGTGAAACGCCATGCGCTCGAGCAGCGCCGCGGGGGGGCGCTCTTCCGGAGCCGCGCCCTCGTCGAGGAGAACCATCCCGAGCCGAGCAGGGTCTCTGCGCGCCAGGCCGTCTCGCTCCAGCACGACGGCTCCGCTATCGAGGACAGCGGCAAACCGCGCGGCGCCCGCCGCTTCCAAGCGCTCTGCCATGGCCAGGATCGCCACGCCCCCATCGAGCTCGCGGAGAAGGCCGCATTGAACGACCGGTCGGCTGGCGTTCAAACTCGCGGCGAGGTCGAGGCCGCCCAGCAGTCGACTATCATCGATGTGAAGCGGAACACGGCGCATGGGCGCGCCGGGCGCGAGGAGCCGCACAAGACCCTCGAGCCACGCGTCTCGCGCCGGTCCAGGGGGTGACCGCAGGGCGACGCCGCCCAGTCCAACCGGGTCTATGGCGAAGAGCGTGGCCGTGAGCGCGGCGTCGGCGCGGTTGGAGATCGCGTCCGGGGTGGAATTCATTCGCCAAAGAGCTCGGCCGCGGCCCGTTCGATGCGCGCCGTCGATCCGGAGGTCTCGAGGGGGTTTCGCCGCAACCGATGTCGCAGCGCCAGGGGGGCGACCTCGCGGACATGCCGATCGGTCACCACCGGCGCGCCTTCGAGCGCCGCCTGAGCCCGCGCCGCGCGCATGACCGTAAGATCGCCGCGCAGTCCGTCCGCTCCGACGGCCACGCAGAGCCGCGAAATGGATTGCATGACGCCGTCGGGAAGATCGACGCTGTCTATCAGCCTCCGCGCGTGCACGATCCGCGTCCGGATCGCGGCGTCATCGGCGCACCAGCGCGATTGAAAGGCCTTGGGATCGCGATCGTAGGCGTCGCGGCGACGCATGACCTCAACCCGTTCGTCCAGGAGATCGGGCGTCCGCACCTCCACCGATAGACCAAAGCGGTCGAGCAATTGGGGACGAAGTTCCCCTTCCTCGGGATTGCCGCTGCCCACCAACACGAACCGCGCGGGGTGACGCACGCTCAGCCCCTCGCGTTCGACCACGTTCTCGCCGGAGGCCGCCACATCCAGCAAGAGATCGACGAGGTGATCCTCAAGAAGGTTGACTTCGTCGATGTAGAGAAAACCCCGGTGCGCTCGCGCCAGCAGCCCAGGCTCGAAATGCTTTTCGCCGAGCGTCAGCGCGCGCTCGAGGTCGAGAGAGCCCACCACCCGGTCTTCAGTGGCCCCGAGGGGGAGATCGACCACCTTCGGCCGCGCCGTTTCGATTTCCAGCGCCGCGATTCGGCAATCCCGACCGCACGCGCCCGGATTGGCCCCGATGTCGCGCTCGGGATCGCAATGAAAGGGACAGGACTTCACGGCCGGCATCGTCGGCAACAATGCGGCCAAGGCTCTGACCGCCGTGGATTTACCGGTGCCGCGATCGCCGAAGACCATCACCCCGCCGATAGCGGAATCCGTAGCGGCGATGAGCAAAGCGCGCTTCATCTCCTCCTGGCCGACGATCGCCGAAAACGGGTAGGCCATGCTCATGCGCGGCCATCTCTGAGGCGTAGCCATTTTGACGTCAAGCTGCCCCGCCGCTGAAACAGCCTTGGCTGTCGTGGAAGTGTCGCCGGCGCGGATGGGCTCCGCATCCTGAATAGGGGGAGTTTTATCGTCGCGCTCGCGCAAGCGCCTTTCCTAAGGGCATGTCGCCACCTCTGGACGTTCGAATATTCGCTGATAGAACAACGCGGTTGGTTCGCCCGATCCACAGGAGCGCTAGTCAGGACATGAAGAAAACCGTTGCCTTCGGCGTCGCTGCGGTGATGCTTGCGGGCGTCGCCGCTTGTTCGAAATCCGGGTCCACCGCAAGCACGCCGCCCGCTTCAGAGGCCCCGACCGCGTCGATCGCGACGCCCGCCACGCCAGCGCCGGCGGTCGCCCCCGCTCCCGCTCCCGTTGCCGCACCCGCCGCCGCTACACCCACGCCGGCCTCGGTCCTTAAGCTCGATATCAAGAATGCCTCGGGCGGCGATGTCTATGGCGACCCGACAAGCGGAAAAGCCGTATTTCAGCAGTGCATGACCTGCCACACGACGCAGGCTGGCGTGAACAAGGTCGGGCCGTCGCTCCACGGCGTCATCGGCCGGCACTCGGGCATGATCCCCGGGTTCAACTACTCCACCGCCAACAAGGGATCGGGGAAGGTTTGGACCGAGCAGGAGCTCTACGTCTATCTCAAGGATCCCCAGAAGGAGGTCCCCGGCACCTACATGACCTTCACCGGCGTGAAGGATGATCAGAAGCGCGCCGACGTGATCGCGTATCTGCAGGAAAACACGAAATAGCTCTGGTCCGGGGCTGTCCGACCGGACGCCCGGCGCCCGCCTATCAAGGCGCGTCGCTCATGAGGCCGGCGGCCAGGATTTGCGGCGTCACAACTTTCGCCGCCACAAGTCGGCAAGATGAAACGGCAGCGACGCGGCGAGGCATGCGGCGACCCAGACCCAACCCGCGCCGGCAAGCGAAACGCGCAACGCCATCATGAGCCAGGCCCCCGGCGCCAGCGCGATCGCAATGGTCAGGACCGCCGAGGGCCGCCAGCGACGGCGCGACGATAACACGACGAACTCCACCGCGATGAAGGCGATGACAACATCGACCAACAGGGCGATCCAAGATTGCGGTGGCGTCATCGGTTCGGCGACGACTTCGACCTAGCCGAAGGGCGCATTGGCCTGGACTATGGCGAGGTTCAGCGCGGAGGCGACGGATACCCAGATCAGGTAAGGCGCGAGTAGCGCGCTGGAAAGGCGCGAGAACCGCGCGAAGAAGACGATCAGGAGCGCGACGGACAGCCAGAGCGCCACGACTTCGAACAAGGCCAAATCAGGTCGCCGTAGGCGAAAGAACAGCAAGGTCCAGAGGATATTCAGAAAGCCGTTCAGGCAGAACAGGCCGATCAACCACTCACGGCGCGGAGCCGTTGTCGCGCGACGCCAACCGATCACACCCGCCGCCGCCGCCAAGGAAAAGATGATCGTCCAGATCACGCCGAACGCGGGATCGGGTGGCTTCCACGACGGTTTGACCAGGCCTTGGTACCAGGGACCAATATCGGTGAGCGTTCCGCCGATCATCGCCACGACGAGCGCCAGTAGCGCGGCGATCCCGATCGCGCGCCAGCGCATCGACCGGGCGGGGTTCACGAAGGCGACAGTCCCAAAAGATGTCCCATGTCCTTGAAGAAGATGCGCGCGTGCGCGCCCGGGTCGGCGCGGACAAGCTCCTTGTTCATATAGGCTTGCCAGGTTAGTCGCTGGACATCCGGGTCGGCGCACATGGAAACGAACCGTTCCCGCCGCTTGTCGCTGCGATACCAGAAGTGTTGCATCATCCCGAGGACCCAGAACACCTTGCCGTGCTCGCGCATGAATTTGCGCCTCGCGGTGGCGAGACTGCGAGGGTTGGCCGTGCGCAGGAACAGATCGACCGCGTCGGCGGCGTGCCTGCCCCCGATCATCGCATAGTAGATCCCCTCGCCGGACGCGGGCGCCACGACGCCGGCGGCGTCACCGGCCAAGACCACGTCGCGGCCGTTGTCCCACCGGCGCAACGGGCGCAGCGGGATCGGCGCCCCCTCGGTACGCAGGGTCTCGCACCCGCTCAGAGACGCCGTGGCGCGCAACTTTTCCACTGCCTTGCGCAAGGGAAATCCCTTCTTCGCGCTGCCGACACCGATGCTGGCCGTCTCGCCGTGCGGAAAGATCCAGGCGTAGAAGTCCGGCGAAAGCTCGCCCTGGTAGAACACGTCGCATCGATCACCGTCGAAACCCTTGGTTTGGTCGGTCGGGGCGCGCACGATCTCGTGATAGGCGAAGACGAAGGGTGTCTTGTCGGCGCCGCCGATTGTCTGGCGGGCAAGGCTGGAACGCGCGCCATCCGCGCCGATCACCGTCCGGGCGCGCAGGCGAGCCAGTTCCCCTTCGCCACGCTTGCCGGAACGGTAGCGAATCACCGCGACTCCATCCGGGTCGCGATCGAGCCGTTCGAAGGCGCCCGTGCGGCGCTCCGCGCCGCACGTTCGCGCACGCTCACGCAGCCATTCGTCGAAGACGTCGCGATCGACCATGCCGACGAAGCCGCCTTCGATCGGCATATCCACTTCGCGGGCGGAAGGGGCGATCATCCGCGCCGACTTGGCGCGCGCCACCAGCAGATGATCGGGGATTTCGAAGTCGCGCACGAGACGCGGCGGTATCGCTCCGCCGCAAGGCTTGATGCGTCCGGCCTTGTCCAGCAGCACCACCGAACGCCCGGCGGCGGCAAGGTCCGCGGCGGCCGTCGCGCCCGCCGGTCCGCCACCCACGACGACGACGTCGAAGGTCTCTTCCACGGGGGCGTTCACGAGCGCGCTCCGCCATATCCGAGCGGGATCGCCGGGTCGCTATCGCTGGCGGCCGCCGGCGCCGGTCGAGAAAGGCCGCCGGCCAGCACCGCGGCCAGGATAAACACCAAAGCCTCGACGGCGAAGACGATCAGGAACGCGGGAGCGGACTGATGCAGCAGGCTTCGCAGCGAGCCCACGCCAAACGCGCCGAGGAATCCGCCGATCGCGAAGGCTCCCGCCTGCGCCGCGCCCCAGACCCCCATCCTTACGCCTTCGCGCGCGTTCCTGCCCGCGCCGGCCAGCCCCATCATCGAGCCGATGGCCGAGACCGCGAAGACACCGTTGGCGAGTCCCAGCAGAAAAACCGTAGGCGGCAGCGGAAAGCCGGGACCGGAAAGGCTGGCCGCGCCCAGTCCCGCGAGAGCGACGGCGGAGCCGATGCACCCGCCGATCGTCCATCGCCGCATCCAGAGTGACTTGCGATCGCCGAACCGCGCTCCCAACACCCCCACGATGACCATGCCGACAAGGACACCCGTGTGCTGGATCGCATTCAGCTGGGCCGATTGGCCGGGACTCATATGGAAGACCAGTCCCGCGAACGGTTCAAGGATCAGTTCCTGCGCGCTGTAGGCCAGCATCGAGACGAACACGAAAAGGGTGAAACGTCGCGCCAGCGGATCGGCGCGGATCTCGGCGATCACCGCGCCGAAGGAGGGCTTGGACGCCTGGGCGGCCTGCTCCGTATCAGCGGGGGCCGCGTCTCCTTCCGCGCGCCAGACGGCGGCGAGGGTCAGCAAAAATCCCGCGGCCGCAACGCCGGAGGCGACCGTCGCCAATCGTTGGCTGGAGAACGGTTGCAGCAGGGCGCCGCTCGTCGCGGCGCAGACGACAATCCCGACGATCATCAACATCCAGGTGATCGAGGCGGCGGCCGGGCGGCGCTCCGGCGCGACGCGGGTCGCCAGCAACGCCAGCAGAGAGGTTCCCGCCGCGCCCACGCCGGCCCCGATCATGGAAAAGGCGACGATGGCCAGGGCGATCGCCAGAAGAGGCGAGCCGGTCATCATCAAGGTCGCGTCGGTGGCGATGATCAGGCCCAGCGCCAGGACGCCCATCCCGCCGATGATCCAGGGTGTCCGGCGGTTCCCCATGTCCGAACCGTAGCCCCAGCGAGGGCGCGAAAGCTGCACCGCGTAGTGCCAGGCGATGAACGCCGCCGGCAGCACCGCGGGCATGGCTTCTTCGACCACCATGACCCGGTTGAGCGTGGATGTCGCGAAGGCGACCATCCCTCCCAGCGCGCTTTGAACGAGACCGAGCCTGACCACGCCAGCCCAACCCAGGTTTGGGGATTTCATCGCGCTCCTCCCAGATGAGAGCCCAGGGCGAACCCCGTCACCAACATGCCCAACACGTATAGAGAGACACCCGTGGCGTTATACCAGGGCGCATATTTGCGCGGATCCCGCAGCAGCCGCGTCATCAGCGCCCATTGCGCGAGACCCGAAACGCCCACGGCGAGGGCGTGAAATGGTCGCCCCCACGACGCCAGCAGGGTGACCACGATCACCTGCGGCGCGATCATGATGACGCAGGCCAGCCAAGCGGCATTTTCCGGTCCCAACTCGACGGGAATGGAACGGACGCCGGTCAGGCGGTCGCCTTCGATCGCCTTGAAGTCATTCAGGATCATGATCCCTATGGCGCCGAAGCTGTATAGCCCCGCGATCGCGACGATGCGCGCGTCCGGAAAGCCGCCCGACATGACGGCCGCGCCCGTGAACCAGGCCAAACCCTCGTAGCAGATGGCCACGGAAGCCAATCCCCACCAGCCGGCCTCCTTGAGCCGCAGCGGCGGCGCGCTGTAGAGCCAACCCAGTCCAAGTCCAAGCACCGCCGCGCCGAACACCGACCGTCCGAGCGCCGCCGCGAGCGCGAGAGAGAGAACAGTCCAAACGATCGCGATCCAAAGGCCCCATCGCCCGGGTATCCGCCCTGACGGGATCGGGCGGTCAGGCTCGTTGATCGCGTCGACATGTCGGTCGAACCAGTCGTTGGTCGCCTGACTGGTGGCGCAAATCGCCGGTCCCGCCAGCACCACTCCCGCCAGGGTCACGGGCCAATGAGCGGCGAGCCCGACCCCCGACGAGACCACGCCGCACATGAAGGCCCACATCGGTGGAAACCAGGTGATCGGCTTGAGCAATTGGAGAACCGCCGAGGCCGCGGGGACTCGGGTCCGGGGCTGACCGACGGCGATCGTCGTATCCAGGCTCATACCAAACTGGGTAGGCGTGACGCTGTAATGTGTCAATTTAAATGGACACACGCCGAAGGCCGCGTGCACAACGCGCCTGACACATCACTGGCTCGTGTCCGAGGTTTTCGCCAAGCCAAATCTGTGCAGCTTTGAGTACAGACTCTGACGGCTCAAGCCGAGCAGATCGGCCGCCGAAGCACGATTGTTTTTCGTCAGTTCAAGCGCGGCTTCGATGCACAGTTTTTCGACGAGATCGGTCGATTCACGAACGAGATCCTTAAGCTTCACGCGGCCCACCAACTCCGTGAGTTGCTCGACGGAGCGACGCCGTTCCGGGGAACGTTGTCCGCGATCGGCCTGGCTTCGCGTGAGCCTACGGATCATGAAACCAAGAAATTGCTGATCGCGATCAGGGACCGACACGGCCGAAACCTCGACATGTTCCAGCTCGGCGTACTGATTTCTAAAGACGGTGGCGAAGTTGCGCACCGATCCGTGCTCTCTCAGGGTCTCGACCAGGAGATTTCTGTCGAGATCGGCGCGCCCGAGAAACCGGCCCAACGGCTGGCCGACGGCCTGCTCGCGCGTCGCGATTCTGGCGAGATCGAGGAAGGCGACATTGACTGAATAGATGTTGAGCGAATCATCGGTGATTAAACAGGGATCGGGCAGGTGCTCGGTCACTGCGTATGTGCGCCGCTCGAGATCCGGCGCGTTCGCGCCGTCGCCCGTCCGTTCGACCAGACGAACCAGGCATCGCGATCCCCGATCCTGGCGAAACAGCGAGGCGGAGGCTTGGATTTCGCGTCCATTCCGTGTCAGCCGCATTTCCGAGTAATTCTTTTCGGCGACCGATTGGACAACGATGAGGAGTGACGCCGCTTCTTCTTGGCGATCCGCATCAAAAATTCGTGAAAAGGGCGCGCCGACGAGTTGCGCTTTGGTATCGTCCAGCAGGCGTTCAGCTTCCGGGTTGACGTCGAACACTTTCCGCGTGGCCACATCGACGATGACGATGGCCTCCGCGGATGTCCTGAAGAGCACCAGGTAGAGCGATTCAGCGTCTCGCAGCCGCGAATAGTCGCGATCCACGATCTGTTGGGCTTCCAACAATCGTTGCTGCATCTCATAGGTGGCGCGGTCGTCTCGCCCCATGGCTATGAGGAGACCGTTCCGCCCCACGTCGATCACGGCGTACCGGATGATCAGCGAATTTACGGTCGATGTGACCTGGCTGATCTCTCGCCACGGACTTTCACCGTCGCGTCGGGCGTCGGCGAGCAACGCCTCCACCTTCGAGCGGCTTTCTATGGCGACCGTATCGACCCAGCGTTGGCCGAGCCATTCGGCGGCGCCGTCGCCGGCCAACTCGTCATTGCTGAGGGCTATATCCCGGATCACGCCTTGCGCGTCGATCACCAGCGAGACATCGCCGCCAGCAGCGGCGACTCGCTCGACCACTCCAGAGGAGACTTCGCCGAGTTGAGCCCGGGCGAAGCGTTTTTCGTCCTGAAATCGAGGAACAGAGAAGGAGCCCAGTGTTGACATAGCGAGGAAGGAACCTCGATTCCTGGGTGGACCCGATCAAGCGGCGTGACGTCTCGCCGCTTCACTCATGATGTCCAAAGCCTCTTCCCCGTCGTTGGCGGCGGCGTCGACGCCCACCACACCGACGAGCTCGGGATGTTCCAGAAACGGAAATCCATTTGCCAGGATGAACAGATCCGGGTTTCGCGAGGCGCGGCGAATTCCGGCCACCGTCCTGCAGATGTCCTCGATGCGCTCGTCTCGCGTGGCGCTGATGCAGAGCAGATCGAACCACTGGCCGCGCACGACGGCGTTTATTTCCTCTGCTGTCGTGGAGGGCTCGATCCAGGTGCGCCAGCCCGACCAGCGGAATTGCTCCTCGATGATATGGAAACCGAAGGTCTGTTGTTCCCCCGGCCTCGGCGTGAAGAAAGCGGATCGGGCGACGGGGTCGTTGTTTCCGTTGTAGGGCGTCGCTTCATCGAGCTTCCTCACGAGATGCTGCAGACGGCCGAGGGCGATGGTCACTTCGGTGTAGGAAATCCTGTCGCGGCTCCAAAGGTCGATCAGAAGCCGCGCCGTGGGGGCGAGCAGCGCTGTGTAGACGTTGGCCGCGAGGGCTTCGGGCTGGAGGTAATCCCCGAAGAAGGTCTCGAGAACGTCGCCGCGCCGCGCGAGGCTGAGGCGCGCGCAAGTCTCGATAACTTCGCCGGGCGTCGGCGCTTCCGAATCGACGCGCCACGCAGACAGGATGTGAGCTCCGGTAGGCGCTGGACCGTGGGCCACCACCAGACGCGGGATAATTTCGCCCTCGACGATTGAACTGAGTTCGGCGCCTCGACGATCCGAGGCAAATTGGGGTGCGAGCTGGAACAAAGGCCAAGTTTTCGCGAAGGTCTGGCGACCGGCGAGCTCGGCGTTCATTCCACCGAACACGCTTCTTACAGCGGCCTGAATGCTCCCCACGGACATCCCTTCCTTTCCTCGATCGCCGGCGTCTCGCTCCTAAACGCCATTTTGATCCGAGCTATTGGCGCTCGGCACGGCTTAGATTTCGTCCTCTCAACTCATCGACATCGTCCGGCGCTGTCAACACGAGTCGCACAGTCTCTCCTCAGTTTCGCCGCGTCCCTCGATCGATGAGTCAAAGTTATCCAAAGCCCGGAAACTGTCAATCTAGATGTACGTAAGGCGCGCTTGACAGCCTCCGGGGGCGCTCATAGGCTCGAATCTCAAGAGTTTGCGCCTTCGGAGAAAGGCTATGGACAGCGTCACCAAGAGGTCCATTGGGAGTAACGCGGCACAGGGCTACGCCGCGCGGCCGTCGATCTTTTCGGAGATGGCCGACGACCTTATCGACCTCATCGCCCCTAGCCCCTGGGGCATGGCCGGAGGGGGCCACGCGCTTCGCGCGCCCCGACGCGATGGCGCTGTTTCGCAACCGCTTTACAGCCCGGAGGAACGTTCGCGCCGTGATGCGTCGCCTTGGACGGTGGTGCAGGCGGTGCTGGCGCCTCTGCAATTTCTGGCCTTCGCGGTCAGCCTCTTTCTCATCCTGCGCTATTTCAGCACAGGTCAGGGTTACGCCCTCGCGACGGGTTCGATCCTGGTCAAAACGGCCGCCCTCTACGCCATCATGATTACCGGCTCGATCTGGGAAAAGGACGTCTTCGGCAAATGGCTCTTCGCAAGGGCTTTTTTCTGGGAAGACGTCTTCAGCATGCTCGTTCTGGGCCTGCAGACGGCCTATCTGATCGCCTTGTTCGGCGGGCTCGGCACGCCCCGCCAGCAGATGCTGATCGCCGTCGCGGCCTATGCGGCCTATGCGATCAACGCCACGCAGTTCCTCCTGAAGCTTCGCGCGGCGCGACTCGAATCAGGCAGGTCCGCGACGACTCAGGGCATGCCAAAGGCGCGGCTGGGGTGACCGCCCTTGCGCTGACCGCGGATCGTCCGCGCGCCGCACCTCGTGAGCGGAGCATCCTGCGCGAGCGTGGGCAGCGCGAGGTATTCTGTGGTCTGACCGGCATAGTCTGGCTTCACCGCAAGATTCAGGATGCGTTCTTCCTCGTCGTGGGCTCGAGAACCTGCGCGCATCTGCTGCAATCGGCGGCGGGAGTGATGGTGTTCGCGGAGCCGCGGTTCGCGACCGCCATCATGGAGGAGCGGGACCTCGCCGGTCTCGCCGACGCCAACGAGGAACTCGACCGTGTTGTCGATCAGTTGATCGCGCGGCGGCCCGATATCCGCATGCTTTTCCTCGTCGGCTCGTGTCCTTCGGAGGTGATCAAGCTCGATCTGTCGCGCGCCGCCGAACGGCTCGGCAAGCGCCACGCCCCTCGACTGCGGGTGATCAACTATTCCGGCAGCGGCATCGAGACGACCTTCACCCAGGGCGAGGACGCTTGTCTCGCCGCGCTCGTCCCCGAGGCGCCTCGCGCCGACGCCACGCTGGCGCCGTCCCTTCTCGTGGTCGGCGCCTTGCCTGACATCGTCGAGGATCAGTTCCGCCGGCTCTTTCAGGATATCGGCGTGCCGAAGGTCGATTTTTTCCCGCCGCGCCGGTCAGGGGACATTCCGGCGATCGGCCCTTCGACTCGCTTCCTTTTGGCGCAGCCTTTTCTCGGCGAGACCACCCTACGCCTCGAAGATCGCGGCGCGGTCCATCTCCCCGCGCTCTTTCCCTTCGGATCGGAAGGCACCACCGATTGGCTCAAGGCTGCGAGCGACGCCTGGGGCGTGGACCCGGCGCATTTCGCCCGCGTCGTCGCGCCCGGTCAGGAGCGCGCCCGACGCGCGGTGGACCATCACCGGCCTATCCTTGAAAACAAGCGGTTGTTTCTGTTCCCGGATTCCCAGCTCGAACCCGCGCTGGCCCGTTTCCTCCATCGTGAGTTGGGCATGATCCCGGTCGAGGTCGGCACGCCCTATCTCAATCGCGCGTTGATGGCTCGCGAGCTCGACGCGCTGCCCACGGACGTGGTCATTTCCGAGGGACAGGACGTGGACAGGCAGCTCGACCGTTGCCGCGCGGCTCGCCCCGATCTGGTGGTCTGCGGCCTGGGCCTCGCCAACCCCCTGGAGGCGGAGGGCATCGCCACCAAGTGGTCGATCGAGCTGGTTTTCTCGCCCATCCACGGCTTCGATCAGGCGGGCGATCTCGCCGGGCTGTTCGCCCGACCGCTCCGCCGCCAAGCGCTGCTGAAGGTCTAGGCCATGAAGCTCAGCGTCTGGACCTATGAAGGCCCTCCCCACGTCGGCGCCATGCGGATCGCGACGGCGATGAAGGGTCTGCACTACGTCATCCACGCGCCACAAGGCGACACCTACGCCGATCTGCTTTTCACCATGATCGAGCGACGGGACCATCGGCCGCCGGTCACCTACACGACGTTCCAGGCCCGCGACCTCGGCGGCGATACCGCTGAACTCTTCAAGTGCGCCGCGCGGGAGGCGTACGATCGCTTCAAGCCCGAGGCGATGATCGTCGGCGCCTCGTGCACCGCCGAACTGATCCAGGACGATCCCGGCGGACTGGCGAAGGCCCTCGGCCTGCCGATACCGGTGCTGGCGCTCGATCTGCCGTCCTACCAGAAGAAGGAAAATTGGGGGTCGTCGGAGACCTTCTACCAGTTGGTTCGTCTGCTGGCCGCGCCGCCCGCCCCGCGCGAACCGTCGTCCAGGCCGCGCTGCAACCTGCTCGGCCCCACGGCGCTCGGCTTTCGTCACCGCGACGATGTCGTTGAAATCAAGCGTCTGCTTCGCCGGCTGGGGGTGGACGTCAATGTTACAGCGCCTCTAGACGCGACGCCCGACGACCTGCGCCGGCTGCCGGACGCTGACTTCAACATCGTCATGTATCCCGAGATCGCCGCCGGCGCCGCAGCTTGGCTGGAGCGGGTTCATGGGCAGCCTTCGACAAGGACGGTCCCGATCGGTTTGGGGGCCACGCGCGACTTCATCGAGGAGGTCACCGTCCTCGCGGGCATCGATCCGGGCGGCGTCCTGGACGCCTGCGACTCGCGCCTCCCGTGGTGGTCGCGATCCGTAGACTCCACCTATCTGACCGGTAAGCGGGTCTTCATCTTCGGCGACGCCACCCACGCCATCGCCGCCGCGCGGGTCGCCCGGGACGAGCTGGGTTTCGAGGTGGTCGGACTGGGCGCTTACAACCGCGAATTCGCCCGCGAGGTCCGCGCGGCGGCCGAAGGCATGGGTCTCACCGCCCTGATCACGGATGACTACCTCGAAGTCGAGGCCGCCATCGCCGAACTTCAGCCCGAACTGGTGTTGGGCACCCAGATGGAGCGGCACATCGCCAAGCGGCTGCGCATCCCCTGCGCGGTGATATCGGCGCCGACCCACGTCCAGGATTTTCCGGCGCGCTACTCCCCGCAGATGGGTTTCGAGGGCGCGAATGTCCTCATGGACACCTGGATCCATCCTCTGGCGATGGGTCTCGAAGAGCACCTCCTGGCGATGTTCCGGGACGATTTCGAATTCAACGACGAGGCCGGTCCCTCGCATCTGGGCCATTCCTCCGCGCCGCCGCCCCCGGCCGAGTCGCCGACGCCACTTGAAACGGTCTGGTCCAGCGACGCCCAGGCCGAACTCACCAAGATCCCGTTCTTCGTGCGCGGCAAGGCCCGCCGCAACACCGAGGCTTTCGCCGCCGGTCGCGGGATTACGACCATCGAACTCGAGACCTTGTATGACGCCCGTAGTCACTTTGCCCGCTAGACTGACAGGCGAGTCGATCGCGCCCGTGAGGGTCGTGATCATTACGCTCGACAAGCATCTCAACGGGGTGTTGCGCCGCGCGTCCGACGCCCTCGGCGTCGCGATTCCGGGTCTCTGCCTTTCCGTTCACGCGGCGACCGAGTGGATGGAAGACGCCGGCGCCCTGGCGCGCTGCGTGAGCGATATCGCGGAGGGCGACATCATCGTCGCCACGCAACTCTTCATGGAGGATCAGGTCAGAGCGGTCCTCCCCGCGCTCCGCGCTCGCCGGGAGTCCTGCGACGCGATGGTCGGGATCCTGTCCGCGGGCGAGGTCGTCAAGCTCACCAAACTGGGCTCCCTGAAAATGGACGGCTCGGACAAGGGTCCGCTGGCAGCGCTCAAAAAGCTGCGGGGCTCGAAGACCAAATCGTCCGGCTCGAGCCAGATGGCGGTTCTGCGCCGCCTACCCAAGCTGCTGAAATACATCCCTGGCGCCGCGCAGGATCTGAGAAACTACTTCCTGACGATGCAATATTGGCTGTCGGGATCGCAGACGAATATCGCTTCGATGGTCCGCTTCCTCGTCGATCGTTATGCGGACGGTCCCCGGCGCGCCTTGCGCGGACGCGTGGAGGCGGCGGAGCCGGAGGACTACGCCGAGATCGGCCTCTACCATCCCCGCGCGCGCGGCCGGATCGTGGAGTCCGTCGATCTCCTTCCCTTGCCGGAGGCGCCGACGGTCGGAACCGTGGGGCTGTTGCTGCTGCGGTCCTATGTCCTGTCGGAAGACGCCGGTCACTACGATGGCGTCATCGGGGCGCTGGAAGCGCGCGGCCTCCGCGTCCTGCCGGCCTTCGCCAGCGGCCTCGACGGCCGGCCGGCGATCGAGAAATACTTTATCGAGAATGGCGCGCCCCGTGTGGACGCGGTGGTGTCTTTGGCCGGGTTCTCGCTGGTGGGCGGCCCTGCTTATAACGACGCTCGGGCCGCCGAAGACATTCTCTCGAGGCTCGACGTTCCCTACATCTCCGGCCAGCCGCTCGAATTCCAGACCCTTGAAGGCTGGGGTGATTCGCGCACCGGACTGACGCCGATGGAATCGACCATCATGGTCGCCATTCCAGAGTTGGACGGGGCCATCTCGCCCATGGTCTTCGGCGGGCGGTCGGATGGCGCGGGCAAGCCTTGCCAAGGTTGCGAACGCCATTGCGTCCACCCACGAACGCCCGAGGCGCCGCGGATGCTTTCGTGTCCGGAGCGGGCCGACGCGCTCGCCAACCGGGTGGCCAAGCTGGTGGCCTTGCGCCGCACCGCCCGCCGCGACCGCAAGATCGCCATCGTGCTCTTCAACTTCCCCCCGAATGCCGGCGCCGTCGGCTCGGCGGCCTATCTGGCGGTGTTCGCCTCTCTTCATAATACCCTGAAGTCGCTGGCGGCGGCCGGATATTCGGTCACGGTCCCCGAGTCGCCGGACGCGCTGCGGGAAAGCCTGATCGAGGGCAATTCGGCGCGCTACGGAACAGACGCCAACGTCCATCATCGGATCGCCGCCGACGACCATATCCGGCGGCAGCGTGGTCTGGCGGAGATCGAGAGCCAGTGGGGCTCCGCTCCCGGCAAGGTCCTCAGCGATGGCCGTTCGCTGTTCATCCTGGGCCGGCAGCTGGACAATGTCTTCATCGGCCTGCAGCCCGGGTTCGGTTACGAGGGCGACCCGATGCGCCTTCTGTTCGAGCGGGGCTTTGCGCCGACCCACGCCTTCGCGGCCTTCTATCGCTATCTGCGCGAGGACTTCGCGGCCGACGCCGTGCTCCATTTCGGTACGCACGGCGCGCTGGAATTCATGCCGGGCAAACAGGTCGGACTGGCCGGCGCCTGCTGGCCCGAACGCCTCATCGGCAGCCTGCCGAACTATTACCTCTACGCCGCGAACAATCCCTCCGAAGGCGCGCTTGCGAAACGGCGCTCCGGCGCGACGCTGATCAGCTATCTGACGCCGCCGGTGGGAAAAGCGGGCCTTTACAAAGGGCTGCTTGACATCAAGGCCACGATACAACGCTGGCGCGCAACGTCGCCGGAGGCCTTGGCCGAGCGTGACGACCTCGCCGCGCTCATCGCCGAACAAGCAGCGGCCCTGGACCTTCCCCCGGCGCCGGGGATCCTCGGCGCGGGCGTCGAGGCGATCTCGGAGCGCGTCTGCGAGATCGAAAGAACATTGATCCCGACGGGACTGCACACCGTCGGCGAAATCCCGAGCCGGGAGGAGCGGATCGATCTTCTTCTCGCGATGGCCGAGGCGGGCGGCCATGAAGTCCCGGATCGGCGCACCGTCGCCGCGGTCGTCGATGGCGCGTCGCCGGACGCGGCGCTCGTGCTCGGTGGTCAGAAGACAAACCGCGCCAGACTAGCTCTGCTCGCGGAGCTTAAATCGCATAACGCGATGCTCGCCGAAGACCACGAACTGCCCGCGATCCTCCACGCTCTCGATGGCGGCTATATCCGGCCCGCCCCCGGGGGCGATCTCGTGCGGACGCCCGCGGTCCTGCCCACCGGACGCAATCTCAACGGCTTCGACCCCTTCCTGATTCCCAGCGCCTTCGCGGTTCGCGCGGGCGCTCATCAGGCCGGCCTTCTGCTGGACCGGCACGTGGCCGATACCGGAGCCTTGCCCGAATCGATCGCCCTGGTGCTGTGGGGCTCCGACAATCTGAAGAGCGAGGGCGGACCGATCGCTCAGGCGCTCGCGCTGATGGGGGCGAGGCCGCGTTTCGATGGCTACGGCCGGCTGTGCGGGGCGGAACTCGTACCCCTGGCGGAGTTGGGCCGGCCACGGATCGATGTCTTCATGACGCTGTCCGGCATTTTCCGCGACCTCCTCGGCCTGCAGACCCGCATTCTCGCCGAAGCGGCCTATCTCGCGGCGAGCGCCGATGAGCCGATCGAACAGAACTTCCTGCGCAAACACGCCCTGGACTATCAGCGCGCCGAGGGTTGCGACCTTGAAACCGCGGCCCTGCGCGTGTTCTCCAACGCCGAAGGGGCCTACGGCGCGAACGTCAATCAACTGATCGATTCGGGCGCCTGGACCAACGAGGACGAACTCGCCGACGCTTATCAGGCCCGCAAATGCTACGCCTTCGGACGCACGGGTAAGGCGGTGCGTCAATCCGCCGTGCTGCAGGACAGCCTGAAGCGCGTGGAGCTCGCCTACCAAAACGTCGAGTCCGTGGAACTCGGCCTCACCACCATCGATCACTATGTCGACACCCTCGGCGGCATCAGCCGCGCGGTGAAGCGCGCGCGGGGCGTCGGCGCGCCGGTCTACATCGGCGATCAGACCACGGGCGAGGCGAAGGTCCGCACCCTGGCCGAACAGGTCTCTCTGGAAACCCGCACGCGCACCTTGAACCCGCGCTGGTACGAAGGTCAGCTGAAGCACGGCTATGAGGGCGTTCGCCAGATCGAGGCCCAGGTGACCAACACCATGGGATGGTCCGCGACCACCGGCCAGGTGGCCCCGTGGGTCTATCAGAAGATCAGCGAGACCTTCGTCCTCGACCCGGCGATGCGCGAACGGCTCGCCGCGCTGAACCCCATCGCTTCGTCCCGGATGACCCGGCGGCTCATCGAAGCGAGTGATCGCAACTACTGGGCGCCCGACGCCGAAACCCTGAACGCCCTTCGCAACGCCCAAGACGACCTTGAGGATCGCCTCGAGGGGATCTCGGCGGCGGCCTAGAAGCCTGGAAACAGACCATGACAGTCCTCGACATTCCCCGCTCCCTTAGAAATCACCTCGATGGCGAGGGCAGCGTTCAGGTCAAACTCGATCCCGCTGTGCGAATCGAAACCGCCAAGGTCTTCGCCGTCTATGGCAAGGGCGGCATCGGCAAGAGCACGACCTCGTCCAATCTCTCGGCGGCCTTCTCCAAGCTCGGCAAGCGCGTGCTTCAGATCGGCTGCGACCCGAAGCATGACTCGACCTTCACCCTCACCAAACGCCTCGTGCCGACCGTCATCGACGTTCTCGAGACTGTGGATTTCCATACCGAGGAGCTTCGACCCGAAGACTACGTCTTCCCCGGCTACAATGGCGTGATGTGCGTCGAGGCCGGCGGGCCCCCCGCCGGGACCGGGTGCGGCGGCTATGTGGTCGGGCAAACCGTCAAGCTTCTCAAGGAGCACCACCTCCTGGAGGACACCGATGTCGTGATCTTCGACGTGCTGGGCGACGTGGTCTGCGGCGGGTTCGCCTCGCCGCTACAGCATGCGGAACGCGCGATCATCGTCGCCTCGAACGATTTCGACTCCATCTTCGCGATGAACCGGATCATTCAGGCGGTGCGCGCCAAGTCGAAGAACTACGATGTCCGTTTGGGCGGCATGATCTGCAATCGCAGTGTCGATACCGATCAGGTCGACCGCTTCAACGCCGCGGTCGGGCTCGAGCGCATCGCGCACTTCCCCGATCTCGACGTCATTCGCCGTAGCCGGCTGAAGAAATCGACGCTGTTCGAAATGGAACCGTCGCCGGAACTGGAGGCGGTCCAGAAAGAATACATGCGCCTCGCCGCCAGCCTCTGGGTCGGCAAACAGACCTATGACGTCGTACCGATGAAGGACCGCGACGTCTTCGAATTTCTGGGTTTCGAGTGATGTCCATTGCCGCCGCCTACGATGATCGCCGCACGCGTCTCGAAACCTATTTCGACGCGACGGCCATGGACGCGTGGGCGCAGCTGACCTCCGACGCGCCGGTGAGCCGGGTGCGGGCCACGGTGCGGGCGGGACGAGATCGCATGCGCGATCTCCTGCTGTCCTGGCTGCCCGCGGACATGGGCGGCGCGGTCTTGCTGGACGCCGGCTGCGGCACCGGCGCGCTCTCGGTCGTCGCCGCGCGGCGCGGCGCCCGCGTGGTGGCCGTGGACGTCGCGGGCAATCTTGTCCGCATCGCCGCCGAGCGTGCGCCCGCGGATCTGGCGCCCGGCGTCATCGACTATCGGGTGGGCGATATGCTCGATCCGTCCCTCGGCGAGTTCGATCACGTCACGGCGATGGACTCCTTGATCCACTATCCGACGCCGCACATCGTCGGGATGCTGGCCAAGCTCGCGCCGCGCACGAAGCGGTCGATTGTCTTCACCTTCGCGCCCGCGACGCCGGCGCTCCGCTTGCTGTGGGGCGTGGGCAGGCTGTTTCCGCGGACCGACCGCGCGCCGGCCATCGAGCCGGTCACCGAGGCGGGCCTGCGCCGGGCCATCGCCGCCGAACCTGGCCTCGTCGGTTGGGCCGTCGGCCGCACCCGCCGGATCATCAGCGGCTTCTACACCTCCCAGGCCATGGAGCTCGTCCGCGCGTGATCGGCATGGCCGCCAGAAATCGCCGATTGTGGTCCTGGCGCGCCGTCGGGGCGCGGTACCTGCCGTTCGCGGATTCAGCGACGCCGGAACTGCCGCTGGGGAGGCTTCTCCGCCTCTCGCTGTTTCAGGTCACCGTCGGCATGGCCGCGGTGCTCCTGATCGGCACCCTCAACCGGGTGATGATCGTGGAGCTGGGCATCCCGGCCTGGGTCGTGGCGACGATGATCTCATTGCCTCTCGTCTTCGCGCCGTTGCGGATGCTCGTGGGTCATCGTTCCGACACTCACCGCTCGGTGCTCGGCTGGCGCCGGGTGCCCTATATCTGGTTCGGCACCATGCTGCAGTTCGGCGGCCTGGCGATCATGCCCTTCGCCCTCCTGCTGCTGTCGGGAGATTCGCACGGCCCCCCGATCGTGGGTCAGGTGGGAGCGGCTTTGGCTTTTCTGCTCGCGGGCGCTGGAATGCACACAACCCAGACCGCGGGGCTGGCTCTCGCCACCGATCTCGCGCCTGCGCATGTGCGGCCCAAGGTCGTCGCCCTGCTCTGTCTGATGCTGCTGGTCGGCTCGGTGGTCGCGGCGGTGGGTTTCGGCCTCCTTCTCACGCCCTTCAGCGAATTGCGCTTGATCCAGGTCGTCCAGGGCTCGGCGGCTCTGACCATGGTCGTCAACGGCGTTGCGCTTTGGAAGCAGGAAGCGCGCCGCCCGATGAGCGCGCGGTCCGAAGCGCCGAGCCCGCGTTTCCGCGACGCCTGGGCGGCCTACATCGGCACCCCCCAGGCGGTACGGCGCCTGGTCGCCATCGGCATGGGCACCGTCGCCTTTTCCATGCAGGACGTCCTGCTCGAGCCCTATGGCGGCAAGGTGCTGCATCTGCCGGTCGGGGTGACCACCCTGCTGACCGCTGTGCTGGCGATCGGCGGCGGATCGGGTCTTGGGCTCGCCGCGCGGCTTCTGGGCCGCGGCGCCGATCCTTACCGGGTCGCCGGATTTGGCGCTGTCGCGGGGCTGGTGGCCTTCGCCTCGGTCATCTTCGCCGCGCCCACCGGTCTCGCCGGTTTGTTCGCGGTCGGGGTCGCGATGATCGGTTTCGGCGCGGGCATGTTCGCCCACGGCACCCTGACCGCCTCTATGAACATGGCTCAGGCGGACGCCACCGGACTGGCCCTGGGCGTGTGGGGTTCGGTCCAGGCGCTGGCCGCGGGCGTCGCCATCGCGGGCGGCGGACTGATTAGCGACACGGTCGGCGCCCTTGCGCGGAGCGGTGTCCTGGGTCCCGCCATCAACGGCCCGGCTTCCGGTTACGCCGTCGTCTACTTCATCGAACTGGTTCTGTTGTTTTTCACCCTTGTCGCCATCGGCCCGCTCACCCGCATCAGGGGTTCGGACGAGACGCAGTCGTCGTGGATCCCGGCCATTGCGCCGGGTCTGCTCGTTGGTTCGGAGAGATCGGAGATACGCCATGCATGATTTCGAATTCGCCGGCACCGTGGATTTGACCGCGTTGATCGTCTTGACCTTCGTCCTCTTTTTCGTGGCGCTCATCTTCTATCTGCGTCGTGAGGATCGGCGCGAGGGCTACCCCCTGGAGGACGAGATGACCGGCCGGCTTGAGTCGGCGGGCGGCCTTTTCTTCGCCGCGAGGCCGAAGAGCTTCATCATGTCGGGCCAGAACACCATCACCAAGCCGAACGCCGATCGCGATACGCCGCGCACGAACGCCCGGCGAACCTCGCGCGCGCCGGGCTCTCCCATCGAACCGACGGGCAATCCACTCCTGGCCGGGGTGGGCCCCGGCAGCTTCGCTCATCGCGCCGATCGGCCGGACCGCACGGTTCACGGCGCCACCAAGATCACGCCTCTGCGCGCCGCGCCCGGCTTCTTCATCGATGGCTCCCGGTCGGATCCACGCGGGATGACCGTCCTGGGCGCCGACGGCGTTTCGGCGGGGGTCGTCAGCGACGTCTGGATCGATCGCGCGGAATACATGATCCGCTATCTCGAGGTCGCCTCCGGCCCCAGCGAAGGGGTCGCGCGAGGCGTCCTGGTGCCGATGACCATGGCGGTGATCAACAAGAGCAATCGCACGGTAAAGGTCGACGCGGTCCTCGGCTCGCAGTTCAGCGACGCCCCCACCCGGGCCAGCGCCGACGAGGTGACCTTCCTCGATGAGGAGCGCACCTGCGCCTACTTCGGCGCCGGCTACTTGTACGCAACCCCCGCCCGGTCGGAGCCCTGGCTATGAGCGAACACGATTTCGAACCCATCCGAGGCCTGCCGGGCAATCTGCCGGCGGGGGAGATCATCCTCTGGCAAGGCGCGCCGTCCTGGCGCGTCCTGGCCGGGCAGGCTTTCCACATCCGCGCCGTGGCGGCCTATTTCGGGATCATGCTGATTTGGCGGGTGGTCAGCGCCGTCGTCGGCGGCGACACGCCGTTGCACGCGGTGACCTCGGTGGCGGCGGTAACTCCGATCGCCTTCGCCGCTCTCGGAATCCTCGCTTTCATGGCGTGGCTGAACAGCCGGACCACGGTCTACACCATCACCAATCGCAGGGTCGTTCTGCGCTTCGGCGCGGCGGTGCCCAAGGCGATCAACATCCCCTTCGCGATCATCGACGCGGCGGCGGTGAAGTCGCTGGGTGGCGGCGCGGGCGACCTCGCCCTGACGCTGAAGGCGCCGAACAAGATCGCCTTCCTGCAATTGTGGCCGCACGCTCGTCCGTGGCGGCTCGCCAGACCCCAGCCCACCTTGCGGGCGCTGGCGGAGGTCGACGGCGCCGCCTCCATTCTCGCTGACGCCATCAACAGCATCGTAGCGGTCGAGGCCGCACAGCCCGCGCCCGTTCGACGCCCACTCAGGCCGGTGTCGGGCCTCGCCGGCTCCGAGCCCGTGGCGGCTTGAAGGAGAGCCAGCGATGAGCGCCATCGACAACGAGCCATTCCCACGCGGCGCGCTCATCGCGGCCGGTTTCCTGGTGGGCTCTTCGCTGCTGATCACCGCAGGCGCGCGCCTCGCCCAGGTGTTGCATCCGGCCGCGGTCGTCCAGCGCTCTGGACCCTCGCCGGTTCAACAGGTCGGTCTGCGGTTCTATGACGAAGCGGACGGCTCCGTGCTCGTGCGCGACAGCCGGAACAACCACCAGGTCGCCAGCCTCGCCCCCGGCACGAATGGCTTCGTCCGCGGCGTGCTGCGCGGCCTGGCTCACGACCGCATGCGCCGGGGGATCGGCATGGCGCCGCCCTTCAGCCTGATGCGCTGGAGCAGCGGCCGTCTCGCGCTGCGGGACACCGCGACCGGCCGGACCATCGATCTCGACGCCTTCGGCATCAGCAACAAACAGGCCTTCGTCGATCTGCTGCCGCGAGACGCGCGCGCATGATCACCGTGCCCTTCCTGATCCGCTCGAAACAAACCGCGCGTTGCACGATCGAGGTCGAGCACAGCGAAACCAGCCTGCACGCCCATGTCGATCTGGACGGTCGAGTCGAGCTGCAGCCGGGGGACCGGGTCCAAGTCCACGGCGCGCCGATCAGCCTCAAGTTCGGCGAGCGTCTCGTCCTCCGGCGCGAGGCGACGATCGAGCGCGCCGGCTGGCTCGAACGGCAGTGGGTTCGCCTCACCGCCCGGCTGAATCTAGCCGAACTCTATGAAGTGAGCTTTTCCCCCGGGAGGTTGACATGACCGCCGCCACCTTGAGCGATTACGCGCTGGACATCGCGCCGATTCCCGCGACCTTCGACACCACGCGCGAGGCGCAGAAGGACACCGTCCTCAGCCCCCGATTCTACACGACCGACTTCGCCGCGATGGACCGCATCGACGTCGCGCCCGTCCGCGCGGAGTGGGACGCCCTGGTGGCGGAAATGGCCAGCGATCTCAATCGCAACCACTTCAAGCGCACCGAGGCTTTCGAAGTCGAGCTATCCAACCTGGAGCCGAAACTTCGCCAGGAGTTCGTGGACTTTCTAGTGAGCTCCCTCACCGCCGAGTTCTCCGGCTGCGTGCTCTACGCGGAGATCGTCAAGCGGGTGCAAAACCCGGACATCAAGGCGCTGTTCAAATACATGAGCCGCGACGAGGCCCGCCACGCCGGCTTCATCAACGAAGCGCTAAAGGACTTCAAGATCGGCGTCGATCTGGGATTTTTGACCCGGACGAAGAAATACACCTTCTTCAAACCCAAGTTCATCTTCTACGCGGTCTACCTTTCCGAAAAGATCGGCTACGCGCGCTACATCACGATCTTCCGCCAGCTGGAGCGCCACCCGGAGCTGCGCTTCCACCCGATCTTCAACTGGTTCGAGCGGTGGTGCGCCGACGAGTTCCGCCATGGCGACGCCTTCGCTCTGTTGATGCGCGCCGATCCGAAGCTGCTCAGCGGCGTGAACCGGCTGTGGATCAAGTTCTTCCTGCTCTCGGTCTACGCCACGATGTACATCCGCGACCACGCGCGTCCGGCGTTCCACGCGGCGCTGGGGATGGATCCCACCGAATACGACTACAAGGTCTTCCACCTCTGCTCGGAAATTTCCAAGCAGGTCTTCCCCCTGATCCTCGACGTCGATCATCCCAAGTTCCGCAGCGGTTTCGACACCCTCGCGCGGATCACCGACGCCATGTCCCGGGCGGGCGAGGGATTATCCGGCAAGCTCAAGAAGGCCGGTCTTGCGGTCAAAGCCGCCGCGACGCTCGTAGAGCTCTATTTTCTGCCCACTCACGCCAACGAGACGCCCGCGCAGGTTCGTCTCGTACCCGTCTGGTAAGGCCCTCGGCCGATGGCGCTTCTCGCGGTCTCAGCAGCGGTCCTCTACGCCATCTTCATCTGGTGGTTCAGCACCGGCGCGATCCTGTGGCTGGATCGTCGTCCGAGCGCGACCTATCGCGCCAGCCTGATCGCGGCCACGACCCTCGCGGGGGGCGCCGTCTACGGCCTTGTCAAGACCATGGCCGACGCCTCGCCCACGGGCGCGGTGCTGGCGTTCACCTGCGCGCTGGGCGTGTGGGGTTGGCATGAACTGGCCTTCCTGACCGGCGCGATCACGGGCCCCAGGACCAGCAGCTGTCCGCCCGACGTCACCGGCTGGCGTCGCTTCACCCTGGCCGCGCAGACCCTGATTTATCACGAGATCGCCCTGGTGCTGACCGCGGGCGCGATCGTCGCGATCACCTGGGGCGCGCCCAACCAGATCGGGGCCTGGACCTTCCTCATTCTGCTGGTCAGCCGCTTGAGCGCGAAGCTCAACCTCTTCTTCGGGGCGCCAAACTTCAGCGACGAGTTCTTCCCCGAGCACCTGAAATATCTGACCAGCTATCTGCGCAAGAGCAAGGTAAGCGGCCTGTTCGCCGTCTCGATCGGCGCGGGCGCCGCCCTCGCGGGGGCCGAGGCCTGGAGCGCCTTCCATCCTGGCGTCGACGCCTTTGCTTCGGTGGGCGGCTCACTGCTCCTCGCCCTTACGCTGCTGGCCCTCGCCGAGCACGCCTTCATGGTGACCCCTCTGCCCGACGCCGCCCTGTGGCGCTGGATGCTGCCTACCCCCAAACAAACCCAAGAGCCGGAACGGCCCCTAGCGGACACGATGTCCGATCCGACGCCCGACATGAAGTCGGGCGCGGCGCCGGACGCACGCCTTCAGGAGAGAGAGACGTCCATGGACTACGAACTGTTCTTCCGCGATCGGCTGGACGCTCTGCGCCAGGAAGGCCGCTACAGGGTGTTCGCCGAGCTTGAACGCAAGGCGGGCAGTTTCCCCCGCGCCTCACGCTACGCGGACGGTGAGGTGAACGAGGTCACCGTCTGGTGCTCGAACGACTATCTCAGCATGGGGCAGAACCCGACGGTGATCGCCGCCATGCACGCGGCGCTGGACCAGTGCGGCGCGGGCGCCGGCGGCACGCGGAACATCTCCGGCACCAACCATCTCCACGTCCTGCTGGAAGCCGAACTCGCCGAGCTCCATCAAAAGGAGGCGGCGCTCACCTTCACCTCCGGCTATGTCTCCAACTGGGCGGCGCTCAGCACCCTGGCCGGCCGGCTGCCGGGCTGCGTTGTCTTCTCCGACGCGCTGAACCACGCCTCGATGATCGAGGGCATTCGCCACAGCGGCGCGCGATGCGTGATCTTCGCCCACAACGATGTGGCGGACCTGGAACGCAAGCTGGCCGCCGAGGCGCCCGGGACGCCCAAGCTGATCGCCTTCGAGTCGGTCTATTCGATGGATGGCGACATCGCCCCGATCAAGGAGATCTGCGACGTCGCCGACGCCCACGGCGCGATGACCTATCTCGACGAAGTTCATGCGGTGGGCCTGTACGGACCGCGCGGAGGCGGCATCGCGGAACGCGAAGGACTCATGCACCGCCTGACGGTGATCGAGGGCACCCTCGCCAAGGCGTTCGGCGTCATGGGCGGCTACATCGCCGGGTCAGCGGCCATGTGCGACTTCATCCGTAGCTTCGCCTCTGGTTTCATCTTCACCACGGCGCTGCCGCCGGCGGTCGCCGCCGGCGCCCTGACCAGCATCCGGCATCTGAAGGTCAGCGAGATCGAGCGCGCGCGGCACAAAAACCGGGTCGCCAAGGTTCGGCGCGAGCTGAAGGCCATCGGCATCCCGTGTCTGGAGAACGACAGTCACATCATCCCGGTGATGGTCGGCGATCCGGTGAAGTGCAAGATGCTCAGCGACTGGCTGCTGGATCAGCACGGCATCTACATCCAGCCGATCAACTATCCCACCGTGCCGCGCGGGACCGAACGGCTGCGCATCACGCCCTCGCCCGCCCATTCCGACGCCGACATCGCCAAACTGGTGAGCGCCTTGTCGGAACTCTGGTCGGCGTGCGCGTTGAGCCGCTCGGCGGAAGCGGCCTGAGCGACCTGTGACCAGCGGGGAACCGCGCGTGAAACCCAACGTTGAATTTTTGGCCGGAAAAATCCGGTAGGCCGGCGCCGAACGCTGGAACAAATCGGGAGTTGCGAGCTATGATGGCGAAAACAGCGGGCGCGTCGATCGCGGTCATGGCGTTGCTGAGCTTCGGCGCGATTCCCAATGCCGCACGGGCTGACAAACCCTCCGCGTCCTGCACCGACCTTGCCGCCAAGCACGCGCTCCACGGCTCCGCCCGACGCCACTATGTCGCTCGATGCATGAAGGCGGTTTCCTCCCCGCCCGAACACAATGGCGGGCTCGCCAACAACGTCGTCACGGCGCCCAGCGGCGAGTCCCCCGCCAACCGCTCGAACCGCTGCGCCGCCGAGGCGGATCGGCGCGGACTGAAAGACAGTCTTCGCCAAGCGTTTCAGCATAGTTGCCTGGCGGAAGCCGCCCCGGTCACCACCACCGGCACGAGACACATTCCGCCCTCCAAGCGCGCCGCCAAGCCGGACCTCGGCGTCGTCAGCAACGGCGAGCAGCACTAGGCGCCTTTGTTATCGCTGGCCGAATAAGTCGCCGGCGCACAGGGTCTTCATCCTCCGAAATCGCTCCATCGCCCGTTTTCGTCGTCGAGATCGCTGGGGTGCGTTCTCGGCGCGATTGTTGCGCCAGAGGGCGCCCTCCTGGCGATCCCAACTACCGATCCTCTTCAGCGCCGCGCCTAGGAGCGAAGCCCATCCGTTACGATCGCCTCGGGTTTGCCATGGCGCCTCATGGCTCTCTTGATGAACCTAAGCGCGGCGGCCCAGGCAGGCGGGCGAGGTCTCGGGCAAGCGAATCAGTAGTATCATCGCTTCTCCCACCCCCTTAAGTCATCTCTGGCCGAAAATTCCGACCAGCGTGTGAGCGAATTTGTCCGCCTTTGGTTGAACCTTAGCGACCTAGCGCTGAACCCGGGCAACACCGACAGCCAATCCTGTGGGGAACCAACCCCGAGTCTATGCGACCGGCGAGCGAAAACTCGCGCGGCGCGGTGATTGGGAGGCTACGATGGCGGGGACAAGTGGACTTATGAACGCGACGACTGCGGAACCCATTCCTCGTCGCGGCGCACTCCTAACACTCATCGCCACCGCAGGCTTGGTTCTATCGGTCGGCCAAGCCCTCGCTCAGGCGGCCCCGGCGCCTGCCGCAGGCGCCGACTCGACCGCCGTCACCGAGATCGTGGTGACCGCTCAGAAACGCCAAGAGTCGATCAACAGCGTTCCCATGTCGATCACCGCCGCGACGGGAGATCAGCTTCGCGACCAGGGTATCAATCAAACTCGAGACCTCGTCCGCATCACGCCGGGCTTCAACTATGCGGATTCCTATGTCGGCTCACCGATCTACACTCTGCGCGGCGTAGGTTTCAGCGACATCAGCCTGGGTGGCCGTCCCACGGTCAGCCTCTATGTCGATGAGGCGCCGATACCATTCGCCATCGAGACGCGCGGGGCCAATCTGGATCTCGCGCGCGTCGAGGTGCTCAAGGGTCCTCAGGGTACGCTGTTCGGCCAGAACGCGACGGGCGGCGCCATCAACTATATCGATGCGAAACCGACCGACGCTCTCAAGGCGGGTCTCGATGCGAGCTATGGCCGGTTCAACGCCGTCGATGTCGATGGCTTCCTCAGCGGACCGTTGACCGACGGCCTGACCGCGCGGGCGAGCTTCGAGCACACGAGCAACGACGCCTGGCAGCGCAGCTACACCACCGGCGCGCGTAACGGGGTCGGCGAATTCAATAATGGCCGCGCGATCCTTGCCTGGACGCCAACGCCAAAGTTCAAGGCGCAGCTGAATCTGAACGGCTGGGTCGATAATTCAGACACTCAGGCCAGCCAACTGCTGGCTGTGACGCCGACTTCGCCGGCCGCCGCGGCGCTTATCCCCGGCCTTCTCAGCTATCCCGTCGCTCCGGCCAATGCCCGGGCGGCGGACTTCAACCCGGGCCTCAGCTATCGCAAGAACAACAGTTTCCTTCAGTCCAACCTCCGGCTGGATTACATCTTGAGTGACACCCTGACACTCACTTCGATCAGTTCGTACAGCCGCTACCTTGAGCATCAACTGCAGGATATCGACGGGACCACACTTTCGAACCTGAGTGAGTTCACAACCGGCCACATCGAATCCTACTCCCAGGAACTTCGCTTGGCGGGGGATTTTGGCGGTCGCGCCCACTTTGTCGTCGGTGGCAATCTCGCGTCCGACCGGGTCAATCAGTCGAACAACACCCAATTCCCGCAAAGCACCACGGCTCTGACCTTTCTACCGCTCGGTCTGCCGCTGTTCGCCGATTTCAACAATTTCGGAAAACAGACCGAGGCGACATACGCCGTGTTCGGCAACGTGGACTTCCGCATCACCGAATCCCTGAAAGTCTACGGTGGCGTACGCTACACCGAGGCGGACAACCGTTTCGTTGGCTGCTCGTCCGACAGTGGCGACGGGATCGCGGCGTCGGACTTTGGTCCATTTCAGAATTTCGTTCGAGGCCAGGTCGGTCTGCCGCCCAATCCTCCCATCGCGATAGGCGGGTGCATAACGGCCAATGTCCAGTTTCAGCCCGTCCTGGTGAGAGAGACCCTGAACGAGCACAACGTTTCCTGGCGCGCCGGCGCGGAATGGAAACCGCTAGAGCACACCTTGCTGTACGCCAATGTCAGCAAAGGCTTCAAAGCCGGAGGGTTTCCGGATCTCGGCGCGACCGCCGCCGCGCAGTACCTCCCCGCGTCGCAAGAATCGATTCTCGCCTACGAGGCGGGCTTCAAGACGGCGCTCTTTAGTCGGAAGGTGCAGCTCAACGGCGCGGTTTTTTACTACGACTATCATGACAAACAGATCCTGGGCCGCATCCTGGACCCGTTGTTTGGACCGTTGCTGAAGCTGGTCAATGTACCCCGTTCGGAGATTACGGGAGCCGAACTGCAACTCGCCTGGGCTCCGGCCCACGGGCTATCGCTCTCGGCCGGCGCCTCCTATATCGACTCCCATGTGCTGGACAATTTTACGAACTACAACTCGAACGGGGTGGTCCAGGATTTCAACAATGAGGCGTTCCCAAACACGCCGAAATGGCAGGTTGTCGCGGCCGCCGACTACACTAGGCCGATCAACGATCGGCTAAACGGTTTTGTGGGCGGCAATCTGGCCTACCAAAGCCGCACCAACAGCGAGTTGGGCGATCTGGCGCTGCTGGCGCTGCGACCGTACACTCTGGTGGACTTGAGGGCTGGCCTGGAGAGCGCGGATGGCGCTTGGCGGGTTTCGGTTTGGGGCCGCAACGTGGGGAACGCCTACTACTGGACGGCGGCCAGCCGCGATACCGACACCACGACGCGCTTCGCGGGCATGCCGGCGACCTATGGCGTCGCGCTTTCGTACCGCTTTCGGTGAATATGACCACACCGACCGGAACAGCGAGACCGCCGCGGCCTGATATTCAGCGCGCCTTTGCCCATCTCACGCCCCTGGCGCCGCAAGCGGGCGCGAGCCCGGAGGCTCAGCTCATCGCCGCCCGCGCGTTTGTCGACCGCTACGGCGACGTAGAGCCACGTGGAGCGTTGCGCGGGGTGGACGTGACGCCGATGAACATCGGGGAGTGCCAAGCCGAATGGCTCGTCCCACGGAACGCGCGGAAGGGCGACCGCCTGGTCTACCTCCACGGCGGGGGGTGGTTCGCCGGCGGCCTGGAAAGCCACCGACCGTTAGCGTCCGTGGTGGCTGAATTGACGGGCTGCGCCACCTTGCTTGTGGCCTATCGATTGGCTCCTGAAGCTCCCTTTCCCGCAGCCGTGGAAGACTGTGTCGCCGCGCTGTCCTGGGCGACCGACAACGGCCCTGAAGGGCGAGCGCCGGCGAGGTCGCTGCTGCTCGCGGGGGATTCGGCAGGGGCCAACCTGGCTGCCGCCGTGTGCTTGCTGGCCATCGGAGCCGGCAGGCGGACGCCCGATCGGTTGGCGATGATTTGCGCGCCACTCGACGGAGCCCCCAATCCCTCGCGGGGAACCCGACCGGACATCGTGGCCGGCAACGGGGAACTGGAGCGGGCCATGGCTGCGTATGTTCAAGGTCAAGCCCCTATCGACGATCCGCGCATATCCCCTCTCAAAGCCGACGAGGGCCTTCTGGCTCGTTTCCCCCCCACCCTCCTGCAGGCGAGCGGCGCCGAATACCTGTTATGGGATTCTCAAGCCTTCGCCGGCCGACTCATCGATGCGGGCGTCAGGACCAGTCTCAGCGTCTGGCCCGCCATGCCGCATGTCTGGCACGCGTTTCTCGATCTCTTGCCGGAGGCGCGGCAGGCGTTGGCGGAAATCGCGGCCTTTCTCACACCGGGTCGTTGAGCGGCGCTTGATCAAGACAAGCGATGAGCGTCAGACTGGGATTCGGGCCATCGACCCGCTTGGGACTGGGTCGAGGTCGTTTCGGTCGAGGAGACGCGAGATGTCAGCGACGTCTGAGGGCCCGGGGCCGGGTTCCGGCGGAGGCGTACACTTCGACTATGTCGCCGCGCTACTCGGCCCATCGAAGACCCGTCAAATTGTTTCCATGCTGGCGGAAGCCGGCGGCGGCGTCGATGTTCATGCGACGATGTTCGACTACATCACGACTTGGAAGATCTTCAACGCCAGCGTTGAATTGAGTGGGGACGAAAGTCACCGCCTGTCTGATGATGGCGTCCCGCTCGGCAATTTCGAACTGCTGATGGCCTCGATGCTCCAAGGTGAGAACCTGTTGGACGGTTTTCGCCGCATGGCCGCCGGAGCGAAGATCCTCCGGCCCGACCTGACGCTATTGGTCTCGGTTTATTCCGGCCGCCCCCATCTCAGCATCGGCTTTGCCGCACCCACGACCATGGCCAAGGAAGTCTATGTCGAGGCCCTGGTCGTCGTTCTGCATTGTGCGGCTCGCTGGGCGTTGGGGCGACCCGTTCAACCCGAACATGTCCGTGGCGCAGCCGGGATCGATCCGCGCAACGGCTCCCTTCTGGCGCTCTTGAGTAAGGTGGTGAGACGTGAGGGCGCGGGTGTCACGCTGACCTATGGCGAGGACGACGGCTTGGCGAGATTCCAGCCCCGGGCGTTCTCACGCTGGCATGACGCGACCTTTGCCGAATACACCAGGCTGGTGGATGCTGCCGCCAACGATGCGCCGCCGCCAATCGACGAGATCGTCGGACGCGTTCGGACCCTCCTGCTGGAGGGCCGCACGTCGCAGTTGGCCGTGGGGCGTCACCTCGGCATGAGCGTCCCGACGCTCAGGCGTCGCTTGGCCGACCACGGGGCGTCGTTCCGGGAGATCGTCGCCTCGGTACGGCGGGACGCCGCCGAGGTGCTGCTGCTGGGCGATAAATCGGTGGAAGAAATCGCGGCCGAGTTGGGTCTGTCCGACTCCCGATGTTTCCGCCGCGCCTGCCGCGCATGGTTCGGCGGCGCGCCCTCGGACGTGCGACGCACCTTCCGTGCCGAGGCCGGTCACACGCCGTCCAGAACGGCTTGAGCTAAAAGGTCCGGTAAGAGTCGAGCCGCCTCGCCCCTATTCAGGGTCGGTACGCCGGATGAAGCTAAGGTCTCGCGCGGAACCGCTCATGCAGATCAAATCGGGACAGGTCGCCTTCATCACCGGCGCGGCGAGTGGCATCGGGCTCGGCCTCGCGCGCGCTTGCGCCGCTCTCGGTATGCGCATCGTGGCGGTCGACATCGAGGCCGACGCCCTGGAAAAGACGCGGAGCGAACTCGCGGCGGAAGGCCATGACGTCCTTGCGGTCGGCGCCGATGTCACCTCCCTGGCCTCGATGCACGACGCGGCGGCGCGGGCCGTGCAGCGCTTCGGCGCGGTGCACTTGGTCTGCAACAATGCCGGCGTGGGACTGGAAGGGCCCATCGACAGTTGGACCGACGAGGGCTGGAGCTGGGTCGTCGGGGTCAATCTGATGGGCGTCGCTCATGGCGTTCAAGCCCTGGCTCCAATTCTCAAGGCGAACGCGGACGGTGGTCATATTGTCAACACCGCGTCCATCGGCGGCCTGTCGGCGGCGCCCAATCATGGTCAATACGCAGCCACGAAATTCGCGGTGGTCGGGCTGTCGCAGAGCTTGCGCGCGGAGCTCGCGCCCCACCGCATCGGCGTGACCGTACTGTGCCCCGGTTTCGTCCGCAGCCGCATCGCCACCAGCGCACGGAACGCGCCGGGAGATTTGGGGGCGCGCCAAGCTTGGTTGATGCGCGAGGGCTTCACCGGCGACGCCGCTACGCTTTTCTCGACGATCGAGCGGCGTGTCGCCGACTGCGACCTCACCGCCGACGCGGTCGGCCTGATGGCGCTCCAGGCGGTGGTCGACAACGACTTCTATGTTCTGACCGAGACGGAGTTCCTCGGGGACGTCGAACGGCGGATCGTCGCTGTCGAGAAGGCGATCGGCAAGGCGCGGGCCCGTGGCTGATTTCGACTTGGTGATCCGAGGCGGCGAGGTCATCGACGGGACGGGCGCGCCGCGATGTCGGGCCGATGTGGCGGTCATCGGCGAGCGGATCGCGCGGATCGGTCCAGACCTGGGACCGGGCCGCCGCGAAATCGACGCCCGTGGGCTGCTGGTCACGCCAGGTTTTGTCGACATCCACACCCATTATGACGGACAGGCCACTTGGGATTCTTGTCTTGCGCCGTCGAGTTGGCACGGCGTCACGACCGCGGTGATGGGCAACTGCGGGGTGGGGTTCGCGCCGGTTCGCGCCGAGGACCGTACGCGATTGATCTCTGTGATGGAAGGTGTGGAGGACATCCCCGGCGCTGTTCTGAATGAGGGCCTCACCTGGGACTGGGAAAGTTTTCCGGAGTATCTCGACGCTCTCGAACGACGCCCGCACGACATCGATTTCGCTGCGCAGCTGCCTCATGCGGCCCTGCGGATCTTCGTGATGGGCGAACGCGCCGAGCGGCTGGAGATGGCGACCGACTCCGACATCGCCCAGATGCGCGCATTCGCGGGCGACGCCATGAGGGCAGGGGCGCTGGGCTTTTCGACCTCCCGAACGCTCAACCACCGCACCAAGTCCGGTGACCCGACCCCCTCTCTCAAAGCGGCGGAAAAGGAACTTGAAGGCATCCTCGCCGGGCTGGGTGACGCAGGTGGCGGCGTCTTCGAACTGATCTCCGATTTCGATTCGCCAGGACCGACCGCCGAGTTCGATATGGTCCGCCGCCTCGCCGCCGGCTCAGGCGTCCCAACTTCGGTGTCGCTCGCGCAGGTGCATCACGATCCGACGGCGTGGCGGACACTGCTCGCCCTCATCGAAAGCGCGGCTACCGATGGCCTGTCTATGCGCGGGCAGGTGGCGCCCAGGCCTATCGGAACGCTGCTGGGCCTTCAGACAACCTTGAACCCGTTCACCGCCCACCCGACGTTCCGCGCCATCACGCACCTGCCTCTGGCGGACAAGGTCGCCGCCTTATCCGCTCCCGAGTTGCGGGCTTGTCTCCTCGCGGAGAAGCCGGTGGGCCGCGCCGCCGCCGCGGTCGCGCGCTTCAGCGACTTTGGACGGGTGTTCCCGTTGGACGACCCTCCGAATTACGAGCCACTGCCCGAACACTCCATCGCCTATCGGGCCGCGACAGAGGGGCGGCCCGTCCTAGCCGTCGCTCTCGATCTGCTCTTGGAGCATGACGGAGAAGCCTTCCTCTTCGCGCCATTCTCGAACTTCGCGGATGGTGATCTGGCCGCTTGCGGCGAGATGCTCGCCAGTGAGGCGACCGTGATGGGCCTGGGCGACGGCGGCGCTCACGTAGGGATGATCTCCGACGCCAGCTTCCCGACATTTCTGCTCACCCATTGGGGACGGGACCGAAGGGCGAGCCGCTTTTCGCTAGAGCGCCTGGTGCGCAAACAGACTTGGGACACCGCGCGCGCGGTCCGCCTGTTCGATCGAGGCCGCCTGCTCCCGGGTATGAAGGCCGACATCAACGTCATCGACTTCGACGCCCTGGCGGTGGAGGCCCCGCGCATGGCGAGGGATCTTCCCGCGGGCGGGCGGCGGCTTCTGCAGGGCGCCCGCGGTTACGTCGCCACCATCGTTTCCGGCGAGGTCACCTACCGCCACGGTTCGGCGACGGGCGTCCTGCCGGGCCGCTTGGTTCGAGGCGCTAGGGGAACTTGAGCGGCGAGCCGGGCTACACCATGGCCGAAAAGATCCTCGCGCGGGCCTGCGGCGGGGCACCGGTTCGGGCCGGACAGGATATCCAGGCGCGGCCCGATTTCATCCTCGCTTATGTGTTCGGAGGATTCGTCGGGTTTCCGAAGCTGATCGAGCGCGATTTCGGCGTTACCCGGCTGGACGCTCCCGAGCGATTCGGCCTCTTCCTCGACCACAATATCCCGGTCACCGATACTAAGCTGGAAGCCCGCATGGCCGAGGTACGCGCATGGTGCGGGCGCCAAGGCGTTGAAATCCACGACGGCGCCGGGATCGGCCATGTGGTGGCGTCGGAGGCGGGCTACGCCGTTCCGGGGGCGTTCGCCGTGCACTTCGATGGCCACGTTAGTCAGTTGGGGGCCTTCGGCACGCTGGCGATCGGCATCCATATCGGACTCTATGAAGCCTTCGCCCGTTCGACAATCGGGATGGCTGTGCCGGAGACCGTTCGAGTGACTCTGAGCGGCCGACTGGCTGCCGGCGTGATGGCGCGCGATCTCATGCACCATCTTATCTCCCGGTTCGGCGCGGATTTCTGCAATCGCAAGGTGCTCGAGCTGGCCGGCTCCGCCTTGGAGACGCTTTCTCTGGACGATCTGCAGACGTTCACGGGTTTGGCGATGTTTACCGGGGCGCTGACCGCCATCGCCGCACCCACGGACAAAGTGCTCGCCCATGCTCAGGGCCGGTCAAGAACCCAGCTGGCTCCCGTGTTCAGCGACCCCGATGCAATCTACGCGGCCGATCTGACCTGCGAGCTCGACGAGGTTCGCCCGCTGATCGCCGCCCCTCCCAGTTCGGCTAATATCGTCGGGCTGGAGACCTTGATTGGGGAATCCCTCGACGTCGGCTATCTCGGCTCTTGCGTGTCCGGACGGATCGAGGATCTGCGAGTCGCGGCTCGGATATTGGACGGACGTACAATCAAGCCGGGCTTCACCCTGAACGTCGTGCCGTCGAGCCGCGCGATCATGGTGCAAGCCGCGCAAGAAGGCCTGATCGCGTCGCTCGCGGCCGCGGGCGCCTTCATCTCATCGCCGACCTGCAGCTACTGTTATGGCGCCGTCGGCGCCCTGACGGCGGGGCAGCGCGCGATCTCGAGTGGCACGCTCAACATCCCAGGTCGGATGGGCAGCGCCGACGCGAAAATCTACCTCGGCAGCGCCGCCGTGGTCGCCGCCTCGGCTGTCGAGGGACGGTTCGCCGACCCCGCTCGGTACTTTACGCCATGATGCCAACCATTCGAGGCCGGGCGGCGTACATCTTCGGCGAAGCAAATTTCGACGTCGACCGCATCCTCGGCTTCGACGCCATGCGCTCGCACGACCACGAGAGGATGAAGGCCGGCGCGATGCGAGCGTTCGATACGGAGTTCGCGAAGGAGGTCCGCACGGGTGATATCCTGATCGGCGGGTCCAATTTCGGCTACGGCCATCCCCACGGCCCGCCGATGGCGATCATGCGGAGTTTCGGGGTCAAGGCCGTGATCGCGGAGTCGTTTTCGCCGCTCTATCTGATGGGGGAGCTCGCAGCCGGGTTTGTTCAGATCACTTGCGGAGGGATCAGCGAGACAACGCAACGATGGGACGAGCTCGAAGTTGATTGGCGAGCGGGTCGGATCATGAATCACACCTCCGGAACAGGTCTCGACTTCGAGGCGCCGACACGGAACGAGCGTCTGCTTTTGAAGCGCGGCGGCTTGTTTGCGCTGCTGCGATCGATCGATTTGAGCTAGCCCGACCGCGAGCCCTCCCTGAGTTTACTTCTACGCCCAAGGCCTAGAATTGCTGCGGCAAGGGTCGCCACGCATCTAATTTTGACGCGGAGTCGGTCGAAAATGTCGCTGGAAACGACGAGAGCGGGCGCATAGCCCTGCCTATGCCGAAATTGCCGCCGAACTAGCCTCGCGGCGGCGGAACGGCCCCTAGGCGGATGGAGCGGCGGGTTGGCGGATCGGTTTTCGGCGATCGAACTCTTAAGGGCGGGTTTATCCGGACAAAAGCGCTGGACGCGCCACTGGCGCGATCCGGAGCCGCGCAGCCACTACGACGTTGTCATTGTCGGCGGCGGCGGACACGGGCTGGCCACCGCCTACTATCTCGCGGCCATCCATGGGATCCGTTCGGTCGCGGTGCTGGAAAAGACCTGGATCGGCGGCGGCAACACCGGACGCAACACGACCATCATACGCTCGAACTATCGGCTGCCGCAGATGCAACGACTGCTGGAGTTCTCCCTGCAGCTCTGGGAAACGCTGAGCGACTCCTTGAACTATAACCTCATGTTCAGCCAGCGTGGCGCGGTGTTCCTCGGCCATTCCGACGCCGACATGGCCAAGCTGGCCGAGCGGGGCGATTCCCTGCGCTGCGCCGGTATCGACGCGGCTCTGATGAGCCGGGCCGAGATGGCCCACCGAATACCCGTTCTGAATATGAGCCCGGACGCGCGCTTTCCCGTGGTGGGTGGTCTGATCCAGGAGAGGGGAGGAACGGCGCGCCACGACGCCGTCGCATGGGGCTATGCGCGGGCAGCCGACGCTCTGGGGGTCGATATCATCCAGAACTGCGAGGTCACGGGGTTCGACATCGACGAGGGCGCCGTTCGCGGCGTCGAGACCACGCGGGGCCGCATCGGCGCCGATCGGATCGGCGTCTGCGTCGCGGGGAGTTCGAGTTTGGTCATGGCGCTGGCGGGATTGGCGCTGCCTATCGAGTCTCATCTGCTGCAGGCTTTCGTCTCAGAGCCGGTGAAGCCCATGATCGACACCGTGATCATGTCCCAGTCGATCCATTGCTACATTAGCCAATCGGACAAGGGCGAGATCGTGCTAGGCGGCGATCCTGACCACTATCCGACCTATTCGCAGCGCGGCTCGCCCCATCGCTTGGAGGATGTCGCGGCGCAGGCGATCGCCCTGGTTCCAGCTTTGTCGCGACTTCGGATGCTGCGAGCCTGGGCCGGCACGACGGACATGAGTTTCGACGGGTCGCCGATCATCGGCGCGACCCCGATCGAGGGTCTCTATCTGAACGGCGGGTGGTGCTATGGGGGCTTCAAGGCGACCCCGGGGTCCGGTCGGGTCTTCGCCCATCATCTCGCGACCGGCGAGGCTCATCCCATCGCCGCGCCCTTCGCGCTCGACCGCTTTGCGAGGGGAGCCACGATCGACGAAGCGGGCTCCGGTCCGGCGCCGCAATCGCGATAGGCGGCGCGCGATGATGCTGATCTCCTGCCCCTTCTGCGGACCGCGCGCCCACGTCGAATTCACCTATGAGCGACCCGTGGAGGCGGTCGTACCTGCTGGGGCGCAGGAGGATGAGGCGATCGGGCTCCTGTACCAGCGTACGAATCCTCGCGGCGTCTCTCGGGAGCTATGGCGCCACACCCACGGCTGTCGCGCATGGCTAGCCGTGGAGCGCGATACCTTCACTCATGCGGTGAGCGCCGTCGCCCCCTGGTCCGGGCGTTGACCAGCGCGTTCGGGACAACTTACGGCGGGGACATCGATCGCAGCCGCGCGATCGCCTTCACCTTCGATGGCAAGACATTCCACGGACGCTCCGGGGACACGCTCGCCGCGGCCCTGATGGCCGACGACGTGCGTTTGCTTGGTCGTGGCTTTAAATATCACCGGCCCCGTGGCCTTCTCGGCGCCGGAGTGGAAGAGCCCAACGCCCTGGTCGGCGTCGGCGTGGGCGGCCGCTTCGAACCCAATACGCGGGCGACGGACGTTTTCCTCTATGAGGGCCTCACCGCCGTAAGCCAGAACCGCTGGCCCTCGCTCGCCTTCGACCTGGGCGCGCTCAATCAGGCGATCGCGCGGTTCATCCCGGCAGGCTTTTATTACAAGACTTTCTTTGGTGGCGGGACGTGGAAGCGGGTCGAGCCCTTCATTCGCGCCGCCGCTGGACTGGGCCGTCCGCCGACGGCGGGCGATACGGACACCTTTCTTCACCGCGCGGCCTTCTGCGATGTGCTGGTCGTGGGCTCCGGCCCCGCTGGACTGGCCGCCGCGGACGCCGCCGCCAGGGCGGGGGCCCGGGTTTTCCTGGTAGAGCAGGACGCCCTGGCTGGCGGCGCCCTCCTGCGTGATCCGGCCGAGATCGACGGGTTCCCTGGCGAGCAATGGGCGGCCGATGTGGGCGGGCGCGTGAGATCCGGCGGCGGACGGGTCCTGACCCGCACAACCGCGAGCGGATTTCACGATCACGGCCTGGTTGCACTGATCCAGCGGCACGCCGAGCCGGGCGAGCCGCCGCCCCCCGGCTTTCCGGCGCAGACACGGTGGGCGCTGCGCGCGCGCCGTGTCGTTCTCGCGCAAGGCTCGATCGAGCGGCCGCTGCTGTTCTCGGGCAACGACCGCCCAGGGGTGATGCTGGCGTCCGCCGCCCGAACCTACGCCCAGAGGTTTCGCGCTCGGCCAGGTCGTCGGGCAGTGATCGCCGGATGCGACGACCACGTCTATCTGACGGCGTCCTCGCTTGCTGCGGCCGGCGTGGAAATCGCCGCGATCGTCGATAGCCGGGACACCGGCGATCAACGGGACGCCCAACGGGCCTTCCCGATCCACCGAGGGTCCCAGATCGTTTCGACCGTCGGTGGGCGCGCGCTACGGGCCGCGGTCATCGCCACGCCCGCGGGCGAACTGCGGATCGCTTGCGACCTGATCGCCATGTCGGGTGGCCAGACCCCCGTGGTCCATCTGCATATGCAGGCGGGAGGAGGTTTGGCCTGGGATGCCTCGGCGGGCGCCTTCACGCCTATCGGCCCCAGACAGAACCAGGACAGCGCCGGCGCCGGCGCCGGACGACACGGCTTGGCGGTCGCTCTGGCGGATGGCTGGCGCGCGGGCGGCGACGCGGTCGAGGCTCTGGGGCTCGCGAAGGCCGGCGGCGCCCCCCCGGCAGGTCGCTCTGATCGTCCCGCCCCAGCCGCCGCCGGCTCACCCCCAGGCCTGCACGCCTCGGCCAACGCCAAGACCGCCTTCGTCGATTTCCAGAACGACGTCACCGCGGCGGACATCGACCTCGCCTGGCGTGAGGGTTACCGCTCGGTCGAACACCTGAAGCGATACACCACCCTCGGCATGGCGACCGACCAGGGCAAGACGAGCAATCTCGTGGGCATGACGCGCATGGCGGAGGCGCAATCCAGGACGCCGCCCGACGTCGGCCTGACAACTTTTCGCCCGCCGTATACGCCGGTCACGCTCGGCGCCCTGGCGGGCCTGGCCGTCGGCGATCACGTCGCGCCGCGCCGTCGGCTGCCCCTGCACGACGCCCATCTCGCCGAGAACGCGTTCTGGCAACCTTCCGGCTACTGGAGCCGACCTCGCTCTTACCGGCAAGCGGGCGAGGACCACGCGAAGGCGGCCTTGCGCGAAGCCCGCGCCGTGCGTCTCGCCGTGGGGATGGTGGACGTCTCCACCCTGGCGAAGTTCGACGTCTCGGGTCCGGACGCCGGGCAGTTTCTGGAACTGATCTGCGCCACGTCGGTCGCCCGGCTCAAGGTTGGACGGGGGCGCTACACCGTGATGCTGCGCGAGGACGGCGTGGTCGCCGACGACGGCACCGTCTGGCGCCTCGGCAAAAACCGTTTCCTCATGACCAGTTCCACCGGCGGAGCTGAAGTCATGGCCCATCGCCTCTCCTACGCGCGACATGTGCTGGCGCCGGCTTTAAGGGTGACGATCACACCGTTGCAGGAAGCCTGGGCTGCGATCGCTTTGGCCGGCCCGTTGGCCCGCTCCCTGATGACCGAGATTGCGGAGGGAATAGAGCCGCCCCCTCACATGTCCAGCGCCGCCGCGGCTATCGCCGGGGAGCGTGTGCTCATTCTCGGGGCGAGCTACAGCGGCGAGCGGGCTTTCGAGGTTTATGTCTCGTCGTTCGCAGCGGCGCCCGTCTGGTCGGCGTTGCTCGCCGGGTGCCGCGCCCGAGGCGGAGGGCCCTATGGCCTGGACGCCATGGATCTATTGCGCATCGAGAAGGGCCACGTCGTGGTTGGCGCGGAGATAGACGGACGGGTGAGTCCCCACGATCTCGGAATGGCGACCCTGCTCCGCGCGAACGGCTTCATCGGCTACGGGGCCCTCCAGAGGCCGGATTTTCGACGGTTGGATCGTTTGCGATTGGTAGGCCTTGAGGGCGTCGAAGGCGCGTTGCCTGAAGGTGCAATGCTGACCGATAGGCCGGGCGCGAGGCCCAGCGGCCATGTCACCTCGGCCGGAGTCCGTACCCTGTGCGACGGCGCGATCGGTCTTGGACTGCTCCACGGGGGACTCGATCGTCGCGGCGAAATCATCGAGGTGACGTCGCCGACACGGGGCCTGCGGGGTCGCGTGCGCGTGGTCGAACCGCTCTTTCATGATCCCGAGGGCGACCGCTACCGTGATTGACGCGACGCTCATCGAAGTCGAGCCTGCGGCGGCTCTGATCGCGGTCGACATCTGGGCCGAGGTTCCGGACGCGCGCGAACCATGGGCGTCCTTGTTGCCTCCCTTCGGCGTGTCCCAAGACTTGGAGAGGGGCTGGCGGGCGACAGGGGTGGAGTTGGCGAGGTGGTGGCTGATCGGCCCTCTAGATCAGCGTTCCCGCCAGCTTGCATTCCTGGCGGAGCAGATGCCTGATTCTGGGACGGTGGTGGACATGACCGGCGCCATTTTCAGCATCAGGATCATCGGAGGACGATGGCGCTCCCTGCTGATGGTCGGCGGGGTGTTCGACGCCGAAGATCCCGGCTTCGGAATCGGTTCCAGCGTGGGAACGCTGCTGCACCACATGACGGTGCGGTACGATGTGTTGTCCGACGACACAGTCATCGTCCACGTGGCGCCAAGCTACGCTCAGCACCTGCTCGAGCACCTTCGACAGGCCGCGGCGATGATCGACGCCATGGAGCCTTAGTCGAGCGATGGGCGCGCGTGGGCCGACAGGCCGACCAGCCCCTGAGCGTGGCTGGTGGGAACCCAACCCCGACCCTCCCGCCAATCGTCTTCCAGATCGGCGAAGCGACCAAGCGAGAGCTTGGAGATGTCGGCGAATCCACATCGGCCGTCGATGACCAGATCACGGATCGCGCGTCCGGACGCTGGTGACAATCCAAAGCCTACGCCGCTCATGGTGGCGATAGTCAGGTTTCCGGGATTGTCCAGCCGGTCGATCACCGGTCGGCCGTCCGGCGTATTTTCCACCACCCCCGCCCAGCTGCGGATCACCCGGAGATGCGCAGCCTTGGGCAGCAGTTCGGCGACGCGCTTTGCGAGATTCCGCAGGAGAGGCGTCGAGGGTCGCGCACGAGGTCCCCGCTCGTCGACCTCCATCCATTCGTGAGGGCCGCCGCCGTAGGCGAGGTTCCCCCGAAGGGTCTGGCGGCCGTACAGGCCGTTCCCATCCGCGCCGCCCACCGGCATCGGCGGCGCAGGTTCGGTGACGATCATCTCCGCTCTCGCGGCGGCCAGCGGCAGGCGAACCCCGACGCCCGCCAGGAGAGCCTCGGCCTGCGGACCCGCGGCGACGACGAGATGGTCACAGGCAATGCGCCCCCGTGGCGTTTCGACGCCTGTGACCCGCCCCCCGCGCGTCACGATCGCCGTCGCCGGCGTGTGCTGAAGACATCGTCCGCCGAGATCCATCAAGGCCCAGGCATAGGCCTGCACGGTGCGCTGAGGATTAGCCTGGCCGCCGAAGCGAAGGTGAATGCCGCCGGTGACGTTGTCGCCCGCGAGCGGCACGAACTCCCGGACCTGGGCGGGGTCGAGATCGTCCACGCGGTAGCCTAGTCCACGGCAGATCTCCGCCATGTGGCGATAGTGGCTGAGGTGATGTTCGGTTGTGGCGAAGATGACGCGCTCGCGCCGATATTCGGTGGCGTAGCCGAGCTCCTCGTCGAGAAGCGGCCAGGCGCGCTGTTCCTCGTGGAACAGGGGGCTGTGATAGTGCGACGCGCCGCCGCCATTGCGGCCCGAGGCCTCCCAGCCGACGACGCCCTTGTCGAGCACGACCACCGCGAGGCCGGATTGCGCCAGCCGCCAGGCGGCGGAAAGCCCGGTCACCCCCGCGCCCACGACCACGACATCCGCGCCGGCAGGAAGGTTGCTCACGCGTGCATGTCTCCTCCGAGCAGGTCGGCGTGCAGATCTTCGCGATCGGTGCCGATGTCGTCGTAGGGGGTCCACTGGCCGCGGATTCCGAACCACACATCCCACAGCCGTGTCATGTCGCGATGTTCATCCATCTCGGCGAGGACAGCCAGCGGGAGAGGACGGACCGGCGCGCGGTGGCCGGCCAACGGGATGTCGCGCGCGGAAACGCCGGAAGCGCAGGCGATAGTCAGCGCGACCTGCTCGCGGCAACGCCGCGCCTGACATGGACCCATGCAGGCGCGGGTCAGCCGCTTGATCTGGTCGAGATTGGCCGGTCCGTCGCGCAACAACACAGAAAGGTCGCGCCGTCGCATCCCCGCCGATGGAGCGCCGAGATAGTTGGGTTGGCGAACGTCCAGAAGCGCCTCTCGCGAGACCCCCTCGCACTGACAGACGATTACGGCTCCGTCCGCGCCGGCGATCAACGCGCGCATCCAATCCTGCTGATAGGCGAGGGCATCGAAACCAGCGATGGGCGACTGACCGGTCTCCCCCGAAAGCCCCAGGGCCGCGCGGGCCGCCATGCGGCCGGAGAGCCGCGCCGCCTCCAGCGGTCTGCTGGCGCCACCTGGAACACCCGCCACGTCCCCGGCGAGGAACACCTGGGACAGGCTGGTCGCGATTCCGTCCGCACTTTTTGGCGCGTGGCCGCCCAGATGCGGCGCCATGACGAGATCGGCGCCCAGGACGTTCAGCAACTCGATCACGGGCGTGAGGCTTATCGCCTGGACCGCCGTGTCGCACGCGATCGTGGTCTCGTCGCCGGAGGTCACGTCCCGGATCGTAATCCCGGACAGGCCATCCAGCCCGCTGGACGCCGAGACCGGGACGTGTCCGGTGATGATCGGGACACCGAGCGCCCTCAGTTCCGCTGGATCCGACTGCGCGTCCGGCCGCGCCTCGATCAGGGCCGCGACTTCGAGGCCTTTGGCAAACGCCAGGCGCGCCGTCTCCATCGCTAGGGCGCCCGAACCGAGGATCACCAGTCGCCGGCCCGTGAAAGCGTCATAGGTTCCGGTCAGGGCGCCGAAACCCCGGGCTCCCACGACGCCGGGCTGGTCCCACCTGGGGAAGGCAAACGCGACGTCCCGCGCACCGGTGGCAAGAATCAGACGGCGGAAACCCACCATCCACGAGCGCTCTTCGTCGGCGAGGCCAGCCAGGGGTTCCGGCAGCGACGCCAGGCCGTCGCCGGGCGCGAACGCCCCCCAGACATAGACGCCGAGCTCCACCTCGACGCCGGCCTCGATAGCCTCCTCGAGGCGAGGATTGGCCGCGATGACCTGCTGGAGCATGCGGCCCTTGTTCTGCACCGCAGCGGAGTAGCGGCCCCCGTAGTAGAGCGGCGTGTCGAGACCCATCAGGCCGGCCGCCACGGGATTTTCGTCGACCAACAACACCTCAGCGCCCGCCGACGCCGCCTCGATGGCCGCGGCGACCCCCGCCGGTCCGGCGCCGACGACGAGAAGGTCGACACGGCGTTCAGGCGCGGGGACCTTGCCGGCCATCGCCTTGGCGTCAAAACCGCGCGGACCCAACCCGGTCCTCCTCACACAGCCGCGAGGGCGCGGGTCATCTCGGCGAGCAGGTCGTCGGGGTGCTCCAAACCGACCGAAAGCCGCATCGTGCCGTCTGTGATGCCGCTCGCCTCGCGGCGCTCTCGCGGAACGTTGTAGTGGGTCGTCGTGGCGGGGTGGCAGATGAGGGTTTCCGAGCCGCCAAGGCTGACGGCGAGCTTGAGGATGCGAAGCTGGCCGAGGAAGCGGAAGGCTTCGGCCTCGCCGCCATGCAGCGTGAAGGAGAAGGTCGAACCCGCGCCGCCGCACTGGCGCTCATAAGCCGCCTTCGCCGCCGAGCCCTCCGGCAGGAAACCAAGGTAGGTGACCCGCGCCACCTTTGGGTGAGAGGCGAGAAACCGAGCTACAACGGCTGCATTAGCGCAGGCGCGCTCCTGACGAACCGCGAGGCTCTCCAGTGAGCGCAACACCAGCCAGGCGGTGAAGGGCTCCATATGGTTGCCCAGCACCATCCGCAGAGCTTTCAGTTTGCCGACGAGGGCCTCCGAACCGCTGATCGATCCCGCCAAAAGATCGCTGTGGCCGCCGCAGTATTTGGTCAGCGCGGTCACACAGAAATCAGCCCCGTGTTCCAGCGGATTCTGGAGCAGGGGGCCTAGGAAGGTATTGTCGACCGAGATCAGCGGTCGCTCGCTCTGGACTTGGCCGACGGCCTCCGCAAGCCGCCTAGCCATGGCGATATCGACCAACGCCGCCGTGGGATTGGCGGGCGATTCCACCATGAAAAGTCGCAGGGACCCCTTGGCAAGGGCCGCATCGGCGGCCGCGCGCAGTTGCATTTCGTCGCAACCGTCGAGCACGCCTTCGACGTGGATCCCAAATTCCGGGAGCACATTGTTGAGCAGGTTGTCCGTGCCCGAATAGATCGGGCGGCTGTAGACAACGCTGTCTCCGGGCCGCAGAAAGCACAGCGCGAGAGTGGAAATCGCCGCCATGCCGCTGTTGAACCCCGCCGTGGCGGGAGCCCGGTCGAGGGCGGCCATCCGTGTTTCGAGCATCGTCAAGTTGGGGTGGCCGAGACGGGAATAGATGAAGCCGTCCGGAATGGGTCCACCGTCCAGGGCCTCGGTGGCGCCGTCGAAGAAGGCGCGGTGAAAGTCCTTGGCGCTCTGGGCGCTCGGGTAGATATAGGTTGAGGTGAGGACGATCGGCGGCTTGGCGGCGCCCCAGGCGTCCGCGGGATCGTAGCCGTGGCCGACGGCCAGGGTCTCCAGATGCAGCATGGGCGCGGGCCCTTCAGACGGCGGCAAGGCGCTCTGCCGGCGCATACGTTGCGCGCCAGGCTCCTCGTTCTTTCAGGTAGTCGCCTGCCCTGTCGCAGTACCAATCGGTGAACCGAAGCGCCAGCGCCTCGGCGTCCCGCGAATACGGGCCGGGCCGATAGCCGGGCGAGTCGACTCCCAACTGATTGTTTTCCACCAGGGCGCGGTCCTGAAGATTGGTGCGCGTCCACAGGTCGGTGAGATCCTCGACCGTATAGTCGACGCCTTCGACGGCATCCTTGTGAACCAGCCATTTGGAGTGGATCAAGGTTTCCCGCGGGCCGATGGGAACCACGCTGAACATGAATACCTGATCGGCGGTTGCGTGCGCGAAGCCGTGCGGCTCGATCGACCAGCGCAGGGAGCCGATCTCGCCGTCGCCCAGCTCGCACATCAACTTTTTCACGCTGTGGTTTCCATCGATGGTCATCGATTTGAAGCCATCATTGAGCGTGAATCGCATGGCCTGCCACCACGCCCCCTCTATCGGACCGCTGCCAAGGCCCAGCTCACCCAGGCGGGCTTCAAAGAGCTCCTGTCTTCGATCCTCGCCGAAATCGAAATGCGCGGACGCTTCCACGGGAAAGCTTTGCGCCAGTTCTGGGTGCGCGCCGCCGCAGTGGTAGCACTCCCGCGCATTCTCCATGGCGAGCTTCCAGTTCGCCGATTCGACGATGACGCCCTCATGGGCGAGCTTGGCGTCCGCCAGATTGTGGGGAGCGAGGAGGGGCTCGAACGCCTTCCGGAAAGGCCCGATGTCCGGGGGATTGTCTGCCAGGCAGACATACAGCACGCCGCCGACATTCTCGACGTAAACCGGCGTCAGGCCGTGCTGCGAACGATCAAAGTCCTCAGGCATTCTGGCGGCGTGAGCCAGCTCGCCAGACAGCTCATAGGTCCAGCGGTGGTACGGGCAAACGAGCCGCGCGGCCGCGCCCCGACCTGGCTGGCAGATGCGTGATCCCCGATGCCGGCAAGAGTTGTGGAAGGCGTGCAGCTCCCCCTCGCGATCACGCGTGACGATCACCGGCGCCGGTCCGACGGACGTCGCCATCCAGCTTCCTGGCTTGGGCAGTTCGATCTCGAACCCGACCATGATCCAGCTGCGCCCGAAGATAGCGGTCATATCGAAGTCGAAGGCTTCCGCCTCGTTGTAAAGCGCTCGAGGCAGACTGTGGCCGGCGCGGCGATCAGCCAGCCATGTCGCGATCGTGTTCAGGTCGATCATCTGGCGTCCCGTGACTGTCGTGATAGTTCGCATGCCGGCGATGGGCGCGGACAATCGCATTTCCGCATATCGTCATCGAATTTGACGGTAGAAAACAGCAGCCCTGTAGAAAGACTTCCGGCGACCGACCCAGCCGCCGCGATCGAGCGCGTGGAGAAACGAAGTGATCAACCGTCCCTGGCTGCCGCTGAACGCGCTCAGAGCCTTCGACGCGGTTGGCCAGCATCTCAGTTTCACAGCCGGCGCCCAGGCCCTGCGCGTCTCGCAAAGCGCGCTCAGCAGACATGTGCTGAGCCTGGAAGACCTGCTCGGCAAGAAGTTGTTGGAGCGCCGGCCGCAGCACCTCGTTCTGACCGACGAAGGCGCGATCCTCCTCCCGGTGGTCCGTAAATGCTTCGATCGTCTGGAGCAGGTGCTGAACACGATCAAGGACGGCGAGCGCACCGGTCGGAACCTGCGGGTGCACATGCCGCCGTCCTTGCTAAATCACCTTGCCTTGCCGATCCTCCAGGAATTTCGACGGGAGTTTCCCGACATCTTGATCGATGTCACCAGCGCCCATGTCACCGGTCTGCCGACCACCGATCTAGACATGGCCATCGTCTATGATCGGCCTACCGCCGATGACAAGATCACCGATCTGCTGTGGAATGTCCGGGTCACTCCGGTGTGTTCCCCTGGCCTGGCGCAAGCCAGGGAAGGCCAGGGTCTGAAGGATTTCGTCGCGGGCGCCGAGCTGCTGCACGTGAAGCTCGACAATGAACCGCGGGCTTTTCTGTGGGCGAACTTCCTTCGTCAGTGCGGAATTTCGACTGAGCCCGACCGGGGACTGGCGTTCGACACGGCCTATTCGGCGGTGCGTTACGCGATTTCCGGCGGTGGTGTGGCGTTGGCGGACATCGACATGTTCGCCGAAGAACTCAAGGCGGGCGCCCTTGTGGCTCCGTTTCCCGCGGTTTTCGAAGAGGGCTACGGCTACTATCTGAAGTCGCACGCCGAGGATTTGGGGGATCCGGCCGTGGCCCTGTTGCGGTCCTGGCTGATCAGTCGCTTCACGCTCGGGAGTCGGGCCCACGAAGGTGGGCCGACCGCCCGAATGTCATGACGCCGCCGACATCGACCGAGGGATTGGACGAAGCGCTGGCCGAAGCGGCCGGGGCGCTCCAGACCGACGTCGGCCGGGCCGCGAGCTTGTCGAGAGAAATCCTGATGCGCACCCCGTCCGATCCGCGGGCGCGCCTTGTCCTTGGCGCCGCTTTGCGGCGGTTGGGAGACCTTGACGCCGCGAGGGCGGTTCTGGAACCCCTCGCCCATAGCCAACCGCGCTCGGCGCCGGCGCACAGGGAACTGGGTCTGGCTCTGGCGGCGTCGGCGAACGACGCGGCCGCCGTAGTCAGCCTGCATCATGCGGTTCGTCTGCAACCGGCGTCCGTCGACACCTGGCGCGCCTTGGCCGCCTCGCTGGCCCGCCTGGGCGACGCCGGGGGGGCCGAGGGGGCGCTCCGCCTGTGTCTCGGCCACTCGCCCAGCTCGCGAGAGGCGGCCTACGATCTGGCGACACTGCTCCATCGACGCCAAGCGGACGATGAAGCCTTCGGCCTCGCGGCGACTCTCGTTGCGAACTCCCCTGAGGAGATGGCCTATCGAACCTTGCTTGCCGCCTGCGCCGCGGCGGTCGGCGACTACGATCGCGCTGTCGAACTCTATCGCGCCCTGCTCGACGAATATCCTGACGAACCCGCCCTCTGGCTCAGTCTCGGGCACGCGTTGCGGGCGCTCGGCGATCGCGCCGCCGCAGTAGCCGCCTATCGCCGCCGCCTCGCGCTCCCCGGGCCGGTGGGAGAGGCCTACTGGAGCCTCGCCAGTCTAAAAGATTCAAGCCTGTCGCCTGGCGACGAAGCTGTCCTGTGTGCGCGCATCGCCTCGGGCGGCAGTGATGCGAATGAACGTCTCCATCTCCAGTACGCACTGGGCCGCGCGCTGGAGCAAGCGGGCCGGTTCGAGGACTCCTTCCACAGCTACGCGGCGGGTGCGGCCATCGGGCGCGCGCTTCGTCCGTTCGACGCCGACAGGTCTGAAGCAGCGTTGGCGGCGGCGCAGGACGCTTTCACGCCGGAGGTCTTCGAGCGCAGCGCTGTCGAGCGGCCCGACATAGCGCCTTTCGACCCGGCGCCGATCTTCATCGTCGGCCTGCCGCGCGTGGGATCGACCCTCATCGAGCAGATCCTGGCCAGCCATTCCCAGGTCGAGGGATGCGGTGAGTTGCCGACCATGATGACCATCGCGCGCGAGCTGGCCGCCGGTTCCAACGGCCGCTACCCCGCCTCCGTCGCGATGCTAGCGACATCGCAACTGGCCGCGATAGGCGAGCGCTACATGACAGGAACCAGAATTTATCGCCGCGGCCGCCGCTTACGGTTCGTCGACAAGATGCCGAACAATTTCCACCATTTGGGGCTCATCCGCCTCGCCTTGCCCAACGCTAAGATCATCGATGCCAGGAGGGCGCCGATGGCCGCGGGGTTTTCGCTATTCAAACAGCACTTTGCCGCCGGCCACGCCTTTTCCTACGATCTGCGCGATATCGGCCGTTACTACCGGAGCTACGTCGCGATGATGGCGCACTACGACGCCGTGCTTCCCGGCGCCGTGCTTCGCGTCGACTACGAGGCGCTGGTTCGGGACACCGAGGCGGAGGTCCGCCGCTTGCTGGATTTTTGCGGATTGCCGTACGAGCAAGCTTGCCTGGCTTTTCACGCCAACCCTCGCGCCGTGCGCACCGCGAGTTCCGAGCAGGTCCGCAAGCCGATTTTCAACGAGGGGCTCGAGCACTGGCGCAACTTCGAGCCGTGGTTGGATCCTCTCCGCGAGGCGCTCGGCGAGCTGGCGTAGCCGGCCCCTCAAGGGACAGCGCGCGAAGCCTTGAAATGAAGCTCCAGGCCCGTGGCGTGACCGCGCTGGAACCCTTTCCAAACGGCGCCAGGCCCAGCGCCAGTGCTGTACGCGCTCCAGCTTTCGCCCCGGCCACCCAACCACACCGCCCTGTTGGATATCGGTGTGGCGACGTCCAGGTAGCCGCGCTTCGGAGCGTCGCCCTTTACGTAGACGTCCAAAAAAGCGGTGATGAAGTGGAGCTGGATCGCGATGACCCGTTCCTTTCGCCATACAGGGTCCTCGAACCAGTCTTGATCCCACAGGGCGCCGCGCATCTGCGCGGGCGCCGCGTTCATACCGATGGAATGACCCGCGTTCTCGAACGTCAGCAGGTACCGGGGCGCCGAGGTCTCGTCTTCGAAAAGCGTCTTAACACCGGGGTCGTAGCCTACGAGGGTATCGGCATCGCCCACGATGAAGAGCGTGGGCGCGGTTACGCTCGCCAAGCCGGCTTTGCCCCAGGCGGGCAATCCGCCAAACCGCCCGGCGGGTGAGATCGCGACCACGGCCTTGAGGTCGACGACCCGCAGCGAAGCGGCGGCGGGGCCTCCACTCACATAGTCGGTTAGGCCGCCCCGGCTCATCGGCGCCATCGTCCGATCGAGGCCGGCCCCAGCGTCCGTCAAGACGCCGTAACCCCCCATGGAGTAGCCGACCAGAACGGTGTGTGCGCCATCGGCGAAACGCAAAGAGCCGCGGTGTTCCCGCGACATCCGTTGGGCTTCCCGCGCGACGAAAGCGATATCCAGCGGACGCCGGGTGAGGGGGATGCTCGCCTTCCGTGGATCGGTGATCGGGGGGTCCTCGAAATGAGGACCCACCACCACATAACCTTTCGAAGCCAGGTTCTCGCTGAGCCACGTCATCGCCACCGGCGTGCCGCCGTAGCCGTGGGCGAGAATCACCAGAGGATACGATCCTGGTCGTGGAGCGGCGTCTCGCACCGCCGAACCCCCGCTAGCGAAGGCCACGTCGCGACCGTCCTCGCCGGTCAAGGCGCCCGAGTACACGACCTTGGGTCCGGAAACGGCGGTCGTCGCCGGGTACCAGATGTCCACGGCGAGGGGACGGCCCAGTCGCGTACCCGGTTCGGACGGGGCAAAGGCTTCGCTCGACACGCCCACGGCGAAAGCGCCCGGCGCGGCCAGCTCGGGTGCGTCCACCGGCGCCGCCGCCGCGCCGGCAGCCGCATGTCCACCGCCTGCCGCCAGAACCAGCGCCAGGACGGTGACCCGGCGCATCGCGATCGCTAGAACTTCACGCTCAGTCGACCGCCGATCGTCCGCGGCCGCGCATAGGTCACGCGGGATCCGGCCTGGTAGATCTGATAATAGGTCGCGCGCCCGATGTTCGTCACCTTGACCCCGTCCGTCAGGTTGTGACCGAAGATGCCGATCTCGTAGTTGCCGAAATCGTAGGCGATCGAGGCATCGACGTTGTTGTTGGCCGGGATCACGGCGAATGTGGCGCTTGGTCCCGTGGCGACCAGCTTTCCATTGGTGATGGTCGTCGCCAACGGGTTGAACGTCGTGTGCTCATCTCCCCGATAACTATAGCTCAACTGCGCGTGGACTGAGCCGCTGAAGAGATCGCGATCGTAGAAGGCCGAAATCCCGGCGATCCACCTCGGGAAATAGGGTGCGCGGTCGCCATTGAATGCTCCGACCGTCGGGATGTCACCCTCCGCGCGGGCGTCGTTGTAGGAGGCGTTGCCGCTGAGGGTGAATTCCGGCGAAAGCTTGAAGACCGATTCGATTTCGACGCCGCGGCTGCGGATCTTGCCCTTGTTCGCGGTGAAGAAGTAGGAGCAGTTCAGAAGAAGACGGGTCTGGACGTCGCTCCATTCGACCCAGTAAGCGTCGGTATTGAACGTCAGGCGTCCCTTGGCGAGCTTCGCCTTTTCGCCGACCGAATAGCTCCACAGGGAGTCCGGCCCGAACGTAAGCGGCGCCGACGTGTAGCCGTAGGACGCAAGGTTCTTCGTGCATTGGCCCGCGATCCCGGTGTCGCCGAGTGGCACAGGCTGGTTCGCGCCACCATAACGGAAGCCCTTCGCGGCTTCGGCGTACAGCAGGACATCATCGTTCGCGTGATAGGAGATGTTGAACCGCGGATTGAAGCCGTGAGACGACAGCGACGCGTTTTGCGTCAGGGGTACGTGGTTGACGACGCCGTAAACACCGCCCTCGAACAGGTAGTAGTTCTCCTTGAAGTTGAAGTAGCGCACGCCGGCCGTCAGATCGAGTTTGCTGGTCGCGTGCCAGGTATCGTCGGTGAACAGCGCGATCTGGTGCTCGCTCTGATTCTGTAGGCCTGAAAATATATCGTTGGGATTGAAAGCGGCGTCGACCGTCTTCGAATTGTATAGGCCGCCTGGGACGTTGAATGGGCCGTAGAAATAGTTCTCATAAGACAGAGTGTCGAACCCTGGAGTAGGGATGTCCTGATAAAGATTTCGCCGTTGATGTTCGTAGAAGGCGCCGACCGTCCAGTGAATGGGGCCGCCGTTCTTTGAAACCAAGCGGACTTCCTGCATGAAGTCATGAATCTTGTTGGTGATCTGATACTCTTCAGCCGGGATCGAGTTCGTGACGGCCTGATTGTACGATGCGGGCTGATTGAACAGGGGATAAGCGTTCGGAAAGGGGCCGGGACCGCCGTAGTTCTGGAAGAAATAGCCGATCTGCGGCTCGGGGCTCGCGCTGAAACCGATGCGCCGCCAGGTATAGGCGGTCGACGATACGAGATCAGCGAAACCGAGATCATAGTCACCGTTCACGCTGTAGAGGGTGAAGTCGTCGCGCGTTCCCTCTGGCGAGTTCGACGAGAACGTGTAGTCGGGCAGGCCCGAGAGCCCCTGGTTTAGTCCGTAGGCGTGGCTCTTCTCATATGTGACGCTCGCATCGATCGTGAGCTTGTCGGTCGGCGTCCAGCGGATGACGCCTCGCGCCTGGGTAGTGCGATCGAGGTTGGCGCCCTTCTTGTTGCGCAATCCGATATTGTCGATGAAGCCGGAATCTTCGCCTTGATAGACCGTCGCCCGGACGGCCAGCTTGTCGTTGACCAGCGGAATATTGACCATGCCGCGCACGCTGTAGTTGCCCGAGCCATGTTCGGTTTCCGAGCCGGTGACCTCGGCCGTGCCAAAGAAGGCGTGGGTGGAAGGCTTGGCCGTAATGAACCGGATCGTACCTGCCATTGAACCCGCGCCGTAGAGCGTGCCCTGCGGACCGCGAAGGACTTCGACGCGGTCCAGGTCAAAGACCCGAAGATCGGGGGTCTGGCCCTGCACCGAGATCGGGGTGTCGTCGAGATAGACCGCGACCAGCGATCGGTCCGAGGTGTCCGAGCTTGCATAGCCGCCCGTGGACAGGCCGCGCATGTCGATCTTGTTGTCGCCGGGGGCATTCTCGGTGATCGAAAGCGACGGGGTGAAACGGGCGAGATCGGTGAAATTAATCGTATTGGCTCGGTCGAGCTTTTGAATGTTTACCGCCGATACCGCCAAGGCCACGTTCTGGAGCGATTCGGCGCCAGCCCGATTGGCGGTGACGACCACCTCTTCGACCCGGGAACCACCGCCGGCCGCCGTCGACGCATCCGCCGCGCCTTGGCTGAGCACCGCCCAACTCACCGTCGTGAGCAGAGTCGCAAGGTAGCGAGAGGATTTCCCGCCGTTCAAGACTTCGTTCCAGCAAGACATCCTTGGCGCCCCGTTCGTTTTAAGAGCGGCCCCCCGGGGGCGCGCTATCTCTTGGCGCTTTCGTGTTCGGCTCGCCGAACACCGCGCTTTATGGACGGCATGCTTCTCCCGCGCGCTGTTGCGACCAAACTGAATTAATCGATGTCGATATTCGAAAAAGTCATTTGGGAGGGTCGGCCCTGACGCTGAAGCTGGGCGAACGCGGTTCGGGCTCCGCGTGGGGAAATCGATGACCACGATCGCCGCCACCGCCGAACCGGCGCCATCCGCCTCGTCGGGCGCACGCTGGTACGTGCTGGTCGTGATGTCGATCGTGTACGCCATCAGCATCGCCGATCGGTACGTGATGTCCACCGTGCTCGAACCGATCCGGCTCGAGCTCAAGCTGACCGACAGCGGCATCGCGTTTCTAACGGGCGTCTCCCTCGCCCTGTTCTATGTGACGCTCGGCATCCCTATTTCCTGGCTGGCGGACCGCTGGAACCGTCGCAACATTCTCGCGGTCTCGCTGGTGGCCTGGTCGGTGATGAGCGCGCTGTGCGGCGTCTCGCGCACCTATCTGCAGCTCCTCCTGGCCAGGATCGGGGTCGGCATTGGCGAAGCTGGTGGCACGCCTCCAGCCAATTCAATCATCGCCGATTATTTTCCGGCCGAGCGGCGGCCGATGGCCATGGCGATCTTCGCCCTTGGCGCTCCGATCGGCGCCTGGATCGGCGCTGACATGGCCGGCGCCGTGGCGAAGGCCTACGGTTGGCGCACGGCCTTCCTGGTGCTCGGTGTTCCAGGCGTGCTGATCGGGGCGCTGGTGTTCTTAACCATTCGCGAACCCCTTCGCGGGCGCCTGGACCTCAGCACTCAGGACCGGCCATCCAGTTTTCCCGATTCACTCCGGTTCCTGCTGCGGCAGAAGGCCTGCATGCATGTCATGATGGGCGGCGGTCTGTCGGCGCTTTGGGGTTGGGGCCTGATGTGGTTCACGCCGACCTACCTCCAGCGCGCTTATCATCTGGACGTGGGCCAAGCCGGCGCGGTGCTGGGGCCGATCCATCTGATCGCGGGCGTGACCTCCTCCCTGTTCACCGCCTGGCTGCTGTCGCGTCCCGTCTTCACCGACCCGCGGCGCGTGCTGTTTTTGCTGGCGGCGGTGACGGCGGTGTCGACGGTCCCCTCATTCGTCGTCTATTGGACCCACTCGCTCCTGGTCGCCAAAATCAGCCTTTGGTTGTTCATTCCAGCGATCTATTTCTACATCGGGCCGGCCATGGCTCTGGTGCAGAACCTTTCGCCGCCGCGGATGCGAGCCATGTTCATCGCGATCTCGCTGGTGCTCGCCAATGTCCTCAATCTGATCGTGGCTCCGCAAGCTATCGGGTGGATGAGCGACCAGTTCGCCGGAGTTCGCGGCGCTGACGCCGCTTCCCTGCGAATGGCGCTGTTGATCCTGGCTCCCTCGGGCTTCTGGGCCGCGTGGCACTATTGGGCGGCGCGGAAGAACGTCGTCGCCGACCAGCAAGAGGCGATCGGCTACGTCTGACGCTGGGAGACGGGCGATCGCGTCACATCAGCTTACGCGGGATCGTCCGCCGATGGTGCGCGTCGGCCCTGGTCTCCCCATTGAGCTTGGCGACCGTGCGCTCTTCGACGGTGAAGGCGTCCCGCGTCGCGGTGATGGTGACGTGCGCGGCGATGGCCACGTCCCGGCCGGGCCATTGATAGCGGGCGGTCTGTTCCGCCTTCCATACGCAGGTCTCCGGAGCCCCCGGGACCATCGAAAGAATGACGTTCGGGCCGGACGCCGATAGCGTCTCGCCGATCTCGGCGACTTCGCTGACCGAGGCTGGCCAGGTTTCCACGACTTCGACCCTGTTTCGCCCCTCGTCGATCCGCATCGTCGGCCAGTCTTTTGGATCGCTAGGGCGGGGCGTCGTCACGGGGATCGGCATCGGCGCTTCGACGGGTGGCGGAGTGCGCACCGGTAGTTCGAGACGCGAAGCGCCAAGATCGAAGGTCAGCGTCGCGATCTCCGGCGACGGCCACACCAGCGGCCACAGGCTTTCCGACAGGGCCGCCCTGATCCGGCTCCCCGCCTGAAAACGGTGCGCGGTGAAGTTCAGCGGGACGTCGACATCTACCGGACGGCCCGGGAGGAGCGGGGTCGGATGCTCATGCCCGTCGCGGTGGGTCAGGTTCAGCAGCCCGTAGGTGACCAGCCAGGATTGCCCACCGCTCGTGACTTCGCAGAGGCGGATCGCGATCTTGGCGATCGGACGGTCAGCGGACACACGCACGCGAAGCGTGGGGACGCCCAGCACCTCCAGGTCGATCGCCAGGGGAAGACTGTCGAAGACCAACGATCGGGCGTCGTCGCCGGACTGTTCGCGCGGCAGTTCCGTCGGCGCGAACGGCACCCACTCGACTTTGCCCAGCCCCACGACAGGCTTGCCTTCGTACGTGACGGACTCCGGCGCGGGGGCCGCCTCGGTGAGGGCTCCGCCGCCCAACCGCCATGTCCGCGTCGCGACCCGGCTCGACGGCCAGGATCGTTCGGCCACCCATCGACCCGGGATCGGCCCCGGCGAGACCTGGGCGGCCGTGGCGTCCGGCATGTAGACGCGGAACATGGGCTCATCCATGATCCCGTTGGCCTCGCCCAGCAGCCAGTGACGCCACCACCGAACCTCCTCCACCGCCCAATCGAGGCCCGGGCCCGGTGTCGCCGGGGCCGGGTAGCCGTGCTGCCACGGGCCGTAGAGACCCTTCTTCGGAACGTTGAGCCTGGACAGGAGGCGAGGAATCTCATTGCCGTAGGAATCGACCAGCCCGCCGACGACGTAGACGGGACAGCGGATGGCGTTGAGGTCCACGGCCACCGAACCCTGGCGCCAATAGGCGTCGTTGGTCTGGTGCGACAACCAGCGCGCCGCGATCGGCGGCGTCGCGTCGAGCCGCGCCATCCACTCGCGCTCCCACGACTGCCCCGTGAGTTGCGGATCCGGCGGACCGGCCATGACCACCTTCATGCTGGTCGCCCATTTCAGTCCGGTGAGGGCGAAGGCGCCGCCGATGTAGTGCGCATCGTCCGTGTACCTCATATCCGACGCGCTGATCGGCATGATGGCCTTTAGGGCCGGCGGCGCGAGGGCGGCCGCCTGCAAGGTGCTGAACCCGCCCCACGACACACCCCTCATGCCCACAGATCCGTTGCACCAGGACTGATGCGCGAGCCAGGCGATGGCTGTCGCCGCGTCCTGGTGTTCGAGGGGCAGGTACTCGTCGCGCAATAGCCCCGTTGAATCCCCTGAACCTCGGGTGTCGACGCGGGCATAGGCTATGCCACGCCGAGCGAGGGTCGGTCCCCAGTATTCACCGTAGGCTCGGTACCGGTCCCGTTTGCGATAGGGAATATATTCAAGCACGGCCGGCGCCGGTTTGAGGTCGGCATGCGCGGGAATCCAGAGCTGCGCCGCAAGTTTCACGCCATCGGGCATGGGTATGAAAACGTTCTCGATCGATCTCACCCCGAGATCAGCCGACTGCGCGGACGCCATGAACGGATCAGCGGATGTTCGCCGCGCCGCGGCGGTCAACAGCGCCGCGCCCAGAGCGGATTTCATCGCGTCTCGTCGCCGCACGGTTTCACCCTCGTATTACCCTCGACAGGTGGGAAGCCTCGCCTACACCGCCAAGAAACTGTCCCGACATCGGAACACCTTCCTCCCGAAAGGCTCGCATGAAAGCAAGAAGGGCATGCTTAGAACGGCGCCTTGGGTCTCAGAGGGCGAGCCACCCGCCGCCCTAGCCGTCGCTCCTTAACCAGCGGTGCATTTCGTCCGACAATGCCTATCGAGCCGATCGAGACCGACAGCTTTACCCCGGTGATTGATTGAGCTAGCTCGTCCTCGACCCAATAGGGTGCGCGTGTCGCTTTCTTCGAAGCAAGGAAGATGCAGGATGAAAACCGAGTTCGGCGATGATGCCGCCCAGCCACTGCTCTTTTCTGGGTACGCATCTGGCAGCGTCGAGTTCGCAATCGTGTTCAATGACGACAACCTTACTCCGCAAGTTAAGCGCGATCAGTTCGATGCACTCATCGAGGCGGCCGTTACCGCGGAGAGCGGCACTCTTGTAGGGTCTTTCGTTTCTGTCCTGATTGTCGGCCATGCCGACCGCGACGACACCCCCGGGCGAACGCCCGAGCAACAGCGGCAGGCGGAATTCGACAATAGTGGTCTGCGCGCCGAGAGCGCGGAGTCGTTCCTCTTTAATCAGATCGCAAGCCGTCTACAGGCAGAGGGAGCCACCGTCCCGGCAGACACGCAGTCGCTTACATCGGTCGAGCTCCGCCGGGTTGCGAACGGATCCGCCGATCTGCTCTTCACGGTCCCTGGGAACGATGAGGGACAAAGGCGAGCCAATCGCCGGGTGCAGTTCTTCGCGACCGCCTTCACACCGTCGTAGGGTTTGGACGCGAGCGCCTCCCGCCTCGCGCGACTTATCCTCATGGTCACCCCGGCCGATCAGACCGCTGAGGTGAGGCGATCAGTTAGGCACGGTCAAGGCGACGGATTTCGCTAAGTTTTCCTTGAGCCTTGCGGCCCGACCCACGCAGATTTCGCTGGCTTTCTCAGCCACCGCCGACACCAATGCGCGCTTTGGATGCGCTATGCTCACTTGCCTTGACGGCGCCCCGCCATGGAGTGGCGCGGGAACTGGAAGCCCGCTGAGAGGCGAGAGGAAGCCGTTGCTTTTCGATTTACTGCGGGTAGGTCGGCGCCATCGGGGGCGGCCCGCCGTAGGGTTGCCGGCCGTAGCCTGGCCGCATCGATCTCAGCGCCTGAATTTGATCGTCATAGGCTTGTCGCAGGCACCCCCGATTGGGACCGCACGCGCCGCGGATCCGAAGGAAGCTCAGATTCTGTTGAGCCAACACCGACCGGCTGTTCGGGCCCATGGAATTGGTGAGTCTGTTAGTGAGTCGAGCCACCTCTATGTCACGCGCCCGCAAACCCGGATCCGAGCAGATCATCCGAAAATCGGGAGCGACTTGATTATAGCATCGGAGTTGCGCGCTCGCCGGACCCGCACAAACAGCTAGAACGGCAACGGAAAGTCCCGCCGCAAGAAATGTTTTCTTCATGTGAATTTGTCTCCCGACCGCCCTCGTCTGATACATTACCCTAACGACGTTAAGCGGGAAGATCGGCCGAAGCAATGTGGTCCGTCCATGAAGGCTGAGACGAAAGCGTTGTTACGAGCGGCGGCCAGGTCTTGGGGTCGCACCCCGTATCGGTCGAGCCCGCCTTGTGAAAAAGTCATGCGGATTGGGCGGGGGACGCGATGAACAGACGGGGACTGAAGGCGCGCGGACTGGGAGGCCTCGTTAGCGTCGCCCTCCTCCTCACCTTTGCGGGATCGCCGCGCGCGGCCCCCGGCGCGCAGAACGTTCCACGAAACACGCTCGTGGTTTGGGACGCCAAGCGGGACGGCGATCCCAAGACCTACGAGATCGGCGGCCTGCGTCCGACCTGGTCGACCCGAAAGGTGGCGAGCGATCTACGGGCGCCGACCCTCGAGATCGCGGGACCGGGGGCCGCGGCCTACCGTCTCGCGCTGGAGCCGGGACCGAGCAACCCGTCCGCCAGCTTCGGCGTCGGGCTGATCGACCCCCAGGGCGGACCCGACCAGATCCTCATCTCCACCTATACCGGCGGGGCGCATTGCTGCGATCAGCTCGACCTGCTGCAAACAAACGGCGGCGCCTGGACGCGAACCAACGTCGGAAGCTGGAACGGCGGGCCGCTCACAAAATTCCCCACCGATGTCGATGGCGACACTATTCCGGACCTGGTGATGACCGACGATCGCTTCCTGTACGTCTTCGCGTCCTACGCCGGGTCCAGCGCGCCGCCGCAGATCATGAACGTTCTCGGCGGCAAGGTCGTCGATGTATCGCGGAACCCGCGCTACCGGGTGCTGTTTCAGGCGGACATGGAGACGGCGAAGGGCGGCTGCGTGGAGCACAACAACGGCCCATGCGCCGCTTTCATCGCCGACTCCCTGCGCCTGGGCGTCTTCGATTGGGCGTGGCCGATCATGATGGAAAACTTCGACCGCACATCGACCTGGCTCTACAATCGCTGCGCGGTTGCGGTGCGTGACTCCGGCTGCCCGGCGGGCCGCGAACTGAAGCCGGTCAACTTCCCGCAGTCGCTGTTCTGGTTCCTGACCGACAACGGCTACGCCGGGCCTGCCTATCCGCTAAGTCCCATTGCTGAAAAGGACATGCCGGGGTTCGACTGCGCCCGGGCCATGACGCCGATCCTGCAACTAATCTGCAAAACCCCGGCCCTCGCGCGCCGCGACCGGGCCCTGACGGCCGCCTACAGCCTCGCCATGCGCGCCGCGCCTGACAAGGACGCCTTGCGCGAATCCGAGCGCGCCTGGATCCGCGCGCGGGACGCGGCGCCCGCGACGGCCGACGTTCTCGCCCGCATCTACGACGAGCGACTTCAGACGCTTGGAGCCCTGGCAGGGAGTCATTAGCTAACCGGACGTCTTAGACCCTCGACGTTTCACGCCGCCGGACGTCCCACGTAACATGGGGCCAAGATGCCCGCGCTCCCAGCAAGCATTCGAGCTAACCTCTCGCTCTCGCCCATTGCCCAGATTTGAAAGGGCCGCCGGCCGCCGTTTTCAGACCTTCGCGTCCGACGCGGTATGAAGAGGCCAAACCTCGACCACGCCTTGCGCCACCGCGCAGGGGCTGTTGGTCGCGATCGCGATGGCCGCAGCCAGATCGGCAGCTTCGATCAAAGCGAAACCTGCAACAGGAAGATCGGCAGACAAAAACGCGCCTTCCGTGACTTCCACCTTGCTGGCGTCGTGGTTGCGAACCTGCACAGGTTTTCCGGCGATGCCCATCACGTCGCCCTGGCGCGCCCGCTCCGCATCGGCAGCGTGCGCGGCGTCGCGCACCGGCTTCGCCGTCCTGTCGTAACCGGCTTGGTCGCCATAGCCGATGGCAATGAACTTGGGCATCCGTCGTAAACGCGCCGATCCTTCGGCGGTTCTAGCTCATGTCAGCTCTCAACCTGCCGACGCAGACGGCATTGGCGGCTCCCCGCAGGATCTCCCATCTTGTGGCCGGTTCATCGGCTACACGCCTCATGGTCGATGGTATTCTCGCCTTGAGTGGCTACCTTGGCGTTCGCGGAGCAATCGGCAGACGAGAATCGGAATGGAGGATTGAGAACCGAGAAGGCTCCATCTCCGTCTTCCAGAGTTTGAAAGACGCCGCGCGCTATCAGGTCTGGATTGCGCAGCTGGTCCGCCGGGCTGCGATAGACCGAGCAGGGCACACCGGCCCGCGACATCGTCCGCTCGCACTCGGCGGCCGTGCGCGTGAGCGCCCAGTCACACAGCGTCTCCATTATGCGTCGCCGGTTCTTCATCGTGCCGGAGAGCGTGTTGTAGGCGGGGTCTGACAGCCACTCCGGACGTCCGATGACCGGGTAGGCGCTCAGGTAGGTCTTCACGGAAACAAGCGCGACCATGATGTAGCCGTCGCTCGCCGCAACTGGCTCGAACACGAAGGTTTTCGGCGGCTTATCAGATTGCGCGGCCTGGAACTGTAGGCCGACCAGGGTCATCGCGGACTCCATGAGCGAAACATCCACGTGCGATCCCAGGCCGTGGCGGTCGCGGTGCAGCAGCGCGGTCTGAATGGCGCCGAAAGCGTACGAGGCCGCCAGGATGTCCGCGATCATCACCCCGCAGACGGGCGGCTTGCCGTCGCCGCCCTGCACCGAGGCGAAGACGCTGTCGAAACCGCTGTAGGCATGAACAAGCGGCGCGTAGGCGGGTCGTTCGGCGAGCGCGCCGGTCTGGCCGAAGCCGGAGATCGAACAATAGACCAGCTTGGGATGGTCCGCCGAAACGGTCTCGTAGTCGAGGCCGAGCCGCTTCATCACGCCCGGCCGGTAGTTCTCCACCACGATATCCGCCCTGGCGATCAGGCCACGCGCGGTCTCCAGCCCTTGCGAGGTCTTGAGGTCGAGCGACACGCTTTCCTTGCCGCAGTTGTAGAGCGCGAAGGCCCGGCTCTGGCCATCGACCATGGGCGGTTGGAACCGCATAATATCGCCATCGCCGGCGGCCTCGATCTTCACGACCCGAGCGCCGCAGTCAGCCAGCATGCGCGTACACCAGGGTCCGGCCACCATCGAGGTGAAATCGGCGACGAACAGGCCTTCGAGAGGGCGGGGCGCCATGGTCGTCACGCGGCTTCGCGTTCGAGCATGTCGATCAGCCTTGCCCGCTGGACAGCGGGAGAACCCAGCATCTCGGCGTTGGCCCGCGCGCGCTTGAAATAGAGATGGTTCTTCATCTCCCAGGTGAACCCGATGGCCCCGAAGATCTGGATGCTGCGATGGGTGGCGGCGACATAGGCGTCGCAGGCATAGGACTTCGCCATCGCCACCGATCGGCTCGCCAGCGGCGAGTCCTCCGACAGCGCCCATGCGGCGTGCAGCACCGCGACATTGGCGCATTCCGCCTCGCTGAACATGTCCGCCAACTGGTGCTTGATCGCCTGATAGGCGCCGATCGGCCGGCCGAAGGCGACCCGTTGCTTGGCGTAGGCGACCGTCATCTCGACCACCGCTTGGAGCCCGGCGGCGCTCTCGGCGGCGAGCAGAAGCAGGAGCCGGTCGCGAACACGCGGCCAGACGGCGGTGTCGTCGGCGACGAGCCGTTCGGCCGCGGCCTGAACGAAGTCCACGGCGCAGACCTGACGCGTCGGATCCCGCCAAGGCAGCAAGCCGATCTGAACGCCGGGCTGCCTTGCATCGACCAGGAACAACCCGCGCTTGCCGGCGTGGCCCGCAGCCACGATCAGGAAGTCGCATCCCTCAGCGTCCACCACGAAAGATTTGGAGCCGTTGATGATGTAGCCGCTCCCCGTTTCGGTCGCCAACGTGTCCGATCCGGGGCCGTCGCTCAGCCCGTTGCCATCCGACACCGCGAGCGCGAGCCGCAGGCCTTCGGTGGCGACACGCGGCAGCATGGCTTGTTGTTGCGCCTCCGATCCGGCTTCGAGGATGGCCCAGGATCCCGCCAGCGTGCCGAACATGGGGGCGGGCGCCAAGGTACGGCCCATCTCGCTGACGATCATCGTCAGGTCCAGGCAACTCAGGCCAGACCCACCAAGAGCCTCGGGGATGATCAGGCCGGCCCAGCCGAGCTCGACCATCTTTTTCCAGGTCTCCGCATAGCCCGCGTCCGCCACGGTGGCGTTCGGCCTCAGCAGCGGATCGAGATCGATCTCCTTGCCGAGGAAGTCCTGCGCCGACGCGCGCAGCGTTCGGTTGTCATCGCTAAGGGCGAAATCCATGATCGTTTCCTCAGGCGGCCGTCTGCAGTTTCGCCGCCAAGAGGTCCGCCCATGGCGTTTTGGCGGTGGGGTCCCGGTCGCGCGGCAGACCGAGAACCCGCTCGGCGATGACGTTCTTCAGGATTTCCTGGGTGCCGACGCCGAGCGTGACGGCCGGATTGAACCAGAAGGCATAGTCCCAATCGTCGAACAGGCCGTCGCTGTGTTCCGGCATCGGAAGCGTCTCGGCCCCCTTGACCAGGCCGGACATGCCCTGCCAGCGCTTGGCGAGATCGACCACGCGCTGGCCGTGCGGCGCGGCGATCACCTTGCGCGCGGCGGACTCAGGGCCAGAATCCTTGGCGTTCATCCGGTCGCTGAACGCGCGATAGGCGAGCAGCCGTAGGATCTCTCCTTCGATGTAAAGTTTCGCCGCCTCGTCGCGGATCAGCGGATCGCGCATCGCCCCCTTGGCTATGAGGCCGTCCACGAGCTCACGCGCCGAGGGTCCCGCGCCCCAGATCGCGCCAGGCTTGGACAGCGCCACGCGCTCGGTCTGGAGCTGGCGCATGGAGATATCCCAGCCCTCGCCTTCCTTGCCGAGCAGGCGCTCGGCGGGCACTTTGACGTTGTCCAAGAAGACTTCGTTGTACTCATTCTCCTCGCCGGACATGTCGATGATCGGGCGCACGGTGACGCCCGGGCTGTCCATGTCGATCAGGAACTGGGACAGCCCGCCGTGCTTCGTCGCCCTGGGGTCGGTCCGCGCTACCAGGACCCCGATTTTCGCCTTGTGGGCCAGAGAGGTCCAGATCTTCTGGCCATTGACGACGTAGTGATCATCCTCCCGGCGCGCGGTGGTGCGCAAGGCGCCGAGGTCGGAGCCGCCGGACGGCTCGCTGAACAGCATGCACCAGATTTCTTCGGCCGCCAGGGCGGGCTCGAGGAAGCGCTTTCTTTGAGCGTCCGTGCCGTGGGTGAGCAGGGACTGCGCGCAATTGTTGATGGCGACGGGATTGACGAGGTTGGGCGCCGTGACCTTGGCGCGCTTGATCTCCTCGGCGATGATGAGTTGGAGTTCGGCGTCGGCGGCCAGACCCCAGGGCCGCGGCCAATGGGGCACGACGTAGCCCGCCTCGCCCATCTCGCGAAATCGCGGCTTGGGATGCGCCTCGAACCAGGCGCGGACTTCCAGTCTGCGCGGATCGCCCTCGGGTGGCAGGTCGAAGTTCATGGCGCACTCCTTGGCATCGTCGTAGGCTCTGACGGCGCTGGCACGGTCAGACGTTCATGCGAGCGTGGACACGCATCAGGTGCTCGGTGAGCAGTCTTCCCGCCCTGTCGGCATCGCGGGCGCGAAGACACTTGAGGATCGCGCGGCGGCGCTCTCCTAGGTCCAACATCGGCGCCGTCGGCTTGGCCGCGAGCATCTTGGTGAGGAGATTGGCGATGCCGTTGGTCAGGAACCTCAACATCTCGTTGTGGGTGGCCGCCGCCAATAGGTCGTAAAAGTTGGTGACGTACGCCATGTCGCTACGGCCCTCGCCCCGGGCGACGGCGGCCTCCAGCCGCTCGATGTCCCGTTCGATCGCATCGAAGTCCTTCGCCTTGCCGCGCTGGCAGGCGAGGCGGACAACAACCTCGGTGATCAGGATGCGAGCCTCGGTGAAATCGTGCATCGAGACTCGGCCAAGGTCGATCATGTCCCCCATCGACTGGGTCAGGGGCGCACTTTCCTCCAGAAGGTAGGCGCCGCCCTTCACCCCCTTGCGCAGGGCGATCAGGCCGGAGACCTCGAGCGCACGCAGGGCCTCGCGCACCGCCGAACGGCTGACGCCGAACTGCCCGGCCAGATCGCGCTCAGCCGGTAGCTTGTCGCCAGGCCCGATCTTGCCGGCAGAGACCTGACTTTTGATCTGGTCGCAGATCTCCTCAAACAGCCGCGCGCCGCGCACGGCTTGGAAGGCGATCGCGGCCTGCTGCATCGTCGCATCCTCCACATCCGCCCCTCGGAGAGCGTTGACGCAAATTCACGCTAATGGTCCGACCATTTGCTTGTCAATCCATTTTAGCTGTGATTTAGTTGTGGTCAGCGAAAGCGTCATTGTACGCAACGAGGGAGACCGATGGACCTTTCGACGCCGTTTCCGAACGCCATTTCGTCCCTCGTCGACGATCGCTCGACCGATGGGATTTTCCGCGTTGCGCGCCGCGCGTTCGTGGCCAACGAGGTGCTGGAGACCGAGCAGCGGGAAATCTTTTCCAAATGCTGGCTCTACCTTGGACACGATTCCGAGGCGCCCGAGCCGGGCGATTTCCTGACGCGCCGGGTCGCGGGGCGACAGCTAATCTTCACACGGAACAAAAGCGGTCAAATTCGGGCGCACCTGAACACCTGCCCCCATCGCGGCGCGATGGTGTGCCGGGAGAAGCAGGGGTCGGCGACGATGTTCCGCTGCTTCTATCATTCCTGGGCCTTCGATCTCGACGGCAAGCTGATCGCCCGCCCTGGTGCGGAGAGCTATGCGGAGGGGGCCAACGCGAACGGCGAACACAATCTCGTCGCCGCGCCGCGTCTGGAGAGCTATCGCGGCCTCTACTTCATCAACTTCGATCGCGACGCGATAGACCTTGAGACCTATCTCGGGGAAAGCCGGGCCTTCATCGACCTCGTGATGGACCAGTGTCCAGACGGCATGGAAGTCGTCGGGGGCACTCAGGAATACGGCTTTAAAGCCAATTGGAAGCTGCTCGCCGAAAACAGCATGGACGGCTACCACGGCGTGCCCACCCACGCGACCTACTTCGACTATGTCATGAGCACTAATGGCGGGCTTGGCGATAGCGTGGTGAAGATCAGCCAGCCACATGATCTGGGCGGCGGCCACGCCGTTGTCGAGTACGGGGCGCCGTGGGGTCGGCCCATAGCCAAGGCCGTGCCCGCCTGGGGCGAGGCGGGCGAACGCGAAGCCGCCAGTTTGCGCGCGAGCCTCACCAAGAGGTTCGGCAAGGAACGGGCCGATCGCATCGCCTACACCAACCGCAACATGGTGATCTTTCCCAACTTCGTGATCAACGACATCATGGCGATCACTTTGAGGACCTTCGAGCCGGTTGGTCCAAACCAGATGCGCGTTAACGCCTGGGCGCTGGCGCCAAAGGGCGAGGCGCCGAAATCCCGCCAGCGCCGCCTCTACAACTATCTCGAGTTCCTAGGCCCCGGCGGCTTCGCCACGCCGGACGACTGCGAAGCTCTGGCGCTCTGCCAGGAAGGCTACGCCAACGCCGTAGAGGCGGGCTGGAACGACATCTCCAAGGGCCTCAATCAGGACCGGCCGACCATCGAGGACGAGGTGCAGATCCGAGCGTTCTGGCGCGAATGGAGCCGGCGCATCGAAGGTCCGGCGGCGTGAGCGGCGATGTCGCCCTGGCCCATCGATTGTCGGTCGGCCGCGCAGAGGTCGAGGTGTTCCTATTCGAGGAAGCCGCGTTGCTGGACGATTGGAAGCTGACCGAGTGGGTGGCCCTGTTCGAACCGGGCGCAACCTACTACGTGCCGCCCGCCGGCGCTCCGGACGACGCCGATCCCGCCACGTCGCTGTTCTATGTCGCGGATGACTATCATCGCCTGACGGAGCGGGTGAAACGCCTGCTCAAGCGCACGGCGCACGTGGAATTCCCGCACTCGCGCTGCCGCCACATGGTGTCCAATGTCCGTATCACCGGCGGCGACGACGTGGCGTTCGCGGTCACCTCCAACTTCGCCACCTACCGCAGCAAGCGTGGCCGCACCGAACTCTATTTCGGTCACCACCGCTACGTCATGACGCTGAAATCCGGCGCCATCCGCATACGGCAGAAAACCTCCTTCCTCGACTCGGACGACATCGCCGAGCAGGGCAAGGTCAGCATCATCATCTGATGGAGGCGTCATGACAGAAGGCCTGCGATACCGTCGGCTGGGATACGTCGCGCTCAATGTCTCCGACCTCGGACGATCGCTCGAGTTCTACGAAAAGCGCCTCGGGCTTCAGCGCGCTGGCGAATCCGACAACGGAGAGTTCCTGCTTCGCTGCAGCCGTCGCCACCACGATGTCGCGCTGCGTGAGTCGGCCGAAGTCGGCTTGCGTCGGATCGGCTGGGAGATGGAAGGCGCGGAGAACGTCGCCCACGCGCGCGACATTTTCCGCTCGCTGAACATCCCGATATTCGATGTCCCGGCGGAGGAATGCACGCGCCTGGGCGTACACGACGCGTTCCGTGTTTCCGAACCCCACACCGGCGCGACCTTCGAATACTTCCACGCCTTCGAGGCGGCCGACGAGCGATACACGCCGACGGTGGCGAAAATCGAGCGTCTGGGACACGTCGTGCTCAGCGTGAGCGACCATGTCGCCGCGGAGAAGTTTTTCCTGGAGACGCTGAACTTCCGCGCCTCGGATCACATCGACGGAGCGGTCACCTTCATGCGGTGTTTTCCCAACCGTCTCCATCACTCGTTGGGCTTGAGCAACGGCAAGGCCAACCGCCTGCACCACGTCAACTTCATGGTCACCGACGTGGACGACATCGGCAAGGCGCTTTGGCGAATGAAGAAGAACGATGTGCCCATCGTGTTCGGCCCGGGCCGCCATCCGCCGTCCGACTCTATGTTCCTCTATTTCCTCGACCCGGATGGGATCACTCTCGAATACAGCTTCGGCATGGAGGAATTCCCCGAGGTCGACGCCCGCCCGCCAAGGCGCTTGCCGCTCGGCCTCGAGTCCATCGACTATTGGGGTGGCGCGCCGCAGCCGGGCATGGCGGCGGTCGGCGAGATCGAGCGGCTGGCGAACGGCGCGTGAGCGATCGGCCCCTCGTCGCGGTGATCACCGGCGCGGCCAGCCCGATCGGGCAGGCTATCGCCAAACGCCTCCTGGCCGGCGGCGCTCAGCTGGCGCTGGGCGACGTCGCCGCCGAGGCGCTCGCCGCTTTCGCCGGATCGCTGGGCGGTGAGACGCTGACACTCACGGGCGATCTAAGCGACATGGACGTCGCCGCCGAGTTGATCGGCGAAGCGAAACGCAGGTTCGGGCGCATCGACGTGCTGGTGAACAACGCCGGCGGCGGCGTGATCCGCGAATTCCTCAAACATACGCCAGAGACGCTGCGGGCGACGGTCGATCGCAACCTTTGGACCTGCATCTGGTGCTGCCGCGAGGCGCTGCCGCACATGGTCGAGCAGAACTACGGTCGCATCGTCAACATCGGCGCGGACTCGGTGCGCAATGGCCTTTGGCAGCACGCCGCCTACAACGCGGCCAAGGGCGGTATGCACGGGCTGACCACCGGCCTGGCGCGCGAATTCGCCGCGCACGACATTACAGTCAACACCGTCGCGCCCTGCATGGTGAACACAGCCACGGTCCAGGCCGCCATCGCTTCCGGGAACCCGCTCGTGCGCCAATTCACCGACGTGATCCCCAAGGGTCGCCCCGCTGAGACCGACGAAGTCGCCTCCATGGTCGCCTATCTCGCCTCCGACGAAGCTCGCTTCGTCACCGGCCAAGTGATCAGCGTGAATGGCGGCAGCACGATGCTCTGACCACAAGGGACCGACGATGGATCTGGGAATTGCCGGCAAGACCGCGATCGTCTGCGGCGGCAGCGCTGGGCTCGGGCGGGGAACCGCCACGGCGCTGGCGGCTGACGGAGTCACCGTCTATCTCGCCGCCCGCGACGAGGCGCGACTCGGCGCCGCCGCGCGCGAAATCGCAGAGGCAACCTCCGGCAAGGTCGTCCCCATTGTCGCCGACGTTACCACGGAAGCGGGCCGAGACGCGGTGCTCGCCGCCTGTCCAGCGCCCGATATCCTGATCAATAACGCCGGCGGACCGCCACCCGGCGATTTCCGGACCTGGGATCGAGAGACCTGGATCAAGGCGCTGGACGCCAACATGCTGTCGCCCATCATGTTCATCAAGGCGACCGTCGACGGCATGATCGAGCGTCGTTTCGGCCGCATCGTCAACATCACCAGCCACATGGTTAAACAGCCCGTGGGCCTGCTGGGCCTATCCAACGGCGCGCGGGCCGGACTGACCGGTTTTGTCGGCGGCCTGGCCCGTGACGTCGCCCGCCACAACGTCACGATCAACAACGTCCTGCCAGGTCAGTTCGACACCGACCGCCTGCGCTCGAACCATACGCGTTTCGCGGCGTCCCAGAAGATCGACCTCGAGCAGTTTCGCGAGCGCTCGATGGCGCAGATCCCTGCCCGGCGTTTCGGCGATCCCGCGGAGTTCGGCGCGATGTGCGCCTTTCTGTGCAGCGCCCACGGCGGCTACATCACCGGCCAGAACATCCTTCTCGATGGCGGCCAGTATCCGGGCCTGATGTAGATGGCCGACAACCATCCCTGTTTCGGGCGGATGATCGACGTCCACAGCCACGTCATACCGGCGACCTTCCCAGGCAATCCTTCGCCCGCCACGAACGCGCGGTGGCCCTGCCTGACCGTCACGGCGGCGTCGGCGTCCCTGATGATCGATAACAAGCCGTTTCGAGATATCGACGCGCGATCGTGGGACGTGGGCCGCCGGATCGAGGATATGGACCGCGACGGCGTCGGAATTCAGGTGCTGTCGCCCCTGCCCGAACTGCTGTCGTACTGGTTCGAGCCTGGCGACGCGGTAGCGATGTGCGATCACATCAACGGTGTGATCGGCGAGATGGTCGCGGCCCGGCCCGACCGTTTCTTGGGCCTGGGTCTCGCCCCGCTGCAAAGCCCCTATCTGGCGGCGAGCTATCTAGAGCGGGTCAGGACGACCTTCGCGATGAACGGCGTCGAGATCGGCAGCAACATCAACGGCGTGGCGCTCGGCGACAGTCGTTTCGACGGAGTTTGGGCCGCGGCGGAGAGCCTAGGCCTGGCGATCTTCGTCCACGCCCTGCACCCGCTCGCGACCAAGGCGATCGGCGCCGATCCGACCTTCACCGCGATGGCGGGTTTTCCGCTCGACACCGGGATGGCGGTGGCCTCTCTGATCCTCGCTGGCGCTATCGAGCGGTTTCCCGCCCTGCGCTGGAGTTTCAGCCACGGCGGCGGGACGATCGGCGCCATGCTCGGGCGTCTGGATAAGGGTTTCGTCCTCACCAAAGGCTACGGCGGCAAGCTCTCGCGCAAGCCGAGCGAAATCGCCCGCAGGCTCTACTACGACAGCAACGTCTACGATTCGGACTTTCTGCGGCATCTGATCCGCCACACCGCTCCGGGCCGCGTCCATCTGGGCACCGACTATCCCTTCTCGCTGATGCAGACGGAGCCGTTCGCCTATCTGCGAAGCGCGGGCCTGGGCGACGACGAACTCGCAAGCCTCTGCGTCGGAGCCGCCCGGGCGTTTCTATCTCTCGACCGAACAGGCGACACTCCATGACAGCTTCGGCTCATCTCGACGACCATGTCGCCCGCGCCATCGCCGATCCGAAATCCTATGCCGAGTGGGATGATTTTCACCGCATGCTGGTCGGCGTCCGCCGCGATACACCCTTCGCCCGCGCGACGATCGACGACTATCACCCGTTCTGGGTCGCCTCGAAGTACGAGGATATCCAGACCGTCGCGCGCCAGAATACAACCTTCCTGAGCGGCCTCGGCGGGCTTCAGACCACGAGCGCGCTGAAGTTCCAGATCGAGGCGGGAACCGGCAAGCAGTTCCGCAGCGTCGTGGCGATGAACGAGCCTGACCACATGAAATATCGCGCTCTGACTCAGGCGTGGTTCCTGCCCAGGAACCTCAAGCGGCTCGAGACGCGCATCCGCGAACTGGCCAGGACCTATGTCGACAAGCTCGAGGCGACGGGCGGGACCTGCGACTTCGTCAGTGAGATCGCCGTGCACTATCCATTGATGGTGATCATGGCGATCCTCGGCGTTCCGGATGAGGACGAGCCGATGATGCTTCGGCTGACCCAGGAATATTTCGGCGCCAACGACGCGGAGGTGAACCGCGCCAAGGCGGCAAGGACGCCGCTCGAGGTGGAGACCGCACAGGCCGCGACAATTCAGGAATTCAACGACTATTTCCGATTGCTCTCCGCCGAACGCCGCCGCCGTCCGACCGACGACCTCGCCAGCGTGATCGCTAACGCCGCTATCGATGGAGAACCGATCTCCGACCTTGACGCCATGGGCTACTACGTCACCGTCTCGTTCGCGGGGCACGATACCACGTCCTCGTCGGTCGCCGGAGCGATCTGGGCGCTCGCCGAGCGGCCCGATCAGCTCGCCAGGGTGCGTTCAGATCCGACCCTCATCCCGAGCCTTGTCGACGAAGCGGTGCGCTGGACGACCCCAATCCACCAGTTTGTTCGCCGCGCGGTCGCCGACTGCGAAGTGCGCGGCCAACACGTTCGCGCTGGAGACTGGGTGGTCCTGCTCTTTCCCTCCGGAAACCGAGACGAGGAGATCTTCGAGAATCCTTTCGAATTTCGCGTGGATCGTTCGCCTTCCAGGCAGATCGGTTTCGGTTACGGCGCCCATGTCTGTCTGGGTCAGCACCTCGCGCGCATGGAGATGTCGATCTTCTTCGAGGAACTGCTGCCGCGTCTTCAGCAGATCCAACTCGCCGGCAGGCCGACCCGCACCGCCACCAACTTCGTCGGCGGCCCGAAGTCTTTGCCGATCAGCTTCAGGATGTCGCACGAGGCTGCTGGCCCTAGAGCGCCG